>CAWEOG010000049.1:0-14579 GCA_963810595.1 Bryobacterales bacterium | reverse complement strand
TCTTCAGCAATTGTTCGAGTCTCTTCAGTCATCCGGCGATCCCTCATCCAGCAGAAAATATTCATGCGCCACGCGGCGCAAGATCATCCGTTCCACGCGGTCCAGGTCGTAGAGGCCGTAATGGGCGGCTTCCCGTACCGCGCCCAGCAGCGGTTCGCGCGGATACTCGCGCACGAAACCCAGCAGTTGCCGCAGGGCCAGTTTGACGATCTTGCGGCTCCGCTGCTTCAACCCGGCGACATACTCGGCCAGTTCGGGCGCGGCCGCCACGATGGCCTTCTCTTCGGGATGGGGATGACCACGACGCACTCCGTGACCGCGGGGCGGCCGATGTTCGGCCAGCGTCACCCGCTGGTGCTCGGCCTCGAGCAGACGGCGGTGCGTGACCATGCGGCGGGCATCCAGCTGAATCTCGACCTTGTCCTTGGTTTCGCGCACTTCCACGCGCCGGCCGATCCAATCCACCGGGACCGAATAACGATTGGAATGGAGCGCCACATAGCCTTCCACATCCACCAGCCGTTCCTGCAGCCGGTAGACCTCGGGAATCCAGGCGGGCAGCGGCTTCAGCTGCAGCCGTTCCACGGCGAATAGCTCGCGCGGCACGGCGCGGATGTGTTTCTTGTATGTGGAGTTGACTTTGTCACACCACTCGCGCGCCCGCTGATTCAGATCCTCCCAACTGGAGAACGTACGCCCGGCCAGAAAGTTGCCTTCGATAAAGCGGAACGGCCGTTCCACGCGGGCGGAACGATTCGCATCGCCGATCTCATGGGCCACGAACTCGAAGCCGAAGCGCTCTCCGAAGGCCGCCATCTCGGGCACTGGAACCATGTCGCGCCCCGTGCCGCGCAACACCACCACATGCGTGTTGTCAATCATCACCCGCTTCGCGGCGCCGGAGAAGTAGCGCAGCGCGTCGGTGAGAAACACCTTGCAGTCGAAACGCTGGAAAGTCGGGTAGCACTGGAAAAACAGCATCCGCGAGTAGCACAGCACGCCCGAAGCGGTCTGCACCTTGCGCTTCTTGCCGCCCAGGCGGACTTCGTGCGGCGAGGTGTCATGCTGCATCTCCTCGCCCGGATCGAACTGGTAGCGGCCGGCAGCTACCACCGCCGGCTGCCCGATCCCATGGCGACGGCAGAAGGCGGTCAGCGCCTGGTAAGACAGCGCCGCTCCGCCGGCCACCAACTCCTCATGGACCCGGACCAGGTTCCCCTTGCACTCGTGCATCAGCTCCAAAATCTGCTGCCGGTAAGGCTCGGCCTTCTCCGCACGATCCAGTTCGGGCACTTCCGTCGAACGGGCGCGCAGCACCCGGCGCACCGATAACCGGCTCACCCCCAGAACCCGCGCGATCTCGCGCTTGCCGACTCCCTGGCCGGCCAGTTCCAGAATCGTCGTGCGTTGACTTCGGCTCAACATGCGTTTCTTGCTCCGGTTGTAGTTGTTCGCCGATGCGCTGGAGTTGTTTTTCCATGCGCTCGATCTGCCGCCGCGCGCTTTCGCACTGCCGGGCATCCAACTCCGCGGCGCCGGCCAGCCGCCGCTGGGCGCGATTCACCATGGCGGCCGCCATCTCCAGATCGCGCAGCAGTGCGGCATTCGGCGGCTGGCTCTCCTGCCGTTGCGTTTTGAAGAACAGCTCCGGCGCCTCCAGGAGGCGTTGGCGGGCGGCGCGCGAACCCTTGCGCCAGGCGGCATACAGTTGGCCGGCTTCGCGCAGCTGGGAGCGGCGCTGGGCGAAGATGGCGGCCATCCGCTGGCAGTCTTCCAGACTCTGGCGCGCCACCGGCGCCAGGAACTTCATGGCCCCCTGCGCCGGAATCCGCCCTTCCCGCACCTCCTGCTGGATCGCCTCCGGCAGAACCTCCACCAGCGCCAGCCGTCGCGAGACCCAGCTCACGCTGCGATCGAAGCGGCGCGCCAGTTCCTCCAGCCCGTAACCGAAGCGGTGCTCCAGCTCCGCCAGCAGCCAGCCCACCTCCAGCGCGCTCTCCGGTTCGGAGAAACGCAGCGAGCGGTCCAGCAGCACCGCCGCGGCCTCGCCCATCGGCCACACCACCGCTTCCACCGTGTCCCGCCCCAGTTGTTCCAGCGCTGCGATCCGCTTGTAGCCGTCGATGACCACGTAACGGTCCGCCTGGCCTTCGGCCGCCACCACCACGATGGGCGTTTGCTGGCCGGATTCCGCCAGCGATGCCAGCAGTCGCCGCTGCCGCGCCGGATGGCGCGCCCGCAGGCGCTCCCAACGCTGATCGAGTTGGTGAAACTCCAGTTGCATCAGACAGGCTGAATGTAAGCGGACCCTCGCTGATGATCAATATGCCCGGATTAAATCCGCGCCTGCTTCCAGCGGCGCTCCCGCTCCCGGACGCGCTCCAGCGCACGTCGGCACGACGCGCAACAGAAGCGCCGCAAGGGACTTCGCTGCTGGTGCGCGAAGCGCTCGTAGCAGCCGGGACGGTCGCACGAATGCTCGAAAAAAAAGTTCTTGAGTGATTACCCTCGCGGCCTCGCCAACTGCTTCTGGCTGCGGGGGTTTCCGGCTCCGCACCCGTTCCCGGTAGCGCTGGCTTTGACCGTTCCGCTTCTGCTTGCCGGCGGCCGTCTCCCGGTAGCGTTGCTGTGCCTTCCACCGCGACCACGCCCGCGCCGCCTCCCGGCACTGCGGACTGCAATAGCGCTGCCGCGCTTGCCGCGGATGAAAACGCTGCTCACATCCTTTGAGCAGACACTGCCGGGCCCTGGGCTGGCGGCCTGCCCGTCGCCGCCGTCCGATCCCTTGCTTCGCGGGATGGCTTGTATGATTCTCGGGAGGGCCCATGGGAGGTCACAACTCCCAGAAGCTCCTGCCCTGGAGGGGCGCCTATTCCCCCTCCGGGGCGCGGTCAACCTCCGGCTCCTTGCAGAATCAACACTTTAACTCCTGGTCGTCCGAGACCTCTGGCCCCGATGTTCGATTCTTGGCAAGACCTATTTCACGGAGAAATCAATTGGCGGCCAGCAGGTGGGTGGGTCACTCTTGGAAAGCATGGGCGGGTCACTTTTCCCAAGCGCCTAAGTCTCTGCGCCGCCGGTGAAGGCTAGGTCTTCGACCGCTTGAAAGATTGGCAATTGTAGCCGAACTTGCGTGCGCGCGGCTTGGCGGTCGAATTTCCAATCGATTTTGACGCGGTCCCGGTTCATGCGGCGGTTCCAAGCTCTGGACTCTGCTTTTAGGATCTTCAGGCTGGGGATGCGCCGTTTTCCCAGGCACTGCCGTGAAAACAGCCCGATTTCGATCTCCGCTTGATTCAGCCAACTGCCGTGGGTCGGCGTGTAGTGGACTGTAAACCGATCCCAGACTTGCGCCGCCATTTCCGCACCGAAGACGTCCGCCAGCGACTTTCTGACGATGGATGTTGAGGTTGTCCATCACCAAGTGGATGGTCTTCGCATCCGGGTATGCCAAGTGCCAGGTCGACCGCCACCTGGGCGAATTCGAAGCCTGAACGATCTGGCGTGGCGAAGGTGAAGTGCCGCCCGGCCTTTGGTTCTACGGCGCAGAAAACATTGGCGGTCCCGCACCGTTCATATTCGTTATCCCGGCGCGCTTCCCGTCCTGGTGTTGCCGGCGAGCGCGGGCCGCACATCGGCGTGCAGGGTGATCGGCTTCTCATCCAGACAGACCACCGGTTCTTGCGGGTCATAAGGCCGTTCGTAGATCTTCCAGGACGTCTTCCATCTTGGTGATGTATTCTTCATCGAGGTCGGCCACTACCCACATTTTTTTCCCGCCACGGTTTGAGATCGTGGCTCATCAGGAGAATGCGAACGGTCTCCCTTCCGACACGGGGAACCAATTTGCGTTTGACGGCTTCTTCCGCTACCAGGCGGACGGTCCAACGGGCGCGGCCTTCCGGCGGATTGCTGCATACCATTGCAATCAAACGTTGTTTCTGGCTATCATCGAGCACTTCGGCCGCTCCAGGCCGCTGCTTCTCGTACAGCGCCCGCTCCAGATCCGCCTTGCTGGTAACGACGGCCGATACTGCGTATGGCCTCGGCCGTGAGCGGGACTACGTTAGCGATTTGCGGTGCGCTGGCACCCTTTGCCAGTTGCAACAAAGCCAAGGCGCGCAGGACAACCCGAACCTGCTGGACGCCGCCGCTCAAGAGCTTGGCAAGCTCTCTTTGATGCTTCGGCGCGATGTCAAAGCTCAGAGGTGGACGACCCATACCTCGAGTATGCGCCAAAACAATTCTACATAAAAATGGTTTTTACCAGATCTTCACGCGGTCAGAGACCTAGCGGCTTTCGCGGATGGATGGCCTCTCTCTTCCGCGGCGCCACTGTTCGACCGGCGGCGTGACGGCGAGTTCTTTCTAGATTCTATTTAAGAATTCTCTATATAACGAGACGTCCTGAATGAATGTAGGTCGAAGGATCCAAACGCCTATAGTACAGTAGCGCGCCGTCACTGATCAGCCCGCCAGGACGCGATGCACGAGTTGTACGACGACCGAACCTTCTCCCACGGCTGACGCGACGCGCTTGACGCTGCCCGAGCGGATGTCCCCCACGGCGAACACGCCCGGGACACTGGTCTCGAATAGGTACGGGCGCCGGCCAAGGCGCCAACCTGAACTGTCCAGATCGTCCGCGGCGAGATCGGCGCCGGTCTTTATAAACCCGCCGCTATCGAGCGCAACACAGCCTTTGAGCCATGCCGTATTGGGGTTTGCGCCGGTCATGGAAAAGATATGCCGGATTGGGTGCGTTTCGGCTTCTCCGGTTTCCCGATTTCTCCACGTGACCGATTCAAGATTTCCGGCGCCGTCCAGTTTGACGATCTCTGTCCCGAAGAGGAGCGTGATGTCGCGGCAGTCTTCTATCCGGCGGATGAGGTACTGCGACATGCTGTCTGCGAGGCCTGAAGCGCGAACGAGCATGTAGACATGGTTCGCAATTGTAGAGAGAAACATCGCAGCCTGGCCTGACGAATTACCCCTGCCCACCACGATTACTTCTTCGCCTTTGCACAGCTGCGCCTCCAAAGACGTGGCGCCATAGTACACGCCGGCCCCTTCGAATTGCGCGAGGTTCGCAACCTGTAGCTTGCGGTACTCGGCGCCACAGGCGATAACGACAGCTTGTCCGCGAACTGGACCATCGCCATCACATTCGATGGGGAACGGCTGGCTATCGCATCTTATGCCCGTCGCCCGACGGGCCACCGCAATTTGCGCTCCGAATTTCTCGGCTTGCACGAACGCGCGGCCGGCAAGGTCCTGCCCTGAGATTCCCAATGGAAATCCCAGGTAATTTTCGATTCGCGAACTCGAGCCCCGCCTGGCCGCCCGGAGCGACCGCCTCCAGCACCAACACGCTCAGCCCCTCAGAAGCGCCATATACTGCTGCCGCCAGGCCCGAGGGTCCCGCGCCAACCACAATTAGGTCATAGACCCGTTCGCCATCAATTTCAGCGTTCAACCCGAGACGTGCGGCCAACTCCACATTTGTTGGATTGTGCATCGGAGACTGATCGCGACCTATGAGCACCAGGATGTCTTCAGGGCCAAGATTAAAGCGCAGCAATAGTTGTTCGGCCCG
The DNA here is from genome assembly GCA_963810595.1 of Bryobacterales bacterium. Classification (GTDB taxonomy): domain Bacteria; phylum Acidobacteriota; class Terriglobia; order Bryobacterales; family Bryobacteraceae; genus CAWEOG01. Next base: position 8,983 of record CAWEOG010000049.1, on the reverse strand, counting down.
CTCATCCTGGCCCAGTTCGAGATGTGTGAACGGATGTCCGTTGTGTGCGAGGAATTCCTTGAGGCGAAGCGTGTCGGCCGAATATCTGGAGCCGATCAGGATCACGTCTCCCATGGCGCGCGAGATCTTAGCCACTCGCCGGCGAACGAATACCCGAAGCAGGAACTCGCCAAGTTCCGGATCGGTCTGAACGAGGTTTCGCAGGCTGACCGGATCAAGTTCCACAACATCTGTCGGATCGACGGTCCGAGCACGCACCAAGCTCGGGCGTCCCGAGAGCATGTCGAGTTCGCCCGTAAAGTCACCGGGCTGATGCAGGCGCATGTGAACCTCCCCCTCGGAGGAGGGAAGCACAGCCTCGATGGCGCCCTGCAGGACCACGTAGAAATGGCGCCCGATCGTCCCCTGATCGAAAAGGATCTCTCCCGCGGGAAGGCGTCGACGCATGCCTACCTGCGAAAGCCGGGCAACCCGCTCGCTATTGAGCTTGGGATAAAGCTCGTCGGGAAGTTCGTCAGAGAATTTCGATTTGTCCATCCAGGCCGCCTGGTTCCACTACCCGGGGAGAGGCAGTCGAGCGCAGCAGTGATAGATAGCCGCAATGAAGTTCTCCGCGGTGCGGAAACCGAACGAGCGGTGGCTGATGGATTTGATCTTGTTGTTCATTCCCTCGACGGCTCCGTTGGAAACCCGAGCTTTGGTCCAGGCAAGCACACCGCCCAAGTGGGATCGCAGCATCCCCACGAATGTCTTGAACGGCTCCAGGCGGGACCTCATCGCTGAGCGCATCCACTTCTCCAGGAAATCCTGGGCGCGCTTGGGCTGCTTGTACCCCCAGAAGAGTTGGAAGGCCTCCTTGAGGTACCAGGCGCGGACCAACGGAGTGTTCCATCGCACCAGGGTGGAAAGCCGTTCCTTCTGTTCGTCGTTCAGGTTCCACGGGTTCTTCAGCAGCAGCCAGCGCGTTCCCTTGACCGCCACCTTCTCTTTGGCAGTGACGCGACGCCAGAGTTGGCGGCGGACAGCGTCCACAGCTTCGTTCAGGTGCTTGACGATATGAAACCGGTCGAAGAGGAGTTGCGCCTGGGGCGCGTGGTCCTTCACCAACTTGGCATACGGCGCCCACATGTCCATGCACACCACCTGGAGCGTATGGCAGCGCCGCCGGCCCATCTCCTCGGTGAAGAACTTCCTCACCGCATCCTCGGTCCGATCCTCGCCCACCCACAGCAACACTCGCCGCTCCAGGTCGTACACCACAGTCAGATACACTTGACCCTTCCGCCGGCTGACCTCATCGATGCCGATCACGTGCACCGGACGCCGGGCGCGATGCTCCAACCCGTACCGCACCGCCCGTTTCACGATGGTAGCCACGCTCTTCCAGTTCAGCCCGTACTGGCGGGCCGTACCCTGCCAACTCAACTCCCGCGCCAGCACGGCCACGGCATTGGCCAGCGCGGTCGTCACCCGCGCCCACGGCTCGGCCCAGGGAAAGTCTTCCACCCGCACGCCACACCGTGGACACTCTACCCGCCGCGGGCGGTAGCAGAGTATCAGCGGCGACTTACGCATCGCGAGGTCCCGCCATTCCCGCATCGGGCGAACGTCGTAGACCTCCCGGCAGCGCTGACGGCAGACCCCGCAGCGCAGCAGTCGGCCGCCGAGCCGGTCGATGTGGACCAGCATGCAGTCATCGGACTCCTCCACCTGGGTCACCGTATGGGCTTTCAAACGCAACTGTTTTCTGATAAAGGTCTCAATGAGCACCTCGGTCCGGGTCCTTTCGTATTCCTTGGTCGGAAACACGAAAATAACCCGATGCCGGGGTGCCGCTCAAAGCCCTGTCAGGCCGCAACTCCAACCGTTCCAAGGGCCTCGGCACCCGTAAAAAGGTGCGTCTCACATCGGATGGAGCACTTCAATAATTATGCCGCCTGAACAATCTCTTCGAACCATCTCACGAGGGCCTCGGACACTCGTAAACGGGCCAACGGGTGAATGCCCCAGAGATCTCGGTGGAAACGATCATTCTTCGACAAGACGCATCCCTTAGCCTGATTTTAGCCTATCCGCAAACATCCATCGGGGCACATCGTACATCCTTGTGCCGCGAATTACCGAGGCGGACTTCGATCTCCTGGTCAACGTTCACTTCAAAGGCGTTGATGAACGATGGTGGTTTCCCGTTCCCGTGGCTAGCCAACTCCGCCCACGGATCCGCTGTAGGTGCTCCGAGCAGGCCAGTTCGTACCGAGCCGGGGCTGCGCGTATCGACCCAAGCCTGGACAGTCAGCCAGCGACGCGGAGTTGCGGTGGGTCTTCGACCGATGGGTGGTGGCGGAGTTCGGGTCCGAGCGGCACAGGTTGCGGCGCGCGGTTTCCTCGAGCGACCGGGGCAAGCGGCTGAGACAGCTCAGTCAGAGTGGTGGTTTCTCGTTCCACGCGACGACCGCCAGCCCCACCGCGATGCTCGCAGCAGGCACCAACGCATCCATCATTGCGGGCCTGTAATTCCCGGTCGCAACTGCGTCGGCCAGATTGATCGAGAGATCCCGGGTTGTCATTCCAAGACCCGCGCTCGCCTGCGCGTGAAAAGTGTCCCTAATTTCCGTGTCTCAATTTTGGGGTTCACTCCAATCGCGTCTCGGTTATTCCGAATCTTCATCCCGGGCGGGCTGCGCAGCCTGCTGAGCGACGCCGACTGTGGTTGGCGGCGGACACATGCAAGAGGCTGGACGCTGCTCGCGCCGGTCGGGGGAGACGTCTGCGGGCGATCACATGGTCGAGCGCGTTGTTAAAACTTGCCAGGAATTGGACGGGTGGCCATTCATCGGACCGCTACAGCTACAGTTCGACCCGACTATTGGGGGCATTTCGTGTCGGTTGAAGTCGGATAGCGTCGCGGACGGGACTGCGGCGCGGCGAGGCAAATGCTTGAAAAGCCCGGGAAAACGTTGAAAAGGAATGGCGGGGACGACGGGGCTCGAACCCGCGACCTCCGACGTGACAGGCCGGCGTTCTAACCAACTGAACTACGTCCCCGCATTGTCACGCAGACACCTGTCATCCTAGCACGCCGGGCCGCCGGCCCGCAAAGCCCGAACGCTGCTACCGTAGAGAAATGAAGTTCCGCCCGTTTCTCTTCCTGCTGCTTGTCTCGCTCGGAGCCGCCCTTGCCGCCACCCCCGAGGAGGCCCGCAAATTCATCGACGACGCCGAAAAAAAACTCCTCACTCTGAACATCGAGGCCGGGCGCGCCGATTGGGTCAAGTCCACCTACATCATCGACGATACCGAAATCCTTTCCGCCCTCGCCGACGAGCGCGCCATCGCCGCCACCGTCGATTTCGCCAAGCAATCCACCCGTTTCGACGGCCTAAACTGGACCCCGTCACCGCCCGCAAAATCAAGCTGCTCAAACTCTCCCTCACCATGGCCACGCCCTCCGATCCCAAGGAAGCGCCGAGCTCACCCGCATCGTCGCCGGCATGGAGGGCGACTTACGGCAAAGGCAAGTACTGCCCCTCCGGCACGGATAACTGCAAGGACCTGGACGAGCTCTCCAAAACCCTGGCCGAAAGCCGCGACCCCGCTAGCTTCGCGACGCCTGGACCGGCTGGCACACCATCTCGCGCCCCATGCGCGCCGATTTCACAGCGCTACGTCGAGCTCGCCAACGAGGGCGCCCGGAACCTCGGCTACCCCGACCTGGGCGCCCTGTGGCGCGCCAAGTACGACATGCCCCCGGACGCTTTCGCCGCCGACGTCGACCGCCTGTGGGTCCAGGTCAAGCCGCTCTATGACTCGCTCCACTGCTTACGTCCGCCGGAAGCTCAACGAGACCTACGGCAGCTCGGTCGTGCCCCTCGACCAGCCGATCCCGGCGCACCTGCTCGGCAACATGTGGGCGCAGTCCTGGGACAACCTCTACCCCATGGTGGCGCCCGCCGACGCCGACCCCGGCTTCGACCTGACCGAGCGGCTGCGCGCGACCGGTACCGACACGCTCGGCATGGTCCGTTACGGCGAGCGCTTCTTCTCCTCGCTCGGCTTCGCGCCCCTGCCCGACACCTTCTGGCAGCGCTCGCATGTTCACCAAGCCGCGCGACCGCGACGTGGTGTGCCACCCGTCGGCGTGGGACATCGACTGGGCCGACGACCTCCGCCTGAAGATGTGCATCGAGATCACCGGCGAGGACTTCAAGACCATTCACCACGAGCTCGGCCACAACTACTACCAGCGCGCCTACAGCGAGCAGCCGGCGCTGTTCCGCGACTCGGCCAACGACGGCTTCCACGAGGCCGTCGGCGACACCCTCGCGCTGTCGATCACGCCCGAGTACCTCAAGAAGATCGGCCTCATCGACAGGATTCCCCCACCTTCCAAGGACATCGGCCTTCTGCTCGGGATGGCCCTCGACAAGGTCGCGTTCCTGCCCTTCGGGCTCCTGGTCGACCAGTACCGGTGGAAGGTCTTCTCCGGCGAGATCACCCCGGACGAGTACAACCAGGCCTGGTGGGAGCTCCGCGAGCGCAATACCAGGGGGTGCGCCCGCCGCTCCCGCGCAGCGAGGCGAACTTCGACCCCGGCGCCAAGTACCACGTCGCCGCCAACGTACCCTACACGCGGTACTTCCTGGCCGGGATCCTGCAGTTCCAGCTCCACCGCGGCCTGTGCCGCGCCAGCGGCTACGAGGGCCCGCTCAACCGGTGCTCGATCTACGGCAACGCCGAGGCCGGCAAGAGGCTCGCCGCGATGCTCGAAATGGGCCAGAGCGAGCCGTGGCCGGACGCCCTCGAGGTGGTCACCGGGCAGCGACAGATCGACGCCGCGGCCATGCTCGAGTACTTCGCGCCGCTGAAGGCGTGGCTCGACGAGCAGAATCGCGGCAAACCCGTGGGCTGGTAGCGCTACAATCGCAATAATGCCTAACGAGACATTTGCCGCATTCGACACCACCGCGGGGAGCTTTAAAGTCAAGCTCTTCGCCGATAAGGCCCCCAGCACGGTGGAAAACTTCGTCAGCCTCGCGGAAGGCGCCAAGACCGGGAAGCCTTTCTACGACGGCACGATTTTCCACCGCGTGATTCCCGACTTCATGATTCAGGGTGGCGATCCCGAAGGAACCGGCCGCGGCGGCCCGGGCTACAAGTTCGCCGACGAGTTCCATGCCTCGCTGAAGCACTCCAAACCGGGCATTCTCTCGATGGCCAACTCCGGCCCCAACACCAACGGCAGCCAGTTCTTCATCACCGTGGCCGCCCACCCCGTGGCTGGACAACCGCACACCATCTTCGGCGAAGTGGTGGAGGGCTACGATGTGGTGAAGAAGATCTCCGAGGCGCCCCGCAATTCGCAGGACCGGCCGGCGCAGGAGATCCGCATCAACTCGGTGAAGATCGAAAGGACATGAGCGTTTTCCGCTTTCGGTCATGAAACTGGCGATCTTCGGCGGCACCTTCGATCCGGTTCACGAAGCGCATCTCGCGGTCGCACGCCAGGCGGCCGCGAAGCTCCATCTCGACCGTATGCTGTTCAGTCCCGGCGGCCCGCCCTCCTCACAAGGCCGGCGTTACGCGCGGCCTACGAAGACCGCGTGCGCATGCTGGAACTGGCCTGCCACGGCGAGCCGCGGTTTGAGGTTTCGCGCCTGGAAGAACACCGCGCGCAGCTATTCGATCGATACCATCCGGAAGGTGCGCGCGGGCCTGGCCCCCGGCGACGAGTTGTTCTTCATCATCGGCGCCGATGCCTTCGCCGAAATCACCACCTGGCTCCGCTGGCGGGAGGTGCTGGCGTCGGTGCGCTTCGCGGTCGTCAGCCGGCCAGGCCACCGATACCTCATCCCCGAGGGCGCCCAGGTGGAGCGCCTGGACACCCTCGAACTGGCCATTTCCTCGTCCCGGATCCGCGGCGCGCTGGCTGGCGGCGGGCGTCCCTCCGATGTCCCACCTGCCGTCCTCGACTACATCTTCCGCCACGGCCTGTACGGCGCCCGCGTTCCGGCCTGAGCTAAGCCGGAGCCAGCGACCCCGCGGGCGCCCCCCGCCCATGGGGCGATCTGTTCCAGTCTGGCGCGAAGGTTCGCTTTCAGACCGGATGAGTTGGCTGTCGTTTGCAAGGTTCTGTAACTCTCTCGGATCCTTTCGGTAGTCGTAGAGTTCTTCGCCGTCTGCACCGCCGTTCCACATCGTGTAACGGTATTGCTCGGTGCGCACGGAATAGCCCATACGCAGATTCGAGCCGAAGTAACCTCGCGACACCTGCGTGACGGCAGGTTGATCCCAGGACGAATTCGGATCGTGCAGGAAAGGAACGAGGCTGCGCCCTTGCAGGTTCGCGGGCGCTCCCTCAGACCGCAGAGTTCCACCAGGGTGGGATAGATATGTCGAGATGCTCGCGTTGGCTTCTTGCAGCGCGCTGCCGGCCGCCGCAACACCTGCTCCAGCCATAATGAATGGAACGCGGGCTGAGGGCTCGAAGAGCATCATCTTTTCCCATTGTCCGTGCTCACCGACCATGTACCCATGGTCTGCCCAGAACACAATCGTTGTGTCTTTTGCCAGGTCGAGACGTTCCAATGCGTCAAGCAACCGCCCGACCTGCGCATCCATAAAGCTGATGGCCGCGTAGTATGCCTCGCGAACACTCGCGATGCTGCTGAGGAGTCATGCCATAGTTCGGATCCATGGTGTTATACGCAATGCGTGGCGCAATCTTCAGCTCATCGGGATCGAAGGGCGGAATCTGCATCTTGTCAATGGGGTACATGTCGTAATACTTGGACGGTACGATGAACGGCACGTGTGGACGGTAGAAACCGGCCCCCAGAAACCAAGGCTCATTTTTGTGTTCTTCCATCAGAGCAATGGCGGCTTCGGCAACCATGTAATCGGTGATGATCTTGTCATCAGCGTCAGAGGGATGAGTTGCCAGAGCCATCCCCAGATCGCCGTTCTTGCTGAGTGGCAGGACGGGCGTACGACCGTCCTGTGCAATGCGAATGCCCCCCGGGGCCCCTGCCGCCGTAGGCAAACGGGGGTTGGCCCGCGGCCCCGCTTGCCGGCGGCATCCCGGTCATTCCGCGTCCCTCGCCGCGCCCGCCCGGCATCCGCCTCTCCGCCCGCCTCGGCGCCGGGACCCCGGCCCGCCCATCATCTGCCGCGGCGGCGTGAGGAACGTAACCATGGCCTCGTCATGCGTGCGGTCGTAGCCGGCGGGATTGGACGTCTCCTGCCAACTGGCTCCGTCGTCAATCCCGGCATCCCGATTTCACTCGAATTGTTGTAGTGATAGATCTTCCCCGCGCGGGCGGTAAAGTAACCATTCTTGTGGAAGGCCTGCGGGAGAGTCACCACGTCGGGGATGGTGCTCCGGAAGTGTATGTTATTGCCCCATATCTTGGTGGTGTCCCGGAGCCAGCCCTGTCATCAGGGACGTTATCGACGGGCTGCACAGCGGGTATTGGCGGTCGTCCCGGTCGAAACGCGCCCCGGCGCGAGCCATGCGGTCGATATGCGGAGTCTTGACAAGGGGAACGCCGTAGCAACTCAACCGGTTGCACAAGTCGTCGACCCCAATGAAGAGGACGTTCCGTTTGCGGGCCGCGCCTTTCAGAATCGCGGGGGCGGCCGAGCGCTGGCGCCGAGGAACGCGCGCCGTGAGTTCCTTGTTTCACGATCTGTCTTTCCATAGCTTGTCTTTTCTGGCGAATGCCGGTCCGGGAGTGGCTTCCGCCGCCACTCCCGGAGGATTCCCTAATACAGTACCTTTAGGGCAACCTGCGATTGACGGTTGCCGGTGACCGACAGGACCGAGCCGAAACCCGGAGCGCCGAGCTGCGTGGTTCCGGTTGTGAACATCACCGAGTTGGTGGCATCGAACGACTCAACCCGGAATTGCGCGGTGAATCTCTCGGTAACCCGGAAATCGCGGGCCACGGCGGCATCCATGTTCCAGGTGTGTGGTCCGCGAAGGAAGTTCGGCGGCGCGGATCCCCACGTATAGTTGGGCTGCGCCTTGAACGCGCTCGCATTGAACCACTGCGATCTCGACGGGTTGGAGACACTCCAGTCGCCTGCCAGGTCCGGGTAATTCGCGCCTGTGGCGTTGTTGGTCTGGGTACCGGTCTGTGTGATGCTCAGCGTGACTGGGCGAAGCAGGCGGAGGTCGAACGGACCCGGGACCGGATCGGCAGCCGGTTCCCGTCCGCCTGGGAGGCAGGCCAGGCCCGGGCTGCGGGCGTGGGCCCGGCGCAGCATGAGCTCGCCGAAGTCAATCGCTTACCGTGCGGGCCCACGCGGGCGGCGAGTTGCCGGGTGGCGATGCCGGTGCCCGCGCCCACGTCGAGCACCACCGCCCCGGGCAGGCGGCGCGCGGCCCGCTCGATCGCGGTGAACACGCCGTCCGGGTACGACGGGCGCCCCGCGTCGTAATCGGCCGCGACAGGGGTCGAACGGGGAGCAGGTCACATCCGCTACCTCCGCCCCGGTCCGTCCCGGGTGGCGTCCGGCAGGCCACCGGGGCGCCAGGTGCCCTTTCTAGAAGCACCGCCAACGCACCCTTTCGTGGTCAGTGCCCATACACCGGGACCAGGAGCCCGCGGGCGATCGTGTGGTAGCGAAGATTGAAGCCGGTCACCGCGGGCGACACGTCGAGAGTTCATCTCCAGGGTGGCGGTGTCCAGGGCGTGCACCGCGAACACGTAGCGGTGCGGCGGGTCACCGGCGGGCGGCGCCGCCCCGCCGAAGTCCTTGGTGCCGTAGTCGTTGCGGACGGATCGCGCCCGCGGGCAGGCCAGCGCCGCCGGCCCGCACCCGCGCCGGCAGGCAGTTCGGTCACCGAGGCCGGGATGCCGACCACCAGCCAGTGCCAGAACCCCGAGCCGGTCGGGGCATCCCGGGTCGTAGCAGGTGACCGACGGGAAGCTCTGGGTCTCGGCGGGAAAGCCGAGACCAACGCAGGCCGGAGCAATACATC
>CAWEOG010000048.1:0-197537 GCA_963810595.1 Bryobacterales bacterium | reverse complement strand
CACACGCCCGGCCATGGTGTCGAAGACGAGGAAGTCTCCAAGGAACTGGAACGGTACTTCAAGAAGCACGGAATCCGCTGCGAAACCGGCGCCAAGGCGGAGAACATCCACAAGACCAAGGACGGGGTGGCGCTGACGCTTACCACCTCCGCTGGCAAACAAGAGGAACTGACGGCGGAAAAGCTGCTGGTGGCCGTCGGCCGCAAGCCGAACACCGACGGCATCGGCCTCGAAAACACCCACATCGCCACCGACCGGGGCTTTGTCAAGGTGGACAAATGGCAGGAGACCACCGAGCCCGGCATTTACGCCATCGGCGACATCGTCGCCGGCACGCCGCAATTGGCGCACGTGGCCACCATGGAAGGCATGGTGGCGGTGGGCAGCATCGCGGGCAAGCCGGTGACCCCGGTGAACCGGAACCGGATTCCGGGCGCCACCTACACCGAGCCGGGCATCGCCAGCGTGGGGCTGACCGAAGCCCAGGCGCGGGCCGAGGGACACGCGGTGAAAGTGGGCAAGTTTCCCTTCATGGCCAACAGCAAGGCGTCCATCCTGGGGATGCACGATGGCTTCGTGAAAGTGGTCTCCGACGAGAAGTACGGCGAGATTCTCGGCGTTCACATCATCGGGCCGCACGCCTACGAGCTGATCGGCGAGGCGGTGGCGGCGATGGAGTCGGAAGCCACCGTGGCCACCATGATGGCCACCATTCACGCCCATCCGACGCTGTACGAAGCGATGGGCGAGGCGTTCAACGCGGTCTACGGGCTGGCGATCAATGCGTAAGCTGGAACTGCGGAACCTGGGCCGCATCGATTACGCGGAGGCCTACGAGCTGCAGCAGGAACTGGTGGGGCGCCGCAAGCAGGGCGAAATTCCCGATCAGTTTCTGGTTGTCGAGCACCCGCACGTCATCACCATGGGCCGTAACGGCCGCCTGGAAAACCTGCTGGCCGGTGAGGACGTTCTGAGGCGCGCGGGGATCGCCTTTTACCAGACCGATCGCGGCGGCGACGTCACCTATCACGGCCCCGGGCAGGTGGTCGGCTACCCGATTGTCGACCTGCGCGAATGGCAGCGGGATGTGGTGGCCTATGTCCGTTCGGTGGAACAGACTTTGATCGACGCGCTGGCCGAGTTCGGCATCCGCGCCGGGCGCGACGAAGGCAATACGGGTGTCTGGGTGCCGGAGGGTAAGATCGCGGCTATCGGCGTTCACATCAGCCGGTGGGTGACGTCGCACGGCTTTGCGCTGAACGTAACCACCAACCTCGATTACTTCCGGTACATCGTGCCGTGCGGGCTGACCAAGCCGGTGACGTCGATCGAGGCGCTGGGTGTGAAGGCGGAACGCAAAGCCGTGGTTGAGGCCATCGTCCGCAATTTTGCGCGCATCCTCGGCTTCGACTCGGTAGAATCGGTAACGGCCCGGCAGGGATAAGATACGGAGAGGATCTTATGGCAGACGTAATCATGCCCCAGATGGGGGAAAGCATCGTTGAGGGAACGCTGACGAAGTGGCTGAAGAGCGTCGGCGACAAGGTGGAGCGCGACGAGCCGCTGTTCGAGATCTCGACCGACAAGGTGGACACCGAGATTCCCGCGCCGGCCGCCGGAGTGCTTTCCGAAATCCTGGTTGAGGAAGGCGCGACGGTTTCCATCAACAGTGTGGTGGCGCGCATCGCCGAAGACGGCGCGGCGCCGCGGCGCCCGCGAAGGCGGCGAAGGAACCGGCGAAGGCCGCCGAGCCGCCGCCCACGCTCCCGCGCCGGAAAAGGCTGCGGCGCCGCCCGTCCCCCTCCCGAAGCCGCCGCCCGCTCCGGCGCCCGAAGAGTCGCCGGGCCCCCTGTCGCCGCTGGTGCGCAAGATGGCGCGCGAAAACAATGTCGATCTCACCAAGGTGAAGGGCACCGGCGCCGGCGGCCGCATCACCAAGGCCGATGTCGAAGCCTATCTCGCCGCCGCAGGCGCCCGCGCCAACGCCCGCGGTAGCGGCTGCGGCCGGCCCGCGCCCGAAGAGGCACCCATGGCGCCGGTGGCCGCCGCCGTGCCGCCCAAGGCGCGCGTCGAGCCCATGAGCATCATGCGCGCCAAGATCGCCGAGCACATGATTTTGAGCAAGCGCACCTCGGCGCACGTCACCACCGTGCACCGTGATAGACATGACCCGCATCGCGAAACTGCGCGACCGCATCAAGGGCGAATTCAAGGAGCGCTACGGCTTCCCGCTGACCTATCTTTCGTTCGTCACCCGCGCGGCGAGTGTGGCGCTGCGCGAATTTCCCCATCGTCAACGCCTCCATCGAGGGCACCAACATCATCTACCACGCCGAGTCAACATCGGCATCGCGGTGGCGCTGGAAAACGGGCTGATCGTGCCGGTTATCCGCAACGCGGATGAAAAGAGCGTGCCGGGCATCCAGCGCTCGATCGTGGATCTTGCCAACCGCGCGCGCTCGCGCCAGTTGAAGCCCGACGAAGTGCAGGGCGGAACGTTCTCCATCACCAACTTCGGCAGCTTCGGAAGCCTGTTCGCGACGCCAGTGATCAACCAGCCGCAGATGGCCATCCTGGGCTGCGGCGCGGTGACCAAGGAGCCGGTGGTGATCGAAGACGCCATCGGCGATCCGCTCGATGATGTACCTGGCGCTGACCTTCGATCATCGCCTGATCGACGGCGCCCTGGCCGACCAGTTCTGCCAGAAGGTGAAAGAGATCCTCGAAAACTGGAGCGAAGAAGTCCGCTAAGCGTTCGATCTCACAAGTTCGAGATGCGGCTGCCGAGGTTCTTTCTGGCGGCGAGCATCCCGGCTGGGCTTGCGCCATAGGGGCTGTGGATTTCGAGTCAAGGTATTGCGCCACCCGGCGCTTTACTGGGCGACCATTCACAAAAGCGAGAATTCTGGAAGGGTTTCGGAGTCGGCGTTCGCTCCGGGACGCAGCCCGCCAAGTTTCTGTGTTATGATCCAGATATATTACTGGCTATATTCAGGGTTATGCTGATGAGTGAAACGTCACAAAAACGAGCGTTGAAAAATTACCGGAAGCGACTCAAGCAGCGCGGGATGGTCCGGTTCGAAGTGCTTGCGCGTGAGGCCGATCGCGAGTTGATTCGGTCACTGGCGGCGCGGCTCGCCGAGAGCCCGGATTCGGCGCGGATTCGTGCCGCTGTACGTCGCACAATCGTCGGAGAGCCGGCGAACAAGGGGGCATCCTCAATGCATTGCGCCGCTCTCCCCTGGTCGGAGCCGATCTGGATCTCAAACGCCCGGCCACGACTGGCCGTAAGGTCGACCTGTGAGCCGGTACCTTCTCGACACCAATATCATCAGCAACATCACCAAACCCGTGCCCTCGGAAGCGCTGGTTGCGTGGATGGCTGAGCAAGCCGACGAGGATTTGTTCATCTCATCTCTAACCGTCGCTGAGATACGGCGCGGCCTGCTGGAGAAGTCCGGCGGAAAGAAGCGCCGAGAACTGGAGCGTTGGTTTTCCGGTTTGGAGGGGCCGCAAGCGCTGTTCGCCGGCCGCGTACTCCCGTTCGACGAGAACGCCGCCCTCGCCTGGGCGCGGCTGATGGCCGGCGGGACGGCCACCGGGCGGCCTCGGAGTCCCCTCGACATGATCATCGCGGCAGTCGCCGAAGCGAACCACTGCATCATTGTCACCGACAACGAAAGAGATTTCGCCGGCCTGAAGTTCGTCAATCCCTTGCGCTCTGAAAACTAGAAAGCGTGGTATTGCCGAACTCCGCGTCGCGAAGATGCCGTTGCGTCTGGCAATTGATGGGGCACCCGTTTTGAAGGGATCTGATGACGACCGCCTGGCTGTGTCTCTTCGCAATCAGTTCTCGCACTTTGGCCGCCAGATCGTGAGGGGCTTCATGACCTTTTCGGCTCCGACTGCAAAGGACGGGTCTGCGCCAGGACAGGGGAGTCAGGGCGTTGGACAGGCCGTCTCCTTTGCAGTCGGTGCGCAGCGGTGCGCCGCTGCCGCGAAGGGGCGTTTTCGACGGATGCAATTGGCGCGATCATTTCGGAACTGGCCCTTAGTTTTGCTACTCGAGGCAGGGCACGGCTACGTCTTGGTTGCACCGAGACCGGCGCGGTTTCGAAATCCTCACCAGTGGGATGTTGCGGCGACCCGCAGGGCCACCTTTGAATTGCCGTAGTCGCGCGAACGCGAGGGTTCGGTTCACGGCCCCACACAGTCCCCGGCCCGGAGGGTCGGGCGGCCGTATGGCGCCGGCCGTGGGACCGTATCCTCTGTTCGCCTGTCGAGACGGTTCCGGCGAGACGCGGGGTCGTGGTTTGGTTGTGTCTGAAGCCGCTGTGTGCGCCGGTTCCGGAAACCAGGGAGGTTCCTGTCGGCCCGACGACGCCATGCCGCGGCGCGGCCCTGCGGGCCTTCTGTTTTTGTCGCTCGCATCCTTAGCCGCGCATCCGCGCGACTACGGCAATTCAAAGGCAGACCCTTCGGGCCTGTTGGCGGACGCAGCATCCCCGATCCGCAAGCCCCCACCAACGCTTCCGTGACAGCCGAACGCATGCGAACTGGACCGTTCCGTCGAAACTCACAGGCTGAGGCTCAGTCCTGGTAATCGGACGCCGTCGAAAGACTCACTTTCATGACCAGGGGCGAGTTGCAGGTTCCCGGGGACTCGCTTACGGACGGATTACGGACGCAAAGAAACCCGGAATGCCAGAACCACGCAACGCACGGGTGGAATATAATGTCCGCGGAAGGAGAAAGGCAAGTGGCAGTTGAAACACAGGGTACCAAGGCGAGCCGCCGGGCGTTCCTGGGTGGCATAACCGCGTTGACCGCGGCTTCTTATAACCGGGTGCTCGGAGCCAACGATCGGGTTGGCCTCGGATTCATCGGCTTCGGACTTATTGGCAAGCAGCACGTTTACAATTTCAGAGAATCATTCCCGGACGTGGACAGGATCGGGATGTGCGACGTCTACAAGCCGCGTCTCGAAGAAGGCCTGGCGTACATGCAAGGTGGCCCCAACGCCAAGGGCTACAGCGATTTTCGAAAGATGTACGAGAACAAGGACATCGATGGTGTCGTGGTGGCCACCCCCGACCATTGGCACGCCTTGTTGACCATCATGGCCTGCGCCGCCGGCAAGGACGTCTACGTGGAGAAACCACTAACCGTGTTCAACGACGAAGGCAAGTGGATGCTCCAGGCGAAGAACAAATACAAACGTGTCGTGGTGGTAGGCACGCAGCGGGACCACAACCCGACTTACCAAATCTGCAAGCAGACCATCGAGAGCGGCGCGCTGGGCAAGATCCAGATGGCCAATCTGGGCGGCAGCTATCGCAACCTGTATCCCGGTTTTGGCCGGACGCCGGTGGAGAATCCTCCCGCCGACTTGGATTACGAGATGTGGCAGGGCCCGGCCCCGCACAAACCTTATCAGAATCACCGCGCACTCTATCACTTCCGCTGGTTTAAGGATTACTCCGGCGGACAGATGACCAACGGCCACGCGCACGGCATCTCCGCATTCCTGCTGGTTTCGGGCCAAAAAGCGCCCACGCAGGTTGTGTGTTTCGGCGGCCGTCACACCCTGGAAGATGACGGCGACACTCCGGACATCCAGAACGCCATTATTCAGTTCCCGGACTACCCGATGATCATTGCCGTTCGCGAATGCAATGCTTTCCGCGACACCGTGGCTCCAATAATCATGGGCCAGAAAGGCACGCTGAACATGCGAACCGGCGAGATCATTCCCGAACCGAAGGGCGATCCGCAGAGGTTCGTTCCGGCATTCCAGGGGCATCCGGTCGGCGGCCTGGTTTACGGCTCACGGGAAACCACGCCATGGATGGAAGCCCGGCCGCCGGTTGCCAGAAGGGCAGCCGCTTCGGGCGGCGCCCACTTGAGTATGGAAGACCAGATGTTCGTCGCGAACAAGCGGGACTGGATCGACTGCATCCGTTCGCGCAAGGAGCCCATGGTCAATCTGGAAAGCGGCCATCGGACCGCGATCATCTGTAACCTGGCGGATATGTCGACCCAACTCGGCGGACGCACCATCCGATGGGATCCCGAGAAGGAAGAGGTGATCGGCGACCCGGAAGCAGCGGCCCTATGCCGCAGGCCCTACACTCCTCCGTGGGACGCCGTCCTACGGAGCATCGTGAAGGTGTAGTGCAAGCGGCGGTTGGCGTATCCGAATACGAACAGCCGGCCCCCGTGTTCGCGAGTTCTCTTGGACCTTGTTGAAATATGTCTTGCGCCGGGGCAGGAGGGCGAACCACACTCTCGCGCCTTCAGGCCAGGACGCCCGGTTTGACCTCGCCGCGGAGCGGGATTCGGGTTACAGCGGCAATTGGATGCCGGCTCCTTCCGCACGCGCGCGGTTGTACAGGAGGCGAGCCGCGGCTACGTCTTCCACCGCGTGACCGGTGGACTTGTACACCGTCAACTCGCCGGCGAACCGGCGGCCGGGGCGAGTGCCCGACAGCACCTCGCCCACCTCGGTGACCCGGCCGGCGTCGAGGCCTTGAAGCTCGTGTGCCCCGGCCGGAGGCGCGTTGGTGACAGCTCCCCGCCACTCTACGAAGACGCTGCCGGCGGCGAGTGTGTCGGCATCGATCTCCGGGCCGAAGGTGCCGCCAACCGAGCTCACGTGAGCGCCGTCCTTCAGCCACTCGCGGCGGATGATCGGCTCGCGGGCGTCGGTGCAGCAGGCAACCACATCGGCGCCGCGGACCGCTGCCTCGAACGACGCGGCGACGCGGGCCCGCGGGTGCCGTGCCGCGAGCGCCGCCGCTTTCCCGGCGTCTCGCGACGCCACACGTATTTCAGAAAAGTCGCGCACGCGCGGTAAGGTCTCGAGATGCGTACCCCCCTGCACCCCCGCACCGAGGATGGCCAGCACCTGCGCATCCTCTCGTGCGAGCGCGCGCGCGGCGACCGCAGCCGCTCCTCCCGTTCGGATAGCGGTGAGGTAGGTCCCATCCATCAGCGCGAGCGGTGTGCCGTCCTGCTCGTCGAAGAGGGCGATGAGAGCCTGGTGAGAGGGCCTTCCCCGCTGCTCGTTGTGCGGGAACACCGACACCAGCTTGGCCTCCAGACCGGCGCCAGGCAGGTAACCCACCATCGCCCCCAGCAATCCACAACCGGGCACACGGGCGGCCAGCCGCGGCGGGGCGGATGCCGTTCCCGCGGAGAACGAGGCGAGCGCGCCGGCGAGCGCGTCAAGTAGAGCGTCGATGTCCAGCAGGCGCTCGACCTCGGCGCGGCTCAAGTAGACGATGCGGTTCACAAGTTGACCATTATACGAATGGTCCGCATGGCTCTTGTCGCCGGATCAGCAAGCAGCCCATGCGCTTTGACGCCGACTCGATCTCGTGTCTGGATACCGCCGAAAGCTCAGGCCGCCAGCGCGAACCAGCGCAGCATTTCCGCCCGTGGAACAACGCCCGCCCGCTCCGCGATGATGATTCCTCCGCGCAAGAGCGCGAAGTACGGGATCGCCTGGACCCGAAACTGAGCGGCGAGAGTTGGGTATTCCTCTGTATTGACCTTGAGGACCAAGCCCCGTCCGGCCAACTCACGCGCAACCTCATGGACCACCGGTGCAGCCGTCCGGCAGGGGCCGCACCATTCCGCCCAGAAGTCCACCAGGATGGGCACCTTGGATTCACGGGTTATCTCGGCGAACGCCGCTGCGTCAACCTCAATAGGCTCGGAGACAGGCGGTAGGGCGGCTTTACAGGAGCCGCAACGGCCTGTGTCGGACAGGTGTTTCGCGGGAACGCGGTTGTTGGCGCCACAAGTGGGGCATGGTCGGATCATATGTGCCCTCTTGCTGTAAGCTACCACAAGCAGCGGCACCCCGAGCCACGCGCGTGAAGCATGCAGGGCTGCCAATTCGTCCGCGTGGAGAGACCGAAACGCCGGGAACGCGCGGCTATCCCAGTCGAAAACTCCCAACCAGGAAGGTTGGCGACGGGTTACCCGGCGCGGCGGATTTCGTCTCGAATCACTCGGCGCAGAGTAGTCTCCAGTGGAGCCCTTAAGACCGGCCCTCTGATGCCCTGCGGGAAGACGAAGATCGCCGAACCGGCGGCATCGTGGCAGATCCGTGAGCTGGCGACAAATGGTCAACTTTGGACCGGCTCGCCGAACGCAAACCCGACGTCGCGCATCCGGAGACCAATTTGACGTATAGTAGTGAATATCACTACATTGTGGAGGCTACCATGAAGAAAACGGTCTCGGCCGCGGATGCCAATCGCCGCTTCTCGGAACTCCTGCGAACGGTGAAGAAGGGTCGAAGTGTCGTAGTGACGAGTCACGGCAAGCCCGTGGCAAGATTACGCCCGTCATCGGAGACGATCGGGCCGCGGAAGGCGCGCGCTCCACCCTTTTCGCCCGGCTGCAAAGAGAACGAGTTGTGAACGCCGGCCGCTGGACGCGTGACGAGCTGTACGACGACGCCCCATGAGAATCGCGTTGGACATTAACGTCCTGGCTTACGCCGAAGGCAGCCAACGGACGATCATGCGTGACAAGGCGCTGGAGCTGATCCAGCGATTGCCCCCGGGGGCTATCGTTCTGCCGGCTCAGCGTTGGGCGAACTGTTCAATGTGCTTGTTCGGAAAGCCAAACGGCGCCCTGCGTCGCGCGCGGGCAGCCGTGCTGAGCTGGCGCGACGCGTATGCGGTGATCGAGACGTCAGCAGCGGTAATAATCAATGCAACGGATCTGGCGTCCGATCACGGCCTTACGATTTGGGACTCGGTCGTGCTAGCCGCGTCGGCGGAGGCCGAGTGTCGTTTGCTCCTGTCGGAAGACCTCCAGGAGGGGTTTACGTGGCGCGGAGTAACCGCGCTAACCCTTTTGCGGCCACTCTTCACCCCATGTTAGCGGCGTTGCTTACGGTGAAGGAGTGAACTCGCGGGCGTGCGGCAACGGCTGTTTGGGAGAAGCCGGGCGCCGGACTGGAACGATCCATAGGTTGGAGATCTGTTCGTTGCGCTCCGACAAGAATCCGCTATGGCGACTCACGACCACATAAGACAACCCGTGGCATATGTGTTCGTGGTGATGCTGACTGCTGAAGCACAACCACCGGTGTTCCAAGCCCACTCGAGAAATTTGCGATCACCCGGCTCTAATGTGTCGATGGTTGACAAACGCCCAACTCGACCCAGCGGGTTCCCGACCGAGTGATTTCAATGACCGCGATAGGCGCGGCCGACCTTGTCCGGTTTCGCAGCGATCTCAATTTCAATTAGTCGGCGTGGGATTTCGTCGAATCTCGATTTGGCCCTTCCAATTCGGGTTCCCTCTTATGAACTTCTGGATGGCGTCAGACTCGCCGAGCTTCGTACCACCGGCAACCGCCTTATATGTCGCGAATCGGTTCAATATATCGCCCTCGCCGTCCTCCAGAGCTGGTGCACTCCGCGGTCGGCGATTTAACCGAACACCGTGTTTGCGGAGATTCGCTACTTCCGCCTTGCCGGGATCCGCATTCAGTCTCCATCGCCTCGTGCACTAGCAGATTCGTGTTCTTAGAGTCAGCCACAATAGCCGTACTCGCAATGAGCACTGTTGCTTCGGCGTCCACTTGGTCCGAGACTTTCTCGTAAAGGATGACTTCGAGCCGGGGTAGAGCCAAAAACAGGGAGTTTGGATGGCATCTGTTGATCTATTCTCTGCCGCGCGGCGACGCGGCGAAGCCGGACAAGCCGAAGCTTTGAGCCGACATTGACGACCACGGCGACCCTCTGCTGGCTAAACTGTAGGGCAACCACCCGCCCGACTACGCTGCACCGTTTGCCGGATGCTGAACAGGGGTCGACTGCTTAGTGATGTTGAACTATCCGCCCATCCGTCCCAACACGGCGCCCTCGGATCTCTACAGTCTCGTCGCCGGCATGAAGCCGTGATGGCGGAGCCCAACTTCGCCGGCGCGCATCCTGGTCGCGCAGCCCCGTCGAGAAGTCGTCCGATGCCGTCGATTTCCGCTCGGCAGGAGCGCCCCGCGGCAATGGTCTACAATTGCCCCATGCGCTCTCTTGTTCTGCTGTTAGTTCCCTTTCTTCTGGTTGGCGCCGGGCCCGGCGGCAAGGTTCCCGTTACCACCACCGACCTGTTGAAGATTCGCAGCGTGTCGAGCTTGGACGTGGCTCCCAACGGGGCCTTTGCGGTCTACGGAGTCCGCTCCATTCACACCGAAGCGGCGAAGACGCCCGGCGACGATCCGGAATACTCCTACCGAAACCACCTCTGGTATATCGATCTCACGCGGCCGGGGTCGAAGCCGGTGCGGCTTACGAACTGCGACCGGCTGGACTCCCAGCCCGCAATCAGCCCCGATGGCCGCCAACTGGCGTTTGTGCGCGCCGACGATTCGAAAAAGGAAAACGCGCACTCGCAGGTGTGGCTGATGCCGCTCGACGGTCCCGGCGAGCCCCGCAAAATCACGGAACTTGAAAACGGCGCCTCGTCGCCTGTTTGGCGCCCCGACGGCAAAGCCATCCTGGTGGCCAGCGGCATTCCGCTTTCGAAAATGGAGGGCAAGCCGCACTTCGCTCTCGACCGGCCCGGCCGCGACTGGTTCGATTTCGACCGGCCCGACCCGAACAGGAAGCAGCAAAAAATTGAGACCCGGCCCGACGGCGACCGCAGCGCCATCCGCAACTGGCTGGCGCGCAACGCCTCGAAGGACGCGCCTGCCGTCATCACGCGCTTGTCGTTTTTGGCCGAGCAGGGCCTGGAGCCGGAAATGGAGTTTGCCGAGCTGTACCTCATCGATCTCGAAAACGGCAACCGGGCGACGCAGCTCACGCGCGATTATTACAGCCACGGCGGCGCCGCGTTTTCGCCCGACGGGAAGCAGATTGTCTACGTCAGCAAGCCGGTTTCCAAAGAGCATCCGGACCGCGTGCTGCAGAGCGTAATTTGGATGATGAACGCCGACGGCACCAGCGCGCGTGTGATTGTCCAAGACGAAAAGTACAGCTTTTTCGGCCCGCATTTTCTGAAGGGTGGCAAGGAACTGGCGGTTTCGCTGGTGGAGCGCGACTATCCGGGCTTCCGCCAGTCGATGCTGGCGCGCGTCGGAACGGATGGCACCGGATTGAAGATTCTGACCGGCGATTGGGCCTCCGCCACCGGCGAAGGCGTACCGACCTCGGATGGCAGGCTGCTGTTCGCCTCGGAATGGCAGGGTGCGATTCCGCTGCTCGGTGTGGGTGTGGATGGCGGCGTCGTTACGCGGTTGACCGGCGGCCCGGTTGGCGCCGAAGAGTTCGACGAAGGCGGCGGGCGCATCGTGGTCTCTCTCACCTCCGTAGCGCACCTGAACGAGCTCTACGTCATCGAGAAAGATGGCGCCCTGCGGCAACTCACCAACCTGAACGGCGACTGGCTGCGGGAGAAAGCGATCTCGGCGCCGGAGGAGCATTGGATTACACGGCCCGACGGCACCCGCGTGCAGTACTGGACGATGAAGCCCTTTGGCGCGCAGCCGGGGCGGAAATACCCCACCGTGCTCGAAATGCACGGCGGGCCGATGGCCATGTGGGGCCCCGGCGAATTCAGCATGTGGCATGAATTCCAGTTGCTCAGCGCCTGGGGCTACGGCATCGTGTACGCCAACCCGCGCGGTTCCGGCGGCTACGGCTTCGCATTCCAGCGGGCGAACTACCAGAATTGGGGCGACGGTCCGACGGGCGATGTCCTGGGAGCCCTCGACGACGCGATGAAGAACAACAACTGGATCGACGGTGCCCGGCTGTTTCTGACGGGCGGCTCCTACGCAGGCTACCTGACGGCCTGGATCGTCGGCCACGACAACCGCTTCAAGGCCGCCGTGGCGCAGCGCGGCGTCTACGATTTGAAAACGTTCTACGGCGAGGGCAACGCCTATTCCCTGGTGAAGTGGGCCTTCGGCGGCTATCCGTGGGAGCCCGAAACCGCCAGAATCCTGGAACGTGAATCGCCCTACACTTACGTGGACCGCATCATCACGCCGCTGCTCATCATGCACGGCAGCGAAGACCTGCGAACCGGCTACTCGCAGAGTGAAATGCTGTATCGCTCCTTGAAGCAAATGGGACGGCCGGTGGAGTACATCCGCTATCCCAAGGTGGGGCATGAGCTGTCGCGCTCCGGGCCGCCGCAGCTTCGCATGGATCGCCTGCTGCGCACCATCGAATTCTTCGAGCGCTACGCGGACAACCAGGCGCCCGCGCCGGTATCCAACCAGCAGCCGAAGGCGGTCGGAGCCGGGCGGTAGGCCGCTTCACGCGGCAATCTGGTCAGACCTTCCCGATGGCCTCTTTGACGCGTGCCGGTGTCATGGGAAGCTGTAGCAGGCGCGCTCCCGTCGCGTCGTAGATGGCGTTGGCCACTACCGCGCCCATGTTGATAATCGGCGGCTCGCCGCAGCCCGAGGCCGGCGTCTCGGAGTTTTCGATCAGGATGGTCTCGATCTTTGGCAGCCACGAAAAGCGCGGCAACTCGTAGCTGTCGAAATTGCGATCGAAGATCTCGCCGTCGGTGAAACGCACTTCCTCGGTGAGCGCGTAGCCGAGGCCCATGGTGATGCAGCCTTCAATCTGCTGCCGCGAGCCGTCCGGGCTGACCGTGACTCCCTGGTCCTCGGCACAGACAACCCGCTCCACCTGCACGTGTCCGGTGCCCTTATCCACCGCCACCTGGGCCATGGTGGCCACGTAGGTGCCCGAGTAGATTCCGCAGGAAACGCCGACGCCGCGGCCGCTGGGCGCCCGGCCGGGCTTCCATCCGAATTGCTTCGCGGCGGCCTCGAGCACGCGGATCATGCGCTTGTCCGAGAGGTGGCTGAGACGGAACTCCAGCGGGTCGGCGCCCGCCTTCGCCGCCAGCATGTCGATGTGCGATTCGCGGGCGAACGTGTTGGTGTTCACCGACGGCGCGCGCCACGGCCCGATGGCGAACGGATGCAGGTCCGGAGGATTCCCGCCCATCCAGCCGCCGGCCGAAGTGCGTGCGCTGGTGCGGGATGTCGTAAAACGTTTTTGCCTCGCGGTCGCCGGCGCAGTAGACTTGAAATTCCCAAAAGGCGATCTTTCCGGCGGCGCTGAGGCCCGCGCGAATCTTCACCACCGCCGCCGGCCGGAAGGTGTCGTAGAAGAACTCCTCGGCGCGGTCCCAAACCACCTGGACGGGCTTGCCGGTGATCTTCGCCAGGCGCGCCGCTTCGACGGCCTGCGCGAGGCGCTCTTGCCGCCGAAGCCGCCGCCGACATACGGAGTGATCACGCGAACGTTTTCCGGCGGCACGCCCAGCGCCTGCGCCACCTGCTGATTTCACCGGGAACGGCGTCTGGGTTCCCGCCCACACGGTGGCCTTGCCGCTCTCGATCCTGGCGGTGGCCGAGTGCGTTTCCATCGGCGAGTGCGCCACGTAGCTGTTGAGATAGGTCTCGTCGATGACGGCCTGGGCCAGCTTCTCTCCCTCCGCCAGGCTGCCGGTTTCGTCCACCACGCGGCTGGGCGGCGCGGCCTTGAGCAGGTGGTCGAAGATCGTCTTATCGTCCACCGACGGGCTCGGGCGGTCGAACTCCGCCTTGACCAGCCCCAGCGCCCGGTCGGCCAGGTCGCGCCGCTCGTGCAGCACGGCGATCAGGTCGCCATCGCGCACCACTCGGACGCCCGGCAGCTTCTCGGCGGCCGAGGTGTCGGCGCTCTTCAGCGTGGCGCCGTGCGCCGGCGGCCGGAGAATGCGCGCGTGCAGCATTCCCGGAAACAAGAAATCGCCAGCGTATTTGGCCTTGCCGGTGATTTTCTCCAGCGCATCCTTGCGGCGCGGCGACTGCCCGATGACGCTGAACGCCGACGGCGGACTTCACCGGCACGTTGGCGATGTGCCGCTCGATGCGCTTGCCCTCAACCAGTTCCGCGTAGGTGACGTGTTTGTCCGGCGCGGAACGGTCGGTGACCACCCCGGCCTTCACCTGCAGCCGGTCCACCGGCACTTGAAGTTGCTCGGCCGCCATCTCGAGCAGAACCGCCCTTGCCTCGGCCCCCGCGCGGCGCAGCACCGGCCCGAACTGCCGGATGCTCAGCGAGCCGAACGTGCCCATGTCCCACGGGCATACGTCGGTGTCGCCCATCACCATGTCCACCGAATCCAGCGCGACGTCAAGCTCTTCGGCCAGCAATTGCCCGAGCGCCGTCATGGAGCCCTGGCCCAGCTCGACTTTGCCGACGAAGCACGTCACCCGGCCGTCGCCGCCGATGCGAAGGTAGGCGTTGAAGTCGGAGGGATAGCCCTGCCTGGCGGGAAGATGCTCCGGTTCCTGGTACGCCGCCGCGGGCTCGGTGTGGAAGAACACCAACAGGCCCGTCGCCGGCAGGGCGAGAAAGTCGCGGCGTCGCAAATCCTGGGCGGCGCTCGCAGCCGTTTCTGCTACGCTTTTCATCGCGCACCTCCTGCGACCGCCTCCTCGATGGCATCCACCACGCGAACGTGCGACCCGCAGCGGCACAGATTGTCGTCCATGTGCTCGACGATTTCAGCCCGCGTCGGCCGGGGCGTCTCCAGCAACAGGGCATACGCATTCAGGATCATCCCCGGCGTGCAGTAGCCGCATTGAAACGCGTTGTGCTTCAGGAACGCCTGCTGCAGCGGGTGAAGCCGCTCTTCGGAGCCTAACCCCTCGATGGTGAGTACCCGCTTCCCGGCAACATCCTTCACCGGCGTCGAGCACGACCGGACAGCTTTGTCGTCCACGAGCACCGTGCAGCAGCCGCACAGCGCGGCGCCGCAACCGAATTTCGTGCCGGTGAGACCGAGATCGTGACGCAACACCCACAGCAGCATGCGTTCGCCGTCCGCCGTGACGCGCGCCGGTTTGCCGTTGAGCGTAAATGCAATAGTCTGCTGCACGAATCCCCTCCTTTTCCTGTGCCATAACAGGAGCATCGGCGCCGATACTCCTCAATCGGACAGGGGCCGCGGCCCTCTGCCTCTCTGGGGTAATGGCGTCTCGCGGCGCCGGGAAGTTATCCCGGATGGCGCTCCCGCCGGCCGAAAAGCCGAAATCAGGATATGGGACTGTTTCGGTCTTATATTTGTTATACTGGGAGCGTGGCGAACGTGAAAATTACTTTTCTCCCGTCAAATCAGACGGTTGAGTTCGATTTGGACGATTTGCCGTACCGGGAGCACGGCAGGCCGAAGTCATTTCTGGACGTGGCCGAGAATTTCGGTCTTCACCTGGAACACGCGTGTGGGGGAAACTGCGCCTGTACCACTTGCCATGTTGTTGTGAAGCAAGGAGATGCAAACCTGTCGGAGATGGATGACGACGAGCTGGACCGGGTCGAGATGGCGGCCGATTACCAGGTCGCTTCGCGGCTGGGGTGCCAGGCGGTGATCGAGGGGCCGGGCGAGTTCGTGATCGAGATTCCGAGCTGGAACCGCAACTATGTCAGCGAAGGGGGCGGCTCGATGAACCTCGGAGACGCCATTCCGGTGGGCAAGAGCTGAAGTCCCACGGCTAGGGTGTCCGCGATCGTATCATCTGCTGCAGTTTTTCCAACGCTGCCATCGAAAGGGAGGCGCTGACCTCCACCGTGGGTCCGTTCAACCGGACGCCGGCTGCGTCCAACGTGGCCTCCAGTTCCGGTTCTTTCTTCCCAAACTGTAGGTGGGCGATAGCGAGCAGCCCTTTCGCGGCGTCGTAGTTTTCCTTGGCTGCCTGGGGAGTTCCATAGCTGGCATTCAGGCTGAGTTGGAGGCCATCGGCGGCTTCGGCGGAAAAGACCACCTCGTTCACCGAAGCCAGCAGCCGGCGCAGGTTGGCCAGATTGCCCTCCTTCGGGATGGCCGCCGACATGCTTCCCGCGCCAAGTCCCACAGCCCAAAACTGCCGTTCGTAGGGAATTTTCCGCGTCAACGCCAACAGTGCCTGTGAAGGACCGGCCCGAGTCCCATCCTGGTTGTCGATCAAATTCTGGAGGCTGGCCCTCGAGCCGGTGACGGCCACCGACGAGTTCATGAAGAAGATGGCGTAGTCGTCTCGTCCGGTGATTTCACGACCCTTGTACTGGAAAGAAGTGCCGCCGTCGACATGGATGTGTGGTTCACGCCCGAACTGGCCGCCGAACCTGCCGCGCCAGAACTGAACGGACGATCGGCCATCGCTCGCCGCCAGCACTTCGTAGAGGTCGCGGGCCGGATCGATGCCCGTTTCGCTGCCGAAGCGCACCAGCCATCCGTCCTTCGCGCCGGCCACGAATTTCTTGAACAGGGCGGTATCCTGCAGCTTGTCGAACTTGATACCCCCCATGAAGACGGAGTCGTTGGGCACCAGCGTCAACAGTGCGGGATCGATAAACACCGACGTATGCCGCGCGGGCCGGCAGCCGCTGAGCAAAGGCAACAGCGCCGCGCAGACAATGACAAGGCGCCGGGACCGAGGTGGCATGGGGTTCGTATCCTCGTTGTTGGCGAAGCCCGCGGGTGTTCGTCAGACTACTGGCTTCCGGCAGCCGGAGTGGTTCGCGGTTCCGCCGGCTTTCCCACGGGGGGCAGCTTTCTGACCTGCTCGAAGTATTTCTGCACGTAAGGCTGGTATTCCAAAGGAATCTCGTCGCGGCGCACCTCGCCGCCAGAGGACGGTGTGCGCACGCCTTGCCTGGTGTACTGTGTTTTCAACGCCTGGTTGGCATTTTTCACTTCCACCGTCACCTCACCAGTCAGATCGAGCGAGCGGCGCCCCAGAATCTCGCTGATCTTTCCCATGGCCTCCTGCTGCTCGGCCAGGTGCACGCTTTTGTCGCCATTGGCGCTTCCAATGCCGCTGTTGCCGTTCTTGGGCGACGGGACGCTGGTGGCGCGCTGCGATTTCTCGCGTGAGGAGTTCGTCGCCTGGTCGCCTTGCCCGTTCGGATCCGCCTGTTGGGAATCCGGCCCCTGAATTCCCGTCTGGCCCTGCGCCAGGTTGCCGTTCTCGCTTTGCTGGTCCTCCTGATCCTTGCTGGGAAGATCGACTTGCGACTTGGCCGCCTGTTTCGACTGCTCGCCGGCGCCATTCTGGTTCATCTTCGCCATCAGGTTCTTCAGCGCGTCGCGCATCTTGTCGAACAGGCTGTTCTGCTCGCCACCTTCCGGCGATTTCGCCTGCGCCCCGTTCTGGTTCTGGTCGCGGCCGGAATTTGGCGGCGCCACATCGCTCGGGCGCGCCTTATCGTGGTCGCCCTGTTTCGACGACCCCGCTTTGCCGCCCGCGGCGTCCAGATACTGCTGCTGGTTGGCGGCGGAAGCATCGGCACCTGACTGCTTTTCCATCTCGGCGGCCGAGGTGTTCTGCGCGGTGGCGCTGCTCGATTGGCCGGTGGAGAAGCCCATTACTTCGTTACGGGCCATCCGCTCCATTTCTTCTTTTCGGCTGCGGCCCTCGGCGGATGCCTCCGGGTCCCGTGGGTCCTCGGATTGGGCTTTTTTCAACTTCGCCTGCCGCTGACTGGAAGAGAGAAAGGGAACCAGGTCGAGCGCGGCGGCCACCAGCGGCTGGCGGGTGTCGAGCGTATGCAGGACACCGTAGCGAATGCCCACCAGCGTGCCCGCCACCAGCAGCGCCAGCACCGCGGTATAAGCCGCTCGAGGAAGGAAGTAGGGCACCGCCGCGTGCGGGGAAAGGGAGCCGGCCAGGGCCGCGGCCTGCCGCTCCTGCAGCACCCGCATCTCGGCCGAGGTCGCCCGGCCGGGATTGTCGCGGAAGTAGAGCGCGGTCGAGAGGGAATCGTGAAGCGCCAGGCGGCGATCGATTTGTTGCGCCAGTTGGTAGCGCGAACGTTTCCGCCGGCCCATGCGCACGAAGCCGAACACCAGGGCGGCCGAGGCCAGCAGCACCGGCCAATACCAATTCAGGATCTGCGCCCCCACCAGCAGCACCAGCACCGCGCCGCCGAAGAAGACGGAGACCGCCCCGAGCAACTGTTCGCCGGCCAGGAAGGCCACCTTACGGCGATTAGCCCTCTCGATAAAGTTGTCGAGTGCGTCCCGGTGCTTCAAGAAAACCTCTGGGCAAGCCTCCCCTTCCGGGGCGCGACGCCCTTCTGAGTCTATTATCGCTCGCCAACGGCCAGCGCCGCCGGGTAACTCCAGCTTTGTGCCAAAACGAGCCACTCCTGCTACCATAACTACTTGGGAATGTTCCGCTTCGAGACCGCGGGGGAATCACACGGAGAGTGCCTGGTTGCCACCCTTACCGGCTTACCGGCGGGGGTACCCGTGTCTGTGGCCGCGGTGAATCGCGAATTGTGGCGGCGGCAGCAGGGCTACGGCCGCGGCGGCCGCATGAAGATTGAAACCGACCAGGCCGAGGTGGTGGCGGGCGTCCGGCACTCCCACACCATCGGCTCGCCCGTCGCCGTCGTTATCCGGAACAAGGATTGGGAGAACTGGACCGAAGTTCTGCCGGTGGAAGTGGCGCCCGATTCGGAGGATAAAAAGAAGCCGCTGTACCGGCCGCGGCCGGGCCACGCCGACCTTGCGGGCGCCGTCAAGTACAACTACCACGATGCGCGCTATATCCTGGAGCGGGCCAGCGCCCGCGAGACCGCCGCGCGGGTTGCCGTGGGCGCTCTGGCAAAGCAATATCTCGGCCAGTTCGGCATCGGGATTCTCAGCCACGTTATCCAGGTGGGCACGGTGAAGCTGGAGCGGCAGGCATCCTGGGAGGAAATGGAATCGCTCTCCCGGCGGGACGAGATCCTGCTGGGCTGCGTCGACGCCGCCATCGAGCAGCGGATGAAGGAAGTGGTGGACGAGGCTTATCGCACCGGCGACACCGTCGGGGGCGTGTTCGAAGTGGTGGCGCACAACCTGCCGCCCGGGCTCGGATCGCACATCACCTGGGATTCGCGGCTGGACGGAAAGCTGGCGCAGGCCATCGTTTCCATCCAGGCGGTAAAGGGCGTTGAAGTGGGATTCGCAGCCGAAGGCGCGGCGGCGTTTGGATCGAAGGTGCAGGATACCATCCACTACGACGCCGCTGAGCGGCGCTTTACCCGCGGCGCCAACCGTGCCGGAGGAATCGAAGGCGGCATCAGCAACGGCCAGGACATCCTGGTGCGGGGCCTGCTGAAGCCCATCTCGACTTTGCGGCGGCCGCTCGAATCGGTCGACCTGCGCACGCGGGAACCGGCGCTGGCCGCTTACGAGCGCAGCGATGTCTGCGTGGTTCCCGCCGCCGGCGTCATCGGCGAAGCGATGGTGGCGATAGTTCTGGCGCAAGCGTTCGCCGAAAAGTTCGGCGGCGATTCGCTATCTGAAACAAGCCGCAATTTTGAAGGTTATCTCAAACAAGTGAGAGATTTCTGATGATCTATCCGATTGTCAAATACGGAGAGCCGGTGCTGGAGGCGCCGGCCGAACCGATCGCAAACTTCGACACGCCCGAGCTGCACAAGCTGGTGGAAGACATGTTCGAGTCGATGTACGCCGCCCGCGGCGTGGGGCTGGCCGCGCCGCAAATCGGAATCGGCAAGCGCATTGCGGTGATCGATACCTCCAATGGCGAGAACCCGGATGACAAGCTGGTGCTGATCAATCCGGAGATCGTCAAAGTGGAGGGCAAACAGGTCACCGAGGAAGGCTGTCTCAGTATTCCCGGCTTCCGCGAAAACGTCACGCGCGGCAAACGCGTCACCATCCGAGCGCAAAACCCCAAGGGCGAGCCGTTCGAGATGACCGGGGAAGACCTGCTGGCGCGCGCCTTTCTGCACGAAACCGACCACCTGAACGGGCGCCTGTATATTACTCACATCAGCCCGCTGAAACGGGACCTGATTCGCCGCAAGATCCGCAAAATGGCAAAAGCCGGCGAGTGGCCTTAAGCCGGTTGTCCGCCGGATTCGGCCGTATGCAATGAAGCTGGTATTCTTCGGCACACCGCAATTCGCGGTGCCTACTCTCGATGCGGTGGTCCAGGCCGGCCACGAGGTCGCCGCCGTGTACACGCAGCCCGATCGCCCCAGCGGCCGCGGACGGAAGTTGGCCGCCTCGCCGGTGAAGCAGGCGGCGTTGCGGCACGGCTTGCCGGTGGAGCAGCCTGAAAAGGTGCGGCGGCCCGAGGTGGTGGAGCGGCTGGCCGGGTTCGAGGCCGACGTGATGGTGATCGTCGGCTACGGCCAGATCATCCCCCAGGCGATTATCGATCTGCCGCGGCTGGGCATCGTGAATGTGCACGCGTCGCTGCTGCCGAAATACCGCGGCGCCGCGCCCATCCAGTGGGCCATCGCGAACGGCGAGACGCGAACCGGCGTCACCACCATGAGGATTGACGCCGGTCTCGACACGGGCGACATTCTGCTGGCGCGGGAGACCCCTATCGATCCCGATGAAGACGCCCTGGCGCTGGGTGAGCGGCTCTCGCGCATGGGCGCGGGGCTCCTGGTGGAGACGCTGGCGGGTATGGAAAAGGGCTCGATCGTACCCCGGCCGCAGGATTCCAGCCTCGCGACGCTGGCGCGGATGCTGACCAAAGAAGACGGCCGGGTGAACTGGCGCGCGCCGGCCCGGGACATACACAATCGCGTACGGGGTTTCCTGCCCTGGCCCGGGGTTACCTGTAACTTCCGGGGCCAGCGTCTGCACCTTTGGAAAACGCGGGTCGCGCAGGAAAAACTCAATTCGCCCCCGGGTAGTCTGCAGCCCGCCGGGCGCCGTATTTTAGTAAGCTGCGGAGAGGGCTCTTCGCTGGAGTTATTGGTGGTGCAACTGGAAGGAAGGAACCGCACCGATGCGTCGCAGTTCCTGAACGGCCACCGTGTAGGCGCGGGCGAGATTTTGGAAGGAGCTGTCGAGTGAACCTGCCGCTGAGCTTCCGGTATGCCGCAACGTATGCCGGCCTGAGAAAGGTGAAGTCCAACGATCTGGCGCTCATCGTGAGCGATGTGCCCGCTTCGGCGGCGGCCATCTTCACCCGGAATCGCATGCAGGCGGCGCCCGTCAAGCTGGCTCGCAAGCATCTGGAGAAATCGGAGGGAATCGGGCGGGCCATTCTGGTAAACGCCGGCAACGCCAACTGCGCCACCCGAACCGGCGATCGTGTTGCGATCGAGAGTTGCCGCGCGGCGGCCCGCCACCTGCGTCTCAAAACCAACCAGGTCATCCCCGCTTCGACGGGCGTCATCGGAGAGGAGTTGCCCGGGAAGTTGATTCTGGACGCTCTTCCGCGGCTGGTGGCCACGCTCTCTCCGAATTCGTTCTTTGGGGTGGCGGACGCCATTCTGACCACCGACACCGTGCGCAAAGTCGCCCACGGCGACGTGCCTCTGAAAGGCTGCCGGGCGAACATCGCGGGCATGACCAAGGGCGCCGGGATGATCCATCCCAATATGGCCACCACGCTCGGCTTCATCATGACCGACGCGGGAATCGCGAGCCGCAAGCTGCTTCCGATGCTGCGGCGCGCCGCCGACCGAAGCTACCACCGGCTTTCGGTCGACGGCGATATGTCCACCAACGACACCGTCGTGGTGCTGGCCAATGGCGCCTGCGGGCACGAGCTGAACGCCAAGGAACTGCTGGTGTTCGAGGAAGTGTTCAGTTGGGTGATGGAAGACCTGGCGGAACAAATAGCCAGCGACGGCGAGGGCGCGCGGAAGCTGATCCGCATCCACGTGCGGGGCGCGACGAACACCGAAGCCGCCGGGCGCATCGCCCGCTCCATCGCCAACTCACCGCTGGTGAAAACCGCGATCGCCGGCGCCGATCCGAACTGGGGGAGAATTCTCTCGGCGGCCGGCTGCTCCGGCACCGAGCTGGATACCTCGAAAGTAGACATTTACCTGCAGGGAACTCGTGTGTGCCGGCGGGGCCTGGCGGCCGAATACGACGAACCCGGGCTGAAGAAAGCGCTGGCAGGCGATGAAGTGGTGATCTGCCTCCAGATTGCCGGCGCGGGCAGGGGCGAGACGCGCTTCTGGACCTGCGATTTCACTGAAGACTACATCCGGATTAACGGAAGCTACCGCACGTAACAGAGCGTCTTCGAGCCCGTCGCGGTATTCTGGACTTCAAGCCATCGGCAATGGATCAAATCGAGCCGTGACACCGGATTACCTGAATCCCGAATTACCGGTCCACCTCTTCGACGAGGAAAAACACACAACCTCTGCCGAACAGGAACTGGAGCTTCGCGCGGAGATTCTTCGCCTGTACGAAAAGCATGCGTTGAGCCTCTTACGGTTCACGCGTAGTGTTTGCGAAGATCCGGAGGCTTCGGCGGATCTGGTGCAAGAAGCGTTTCTGGAGTATTTCCAAATTCGACGGACAGAAGTAAAGCCGGAGAATCCACAGGCGTGGTTGTACCGTAGGGTTACAGTGTTGGCGAAGAAGATTCTGGATTCTTCGCGAACAGAAAGGGATGCCGCGAAAACGATGTCGGAGGCCGGGGACGCTGCTTCCATTACCCCAGAATCCATTTACTCGAAAGACGAAATGCTGAAGTTGATCGAGACCGCGCTGTCTCCCAGGGAACGCCAAATCCTCCTGCTACGCCTGGAAGGAATGCGCTACAAGGAGATTGCCCAGATCTTGGGGATTAGCACCGGTTCCGTGGGTGCAAAACTCACCAGGAGCGTGCAGAAGCTGCAGAGATTGTTTGGGAAGCCGGACCTGCCCGAGTGGTTGAAATTATGAGAATCGCCGTCTGGAAGTCGTCACTGCAAGTCCTCTTCACACTGGGGCGGCACCCGGGCATTGTCGAGCTCGTGGGCGATATCCACGGCGAATTGCCACCGCTGCGGGGCCGTGTGGTTGCGCTGCACCTCAGTCACTGTCCGGCATGCAGGGAACTTCGCGGCATGGTAAGCGATACATTCTTGAGGCTGGACGCCATTCATCACGTAGCCGCCACGGCGGAAGAAGAGCGCTTACTGGAACTCGGCAGGCAGAACCTCATCAATGAGATGGCCGGCCTGTTGGAGCAGAACAGCGTTGGGGCAGTGGCGGAGCCAGCGCCCATATCCGCCGGTGCGATTACAAAGGTGGTGGAATTACTTCGACCTTATCTGGGGGAACCCGCCGCCGGCAAAGTCCTGCTCGGCGGTGCTGACTCAGTCCGGTTTCGACAACTTTTGGATGACTCTATTCAGATGGTGAGCGCTTTTCTTGGCCGGGAGATGGGCGAAAACGTGAGAGAACGAATTAGCGAATTGCTGAAAGAAGGCGGAACGGGCGGATTCGCTCCACAGTCCGCGACACACCGTTTATGACCTTTGACCACCATGCCATTCGTTGGGAGAGGGCCCCACGATGGATCATCGCAGGTACGTTGGCGCACCTGGCGGCGGGACTGGTGGTTTGGTTATTCTGGAATCCCCAGGGAAGTTTCGACTGGATGCGCCGTTACTTCCGTTACGAAGGCGCCCTGTTTCTGACTTTGTCCGCCGCCGTGCAACTGGTCCTGTGCCGCTTCGTTCTGTCGAATTTCAAGCCGGGGGAAGCCATGCACGGCGCGTGGCGGCTACTCTATTGGTCGGCCGCGTCCCAGTTGCTAGGCGCCTTCATTGTCAACATCTTGGCGGTTCGCTCTGTATTTAACCCGCTACCCCTGGTGCTGTTCGCCAAGGTTGAATACCTGCCTCAAGATGTGAGAGACCTGGGTCGTTTGTTGGCGGGGCCATTGTCTTTTGTGCTGCTCGCTGTCGGTTTCAAGCGAGTGATTGCGGTGTGTCGCCGTTGCGGGATCCTGGCCCGCCCCACCATGATAGACGGGATCGTATTTCTCGTTGGGCTTGGTCTGTGTATGCAACAGATTGTCCAAATTCCCTTTTTCTCCGATTCGGTATATCCGCCACGCCGCCTCCTGCCCAAACTACTCTGGTCGACCGACATATTACTCGCAATCCTATGGACGGAGGCGACGATTCTGCGGGCTTCCATGCGAAGAATGGCGGGGGGCCTGCTCGGAAAATGCTGGACTTCTTACTGCGCCGCCGTCTTCTTCACACTCGTTGGCAACATGGGTATTTGGGCCTTGTCATATGGCTACATCACCTGGCCGCACACCGCGTTCACCTGGTACATATGGTACCTGGCGTCGGCTGCCTTCGCCCTTGGGCCTGCCTACCAGGCGCGGGCCATTTTTGAGGCTCGCAAGTTGTCGAAAGCTAAACGAGATGTGGTATCGAGAAACATAGCTTAGGTTGCTTCAGCGGAGCCGATTGGAATGGGCCTCTCGTACGAACCTCGACAGCGGTTCCGGACAGCAAAAGGCCCGACCTTTCGGTCGGGCCTTTTGTCATAATTGGGCAACGTCCTACTCTCCCACACAGTCGCCCGTGCAGTACCATCGGGGCTGAGGGGCTTAACTGCCGTGTTCGGGATGGGAACGGGTGTATCCCCCTCGCTAAAGTCACCCAAAATCGGTAACTGAATATTGACGAGTGCCTGCAACGGCGCCTAGGAAGCCCGCCTGCAGCGGCTTCGTGCAAAGAGTAAATTTTATGGTCAAGCCGAACGGGCTATTAGTAGCGGTAAGCTCAACGTATTGCTACGCTTACACATCCGCCCTATCAACCTGGTAGTCTTCCAGGGCCCTTATTAGCTTTCGCTTGGGAGATCTCATCTTGGGGCAGGTTTCGCGCTTATATGCATTCAGCGCTTATCCTAACCGGACTTCGCTACCCAGCGGTGCCCCTGGTGGGACAACTGGATCACAAGCGGTCCGTTCACCTCGGTCCTCTCGTACTAAAGGCAAGCCCCCTCAAATCTCCTGCGCCCACCACAGATAGGGACCGAACTGTCTCGCGACGTTCTGAACCCAGCTCACGTACCGCTTTAATAGGCGAACAGCCTAACCCTTGGGAGCTTCTACACCCCCAGGATGCGATGAGCCGACATCGAGGTGCCAAACCGGAGCGTCGATGTGAGCTCTTGACTCCGATCAGCCTGTTATCCCCGGCGTACCTTTTATCCGTTGAGCGATGGCCCTTCCATACAGAACCACCGGATCACTAAGTCCAGCTTTCGCTCCTGCTTGACTCGTAGGTCTCGCAGTCAACCTGGTTTATGCCTTTGCACTCGACGGCGGATTTCCAAACCGCCTGAACCAAGCTTCGAGCGCCTCCGTTACAATTTAGGAGGCGACCGCCCCAGTCAAACTACCCGCCTAGCAATGTCCTTCTCCCGGATCACGGGAGGAAGTTAGAACCACAATACGATCAGGGTGGTATCTCACCGTTGGCTCCACCGAACCCAAGAGTCCGGTTTCAAAGCCTCCCACCTATCCTGCGCAGACCGCACCGTAGTTCATTGCTAAGGTGTAGTAAAGGTGCACGGGGTCTTTCCGTCTAGTGGCGGGTACCCGGCGTCTTCACCGGGACCACAAGTTCGCCGGGCTGGTTGTTAAGACAGTCCTCAGATCGTTACGCCATTCGTGCAGGTCGGAACTTACCCGACAAGGAATTTCGCTACCTTAGGACCGTTATAGTTACGGCCGCCGTTCACCGGGGCTTCAATTCAAAGCTTCGCCTTGCGGCTGACCTCTCCTTTTAACCTTCCGGCACCGGGCAGGCGTCAGCCCCTATACGTCGTTTTTGTGACTTTGCAGAGACCTGTGTTTTTGTTAAACAGTCGCCTGAGGCATTTCACTGCGGCCCGTGAGGGCACTCCTTCTCCCGAAGTTACGGAGCTAATTTGCCTAGTTCCTGAACAACCAATCACCCGAGCGCCTTAGAATACTCTTCTCGTCCACCTGTGTCGGTTTGTGGTACGGATACCCAAACACTCCTTAGAGGATTTTCCTGGCAGACGGCCGGGCGGATTTGCCTCTCCCGACCTCCCTTGATCCGGAATTGAAACCATTGCGCATCCGGACTTCCGGGCTGCGTCCCCCCATCGGTCTTGATCGTGTTTAGGTAGTCACGGAATGTTAACCGTGTGTCCATCGGCTACGCCTTTCGGCCTGACCTTAGGATCCGACTAACCCTGAGCGGATTAACCTTCCTCAGGAAACCTTAGACTTTCGGCGACCAGGGTTCTCACCTGGTTTATCGCTACTTATGCTGGCAGAGTCACTTCCTGGCGCTCCAACGGTGCTTCCGCTCCGTCTTCGCAGCAGCCAGGAACGCTCTCCTACCACCTCCTTGCGGAGATCCGCAACTTCGGTACTACGCTTAAGCCCCGTTACATTGTCGGCACCGAGCGGCTCGACCAGTGAGCTATTACGCTTTCTTTAAAGGATGGCTGCTTCTAAGCCAACCTCCTGGCTGTCTGAGCCTCTCGACTTCCTTTCCCACTTAGCGTAGATTTGGGGACCTTAGTTGGCGGTCTGGACTGTTTTCCTTTTGACGATGAAGCTTAGCCCCCACCGTCTGACTCCCGTGCTTGCGTTCCCGGCATTCGCAGTTTGGTTGGATTCGGTAACCTGGAAAGGCCCCTAGTCCATTCAGTTCTCTACCACCGGGACGGACCACACGAGGCTAGCCCTAAAGCTATTTCGGAGAGAACGAGCTATCACGGAATTTGATTAGCCTTTCACCCCTACCCTCAGCTCATCCAAGCTGTTTTCAACCAACACTGGTTCGGACCTCCATAGGCTGTTACACCTACTTCATCCTGGCCAAGGGTAGATCATCCCGCTTCGCGTCTAATCCTTGCGACTCAACGCCCTATTCAGACTCGCTTTCGCTACGGCTCGCTTACGCTTAACCTAGCCACAAAAATTAACTAGCCAGCTCATTATTCAATAGGCACGAGGTCAGGCATTCCGGCAAGCCGGCATAGCCCTCCCACTGCTTGTAGGCATGCGGTTTCAGGTACTATTTCACTCCCCTAGCAGGGGTTCTTTTCACCTTTCCCTCACGGTACTGGTTCACTATCGGTCGCGAATGAGTATTTAGCCTTACCGGATGGTCCCGGCAGATTCCCGCAGGATTTCTCGTGCCCCGCGGTACTTAGGAGCCACTTGAAGTTAGGATTGCATTTTGGCCTACAGGGCTGTCACCTTCTATGGCCGGCCTTTCCAGACCGTTCGACTAACACTTTCCTATCCCTCTTTGTTACCTCCTCAACTCCCGGTTGCCCGGGCCTTGAGGAAGTAATTGTGGTCCTGCAACCCCGGACTCTCCTTGCGGATCGTCCGGTTTAGGCTGTTCCGATTTCGCTCGCCACTACTCTCGGAATCACGGTTGTTTTCTCTTCCTCCAGGTACTGAGATGGTTCACTTCCCTGGGTTCGCTTTCCGCCGCTATGGATTCACGACGGAATGAGCCGTGTTCACACGACTCGGGTTGCCCCATTCGGAAATCCCCGGATCACAGAATGCTTGCTTCTTCCCGAGGCTTATCGCAGCTGGCCACGTCCTTCATCGCCTATTCGCGCCAAGGCATCCACACGCATGCCCTTAGTAGCTTGACCATAAAATTTACTCCCGGCACAAAGCCCACGAGCAAATTCCATAGGCGCCTGTTCGCGCCACATCTTCGTGAATCGGCAACCCGCTGGGTTGCCCTTCACCGTGACGGCGAACTTGTTGCAGTATACCCGTCAATATTCAGTTTTCAAAGATCTTCGCCTGGGATGAGTTACCGTCACCCGGCTTCCGAAAGCCCCGCCCGCGGGCGGAAATTCGGGAAGCATTGCGACGGTCTGGTGGGCCTGGGTAGATTCGAACTACCGACCTCACCCTTATCAGGGGTGCGCTCTAACCAACTGAGCTACAGGCCCGTATTCGGCGCCGCCACCGGACGGTGGTTCGCCACCCTCAATTGGCCGCCTCTCGTCCTACAGTCCAATACCTGGTGGAGCTGATCGGGATCGAACCGACGACCTCCTGAATGCAAATCAGGCGCTCTCCCAGCTGAGCTACAGCCCCATCTGAGGTTACCGGCGGGCGAAACTTGTGAGTTCCACCCGCCCGGCTCGACCTAATCTTTCGAGGCCGGTTGGACGCGCGTCGCCAGGTCATGCCTGGCAACCATGGACATTTGGCATTTGGTCATCAGTGGAGAGCCGAGACATCCTGCCGGAGTGACCCGGCAGGTGTGGAGTGGAACGAATGTCATCATTACACATGATGACTCCACCCACGTCCTCTCTTAGAAAGGAGGTGATCCAGCCGCAGGTTCTCCTACGGCTACCTTGTTACGACTTCACCCCAATCATGAATCATACCTTGGGCCGCTGCCTCCTTGCGGTTAGCCTGCGGACTTCTAGTACAATCCACTTTCGTGATGTGACGGGCGGTGTGTACAAGGCCCGGGAACGTATTCACGGGATCGTTCTGATACCCCATTACTAGCGATTCCAGCTTCATGCAGGCGAGTTGCAGCCTGCAATCCGAACTGAGAGCGGTTTTAAGCGATTTGCTTGACCTCGCGGTCTTGCGGCGCGTTGTACCGCCCATTGTAGCACGTGTGTAGCCCTGGACATAAAGGCCATGATGACTTGACGTCATCCCCACCTTCCTCCAGCTTATCGCTGGCGGTCTCCTGAGGGTGCCTTCCCGAAGGAAGTAGCAACACAGGACGAGGGTTGCGCTCGTTGCGGGACTTAACCCAACATCTCACGACACGAGCTGACGACAGCCATGCAGCACCTCGATTGCCGTCCCTTGCGGGAGGTCCAGTATTTCTACCGGCTTGCGTCAACCGTTCGAGCCCAGGTAAGGTTCTTCGCGTTGCGTCGAATTAAACCACATGCTCCACCGCTTGTGCGGGCCCCCGTCAATTCCTTTGAGTTTCAGCCTTGCGACCGTACTCCCCAGGCGGCGGACTTAACGCGTTAGCTCCGGCACGGACCGAATGAACGGCCCACACCAAGTCCGCATCGTTTAGGGCGTGGACTACCAGGGTATCTAATCCTGTTTGCTCCCCACGCTTTCGAGCCTCAGCGTCAGTAATGGTCCAGAAAGCCGTCTTCACCACGGGTGTTCCTCCTGATATCTACGCATTTCACCGCTACACCAGGAATTCCGCTTTCCTCTCCCACACTCAAGTCCGCCAGTTTTCGGCGCACCCTCCCAGTTAAGCCGGGAGATTTCACACCAAACTTAGCGAACCGCCTACGCTCTCTTTACGCCCAGTAACTCCGAACAACGCTTGCTGCCTACGTATTACCGCGGCTGCTGGCACGTAGTTAGCCGCAGCTTCTTCTGCAGGTACCGTCATAATCGTCCCTACTGAAAGAGCTTTACACCCCGAAGGGCTTCATCGCTCACGCGGCGTCGCTGCATCAGGGTTTCCCCCATTGTGCAAGATTCCCCACTGCTGCCTCCCGTAGGAGTCTGGCCCGTGTCTCAGTGCCAGTGTGGCCGTGTGCCCTCTCAGGCCGGCTACCGATCTTTGCCTTGGTGAGCCTTTACCCCACCAACTAACTAATCGGCCGCGGGCTTCTCTTTCGGCGTCTTGCGACTTTCTCCTTCCGGACTTATGCGGTATTAGCCCCGGTTTCCCAGGGTTATTCCCCACCAAAAGGCAAATTACCCACGTGTTACTCACCCGTGCGCCACTTTACTTGGGTCCCGAAGGACCCTTTCTCGTTCGACTTGCATGTGTTAAGCGCGCCGCCAGCGTTGATTCTGAGCCGGGATCAAACTCTCATGTAAAAATGTAGAGTTTGTTTTGTCTCGGTCGAGACTGATGACCGGCACAAATCAGTACATGTGCGTCCAACCAGATTTTCAAAGATCTGTCCGGCCTGACGCTACCGATCTCGTTCCTCGCGGAGTCTGAAGAGTAGCCGGCCGGCGGCCTCGAAACTTGTCCTTGAGACACACTTGCCTGACCCCCTTTTCTGCGGGAGCGCACAATGCCTCTCAAAGAAAACTTTGGGAACTTTGCTAAAAGATCTTCCCTGCGGATCTTTGGCGCGCAACTCTTAGGTTTTAAAACCTTTGTTGCTCTGCCATACCTCGTAGCTTGTTACGTCCATCGACCAGTCTACCGAAACGTACCGGCCTTGGCAAGTGTTTTTTTGCACTCCCACCACACTTGCACAACTAATCTGTAACGCAACCGTAGGCTAACAAACCCATCCCCGGGCGCGCAAGCGCTTTGCCCAACAATTTTATTTTTCTTGGCCCGTGTCTCATAAAGCATTGCAATTGTTATGGTTGCAAATGCGAAAGCTCCTTGCCCCGGTTCCCTCCGGGCGCTCCTCCCGCACCGCCCCCCGGATTCGCTCGGCTTCTCCGCGTTCCGTCCGACCTCAGCCCCCCAATTCCCGCAAGACGCGCTCTGCCGCCCGCACCCCGTGGAATTGCGCCTCCTCAAACAGGGAGAGGCCGCTCAAATCCGAATGGGCGTACACCACCGGCCCCTTCCCGCCGCTCCAGCGCCCGCGGCCGGCCGAGGTGAGGAAGCCCGGATGCGGGCGGATCATGGCGTGGCCGATGCGAAAGATGTCCAGCCGGGAGACACACTGGCGAATATCGGGATGGGCGCGTTCCAGGTCGCCCAGGATCCGGTCGGCCCACCAGTTCCAGGCGTGCCAGCTCAACCGCTCGCGCTGTTCCCGCGCGTCGCCGTGCGCCAGCGACCAATAGTAGGTCCAAACGGTCCGCTCCATCTCGGTGCGCAGGCTTTGGTGAGTGGCTTCGACGTAACCGAGCGAAACCGAATCGAAAAAGACGTTATCCCACGCGGGCTCCCCTCCGGTATCGTGCGGACGGCGGTCGAGCGACAGGTTGGCGGTCAGCCAGGGAGAATACACAAATCCCTCCGGCCGCGGGGCGCCGGCAACCAGGTAGGGAGCCAGAAAAGTGGGGGCCGCGAAGATCACCCGGCGGGCCTCGTACAGGCACTGCTCGGTCCACACCTTCACGCGGCCCGTATCGGAATCGATGTGGTAAACCATCGCCGACGGACGCACATGCGGCCGCAACCGCTCTAGCAGGCGCTTGACCACCCAGCCATTCCCTTCCGGCCAGGTCAGCGGCCCCGGTTCGTGCGCCGGCCGCGATGCGAAATAGTGGATGCCGGCGAACGCCGAGGTGTCCGCGGCCAACGCTCCGTAGTCGTCGCGGCAGCAGTAGTTGATATACCAGTGCAGAAACGGGGAGCGGAAGCGTTGCCCGTCCAGCCACCGGTCCATCGACATTTGATCGAGCGCCTGGGCCTCCGCGCCGGCGCGCAGCAGCCCGTCCTCGCTCGGAATGGTGAACCATCCACGCTGCCGGTATTCGTCCATCAGCAGGTAAAACCGGCGAAACTCGGCGATGTCGGCGGCCTTGGTGCCCACTTCCGGCTCCAGGTCCGGCTGCCAGCGTCCGTAAATGTAGAGCCTCTCTTTGGGCGAGTGACACAGCGTTTTCTCGTCCCACTCGCCGTCGCGCAGCACTCCCAGTTCTTCAAACAGCTCGCGCACCAGCGGCGCGCCTTTGGCCGGCACCGGAACGTAATGCGCCGCCCACGGGAAAGCCGAGATCTGGTTCTCGCCCCAGCGGGAATTACCGCCGGCGGCGCGTTCCATTTCGAGTAAAACGAAATCGCTGAACCCCCGCTTCCGCAGCCGCCACGCCGCCGAAAGACCCGCGATACCCGCGCCGACGATCACCACCTCGTGGCGTTCCGATCTTTTCGGAGTCGAAAAAACGGCGTGATCGCGCAGACGGTGGCCTTGTTTTTCCGATTCAAACACGAAATTTCCGGGAATTTTGACCGGGGATTTCCGCGTCAGGCGGACCAGGCCGGCCGTGGCGGCCGCG
This sequence comes from Bryobacterales bacterium, assembly GCA_963810595.1. Lineage (GTDB taxonomy): Bacteria > Acidobacteriota > Terriglobia > Bryobacterales > Bryobacteraceae > CAWEOG01. The sequence continues at coordinate 165,841 of CAWEOG010000048.1, read as the reverse complement.
CCCACGGCCCCAAGCGCCAGCAGCAATTTCCGCCGCGACATCTTCAGCGTGAATATTCGCGCCATTCCTGATCGTAGTAACGCACCAGCACCTGGTCGTTCAGGCGGTTCGGCTCCACCTCGACGGCTTCCATGTCGCGCGGAAACTCGAACAGCTCCGGAAGGTCCCGCGCCACCAGAAACCGCAGCCCGGAAGGCAGCGTGTCGGGAGGCTCGTACGGGACAAAACTGCCCAGCACGAATCCCCACTCGCCGAACGACGGCACGTAAACGTGGTACGGATAGGTGCGGAAACCGGCCTGCTTCATCGTTTCGGCGATGCACCAGAACGATTTCCGCGCGAACAAGGGCGAGGTCGACTGCACCGCCACCGCGCCGTACCGCGCCACGTGCCGCCGCAACGACCGGTAAAACGCCGTCGTGTACAGTTTTCCGAGTGAAAAACTGGTCGGATCGGGAAAATCCACCACCACAAAATCGAATATCCCGTCGTTTTTTTCGAGCCACGGAAATGCATCGCTGTTAATCACCCGCACTTTCGGCGATTGCAGCGAATGGTTATTCAGCGCCGAAAACACCGGGTGCTCGCGAAACAGCCGCGTCATCTCCGGGTCCAGGTCCACCAGCGTCACCGACTCGACCGTCGGGTATTTCAGAATCTCGCGCACCGCCAGTCCGTCGCCCCCTCCCAGCACCAGCACGTGCCGGGCGCCTGAAACGAACGAAAGCCCCGGATGCACCAGCGCCTCGTGATACCGGTATTCGTCGCGCGAGCTGAATTGCAGGTGCGAATTCAGGAACAGCCGCAGATCGTCCCTCCAGCGCGTCAGCACAATGCGCTGATAGCGCGTATTGCGGGCGAAGATGACATCGTCGGCGTACAGGTTTTGCTCGGCCAGGTCCACCACCCGGTCGGCGGCGAACATGCCGCCGCCGAGCGCCAGCAGCACCGCCACGCACATCCCTCGCTGCCACGCCTCGCGACGGCAACTGCTCTTTGAAAAGAAACGTGGTCCAGAAGGCGACCAGCGCGTTGATGATCCCGAACAGCACAGCCGAGCGGACCAGTCCCAAATGCGGCACCAACAGCAACGGAAACAGAAGCGAGGCGCCCAGCGCTCCCAGGTAATCGAAGGTGAGCACGTGCGCCACCAGGTCGCGCAGGTCGAAACGGTCTTTGAGAATCCGCATCAGCAGCGGAATCTCCAGGCCCACCAGGATGCCGACGGCGATCACCAGCAGATACAGCACCAGCCGGAAGCTCTCGGTATAGGCGAAGGCCAGAAACAGCATGGCGGACGAGAACCCGCCCACCAGCCCGACCATCAATTCGATGGTGACGAAACGGCTCACCAGGCCCCGTACCAGGTAGCGCGACAGGAAACTGCCAATCCCCATCGCGAACAGGTAGCTGCCGATGACGGTGGAAAACTGAAGTACGCTGTCGCCGAGCAGATAGCTGGCGAGAGTGCCTGCGATCAGCTCATAGATGAGGCCGCAGGCGGCGATGAGGAAGACGGAAAGAAAAAGAATTACAGCCACACCGGCGATTCCTTCAACGGGCCGGCGAATCGCGCCGGCATCTCTGGTATCTTATCGCGCCGCTGGCGCGGACGTGGGCGCCTCCTGCAAAACGCAAATCCCTTGAGGCTCGGCCACGTTCCGCAGTTTCCCATCCATCGTTAGTAAGGTTGCGGATTGAAAACTGAAAGACGAATGGACTGCGACAAGAGGGCGGCACCTGAAACCAGTTGACAGCCGGCAGCGCGCGTTGTGGCTACCGTTTGCGTGCACGCCGACCGGCGGTCTTCAGCGCAGCCGCGACAATTGGCTTCGCCCATTCCGGAATCAACGGGAGATCGCACGAATTGACTTGACTCCGAAGGGCGGCCTGGAGCCTCACGTGGAGGCGGTCAGATGTATACTGATGGCGGGCCGGGATGGCCAAGACGGAGATTCCGCCCACAAGCTATCAGAGGATTCAACAGCATGAAATCAAACAGACGCCAATTCATACAGACAATCGGGACGAGTTCAGCCGGACTTGCCATTGGCGCATCGACAGCGTCCGCGGCAGATTCTCGGGTCCCGATGGCAGGCCCCAATGAGCAGGTTCTGCGTATCGGCGACAACATCGCGGTGGCGAATACGCAGTACGGAAAGGTAAGAGGATATGAGCTCCGGGGAATCAATCTCTTCCTCGGCATACCCTACGGCGCCGATACCTCCGGGGCAAATCGTTTCATGCCGCCGCGGAAACCCGAACCCTGGACAGATGTGTACCCGGCCATCTGGTGGGGCAATTCGGCGCCTCAAAACATGGAGAACAAGTTCGCCAACAAATACGGTTCATTCCGCGATCATTGGAACTATTCCGACGTAAACGAAGATTGTCTCCGGATCAACGTCTGGACGCCTGCCATCAATGACGGCAAGAAAAGACCCGTGATGTTCTGGATCCACGGCGGAGGATTCTCGTTCGGCAACGCGATCGAACAAGACGGGTACGGCGGCGAGAACTTCGCCCGATTCGGTGACGTGGTTTTTTGCTCCATGAATCACCGGCTGGGTCCGATGGGTTTCTGCAATCTTGCCGGCGTGGGCGGAGAGAAGTTCGCCGCCTCCGCGAACGTAGGCATGCTGGATATCGTGGCCGCTCTCGAGTGGGTTCGCGACAACATCGCCAACTTTGGCGGCGATCCGGGAAACGTCACCATCATGGGGCAGTCAGGCGGCGGCGCCAAGGTCTGCATCCTCACCGCGATGCCTTCGGCCAAGGGATTGTTCCACAAGGCCGTGGTGTTAAGCGGGGCGGCCCGGAAAGCGGGAGACAAGGACTATTCCGAGAAGCTGGGCGCCGCGGTAGTGAAAGAAGCCGGGTTGAGGCCCACTGAGTTGGAGAAGCTGCAGGCCATGCCCTGGAAAGATTTCTATGCCATTGCTACGAAGGCGCAGCAAGCCGTGGCCAGGGAAGCAGGGCCCGGGGACGGCTTGCGGCGTGGATACAGCCCGGTGGTGGACGGCAAGATTCTGCCCCAGCATCCCTACGATCCCGAGGCTGCACCCACGGCGGCCGAAGTGCCGATGATCATCAGTTCCGTTGAGAACGAGCAGTCGCCCAGTTGGGATGATGCCTCGCTGGAATCGATCACACTGGAACAGGTGGTGGAAAAAGTCAGGGACAGAGCGGGATTCGGCAGAGGCTTCGGCGACAAGGCGCAGGCAGTCGTCGACGCCTATGCGAAGGCCTTCCCGAACAGGAAGCCGGTGGAAATCTGGTCGCTGGTCAGCAGTAACCGGCAAAGCGTAGTGCTGCTGGCGGATGCGAAATCCAGGCAGCCTGCGCCGGTATATGTCGATTGGTTCACCTGGCAACCGCCTTTGTTCGACAACCGCATGCGCGCGTTCCATACCTTAGATATCTGTTTCTGGTACTGCAACACGGATGTGATGCTGACTCATACGGGCGGCGGCCCGAGACCAAGGGCACTCTCGACCAAGATGGCCGGTGCTTTGCTGCAATTCATGAAGACCGGCAATCCCAATGGCGGCGGGCTTCCCAACTGGACCAGGTATTCCTCTGCCAAAGGTGAAACCATGGTCCTGGACGATACCTGCGAAGTGAAGAACGACCCGGACAGGGAGGCCAGAAAAGCGATTCCGGCGCCAGCATAGGCAGAAATCCTCAATCAGCCCATAGCCCACGTGGAAAGAGCTTCCGCTCTGGTTGAGACGCCTGGATTCTGCCTGCGCATACCCAAATGGGCATCACGACCTTGGCGTTTTCAGCCTTCGAGTGCGCCAGAAAATCCTGATGGCTTTACTGGATTCCTACGCTTGTTTGCGTGCTCTCTTGCCGGCCGCGCGGTGCGGTTTGGGTGTCTCGCGTAACACCTTTTCGAGTCGTTCCATCCACGCCAACCAGGATTTGTAGGCTGGGTGGTCGGGTCCAATCTCCATTGCGGCATCGCCGATGATGCCGTCACCTTCTGCCCGGAGGGGGACTAAGAGGTTGCCGTTTGGGAGTTTCTTAGGAATGTTGTCTCCTTCACCATCCGATGCGCGGAACTTTTGGAGATCCCGACCGCTACGGAAATCATACCATTGCGAGTTATGGAAAAATCTGGCGGAGAGGGAGGGATTCGAACCCTCGGTACAGTTTCCCGTACACACGCTTTCCAAGCGTGCGCCTTCAACCACTCGGCCACCTCTCCTTTGGGAAAACACTCCCCGTGCTCAACCAATCCAAGCGGCACGGAGACGGGCGCGAGCGCGTCCAAGCCCCAGTCTACCATGCCCTCTACGCCATTCTTTGCCGGGGAGTGCGGTGGGGCGCCCAAGGTGGGGCGGGTTTCCAACCCGCGGCCGATTTGCGATCGGCCAACTGCCGCGTTGGCGCCGAACAGCGGCGGTCGCAAACCGCCGCGCCGGCTACAAGCCAGCCCCGCATCACGCCGGCGATTCCACTTTCTCTCGGCCCGGCTCGCTGCGGGCTGGATCTCCCCTCGCCTCGCCACTTACGCGTAGCTGGAGGCTCCCTGGCGGTTCCTCTCTCCCCGCTCCTGGGCGGCGCGCTCGGTGTAGCCGCTGGCACGGAAGGCTTCCAGCGGGTTCGCCGGCAGGCCCTTGGACTTGCGCCAGTCGACGATCAGCGGCCGCACGTCATTCGCGAAGGCGGATTTGAGACATTCTTCGGCGTCTATCAGGCGGCAGGCCGCCTGGTGTCCGGCGAGGGTGGAATGGTCCACCAGCGAGGCCTTCACAAAGAGCTCCTCGGCCATGCACACGGTCTGGATCATCTCTTCGCACTTATTCTTCAGGTTGTGGCTTTGGTCCACCATGTAGCCCAGATCGGGAGCGGCGCCGCGCTCCCAGGCGAACAGGCAGATCTCGTTGAAGATGCGGAACACCTGGTAGGGATCGATGGAGCCGAGCGTCAGGTCGTCGTCGGCATAACGGCGGTCGTTGAAATGGAAGCCGCCGAGCATGTCTTCGTCGAGCAGCCAGGCGACAATCTGCTCGATGTTCTGCGAAAGATAGTGATGTCCGGTATCCACCAGCACGCGCGCCTGCGCGCCGGCGGCCTTCGCCAGCAGATAGGCCATGCCCCAATCGGCGATGTCGGTGTGGTAGAAGGCCGGCTCGAAGGGTTTGTATTCCACTAGCAGACGCATATTGCCGCTGAGCTTCGCGTGGGCGGCTCGCAGCCCTTCTTCGAACCAGAAGCGGCGGTGGCGGATGTTCTGGCTGCCAGGGAAGTTGGAGCCGTCCCCGAACCACAGAGAGATATCGCGGCTGCCGGCCAGCCGGGCGATTTCGATGCAATCCAGAATGTGATGGAGCGCCGCCTCGCGCACCGCGGGGTCGGGGTTCCCTAACGACCCGTGCTTGTAAATCTGGTCCTGGAACACGTTGGGGTTGATGGCGCCGATCGAGACGCCGTATTTGGCGGCGATGCCCTTCACTTCCGGGATGTCCGCCGGGCCGTTAGGGAAATCCCAAAGCACGTGGACCGCCACGGTGGGCGCGCGGCCGGTGAATTGGTTTACCTGGCCGGCATCGGCCAGCTTCTCTTCGATCGTGATGGCCGCGGAATCCTGCAGGAACTTGCCGAAGCGCGTGCCTGTGTTGGCGAAGCCCCAGGACGGAACTTCAATCCGGAATGAATCGAGCGCCTGGTTGGCGGTCTCCTGCTGTTGCTCGGTGAACATGGCGATGCTTTCCTCCGGTTGCCGGCGCGCGAGCCGCGTTCATTCGCCCGACAAACTGAAATGATACTCCCCGGAACCGGCCGTTACGACAATCTCCTCGCCGCTTTGCGCCGCCCCGGTGATGCCGGCGACGCCAGCCTGGTAGCGATCGTTTTTCCAGACCGATTGGCCGCTCTCGGTAATTTGGATGTTGCGGAGGTTGAAGCGGGGCATGTGGATTTCCGCTTCACTGCCGAACGGCACCACCACCTTCCACTCCAGCCCGCTCCCGTTTCTGCGCCAGTCGGAAGTGATCGGCCCCCGCACCGAATCCACCGTGCCGGAAGCCCACTCGAGGTCGCGAACCACGGTCGGACGCATGACGATCCGGCGGAACCCGGGCGCGCTCGAAACCGGCTGAATGCCCGCCAGATGCTTGTAGAAGTATGCGCCGACGCTTCCGAGCATGGGGTGGTTGTGCGAGTTCATGGAGGGGCCGGTCTTTTCCTGCCACAGCTCCCACAGCGTGGTGGCGCCGCGCTCGAGCATGTACCCCCAGCTCGGATATGTGGTTTGCGACGCCAGCTCGTAGGCCACGTCGGGATTGTGTTCGGCCAGCACCTCCATCATGTACTTGATGCCGAGAATGCCGGTGGTCAGGTGCGTGTTATTCGAATACACGATGTCGCGCAGCATGCGCGCTTCTGCGGCGCCCGCGTGGGCCTGCGGCGCCATGTCAAGAAACAAGGGCAGCGCCTGGGCGGTTTGGGTGTCGTTGCTGTAACACCGATTGGTCTGGTCCCAAAACCGGCGGTCGAACGCCGTCTTGATTTGGTCGCCAAGCTGGTGGTAAGCCGCCGCGTCGGCCGTCTTTCCCAACACTTCGGCCACCTTGGCCACCGTCTCGACGCTGTAATAGTAGTAGGCCGTCGAAACCAGATCGCCGCGCGTGGGCGCAATCGGCACCCAGTCGCCGTAAGGGCCGGCGCCCACGATGTCGCCCTGGCTGCGGCTCTTCAGGTTCTGGGCCCATGCCTTCAAGCCGTCGTAGTGCTGTTCGAGGATCTGCCGGTCGCCGGTGTAGAGGTAGACATACCAGGCAATCAAAGGATACGCGGTACCCCACGCCGGGTCGCTCACGCGGCCGCCGCCGGCGAAGGGGACGGTGTCGGGTACGGCGCCCTGGGCGTCCTGTTCATCGTGAATGGAGCGCAGAAAATTGCGGTACACCGGCGCGATGTCGAAGTTGAACAGCGCGGTCTCGGCGGCCAGGTGGGCGTCGGCCATCCAGCCCTTGCGCTCGTCGCGCTGGTCGCAGTCGGTGGGGACGCTGTGCAGGTTGGTCTTGATTCCCCACACGGCGATTTTCTGGATCTGGTTCAAAGTGTCGTTCGAGCACGAGAACCCGCCGGTGGTGGGAACCGCGGTGCGCACCACTTTGGCGCGGAGGGTGTCGAGCGTGGGCGTGCCGGGGAAGCCGGTAAGCTCGACGTAGCGGAAGCCGTGATAGGTGAAACGCGGATGATAGGTTTCCGGGCCTCCACCTTTCAAAATGTAGACGTCGGTGGCGCGGGCGGTGCGCAGGTTCTCCACATTGATGGCCCCGTTGGGGTAGATGAGCTCGGCGTGGCGCAGGCGCACCGTGGTTCCGGCCGGGCCTTCCACCTTCAGTTGCACCCAGCCGCTGATGTTCTGGCCGAGGTCATAGACATACACGCCCGGCTCTACTGAGGTGAGCTTGCGGGGTACCAGCGTATCGGTCACCTCGATGGGCGGCATCAGTTGCGCCGACAGCACCCCGCCCGGCGGTTGTTCGAGGACCGCCGGCTTCCACCCGTCGCCGGCATATCCGGGCCGGTCCCAACCCGGCGTTTCGCGCCGGGCGTCGTAGGTTTCGCCGTCGTATACGCTGTCTTCGAGAATGGGGCCCGGCGCGGTCTGCCAGCTCGTGTCGGTGGCGAGCCGGAACGTTCCGCCCCCAGCCAGCTCGACATTCAACTGCGCCAGCGCCGCCCGCCGCTTGAACCAGCCTTGACCCAGCATAATGGCGATGGCGTTGGCGCCCTTCCGGAGATAGGGCGCGACGTCGTAAGTCACATAAAGATCCCGCTTTTCGAACGCCGTCCAGCCGGGATCGAGCACGTGGTTACCCACTTTGCGGCCGTTGATGCGCAGCTCGGAATAACCCAGTCCGCTGAGGAAAATGCGCGCCCGCGCGGGCGCCTCGGGGAGCGTAAATTCCTTGCGCAACTGGTTGGCGCCGCCGATCCAATGACCCTGCCAGTCGGTGGCGTGAAACAACCCGGTGTCGAACCGCGCGACGGCGCTCCATTCGCTGGCCATGCCCTTCGAGTCGTAATAGCGAACTTTCCAGAAATAGGTTTTGTCGGAAGCCAGAGGTTTTCCCTGGTAGAGGATGCCCGCGACGTCTTCCGAAGCCACCTTGCCGCTGGCCCACATGTCGCCGATGTTGACGTCCGGCTCGGCGGAAACCAGCACTTCGTAGGCCGTCTGCTTCTCGCCCCGGTCGGTGTGATCCGCCAGCCATCCGAATCGCGGATGAGCCGTGTCGACGCCACGCGGATGCGCCAGGTACTCGCAGGTAAGGCGGCTCGGAGCTCAGCGGACCTGCCTGGGCCAGCGAAGCGGCGAATGCCAGCGCCACGACGGTCACCAGCGGATTATGAAATGAAGAACAAGTGAACATCTCGGTCCCTCCGGAAAACCAGCTTTCGCCACGCTCACTCTCTGGTAGAGCGGCTTACTTGCCTTCTTCGCCGTACAACTGGCGCGAGAGATACGTGCTATAGCCCAGGGACTCGATGACGCCGAGCTGCGTCTCGAGCCAGTCCGCGTGCTGTTCCTCATCCTTCACCATGCCCTCGAACTGCTCGCGGCTGGCATTGTCGCCCGCCTCGGCGCAGGCCTTGACGCACTCGTTGTAATACTTCACCGCGCCGATTTCGTCCTCGAGATCGGTCGAGAACTGCGCCTTGACGCTTTCGCCGATGCGCGGCTGGATCGAGAGCGTCACCTTGGGCGTCCCGTCCAGAAACAGGATTCGCTCGATCAGGCCCTCGGCGTGCCGCATCTCATCGATGGCCTGTTTCTTGATGTAGCCGCCCAGTCGCTTGTAACCCCAGTTGTCCTGCATCTCGGCATGAACCATGTACTGGATGATGGCGGTCAATTCCATTCGCAGAGCTTCATTCAACCGTTCGATAACCTGATCGTTTCCGTGCATTTTGGACTCCTTGGTGTGTTATGGCCACTACCCAGTTTACAGCGCTTTTACGAGGCTGGTTTTGCGGTGTCACTTGGAAACGGGTTCCGGGTATTCGAGGACACAGAGGAATTCGGCGATGACGCGTAGCGGGTCTTCGGGGTCGAGATCCCAGGAGTCGAACTCCGGATTCTCGGGAATCATGCGGATGCGCTCGTGCTGCCAGCCCTCTTCGGTGCGGACCTTGTAGCTTTGGTAGCGCTTGATGGTGACCTCGCCTCCGGTGTCCAGCGTGCCTCCCCGCTGCACCAGCAGGATCTTGCCCTGGCGGGTGCCCTTGGGATCCTGCCGGAACAGGCACAGGCTGTCGGCGGGGATGAGTGGTTCCATGGACCGGCCCGAAATCCGCGCGACAAACATGTCTCGCGAGATCCGGATACCTTGAGGAACCTCGATCCAGCCCCGATCGGCGTCCGCCATGTCGTCGCCGAAGCCGCCGGCCGCCGCCCGCATGGAACGCAGCGGCACGTGTGTGCGGAACTCGAGCACGTTGGATTGCACGTGCTCGGCGTAGAGCCGGTTCAGGGCTTTTTCAAAGTCGGCCACCAGCACCGGTTGCCGGTCGGTAATGCGGATGACGTTAGACAGCGAGCTTTCCAATTCCTCGACCAGTTCCCGGGCGCCGGTTTCGCGGGCGCGGCGCTCCAGGTCGTCCGCCAGCAGGCTGAGAACCTCTGATTCTTCGCCGGCAAACAGCTCCCAATCGCGCCGAAACCGAAGATATAGTTCGTTGCTGTCGGTGTCGAGGAGCAATACGCCGCAATTCTCCTCCGCCATCCCGGGCAGGGACGCCTGCACCACCGAGTAAAAGGCGGTGCGGGTGGAAATGAGAGAGGATGCGCCCATCAGTATCCTTATAACCTTATCGGCGCGCAGTTGGATAGTGGGGAAGGGAAAACAACGCAAAAAATCGAGCCCGTTGCCGGCTGCCCGGCCCGTGGCCCATTACGGCGGAAACGGATAGTAGCCCTCGCGCGCCCGTACCTTCACGTTCGGCAGATCCACCTCCACCCGAATCTTCCGGTAGATCTTGTTCTCGTCCAGGTTCTGCGGGCGATAGCGCAGCACGTACTGGGTATTCACCTCTCCCGCCACCGCGCCGACGGTCTCGATGATCTTGTTGGAAATCTGGGTGGCATACGCGCCCGAGGCCACTGTCAGCGCGTAATTGCCGGCGTCCTGCGGCTTCGAGATGTAGCCCGCAACATCGGCGTAGACATCTTCAAGCGGGTATTCCACGCGGCCGCCAGTGAGTTGGGCGAGTTCGGTCAAATTCGCATCGCCGTCCCGCACGAACCCCCAGGCCGAGGTGCTGACACCATAAATCGTAAACAGGTTGCGCTGGGCCAGCTCGGACACCTCGCGGAGGCTTTTCTTGCTGGCCGAATCGTGCCCGTCGCCGATAATCACCAGAACCCGCCGCGGCTCCAGCGGCTCCCCCTTTACCAGCGACCGGCTGGTGCAGGCCATGTAAATGGCGTCGTACAGGGCCGCGCCGCCGCCGGGCTTCAGTTTGCGCGCCTTGTCGAGCAGCAGCTCCGGGTCGGTCGTGGTATTGACCACCAGTTCCGCCTCGTTATTGTAGGAGATCAGAAAGCCGCTGAACCGGGGGTCGTTGCCGGTGCTGCCCATGAGGGCCAGGATGAGTTCTTCGAGCGCGTCTTCGTACTGCTTCCAGTACAGGCGGGAGGAATTGCTCGTATCCACCAGAAAGCCCACCACGACGGGCTGATTCTGTTCGCGCGAGAAATAGGTGATCTGCTGCGGCACCTCTTCGTCGTAGACCTTGAAATCGCTCTTGACCAGGTCGGAGATGAAACGGCCCTTCTCGTCGGTCACCGTGACGGGGACAATTACCTCGTCGATCGAGGTCCGGATCAGAGGATGACCCGCTTCGGGGTGCTCGGCGGGCGCCGCGGCCGGCGCTGGGGTTGGCGGCGCGGCGGGCTCAGCCGGTTTCTGCTCCTGGGCGCGAACCCCCCACACGAGGGTGGCTGCCGCGAACAGTACGGCCAAGCTTCGGGTGGTTGCGGCTCCCATGCGGATTATCCTGATCCGATTATAGTTCATCGCCCGGAGGCTTCTGATGAGACGGGGGTCCGCGCGGCTCCGTTTCACTGGAACGCCACATTTGCCACCCCGCGCCGCCGGCCGCGGAAACCCGATAATCTTAGGTATTCCGCCGGTTCGGCGGAGGTGAGAAAGGTCTCGGCTGGAGGTGGCGGAAAAACCATGAAGGCGTACGAAGTCCAAGGCTCGTTCGGTTTGGAGAATCTGGTGCTGTTTGAGAGGGCTATGCCCTCGCCCGGCGCGGGCGAGGCGCTGGTGCGCATCCGGGCGGTCGCGCTGAACGCCCGCGACGGACGCGTAATTCGGGGGCTCTACAATCCCAAGTGGACACTGCCGCTGACACCCTGCTCCGACATGGCGGGCGAGGTGGTGGAGGTTGGTCCGTCGGTCGAGCGCGTGAAGGCGGGCGACCGGGTGGCGGCGAATTTCATGACGCGCTGGATTGGCGGAGAGCTGACCCGCGACGCCGCCCGCTCGGCGCTGGGAGGCGAGATGCCCGGCGTGCTGGCCGAATACGCCGCGCTGCCCGCGGATTGCCTGGTCCACCTGCCTCCGCATCTTTCCTGGGAGCAGGCTTCCACCTTGCCCTGCGCGGGCCTGACGGCATGGCACGCCCTCATGGAAGAGACCCGCCTGCGCGCCGGAGATGTGGTTCTGGTGCAGGGCACCGGAGGGGTGTCGATCTTCGCGCTGCAGTTTGCGCGGCTGGCCGGAGCGCGAACGATTGTGCTGTCTTCCTCCGATACGAAGCTGAAACGCGCCTCCGACCTGGGCGCGTGGCACACCGTCAATTACCGCGCCAATCCCGAATGGGACAAGCTGGCGCGCGCTGTCACCGAGGGGCGCGGGGTCGACCAGGTGGTCGAAGTAGTGGGTGAAGCCACACTCGAGAAATCGCTGCGGGCGGTACGGACGGGTGGCACCATCAGCCTCATCGGGATGCTTTCCGGCGCGCCCTCGGCAAGCCTGATTCCGGTGTTCATGCGCAACCTGCGGTTGCAGGGCATCTTTGTCGGCTCGCGGGGGATGTTCGAAGCCATGAACCAGGCCGTCGCCGCTCACGAAATGACCCCGGTCATCGACCGGGTATTCGAATTCGGCCAGGCTGCCGAGGCGCTTGGCTACCTCGAGACCGGATCGCACTTCGGGAAAGTCGTCATTCGCGTGGGAGCGCCGGAAAAGGCATGATCGCGCGGGCGGCGGCTACCGTTTTTTCAAAGAGATGCTCAGACCCTGGTCGTCCATATTGACGAAGATGGTCTCCAAATCCGGATCGGTCGTGATGGCTTTCATGAATTCCGGATCGGGTGGGGGCGAATGCACGTTGTGCGCCAGAATCAGTCCTCCCGGCCGGACCAGCGGCAGAATCTTGTTCAAATAGTCGAGATAGCCCGATTTGTCCGCATCGATGAAGGCCAGGTCCACCGGCCCCTTCAGCTTCATGACTTCCCGATGAGCGTCGCCTTCCACGATATTGATGATGTCGGACACTCCCGCCCGGGCGAACTGCTGGCGGGCGATGGCGAGTCGGCTCTTGTCGATGTCGAACGTCGTCAGCCGGCCGCCGGTGGTGCGGAGCGCCATGGCGAACCACAGCCCCGACACGCCGGTCGAGGTGCCGAACTCGACCACCTTCTTGGCGTTGATGGCCTCGGTGAGTACCCGCAGCACGCGGGCATCGGCCAGCGGGACGTTGGCGTAGCGCGGAGAGGCCAGCGCGACATCCAGGATGCGCTTTTCCTCCGGGGTACTCGCCAGCGGGCCGCCTGTGGCCGCGACGGCGGAGAGTGCGAACCCGGCGGCAGTGTCGGCGGGCGCCGCATCTGGCGATTTGCGGGGGTAGGTGGCGATCAGGAACAACCCCACGAAGGAAAAAACAACCGCCACTCGTTTCATGATTGCCTCTGACACAGAAGTGACGATGAATCGCCGGACCGCGTTACCTCCAGTGTTCCGCGCAATAGCGTATCCTTAACAATCTCAACCCGAAACGCAAATAATCTCCCGGGTGAAAGGGCAGCCCGATACGCCTCCGCCGGCCCGGCGGAAAGAATCGTCGGCCCTGGGCTAAAATGATTGGTATGCGCGCATTACTCACCATCTCACTCGTCGTGCTGGGAGCATTGGCGGTTCTCGGCGCGGACCAGCGGCAGCCCGCTCCCCAGTCGACCGCCGGCAAATCCGCGTTCGACAAGACGACGATGGAGGATTACGTACGGCGGCTGTTTGTGTGGGGACCGGAGATCCAGATCACCGTCTCCGATCCGCAACCCGGTCCGATGGACGGCCTCAAAAAGGTGGTTGTCACGGGACGCATGGGTCCCCGCGCGCAGGACGAAGTGTTCTACGTCTCCGACGACGGCCACAAAATCATTCGCGGCAGCATTTTTGATATTCGCGAGAACCCCTTCGAGGAGAACCTGAAGCTGCTCAAAACCGATCTGCAGCCGAGCTTCGGCACCCCCGGCGCTCCTGTGGTGATCGTGCTGTTCAGCGATTTCGAGTGTCCTTACTGCGCGCAAGAGGCGTCGGTGATCCGCGGCGATTTGCGCACCAAATACTTCGATAAAGTTCGTGTGTACTTCAAGGACTTTCCGCTGGATGTCATTCATCCCTGGGCCCGGCCGGCCGCCATCGCCGGGCGCTGTGTGTTTCGCGAGCAGCCGGCGGGCTTCTGGGATTACTTCGATTGGGTCTACGCCCAGCAGCAGAAACTCAACGCGGACAACCTGAAGGGGCAGGTGTTGGATTTTGCCACACGCAAAGGATGGGATACGAAGAAGCTGGCGGCCTGCATTGATACCCGCGCCACCGAACCCGAAGTGAACGCGAACGTCGCCGATGCGCGGCGGCTTCAACTGAACGCCACGCCGACATTGTTTATCAACGGCCGGCGGCTGCAAGGGGTGACGTGGCCGGAGCTGAAAGCCGTCATTGATTTTGAGACGAGTTATCAACCCAAGGCCGCCGAAGCCGATGAAAAGTGCTGCGAGGTCAGCCTGCCGTCGCCCGTAAAGCCATAACCCGCACGGGCTCTGGGATATCGAGTCATGAGAACTGCCTGGGTCCGCAAGGGTACGGTCCTCGTTTCCACGGCCGCTTGCGCGGCTGTTCTGCTGGGCGCCGCCATCAGTCCGCGGAGCTACCAGAAGGATGTGGATTACCTGGCGAGCCCGGCCATGCGCGGCCGGGGCACCGGAACGCCCGAGCTGGAGACGGCGGCGAAGTTCATCGCAAAGGTATTTCGGAAGGCGAACCTGAAGCCGCTGGAAGGCCACTCTTATCTCCAGCCGTTTCGCGTCACCACCAGCGCCGAACTGGGCCGCGATAACCGGCTTTCGTATACCGGCGGCGCCGCCGGCGAGACGACGTTGGCGCTCGAACAGGATTTTATACCCTACAATTTCACCTCCTCCGGCTCGCTTACCGGCGAGCTGGTGTTCGCCGGCTTCGGCATCACCGCGAGCGAATACGGATACGACGATTACTCGGGCATCGACGCCACCGGCAAAATCGTCCTGGTGCTTCGTGACGAGCCGCAGGAGTTCGATGAATCCAGCGTCTTTGCCGGAAGGGCGTACACGCAGCACGCCCAGCTATTCTCCAAAGCGGTAAACGCCAAGTTCCACGGCGCCAAGGCGGTAATTCTGGTAAAAGACGTCGACGCGCACCCCACCGAAGAGGATCGGGTGGCGAAGTTTTCGAGCAACGCCGGCCCCGACAACACCGGCATCCCCTTCGTGGAAGTCAGCGCCGCGGTGGCCGGGCGATGGTTCGAAATGGCGGGCAAAAACCTGCGCGACCTCGAACGGGCCATCGACACGGATCTGCGCCCGCAATCATTCGCCTTTCCGGATTCTCTCAGGCTTACCGTCAGCACCGATGTCAAGCGCGTCGAAAAGACCGTGCACAATGTGGCGGGCTACCTTCCGGGCGCCACCCCGGAGTACATCGTCATCGGCGCGCACTACGACCACCTGGGTTTGGGAGAGCAGTTTTCGATGGAGCCCTCGGCGGCCGGCACCATTCACCCCGGCGCCGACGACAACGCCTCGGGAACCGCCGGAGTGATGGAACTGGCCCGCTACTACGCCTCCCGGCCGCGGCCGAAGCGGGGGATTCTGTTCCTGGCCTTCGCGGGAGAGGAATTGGGGATGCTCGGCTCGGCCTACTACGTCGGCCACCCCTTGCTGCCGCTCGAGAACGCGGTGGCGATGATCAACCTGGACATGATCGGGCGGATCCGCGACGGCAAGGTCTATATCAGCGGCTTCGGCACCGCCGCCATGTTCCGGCCGATGCTCGAGGAGATGCGCAAGGATACCGACCTGAACCTGGATTTCTCGGAACAGGCAGGCTATGGCTCGAGCGATCACACGTCCTTCACCACCCGGCAGGTGCCGGTGTTGTTCTTCTTCAGCGGGTTGCACAGCGATTACCACAAGCCGGGCGACACGCCCGACAAGATCAACTCGCCGCAAGCCGTGAAGCTGCTGCAGTTTATCGCCGAGGTGACCGACCGCCTTTCGGCCGGCGACCGGCGGCCGGTGTTCGTCCGTCTGGCCGATCCCCGGCCCCAGGGGATGTCCGGAGGAGGCGGCGGCTACGGGCCCTGGTTCGGCAGCGTGCCCGACTTCACCGAACTGCCGGACGGGTATCGGGTGGCCGACATCACGCCCGGCTCCCCCGCCGACAAGGCCGGCTTAAAAGCCGGCGATATCGTATTCGAGTTCGACGGCAAACCGATCCGGAATCTGTACGACTTCACCTACGCTTTGCGGTCGAAACGTCCTGGAGACAAAGTAATGGTAAAAGTGCGGAGGGAAAACGCAATCGTCTCTGCTACTGTGGTATTAGAGAACAGGCGCTGATTCAGAGCCCGGCCGGCGTTTGCTGCCGATAGAGTGGATAAGGGAGACCATGCAAACAGAAGTGCCCTTCCTTGCCGAACGAACCTACGAGTTGCCGCCGCTGATTCTGCATCCATTTTCCGATGCCAGCGGCCCCAGCACCTTGATCGAAAGCTCGCGCGCCAGCCTGATCCTGCAGGGGCTGCTTCCCGGTGGGGAGTACTCTCCCGAGGAGCTGGAGTGCAAGCTCCTCGAAGGACGGTACTGCGAGATCCGAATGTTGTTTTACGTGGGCCGGGACCTGCGGCGGTGGATGGACCAGTGCACCGAATTTGTCGACCACAATCCGGAGCTGCGGGCCGCCGGCGTCCGCGATCTCAGCTTTGCCGACATGCTGGCGGAAAATCCGCCCCAGGAAGTCAAGGAAAAGCTGGTCCGCTGGGGAGTGGCCGACTACAAGGCGATCTTCTGCCGGGCGCTGGGTCTGAATGTCATCTTCCGTGACGTTCCCGACCAGACCCTGCTCACCACCGACTTCATCCGAAACTACTACCGCTACGCCGATTGGCTGTTTGCCAGTTACCTGAAATCCGCCGCGTTCACGAAGGTCAGCGCCAGCCACTTCAACTTCCAGTTGTTCGCCTCCGGTGAATACAGCCGGTTGCTCGAACAGGAATGGGAACGTTGACTGGCCGCGCCGGATCTGCCGTAAGCCGCGCCTGCTAAAGGAATTGGGTCCCCCATCCGATCAAACTCTCATGCCCGGGGAGTATCTGGCGTCACGCCTCGAATTCCTGCGTAATCAACAGAACCCTGACGGGGGGTGGGGCTACGCTCCGGGTAGAGGCTCCGCGACGGAACCTTCGTTTTATGCGTTGCTCGCCACCTGGCGGGAAAAGGACGCCGAATGGTGGCAGAGAGGCTGGCGGGAGATGCGCTCCTGGCAGCGGACGGATGGCGCCTGGCAGGCAGGTCCGGCCGTCTCGGAGCCGCACTGGACCACCGCTCTGGGTCTTACCCTGTACACGCTTTTGGGCGATTCCGGAGACGGGTTCCAGCGTGCCGCGCGGTGGCTGATTTCAGAGCGCCCTTTCGAAGGAAACGCCCTGGTTCGCATCACCCATCTTCTCCACATCTTCCGGCGCGAGCACGATCCCAAGTACTTTGGTTGGCCGTGGGTACCCGGGACGTCCTCCTGGATCGAGCCCACCGCGCACGCGCTGGTCGCTCTGAAGAAGGCTTCCCGGCAACTCAACGATCCGGCGCTGGTGGAGCGAATCGGCCTGGCGGAAGAGATGATCTGGCTTCGCCACTGCCAGGACGGCGGCTGGAATTACGGAAACCGGATTGTGCTCGGAGAGATGCTTCCCTCCTACCCGGAGACCACTGCGCTGGCGCTGCTGGGGCTGCAGGGAAATGCCGATCCGCGTTTGGCCGGCGCCCTCCGTCAGGCCCGCCAGCTCCAGGTCGGCGGCGGCGAGCGTTTGGCCCGTTCCTGGCTGGCGCTGGTGTTTCGTATCTATGGGGAATCGGAGCAGGCCGAGCCCACCGGTGATATCCGCCAGCGGGACGTATTGCTGACGGCGCTGGAATGTCTGGCGCATCCTTCGGGTAACCACTGGCTGCTTCAGGCCGGAGGCGCGGCTTGACGAAACAACCTCCGGCGATTACCCGCCGCGCCATCGTCCTCGGGACGGCGGGGGCGGCGATCACTTCGAGTTGCGGGCGAAACATGGACTCTCCACCAACCCGGCCCAAATCGGCCACCTTTATCGGCCGCGCCGAATCCTATTCGCGCGACCTGGTTCCCATCATCGAGGCCGGCATTCGGGCCACCGGGCTCCACGCAAACGGCAAACGGGTGCTTCTGAAACCGAACCTGGTGGAGTTTGACAAATCCACCTCCATCAACACCGACCCGCGGGTGGTGGCCGCCGCCTACGAGGTTTTCGTGAAGCTGGGCGCCGAGGTCACCATCGCCGAGGGGCCCGGCCACCGCAGAGATACCTTCGGGCTGGCCGAGGAGGCGGGATACCGGGACGTGTTTCGAAACCTGGAAAGCATCTTCGTCGACCTGAATAAAGACGACACCAGCCCTGTCGGCGGCTTCGCCGGACAAAAGGAATTCTATTTTCCCAATACGGCGCTGGCGGCCGACCTGATCGTCTCGGTGGCCAAGATGAAGACCCATCACTGGGCGGGCGCCACCCTTTCGATGAAGAACCTCTTTGGCCTGGTGCCGGGCTCCGTCTACGGGTGGCCGAAAAACAAGCTGCATTTCATTGGAATTCCAAAATCGATTACGGAATTAAATAGAAAATTCAGGAATACATACGCCATCGTGGATGGAATTGTCGGCATGGAAGGCAACGGCCCCATCCAGGGGAACCCCAAGCCGGGCGGCGTGCTGGTGCTGGGCTCCGACCTGCCGGCCGTCGACGCCACCTGCTGCCGGATCATGGGCATCGATCCCGCGAAGGTGAGCTACCTCGCGATGGCGCGCGACCTCGGAAACACAGGCCTGGCGGAGATCGAACAGCGCGGGGAGCGTGTCGACGCCGTCCATACCGATTTCGAGCTGTTCGGCCAGTTCCGCAAGATCCGCCTCGAAAAGCCCCGCCTCGAGCGGTCTTAGGCCTTTCAGGCGGACCGCGGCCCGCTGATATAATCGAAAAATGAGTTTTCCCCGCCTTCTTTTGGTCCGCCAGAACCATCCGGACCGCCGCATCCTCGACATTCCCACGGAGGTTCGCAGGCAGTTGGCCGGCTCCGCTCTGGGAGCCAGTCTCCAGCCGGGTTCGCGAATTGCCATCGGTGCGGGCAGTCGCGGCATTTCGAACATCGCCGTCATCGTGAAAGCGGTCGTCGAGTGGTGGAAAGAGCGGGGAATGCGCCCCTTTGTGTTTCCGGCGATGGGCAGCCACGGCGGCGCCACCGCCGAAGGCCAGGCCGGCGTGCTGGCCAAGTACGGCATCACCGAGGCGAGCATGGGGTGTCCCATCGTCAGCCAGTTCGATGTGGTGCCGCTGGGCAAAACCGCAGAAGGGATCGAGACTTTCATGGACCGCGCCGCCTACGAAAGCGACGGCGTCATGCTGGTGGGCCGCGTGAAGTGGCACACCGATTTCATCGGCAAGGTGGAGAGCGGCATCTTCAAGATGATGGCCATCGGCACGGGGAAACTGGCCGGCGCCAAAAACTACCACACCCACGGATTCCGCATGGGCCTGGGGAACGTGATTCTGAGTGTCGGACGAAAATTACTCGAAACCGGAAAGATCCTGGGAGGCCTGGCCATTCTCGAAGACGCCTACCACAATACGGCGAAGCTGGTCGCGCTCGAAGCCGAAGGAATGGAAGAACGGGAGGCCGAGCTGCTGAAGCTGGTGAAATCCTGGGCGGCACGTATCCCGGTAGCCGAGTTGGACCTGCTGATTGTGAATCAATTCGGGAAGAATATCAGCGGCTCGGGATTCGATACCGTAATTGTGAACCGCTCGGTGCATGATAAGCGGAACTTTTATCCGAACGCGCCAATCGTACACCGTCTGTATGCCCGCGACATCACCGCTTTGTCGTACGGGAATGCGGTGGGCATCGGGCAGGCGGACATCCTCCACGCTCGGATTATCCCGAAAATCGATTGGAACGCCACCCGGATCAACTCACTGACGGCGTCGTCGGTACCGGCCATACGCACGCCCATCAGTCTACCCACGGATCGGGATTGCATCGAGGCCGTCTGGGACACTACCGGCCGGTTCCATAAGCGGGATCTCGCCATCGGCTGGATTCGCAACACGCTGGCGCTCACTACGTTGGCGCTAAGCGAGAATCTGCGGCCGGAAATCGAGAGCGATCCACGGCTTGAGATTCTGGGCGAACCGAAGGCGTTGGAGTTCGATGCAGCCGGCGAGCTGGTTGAAATACTCCCCAGCTAGCCGGTGTTTGAGAGGTCCGCCAGCAAGCAGGGGGCCGGGAGAGAAGATCCTCCGGCCACCCGCCTGCGTCGCGGAACTAGGAACCGGTTCCCTGGTTGGAAGCCTGGGTCATCACGCTCGAAATCTTGCTGAAGATGACGCTGATGCTCGATGCCACGCTCGGCATGATGGCGCCCGCGGCGACAGCCACGAAGCCAGCCATCAGAGCATATTCAATTAGGTCCTGGCCACGGGTGTCCTTGAGGATCCGCAGCTTCAAAATAAAGTTGTTCAGCTTTTTCATGTTTGGTCTCTCCTCTCCCTGCAACCTGAATGTGTGTTGCTAGGTCAAAAGTAACATTACGTTCCGTCCGCGCGAATCAGAGAGAACCCCTAAGGTGAAGGTCAAAATCACCCACGTTTTGGAGGCCCAATTTCTCATTTTGCGGCCCGAATCGGACGCCAGGAGAGGGCTTCTGGGGCAACTCGCCGCCCGCCACTCGCTAAGTTATTGATACGACGGAGTTGACGTTGCCCCGAGGGAGATAGGAAACCCTAGGGGCAAGTACTAAGGAGAATCTGTACGGTAACTGGGCGGAGAGAGATTGCCATTGGACAAAAGTGAATAGTACTCTCTTCCACGGCGTGGCTATCGAGCGTCAGCCCGGTCGTCAAGAAGCGAGGAGGCGATGGCGCTTCGCCACCCGGGTCAGAATCTCCACGGCGTGGTCCAACTGCGGGATGGAGTGCGCCGCGGTGACGATGGCGCGGACGCGCGCCTGGCCTTTGGGCACGGTGGGAAAGCCGATGCCGGTGGCCCACAGCCCCTCGTCGAACAACGCCTGCGAGAACGCGTGCGCCGCCGCCGCTTCCCCTACCAGGATCGGGACAATGGGGGTTTCACTGGCGCCGGTCGAGAACCCTGCGTGGTGCAAAGCCCGCTTGAAGTAACGGGTGTTTTCCCACAGCGTGCCGACGCGTTCGGGCTCGTTTTCAAGAAGATCGAAGGCCGCCATCGCCGCTCCGACGACCGCCGGCGGATGGGAAGTGGAAAACAGGAACGGCCGCGCGCGGTGGTAGAGATATTCAATCAGGTCGCGGCTGCCGCATACGTAGCCGCCCAAAGCCCCCACCGCTTTCGACAGCGTGCCCACCTGCACATCCACGCGTCCGTGGACTCCGAAGTGGTCGACGGTGCCTCGTCCGTTGCGGCCCAACACGCCGGAAGCGTGCGCATCGTCCACCATCATAATGGCGCCGTGGCGTTCCGCCACTTCCACCAGTTCTCCCAGCGGGCCGATGTCGCCATCCATCGAGAACACGCCGTCGGTAATCAGCAGCTTTTTGCCGGGCTGGCCATCGAGGGCCTGCAGACGCGCTTCGGCGCCGGCGACATCCCGGTGTTCAAAGACGTGAATCCGGGCTTTCGAGAGCCGGCAGCCATCGATGATGCTGGCGTGGTTCAGGCGATCGGAAACGATGTGGTCATCCGGGCCCAGGAGTGCCGAGACGGTGCCCGCGTTGGCGGCAAAACCGCTCTGAAAGACCACACAGGCCTCGGTGTTCTTGAAAGCGGCGATGCGGCGCTCGAGCTCCATGTGGATATCCATGGTTCCCGAGATTGTCCGCACGGCGCCCGAGCCGGCGCCGTAGCGTTTGACGTAATCGATGGCGGCTTCTTTCAGCTTGGGGTGGTTCGCCAGGCCAAGGTAGTTGTTCGAAGCCAGGTTGATCACCTCGCGGCCATCCACCCGGCACACCGGCTCGCAGGCGCTCTCGAGTTGCCGCAGGTGCTGGTACGTGCCCGCTTCGCGCATCCGGCGAAGCTCTTCGGACAGGAAAGTCAGACTGTCTGACATTTTGGTTCCTCCTCGGCTTTCAGCGCGACGCTTTCATGGTACTGGACTGGTTGCCGCCCTCGCATTCAGAATGCACCGCGCCGTGTCGCGGGCGATCATCAGCTCCTCGTTGGTGGGAATCACCCAGACGTCGATGCTCGATTGCGGCGCGCTGATGCGCGCCTCCCTGCCTATGGCGTCGTCGTTGGCGCTCTGGTCGAGCACAATTCCCATCGCCCGCGTCCCTTCGCAGATCCGTTGGCGCAACACGGCGCTGTGCTCGCCCACTCCGGCGGTGAACAACAGCGCGTCGCAGCCGTCCAGCGCCGCGAAGTAAGCTCCGATGTATTTCCTCACGCGGTAACAGAATACATCCAGCGCCAGGCGCGCGTCGTCGTTGCCCGCCGCCTCCGCCTCGAGCACCGGGCGCACATCGCCCGAGACGCCCGAAAGGCCCAGCAGCCCGCTCTGGCGGTTCAGCAGATCGTCCACCCGCGCCACGCTCCAGCCCAGGTCTCGCATCAGGTACAGCAGAATGCCCGCGTCCACGTCGCCGCCGCGGGTCCCCATTACCAGGCCTTCCAGGGGTGTCATGCCCATCGAGGTGTCCACGCTGCGGCCCCGGTCCACGGCGCACACGGAACATCCGCCGCCAAGATGGCAGGCGATGACCTTGAGCTCCTCGATGCGCCGGCCGGCCGTTTCGGCGTAGCGCGCCAGCACGTAACGATAGGAAGTACCGTGAAATCCGTAGCGCCGGACGCCCAGATCCCGGTACAGCGGCTGCGCCAGCGCGTACCTCGCTGCGCGGGCTGGCAGCGTTTGATGAAACGCCGTGTCGAACACCGCCACCTGCGGCGCGTGAGGCAGAATCGCGCGAGCCGCGCGGATGCCGCTGAGGTTGCCGGGATTGTGCAGCGGAGCCAGCTTGGCCACCGCTTCGATCTTGCGCTCCACCGCCTGGTCCACCACCACCGACGCGGTAAACTCCTCGCCGCCGTGCACCACCCGGTGGCCGACGCCCGCAATCTCTTCAATGGACTGAATGGCCGGGCCGAGCATCGTCTCCACCGCCAGCCGGACCGCCTCCCGGTGTTCGCCGACGGGCTCTGCGATCTCGTTCTCTTTGCCATTCTCGAGCTGCCAACTGACGGACGAACTGGGCGTGCCGATGCGGTCGACAGTGAAACGGAACAGGCGCCGCTCGCTGTCCGTGTCGATGAGTTGCGACTTGAAGGAAACGCTGCCGCAGTTGCAGACCAGAATTTTCATAGTTGCCGCCCGGCCGGTGACGATTTCATAGGGATTCAGAACAAGGTTAACGGACTCGGACACCTCGGGTCAGCCGCGCCGTTGCCGGACCGGGACGGTCTTATACTGATGAAATGATCAGGGAAGAAGCTGAATCGTCCGGGGCCCTGTCTCGCCGGGCCCTGATGTCCGCCGGCGCAGCCTTCGTCGCCGGCGCTGTCGGAGCCGGCGCGGCCCCACCCAGGCCGAAGGGTGAGCGGCGCAAGATCGCGATCTTCTCGAAACATCTCCAGTTTCTCCAGGGCGAGGAACTGGCTAAGGGAGCCTCCGAAATCGGCTTCGATGGCGTCGACGTGACGGTTAGACGCGGCGGCCACGTCGACCCGGCCGGCGTCGCGCGAAATCTGCCGCCGTTGGTGGCCCTGCTCCGGCAGCATGGCCTCGAGGTGCCGATGATCACCACCGACATCGTCGACGCCGACTCGCCGCACGCCGAAGCGGTCCTCAAGACGATGGCGGAGCTTGGCATCCCGAACTACCGCTGGGGCGGATTCCGATACACCGCGAGTGGGCCGATCGCCCGGCAGATTGAGGACTTCAAACCCCGCGTGGCCAAGCTGGCGGCTCTCAACGCCCGCTACAAGGTGCGCGCCATGTATCACACCCACTCCGGGGTCAACCTGGTGGGCGCCTCCATTTGGGACCTGCACGAAATACTCGCCGGCTTCGATCCGAATGCCGTGGGGGTGAATTACGACGTCGGGCACGCCACCATCGAAGGCGGCGTCGGTGGCTGGATCGCGAGTTTTCGCATTACCGGGCCTCACCTCGCCGGTGTAGCCGTCAAAGACTTCGTGTGGGCGAGGGACGCGCGGGGGAACTGGCGGCCGGAATGGAAGCCGCTGGGCCAGGGCATGGTGCGCTTTCCGGAGTTTGTTTCCATGCTGAACGGAGTGGCGTTTTCCGGCCCGCTGCAGGTCCATTTCGAGTACCCGCTGCCCGGAGGCGCCAACCGGCGGGAGACCTTCGATGCGATGAAGCGCGACCTCGGCCAACTGCGGAGCTGGTTCGAAGCGGCGGCTGCCGCCTGAAGCGAGGCCGGCCTCCCGGCGGAAGGCCGGCCCGGCTGCCGGCTCAATTCACCGGATTGCCATCGCCGTCGAGCAGACTGACCGGACCATAATTCAAGTCCTTCAGTCCCTGTTCGATCTTGGAACGGTCGCCCACCACCACCCAGATCAGCTTGTCCGGGTGGAGCACTCTTTCGGCGGCGGTGGCGATGTCCTGCCGCGTCAGCGCGCGTACCTTACTCGAATAGGTCTCGAAGTAGTTTTCGGGCAGCCCGTAGCGGACGATCTGCTCCAGGTCGCTGGCGACCGAGTTCGCCGTCTCGATGGAACCGGGCATCGCCAGCGTCTCGCTGTCCTTGGCCATATCGAGCTCCTCCGCGGTGGCCGGTTTATCCTTCAGGATCGCGCTGAGTTCCTTTTCGATCTCCACCACGCTCTCCTTGGTCTTGTCGGTTTGCACCGGCGCAGCAGCGAAGAATGGCCGCTGGCCGCGGGCACCATAGAACAGGCTCTGCGCGCCGTAGGACCAGTGCTTGTCCTCGCGCAGGTTCATGTTGAGGCGCGAGACAAACTGGCCGCCGAGAATGGTGTTCATGGTCTCGAGCGCGATCTCGTCCGGGTTATTGCGCGGCGGCGCAACGTTGCCGGCGATAATCACCGACTGCTGCGCGCCCGGCCGGTCGATGATGTAAATGTGCGAGGCGTCCTTCTGCGCGACAGCGGCGACGTTCTTGTGCGGCACTTCTCCCGGCTTCCATTCGTCGAACAGCTTTTCGAGCTTCGGCTGAATTTCCGCCAGTGTGGTGTCGCCCACAATGATAAGCGTGCCGTTGTTGGGTTTGAACCATGTCTGGTGGAACTTCATCAGGTCCTCGCGGGTCATCTTTTGAACCGATTCGGTGGTGCCGGTACCGGTGAACGGATTTCCATAAGCGTGGCCCTTGCCGTACATCAGCGCCGGTATTACCCGTAGCGCGATGCTCACGGGCTGTACTTTTTCGCGTTGGATGCCGGCCAGCTTCTGCTTCTGCACGCGCAGAAAGTCCGCCTGTGGGAACGCCGGATCCAAAATGACGTCCGCGAAAAGGTCCAGCGACTTATCCAGGTTGATCTTCAGCGCCGATAGAGTGACGTAAGACATGTCCAGGTTCGACCCGGTTGCCAGGCGGGCGCCCAGCGAGTCCGCCTCGTCGCTGATCTGGAGCGAACTGCGCGTCTTCGTCCCCTCATCCAGCATGTCCATCGCCATGCTGGCCACGCCCGGCGACGAAAACTGGTCCGACGCATAACCGGCGTCGAGCAACAAGCGGAAATTCACCACCGGGATTTCATGGCGCTGTGCCAGCACGATTTTCATCCCGTTCGAAAGCGTGGCGTGCTGGATGGCGGGGAACTTCAGCGAAGGCGCGGGCCCGGCTTCGGGCACCTTGCTGCGGTCAACGTCGGTCTTCGAGAGAACCTTGTAGTTCGGGAACGGATGCACTTCCAGAATGAACACTCCGTCGGAGAGCCACCGCACGGCGGCTTCCTTCAGCTCGGCGGTGGTGGCCGTGTCGATCGTCTCCCGCTGCTTCTTATAGGCCTCCGGATCGCCGGCGAACACCTGGCCCCTGGCGAGCACGTCGCTCTTGCCGCCGAAACCGCCGATACGCTCGATGCCGCGTACAAAGGTGGCGTAGCTGCGGGTCTGTACGCGCTTCAGCTCCTCGGGGGTGGGGCCGTTGGCCAGGAACTTCGCCAGTTCCTCGTCAATCGCCTTCTCCACCGCGCCAAGATCGCCGCCGGGTCTGGCGGTGGCTTCAATGTAGAACTGACCGGAAATCTCGTTCAAATCGATGTAAGCAGAGGCATCGGTGGCGATTTGATCGTCGTACACCAGCCGCTTGTAGAGGCGCGACGTCTTGCCCGAGCCCAGCACGTCGCTCACCAGGTCGAGGTATGTCGCATCCCGGGCATACATCTGCGGAATGTTCCAGACCTTGTAGATGCGGGCTTGCGGTACGCGGTCCTGCATCCGCGCCCGGTGAGTGCCCGTCATCTTGGCGATCCAAACGTCCTGTCGCTGGACCGGCGGCCCCGGCGGGATGGCGCCGAAATACTTCTCCACCTTCGCTTTCGCGGTCTCGGGATCAATATCGCCGGCAATCGCGATGGTGGCGTTCGACGGCCCATAGTAGCTTTTGAACCACTCTCTCACGTCGTCGAGCGAAGCCGCGTTCAAGTCCTCCATCGAGCCGATCACGGTCCAGGAGTAAGGATGGCCGGCGGGGTAGGTATTTTCGGTGATGGTGTTGTACACCAGACCGTACGGCTCGTTTTCGCCCTGCCGTTTTTCGTTCTGCACCACCCCGCGCTGCTCATCCAGCCGCGCCTGGTCGACGGCTCCGAGCAGGAAGCCCATGCGGTCCGATTCCATCCACAGCACGGTGTCCAGCGCCGAGGTCGGAACGTTCTGGAAGAAGTTGGTGCGGTCGTTGTTGGTGGTGCCATTCATGTCGGTGGCGCCCAGCTTTTCCAGGACTTTGAAATAGTCGTTGTTGAAGTGCTCGCTGCCGTTGAACATCAGGTGCTCGAACAGGTGCGCAAATCCGGTCTTGCCCTTTTTCTCGTTCTTCGAGCCGACGTGATACCAGATGTTTACCGCGACAATGGGCGCTTTATGGTCTTCGTGCACCAGTAACGTCAGCCCGTTGTCCAGGACGAATTTCGAGTAAGGGATATCGATTTTAGCCTCCTGTGCCAGTACGGCGGGCGCCGCCAGAATCAGGCAAACGGCGAGTGTCAGGACCCTTTCAGACTTGCATTGGCACTGCATGTGGTGGAGACCTCCTCTAATTGGTTGTTAGCTGGATTGTCCGCTGGCTGTCGCCGCCGGAAGCGCAATCCGTTTCCGCCCCATGGGAGCTACAATACCACGGCGTCAGCCGGGTCGGCGTTGGGCACGGCTCGGTAGTGTTGCGGTGCGCCTGAGGTCACGCTGGGCCCGGGGAAACACTTGTAACTTCGGTCTGGCGCGGCGGCTTTTCGGGGCGGTCGATCCTGCCCGCAGAAATTTTGCGGCACGCCATGTCGAAGCGATTCTAGCCGGTGTATACGAAACCTCGTCAGGGAATCTGAACTGGGCAGTATAGTGTTACCACCGGAGGACCGGGAGGGAAAGAAGTTGCGAGTCTCCTTAAAGATAATTCTGCGAAGCGCCGCCACCGCAGAACACCTCAGTTGTAGCGCGGCTTTTCCTGGTAAGGTTTCACCTTGCCGAATTTGAGGTCGTACATGCGCCGATGGGTTTCCCGCGCCGCATTTACCAGGTCGCCATACGGCAGGTCGATGACGTTAATAAACCCGTAGTTCAACCGTTCTTCATCGGAAGGACGGCCGGTGGGAAGATCGTCCACCATCTGAAACCAGTGTGCGCCGATGATGTTCGGATCGGCCGCGGCCGCCTCGACGTAATAGCGATAGGCCTTGCCGCGCTCGGCTTGGTCGCGCACTTTATGGACGTAGTAGAAAAGGCCCTCCAAACCGCGCCCAGGGGCGGCCGCGGTGAACTCGCCAATCACAACCGGACGGCCCGAGATGGCGGTGTATTCGGCAATCTGCGCCGCGTCGGGCTTTAAATCCGCGGCATAGACGTTCAAGCTGAAGGTGTCGAACATCTTCGACATTTCGATCCATTCCCGGTCGGGCTTCCCGGCAAAACGGATTCCCAGCACCAGGTGATTGGGATCGTATTTCCGGATAGCGGCCAGTATCGTCTCGAAATACTTGCGTCCGCAAGTGTAGAGAAATTGTTTCTTCACGGTGTCGGCGCCAGCCGGATCGGCGGCCAGCAGACGCTTCAGCTCATCCTTGGTCGCCGACGGTTCCGGATCGTTCAACACCATGTCCGGCCACGATTGCAGGGCGCCAAAATCCCGAGCCCAGCGCGGTTCGTTGCCGATGAACCACCCAATCAGGTGCGGATCGTCTTTCAGCGGTACGCACTGGCGTCTCGCGGCGGCATCCACATTGCGCGCAAACTCCTCGGAGAAGACGTCAGGGAAGTCGTAAGGGAATGGGAATTCTTTCTTGGTGGTCCAGCCTTGCAGCGGCAACACGTAAGGCATCCCGCTGTTGGTGGCCAGATCGTGGTCGGACCAGTTCGCCACCGTGTTGAAGCCCCAGCTTTTCAGGCGTGCCAGGATGTTCGCGGTCCACTTTCCTTCCCACCCGTCACCGTAGCGTTTCATGATATTGGCGATATAAAAGCTGACGTCCTTTGCCGGAGTGAGCCAGGCGGGACCGGCGGGCGGCAGTTCCTCGAATAGAAACTCGCGGTGTTCGACGTTGGTGGCGAAACTGTCCGGCTTGTAGCCGACCAGGTCCATACCCGCCGAGAAGAACGGGTGGCCGTGTGGATCGACAAAGACCCAGCGCCCGTCCGTCTTTTCAGTTCGAAAGAAGCCGGTGGCCCGGAGGTGTTTCTCCCGCCAGCCGCCCAGCTCGCAGAAAGGATAGCTCCGCCGGCGGCAGCGTATCGGCGTCCCACAGAGCCCGCAGCTCTGCATCGTCGTGCGCCTTGCCCGGCCAGTTCTCGGGAATCCACTGCCCGTAGCGGTCGATCAGCGGTTTGCGGTCCAGAATTCCGTCTTCGGGCACATCCGGCGTAAGTGTGAGGTTATAGAGCGTGAGTTGCGAAGTCTGGTTGGGATAGCGCATGCGGAATACGATCTCGGCCACTTTTTCAAAGGTGAACAGACGCTGCGGCCAGACCTTATAACCCAGCGGCAACAGAGGATTCATCGACTTGTTCTGGATGAATAGCCAGAAGGGCAGGACGCCGCGGATGCGGATGCCGGCCAGGGGCTCTGTCATCGCCATTTTCGTAGTCTGGCCGTCGGAGAAACCGATGGCGACTGTCTCCAGGCTGGTGGCGAGAAAGTCGAACGTGATGGCTTTGTAAGCTGCCCAATCGGTGGGCCAGCCCAGTTCGTGAACCGGAATGCGAACTTCGGGTTCGCCGGCGGTATAGTTGAAGGTCAAAGTCAGGGCGTGCGTTTCAGGCGACAGATAGACTCTGGCATTCCTCACCGGAAATTTCGCCGCGTCGGCCGGTTTGAGGGAGTCGAGCAGATTCACGGAATCGGCGGCCATCGCCTGGAACGCCACCTGCGAAACAATCAAAGCGGAAAGCAGGGAAACACAACGCATGCGAACCTCACTTGAATCTTCGCGGCGCGAAATTCACTTGCCGCGGTAGTTCCACAGCAGCTCGACGTCGATGCCGCCGGCCGACTGCATGCTGACGTAAGCAAAGCGACCGCTGCCCGGTTTGCCTTTTTCACCCCAGCCACCCGACATGACGCACGGCGCCCCGCGCGACTCCCAGTCATGGATGGCCGCGTCCTCGTCGTCAACGTTAAAGGCCATATGGTGGAAGCCTTCGCCGTGCATCGCAAGCTGGTCGTGGTAGCTGGAAGGACCGACCAGCGGCATGATCCACTCATAAACCACTTTGCCGTGACGCTGCCAGCCAACGTTGAAGCGGAAGACGCCCGGTTTTCTTTTATAAACCAGGTCGGTCAGATCCGGGTGCGTCCGTTCGAATTTCGGCAGGCCGAGTTTGGCCCAGAAGGTGGAAACCGGGTCCAGGCTCCTGACAACGAAGGCAAATTGGGTGATCTTGGGACCGGAGGCGGGGGCGGCCGCGGAGTCTGTCGGGTCGTAGACCAACCCTAGCACGTACTTGCCTTCCTTCTCCGTGTCAAAGTAAACTTCGTGGAAATCACCGTCCGATGTGGGGACCTTGAATTCCAGCAAAACGCCCACGCCAAGTGCTTTCATGCGAGCGACCTCAGCACTGAGTGCCGCTTCATCGGGGACGCGATGCATCAGCGCGACGATCCCTTCTCCCTTCCGGAGAAACGCCTTGCGAAAAACCGTGTCGGTGGCCTCGGGCTGGATCCAGTCGACCTGAACGGTGTCGAAACGGGCGGTAGCGGCCCGAATCTTCAGGCTTGCTGGCTGGCCGTGAAATCGCACGCCTTCAAACGTCACGTCGTCGTGCCGTTGGACGTCGGTGGCGCCCGCCTTTTGCCATGCGGCGGCAACCTGGTCGACGTCGTTGACGATCCAGGTGACGCGGGCAACCTGCTTGTAGAAATCGGGGAGTTGGGCGGCCGCCGTGGCCGCCGTTGCCAGTAACGCGAAAACGACAAAGAAGAACACTCGTTTCATTTCTTCACCTATTGGCGGGACCGAGCAGGCCCGGTGGACTCCCGCACTAACAATTCCGGCTGGATCACGAAATCGCGGCTCCCCGCCTCCGCCGGGGGAGAGGATCCGAGCAGCGCCTCACACGTCATCTGTCCTATCCGGGAACGGGGTATGTCCACCGTGGTCAGTGCGGGGACAACAAACTCGGAGAGACGGATATTGTCGAATCCGGTGACCGAGATATCCTGCGGCACCCGAAGTCCCCGGTTGTGGAGTTCACGGAGAACGCCAATGGCCATATAGTCGTTAACACAAATGATGGCAGTGGGTGCAAAACCAGAGTTCAGCAACTGGCGCGCGGCCAAGGCTCCGCCCTCGGGACTGTCATTATTCAGCACCGTCGAGCATTCAACCTCGTGGCCGTGCTTCCTCATCAGAGCCAGAAAAGTCCGTTCTCTCTCGCGCAGGGGACCCAGGCTGCAGTGGTGTCCGACGAACGCCATGGTCCGGTGGCCCAGGCAATACAGATATTCCGCCATGCGTTTCATGCCGGTATTGTAGTGAACAGAAATGCTGGCTGCCCGCTCCACCAGCTTGTCGGAATCGTAGAGGACCACCGGCACTTTGCTATTTCCCAGAAGATCTGTAAGCGTGGGTTCGCGCTCCGACACCATCAGCGCCAAACCGGCGACCTGGCGGCCGAGCATGGAGAGAACGCTCGCGCGAAGCCGCGCGGGCTCATAGCGGGTGTTTTCCACAACGACTTCATAACCGGCTTGGGATGCCGACTCCTCCAATCCGCGGAATATGTCAAGGAAGAAAGGGTTTTCCAGATTCGAGGCGACCATACCGAGAATCCGGCTACGGCCGCCGGCCAAGGTACGCGCCGCTGGGTTCGGTTGGTAACGCAGGCTTTCGGCCACGTCCAGAACCCTTCGACGCGTTGATTCCCGGACCGGCCCGGCGCTGTTCAAAACGCGCGATACGGTTGCCGTCGAAACGCCGGCCCGTTGAGCGACTTCTTCGAGCGTAGTCACTTTCAGTTGGGCACCTGCGAAGCTTGCGCCCGGACACCGATGCAAGCGCTTGCATGAGCGGGTGCGATCCTGGTCAATCCACACTTCAGCAGCCTCGGCCACCGAGGGTACCGATCTGTTGCCCGTACCGGCGGTCTCGGCGACGCCCCTGTATTTTACACCCGAAACTCTGAATCCCAAACACAAAAACTCTCCTGAAAGTATGACTTTTGGAAGCAGGTTCGTCCGGGACGGGAAGAGGAAGACAAAATTTCACGAGAAAGTGAATTTAAGGTTGACAAATCGTGAATTGAAGATCATCATGTTTGCGTTGAGCTGAAAGCGCTTACATTCGGCTGGGCTCCGGGTCCGCTTGGAGTCTGTCTCGCGGTCGAGTTTCCGGCGCATCCAAAAAAGAGGCTAGTCTGCGTCGTGGTTACGCTCTACCCGGCAGACGGTTTGATTGTCCGGGGTTGTGTGGCCCTCGGGAGGTATTGAATGGCAAGGAAATTCCTTCTTCTGCTTTCACTCGTTCTTCTTGGTACGGTCTGTGCGCTAGCGCAAGACCGTGGTACTTTCGTTGGAACAGTTACCGACCCGTCCGGAGCGGCAGTTCCGAACGTCAAGGTCGCGGCGATTCAGACCGCTACGAATCTTCGGGTCGATACCGTCACCAATTCTGTCGGCCAGTATCGTATTCCGAACCTGCCGGTCGGAGCTTACCGGCTCTCGTTTGAAGCTCCGGCCTTCAAAACCGCGGTACGCGAAGGCGTAACCCTAGCCGTAGCCGATGTCTTGCGCATCGATGTCGTGCTGGAAGTCGGATCGACAAGCGAGTCCCTGACGGTCACCGCCGAAGCTCCTATCCTGCAGACTGAAACGCCGGAAATGAGTACCTTGATGAATACCAAGCAGGTGGTTGACCTCCCCCTGGGGTTCTCCGGCGGCCGTTACGCCGAAAACTTCGCTTACAAGCTGTCGCCCGGCGTCGGAGGCGACAACTGGACGGCGCATATCAACGGAGCGCCTTCCTTTTCGAAAGAGGTGGTTCTGGACGGCGCCTCCGCATCGATCTACATCAGCGGTCACCTGGGTGAGTCTAGCCCCTCGATGGAAGCCATTCAGGAATTCAAAGTCCAGACCAGCGGCATGAGCGCGGAATACACCCGCACCTCCGGCGGCGTCTTCAACTTCGTGCTCAAATCGGGCCAGAACCAGTATCACGGCAGCGGAATGTACGAGTGGCACAACGAGAGCTTCGACGCCAACACGTTTGCCAACAACTTCTATGGCCGGCCGCGGCTCCGCGACCGCCGCAACGACTGGGCGTTAAGCCTTGGCGGCCCGGTGGGCATTCCGAAACTGAAGGTTTTCAAGGACAAGTGGTTCTTCTATACGGCCTACGAAAAATATACGGAAAGTTACGCCGGAGGCGGATCTCCGACGAACACCGTGCCGCTGCCTGAGTGGTACAACGGCGATTTCAGCCGGTATCTGACAAGTGAGTCGCTTGGGACGGATGCCCTCGGCAACACCGTCTATCGCGGCGCGCTTTACGACCCGGCCTCCAGCCAGACCGTGAACGGCACGCAGGTCCGGACCATGTTCCCCGGCAACATCATTCCGCCGAGCCAAATTTCGACGGTATCGAAAAACCTGGCGAAAATCATGGAGGCTCACTACCTGCCGCAGGTAAAAGACGCCAACGGCCAGTTTTCCATGATCAACAATTCTTTCTGGCCCATTGCCAACCAGGCGGGGTTCGACCAAACCCAGTTCTCGACAAAGTCGGATTTTTTGATCAATTCCATGCACCGGCTGAGCGGGTCGTTCGTGTGGGTGGACCGCCCGCGCACTCTGCTCGACCAGGGTGGCGTGTGGGATTTCAGCGACCCCAATGGAGGCCCGCTTTCCCGAGCCCGGCTGCAGCATGTCGTTTCCCATTACGTCAGGATTGCGGAAGATTGGACGATCTCGCCGACTTTGCTGAACCACCTCCTGCTGGCTTGGGGGCGGCAACTCAATCCCAGCACCTCCAAGCACCTGGATGAGGATGGTGCGGCGGCGCTGGGGATATCGGGACTCGCCGGATTTAACTACCCGGAAATTACAGGTCTTGGCGGAGATCGCGTCAGCATACCGACGCTCGGATATCAGGCCAACGACGTCGGCGCCGGCACAGCTTATCAATTGGTGGATTCGCTCAGTTGGATCCGCGGCAAGCACTCGTTCAAATTCGGCTTCGACTACAGGTGGAACGGCCTCAACTGGGGCACCAACAGCGGTCCGGGCCATTTCACATTCGGATCCAGCGTCACCGGACAGCCGAACTTCAACCAGACCGGTCTGGGGTTCGCCAGCATGTTGCTGGGTCAGGTGTCGAGCGCAAGCGTGTCCATAGACAGCCCTATGGGCTCGCAATTCCCGTCCTATGGCGTCTATTTCCAGGATGACTACAAAGCCAGTTCAAGACTCACTCTGAACTTGGGTATCCGGTGGGAATACCAGCCGCAGGGGACGGAGAAATACGACCGCCTGCACAACTTCAACCCGACGCTGATGGATCCAAAATACGGGATTCTGGGCGCGATTGAGTTCGCCGGAGATGGCCCCGGCCGCACCGGCAAGAGACTCTTCTACCCCAACTGCCTGAACTGTGGATGGGGTCCGCGAATCGGATTCGCATACCAGTTGCCCGACAAGACAAAAATGACGATTCGCGGCGGCTATGGAATCTTCTACGCGCCGAGAATTCCCAACGGTTGGTCGGGTGTTCCGTGGGGCAACAAACTCGGGTTCACCGCCACCGACACTGTCAATCAGCCGAGTCCGAATACCGCGGCCTTCGATTGGGACGGCGGATACAACGGAGTGGTACAGAAGGCGTCCCTCGATCCATCGGCGGCCTATTCCATCTGGGGCCCTGTGAGTTGGGATCCGGATGGTGGCCGGGTGGGCTACACGCAGCAGTGGAACCTCAACATCCAACGTGAACTCGGGCAGAATTTCGTGCTCGACATCGGCTACGTTGGCACCAAGAGCACCGGATTGGACGGCAATGAATTGCGGAAGATGAACCAGATTCCCACGTCAGCGCTCGCACTCGGCGACACACTCGGACAGTGGGTAAACGATCAGGCATCCATTCCGGCGGCCGCCGCGGCGATGGGCGCCAGATACCCTTACGGCACCCAGGGAGACTGGATCCCGATGTACCAGACCCTGACTCCCTATCCGACCGTAATTTACTGGAGCGACCTGTATTCCTGGAACACGCCTCTTGGGTTCAGCAACTACCAGGCTGTCACGATCCAACTCAACAAGCGATTCTCGAAAGGCTTGCAGTTCCTGTCGAACTACACGTTCTCGAAGAACCTGGGCAATATCAGTTCGTCCTTCGGCGACACCTGGGGCATGAACTACAGCCGGCCGATGGATTACAACAACCTCGCTCTCGAAAAATCCGTTCTCGAATTCGATCAGACGCACATCGTCAAGATCGGCGCCAGCTACGATCTTCCGTTTGGCCGGGGCAGAAGTTTCGGCACCAATGTACCGCGCGCGATGGACTTCATCGCCGGCGGCTGGACGCTTCAATACATCGGCAACTACTCGAGCGGCACGCCGTTCGGCTTCGGCGCAACCGCAACTCCAAACTCGAATTTCGCCACCAACCGCCCGTTCATCGTGAACCCGGACGGCGGGTCGCTGGTGAATTCGAGCTTCAGCTCCTCGAGTTTCGACATGACCGACATTTCGAACTCGCGGGCAGACAAGAAGTACATCGTCACCGCGGATGTGATTAACCCGGCGACGATCAACCGCTATGCTCGTGGCAACGCGCCACGTTTGCTTTCGCAGCTCAGGAACTTCCCGAACTATTCCGAAGATGTGTCCCTCCAAAAGAACTTCACCCCGATGGAGGGTATGCGCATTCAATTCCGCGCCGAGTTTCTGAACCTGTTTAATCGCCACCGGTTCACCGGGATCAATACCGACCCGGCTAGTCCGCTGTTCGGACAAATCAACGGCATTTCGAATGATCCGCGTAAGATTCAATTCGGAATCCGCGCGGACTTCTGACCGCTACAGAGTTGCACGTTAGACGCCCGGGCACCGGCCGTGTCCGGGCGTCTGTCGTGAAGGATGGAGCGGCGCGCTCGGCCGCCCGGTTCCGGAGTTTCAGATGCGCTACTGGATTCTGTTTTTCCTCTGCGGCCCGCTGCTGGCAACCACTTACTATGTGGATTCGACCAAGGGAAACGACGGCAACACGGGCAAGTCGATTCAGGCGCCCTGGAAGTCGCTGAAAAAGGTCAATGGCGCCAGCTTTGAGCCCGGCGACAGAATCCTGTTCAAAAGCGGATCCAGGTGGGTTGGTCAACTCGCTCCTGCGTCCTCCGGTTCCGAGGGCTCTCCCATTCTGTTCGACCGTTATGGCGACGGGCCCAGGCCGCGCATCGATGGCTTGGGGCGGGTGGAGGACGCCATTCGCCTGAAAAACGTCCAATACATCGAGGTACGCAGCTTCGAGGTTTCCAATCATGGCGATGAGGCGGCCCCGCGCACTGGAGTGCATATCTTCGCCGACAATTTCGGAACGGCCAGGCACATCGTCGTCAGCGGACTCTACATTCACGATGTCAACGGAAGCAACAAACGAAAAGATAACGGTGGCATTATCTTCCGCAACAACGGCGACAAGCGGCCGACGCGCTTCGATGGGTTGGTCATCGAACGGAACATCATCCGCAACGTCGACCGGTCGGGTATTGCCGCAGAGAGCTATCACTGGGCGCGGACTCGGTGGAATCCCAGTCTTCACGTGATCATTCGGGACAATCTGGTGGACGCTGCGGGCGGCGATGGCATCGTTCCCTGGGCCACCGACGGAGTTCTGGTCGAGCACAACATCGCCCGGAACTGCAACCTGCGGGCCGGAACTTACAACGCCGGTATCTGGCCCTGGAGCGCCGATAACTCGCTCTTTCAATTGAACGAGGTGTCACTTACCAGAACCACCTTGGACGGAGAAGGCTTCGATTCCGATTACAATTCACGAAATACGCTATTTCAATACAACTACAGCCACGACAACGAAGGCGGCTTCATGCTCATCTGTTCCCCGGGCAAACGAAATCCCAACGAGAATCTGGGCAATACAGGAACCGTTGTCCGCTATAACATCAGCCGCAACGATCGCGCGCGCATTTTTCACCTGAGCGCGGCGGAACACACACTGGTTCACGACAACGCAATTTACGTCGGCCCGGACTTCGACGTCCAGATGCTGATCGCAACGGATTGGAGCGGGTGGGCGAATGATGCCGTTTTCCGGAACAACGATTTTTACGTTCGTGGCGTTGCGCGTTATGGGCATCAGGTGGCCCGCTCCGACGATGGCACTTACGGAATCGGCGCCGGCTGGGGCCCGGCGCGCGGAATCGTGTTCGAAAACAACCGCTATGCCGGGCGTCAAATCGATCCGCCTCCGGATGCCGGGGCCGTCAAGGTGGACTTGGCGAACATCCCGGAACTGGATTGGGACGGCCCACAGATTCCGGACGAGCGCGGCTTTGATGCGTTCCTCGCGAAGCATCGCGCCTGGATGATGCGCCTGTTCGAGCAGCAGTTCGGCCGGCCGGTCAAACTGGGCCGTTAAGCGGGCTGTTCACATCTTGCCCGGCGTGACCTTTGCAGGCTGAGAGACTGCCTGGCGCGGCTCGTGCACATCCAGGCGCTGGTCGGCGGCGACATTCTTCAGTTGTTGCACCACTCCGGAGGGCCACCGAATCTCGAGAAGATCGGCCGTCGCGCTGGCGCCGAGGCCGAAATGCGCCACGGGCTCGCTGGAACCGGCATATCCAACCGAGGTGGTGATATGGTTCCATTGCGAGCCGCTGGCGGTGGAGAGGTGGATCTTCGCGCCGATACCATCCCGATTGCTCCGGGTGCCGTGCAGGCGCACTTCCAGCCAATGGTTCCGCGGTTCCGTCGCATTTGTGAGAAGAATCACCGGCTGATCGAGACTTGTGACTACCACGTCCACCCTTCCGTCGCGATTGAGGTCGCCGAAGCTCGCTCCTCTATGGATCGCCCTACCCGGCAAGGCCGAGTAGTCGAAAGAGCCATCGCCGCGGTTGATAAACACGGCGTTCTGCTGTCGTGACTGGAGGCTTGACGTCAATTCGATGTTGTCGTCGGCATGGCCGTCGGCGGTGAAAATGTCCTTGAATCCGTCGTTGTTGAAGTCGAAGACTCCGGTGCTCCAGCCGGCCAGCGGGAGCGATACGCCGGCCATCCGGGCCGCCTGCGTCACTTCGGAGAAAGACCCGTGCCCCAGATTGCGGTACAGTGTGAAGCCCTCGTTCGAAAGCGCCGTCAGGAAGACATCTTCGCGTCCGTCGTTGTCGTAGTCGCGAAAGTCGGCGCCCATCGTAGAAGCGGCGCGTCCATCGCCGTTATAGGCCACGCCCGCCCGCAGCGCAACTTCCTCAAACTTGCCGTTTCCCAGGTTATGAAACAGAAAGTTCGGTTCGGTATCGTTGGCCACGAAGACGTCCACGAAGCCGTCATCGTCGTAATCGGCGAACGCCACGCCCATGCCTTTCCCCAAGTGGGCGCCGATCCCCGATTCTTTGGAGACATCCCGGAAGGTGCCGTCGCCCTGGTTTCTGTAAAGAGCGTTCGGCAGTGGCTGGT
This sequence comes from Bryobacterales bacterium, assembly GCA_963810595.1. Taxonomy (GTDB): domain Bacteria; phylum Acidobacteriota; class Terriglobia; order Bryobacterales; family Bryobacteraceae; genus CAWEOG01. Next base: position 127,957 of record CAWEOG010000048.1, on the reverse strand, counting down.
AGTAGCGGGGATGGCAGTATGCGCGGTAGCCGGGGCGGCGGTCGCCGCAGTACGGTTCATTCGTGGGATCCCAAACCACATAACGCGCCACGAACAGGTCGAGCCAGCCGTCGTTGTCGTAATCGAACCAACCCGCCGCCACGGCCCACAAGCCGCCGCCCGCCACGCCCGCCTTCTCCGTCACATCTTCGAACGTTCCGTCACCGCGATTCCTGTAAAGGATGTTCTCCCGCACGCCGGTAACGTACAGGTCGGTCCAGCCGTCGTTGTCGTAGTCGGCGGCCGCGACTCCCATAGCGTATCCTCTGCCGGCGACGCCGGCTTTGTCGGTGACGTCGGTGAACGTTCCGTCGTGATTGTTTCGAAGCAGGTGATTCGAATACTCCGGCAATTCCTTCTTCAACTCCGGCACCGTCGCGCCGTTCGACACGTAGATGTCCGGCCAGCCGTCACCGTCATAGTCGAGGATGGCCACTCCCGCGATCATCGTTTCGATCTGGTGCTTCTTGCCGGTCCCTCCGTTTTTGACGGTCACCGGCAGTTCCGAGATCGAGAACCGCACCGGCTGGGCGTGAAGAGCGGTCTTGGACGTTTTCGGCGCCGCCGAAAGTTCCTTCGATGCCCGTTCGAGCGCCTCTCGATTCCCCGAGCGCCGCAGCATTTCAACGCTCTCTTTGAGGCGCCCCTGGCGGAACAGGAACTGACCATATTCGGAAAGTGCATTGGGGTCTTTGCTGCGGGCCGCCTGCTTTAGGAGAGATTCCGCTTCACCCGTGTGGCCCAGCGCCTCCAAGGTCAGGGCCAGTCCGACTCGAACCCGATCGGTTTCATGAGAGTTGGCGAGGGCACGCTCGAGAATGGTGCGTGACTCCTCGTAACGTCCCAGCGCATAGTAGTCGCGGCCGAGGTAATAGCACGCGAGGTCATCCTTCGGATTCAACTCGCACGACCGCCGAAGCGGCTCTTCCGCCAGGGCGAATTTCTGCTGGGCCACGTAAACCATTCCGAGCAGCTTATACGCCCGTGCGTCGGTGGGCTGTTCTTTGATCGCGGCCAGGCTCTCTCGCTCGGCAGCGGCCCAATCCTGGCGCTGGAATGCCTTCTGCGCCTGCCGCAGCGCTTCACCGTTGCGCACGGCGCGCGACTGGCCCAGAAGGAGAACCGCGGCAAAAAGCGCAAAGAGAACTCGCCATCCGTCCGGTCGGCGCATCCTTGAGCTACTCCTGGGAAGCAGCGGGTCGTGGCGTCCGCAGACGAAACGTCCCGAAGTTTCATTATGCCTTGACCGCGAGCCTGCGAGGACGAAAGCGGTGTAAGAAGGCGCAACCGTCGCGACCGGATTGACATCCCCGCCGTAGTGCAAGAGAAACGGAATGCAAAGCAGAACCGCGATTGGATAAACTCTGTCACAGTGAAAGCCGTCCTTAGTGCGGCCGGGAAGGAGACTGAAATTGAAACGAGTATACCTGCCCGTTGTCGCCGCATTCGTCATGCTGGTTGCCGGCAGCGCTAATGCGGGCTCCGGCGCCGCCTCAGCCGCCAATCAAACGCGCATCGACGCGGACCGATGGATGGAAATCGATCTGTATTGGTTCGAACAGAAAGACATTGCGGGGTCCGTGAATCAGTTCTGGGATCGTTTCCTGCCGCTCTACGCGGGCGTCGAAGGCGACCGCGGCGTCATCCTGAACATTGGCTGGACGGTTCAGTTCATCATGGACTGGTCCGGCAATCCCGCGCAGCGCATCAAGCTGCCGACCGGATCGGGACAGGAGCCGTGGGTGGACGAGAGCACACCCCTCACCGGCACCACCCAGGAGCGGATGCGCAAGTGGAAGGAGCGCTTCTCTCACCCGGTGATGGTGCAGCGTCACGGCTATGACCCGTGGACTTACGCGGACCTCAAGACGCTGGTCGCCGCGTTGCGGGAAACCGGGCGAAAGCGAGGCATCGCGAACTTCAAGGTGGGGGCACTGACGTATGCCTGGACTCGCGCCTACGGGGAGCTGGCTCCCTGGGCGAAACGCCACCCGGAAGCCTTCACGCCTTCAAAATTCAATCAGCCCGGCGCGTTCGGCCCGTGCCCCTGCTTTGACCCGGGCGCCTCTCTGCACGCCGACAACGCGCCCTTGGGTGGATTGCCCGGCGGCATTCGCGAGGGGACGCCCGTCCACGAAGCGTTCGCGGCCCAGTGGGGAAGCCTCTCCCGAGCGGTAGGGCTGGACGCCATCATGTTGCGCGATTCCTTCGGCATGATGCTGCCATACCAGCGGGGCGGTCCCTTCGGTGTGGTGGCGCCATCGCCGGAAGCGGCCCGCAAGCTCACCGCCGACGTGGCCGCCATGGTTCGGGAGCTTAAGAGCGCCAATCCAAAGGCTCTTGTAATGATGTACTCCAACGCGGCCAGCGCGGTGGCGGACTGGCGCAGCAACTGCATGGATCTGGAATCCATCGCCCGCGAAGGGTCACTCGACATCTGGGTGGACCAGACCTGGGCGGGAGCCTGGAACGAAGTGGGCGTGCGGGAAAAGAGTTTTTGGAATCACATGGTGCTCGGGTGGACTTACCAACTTACTAACATGCTGGTCCACGCCGCTGTGCTGGCCGACACCAAGGTCCGTCACTATCCGCTGGTGGAAACCTTTGATGCCTGGGAATCCTGGGATGTCATCCACTCCGCGCCGGAGCGGCTGCGCTGGGGGATCTGGGCCTATTCCCACGCCGCCGTGAAGACGCCGCGGGGCCTGAAGCTCCCAGCCGGCACTTACATTTCCTGGGCGAATCAGGGCAAGCGGCTGCTCGGCGACGCCGACGTAAAATTTCTGGCGGACAACATCAACGCGGCGGTAACGGATGCGCGCGAGACCACGGAGGTGTTCGGTCCCACGCTCGTCTACTCCAGGCAGGCGGTGGAGTGGCAGATGAATCATGCGGCTCCCAATCGCGACTTCAAGGAATGGATCGACGAGCAGGCCGGCAGCGTAATCAAGTGGCCGTTGCCGGTTCTGTCGGTAACCCGGGCGGAATGGCTGCCCCAGGTGAAGTCCGATCTTTTTATCGTCCAGACACCCGCGCAATGGAGCGGCGCGCAGAGCCAATACCTGGCGGGCCTGATAAAGTCCGGACAGCCGGTGGCGCTATTCGGCAGCCCGCAGGGTCCGCTGTTCGAACTAGCCGGGCTGTCGGGCGTAAGGGGCGATGAGCTTCGTCCCCACCAGCGATCGGCCGAACTGCAAGATAAATCTCAAAAACTCGCCGAACATATCCCCCAGCAATTTTCCACGTATGCTTGGATGGGAAAGAACCGCGCTTTGTCCGGCGCTCGCGTAATCTACTCGGTGGAGGGGAGCCCGGCATTAACGATCGATTTGGCCGGCGGCAAGAAAGTGCTCGCCTGGGACCCCCCGGAATTCAAGTTCAACGGCGACATTCCTCTTCGTGAGGCGTGGGGAGGAAGCGCGGCGGGGTATGCCCTGACGGCCGGCGCGCTAAACTCGCTTCTGGCTGGGAGAAATACGCTACACGCCGCCGCCATCGATCTCAACCAGACCATGAACGTAACTTCCTGGCGCACCCGCGACGGCCAAATCAAGCTGCTGGCCGGGAACCTGGAAGAAGGGCTCCGCGACGATGCCGATCTATCGCGGCACGCCACCCTGCTGCTGCCGGACAACTGGCCCGGCAAGACCTTCCGCGATCTCTGGACCGGGAGAACGATTCCTGTCTCAGGACGCGCCCTGACCATCAGGCTGCAGCAGGCTCAGTCTGTGCTCTTGACTCCGGAGAAAAATCCATAGCCGGCAACCGGCAGTTGGAAATAGAGACGGCCTGATCACGCACGTAGCCCGACTTCCGCCGGATTTGCTGATCGCATACTCGATCCCCTTGCTGTAAAATTAGTTCAAGCTGCCGGCTGGGGACTGGGCAATGATCGGCGAGACCCTTTCTCACTATCGCATCGAGGAGAAGCTCGGCGAAGGCGGAATGGGAGTTGTGTATCGAGCGACCGATCTGAAACTCGATCGCAGCGTTGCCCTGAAAGTATTATCCGCTCAGCTCGCGAGCGACACCGATGCTCGAACTCGCTTTCTTCGCGAGGCCAAGGCGGCTGCCGCGCTCGACCACTCCAACATCTGCACGGTTTACGAGATTAACGAGGTGGACGGGCAGGCGCTGCTCGCCATGCAACTCATCGAAGGGCCCACTGTTAAGGAAAAGATCGCCGAGCGCCCGCTGAAGCTAGACGAAGCTCTCGACATCGCCATTCAGACAGCCGGCGGACTGCAAGCCGCGCACGAGAAGGGCCTCGTTCACCGGGATGTAAAGAGTGCCAACCTGATGCTGACCGCCGTCGGCCAGGTCAAGATCACAGACTTCGGCCTTGCGCGGCTCGCCGATCACACCGAAATCACGACGACCGCCGCCATCCTCGGCACTCCAGCTTACATGTCTCCCGAGCAGGCCCAAGGACGGCCCGTGGACCGTCGCTCCGATATCTTTTCGTTCGGGGTAGTGCTCTACGAGATGGTTACTGGACGCCTGCCCTTCCAGGGCGCCAACGATCAGTCCGTCATCTATGCCATCATCAACCAGCAACCCGAACCGCCGACGGCGCTCCGCACCGGCCTGCCCACCCAACTCGACCGCATCATCCTGAAGGCGCTGGCCAAGGAGCCTGCCGAGCGCTACCAGCACGCGGATGACCTGATGACAGATCTACGCCTGTTGCGGCGGCAGAGCGCCGCCCGCACACCGTTCTTGGGGCAGTCGAGGACGCTGACTGGCAAGTTTTCCGCCAAGCCCCTGACTTGGGTCCTGGTCGGCTCGTTAGCACTAATGGCGGTGGCTCTGGCCGTATGGTTCCAGCGCACCGGGAACGATTCGGCGACCCTGGAGTTCTCCGCGCCCAAGCCCTTTACGAGTGAGATCGGGTACGAGATCTCACCGGACTTTTCGCCCGACGGAAATCAGATTGTCTTTGCTTGGGACGGCCCTGATCAAGGAAGCTTCGATCTCTACATAGGGTTAGTTGGCTCTTCTTCCCGGCTGCAATTGACCCACACGCCGGAGGATGAATACAGCCCGGCCTGGTCACCGAACGGCCAATCCATCGCCTTCGCACGGAAGACGGCTCCAGAGCGATTGGGCATCTTCATTATGCCGGCCATCGGCGGTCAGGCGCGATTCCTTGCCGAGGTCGCCAGCGACGAACCTGGCGAGGGGGCGAAGACCGGAATCTCTCTGATGTACTACCCCACCCTGTCTTGGACGCCGGACGGGCAGTGGCTGTTGACGGCTGATCGCGACTCCCGAGGGGACGAATTCAAGCCAACCTTGGTCTCGGTTGAGAGTGGGGAGAAGCGCATTGTGGGCAAAAACATACTGGGCCGGACCGCCGCGATTTCCCCTGACGGCAAGGGGCTGGCGTTTGTCGGCCGGGATCTGTTCTTCGTTCCGCTGACAGAGAGTCTGGAGCCTGGTGCAAAGCCCACAAGACTCACCCGCTTCACGATGGCGTTGGGGAGGCCGACGTGGACGCCCGATGGTGCCGATCTTCTTGTCACGGGAGTTCCTGATGACGAAAGTCATAGCGTTGTCCGCCTGATTTCTCTCGGCGGCTCGGCTCCGCGCCGGATCCTGGAGCTGGGCGACCAAGTCGCCCAGCAAACGGTTTCGCGGAGCGGCCGGCTGGCTTTCGTTCGCCGGATGAATGATCTCAATATCTGGGCCGCTGAGCTGTCGGAGCCGACCCATGTGGACAGAGTCACTCGCCTCATCGCGTCCACGTCGGCCGACCTAAACTCGGAGTTCGCGTCCGATGGCGCCAAGATCGCCTTCGCGTCCGCGCGTTCCGGTGACGACGAGATTTGGGTCTGTGATCACGACGGAACTAATCCGGTTCAGGTGACGGACTCGGGTGAGGAGGGTGTCGGCTCACCTACTTGGTCGCCCGACGGCAAGTACCTCGCGTTTGACGGTTATGCCAAACCCCAGGCGCCGCTCGAAACGTCCAGGAACTACCATGACTGGGAAGTTTTGATCGTTCGGTCCGACGGAGGCGCGGTCAGGCGATTAACCTTCGGCGGCGGTAATGTTATGCCTGCCTGGTCGCCCGACGGCAAGTGGATCTATTACACCCATATTCGATCGACTCCACCGCAGCTCTATCGGGTTCGAGTGGATGGCGGCGAACCGGAACTGGTGGCCAAAGATACGGGCGGTTCCGATCTGTCTCCTGATGGCAAATGGGTGTACTTCGGACGGTCCCACCAGGTTTGGCGAAAGCCGGTGCGCGGAGGTCAGGAAGAACTCGTTGTTGAACAGCGGGCGGGAGCTTACGCGGTCACAAACGAAGGCATCTATTTCATACCTCCCAAGCCGGCAGATGGCCGGACGGCCATTGCATACCACGACTTCGCTACGGGCGCCACGACAACGGTTTATCAAACCTCAGAGACAATCTGGGGGGGGATGGATGTATCTTCGGACGGTCGCCGCCTGCTGTTCAATCAACTGGATCAAAAAGGATCAGACATCATGGTGGTGGAGGACTTCTGGCGCTAGCAGGTCCGGGTGAAAGTCGCGAGACCATGACGGTGCGGCGAAAAACAGGTCACCGTCACATCCCAAGGCAGGCTTACCGAAAAGACCAGGCCTGCCCAACCTTGTGACTCCGGTGCCCAGGCGCAGACTCCCTGCTTTAAAATCGGGACTCAACCTGGAGGACTCGACCGGTTTGCGTCGGAAAGCGGATCGGTCATTTCCCTCGTGTTAGCGATCGGGCCGCGCGCCCCTATGCGCTGGCCGATCGTCCGGCTTCCGGGGCGGCGGGCGCAACCCGAGCCGGTGGTTTCCTCGCGACCCGGGCCTCGTAGCGCACCTGACGGAGCTTATCTGTCCACTGCCGGACCGCGTCCGCATTGGAAAACTCCGTGGTGCACTGCTGGCGGAACTGCTCGACCTTCCTGCGCTGCCGTCTCTTCAGCGCGGCCAAAATCCGCCGGCCGCCCTTGTGGCGCGGCACCATCCGCCGAACCGTCGCGCAATCGTTGATCTCGCCCAGCAGCGCTTGCACGCCTTTGAGTTGTTGCAGTAAGTCGTCGACGGAAGTTCCGTACAGGGGAGCGAATAGATCGAGCGTATAACGAAGGTTCTTGGCTGCGAGCCGAAACCGGTGAAGCTCTTCGGCAGACGATTTCTTGTGCGTGGCATCCTTGCCGCAACGGAAGTACTCCCTCACCATCCGCGGCAGCATCCGCGTTGCAGTTACCGCGACCGGGTCGGCGCGGAAGTCCTCCGCGAGACCTTCGCCATCCAGGGAGCTGTGCCACTGGTCGGACAAGTTTCGCCGCACCCACCGCTCCAGGCAAACCACCAGGATTTTTGCCGCCTCTTCGCGCTCAGTTTGTAGCAGTCGTATCAGTGAGTTCGGTGCGGACGGAACCAGCTTTGCCAGCAGACGCAGGGCGATATCGCGATCGCGGACGCTCGCGGCCAGCGCCATGATCTTCTTCAGCGCGCGCCGGATTCTTCTGGAGTCTTTGCGGGGAAAACACGGCTTGAACACCACGAGTGCGCAAATCAGCCTACGGATCGAGACCCTCAGATCGTGCACTTCGTCGGCGCCGGGAGACTCGATCGCCAGTCCGACTTGAAGAGCTAACTGACGGAGAAGTTCATCCGCCTGTTCCTCAGCGAAGTGGCCAGTCGTAGCAGGAGACACCCACAGGTCCTCTTCCATCGTCGATACCTGTCTATTGTAACCAGGTTGTAATCCGAATTTCGATCTCGGGTATGTGCCGGGTGACTCGACGTGAAAGTGAATGCCAACGCGATTTATCCGCAAACTGACGGAATCCGAGCGAGCGGGTACGCAGGGCAGGGGCGCTCAAGGTGGGCAGCGCTTCGAACCCGCGGCCGATTTGCAATCGGCCAACCACCGCGCCAACTACAAGCCGGCACAAGCAGGCTCATGTTTCCTCGGAACCGGCGTAAACTGGGAGGAATGAGCATGCTGCGTGGGTGTGCTTTTCTCGCCGTCGTGAGCCTGGCGCTGGCGGCGCAGACCGGCGAAACCACTTCCATCGAGATCTTCGTCGAAGGCTTCTGGCCGTCGGTTCGCCCCAACGAGAGTCTCGTCCTGCAGCTTCGCGCCTACCACGAACGCAAGAACGCCGACGGCTCCTCCAGCAAGTATCGCGTGCGCATCCGCCAGGCGAGTTTCCGCGTGGTTACCGATAAGGGCGGCTGGGTCTCGCGGCCGTTCGCCTACCAGGGCACCGACGACCAGGCGAACTACGCGGCCGCGGCCCAGAGCGGCGGCCGGGAACTGCTGGGATCGCTGCTGGGCAACTACGTGTACGAGGACAGCGTGCTGTACACCGCACCCGCCACGCCGGGCCACTACGAAGTGGAAGCCGATTTTGAGAACCAGACAGCAAAGATCAGCATCAATGTCGACGCTTCCGCCCCATCGAATGTTCCCGCGGAAGAGCAGAACTTTCCGCCTTACGAACACTACGACCCGTACCTGGCCCTGGCCGCGCACTGGTCCCCCTTCATCGCCCAGGAGGTCTGGTTCCAGCCCAAGGCCGACATGCTGCACCGCTTCGACTACGACGGTGATTTTCACGGGGACAACAACTGGGACGATCTCGACAAAGGGTCCTCGCAGGCCTATCTGCACTACGCCGCCTTCGAGACCGCGACGCACTGGTTCCTGGTTTACAATTTCTTCCATCCCCGCGACTACACCGACCGCTGCATCGCCGGAAGCTGCCACGAAAACGACAACGAGGGCATTATTCTCACGGTGCGCAAGGACGGGTCGGAGTTCGGCAAGCTGGAGGTGATGGAGACCCTGGCTCACGACAACATTTATTCCTATACCAACGACAACAGCATCCGGAACGGCGTTCACGATATCGACGGGGGCATCGAATTCCATCAGGAAAGCCACCCCATCGTTTTCGTCGAATCGGGCGGCCACGGCATCTTTGGCTCCACCGACAAGAAGTCGCGCTATAACGTGCAATCGGACTCGTTCTTCTACGACACGTCGATGGCGGAGGCCGCTCCCTGGATTTCGCTGGGGACCCCGGCCAGCGGTACGACTTCGACCACCACCGGCATCACGTACATCTATAAAGGGACAGCCGAGCGACCTGCCGGCGCGGCGGCCCGCGAAGTCGGTTACGACCTGCTGCCCATCTTACAACGAGTGGTTTTTGCGGGCCATTGACGGTGAGTTCAAAGGCGAGCGGATGTTCGACGAGTACCAGCCTTACCAGCCGCTGGGCGGCCGGCCCGGAATGCCGGCGGTCGAAGAAATCGGTACGGCGTTCTATGGCCGAAAGCAGGCCTCGGACAAAGCCAAGCCTTTCTGGGGCTGGCACGACGTGCGTACCAAGAAGGAGAATGTCCTGGGTGACGGCCAGTGGGGCCTCGATCCCGCCTACGCCGTCAGCCGGGACGTTACCTTTCCGCGGGACGAACCGTTCTCGTTGGACTACGTTTTCAACCCGTACCTTGGAATCCTGAAATGGGAATCCTTCGATACCAAGTAGTGGTCTGACAACCGATATACTGTATCTTGGGGTGGATGGATTCGAGACACAGAATTCTGTGGTGTGCCTCCTTTACAAATTCGCTTTTGCCCCTTACGATAGAGGTACCCCCCGAGACGCGAGGATTCCACCCCGCGAAACCGTCATACTGAGAGCAAGAGGAAGGTAAGGAAGCGAGCCTTGCTGCGAATCAAACGCGTCGAAATCCAGGGGTTTAAGTCCTTCTGCGAAAAGACGGAGATGCGCTTCAACGGTTGGGGCATCGCCGCCGTGGTGGGTCCCAACGGTTGCGGCAAGTCCAACCTGAGCGACGCCATAAGCTGGGTGCTGGGCGAGCAGTCGGCGCGCACCTTGCGGGGCACCCGGATGCAGGATGTCATCTTCGCCGGAACCCGCGACCGGAAGCCGCTGGGCATGGCTTCGGTCACCATCACGCTGGTCGATCCGGACTCCGGGCCCGCGCCCATCAAAGCGAATGGCGGCGGGAACGGACACGCGCCGGAAGACAGCCTGGAAGTCCACTCCCTCGAAAAAGACGGCCACGCCAACGGCCACGCCAACGGCCAAGTCAATGGAGTGAACGGCCAGAACGGTGCCGCGCATCTCGACGCGGCCGGCGACGGCGTCCCTCCGGCGAAAGCGAAGCCGGCCAAGTCCCGCGAAATCGTCATCAGCCGGCGCCTGTTCCGCTCGGGCGAAAGCGAGTACCTGATTAACGGAAAGCTCGCCCGCCTGCGCGACATCCAGGATCTTTTCATGGGCACCGGCCTGGGCCCGGAATCGTACGCCATCATCGAACAGGGCCGTATCGGGCAGATTCTGAGTTCCAAGCCGATGGACCGCCGGGCGGTGATCGAAGAGGCCGCCGGAATTACCCGTTTCAAGACCCGCCGCCGGTTGGCGGAAGCCAAACTGGAGGGCGCCAAGCAGAACCTGGCGCGGGTGTTCGACATTCTGGATGAAGTCGGGCGGCAGGTGAACTCGTTGAAACGGCAGGCCGCCAAGACCCGCCGCGCCGCCGAAATACGCACCGACATGATGGCCCGGCTGCGGGTGGCGTTGGTGGGCCGCTATCGCATGTTGGAGCGGGAAGCCACCAAAATCGCTCTGGACCTCAACCTGGCGACGCAGGATTTGCAGAACCTCAACGCCGAGGTTCGCGAACGGGAACAGGATCAAACCACCTTACAGGGACAGTGTTATCGAACCGAGGCGGAGCTGACCGAGGCGCGCAAGCGGCTCTCGGACCTGCAACTGGAGGCGGAGCGCACCCGCAGCCGCCGCGAATATCAGGCGGGACAAATCGCCGCGCTCGACCAGCGCCAGAAGCAGAGCGGGGAAGAAATCGCCAGCATCGACAGCCGGCTGATTACGCTGGCCGCGGAGCTGGAAGCCCACCAGAACGAGCTGGTGGAGCTGGAGCGGCAGACCGGGGAGTCGCGCACGCGGCTGGCATCCAAGGACGCCGAGCGCGAACAGGCGCAAGTGGCATTGCGAGAGCGGCAGCAGGAGCTGGAGGCCAACCGCCAGCAGGTGCTGCGGCTGCTGGGCGAAGCCTCGAATCTTCGCAACCAGTTGGCGCAGGTGGAGACCTTTCTGGAATCTCTGGATCGCGACATCGCGCGATCGAGGCGGGAAGAAGAGGCGGCCAGCGGCGACGCGGCTCGCGCCGGCGAGAAGAGGGACGAAATCTCCCGGCAACTGGCCGAACGGCAGATGCAGCTCGAATCGCTGGCCGATCAGCGCGGCCGGGTCGAAGCCGACCTGGCCGACCGCAAGACACGCGCGCAGGAAACCCGCCGCGAGCTGGAGCAGCAGCGTTCCGAGTTTTCGCGCCTGAAGGCCCGCAAGGACTCGCTCGAAGAGATTCTCTCGCACCGCGCCTACACCACCGAGACCGTGAAACGATTCTTCACCGCCGTCGAGCGCGGCCAGGTTTCCGGCCTCAAGCCGGTGGGCGTGCTGGCCGATTTCGTCGAGGTGGCCGACCGCACCTTCGAGAAGGCGGCCGAGGAGTTTTTGCACGAAGAGCTGGAGTACGTGGTGGTGACCGATTGGAGCGAGGCCGAGCGCGGCATCGGCTTCCTGCGCACCGATCTGGAAGGCCGAGCGACATTCCTGGTGGAGCCGGGCATCGGCCAGAAGATCTCCGGCGACGACTGTGAGCTGGGCGCGCTGCGCGAGCCGGCCATCGGGCCGGAGACCGGCATCGCCGGCCGGCTGAGCGACGCGATCCGGTTCACCAACGGTTTGACCAACGCCCCCGCGGCGCTGCTGCCGCGCCTGGCGCGTTGTTTTCTGGCGGAGAATCAGGACGCCGCGCGCCGCCTGGCGATGCAATGCCCGGATTACTACTTCCTGCTGAGCGACGGCGCCTGCTATCACGGGCAGGCGGTGAGCGGCGGCAAGAAGAGCGGCAGCGGACCGCTGGCCCTGAAGCGCGAGCTGCGTGAGCTCACCGGGCAGGTGCAGGTGAGAGAAGGCGCTCTGAAAGCCTGCGCCTCGCAGTTGGAGAATCTGGAAAAAGAGATCCTGACGCTCACCGAAAACCTGGACCGGCTGCGCCAGGAGCAGCAGCAGCAGGAAAAGCAGGCCGTAGCGCTGGATGGCGAGATGCGCCGGCTGCAGGAAGAGCTGCAGCGTTCGAACCAGCGCCTTTCGATGGCGCGGCTGGAACTGGATCGGTTAGCCAGGGAAACGGAGCGCTCGCGGGTGCAGCGCGAGGCCGCCTTCGAGCAGCACGCCGCGAAGGAACGCGAGCGGCAAGGCCGTGAGGCCGCGCTCGAAGAAAGCCGCGCTCAATTGGAAGAGTTGCAGGTCCGTGTGACGCCTGCTGGGCGAAGAGCATTCGGCGCTGCGCGTCGAGCTGGCCGGTCTCGAGGAGCGCCGCCGCTCGGCGATTGCGACCGAACAGCGGCTGGCCGCGCAGCGAGCGGAATTCGAGCGCCGGCGGCAGGAGTTGTCCGAAGGGATCGACGGCGCCGCCGCCGAGCGGGCGCGGCTCCAACAGGACAACTGCCGGCTGGAGGATGTCGCCGCCGAGCTGGAGCAGCAGGTGCTGGATGCGCAGCAAATGGTGACCGCGCTGGCGGAAGACGAGGCGCAACAGCGCGAAGAGCTGGTCCGGCTCGATGAGGCGCTGAGGGAGATGCGCGCGCGGGTCAGCGAGGCGCAGGAGAACCGCTCTCAGATCGAGCTCGAACTGGTCAGAAAGCAGTCTGAGCTGAAGTACATGGACGAGACCAGCCGGAAGGAGCTGAACGCCGCCATCGCGGAGCTGGCCGAAGCCGACGAAACGGTGCTCGACGACGCCGGGCTGGAGGAGGCCGAAGCGGCTTACCAGGAGCTGCAGCGGCGGCTGGAGGCGCTCGGTCCGGTCAACCCCGCGGCGCTCGAGGAGTACGAGGAGGCGCAGCAGCGCTACGAGTTCCTGAATACGCAGCGGCAGGACCTGCTCGACAGCATTCGCGACACCGAGAAGGCCATCCAGGAAATCGACGTCGAAAGCCGCAAACGCTTTAACGAAGCTTTCGCCGCCATCAACGTCAGCTTCGGGCAGTTGTTCGCGCAGTTGTTCGACGGCGGCGCGGCCGAGATGCGGCTCTACCGAGCCGGACAACGAACTGGATTCCGGAATCGACATCCTGGCTTCGCCTCCGGGCAAGAAGCTGCAAAGCGTGCTGCTGCTGTCGGGCGGCGAGAAGGCGCTGACGGCGCTCGGCGCTGCTGATGGCGATCTTCCGCTACCAGCCCAGCCCGTTCTGCATTCTGGACGAAGTGGACGCGCCGCTCGACGATCCCAACATCGAGCGCTTCACGCGCCTGATTGTGCAGATGTCGGAGCACACGCAGTTCATCGTCATCACCCACGCCAAGCGCACGATGGAAACGGCGGAAGTGCTTTACGGCGTCACCATGCAGGAGCCCGGCGTATCGAAGCTGGTGTCGGTGCGCTTCAACGGCATCGCGGCGATGGGCGCGAACGGCAAGACCACGCAGCACGCGGCGCGGGTTTAGACCAACCCCGCAAAGCCGGAGATACACCCGGCCGGCGTTCCGGATGCTGTGCGCTACTGCTCGACGAACAGGTACATATCCGGTGTCGTCAATCCGTTGATCGTGGCTTCGAGCAGTTGCGTCCCCGCTGCGACGGTTGGGATCACTATATTGAACTGATACAGGCCCGGTCCCACCAGCCCGGCGTAGTCCACTTGAACCGGAACTCCTCCGAGGGTCATCGTAAGAGCTCCAGCGTCAGCCAGCTCCAGCGGATAATTCGCCAGGCTCAGCCTCGGAGTAGGTGGATCGGTGGGACCAAACGAATTCCCGTAGACGACGATGCTATCGCCCGGTTTGACGGGCCTCACGGGCGCGCCCAGGATTGAGCTGAATGCCTCCTGGCCGGCGAGCGTCCCGTCAAGGTGAACGGCGGCAGCATACGGAATCAGCACCGTTTCGCCATTCTCTTCGCGACTAGTCCACAACAACACGAAGAAGGCCGGGGCCTCGCGCACGGCCCAAGCGGTGAAGGTGGTTGGCGTGGACCCGCCATTGTCAACGATGACTTTCACCTCTCCCCCGGCCAGATCTACCGGAGCCAGTGCGTTGATCTGTTTCTTGCCGGCATAGGACAGGGCCACCGGCTCTCCGTTCATGGTGAGGGTTACGCCCGCCAAAGACGTCGGAAGCGCGCCTCCGGTGATCTGGTCGCTCCAGGTCTGCTCCTCGTTGAGTGAGAGGTTCCATCCGTAGATGGAAGTCCACCCACCGGGCACGATGACGGGCAGCCCCTCGGGAGCGCCGGGCACCGACGGCACGCCGCCCGATGCATCGCCAACGCCGTAGACTTCCGGCACGGGTCCGACCGCGATCTGCTCCAGAACTTTCGCCGTCGCGATGTTGCTCGTTTCCCCGCCAATCGTCACCCATATGTTGACCGCATCGCCAGTCGGGGCGTTCAGCGGCACGGTGAACTCCACGTTGTAGAAGCCCCGCACTTCTTCCTTCGCCTGGGAACTGGTCACCTCCGCCTCGACGCCGCCGACGAAGACGCGCGGCTTTTCGGCAGTCTCGTTGGAGTTGCCCTCTCCGGTTACCGTGGGTGGATTGGTCTGCCCCAAACCCTCCATCTGATTGCTCGCCGGCCAGCCCCTTACCATGGTTCCGTTCGGGAAAAACACCCCGTCTCTCTCGTAGATGTGGGGGTCAAGGCGCTTCAGGTGGATGACAAAGGGCTTCGATGAGAGAACCTCGCCATTGAATTTACGATGAACCACAACCTCCGCGTCGCCCGGCACAGTCTCCCAGGGCACCTGGAAGAACACCACATAAGGGAACAGCGTGCCGACCGGCGCGTTGACGCCATTCACCGTCACCGAGGTGCCTGCACAATCGAATGTCCAAGGGCACTGCAGAAAAGGGGATGGAGTGGCATCGGTTTGCTCGTAGAAGTACTGTCCACCCAGCCGGATCACGCTGCCCGGAGTTCGTGCAACGTTGCTTTCGCCACCGAAGGGTCCGACAACCGGATCTGCATTCTCGATCACCGGGACCCCGATTGCGGGAATGTCTTGTGCCTGGGCCACCAGGACCAGGCAGAGCACGATCACGAGTAGCGCAGCCAGTTTTCCAGATAGCATTGCCTGCGGATAGTAAAGTCCAGGATTTCCGTTTTGGTTTCCCAAGCCGCCATCAGTATACACCCCAACGCCTCCACATCGGCTTGGTGCCCGTTTTTCAACTTCATGCCGCCTTACCTCCGTGCGGCGCTGCGGCTGGCGGGATTATATTTGGTGGGTGATGCAGGGAACCATTCTTCAAGTCAGTGTTTCGAGCGGCGGCGTACCGAAGCGCGCCATCGCCGAGGGTGTTGTCACCTTCTCGTCGGTGGAGGGCGACTCGTGGAACCACCCGGAATACCACGGCGGCGCCGAGCAGGCCGTGCTGCTGGTTGCCGGCGAGGTGCTCGACGAGCTACGGACCGAGGGCTATCCCGTTTTCCCCGGGGCGCTGGGCGAGAACCTTACCACGCAGGGAATCGATCGGCGTAGGTTTCGTAGCGGCCAGCGCTTCCGCGCCGGCTATGCCGTCATCGAACTGACCAGGCTGCGCGAGCCGTGCCCGACGCTGAACGTCTACAACGTCGGCGCGCTTCCGCCGATTCAGCAGCGCATCTACGACAGCCTGGTAAAGGCTGGCGATCCTTCCTCGCCGAATTGGGCCAAGGCGGGGTTCTATGCCAAGGTTATTATTCCTGGACGGGTATGCCCTGGGGATATAATTGCCTTGGTTGAGGAACCGGCCTGACGGTGTGTTGTGCGGCCTTCCGGTGTGCGACGGCCGTCAGAGAGGAACCCTCCAGTTGGCGGACGATTCCGCCGACAATCGATCTGGGGGCAGACAGCATTTGATCGAGCAACTGGCATTTCAGGACAACGTCCGCGCCCGCGGCATTCTCACCCGGCTTTTTTCCGGATACTCCGAGACCTCGCGAAAACAAATTGAAATCCTGCTAGCGGATGCCGCCGACCCCGACGAGGCGGTGCGATTCCTCGAATCGTTTTGGCAACGGCAGACGGACAACCTTTCGCCGGCTGGCTGGCGCACCCGGCCGGCCTGCGCTTCTAATGGCGGTGCTGTTAACAGCCGGTTACCAGACAGAAGAGATCCTGCAATATCCGGAATGGCTGGAAGAGCGACTGGATTCTCCGTACCTGCACCGGGTGTTTCGCTTCGACCAGTTTAAGGATCGCCTGGCCACGCTTATGCAGGACGAGCCCGGCAGTGCCTTCTCCCCTGCAACTGGCCGAATTCCGGCGCCGCATGATTTTGCGCATCATTTTGCGCGATGTGCTCGGCTACGCCGCGCTTCCCGAAATCACGGAAGAGATCTCCAACCTGGCCGACGCCATTCTCGACTTCATCTACCAGCGCATCCGCGCGCAGCCTGGTGGACGAAATACGGCGTCCCGCAGTCATCCGCGACAGACGGTCAGCCCGCGCGAGTGCTCCTTCGCCGTGTTGGCGCTTGGCAAGCTGGGCGGAAGGGAGCTGAACTACAGCTCCGATATCGACCTGATGTTCCTGTATTCCGGCAGCCGGCCAGACCGTCCGGTCCCGAGCGGATCACCAACAAAGAATTCTTTTACAAGGTGGCCAACCAATACATCGCGCTGCTGTCCACCTACACGCCGAAAGGATACTGTTACCGGGTGGATCTGCGGCTGCGTCCCGACGGCAGGCTCGGTGATGTCTGCATGAGTCTGGACGGCATGTGCTCGCTACTATCGCACGCGCGCCCGAGACTGGGAGCTCCAGATGCTTCTCAAGGCGCGCGCCGCCGCGGGCAGCATCTCTCTGGGGCACAAGTTTCTGGAGTTCGTCGAGCCGCTTATCTACTCCACCACGCTCGATTTCGGCACCGTCGAATCCATGTCGGAAACGCGCGACCGCATCGCGGAAAAACTGGCCAAACGTCGCAAAAGTGGCGGGATTGACATCAAATTGATGCCCGGCGGCATCCGCGACATCGAGTTCCTGGCGCAGTGTCTCCAGCGCCTGCACGGCGGACGCGACCGCTGGGTTCGCCACGGCGGCACCATGCTGGCGCTGTCCCGCTTGCACGACAAGGATTTTCTCTCCAACGCGGAATACGGCCATCTGAGCACTGCCTACCGAGTTCCTGCGAAGCGTGGAGCATCGCCTTCAGTTCTACGACGACCGCCAGACGCACTCCTTGCCCCGTGACAAGGAGAAGCTCGAGGTGCTTGGCCCGCCGAATTCCCGAGCTGGCGACCGCCGGCGACCGGACGGGAAAGCGCTGCTCGAACTGATCGAAACCGCCACCGAGGAGGTGCGCGAGATCTACGAGCGGGTGATTCACGCGCAACAGCCCATTTACTACGGAATTGGTACGGCGGACGGCGAGCGCCGCGCCGAAGCCGGAGGCCGAAGGGAAACCGCCACCGCACGGAACAAGCTGGCCGCCCCGCCGGCCGCGGCGCTTTTACGCCGCATCGCCGACGGAAAGCAACATTGTTCGATTTCTCGACCAGATCGCGCCGCGCTCGCCCTGGAAGTGCGCAAACGCCAATTGAAGAGCGGGCTGGCGCCGTTCGAGACTTCATCTGGAGCGCATCTCTTCGCGGCCGGACCTGCTGGACGCTGCTGAACGAAGACGCCAAGCTCGCCGGCTATGTGATGGACATTTTCGAATCGAGCCCGTATTTTTCGGAGCAGTTGAACCGGACGCCCGAGCTGCTGGCGGAAATCACAGCACGTCCGCGTGCACCCCGCATGCGCCGCCCGATTACCCACGAGATCGCCGATAACACCGTGGATGCCTCCGACCTGCGAAAGGCCTATCGCCGCGCCATGTTCCGCATCCAGTGCGAGAGCATCTGTCTGTGCGCACCGATTTTCAGACGCTGTCGCTCACCTCCGACCTCGCCGACGCCGCCATCGCCGCCTCCTACCGCATGGCGATGGCGCATAGCCTGGAGTCGTCCGCCCGCCGGACGCGCGGCTACCAGGCCGACAACCAGATGATGGTGATTGCGCTGGGGCGGTTGGGAATGCGCGAATTTGACGTCGGCTCGGACGCCGACCTGGTATTTGTCCTGCCCGACGACGACGCGCGGCGAGAAGACCGTTCTGGCAGCGCGCCGCCGAGAAGATGATCGACATTCTCAGCGCTTACACCGGCGACGGCACACTGTTTACCATCGACACGCGCCTGCGCCCGTATGGGCGCTCGGGAGCGCTGGTGCAAACCGCCTCGGCGGTGAAAGAGTACTTCAGCCGGTCGGCCGAGGCGTGGGAGGGCATCACCTACATGAAATCGCGGGCCATCGCCGGCGACCTGGAACAAACCACCGCACTTCCTGGTCGATCTCCAGAACGTGGATTGGCGCCGCTACGGCCAAAGCGGCCGCTCCTTGCGCGATCTCCGCCAGATGCGGATGCGGCTGCAGAAGGAGATGGGCGGCGACAATCCCATCAAGTCCGGCTTCGGCGGCTACTACGACATCGACTTTGCGTTGATGTACCTGCGGCTGAAGGCGGCCGGCATTTTCTTTAAGGTGCTGAACACCGAAGAGCGCATCGACATCATCGAGCGCATGGGCCACCTGGACCGCAACGACGCCGACTTTCCTGCGCGACGCCGCCACGCTCTATCGCGCCATCGATCACGGCATGCGATTGATTTCCGGCCACAGCGGAAGGCAGCCTGCCCAGCGCCGGCGCGCAACTGGAACTGCTCACCGAGCTGGTGGCCCGCTGGACGCCCGACCACCTGCACGACCAGCCGCTCGAACGGGAGCTGGAGCAGATCCGCGCCCGGACGCGAGAGTTCTTCGACCGCCTGTTCGCCACCAGCGTGCAATGACCGGAGTGGCTTCTGGGGCGTTCTACCGGAACCCAAACTCCTTCACCGCCAGTCCCAGAACCCGCATGTCGCCGTTGGAGGGCCGGAAAGGCGGGTTCACGCTCAACTCCACGGTAACCACGCCATTGGTGGCATTGCCGGCCATTTTCGCGGCGGTTGGCGCGTCGATCGGCCACACCTCTTCCCGCCCGCCGTCGTGGGTGAAGGTGCGGGCGTCGAGTGGTACTCCGCCCACGCTCGCCGACAAGGTGACGGCGCCATGATTCGGAATCTGGTCGGCGACGATGTTCAGCTTGACGTAGAACTGCCGCATCGATTCGGGCAGGCCCAACTTGGCGAAGGCCTTCCGCTGAGTCCAGCAGAAGCCTGCCTCGGGTTTGTACCAGCCGTCGCCGAGCGCCTCAGCGGCCGACACCGAGGCGAAATCAACCACTTCCGGCACGGCAACGGCGCTCTTGTGGATGCGAGAGAGCAGTTTGTCGTGTTCGAAGTCCCAGACGGTGATGGCGGCATTGTTCTCCTTCTCGGCGGCAGCGGCCTCTGGCGCTTCCGCCCAGTATACGCGTAGACCAGGATTGTGGAACGCGAGGTGAAAGACGCCTTCCACGCCCCACTCCGCCATCTCCGGGGGGGCGTTGCGGAAAGTCACCACCTGGATTTCGGGGTGCTGTCGGGCCAGTTCGGAAACCGCTTCGAAGTAGTCCCGGTTGTGACGGGCCAATTCCAGCTCGTGCGGCGCCTTCAGGGACAGTACATAACCATTCGCCGCCATCCACACCGCGGCGAACACGGCCAACACCCACTTGGGCCGTCCTTCCAGCACCACCGCGAAGGCAATCGCCAGGCCCGCCGCCGGGATGTACAGGTAGGCATCGTAAAGTCGGAAGGGCAGCAGAAACATCGGGCCAATGGTGCAAAGCGCGATCCATAGACCCAGCGCCACCCGCTTGTCGCGCTTCAGGAGCGCCAACCCCGGAAGAAGGAATCCGAGGAAAGGAAACAAGAGTGCGTGATTGGCGTAGAATTTCACGCAGGTCCAGACGACAGCCGGCGTCACGCGGAGCGTGTAGGGATTATCGGTTTTCCGATTGGCCAGAAATGCCTGCAGCGTGAAGCTGGCCGAAATGACCGCGAAGGGCACCACACGCCACCATCGCTTTCCGCCAAACCACCACTCGTACACCAGCAGGATGGCGGGAATCACCACCCCGATTTCCTTCGCCTTGTAAGCCAACCAGAAAGAGAGCAGGCTCACGATCAGGTTGCCGCGCATGTAAGCGTACAGGCACAGCAGCGTGAACAGGCAGCACAACAGGTCGAAGTGGAACATCGGGCGCCAGTACACGTAGAACGCCGACATGTTCAACGCGAACACCAGCAGACCTGCCGCCGCCGCGTAAACTGGGACCTTGAGGCGCCGGAGGATAAGCCACAACAACCCGACGCACACCAGATGAAGCAGGTGGAGCGCGGCGATCCATGCGGGAAAGTAGTAACCGGCAACCTGGTACATAAACCGGTAAAGGTAGTGCCCAACCGGCCGGAAATTGTTCGGCAGGAATCTCCATGTCAGCAATCCATTGATAAAGGTCCGGATGTTGACGGTGGTGGTCCAACCCAGGTGGTCGAAAGCATCGTCGAAAAAGAAGCTGCCGTAGGCCTGTCTGTTATAAACCAGAAAGACAGCGGCAATCAGCGCCAGGAGGGAGACGCTTCGAAGGTAATCCGATCGTGAGGGGGAAAGAGTGTCTTTTTCAGCGGCAGAGAGTTGCGGCATTAAAGGAAACCTCAATCTCAGGCTCCGGAAGGGATCATTAGGACCGCGGAGGATACCGTGTTACCTGGGCGGAATCGATCCGTTCCGAAACACTTAACGAGCACCAGCCAGGACGACAATTACGGCACACAGGCCGGCCAACAGCCAGCCGGTCTTGTCTCGAAGTGCGAACACCACCGGATCGGCATCCAGTTCTCCCCTGGCAGACATCAGCCACAGCCGGCCCACCCAGAAACACAGAATGGGGACGAGCAGCCATAACCAGTCAGGGTGCGCATACAAGCTACGTCCCATATCACTTTGGACATACAGGGCCAGGACGAGCGCTGAGATATACCCGCTGGAGGTGCCCAGGCTTTGAACCACGGCGGCGTCCCCCGGCCGATAACCGCGTCCGGGGACTTCTCCGCTTTCCGCGGCGGCGCCGGGGCTACTCACCAGCTCGCTATGCCGCTTGGCCATGGCCAGGCTCAAGAAGAGAAACATGCACAAGGCTGCCAGCCAGGGTGACACCGGGATCGACGAGGCCGCCGAGCCGGCGTAAACGCGCAACGTGTAGAGCCCCGAAAGGAGGATCACGTCGGCTATAGCAATCCTCTTCAACCTCAGGGAATAGAGCAGAACCGCCAACAGGTAGGCAGCCGCGAAAAGCGCCAGCGCCGGGCCCGCCAGCAACCCGACGGTCAACGCGGCAGCCGCCAGAACGGGGGCCAATGCGATACCCGTAAGGAGCGATATCCGTCCGGCGGCGAAGGGACGCTGGCATTTGACCGGATGCTTCCGATCCGAGTCCAGATCCAGAAGATCGTTCAGCACGTAAACGGCGGATGCCGCCAGGCTGAAGGAACAAAAAGCCAGGGTGGAGGAAAACAATCGCCCTGCGTCTTCGAAACGGTGGGAAGCCAGCACAGGGGCGAAGACCAAAACGTTCTTGAGCCACTGATGCGGTCTCAACGCGCGTAAGACGTCAAGGGCGGGGCGGCGGCGTTCCGCGAAGACACGATCCGCCTTCAAGCGGCCCGAAGCGAGCGCCCTTCGCACCGCGGCTGTGGGTTCGGCCACGATGATTTCCCCAGCCGCTTCCCAAACCGGCAAATCCTGGCGGGAATTGCCGGCGTAGTCGAAACCGCGAGCCCCGAAGCGCCGCACCAGCTCGTCCCGCTTCAACTTGCCCGTCATGTCGGGGCCGTCTTCCGTGACAGCCACCACGGTGTCGAAGAAATTCAGGTGACCGGCGACCGCACGGGCGATATGTTCGGAAGTGCCAGTAACCAGGCAAACCGGACAGCCCGCCGCATGTCGCTCCCGGGCCAGGCGTACAATTTCAGGATGATAAAGGAGGTTCTCCGGCCGGAGGTTTGCTTCGCGAGCCACCCGCGTCTTGAAACGGCTCTTGTTGAATACCCAAAAGGGCATCAGGAAAAAAAGGTATGGCCGCCGGAGAAGCGCACGTATTATTGCTTCCACCGACGTGTCGGTGCGGGAGAGTGTGCCATCCAGGTCGACACAAAAAGGTCTGGCTCCCAATTCCGCCGCCCGAGCAGGCGAAGCGCGGGTATCACGACGGTTCTGAGGAAAAGACATTGATAAGTTTCCGAACAAGTTGCGGGACAGCGGGAACTACACGTCTATTGGATCTTAGGCGGAATCCGTTGTCAAGGCACACAGGCCATTCTACATCGTAACGGACTGCGTCATCGGAATCCCAGTTCACTAACGGCCGCTCCGAGTTCGCGATTCTTGTCGTCGGGCGCCGGGAAAACGGGATTGAATGCCAACTCTACCTGGATATTCCCGTCGTGAAGGCCGGCACGCAGCCGTTCCAGTGTTTTGCCGTCGAGAGGCCACGCAACAACCCGCTTCCCGCCAGTCGTGAATCGACGGACGGGCAAGGCTGTTCCGCCGAGGGTGGCGGAAACGGAAAATGCTCCGCCGGGCGGAACCTGCTCGGGCTGGATATTCATCTCGATGTAGAACTGCCGCGGAGATTCGGGCAACCGGAAGGTTGCCTGCGCTTCCGGCTGGCTCCAGGAAAAGCCCTTCGGATCGGGAGCGTACCAGCCTTTCCCCAACTGCCAGGCAGGCGGAACGCCGGTGAAATCCAGACTGGCGGCGTAGGGCTCGCCGGCTTTGCGGGTGCGGTAGAGCAACTTCTCATGATTGAAATCCCACACGGTGGCCGCGAAGTTGTCGGCCTTGGCGGCTCCCGGTGCCTCCGGCCACTCCACCCAGTAGACTTTCGCCTGGGGTTTATTCAGCGCCAGCCGGAAGATGGCTTGGATGCCGTGGCCCCCCATTTCCGGTGGAGCGTTGCGAAAAGTGACCACCTCGACGTACGGATTCTTTTTCGCGAATTCGAAGATCTGGTCGAAGTAGGTGTGAGCGATACGGGACACCTCCAATTCATGTGGCGCCTTGCGCATCAGCGCGTGCACGTTGGCGCCCAGCCATACCGCGGCAACAGCCACCAGCACCCATTTCGGACGGCCCTCCAATACGAAGGCGAGCGCCAGCGCAGTTCCCGCCACAGGCAGGTACAAGTAAGTTTCAAACAGCCGACCCGGCAGAAACAACATGGGACTCATCAGGCACAGCGTCATCCACACACCAAACAGCACGCGCCTGTCCCGCCGGAGCAGCGGCAACAGTGGCAGTACGAAGCCCGAATAATTGAAAAGCAGAAAGTGCAGGGAATAATACTTCGTGCAGGTCCAGAGCGCCGCCGGAGTCAGTCGCAGGGTGTAGGGGTTGTCGGTCTTGCGGTTCGCCAGATAGGCCTGCGTGACGAAGCTGGCGGATATGGCCGCAAACGGCAGAACGCGCCACCAGCGGCGTCCCCCGAACCACCACTCGTAAAGCAGCAGGATGGCAGGAATAGCGACGGCCATTTCCTTCGATTTGTAAGCCAGCCAGAACGAAACCAGGCTCAACACCAGGTTGCCGCGCATGTACAGGTATAGAGATAGCAGCGTGAACAGACCGCACAGCACGTCGAAGTCGTACATCGGCCGCCAGTAGGCCCAGAACACCGTCATGTTCACGGCAAAAAACAGCACACCCGCCGCCGCCGCGCCGGCCGACGCCCCCAGACGCCGGATGATCAGCCACAGCAGCCATACGCCGATCAGATGAAACAGGTGCAGCGCCGCCACCCACGCCGGAAAGTGGTAGCCCGCGATCTGCCGCATGACCCGGAAATAGTAGTGCCCGACGGGCCGGAAGTTGTTGGGCATGAACTTCCAGGCGAGGACGCCGTGCGCGAACTCGTCGACGCCCACCAGGTTGGTCCAGACCATGTTGTCGAGCGCATCGTCGTGGAAGAAGCTCGAATAGGCCTGGTGGTTGATGAGAAGAAAGACGGCGGCGATGGCCAGCATCAGCGCCGCGCCCTGGACAAAGGTCAACTTGGGCGCCGCGACGTGGCTGGGCAAGCGGAGAGACGAAGTGGACATATAAAGACGATCCGTTCCGTTTACCGCGGAATTTTGTCCTTGGGCCAGCGGACATATTTAATTTTTTTTCGATTCCACGTGTAGGTGATGTGGAGATCGCCGTCCGAGCCCACGATCATGGCCGGGTAGGAATATTCGCCCCGTTCGGTTTCGAGCGCTTGGAACATGTTCCAGTGATCGCCGTCGGCGCTCACGGCCAGGTTTAGAGGGCTTCGGCCCGACTGCGTGTTGTTGTAGACCATCACGAAACGGCCGTCGCCGAGGCGCACGGCGTCGATGCCGGAGTTCGGGTTCGGCAGGTCGGTGGGCCGCGCTGCCGACCAGGTCACGCCGGCGTCGTAGGAATCGGAGACGCAAATGCGGCCGATGTCGTTGGTCGACCGCGCATAAAAGCGCAGGTGCGGGCCGCCCATCGGCACCACCACCGGCTGAATGATGCCGTGCCGGGCGGGCGGCGGCGGAACCGGCACGCCGGCGACGGTGATGGGGCCGTGGCGCGTCCAGGTCTTGCCGTTGTCGGTGGAGCGCTCGATCCACGCCGCCCAGGAGGTATAGCTTTCCACCGATGTCCCACTGACAATGGTGCCGTCGGAAAGGACCAGCGGCTTCGCGCGGATGGGCCCGTACAATCCGGCGGGCAGATGCTCCACCGGCGACCAGCTTTGGCCCTCGTCGCGGCTCCACATGCGCGCGGCGGTCCAGTTGTCGGGGTGCGGGCCGAACTTGTAATACAGCCACAGCACGCCGTCGGCGGAGTGGAACAGGACCGGATTGTAGGTGGCGATATTCGGCTCGCGAGCCAGCTCGTAGGGCTTCCCCCAGCTTCCGTTTTCGTAGCGGGCGCCCCAGATGGCCACGTCGGGCTTGCCTTCGCCGGCGCCTCCGAACCAGGCCGCGAGAAAGCTTCCGGGTTTGAGCTCGACGATGGTGGAGGCGTGACACGACGGCGTGGGCATGGGGTCGGCGATGAAGCCCGACTCCTGCGCCAGGCCGGCGGAACCGAGAACCATAAGCAGCATCACGCTCCTGGTGAACATTCCAGACGCGCCGTGTCCTTTCCGATAAAGAATACTATAGCCGTAAGCAGAAAGGCTCCAGCCAGCGCATAGACCGACGCGGCGAGAGCGATGGCCACGCCCAGTCCGTGCGTTTCCGAAACCCAACCGACAACTATCGGCGCCGTCCCGCCGCCTCCCAGCCAACCGATGGTATTCATCAGGCCGGCGGCGCTGCCTCGCGCGCGCGCCGGAATCACATCGAAGACCGACGCGAAAATGTTGGCGTCGTAGAGGCCTTTGAACAGCCCCCACGCCGTCAGCGCCACCAGCAGCGTCGGGATGGAGGTGGTAAGCCCGCACAGCACCACGAACGGCGCCCCCAGCAGTACTCCCACAGCCTGCACCATCAGGCGGCCGCCCGCGAACCGCCTGCGTAGCAGATCGGCAAGCCAGCCGCCCAGCGGCGCTCCCGCCATGCTGGCGAGCTGGACAAAGAGCGTGGCCGTCAAGCCGGCGGTGGCCAGATTCATCTCGAATTTGTCGTACAGGAATTTCGGCATCCAGGCCAGCAGAACCACCGCTACGAAATTGGCGCACAGAAAGGCCCCCAACAGGCACAGCGCCGATGGGGTGCGCACGATCAGGCTCCAGGTCTGGCCCACCGGAAGCGTCTCGGCCGGCGCCGCCCGCTCTTCCGCCGCGCCCCGCTCCGGCTCAATCAGAAACCGGTGCAGCACCACGCCGAGCAGCATACCCAAGCCGCCGAACACCACGAACGACCATCTCCAGCCGTAGCGCTGCCCGATCAGACCGGCGAAGAACCCGCCGGCAATGGTGCCCAGGTACACGCTGGTTTGCAGAAAGCCCAGCGCGCGCGAGCGGGTCGCCTTTCCGTGGTAGTCGCTGAGCAGCGAAACCGATGCGGGAAAGTAGAGCGTTTCGCCCAGCCCTTCGGCCGAGCGGAAAAACAGCAGATGGCCGAAAGTGCGGGAAATCGCGGTGGCCATGCAGATGGCGCTCCACGCGTACAAGCCCCAAAGCACGGCGGCCACCCGGCGCACGCGGTCGACGATGGCGCCGGCAAACGCCGCGCACAGCCCGTACACCCAGGCAAACGAGGACCCCAGCAAGCCCAGTTGAATCGGGCTCAGGTGCAGCTCGGCTTCGAGCAGCGGGAACACGGAAAAGATGGCCTGGCGGTCGGCGTAATTGAAAAAGGCAATCCCCCACAACATGGCCACCGCATGCCACTTGTAGTTGGGCGAGAGCCGGGCCCTATTCATTTCCAGCCCGGTCCCCACCCCGCAGGAAATCGAAATCGCAGCCCTGGTCGGCTTCGAGCACGTGCCGAAGAAACAGAGCGCCGTAGCCGCGGGTATATTTCGGCGGGGCGCGGAACAAATGCCGCGCGGCGTCGTTCGAGCTCGGCCTCGTCCACCTGCAGCGTGAGACGGCGGGCCGGAGCGTCCAGCTCGATCCAGTCGCCGGTCTGGACCAGCGCCAGCGGACCGCCCGCGGCCGATTCCGGCGTCACGTGCAGCACCACGGTTCCGAAGCTGGTGCCGCTCATGCGGGCGTCGGAGATGCGCACCACGTCGTCCACGCCCTGGTCGAGCAACACGCGGGGCAGCGGAATCTGGCCCCACTCCGGAAAGCCGGGCGCACCCTTCGGACCGCAATTCTTCATCACCAGCACGGTGTCCCGGTCCACCGGAAGCGCGGGATCGTTCAGGCTGGCGCGCATGGCCTCATACGTTTCGAATACAAAGGCGCGGCCGCGGTGGCGCAACAGGCGCGGCGACGCGGCGGTGTGCTTCAGCACCGCGCCGCGCGGACACAGATTTCCGCGCAGCACGAAGGTGCCGCCTTCGCCGGCTAGCGGCTGCTCGGGCGGGTGCAGCACTTCGCGGCGCCAGCAGCTTGCGCCGGCCACATTCGCCTCCACGCCGCGGCCGGTGACGGTGAGCGACTGGCGGTGGAGAAGGCCGAGCAGGTCGCGCATCAGCGCGGGCACGCCCCCAGCCTCAAAAAAATCTTCCATCAGGTATTCGCCGGAAGGCTTGATGTTGGCCAGCCAGGGCGTGAGCCGCGAGATGCGGTCGAAGTCGTCGAGCGTCAGTGCGACGCCCGTCCTTCCGGCAATCGCCAGCAAGTGCACCACGGCGTTGGTGGAGCCGCCGGCGGCCATGTCCACCGTAATGGCGTTTTCAAAGGCTTCGCGCGTCAGGATCTTCGAAGGGCGCAAATCTTCAGCCACCATCTCGACGATTCGCCGTCCCGATTTTTCGGCCGCGGCCAGCCGTCGCGAATCCGGCGCCGGAATCGCTGCCGAGCCCGGCAGGCTCATCCCCAGCGCTTCGGCCACGATGGCCATGGTGGACGCGGTGCCCATCACCGTGCAGTGCCCGGTGGAGCGCGCGATGCAGCCTTCGATCTCGCACCACTCCTCTTCGGTGAGCTTGCCCGAGCGATACAGGTCGAACAGTTTGCGCCCGTCGGTGCCCGCCCCCAGCTTGCGTTCGCGCCACTGGCCGGAGAGCATCGGCCCGCCGGTCAGAAAAATGGTGGGAATGTCCACGCTGGCCGCGCCCATCAGTTGCGCCGGGACCGTTTTGTCGCAGCCCCCCAGCAGCACCACGCCATCCAGCGGGTTCGCGCGGATCATCTCTTCCACGTCCATGGCCATCAGGTTGCGGAACAACATCGACGTGGGCTTCAGGAACATCTCGCCCAAAGAGATGGTGGGAACTCGAGCGGAACGCCGCCGGCCTGCCACACGCCGCGCTTGACGGCTTCGGCCACCTGCTTCAGGTGAAGGTTGCAGTTGTTCAGCTCACTCCAGGAATTGCAGATGCCGATCACGGGCTTGCCGTCGAACAAGTCTGCCCCGAACCCTTCGGCGCGCAGCCAGGCGCGGCGGGCGAAGCTGTAGTAGTCGGTTCCCCGGAACCAGGAGGCGCTGCGGAGGCGGCGGCTGTCGGTGGGCATGAACTCATTGTTGGGCATGGCGATGCCACCAGGCAAACGATCAGTGGCGTCTCCACACTTCGCGGCCGCCGATGAAGACAGCCGCCGCGGGTTCGACCCCAAACCAGTAGCACAGCTCGCGATGGTCGGCGCAGTCGTGGATGACGAAGTCGGCCAGCTTCCCCGGCTCGAGCGAGCCGATTTGGTGGCCGCGTCCCAGGCTGTGCGCGGCGTTGATGGTGGCCGCCGTGATGGCCTCGGCCGGCAGCATCTTCATCTGCGTCGCGGCCAGCGACAGGATGGCGGCGATGGATGGTGTGGGCGAAGAGCCGGGGTTGAAATCGGTGGCCAGCACCACCGGCAAGCCGGCGTCCATCATCTCCCGCACAGGCGGGTATCGCTTCAAGCCCAGCGCGTACACGGCCCCCGGCAGCAGCACTGGCTGCACGCCCGCCAGGTTCATCGCGCGCCAGGCGTCCGGGGTGGTGTGGTCGCAGTGGTCGGCGGTGGCTGCCCCCAATTCGGCGGCCAGCCACGCGCCTCCGGACGCGCTGAGCTGATCGGCGTGGATGCGCAGGCCGAGGCCCAGCGATTTCGCCGCCGTGAGAATTTTGCGCGCCTCCGCCACCTGGAACACCGCCGTTTCGACGAACACGTCGCAATACTCGGCCAGCCGGCCGCGCGTCACCGCCGGCAGCATCTCTTCGGTCAACAACTCGATATAAGCTTCGCGGCGGTTTCGATACTCGTCCGGAATTTCGTGCGCACCGAGGAAGGTCGGCACCCAGCGGAGCGGGGTCTCCGCCGCCAGGCGGCGGATGGCGCCGAGAAGTTTCAGCTCATCGTCGAGCGTCAGGCCGTAGCCGGATTTCGCCTCTAGCGTGGTGGTGCCGGTTCGCAAAAACCAATCGGCGTGCCGGCGCGCCGCCTCCACCAGCGCGTCTTCGGATGCCTGGCGCGTTCGCCGGACGGTGGCGCGAATGCCGCCGCCGGAAGCCGCAATTTGCTGATAGGTGGCGCCCGCGGCGCGCCGTTCGAATTCGTCGGCGCGGTGGCCGGCGAACACCGGGTGCGTGTGCGCATCCACGAAGCCGGGCATCACCACCCGCCCGCCCGCATCGACGACGTCGGCGCCGGCCGGAATGAGTGGCTCGACTTCGCCGCGGCACCCGACGCGCTCGACGCGGCCGTCGCGCACCAGCATGGCGCCGTCCGTAACTACGGTGAGATCCCGCATGGCGGCGCCGCGGCGCGGACCCGGCGGGCCGGCCAGCGTCACCAGCTCCGAGCAGTTCACCACGGCGAGAGTCGAAGTCATGGGGCTACGTTTTCCGTTCGAGCATGCCCGAGGCGAAGCTCAGCAGGCACAGCGCGGCGTTGTAAGCGGTGATGCTCGAGATGTCCGTCGACGGGTCGAACTCCACCACGTCCAAAACGCGCACCTTCGAGTGGGCGCCGCAGCGGCGGACCGCCTTCCGGAGTTCCCAGGGGGCGAACCCGCCCGGACGCGAACCCGGCGTGCCGGGGCTGTAGGATCGGTCAAGCACGTCCAGGTCGACATCGACGTAGATAGCGTCCAGGGAGGCCGACAATCGTTCCAGCGCCTCTTCCACCACAACCGCCAGTCCGCCGCGCGACCGCGCCTGGTTGGCGGTGATGCCCATGATGCCGGCTTCGCGGGCCACGCGCGCGTATTCGGCCGAGTTGGCAAAGCCCTGCAAACCGATCTGCCACACGTTGGCGCCCGGCAGCCCGTCTTCGAGCAGCGCGCGCACCGGGTTGCCGTTCGAGAGGCCGCCCTCGAGATGCCGCAGGTCGAGATGCGCATCCAGCGTCAGCAGTCCGCAGCGCTCGAGCGACGGCGGGACGCCGTTCGCGCCCGGCCGCGTGATGGAGTTGTCGCCCCCGACCAGCACCAGCGCTTCCACCTCCTCCAGGTGCCGCCGCACCCGCAGCGAAATAGGCGCGAACGCATCTTCCGGCGTGGAGCCGGCCACGTTCAGATCGCCGAAGTCGCGCACGCCGAGTGAGCGCAGGTCGAGATTGGATTCGATGTCGTACGTGCTCAGGCGCCGCAATATCGAGCGGACGGCGTCGGGCGCCTGCTCGCAGTGGCCGGGCGTGAGAGAGCCTTTCGAAAGAGGCACGCCCAATACGCCCAGGCGCGGCGGGCTGGAACCGTTGAATTTTCCGCGCAGCCACGCTCCGGCCTTGGGCCAGTGCGGATCGGACACGTTGGCCTTCATTCGTTGTCTCCGGCTTGTGGCTCGCGCATTGGCAGGCGGATGCCGTGCCGCGCGGCCACCTCGAGCGCCTCCTGGTAGCCGGCGTCGGCGTGGCGGACGACACCGATGCCGGGGTCGCAGGTGAGCACGCGATTCAGCCGGACGCCCATCTCGTCGGTGCCGTCGGCCACCACCACCATGCCGGCGTGATGCGAGTACCCGATGCCCACGCCGCCGCCGTTATGGATGGAAACCCAGGAAGCGCCGGCGGCGGTATTGAGCAGGGCGTTCAGCAGCGGCCAGTCGGCGATGGCGTCCGAGCCGTCCCGCATCCCTTCCGTTTCCCGGTATGGCGAGGCCACGCTGCCGGTGTCCAGGTGATCGCGCCCGATGACGATGGGAGCGCGCAGCTCGCCCGTGCGCACCAGGCGGTTCATCGCCTCGCCGAACTCGGCGCGCTCGCCGTAGCCGAGCCAGCACACGCGGGACGGCAGGCCTTGAAACTGGATGCGTTCGCCGGCCAGCGCCAGCCAGCGCTCCAGCACCTGGTCGTGCGGAAACAGCTCGAGCGCGAGCTTGTCGGTTCGGTGGATGTCTTCCGGCTCGCCCGACAGCGCCACCCAGCGGAAGGGTCCGCGGCCCTGGCAGAACAGGGGACGGATGAATTCCGGCACGAAGCCGGGAATGTGGAAGGCGTCTTCGACACCGGCGCGTTGGGCCTGCGCGCGGATGTTGTTGCCGTAATCGAACACCACCGCGCCCATCTGCTGCAGCGCGAGCATTCCCTGGACGTGCGCCGCCATGGCTTCCAGCGCGCGCCGCTGGTAGCCTGCGGGGTCTTTGGCGCGCAGCTCCAGGGCGGCCTGGAGCGTCATGCCGTTCGGCACGTAGCCGTTCAGCTCGTCGTGGGCGCTGGTCTGGTCGGTGACGATATCGGGGACAACGCCGCGGCGCGCCAGCTCGGGAATGACGTCGGCGCAGTTGCCCACCAGGCCGACCGAAAGCGCGCGGCCCTGGCGCCGGGACTCGCCGATCAGACCGAGCGCCTCGTCAAGAGTGGTGGCCATCCGGTCGCAGTAGCCGGTACGCAGCCGTTTCTGAATCCGGTCGGGATCTACCTCGACGCCGAGAAACGAAGCGCCGTTCATAGTGGCGGCCAGCGGCTGCGCGCCGCCCATGCCTCCCAAGCCGCCGGAGACGAGGAAACGGCCGTCCAGCGATCCGCCGAAATGCTTCGCGCCCGCCGCGGCGAAAGTTTCGAAAGTGCCTTGAATAATGCCCTGGCTGCCGATGTAGATCCACGAGCCGGCGGTCATCTGGCCGTACATGGTGAGGCCCATCCGCTCGAGGCGATGGAACTCTTCCCAGTTGGACCAGCGCCCCACCAGGTTGGCGTTGGCGATCAGTACCCGCGGCGACCCTGGGTGCGTGCGGAATATGCCGGCCGGACGGCCGGATTGGATGAGCAGCGTCTCGTCACCGGCCAGGTTTTCGAGCGCGTGGACGATGGCGTGGAACGATGGCCAGTCGCGCGCGGCGCGGCCGGTGCCGCCGTAGACGATGAGCTGGTCGGGACGTTCCGCGACCTCGGCGTCGAGGTTGTTCATCAACATGCGCAGCGCGGCTTCCTGCTGCCAGCCCTTACATCGCAGCGTGGTGCCGCGCGGAGCGCGAACGGAAACGGCGTCGTGGAGGGTCTCCAAGGCTGCACCTCCCAAGCACTCCCATTATGCGCCAGGACTGGTGGCACGGACATTCCTGTCTGTGTCAGGTGCCACCGGCATCGGTGCCGGTGTGTCACTGTGCGGTTGCCAGGACGTGGAGATGTGGGAGATTAGGCTGCCTATATCGTTTATATTTGCTCTCCCTTGTGACATAATGTGGGTGGATTTTGATTGGGCGACTGGAGTAGCCATGAAATTTCGGCGAAAACTCCTGGCGTTGTTTGCCTTGCTGGCGGCCGGCAGCCTGTTTTGCGCCCCCGCCACGGCGCAGCACACCGGCGGCGGAACTTCGAATCCGGCCGGAGGCGGCGGCAACGTTCCCACGGCTGCGCCCACCACCCATCCCGCCCCAGCCAGCCCGAGCGGCTTCAACCAACCCGTGTATGTTTCCGGCAAGGTGATTTTCGAGGACGGCTCGCCGGCCGGAAACGTTCCCGTGGAGCGCGCCTGCAACGGGACTCCGCGCCCGGGAACTTATACCAATGGCAAGGGCACGTTCAGCTTCCAGCTTGATGGCGCCAACACCGGAATGACGGATGCGAGCATGTCCTCGGGCGCCGCGGCGCCCGAGAGCGCCGCCCGCTACGAGGTCCTGCACGGAGAATTAGGCGACCGGGGACTGGCCGATTGTGAAATACGGGTATCGCTGCCCGGGTTTTCGTCGAATCCGATTCGCCTGCCGGGCCGCGGGGCGACGGAACGCCCGGAAATCGGCGCCATTATCCTGCGGCGGATGGCCAACGTTGAAGGCTTTACCATCAGCCTGGCGGACGCCACCGCCCCGAAGGGCGCGCGAAAGGCGTATGAGAGCGGGGTTAAAGAGAGAAATGCCGGCAAATTAGATCGGGCTCTGAAGGAATTTGACAAGGCGGTGCGGCTTTATCCCCGGTATGCCGGCGCCTGGTACGAGCTGGGTATGCTGTACGGAGCCCAGAGCAACCGGGAGAAAGCCGCGGACTGTTTCAACCGTGCGATGGAGGCCGACGCCAGGTTTGTTCTGCCGCTGGTGCCTCTGGCGGCGATGGCGTACGACGAACGGAAGTTCGAAAGTACGGTGGAGCACTCGAGCCGGGCGGTTGCGATGAATCCGTATCTGCCGCAGGCGTTTTACTGCCGCTCGATGGCGAAATTCCGGCTGGGCGATTATGGCGTGGCCGTTCAGGATGCGGAACGACAAATCCAACTCGACACCGATCACCGTTACGCGAAGATCTATCACATCCTCGGCGCCGCACAGGCGAACCTGGGCGACCTTACCGGCGCCGTGCGCAGTCTGAACCAATACCTGGCGCTGGTGCCCGACGCCCAGGATGTCGAGTTCGTCAGAAACCAAATCCGCCAGGTCGAAGCGGACGCCCGGAAGAAAGATCAGGGCCAACCGCCCCCGCCCGTGAGCCGGTAGAAAGCCTGTCAGCTTCGTTAGTCACAAACCGTGGGGGCAGTCGCGTCATAATTCTGTTAGGAGAG
This sequence comes from Bryobacterales bacterium, assembly GCA_963810595.1. Taxonomy (GTDB): domain Bacteria; phylum Acidobacteriota; class Terriglobia; order Bryobacterales; family Bryobacteraceae; genus CAWEOG01. Next base: position 94,393 of record CAWEOG010000048.1, on the reverse strand, counting down.
GCAAAAGGATGAACCCTAGAATCGACTACCAAAAGGACGCACCACCCGGAGCCGCGCACGCAATGCTGGGATTGGAGAAATACGTGCAAAGCTGCGGGCTGGAGCACTCGCTGCTGGACTTGGTGAAAACCCGCGCTTCCCAGATCAACGGTTGCGCCTACTGTATCGACATGCACACCAAGGACGCGCGCGCCGCGGGGGAAACGGAACAGCGGTTGTACGCGCTGAACGCCTGGCACGAGACACCCTTCTTTACGGAGCGGGAGCGCGCCGCGCTGGAGTGGACCGAGGCGCTGACGCTGATTTCGCAGAATCATGTCCCGGATGAAGTGTATGAGCGGGTGCGCCGGCAGTTCACCGAAGCGGAATTGGTGAACCTGGCGCTGGCCGTGGTGGCGATCAACGGGTGGAACCGCCTGGCGATCTCGTTCCGGTCGGTTCCGGGCAGTTATCAGCCCGCTCGACGGGCCGCCGTCTGAATGCTGCCACAAGCGGTGGCACGGACATTCGTGTCTGTGTCAGGTGCTACCGGCATGAGTGCCAGTGTGCACGTACACGGACGTCGACGTCCGTGGTACCTGACACAGTCTCGAAAGCCTGTGCCACAATGGCTAGGATGTTCGATTACATTAGCCGCCAGACGCTTGCCACGCTGGCCTTGGTGTTTTCGATACCCTTTGCCGCCGCTGCGCAGGGAACGCCCCAGACCCTTGAGAGTCATCCAAACATGATTGTGTCCACCGATTGGCTGGCGGGCCATTTGAGCGATGAAGGACTGGTGATTCTGCACGTCGGCTCGCAAAAAGATTACGATGCGGGCCACATTCCCGGCGCCCGGCTGGTCACGCTGGCGGATGTCTCCGTCACCGGCGAGACCGGCCTCCGGCTCCAGATGCCATCGGCCGCCGCGCTGCAGGAAGCGTTGGACCGGCTCGGGATTGCGGACAACGCAAGGGTTGTCGTTTACGCCGGAAACGAGTCGGTGCAGTCGGCAACGCGCGTCTGGTTCACGCTCGACTACGTTGGATTGGGCGATCGGACGTCGCTCCTCGACGGCGGGCTGGCGCTGTGGCGGACGGAAAGACGGCCGCTCGCGACCGAGGCGCCGCGGGTCGCCCCCAGCGCATTCGTTCCGCATCCGGAGCCGGAACTGATCGTGGATGCCCAATGGGTGCGGGCACATCTGGACGACAGCGCGGTGCAGCTTCTGGACGCGCGGCTGGCGGAATTTTACAGCGGGGCGAATGGCGGCGGCATGCCGCGAGCCGGCCACATCCCCGGCGCGCGCAACGTGCCGTTTCCGAGCGTGTTCGAGGCCGACGGCAAGCTGAAGACGATGGACGAGTTGCGCCAGCTCATGGAGCCGAGCGCGCCAGAAACTGACGGTCTCCTATTGCCACATCGGGCTGCAGGCCACCGTGCTGTATTTCGTGGCGCGCTACCTGGGACTGGAAGCGCGGCTCTACGACGGCTCGTTTCAGGACTGGAGCCGGACCCCCGAGCTGCCGCTCGAGCCCGCGCCGCCCCGGAAAGTCGAGCATGAGTGATGGATGAGTTCCTGCAGGCGGCCATTGAGGAGGCGAAAAAAGGCCTGGCGGCAGGCGGCATTCCGATCGGCTCCGTGCTGATGCTGGATGGCAGGATCGTCGGCCGCGGCCACAACCAGCGCGTGCAGCGAACGAGCGCGGTTCTGCATGCCGAAATGGACTGCCTGGAGAACGCCGGCAGACTTCGGGCCGCGGACTATCGCCGCGCGGTCCTCTATTCGACGCTCTCTCCCTGCGACATGTGCAGCGGGGCCGTGCTGCTTTACGGGATTCCGAAAGTGGTTGCCGGCGAGAACCGCACTTTTCGCGGCCCCGAGGAGTACCTGCGCTCGCGGGGAGTCGACCTCACCATCGCGGACAACCCGGAGTGCATCGCCCTGATGCGGCAGTTTATTCAACACCACCCCGCGCTGTGGAATGAAGATATCGGCGAATCCGCGCCAGAGTAACTGGCGGAGATTCGGAATGTGGAACGATTTTCGATTCGCCTTGAGGACGTTGGGCCGGGCGCCTGCTTTCACGGCGGTGGCGGTCTTGTCGCTGGCGCTCGGCATCGGCGCCAACGCGGCCATCTTTTCGCTGCTCTACCAGGTGGTATTGCGTTCGGTGCCGGTGAAGGACCCGGCCGAGCTGGTAGCGCTTCAATCCGACGACTACAACCCCGGATGGACCCGCCGCGACAACAACCAGGGCAGTGTCTTCTCCTATCCGATGTACCAGGCGTTGCGCGACCACAACCAGGCGTTCACGGGCCTGATTGCGCGGGCGAGCTTCCCGGCGACATTGGTGTGCCGCGGCGAAGCCGTGCGCGCGGACGCCGAAGTGGTGACCGGCAATTTCTTCACGGTGCTGGGCCTGAATCCCGCCCTGGGACGCCTGCTGCTTCCTTCCGACGACGGGGCGCCGGGCCAGAATCCTGTTATCGTCCTCAGCCACTCCTTTTGGGTCAGCCATCTCGGCGCCGACCCAAAGGTGCTGAACAGCCAGGTAGTAATGAATGGCCACCCGGTGGTGGTTGTGGGAGTCTCGCCACGAGGCTTCCGGGGCCTGCTCAGCGGACGCGATCCCGATTTCTACGCCGCGGTTTCCATGGCCGGCATGGTCTCGCCCGAGTGGCAGATGATCCAGGCGCCGGACTCCTATTGGCTCAACCTGTTCGGGAGGCTGCGGCCTGGCGTCAGCGCGCAGCGTGCGAACGCGATGCTGTTGCCGCTGTTCCGCGCCGTACTTCGGGATGAGCTGCCGCGGATGAAGAACGCCGGAACGGAGAAGTGGAAGAAGATTCTCGACAAACCCCTCACGGTCCAATCCGGCGCCCAAGGGCTGAACGTGCTGCGCGATCAATGGCAGACCCCCCTGGTGGTTCTGATGGTGATGGTGGGGCTGGTTCTGCTGCTGGCCTGCGCGAACGTGGCCAACCTGCTGATTGCGCGCGCTACCGCACGTCAAAGGGAAGTCGCCGTGCGGCTGGCCATCGGCGCCACCGCTTGGCAGCTCGCCCGGCAATTGATGGTGGAAAGCACGGTAATAGCGCTTGCCGGAGGGTTTTTCGGCTTGCTTCTTTCGCAGGGCTTCGCCGGGGGCTTGTTACGCCTGCTGCCAGCCGGCGCGACGGGTGGCTGGCTAGCTCCGCGAGTGGACCTTCCGCTGATCGCCTGTTGCACGGCGCTGTCGCTGGCAACCGCCTTGCTGTTTGCCTTCGCCCCCTTCGTGCAGGTCTCGAAGACCGATCTGGCGCCTGTACTGAAGGACCAGACTTCGGGGATGAGCGCCAGTGGTTCGCAATCCAGGGCCCGGCAGAGCCTGGTGGCCGGCCAGATCTGCATTTCGTTGCTGCTGTTGCTGGGCGCCGGTCTGTTTACGCGGAACCTGGTCGAGCTCGCCTACGCCGATCCGGGTTTCCGGCCCGACCACCTGGTGACGTTCTCGATCGATCCGACCCTCAGTGGATACACGCCGGAGCAGAGATTGGCCATCACACGCGAGCTGCGGGAGAAGCTCCGTGCGCTTCCCGGCGTCAAATCCGTGGCCCGGGCGTACCTTCTTCCGTTCGGTGGCTCGGGATGGGGCAATGGTGTAAAAGTCCCGGGGTCACGCAACGCCAGTAAGGAATATGTCGATTGCGGCGAGAATGCGGTTGGCGCCGGCTACTTCTCCATGCTCGGAACGCCGTTGTTGGCCGGCCGGGAGTTCCGCGAGCAGGACTCCGCCTCCGCACCGAAGGTGGCGATTCTCAACCAGACGTTCGCGCGCTTTCTTTTCGAGAACGAGAATCCGATCGGACGCCACATGCGGGTTGGCAGCAACGACTCCGACGTCGAGGTCGTGGGTGTCGTCCAGGACTCGAAGTACGGCGACCTGCGAGAGAAACCGCAGCGCTTCCTGTATGTGCCTTTCAAACAGGGCGCCGACGCGCTGATTGGACAATCCGCTTTCCTGTTGCGGGTTCAGGGCGGGGAAGAGGGTATTTTTGCGGCGGTGCGAAGCACCGTCAAACAGTTGGACGCAAACCTTCCGATTGACCGACTCACCAGCATGACCGCGGTTCTCGACGACTCGATCTACTCCGAGCGGCTGATTGCCACGCTGGCGCTCGCCTTCGGAGTGCTGGCCACCATGCTGGCGGCGGTGGGCGTGTACGGGACCATTTCCTACGCGGTCGAACGGCGCACGCGCGAGTTCGGCATTCGCCTGGTACTGGGTGCGATTCCGAGCCGTATTCTGCTGTCGGTGATCGGAGACGTCGGCCGGCTCGCCGCGGTCGGCATCGCCGTGGGACTGCCGGTCGGATATGCGCTGGCGCGCATCGCGGCATCTCGCATCCCGGGCATCCGCGCGTACGATCCGTGGATGCTGGCGGCAGCCACCGCCGTCATCGCGATGGTTGCGCTATTGGCGGCGGTGGCGCCCGCGCTGCGGGCGATGCGCATCGAGCCGGTTCGCGCCTTGCGCTACGAGTGAGCCGGCACCGCGAGTTCCACAGGCCCTAAGCCGGCCTTCCACCTCTTGCCTGACGCCATCGGCGCCATCCCCGAGCCAGGATGAGGATGGGCGCGCGGGCTTGGCCAGAGTGTCTTGCATGACGGACCTCCTGTTCAAGACGCAGCCCGGCACTCATTACCGCTGTGAAGGCCCGCGCCATGTTCGGCCAGGGTAGTGTGCCGGCGCCGGAGTCAGGCTCACTCGAAGCGGTCCGATTTCGCCGACGCGGCACGCTATTCCTCGCGGGACGGCCCCATCTCACGTACTCGGACGCAAGTCGCCGCCCTTGCCGTCGGGAAGTTTCTGCCGAAGCAGATCCTGAACGTCATCTACCTTATCGGCCAGAAGATTCAATTTACGCGCCAAACCTTGGATCTCCGATTCCGCGCGGCGGTTGACGTCGAAATCCAGCTCGCTGCGGAGACGATCTTTGGTGTCTTGCCGGTTCTGGCTCATCATGATCACGGGCGCCTGGATGGCGGCCAGCATGGAGAGGAACAGGTTCAGCAGAATGAACGGGTAGGGGTCCCAGGCGGAGCGGCCCAGAGCGATATTGGCCGAGGTGTAAACGATCAGGACCACACCAAAAAGGATGATGAAGGCCCACGATCCGCCGAAACGGGCTACCGAATCGGCGATGCGTTCCCCCACGGTGGCCTTTTTCTCGATCACCTCGTTCGCGTTGCGGGTGGCCCGAAGACGTACCAGTTGCTGGGAGGCGTGGAATTGGCGGCCCAATACGGTGAGCAGATCCATCCCGGCCATCGGCTTGCGCTCGAGCAACACCGCGATGTCCTTGCGGTCGACTTCGATGCAGGTGGTTTGCTCGAGGGCCGTCGCATCGGTCTGGTGCGGCGTCTGCTCGATCATCGAGGCGAAGCCGAAGTATTCGCCGGCGGCCGGCTGGTCGACCACGACGTCCTGCTGATCTTCGTCCACGGTGGTGACGCACACTTTGCCGGAGACCAGAACGTAGGCTGGTCCCGGCGGTTCGCCGATTCTGTAAACGCGCTGGCGCGGGGCGAATTCCTTTAGCTCCACCTGTCCGGCCAAAACGGCAATTTCCTCATCGTCGAGCAGAGCGAAGAGCGGAACATTTTTCAGAACATCCGGGCTGCAAGCCATCGGTCACCTCACCTCGTTTGCGGGATATGGATCGTGCTGGGTCTAAAGGTTAGGATTTCACACTCGGGCGCGGCGAGGGCAATCTGCCCCGCTAATAGTGCAGGTATTCGCGCAGGTCGTCCGGGCGGAAGCAGTGGGCGTGAGCGGTCTGGCTATCGATGCGCCCGACGCGCACCAGTTCGGCCAGCGACTGCTCCATGGTCATCATGCCGTCGGCGCGGCCGGTGCCGACGTGGGTGCGAAGCTGGTGGTCTTCGCCCCGGCGGATAAGGTTGCGGATGGCGTCGGTGGCCATCATTACTTCCAGGGCGGGGTAGCGGTTGACGCCGTCGGGCGCGGGAACCAGTTGCTGGGCGATTACCGCGGCGAGCGCCAGCGAAAGCTGCTGCCGCATCTGCTGCTGGTGCGCCGTCGGGAACGAATCCAGAATGCGGGAAACGGCCTGGGCGGTGTCGTTGGTGTGGAGCGTGGAAAACACCAGGTGGCCGGTTTCAGCGGCGGTGAGCACGGTGGCCATGGTCTCGGCGTCTCGCATCTCGCCCACCAGGATGACGTCGGGCGTCTGCCGCAGGATGCTGCGGACGGAGTTCAGAAAGTCGGGTGTATCGCGCCCCACTTCAATCTGCTCGACGATGGAGCGTTTGTTGGAATGGTGATATTCCACCGGGTCTTCGATGGTGACGATGTGGCAGCGCTTGTTGGTGTTGATGAGATCGATCAGCGCCGCCAGGGTGGAGCTCTTGCCGCAGCCGGTGGGGCCGGTCACCAGCACCAGACCCTGGCGCCGCTCGGTGAGCTTCGCCAGCGTTGGCGGAAGGTTCAGCGACGCCAGCGTGGGAATGCGCTCCGGCAGCAGCCGGATGCTGGCCGCCACGGTGCCGCGCTGAAAATGGATGTTGGTGCGGAAGCGGCCCAGATTGTCGCGAATGAAGCAGAAATCGACGCTGCGGTTCTTGCGCAGCTCGGCATACTGCTCCGGGGTGAGCAGCGGCAGCATCAGGTTGCGCACATCCTCGGGCTGCAAAGGATCTCCGGAACCGGCCGAGAGCGCGCCATTCACCCGCAACGCGATGGGTGTGCCGGCTATCAGCAGCAGGTCGGAGGCGTGTTGCCGCGCCGCCCAACCGAGCAGGCCATCCAGGGAATTTTCAGAGGCCGTAGTGTGCTCCGGCGCTTGTGCCGGCCGGGCTGCCGGAGCACCGCCCGGGGCCGAGCGATTCAGCTCGGCGACAATCCGCGCCAGATCGTCCTCGTAAGCCTCCACGGCTCAATCATACCAGCCGCGAGAAGATCTACTAAGTTTCAATCCAGCCGTCTACGATCCGGATAATGCGATGGCCATAGGCCGCGTTGACGTCGGAGTGGGTCACCTGGATGATGGTGGTTCCTTCGTCGTTGAGCTTCCGGAACATCTCCATGATTTCTTTGCCCTGGCTGGAGTGCAGGTTGCCGGTCGGCTCGTCGGCCAGAATCACACGCGGATTCGCGATTACCGCGCGGGCAATGGCGACGAGCTGTTGCTGGCCGCCCGACAACTGGCTGGGGAACAGGTCCTTCTTGCCGACGATCTGAAAACGGTCGAGCACGTCGCACACGATGCTTTCCCGCTCGCTCTTCTTCACGTTGCGGTAGGAGAGCGGGATCTCCAGGTTCTCGTACACGGTCAGGTCGTCCAACAGGTGATAGCTCTGGAACACGAAGCCGAAGTGCTGTTTGTAGATTTCCAGGCGCTTCTTGCGATCGAGCAGATGGATGGCGTGGTCCAGCAGGTAGTATTCACCCGTCCAGGCCGTGTCGTGCATGCCGAGCAGGTGCAGAATGGTGGACTTGCCTGCGCCGGACGGTCCCATGATGGAGATGAATTCGCCGTCCTTGACGTCGAAGCTGACACGGCGCAAGACAAACGTTTTCGAGGCGCCGTGCTGGTAGAATTTCTCGATATTGCGAAGGGAGATGATGGGTTGCTGGGGCATGGGGATCAGAATCTATCTTATCTCTTCAGACGGAGGACGCCGCAAAACAACTGCCCGCCGGGCTGAGCCGCGAGTGTGAACGAGCGGTGCTGCGCGCCGGCCGGCAGGCCGCCTTCCTTACGGGCGGCGCTCAGGCAGACGGATCGGTCAAATACGCGCGAGTCTTAGAAGGTGATGCGGTCCAGGCGTTCGCTGGCCTCGCGGAGACGCTCGCTCAACTCCCTGCCGCGCTGTTCCAGGCGTTGAGTGGTCCGCTTTTCGAGCAGCCGTCTGCGTTGTTCCATACGCGAGTTGAGCCGATCCAATGCTTCCGCCTGGCGGTCGGATAGCCGGTCCAACAGCTTGCAATGACCCTCGAGCAGCCGGAGGTGCGGACCGACCGCGGGGGCGGCGGGAGTGAGCCAGTCGCCGTTCAGTGCGAGCGTGTGAGGCGGGAAAAGGTCGGGACCGCCCGCGCCGAACATCGACGCTCTCGCACCGGCGGAAACGTTCGAGCCGATGAGAGCCAGGAGCACAATCACTCCTAAGGCCCAGATCTCCGGACTCCGGACACCGGTCCTGCCGCGGTCATCCGGCGGGGAACCGGTGACGCTCACGACGGAACCTCCATGCTTTCTTCGACGATGCGGCCGTCAAACAGCCTGACCGTGCGGTCGGCGTAAGTGGCATAACGCGGGTCGTGGGTCACCATGCAAATGGTGGCTCCGGAGCGGTGCAGCTCTTTCATCAGATCCATCACCGCTTCGCCGTTGGCCGAATCCAGGTTGCCGGTGGGCTCGTCGGCCAGCAGGATGGACGGGTCGCCGGCCAGCGCGCGCGCCACCGCGACGCGTTGCTGCTGGCCGCCGGAAAGCTGCGAAGGGTAGTGCTTGACACGGTGCGACATGCCGACGCGTTCCAGGGCGTCGTGCACGCGCTTCTTGCGCTCCGCCGAAGCCATTCCGCGGTAGGTGAGCGGCAGCTCGACGTTTTCATACACCGTCAGGTCGCCGATCAGGTTAAATGCCTGGAAGATGAACCCGATCTCGCGATTGCGGATACGCGCCCGCTCGCTCAGCTTGAGGTTCTGCACCGGGCGCTCATTCAGCACGTAGGTGCCCTCGGAAGGGGAGTCGAGCAGCCCCAGGATGGCGAGCAAGGTGGATTTCCCACAGCCCGACGGCCCCGCAATGGTGACGTATTCACCTCGTTTAATGTTCAGGTGGATGCCCGCGAGGGCGTGTGTCTCCACGTCTTCGGTGACGAAGACCTTGGTGACGCCTTCCAGCTTAATCAGGGATTCTTGTTCGCTGCTCATCAGATGCTCCGTTCCTTCTCAGATGAATACGACAATAGGGACCTCAAGGTTCCCGCCAACTATTGCACCAGTCGAATCCGGTCGTAGGCGTCCCAAGCCGACATGTCCGAGAGGACCACCTGGTCGCCCACGTTCAGGCCGCTCAACACCTCGATATTGGTCACCGAGCTACGCCCCAGCTTCACCTGCACCCGCGTGGCTTCCCCGGTCTTCGGGTCCACCTTGAACAGGCCCACGGTGCTGTTCTCGTTGCCGAATACCGGCCGCTGCACTTGCAGCACGTCGTTCAGCTTCTCGAGCTGGACAGTGCCATCCACGCTCAAGTCGGGGCGCGCGCCCTTCGGCAACTCTCCGTCCAGCTTTACGTCCACCGTGACGGTTCCGTTCACCACCGCCGGGTCGATCCGCGACACGTGGCCGGGGATGATTCCGTTGCGGGTGTCGATGGAGGCCGGCTGCCCGATTTCGATATCCTTGGCCTGCGTCTCGGCGATCTTCAGCTCGGCTTTCAGCTTCCACGGCTGGGCCACCTTGGCCAGCACGGTGCCAACCGCCACGCTCTGGCCCACCTCGAGCGGTACATCCTGAAGCACGCCGCTGGTGCCCGCGCGGATGGTCAGGTCGGCCACCTGCTTGGTTTTCAACGCATAGGCGGCGCGAAGTTTTTCGATGTTCACCTGCTGCGTTTCAAGCTGGGCGTTCACCGATTCGGTGAAGATTTCGAGGCGCTTCTTCTCGATTTCGTCGCGTTTTTCGGCTTCCAGCGCCGTGGCGCGGCTAAGCTTCAGGTCCAGGTCGGGCGCCAGCCCTTCCTTTACCAACTGCTCGTCCCGCTCCCACTTCAGCTTGTCCTGCACCACCTCGGAATCGACCCGCGCCACCGAAGACTGAAGGTCGAGCTTCTGGCTCTCCAGTTTCACCTTCAGGTCGGTGTAACCTGCCTCGGCCGCCTTGACCTGCCACTTCAGGTCTTCCGCGTCCAGCTCCATTTGAGGATTGCTGAGTACCATAATCACTGTGGACGGCTCCACCCGAACGCCGGGCTTGAGCTTCACATCGGCCACCCGGCCGGTGTTGTCGGCGGCAATCCAGAAAACTTCTTCCGGAACCAGCGTGCCCAGGCCTCGCACCTGCCGGATCATATCGCCTCGCTTGACGCTCTCCACCCAAACAGTTGCCCGGTCGACGGTGGGCGCTGCAGGTTTTAGACGACGCAAACCGATCGTAATTAGCACCACGGCGATGAGTGCAAGACTGGAATAGATGGAGCGCCGGATGATCCGACTCCTTCTTGCGCCAGTACGTTGAATATCCATGAGAACCTCGCTATTTAACTGGCAAGCCAGCAGCCACCCCGTTTGAGCGCCGGAGTCGCTTTTAGTTTCAAACAGTTATAGATCTGAACCGCGCGGCGGCCGGGCGGCAAGTGTCCGATTATGGGATATCCGTGTACGAAACCGGCGCGTCCGGTTAAAACGCGGTGCTGCCGGCAAAAGTGTAGACCGCTTCCAGGCGGATAAAGTGGCCGTTCGAGTGGCCGGTGTAGAAACTGCCGGGGTCGAGTTTTTCGTACATCACGTGGCCGCGCCAGTTCTTGTTGACCACAATGTCGGCGCGGGCCTGGAAGTGATTGCCTCGGGTGGTGCCGTCGGCGAAGATCTGCGGGTTGCCCGGAAACGGGTGAAACGAGCTCATGTGGTAATAGGTGCCCCGCAGGCTCAGTGGTTTCCAGGGAACGTAGACCATCTCGCCCTGCAGCATTCCGATGTTGGTCCAGTAGCCCACGCCCACCTCGCGGAACTGGCTGTAAACGTATGTCTCGCTCCACTTCGGCCAGCGGGAAAACAGCGGATCCCAGTTCTCGTTGGTTCCCCGGGTGGCCGGGTCGTCGCCCGACATGGCGATGTAACCGAAGCTGGCGGAGTGCCGTTTTTGGATCCCGAAGTTCTTCTTGAGATAGCCGTAGCCACCCCACGCGCGAATGCCGGTGGCGCCCTGGCGTCCCCACTGGCCGGCGAATTCCCCGGCGGCGCTGAAGGAGCGCGGCAACTTGTGCACCACCCGCCCTCCCGCCGTGTAAACGTGGCGGTTGGGGTGGAACTGCGGGTTGGTGACCGGCCTCGGGTCGTCGAATTCGCGTTTATAAAAATAATAGGCCTCGAACGAGGTGTCCTTCCGGTTGTTGTCGGTGTAGTAAGCGCCCAAAGCCAGCTCGTTCCATTCGATCAGCGACCGCTGGCGGTCATTGATCTTCGGTAGATAACGGTCGGTGCGCGGGTCGGCGATGCCGATCAGCTCCAGCTTCGATTTTCCGTGCTCATAGCCCAGCACCGCCGCGTTGCTGTAGATGGTTCGGGAGCCGTCGTACGGATCGCCCTCGAAAAACAGGAAGCCCTCGCCCTTAATCAGATTCTGCCGGCCGATCCGCAGCGACAGACCTTTGTGGAAGAGCTTTTTGAAATCGAAATAGGCGGTTTCGAAGATCACCTCGTCGAAGTGGGTTGGCGTTTCGGGATGGAAGATCTGGTTTGTCTCCTGGGCCAGCCCGACGTGGAAGTCGATCTCCGTGCCGAGGGGTACATTCATCCACAGGCGGGTGCGGTAGCGAACCTGCCCCCGTTCGTCGTAAGTCGAGTCGTTGTAATCGAAGATGTTGTTCCAATCCTCGTTCCGGACGCGCTGTTCAAAACCGTATTCGAGAACGCGTTCGGCCTGTTGCGCGCACAGAGGAAGCGCCAGTAATAGAAGGAGTGCTGCGTGGCGGTACATCGGTCCCCTTTCGGACGCTCGACTCGCCACAGCGGACCGGGCTGCTCGAAGGAGAATGGCGGCGGGAGCGGATAATAAAGGATAAAGAGTTATTTTATTCGTTTTTCAGCCGGCCCGGCAAGCTGGTTTACGCCCTTGCTCGCGGGCCGTGGTTCACGATGCGGACTCGGGCACTGGTTCCCCATCTTCGATGGATGGGGCGCCGGCGTCCCCGACAATGAACCAGTAGGCCGGCAGGCACGCGATAAGAATGACCACTGCCACCACGAAGCCGGGATAGTAGGACCCGGTTCTGCTGATCAAAATTCCGGTGACCAGCGGGGCGGCGATGCCGGAAAGATTGCCGCCGAAGTTCAGGACGCCGGTCCACATCCCGACCTGGTCGTGCGGCGCCACGCGCTGCAGCAGCGCCAGGATGTTACCGGTGGCCAGCCCGACCATGGATGCCACCCCGATCAGCCACACCGCCGCCGCGTCGTTCGACATCCGCCCGGCCGGCAGCAGGGCCAGGCTGGTGAGAAAGGCGACCGTGATAATGCCCTTCCTGACGCGCGATTCATTCCAGCCATGCCCCACCAGGCGGTCCGCAATCCAACCGCCCAGCGGTTCGCAGACGCTGAACACCAGGTACGGAATCACCGCGTAGAAACCGGCCTTTTGCAGCGGCATGTGGCGCGATTCAACCAGGTAATCGGGCAGCCAGGTCACCAGCAGATACCAGTAATAGCCAAACCCGACGTGCGCCAGGGTCAGGCCGAGCAGGTTGCGGTCGTGCCAGTTCAGCCGGCCCGCCGGCTTGCTGACGACACTGGCCGGCGCGAGCCCTTTTTTGGAGGGATACGCCAGCACCCACGGGACCAGCCAAATCAGGCTGGTAAAGCCGAGGATGGCGAAGGTATCCCGCCACGAATACTTCAGCACCAGCCATGCCACCAGCGGCGCGCCCAGTGCCAGCCCGGCGCGCGTGCCGCAATTGATCAGCCCCGAAGCGAATCCGCGTTGTCTGGATTCAAACAGCAGGCTCACCACCTTGACGCCGCCCGGCAGGTAGATCGACTCGCCGATGCCGAGCACGACGCGAAGCGCCAGCAGAATGGCGAGCGTACTGGCGAAGGTGGTGAACCCGCAGGCCAGCGACCACAGCGCGAACGCGCCCGCGTAGAACCAGCGCATGTGGAAACGGTCTGACCAGAAGCCCATGGGCAACTGCATCACGGCGTACGACCAGAAAAATGCCGAGAGCAATACGCCTTTGGCGGTCGGATCGAGATGCAGGTCCAGCGCCATCAGCGGCAGTGCCACCGACACCACGGCCCGGTCCAGGTAGTTGATGAACCCCGCGATGAACAACAATCCGACAATGGTCCAGCGGCGCGCGTTCGAAATGTCCGTCATTCGTTCGTTCCTGACATTACTTTGCATCCGCCGGGCGACGGACCTTGATCATCTTATCAGTGCGCCGCCGGGTGGCCCCCCGATGGTAGAATTTTGGGGATATGAAATTGGCCCTGGCAGTTCTATCTTTGGCGGCGGTGAGCCTGCTGGCGGCGGCTGGAGACAGCATCGACGCGTTCGGCTATCACTGGACGGTCCAGAAGGCATCGGACTGGTCGGTGGATAACGGCGTCCTGAAGCTGCTGGTTTCCGCCGAACCGCCACCCGGCCAGCCGCGCCGCCCGCAGAAATTCGCTCTCGCCGACACCCGGCCGTACCGCCGCGTCACCGTGGAGGCGGAAATGCGGCACGCCGGCCGCAGCCTGATCATCGTGTACGCCTGGCAGGACGATTCTCATTACAACTACGCGCATCTCTCGTCCGACCCCGCCGCAAAGCAGAACGTGCACAACGGCATCTTCCATATCTTCGGCGGCGAGCGCGTGCGCATCTCGCCGCTGGACGGGCCGGCGTCGTTCGGCGCCGCGGAATGGACGCCGGTCAAGCTGGTCTTCGATGGAGACACCGGCCGCTGCCATGTCGAAGTGAACGGGAAACGCAATCCCAGCCTCGAAGCGGTCGACCTCAGCCTGCGTTACGGCCGCGTGGGCCTGGGCTCGTTCGACGAAACCGGCAGCTTCCGCAACGTCAGGATCTCGGGCGAGTATCGCGACAACGGTGTAGTGGGCCACCAGTAAGTGGCTGCCGTCGGCGCTGAAGGCCGGGAACCGGCCGCCTTTGAGTAGCCGTAGCCGCGTGTTCGCGCGACTGCGGCAACCGAAAGGCCGACCCTTCGGGCCGAGGTGGGTACCTTCCCGCCCGGTGTCACGGTCGGCTTGTGGCCTTGGCACCAGAGTCATGCCAAGGCCTTGAATGCGGGCCCGTGAGATAATTGACCACATGTACCGAGCTACTGGGATGCTACGCTTCGTTTCCGCGGCGTTGCTTATATGCTCGTCCGCGATCTTCGCACCGCCCGCGGCCGGCCAGGACGCGGCGGCCGACCTCCTCAAACAAGGCCAGCAGAAACTCCGCGAGGGAGACCGCGAAGGGGCGCTGGCGTTGTACCGGCAGGTACTCGAGACGTCGCCCGATTCTTACCAGGCCAACACTGACGCCGGAATTGTACTCGACCTTTTGGGCAACTACGCCGAGGCGCGCAAACACTTCCAAAAAGCCATCGGCGCGGCCCCTAGCCCCGAAAACAAAGCGCGCGCGATGCGGTCGATGGCCATGTCGTACGCGTTTTCGAACGACTGCCCTGGCGCGGCCAAATACGAGGGCCCGTTGTACGAACAGTATCTTGCCGCCAAGGAGTTCTACAACGCCGGCGAGATCGCCGACGAGCTGGCGCGGGTGTGCATCGAGTCCGGCGACCTGGACGAAGCCTACAAGTGGTATCAGACCGGTCACGACGCCGGCCTGAAGGAACCCGACATCAAGCCGGACCGGCGCGACCTGTGGGAATTCCGCTGGGAGCACGCCCAGGCGCGCATCGCCGCCCGGCGTGGCAATAAGGCAGAGGCCGAAAAACACGTCGCCGCGGCGAAGGCCATCCTGGATAGGGGCACCAACCCACAGCAGATGCAGTTCTTCCCTTATCTCACAGGTTACGTCGCCCTCTACACCGGAGACTACCAGACGGCCCTCGCGGACCTGCAGAAGGCTAACCAGCGCGACCCGTTCATCCAGGTACTGATTGCCCAGACCTACGAGAAGCTGGGAGACAAAGGCCAGGCAATGGAGTATTACAAAAAGGCGGCCGCCTCGAACGGTCACAACCCGCCGGCGGCGGAGGCGATTCCGCTGGCCACCAGGAAGCTGCAATAGAGCCGTCGAACGCGGGAGGCAAGGGCTTGGGCGCTCCTGTTTTCGCCACCCCGGTTGAAATTTATTGAACCAAAGACTAACGCACTGCGTCATATTTGATGCAGTGCGTCATTCAGATAAAGGGCGCCTGCCAGGAGGAATGAGACGTGCCCCGAGTTATCAAACGCTATGAAAATCGTAAGCTTTACGATACGGAGGCCAAGGCGTACGTATCATTAGAGGAACTGGCGGAGCTGATCCGCAAGGGAGAACAGATCAGCGTCGTCGAGAACGCCACCGGCGAGGACATTACCGTCCAGACGCTGGCGAAGATCATTTCGGAAATGGGATCGCGGCCAAACTCGTCCTCACCCACGGACATCCTGCACGACGTGGTGCGCTGGGGCGGGCAGGTGTTCGAATCGGGCAGGCTGTGGAAAGACCAGCAGTTCGATCGCGTGGTGCTGGCGTCGCTCGAACGAATTGGGGTGTTGGAGGAAATCCGCGGCTCGGTCGCCGCGTTGGCGGAGCGCGTCGGAAGGCTGGAGGGCACGGGCTCGAGCGACCGGGAAACGCAAGCGGAGCCTGCCGCCGCCGCCGGGCAATCCGGCTGAATCGCCACTCGGAGGGAAGCGGGGCGCAAGGGATTTTCGCGGTAAGATGATGGCGTGCTCGTGAGGCTTCCGGGCAGCCTCGCGAGCTTTTATCTGGCAAGAAAGCATATGTCCGATCTGGGTTCTGAGAGTTTTGGTTCGTCGTCACAGAAGATCGAAGATCAGGCCCGATCTTCTTTTCGAAAAACGGTTCTGTTCCCCGCTCTCCGGACCAGCCTGCTCTTTTTCCTGGTTTCTACAGTCTGGATTTTTGCCACCGATTTCCTGGTTCTGCGGCTGATTGCCCCGGACGCCTGGGCGCGTCTGCAAACCTTGAAAGGATGGCTCTTCGTCACGGTCACGGCGAGCTTCCTTTTCCTGATCATTTATAGGGATTTGAACGCACTCCACCGGGAACAGAAACTAACCCGGTCGGCGTGGCGCAGGGTGCTGGAGCTGATTGAGAATTCCCCCATCGGAATCGCCGTTCTCGACGAACGGGGGACCATCGTCAAGTGGAATCGCGCCGCCGAGCAGATTCTGGGCTGGAGCGAAGCGGAGGTTCTCGGCAAGCCGGTGGCAGTTCTCGGAGCGGGAGATGAATTTGCCGGCTTCGCGTCGCCGCTCGATCAGGGCGCCCCGGACGCCGGGCGGGGCCGCTTGTGCCGCTTCACCGCCAGGGACGGCCGCATGGTGGATGTCGACGCGCGCGTTCGTCCACTCTGCGACGAAAGCGGCCGGGTGACCGGCGGCACGCTCATCTTCGATGACATCACCGAGCGCAAACAGGCCGAGGACGCGCTGCGCGAAAGCGAGGAGCGCTTTCGCCGGGTTGCAACCGAAGCCCCTTATCCGGTCATCCTGTTTGCGGAAGATGGTGAAATCCTACTGATCAACCGCCAGTGGACGCGCATCACCGGTTACCAACAGGATGAATTGCCCGACATCGATACCTGGACGGAGAAAGCGTACGGAGAAAGAAAGCACCAGGTGCGGCAGCGCATCCAGCAGCTTTTCGCCCTGGGAGGACGGGAGCGGGAGGAAGAGTTCGAAATCCGGACCAAGACCGGCGAGCGCCGCACCTGGAATTTCAGCTCGAGCCCGATGGGAAGATTAGCCGACGGGCGGCGGCTGATGGTCAGCATGGCAAGTGACATTACCGCCCGCCGCGAGGCCGAAGACGCTTTACGTTTGAGCGAAAAGCGCTTGGAACGGGCACAGCGGATGGCGGCGCTGGGCAACTGGGAACTGGATCTCCAAACCGGGAAAACCCTCTTGTCGGACGAAGTATATCGGATCTTCGGTGTGGACAAACTGACTCACTCACCCACCCGTGAGAATTTCTCTAAGTTTGTTCACCCCGACGACCTGGGCGCGGTTGAAGAGGCAATGCGGAAGACTTCCGCGGCCGCCCGGCAGTTCAACGTCATTCACCGCGTCGTCCGCCCGGATGGCGAAATTCGTCACGTAAGAGAGTACGGGGAGGCCGTCTTCAACGAGCGAGGCGAGGTCCGCGGATATATCGGCACGGTCCAGGACATTACCGAGTACAAACTGCTCGAGCAGCAGCTACATCACGCTCAGAGAATGGAGGCCGTCGGCAGGCTGGCCGGCGGCGTTGCCCACGACTTCAATAACCTGCTGACCGTGGTGAACGGTTACAGCCAGTTGCTGCTGGCACGGATGCCCGGTGAGGAGAGCGGCCGCTCGGCGCTCGAACAGATCCACAAAGCGGGTGAGCGGGCGGCACAGTTGACGCGGCAGTTGCTGGCATTCAGCCGCAAGCAGATTATGAACCCGCGGGTGCTCGACCTGAATTCGATTCTGGACAGCATGCGCGGGCTGCTGGAGCGGCTTATCCCGGAGCATATCGAGCTCGCGCTGGCGCTCGACCCGGCTCTTGGCTCCGTTCGGGTGGACGCCGGACAGGTGGAACAGGTGGTGATGAATCTGGCGGTGAACGCCGTGGACGCCATGCCCGCCGGCGGGCGGCTGACGATCGCCACCGAGCGCCGTAGCGTGGCATCCGGCGAGATTTCCGTCGAAGGCGGAGTGCTGCCTCCGGGGCAATACGCTGTTTTGCGGGTTCACGACGAGGGTGTCGGAATGGGCGCGGAGACCATGCAGCGGATTTTCGAGCCCTTCTTCACCACCAAGGAGGTGGGCAAGGGAACCGGCCTCGGTCTCGCCACCGTGTTCGGAATCGTAACCCAAAGCGGCGGTTACGTGCAGGTGGACAGCGCGCCCGGCAAGGGCTCCGAGTTCCGCGTCTTTCTGCCCCGAGTCGGAGACCTGGAAGACGCCGCCGCGGCGGAAACACCTTCCTGGACGCTGTTGCACGGAACGGGGACCGTTCTGCTGGTGGAGGACGAAGACATCATCCGGAAATTCGCCGCGCGCCTGCTGGAGGAAGCCGGATACAGCGTCATCGAGGCGGGCGACGGCCTGGCGGCCCTCGAAATGCTTCAGATGCGCGAATCCGCCGAACCGGTTGACCTGCTGTTGACCGACCTGGTGATGCCGAAGCTCAGCGGCCTCGACCTGGCCCGCCGTGTCCGGGAGAAGCGGCCCGGACTGCCGGTGGTCTTCATGTCGGGATATGCGGAAACGTCGGGAAACTCCCACGATGAGGGAATAAGACGCCACTTACTGCAGAAGCCCTTCAAGCCGGAAGAACTGTTGATGAAAGTGGGTGAAGCCCTGGCCGGCTGATGCCGGCGCGGCCCTGCCCTGACCGCATTCCGAACGTCGGACCCGCGTTGGCTCTTACTAACTAACTGGTAACCTCCATCCGTGGAAGGGCAGCCGTGAGTCATGTTCCGCCAGACTTCCGCCGCTCCGGGCTGCCACCACTTGCGTCAGGCACCCTGGAGGGCGGCCTTGATCTTCGCCAGGTGATGCCAACTGTGCCTGACCGCATGATCCTCGATCAGGAATTGCGCGGTGAGCGGAGCGCCCGCGTTCAGCGAGACGGGCATCGCGCGATCGAGCTGCTCGTCCGTAAATGCGCGTACAGCTTCGGCGGCCGCGTGGCTGTTGAGGCGCAGGAGCTCAATGGTCTCTTGCTTGCCGGCCGCCTGATGTTCGCGGGCGTGCTTCGCGTTCATCTCAGCCACGGCACCCCATGTCACCTCCCTAACCGGGTTGCCTGAGGCAATCTCCCTGGCCAAATGGATCTCGATCGGGTAAACGCTCGCAACGTGATGAATGATCACACCGGCCTGGCGGCCGTCGGGTGACACCACCGTGTGCCACTGGGCATCCGACAGCCCCTCTGAAAATGCCGCAAGTGCGTGGGCGCCTTGCTCGATGCGCTGTGCAAGTAGTTCTGCTCGTGTACTCATCCTGTCACTTCTACTCCCTATTATCTCGAATCACCTCGTCTTCGTGAGCCCAGACGCAGGATCGAAAGCCAACCCGCACCACCGGCCGCCGATGCGAAGTCCTCAAAGAAGAGGCATCTCCTCCTGTCCACACCGGCCCTTCGAGCCTCAAAGGAGCGTTGACAAAAGCTTGCGCCCCCGAGGCGGCCGCAGCCATCAATGTGTTGGGTGAAGCGGAAATTCCCCGTTTTGCCTTCCCAGACAACACGTAGAAGATTACTTGCCATATATCCTAACGCCGCCGCCGTCAGCCTCTCAGCGACCGGTTATCAACCTTCGCCGGCAGTACCAACCGCCGGCTGAAGTGATTTGAAAAGGCCGGTTCGGCTTCTAACCTGTCGGGTGTTGACCTCCCCAGTGCCTTCCTTGCCTGCTAACTCGTATAAGGTGACCTCCTACCATCGACAGCGGATTCGACGGATCAATGCATCCAAACGAATCAGGATCGTTGCCTGAATTGTACTGGGGACAGGAGACTCGGTCAGGACACTTGCGGACAGCGAAGTACTGGCCATGAAGATCAAACCATCCGAAGCAGATCGAATTCTCGGACACTACTCGGTTCGTTGCCCTGCCGTTACCAAAGGCAGGGGTTGGTGTTCCATAAGGCTTCCTGCCCTTCTGACCTCGTTAAGGTCCCAGCCGTGCAGACGACACATGACCTGGACATGACTTTCCCAGGTGGGCTCCTGCTTTGGTCGTCCTCCCAGAAAACAGTCGACGCTCAAGTAGACCAATTGCTGCTCTGGGCCGGAAAGGATGCGGTGGTACGTATGCGGTGGAATGCGCACTATGTTGCCCTCACGCACCGGGAAGCACCGGCTGCCGTCCTCGCCAATGTAAAGGGTGCCGCCACCGCGAAGAACGTAGAACACCTGTTCAGTATCGTCATGAACGTGGGGGGGCGGTGCCTCACCTGGCTCGAGGATTACTACAAACACCTCGGAGGTCTCCGCGTCCGAGCGGTCCATAACCAGGTGGTTTGCGTGTGTCGGGAAGCGGTAACGCACAGTGTCCGTGGTGCTAAACACATATCTGGTTTCCTCGGTTGGCCTCTGCTCGGCCAACTGCCGCTGACATGAGCAACGATTCGTTTTCATGTGTCCTCTCAGCTACTGCGCGCCAATTCGTAGGAAAACGCTTCGGGGACGTCCGGCAGCCGGATTACGGCGCACAGGGTCTAGCCCCGTCCGTCTGGCGACGTCCAGCTCGAAGCACGAAAGAACTGCCCCTCTATACTTTTCATCGGTGCCGGCTCTGGAGTCTCATACGCGGTGCCGCCTCTCTGAGATTTGATATGCTGGCCGACGCGCCAGGCAGCAGACTGGAATTTGTTGACTCATCGGACCACTACTCCTCCAGGAGGTTTACTTCCCGGATATCTCCGGTTAGTACGTTCAACCGCAACGTCTTGATTTCCGACGGCCGGAAAGTGCCCGACCAGCGCCTCTTTGCGAATCGAAAATCAATGGATGCCCAGGCCGGCACGCCGGCTGTTTCATAACATCGCACGATCAGATCGCTACCGCTTTCGGCCTGCTTGATTGCTGAAATAACCACGTTCGGCGCGTCGACAGCTAGGAGCGAATCGGCCTGCGGTCTCGAACCATGGTGAATGCCCTGAAGGATAATAGGCACCGGAGCGATGAACTCCTCGGCGGCGCGTACCACGCCAGCGTCCTGCCACCCGCCCTGGTGGGGCATCAGTAACATGCGAAACGTCTGCAAACCCTGGTTCTGCCAGTTGTATTCGGTGTCCGGGTCGATCGGTTGACTGGAGCGGTGGCCGTAAAGCGGTGAGCGCACGACCGAGATGCGCATGTCGTTGTCCTTGACGCTGTAACCGTACTTGGCATCGTTGATGATTGTCAGACCGTAGTCGCTTCCCTGGCGCCTGCCGGTAACATCAATCCAGCGTTGCCCCGGCTCCTCATCGCCATTCGGTACCCGCACAATGTGGCCGTAAGGAATTTCATAGGTCGCTTGCGGTCCACTGACGTCGACCGGAAAAGAGAACTTCAGCATCTTTCTCTTTTCGTGCCAGTCCAGCGCGACCTGGGCTTCGATAGCGCCGCTCCCGGCGTAAAGCAGCCAGTCGGTGGTGAGCGTAGAATCGCCGTAAGTGGTCCGCACGCGCACGACTGCGCGCAGGGGCCCATTCTCCAGAACACGAATCTTTGCGTTTTCGAAAGCGGCGATGTCCCGGTCGAAGGCGTTTACATTGGCCCATGTGTCGTGGGGATCGTCCAGAATAACGGCACGGGCTCCAGTCGCCCCTCCCTGGAACATCTCCTTGCCTGTGTTCTTGTCAAGAATACCGATTGTGCCGGACGGATGAAAGGTGACGCGCAGGTGCTCGTTCTCGAGGACGTTTCCCTCGGCGTGCACACTGGATTCTGCGGGTGCCGCGGCCGGCTCCTTGCGGACTCGGATCTGGCGATAGCCAAACGCCGGGACACTCACCCGTGCAACGAGGATGCGCCACTTGCCTGACGTGTATGTGGTTCCGCGCGTCCACTGGTGAGGAATGGGGTTCCCCCGCTCATCCTCCACTCGTGCAGGCGTCTTGGGGTCCCAGGGGAGCTCGTAGCTGGCGTTGGTAGTTACCCCCCATGCGTGCGGATTGAACACCACCAGGTACTCCGAGTCCGGATCTTCGGTGGGCACCTGCCAGGCGAGTCTTTCCGCAGCCTTGTACATCGCATGGCGGGCCACGTCTAGCGCGAATGCGTACCCTTCCCGTCCGGTGACTTCATAATGCTCGGGCACAGACACGCCGTTGATGCTGTCGTGAAAGTGCTGGAACAGCACCCTCTCCCAAGCCGAGGTGAAATCTCCGTTGGGGTAAGTAGCGCCCCACGCGGCCGCGCCCACGGCGGCCAGTTTCTCGCTGGTGACCAGCACGGCCTCCGCGGTTCGATTGCTCTTTTTAAACTCCGAGACATTCGTGTAGCCGCCCACCGCGTGATGTTGTAGTTCGTCTCGAATCAACGGGACATCCGGCACACCCGACTTCTGGATCTCCGCGAAATAACGCGACGGAATGCTGTACAAAACCGCCGGTGCGCCGGCTTCCGACCGGAGTCGCTCAATGGACCGGATGTTCTCCTTGGTTGGACCACCGCCGTGGTCGCCCGCGCCAAAAAACACCATCAGGGTCTTGCTCGTTGGCTGTAATTCAGAGATCATTCGTTTAATCCCGGGCTCCAGCGTACCCGAAGCGAGGTAGCCGAGCGGGGGACGATAAGCCAGGATGCGCGTTCCGTCGACGCCCTCCCACCAGAAAAGACCAGCCGGCAGCTTCTTTTCCTCTGGCCCGGGTCTCGTAAAGACGAAGTAGTCCATCCCCTGCAATTTCAGGATTTGCGGTAATGTGCCGGGATGGCCGGCCGCATCCGGGTTGTTGGCTACGGTGGCAATGCGGCCAAACAGACGCCGCAAGGTCAATTGGCCGTACAGGCCCTGCCGGACCAGGGACTCGCCGCTCGGTGCGTTGGAGTCTGCTTCAACCCACCAACCGCCGGCCAGTCCCCACCGGCCTTCCTCGACGCGCTTGCGAATCTCGCGGAGCATCGCCGGATCGTTCTCTTCGATCCACGCGTAGAACTGGGACTCAGCCGCAGTGAAAGAGAACTCCGGATCCTCTTTCATCCGATCCAGCACGGACCGAAAGGTGCTGTGCAGTTCCGACAAAGCTTCGTGCCAGGGCCAAAGCCAAACCGCATCGAGGTGCCCCTGGCCAACCATGTAAATGCGGTACCCGGCAGCGTCCGTCGGGCCAATCGACCTTTGGCTGGGCAGCCAGGCCCGCGGATACAGCCAGAATTACAGTTGGTACGAATAAACTGGAACGTCGCATTTCCCTTTGTCAATCTCCCTGGTCCGGTATTTTATGCTCGCGAAGATCGGGCACCTGCGTTACCCGGATCAAAGCATTCGCCTGAACTCCACACCTTCATGATTCGCCCGGGTGTCGTTCTCGGTCAAGACACGTCCTCGGATGGCCGGCCGGTAGGAATCCCCCCAGCTTTGTCCGGGGGGATTCCTCTGGTAGGTCAGAACCGGAGCCTGAGCCCCATCTGAATCATGCGGGGGAAGTTGAACTGCGTACGCGGACCGCCGGGGCGCTCTGCGGCGCCAAAGTTGGCCGAGGTGAATGAGGTGTTGATAGCGCTCGTTCCGCTCCTGTTACCGAAGAACGGGGTGTTGAACGCGTTCAGGAATTCGGCTCGATACTCAATCTTCACGCGCTCGGTCACGGTGAAGTTCTTAAAAACGGACAGGTCAAAATTTGGGCGCCAGTTGGCCCGCAGATCGGGGAAGCGGATGGGCGTGCTGCGCAGCGTAAACGCTGGGCGGGCAACCCACACCAGCCGCCCGCCGGAAAAGCAGTTCCGTCGCGCGCCAGCCTAGTTGATGTAGCAGGTATTCAAGCAGCGGTCGAGCGTCTTGTTCTCGAGGTTGCGTTGCCGATGATTTTAAAGCCGTCGGGAACGTTGAGCGGGAAGCCCAACCGATGGGTGATCAGCCAGTTGATGCGCCATCCTCCCACCAAGCTTCACCGCCCCTTTAGCATCGCCAGCGATGTGCAAGCCCTTGCCGAACAGCAGTTCATACACACCAGCAATCAACCCGCGATGGGTGGATTCATTTCGCTAGTTGCCGCACGGTAGCAACGCGAGCGAGAATCATTATTGAAGTTAGTGCCGTCAACGTTCTTCGACAACGTGTAAGCAGCGCTGAGGTTCAAGCCTGAACCGTACCGCTTTTCGATACGAACCTGCAGCGAGTTATAGGAGCTTTCCCCGATCAACCAGCCGTCGCGCCGGATGCTAGCGAACTGGGAAACAGCCGGAGCAGCACTTCTTGTGTCACGGTCGCGCCGTTGATGCTCGAGCCAGCCAACATCAACCCTTGAAAAGGATTGAGCACCTTATTTTGAAAGTAAGCGCCATTGTGGCGTAAGCGCGCTCGAGTCGTCGACGAATGTAGCGTTGATGTTCATCCCCGTGGTGCTGGTCAACTCTGGTTGATGCCCAGCGCGGAAGATTTCGGCTGCGGCTGCCGATATAAGAAGCATCAACAAGCAGATTGTTGCGAAGCTGCCGCTGGATGCTGAAGGAGAACTGATGAGTTGCCGAGCTCTGCCGAGTGGGGTCCTGGAAAGTGATACCCAAACCAACGCCCTGCATCAAGCCGAAACTGCTGCCCGGAAGCTGGAGCAAGCCTTGAGGGAACGGAGTGCTCAGTGTGTTTTGTAACGTCCGGAGTCAAACCGCCATCCGTGGATGAAACATAGTCCGTGCTCTAGCTGAAGCCGGTTTGACTGCCCGTGAGGGGAAGAAAACCGTAAAACAAACCCGTATCCGCCTCGCAAAACCGTCTTAGTTTCCAAATGGGATGCGGCCCCCACGCGGAGCCGCCAGTTGTCCAAATCGTCGTCCACAATTTTACGGGACTAGCCCCCAACTCCCGCAGAAGCCCGCCCTTCACAGCCAAGCCCGAAGCAGCCACGAACGAGTTCTGCAACAGCATATTCGCCGTTCGAATCACAACCGTGAGCGTACCGGTTGTAGCGCTCGGTGAACGCCGATCGATACTCCCACCTCAAGCCAAAGTTGAGGGTGAGCCTGGGGGTCAAGCGGAAATTATCCGAACAAAACCAACCCATTGTGTAATTAGCTTGCCAAAGTGCCGTAACATCCACCCAGCCTCGCTCGGATAACCAAGCAGCTCGCTAGCCACTGAGCTACCCGAACCTGCGTCAGCGGTGTTGGGATCGCAGCGGGTGAAAGCCCGTGTGAAACTGAAGTTTCCGCTAGCATAGTCGGTTGTCGTTTTCCCGTACCGCCCAAGTATAAACACGCCGCCAGCTTTCAGCGTGTGGCGTGAGAACTCATGGGTCAGGTTAGCCTGGATGCTTCCGCTGCTGTCGGAGGGGTTTTTCGTATAAGAGCCGCCTGAACCCAAACAAATGTACTGATCACAGGAACATGTAAAGCAGGAGTCGGCTGAGTTGTGGCATACGGGAAATTATGAAAGCCCAAAACCGATGGATCAAAACCTTCGCGCTGGTCCTGATGCTCAACGAGCCGAAATAACCGAGTGCCGCACGCAAGTTGAGAATGGTTGTGGGTGAAATGATGCGACGAAGTCCAGAACACTGCCATAGTTGTTGCGGTTTTGGGTTGCTCGCCGGATATCGAAACCAACGGAGAATAGGGAGAGCCAAAGCCGTTCGAGTTCCGCCGCTCAAAACAGCCATTGCGATAATAGGTACCAAATATCTTATTTTTGTCGCTGATCTGGTGGTCGATGCGAACGAGGTGAGCCCAGTAATCGTAGCTAGCCATGTTCGAGTCTGCGGTGAAGTTGCATACACCTGGGGTATTGGGAGCGGATAGAACGTAACCAACTTAGCGCCCACCGGTCGATGAGGTAAGCCGGGATCTAGTTGCCAGCGAACGGATCGCGCACCAGCACGCCAGCATCGTTACAGCGAGTCGTCAGCGAGTCGTACACGGTGATCCAGCTTTGAAATATCCCGTCGCGCTCTGTCGCAGCGGGAACTGAACTGATCGTCGGAAACAGCACTTTCTCCTTGAGAGCGTCATACGTATACATAAAAGAAGGTTTTGTTGCGAATTACCGGACCTAACAGAAGAGCGCCATAGGTGTTGCTCCGCAGAGTATCCTTGGAAAGCCCTTGCGCTTTCGCGAAGCTGCTGCTAGCGTTGAGCTTGTTGTTCTTAAAGAGCTCCCACACGGTGCCGTGAAAGTCATTGGTGCCCAACTTGTGGTCATGTTGATGGTGCCGCCACCGCCATGCGAAAACTGCGCGTCGTAATCAGCGGCGTGGATTCGATACTCCTGAATTGCGTCGACCAGCGGTCCGAACGCGTAGCGGCCACGGAAAGTGTTCGGCGCCCCATCGATCAGGTATTCGTTCGACCGCACCCGTGCCCCATTGATGACACGCAGAGCCACCGTTGTTGTTGTGAGTACGCAAGCCGGTGGAACCGGAAGCGCCAAGTTGAGGCTGCCGCCATTGTACGGAAAAGGTGTTCCCATGAGCACAAGATCATGCGGCCGTTCAACGCAAAGCGTCCAATTTCTGCTGTCCACTACCTGCCCATGTTGCCGTGCTCAACTCGAGCAGAGGTGCTTCTGCGTTGACCGTAACCAACTCAGTCAAATCACCGAGTTCGAGAGTAACGTTCTGGTAGCTCTTTGCCCCACGATCAGCGCACGCCCAACTGAACATATCTAATCCCTCAGCTTCCACATCCAAACGGTACTTTCCGGGGATGAGGTAGAGCACCGTGAAAGCGCCATCGGTGGTCGAAACCGCTAACGAGAACACGTCGGTGTCCAAATGCTACCCCCACCTCAGCGCTGGGAATCACCGCACCCGAAGTATCGTGGATCCGCCCCAGCAGAGCGCGGCGAACTCCTAGCGAAACCTGCTGCGCAAAACAGCGCTAATAGTAATAGAGCTCGAATAGTTCGAATCATCGAAAACCTCCTTGCAGCGCTTACCAATAACCCTCTCTCGTCGCGCAGTCACTTGCAAGCGCTCAGTCAACTGCATGGATGTGGACTGCCGACAATCTGCCGGCAATCGAAAACCACATTTCGGCAAGAGCCGAACAGCCGCGTTCCATGCGATCCAGCCGCAAGTCCGCCATTTTTCGGCCCTGGTCGAACATGTTTTGATCGACTTTGTTAGCTGTGAGGTCGTGGCCCGCGCCGGCCTCAACGGCGATATCGACACTAACCAATCACTCATTCACTTCTCCAAGCATGATAACGATATCATACAAATGATATGAGAGAACTAACAAACTGTCAAGCTGAAAATTGCTAAAGCCTCTCGATGCTCCATCAACTGAAGTGTGGAAAAAGCTAAAATCAACGCTAGTATACCTGGACGGTGGCTTAAGATTCTTCACGCATGAGGGTTTCTGCGGCCTGGAAGGAGCCACCTTGGAACCTCGCTCAGAAGCCTTTCCATCTCTTCATGACCGTCACAGAGCGGTCCTCGCGGTCTAGGAGCGACTTCAAGGCCCGCCCCAACAACGACGCACTGTTAACAGACTCGGGAGCGTCCTCACTAGCTGTTTGCGCAATTGGGCAAGGCTCCGAAAGTCTGGTCCGCGGCCACCGCCATCCCAGACCAGAGGTTTTCCCTTTTCGGCGTCATTGACGCTTCCAACAGGACGTGGACAGGACCGAGGCGAGCTCCGTACTCGGAAACGAGCGCCACGGAACCGTCGACCGCACAGAGTGTCGAAGAAATGACGAAGACGCCTGGTTTATTCAGGTTTGACAATCGGCAATCCAATGATACGATAATCTGTGTTATCGATATCATGAATCGACAAGCGAAAATCACCGCCAGCGTCGCCGGTCGAGCAGGCGGTGCCTCAGCCGGGAGGGAGACCACGTGAGCGTGAACCACCGTTCTGGAAACAACAATGCCAAGAGCCGGAACGAACCACTCCCGCCGGAGACGGCTAGCCGGGGAACGGTCCAGACGGTTAAAAATCGAAGGACCGGTCCCTTCGGTCTTCTGATCCGATCAGTGAGCACCATGAAGATCCCCCGTGTCCAGTGGATCATCGCCGGCCTGCTCTTCCTGGCCACCGCCATCAACTACGCCGACCGCCTCGCGATCGGTATTGTGTCGGTCGACCTTCGCCGCGAGTTCGATCTGACAGAGACCGACTACTCCCACATCGTCGCTCTCTTCATGTTCGCCTACGCAATCATGTACGCAGTCTCGGGCTACATCGTGGACCGGCTGGGAACCCGGCGCGGCTTCGCCGTCTTTGTCTTCGGTTGGTCGCTGGCGCAGTTGATGCACGCCTTCGCGATCGGGAAATGGACGCTGGGCGCCTTCCGGTTCCTGCTCGGACTGACCGAACCGGGCAACTGGCCGGCGGCCGCTAAGGCAGTGTCCGAGTGGTTCCCGCCTGAGCGCCGCGCGCTCGGCATCGGCATCTTCAACGCCGGATCCTCGATGGGCTCGGCCCTCGCACCACCCGTGGTCGCCTGGCTCACGCTGCAATACGGCTGGCGCGCCGCGTTCTTGTTCACCGGCGGCCTCGGTTTCACCTGGCTGGTCTTCTGGCTGATCCTCTACCAGCCGCCGCACCGAAACCGCTGGCTACTTCGCCGGGAATTTGACGCGATTAAAGATCGTGTCCGCCCTCCGGAAGAGACGGCGCCGGCGGCGCGCGGGACGGTGTCGTGGACTCACGTGCTGTCGCTTCGCGGTTGCTACAGCATCTTGATCGCCCGGTTCTTCACCGACCCGGTGATTTACTTCATCATCTCTCTGGCTCCCGGAATACCTGCAAAAGGAGCGCGGCTTCGACCTTGCGATGGTCGGCAAGTACGCCTGGGTCCCATTCATCTTCGGCGACATCGGCTACGTGACCGGCGGTTGGCTTTCCGGCAAGTTGATGGACCGCGGCTGGTCGCTTCCGCGCGCCAGGAAACTCGTGATCCTGCTCGGCGCGCTCTGCATGCCGGCGGCGATTCTCGCCCCGATGGCCCCGAGTGTGCGACTGGCCTTCGTGGCCATCTGTTTCATGACCCTCGGCCACTCCCTGTGGATCTCGAATCTCCTGACGCTGCCCACCGACTTGTTTAAGGCGAACGAGGTGGGAACGGCCACCGGGCTTACCGGCATGGGAGGCGCCATCGGCGGCGTGCTCGCCACGCTAGGAACCGGCTACCTGGTGTCCAGGTTCTCGTACGCACCCGTATTCTGGATGGCCGGCCTGATGCACCCGCTCTCCTACTTCCTGGTGTACCGGCTGCTCCCCGACCGCGAGTTCGCGATGGCGGCGCCATCGGCCCAGGCAACCCCGAGCGGTTCCGGCGCGATGTAAGAAAGCATCATTCTCACTGTGGAGCGGCCACAGGGCGGCTTTCGCCGCAACCAAAAGACGATTCCAGCGTTCGACAAAGTCGTTGCCTCTTGCGATGATAGCGGCTGTTAGTAGTCCAGGAGACTCAGCAAGGTTCAATGAGTCCCGTGAGAACGGTGCACAACCGCGGCCACTGAAGTCGCCTGAACCGGCTCGGTCAACTGGGTGGAAGTAGACTGCCTCACCGTCAGTTGGCAGTCGAGGAATACCTCACGGCGAGGGCCGGAATAGCCACCTTCTATGCGATCCAGCAGCAATTCCGTCGCCCTGCGGCCTTGATCGGTCGTCTTTTGATCGACGGTCGTAAGCGGAGGGGACGTGTACGCCGCCAACGGCACGTTGTCGAAACCCGCGACCGCGATGTCCTTGGGAACCTGCAAACCCAAATCGTTCGCTGCGCAGAGCGCTCCGATGGCCGTGTAGTCGTTTCGTGCGAACACCGCCGTGGGCGGCCTGTCAAGCGCCATTAGGCGCTTCATACCCTCATAGCCGTCCGCCAGGGTCGAGTAGGCCGGGGAAATTCCCTCCGGACCCAGAACGCACTCTTCTTGGATTGCAATGTCGTGCTCACGAAGAGCATCCAAATACCCCTGAAACCGAGGTAAGCCTGCACCGTATACCAGCGACGCGCCAAGAAACGCGATCCGGCGGTGGCCGAGCGAAATCAGATGCTCGACGACCTCGAATCCGCCCTTCCAGTGATCGGCCGTTACGCGGTCGACGCCCGGGTGCCCGAAGTTCCGGCCCACCAGGACCACCGGGACACCCCTGGCAAGAAGCCTTGCGAGCGCTTCGTTGCCAGCACCGGTCTCGCGCGTGGCGACAACGATCCCATCCACTCTATAGTCGACAAACGCGGACAGCGCTGCCGTCTCCCGCTCAATGCTTCGCTGGGTGGTGCAAATGAAGCATGAATATCCCCGCAAAAGGAGCCCTTCCTCGATACTTTCAACGAGCGCCGCCGAAAAGGGATTAGCGACGTCTGGCAGCAGGATGCCCGCAACGTGCGTGCTTTCTCGCCTGAGGCTTCTCGCAAGTGCGTTCGGCCGATAGTGTAGCTCTTTAATGGCCTTTGTGATCTTCTCCAGCGTCCCGGGGCTAACATAACCGCTGTGGTTTATTGCACGCGAGACGGTCATCGGCGCAACCCCGGCCAGGCTGGCGATATCAGCCAATGTCGGCTGCCTTTTCTGTTTGGCACGCATGATAACGATATCATCATATCAAACTTGTACCCTCCAAAAACTCAAGCTGCCACTAGCGAGTCGCTTTTATTCCGTTGCAAGGCCTCAGATTCGTGTATACTCACAGGAACTCAGTCTCTGGGTAACGGTTCACTAGAAAGGGCAATGGATGGCAACAATCAGCCGAACGAAGTTTTCGTTGGGCCTGCTGGTACTGTCACTGGTGTTTTCGCTGACGGCAAACGCGCAGCAGAAAGAGCAGACGGTCTACACCTACGTGGCAACCTGGCAGGTCCAGCGCGCGCATTGGGGCGAGTTTGAGGCGGCAATGCTGAAGAACGCGAAGCCGGTCTTCGATCGCCTGATGGCCGACGGAACGCTGGTGGAGTGGGGCTTCGACACCACCGAGCTCCACACTCTGGATGGGATGACCCATTCGTCATGGTGGGTGGCCACCTCGCAAGCAGCGATCGTAAAGACGTTGGACGAATTGATGAAGATGCCGGAGAATCCCGCCTCCGGCGCGGTCACCAAGCACCGCGATTTGTTTCTCCGTTCGCTTGCTTACAACATCCGCATGGGAGGCAAGCAGCCCGCTTACGACACGGTCAGCTCCTACATGGTAAAACCGGGCAAGAGCGCGGAGTGGCTCAACTTCTTCAATACGTTTGACAAGCCGATATTCGACCAGCTTCTGGCCGACGGCACCATCCAGGGTTACGGAGTGGACGAGGAAGACTTCCACACCGACAGCCCGGGCGAACGCGATATCTGGGTGCTTTTTACCGACCCCAGCGCCATGGACAAGGTGGATGCCGCCTTTGAGGCTGCTCGCAGCAAGGTCCCCGGGCCGGCGGTTCAGGCAGTCGGGGAAGCGTTTAACGGGCTGGTCGACGTTGGGGCCCACCGCGACGATCTCTCCCGGATTATCAGCTACGCGCACAAGTAGTCCGGCCGCCGCGCTCACACCGAGCGCCGGCAAGCTCCGCGAGCCACCCGGAACGGGTCAACCACCGATTCCGGGTGGCCGCCAGCTTGGGTCCGCTCAACCATCGGGCGATGCGGCCGGCGCTGGCAGAGGATTTCTTCACTGCGAAGCTTCGAAGCCGGAGTGGTTCCTCTACGGTTTGAGGTCGTGGTGGAGCAGCAGAATGCGGATGGTTTCCCTGCCTGCTTGTTGGACCAGTCATGCCCCAAGTATCCGTCAAAACATTTCCATTGCTTACGTAATCTGCACTTGTTTTGCGTGGTGCACTCTGAAATTACGCATTTGGGTTCGAGTTACCATTTACGTACACAACACCGTACCGGTATCGGTAGGCGGTTTTCCGGCGTTTTCCCCCGCGACCGAGGCTCCGTGCCAGCCGGTCTTATTCGAAAAGCACCAAGGCGCGGCAGCGGGCAATCGCGCGGCCACGGCGGTTACCACTTCCCTCCAGCCACCGTCGGGCCCCATTTCGGGAGGCGCCACTGGTTTTGGATGAATCGCCGACCCGCGATTTACATGGAGTATCCGCGGTTCTAGTACGGCGGGTTTTCGTTCCTGATCTTGGACCTAAGGTCCGAATTCCGCCAGAAAACTGCTACGACACCGGCAGCCTTGACATCAAAAATTTAGGGGGGGAACCTTTACGGCCGCAGAGATAGGGATGTCAAAGTTGCGATCACTGTTGTCCTGTAGCTGGCGTCCCGCTCGACTGTGTGTGGAAAGAGTTGATGCCGACAGCCCAATCCAGCGCGGGGTTCGCAGGCACAGGTTATCCGATCATGGCATCAAATTCTGAAGTGACCGGAGCCGCAAGGGTTCAGCCCCATAGCAGGAATCAGGAGATCCTGTGGGAGCAGGTTCGGCTGCTCTATGCCAGCGCCAACGTCGCGCTTGGCGTCACCGTACTCGCAGCCACAATCCTGGCTTATCTTCAATCGGGGGTTATTCGGAACCGCGTAGTCCTCGAATGGTGGTTTTACATGTTCCTGGTGGCGGCAGCCAGGTGGGCTGTTGCGCTAGGGTATCGGCGCGCTTCACGCGGATACATGGAGATCGACAAATGGCGCGCCGCGTTCACGGTTGGCGCCGGTTTGGCGGGGGCGGGTTGGGGCGGAGCGGGAATCTTCCTGTATCCGGAGGCCGCCTTTACGCATCAGGTCTTCCTCGTTTTCGTGTTAGGTGGAATGATGCTTGGCGCCGCGTCACTGCTGGCGCCCAGGCCCGAGGCGTTTCTGGCGTTCCTGATTCCGACCGGCCTGGCGCCTGCAGTCCGGCTCCTTCTCCAGGGCGATGAGACGCATATTGCCATGGGGTTGCTGGCCGCGGTATTCACTCTTGCCACCCTCATCACGACCAGGAGAATTTATAGCACGATCGACTCGTCGCTCAGGCTTCAGTATCAGAACCGTGATCTTGTGGCAGATTTGAAAACGGCAAAAAGCCAGACCGAAGCACTGAATCAGGCGCTGGAAATCAGAATCCAGGAGCGCACGGCGGAATTGCAAAAGTCCACAGAGCTGCTGCGGGCCGAGATTGAGCAGCGCCAGCAGATGGAAGAGGAGTTATTGCGCGGGCGAAAGTTGGAATCGCTTGGACTGCTGGCGGGCGGCATTGCGCACGATTTCAACAACTTTCTTACCATCATTCAGGGGAATATTGAAGTGGCCACGAATACCCTGGATTCTGGGCATGCCTCTCGGGAGATGCTCGGCCAGGCTGCCAGCGCCTGCCAGCGCGCGGTATTCCTCTCCTCTCAGTTGCTTACCTTCGCAAAAGGTGGCTCCCCAGTCCGGCGCGTGGTTTCCGCGGCAAGCCTTGTCCTGGACGCGGTTCAACTGGCGCGTGCCGGCACCACGGTGGAAATTGCCGTCGATATCACGGAAGATCTGCGGTTCGTCCTGGTTGACCCCGGCCAGATCGGCCAGGTGCTCCATAACATCCTCCTCAATGCCCGGCAGGCGATGTCCCAGGGCGGGATCATCGAGGTTCTCGTTAAGAACGTGGAGGCCTCCAATAGCCCTGCCTCCGGTCCTCGCGTCCGGATCTCGATTCGGGACTGTGGCTGCGGTATTCCCGCCGATGTGCTCCCCAAGATCTTTGACCCGTACTTCACTACCAAGCCGGGTGGGAGCGGATTAGGTTTGGCAACTGCATATTCGATCGTTACCAGGCACGACGGTCACATTTCCGTCGAATCCAAAATTGGAGAAGGAACGGTGTGTACGGTTGATCTGCCCGCCTTGGTCGAGAGGCCCGCACCGGAAGACGCGATCGTCACCGCCGTCCAAACCGGCACGGAACGCATATTGGTGATGGACGACGAGGAGGCTCTTCGGAAGCTGATCGGGGTCGTGCTGGGCAATCTCGGCTACGAAGTCCAGACGGCCCGGAACGGAGCGGAGGCAATCGCTCTTTACGAAGCAGCCATGGAAGGCGGGAAGCGTTTTGACGCTGTCCTGTTGGATTTGACCGTGAGTGGAGGAATGGGTGGGATAGAAGCCGCCGCAAAACTGAAGGAGATCGATCCTTCCTCAAAGTTGGTGGTGTCCAGTGGTTACTCGGACACGGCCGCCTTGTCCGACTTTGGCAGGTACGGTTTCGACGCTGCAATTTCAAAACCGTGGACCAGCGCACAAATAAGTTCGATCTTGCGGCGGCTGTTGGCTTTCGATTCCGATCGCAAGCCTGATTAGGTTGCGGACCGGTTATCGCCCTGTTCCCGGCGCGGCCGTCCCCAGGAAACGGCAGAAGATCGTTTCATAAAATTGCCGCCCATCGATTCCAAAAGAGCGCCGTTGTGAAACGGCAGCCGCGCGGGAATCACGCAGGACAGATGCTGAGTAGTCGAATTGTTGGTCCGGTGCCCCATCCGGCCACTAGAGGCATCGCTAGTGTCCGGTAAAGTGCTTTGTGAGATCCGATAAGTTCCTGGACTTCAGCGGTTTGCAACGATTTTTGCCTTGCCGCGATTTGAATGGCGTCAGGCCTCAGAAGCCAATTTTCGGCTCTGACCACAATGGTTCATGAACCAGGGCCGCACCGTGTTTTCGCAATTGATCGCCTTCCTGCCAGATCGAGAGTTTCGTCGCTGCGTCGTTCGTCACCAGGGCGATGCCCACCTGCGAAGTTTCTCTTGCTGGGATCAGTATCTGACTATGGCCTTCGCCCAACTCACCTACCGCGGGAGTCTGCGCGATGTCGAAGCCTGCCTGCGCGCGCTGGACCCGAAGTTATATCACGAGGGCTTCCAGGGGAAAGTGGCGCGCTCCACTCTGGCCGAGGCCAATGAGTTTCGTGACTGGCGCACCTCTGCTAACTTTGCCGGTTAGCTTTCGAAGCGTGGATCTCGCGCATCTTTGTTACCGACCAGTCAATTTAACCAGTCTAATCATGGCATCCTCTCGGCCTGTTTTCTATCAATAAGATTCGCCACCTCCGCCAGTTTTCAGGCAGCGAGGTTGTCAGCTCGTCGTGGTTCGGCGGCGCTCGATCGGGCTGGGGAGAAAGGTATCCACCATGGCAGTGTAGCGCTCGAAGGCTTCTGCGTAGCGGACCGGCCTTCCGGCGCTCTGCGCGGCTTGCAGGCCGCGATACTCCCCCCACTGCGTGTAGAGCTGTACCAGCCGCGACTGCGAACGGAACGCTCGCAACGCCTTCATCTTGACATCGAACACTTCATCGATTTCCACGTAATGGTCCGGGCAGAAGCCGGTGGCGTCGTTCCGGGGTATGGTTGGCTCGAAGGCAAAAACGTACGGATAGGCGATTTTACTCGTCTCATTATCGAAGCCCGGGACGGCGGCCATACTCGCCGCGCGCAGGACTCCCGCGGCTGTTACCTCGTGGTCAACATTGAAAGGATCACACTTCCAGTGCGTGAGGAT
The DNA here is from genome assembly GCA_963810595.1 of Bryobacterales bacterium. Lineage (GTDB taxonomy): Bacteria > Acidobacteriota > Terriglobia > Bryobacterales > Bryobacteraceae > CAWEOG01. The sequence continues at coordinate 59,487 of CAWEOG010000048.1, read as the reverse complement.
GATATCCGGGTTCTTGCCACGGATGAGGCGCGCCATCGCCTCCAACCGGTCCTTGGCAAGGATGAGTGGATAATCGTCATAGTCGAGAAACTCGATGGTCGCGCCAAGGATTTCCGCCGCTTCCCCGGCTTCAGTGGCGCGGACCCGCTTGGCCTCTTCCATCGACCCGTGTCCGGGCCGGGCCCAGTAGTCTTCCGACTCGCCGCGCTCACCAAACGTCAGGTCCACAACATGAACCGCTGCGCCGCACCGCGCGTACAGCGCAATGGTACCGCCGCTCCGCGAACAGAAATCCGCGGCGTGTGCGCTGAAGACCAAAACTGTGGATTCGAACATGCAAATTTCCCTGGCGGTCACCACACTGCGATGTGGTTAACGGGCTGGATCAATGCGGCGGACTCTGCCGTCGTATTCGGGGTGCCTCGTCAAGAATGTAGCACGGATTATCCAATATTTAGCTTTGCCCGCACCAGGTTATCGAGGCGCTCTGCGGGGGCCCGCCAACACAAAGTCAGCGCAGACACGCTTTTTCCCGGTCGCCGCTCAAACTGAGCGCCGCCCGTCAGGAAGGCGGCCTGCCCGGCGCCACCCCGTCGTGCCCTCGGCGCAGACCCGCTCTTTTTCAGTCGCGGCTCCACCTGAGCGTCGGCCTCGCGGCCCGTTCCCATTGGCCTGTTTGGATCCGGCTATGCCGCGTTGCGCATCAGGCAATAGCCCCAAAAGCAGAACGTACACTGTTAGGCGTAACCGGCCAATTGCCTGAGGTAGACTTCGCAATAGCGGTCGGAAAAGAAGATGGGGCGCCGGCCGTTCCCCGTTGAGTGATGTGGTGGAAGAATCCCACTGCGACAATTCGGGCACCCTTGGGCATCTCCAGGGGGTAGTGCGGTTCGCCGGAAGAACTTTTCAAAGAAAATAGAAGAGTCCCATGGCGTAATTTCTGCCGGATTCGCGGAGCCCTCCGCGTCACTCCAGCAAAGGAACAGGATATCGACGAGCACGTGTGGGACCTGAAAGAGTTTGTGGTACAGATCCCTCCGGCGTTGCGTCCCGAATCTATAAGGTCAGGTCACCTGCACGTTCGCGCGCTGCACTTTAAAACTACGCAATCCGTGGAGATACTGTTGCTGTTCTTCTTCCGTTAACCAGATATCGGCTCGCCGGATGCAAGTCGGCGACCCACAGAAGATGGGGCGGCCTGAATTCAAGAGCTGCTTGTGGGAGTGAGGATAGCTAATTTTGGTAGCATGTGGGTACCCACAGATTTCACATCGTGCCAATGCCATTTACTGCCTCTTTCCGCCTCGGTTGGAAGAGGGGTCGGCCCGACGTTTCGTGCGCCGAACTCTGGGAATCGAGTATTTTAAATATAGCACCTATCGCAACTTCGTTCTGACCTTCGGCGACTAACGCTCTGGTGCTTAACCCTCAGATCCTGGTTTTCCGAACGCCTTGCGCAGGGTTTCCGCAAGGTCCCTTCGACTGAAGGGCTTTCTGAGGCACACGGAGCGGTCCACGTGTTCAAGGCTCTTCCCGCACCCTCTCTCAGACGATCAGGACGCTGACGGGAATTGGAATGCCGGCAGCCCGACGCGACCAGGTGCGACCGGTGTCGGCTGATACGTAGAGGTTGCCTTCCCTGTCGGCGACCGCCACTGCCGAGCCATGAACGGCGATACAACCAGTGTGGGCAATCCCGTCGAGCCATGCGGGCAGGCCGCCGGCGACCATCACCAGCGGACAATGTTCATCCAACCCCCGACGATAGATCGCGCCCTTCGGGTCGAAGGGGCCCGCCGCCGCGGACACGAGTACGTCGTCGCCCGCGAACGCGACCGCGGAGCAATGCGTGGCATGAAGGCCCGCCTGTTCGACCACCCATGTCGCCCCACCGTCGCTGCTGGTGCAGAGCCCGACTGCGGCGGCGGCCGCCACGGCGCCCGGACGGTTCGGGTGCGCGCGAACCTCATGCACGTCGCTATCGACGTCGATAGTGGGCTGCCAGGTCACGCCACCGTCCACCGATCGCGGGATACCGCCGACATGGACGTTGGCGAGGAGGACCGCACCATCCGAAGTTGCGGTTATGGACCGGATGCCGAGCGGCGGTCCGACGCGCTTACCGTTTATGATCGCGGAGCCAGCGTACCACGTATCGCGTCCGGCGACCCCGTCGAAGCCGCGGAGTTGCTCGATCTCTCCGGCCGCGCTGACGCGCAAGACGTTTGCATCCTCGGTCCCGACGTAGACAACGTCGCCGACCGTCACACAACAAGCGAGATCAGACTCCGCGGTGGCGATCGTGCTCCATACGCCGTCCGGCGCGCGACGGCAAAGCGAGTGTCCGTCGACGATAGCGAGGGCGCCGCCATGCCCTTCAGGGGCGAGCGCTCTCACCGAGCGATTGGCGAGCTCCACGTCGCGCGCCCCAGCGGAGACGGCGAACAGCCCATCGCGCCAGGTAGCCACAAGTACCGTTGAAGCCGTCACGCGAACACTTGCTCCCACTCTTTCTGCACCAACCTCCAACGTCTGAGCATAGTCAAGACAAACGACATCCCGCAACGTCCGGCTGCGGTGCTAGCCCAATATGAGAGACCCCCCGGCTTTGCCGGGGAGGCAGTAGAAGTTTGACATTTGAGGGAGTCCATCGCGGAAACTCCGAACGTGAGCAGGCAAGCACACGAAAGGAGATTTCACGCGATGGACGAGTACCAGAGTCTAAGCCATTCGGCCTGGGAGTGCAAATACCACGTGGTGTTCATTCCGAAATGCCGACGTAAGGTGCTGTACGGGGAGTTGAGGAAATACCTAGGAGAGGTATTCCGGCGACTGGCCGAGCAAAAGGAGAGTCGGATCGAGGAAGGGCATTTGATGCGGGATCACGTGCATATGATGATCTCGATACCACCGAAATACGCGGTGTCGCAGGTGGTTGGGTTCATCAAGGGCAAGAGTGCGATCCACTTGGCGCGTGTGTATGGAGAACGCAAGCGAAGCTTCGTCGGGCAGAACTTCTGGGCGCGAGGCTATTACGTGTCGACCGTGGGGCGCGACGAGGCGGTGATTCGCGCCTACATCCAGAACCAGCAACGGGAAGACGAGCGACTGGACCAATTACGCCTGAGATATTGACCGCCACCGTTAAGGTGGCGCAAACCACGGGGCCGCGTTAGCGACCCCGCTCAGCCGCTTTGAGCGGCTCACAACCTAAAGCCCCCGGCTTTGCCGGGGGATATTTACCGCTCCGGGGCCACCAGGTGCTGAGGCGGCGGCAAGGACCGCGTCTTGCTGGTTTTGTGTTGAACTGGGGCTGTACCGGCGAGATGGCGGGATGCGGGATGGAGGCGCGGAGCGGATTCGAACCGCTGAATAAAGGTTTTGCAGACCTCTGCCTTACCTCTTGGCTACCGCGCCTGACTAGTCGGCCGCTGCTAGCAACATAGCGTGCCAGCCGCAGGGAAGTCAAACGCCAGGCGGCGCGCGATATCAAAGTGGAGGCTAATACGATTCATCCGGAAAACTGTCGGAATCCGGGCGTATCGATACGCAGGATGGGAGCGCTCAAGGTGGGGCGGGTTTCTGTCCCGCGGGCGATTTGCAGTCGGCCTAACGCCGCGTTGTCGCCGCACAGCGGCGGCTGCAAACCGCCGCGCCGGCTTCAATCCGGCCTCGTGTCACGCCTGACGCTCGATCAGCGGTTGGCGGTGGATACGATTCCCAGCAAATTGTGGAGGTCGGAGACCTGGTCGCTGACAGTGGTCAACATCTGCTTCAGGTCCAGAAGAAAATCGGCCAGTTCCGTCGGGATGGCCGCCACCGGCTGAGGATTCAGGGTGCTCTCCTTATCCGTCCGGTATATCAACGCCGGGCCAAAGCCGCTGAGATGGACCTTTTCCACCGCCTGCAGCGGGCGCAACGGAGGCAGAAGCCGGTCGTAGGTAGTCTCGCTCCCGTCCGCCAGCGCGGCGGCAAACCAGGTGGGGACGGTACCGATCATCACCCAGCTACCCGGGTGGCCCACGCCGTTCGCGTTCTCCATGTCGAGCAGCCTTCCGGCATTCAACCATTTGCCGCCGACCAGGATGAAGTACGGCCGGCGCGTCTCGCCGCGCCAGTCCGTTGTGAACAAGGGCCCGTCCAGGTAGCTGATGGAAGGCTCCGCGGTGGAGTTCAGCTCGGCGGCGAGTTGCCGCGCCTGGTCTTCGGTGCACAGTTCCACCGCCGCCAGCGGCCGCTCATAGGTCAGGTCCTTGCCGACGATTACCGCCGGCGTCGGCGCGATCACATAAGGCGGATAAGCCGGTCTTCCGGTCAGGTTCACTTGCGCCGCGTCGTCGCGCGAGATTTTGCCGATCTTGATCGGGTCGTTGGCGTCTCGCGCATTGATGTAGAGGTATTCGAACATCGCGCCGGGGATCGGCACCGGCACGAACCAGGTCTTGATCGGCTTTTGCGGATCGAACGGTGGCGCGGATTTCCCCGTCGCGGCGGTATAGGTTTCCCGCGTGTACTGGGGCAGGATTTCCAGCTCGCTCTGGGTGTAGGCGGGCGAGTCCGGCATGGCGGGCATCTTCAACCCGACCACCAGCTTGTAAAAATCCTGATTGTGGGCTTGGGTGTCGATATCGGAACTCATGTGTCTCCTTCTTGAAACCCCGCGCGCGGCCATCCGCGGCGGTGCGGGAAGTACTCGTCAGCCACCCGCTTCTGCTCCAAAACTAACACCCACGCTTCACCGCTTTTCGGCAGCGCGAGACACAACCCACTCAAAACACGCGGAATCCCAATAAAAGATTGTTGTGACTCGAATTCTGCCGCCCCACGATCTGGTATCTTCGAGGGAAAGGAGAACGTCATGCGAAGCTTGGGACAACACAGCGGGACCATCCGTTCGAGCCGCTCCCGATGGCTCTTCCTCCTGCTATCTTTCCTCTGCTTCCTGGTTCCCGTTCTCGAAGCGCAGAGCGGCTTCAACGGGCCGGGCAGATATGCGATTATGAACGCAAACTCCGGCAAGGTCCTCGATCTCGACCGGAACGATGGAACCACGGTCATCCAGTTCGAATCGCGCAACACCGACAACCAGACCTGGGATGTGCAGCGGGGTCCGAACGGCTTGTGGGTGCTTCGCAACGTGATGAACGGCAATGCGCTCGACGCGTCCGGCCCGGCCAAAGGCGGGCAGGTCCGCGGCACCGCTTTCAGCCGCATCAATTCCCAGTTTTGGAGAATCGATGCCGGTGCGGGTGGCGCCGCCGTCCTGGTGGCCAACAACGGCGGCGTTCTCGACGTGCCCGACTCCAGCCGCCGCGATGGCGCTCGCCTTCAGACCTGGGAACGCAACGACACTTCCGCCCAGCAATGGCAGTTCCAGCAGGTTGGCGGCGGCCATTTTGCCGGCGGTGGCTGGGGCGGCTGGACCGGACGCAGCAGCACCTTTACCGGCGGTTTCAGTGGGCCGGGCCGGTATGAGATCACCAACGTGAATTCCGGCAAAGTGCTCGACATGGACCGCAACGACCGCAGCACCATCCTGCAATACGAATCGCGCCACACCGACAACCAGACCTGGGAGTTGCGCAACGCCGGCCAGGGCCTTTTCTACCTCATCAACAGCATGAACGGAAACGCGCTGGAGGCGACCGGTGACGGCAAGGGCGTCCCGCCGCGGGCTACGCCGTTCCGCGGCCTCGACTCGCAGAAATGGCGCATCGAAAGCACCGGCGACGGCTTCGTGCTCATATCATGTTACGGAAACGTGTTGGACGTTCCCGACGGCCACACCGACAACGGTGTGCATCTGCAGCTCTGGGAGCGCAACAACTCCAAGGCCCAGCAATGGAACTTCTCCAGCGCAGGCGGATTCGGCGGCGGCCGGCGCGGAGCCGCGGATTCACCGCTGACTCCGAACCGCTACGGAACTCCGGAATCCGGAGATCGGGGTGCCCTCACCCCCAACCGCGAAAGTGTCCCCGCCAACGCCAACCCGCCGTTCGGCGGAGCCGGCCGGATGGAACAGGGACGGTTCAGCCAAGGGGATGCCGTGGACGCCTGCCAGAACGAAATCCGCCGTAAGCTGCGCGGCGAGTTTGGCGACCGCGCTGTCAGCTTTCGCTCAACCGAGACCTCGGCGATGTCTGCGGCGCAAACCGGTGTTCGAGGCCGGGGCGACGTCGGCGGCCGCGGACAACACGCCGCCTTCGAATACCAGTGCACGGTGAATACGAGAGCCGGCCGGGTTTTGTCGGCAACCTATCGGACCGGAAGTTTCTAATCTCGACGGGCTTTGAATCGCGCTCGCCGCTGGCGGTCTGATGGTGGGGCTTTCCGCTACCCGGCGAACCGCTTCAGCAGTGTTTCGGCCGTCCAGCGAGCCGCCTTGCCGACTACCTCCGGACAGTCGCCGCCGGCCATTTGCCGGATGTCGCTGCAGAGCACGCTTCCGTAGGCGGCAACGAACTTCCCGTGTACCTCCCGGATGAGCTCGTGCGCCAGGTTGGCGTGGCCGGCGAAGTTCTCCCGCGTGGTGCCGCAGAGCTGGCCGATAACCATCCCGGCGCCGGTGAAAGCGCCGCAATTCGCAAGTTTCGTGGTCGTGGCGCCGCCGTCCAGGCAACTCGACGCCAGCACCACTTCATCGCTCGCCGGAACGAAATCGAGCGCGTCCTGGAGCGCGGCGACGGTGCAGCGCGCGCAGCCGCCGTATTGCTTTTCCAGGTCCCGGCCGGCCTGGTAAGCTCTGTCGATGATTTCCGGACCTCTTTCGCCGATTTCGACACGGTCATTTTCCGTCAGCACGCGGGGCTTTGCCGTCTGCGCGACTGCCGGAACAGCGGCGCTTAATCCGGCGGAGGCAATTTTCAAAAAATTCCGTCTTGGTACGTTGCTCATATAAAGGTCTGACCTCACCATCCGCTCCAGCCAAGGTAACACGTTCCGGGCAATACCAACGGCCCGCGGTCAATTGCTTCGAAACGCTCCAGTTCTGCCCCAAATCGGGAAATATAACTGCAGGGACCTCTGCATGGTTTTCAGGGCCCGATTCCGGCAGTCCACCACGTCGAGTGAACCACCGGGGATCTATTTCCAACGTCTCTCAACGCTGACAACGACGTGCTTAGACGGACCGCAGGGCCGACGACAGGATCTAAGCAGTTTCTGCTCGTAGCCGCCCTCGCGTTGTCATCGGCGAGCGGGGTGGCCGGTGCGCAGGGGACGAGTACCAACCAGCCGGGTACGACCGTGACATCCCATTCCCTGCCCGGTCATTAGCCGGGTCAAAGTTCTTGCCAACCATCCGGGAATCCTGACGCCCAGGTCCGCTCGAGCCCCGCGGACGTGATGCACGGGTCGAGTGAGAGTCTCGTGGTGGTAGTCAGGCGGTCAGCCGGGGACCAAATAGTTGGCGGCGACTCCGCGGAATTGCCGGAGCTGCGCGGCCTTCCAGGCCTCGTCGCGGCCGAGTTCCAGCGCCAGCAACTCGGCTACCCGCGGAGCCATCTCCAGGGCCGCGCGGGCATTCAGGAACAGCGCCCTGGTACGACGGGCCAACACGTCTTCCACCGTGCGCGCCATTTCATGACGCGCGGCCCACACGACTTCCGCCGCCGCGTAGGGAAGCGCGTGGTGCATCGGCGAGGCGAGCGCTGGGTCGGCATCCATCAGTTGCCGTACGGCCGGGGCGTCGGAGCCGTAGCCGCGCAACGGGCCGAACTTCTCAGCGCTCGGATAGAAACCGTGGATGTTCAGATGGGCGGTGACGCAATCCTTCTCCGGAAGGCGTGCCAGCGTGGCCGCCAGGTTGACGCAATCTTCCGCCATGTGGCGGTAGGTGGTCCACTTTCCGCCGCAAATGGTAACCATGCCGGAGTTTTCAATGCGGATGGTGTGGTCTCGCGATAACGCGGCGGTGTTCGCGGAATCCGAAGCCCGAACCAGCGGCCGGATTCCGGTGAACACGCTCAGCACGTCGTCGCGGGTGGGCTTTTTCTCCAGGTAGAGGGAGGCGGTGCCCAGGATGAACTCCACTTCCTCGTCCATCGGGGCAGGTTCGAGCGACGGCTCCGATATGGGCGTGTCGGTGGTGCCCACCACCGTGTGGTCGTGCCAGGGGATGGCGAACATCACTCTGCCGTCCGAGGTGTGCGGAACCATGATGGCGTTGTCGCCGGGGAGAAAAGACCGGTCGAAAACCAGGTGGATGCCTTGACTGGGAGCGATCAGCGGCTGAACCGATGGATCGGCCTTGCGGCGCAACTGGTCGCTGAAAGCGCCGGTGGCGTTGATAACCACTTTGGCATTCACCTGGAATTCTTCCCCGCTTTCCCCGTCGCGCAGGGTCGCGCCATCGACGAACCCGTCGGCGCCTTTGACCAGTCCGGTCGCCTCCACGTAGTTCAGCAGAACCGCGCCTTGTTCAAAGGCGGTAGCCACCAGGTTGATTAGCAGCCGGGAGTCGTCGAACTGGCCGTCGAAGTAGATGACGCCGCCGCGCAGGCCCTCCGTGCGGATGGTGGGCAGACGTTCGAGCGTTTCTTCCTTCGACAGAATGCGGGAATCGCCAAAACCGTACTTGCCCGCCAGCAGGTTATAAAGCTTCAGGCCGAGACCGTAGAAGGGGGCCTCCCACCAGTCGTAGTTGGGCACCACGAAGCCCAGGTTGCGCACCAGGTGCGGCGCGTTCTGCAGCATCAGACCGCGCTCCTTCAGGGCCTCCATCACCAGCGAGAGGTTGCCTTGTTCCAGGTAGCGGACGCCGCCGTGCGCCAGTTTGGTGCTGCGGCTGGAGGTGCCTTTGCCGAAGTCGCTCTGTTCCACCAGCAGCACGTCGTAACCGCGGGAGGCGGCGTCAATAGCGATGCCGGCTCCGGTGGCGCCTCCGCCCACAATCAGCATGTCCCAGGGGCCCGAATGGGACTGGAAGCGGCGGTACATCTCCGTACGGGTCATTTCACGTCTCCGTCAGATCTGCGCCAACCGAATGAACAGGCCGGCCAGCGCGGCGCCTGCCAGCGGCCCGAGAATCGGAACCATCGCGTAAGCCCAATCGGAGCTGCCCTTGCGCGCAATCGGCAAGACGGAATGCGCGATCCGCGGCCCCAGGTCGCGCGCCGGATTGATGGCGTAGCCGGTGGTGCCGCCCAGGCTCAGGCCGATAGCCCACACCAGCCCACCGACAAGGTATGGCCCGAGACCCGCCACCGGACCGCCAGCGGCAACCGCCTTCGAATTAATGGCGCCAATGACCAGCACCAGAACAAATGTGCCGAGGATCTCGCAAAACAGGTTCGCCGGAATCTTTCGAATGGCGGGAAAAGTGCAAAAGCAAGCCAGCTTCTTGTCCGTTTCGTCGGTCACCTCCCAATGCGGATAAAAATGCAGCCAGACCAGGATCGCGCCCAACAGCGCACCTAACATCTGGGCTGCCGTAAACGGCACCAGCTTGCTGTAGTCCCCCGAAGTGACGGCCACTCCAAGCGTGACGGCGGGGTTGATGTGCGCGCCGGGGCTGCCACAGGCGATGGCGGTGAAAACGCCGCACATCACCGCGAATCCCCACCCGGCGGCGATGGTCATCCAGCCGGCGTTTTCCGCCTTGGACTTCTTCAGCAGCACGTTCGCGACAACGCCGTTGCCCATGAGGATCAACACCATCGTCCCCATCATCTCGCCGAAAAACTGTTTGTCCATATACCCTGGCCTTGTGTTTTGACTTTCCCGTTTCCGTGAGTTCGACCTTACTCGTCGGCATCCAACCAGTCGAAAGAGCGCTGGATCGCCTTCTTCCAGAAGCCGTACATCTTCTCCCGCCGCGCCGCGTCCATGTTCGGTGTCCAGGTGCGATCCACCGACCAGCGCGCCCGCAGGTCGTCCACCCCGGCGAAGAAACCCGTCGCCAGACCGGCGGCGTAGGCCGCTCCCAGCGCGGTTGTCTCCTTCACCGCCGGCCGCACCACCTGGCGGTCCAGAATATCGGCCTGGAACTGCATCAGCAGATCGTTTTCCACCATACCGCCGTCGGTGCGCAGAACCGCGACGGGAACGCCCGCATCCTGCTCCATCGCCTCCACCACTTCCCGCGTCTGAAACGCGGTGGCTTCCAGCACCGCGCGCGCCAGGTGTCCCTTGTTCGTGTAGCGGGTGAGTCCGGCGATGACGCCGCGGGCATTGTACTTCCAGTACGGCGCGTACAGGCCGGAGAACGCCGGAACGAAGTAGACGCCGCCGTTGTCTTCCACCGTCCGGGCAAGCGTCTCGATTTCGGCACTCTTTCGAGATGAGCCCGAAATTGTCGCGCATCCACTGGACCAGGGCGCCGGTGATGGCGATGCTGCCTTCCAGCGCGTACCTGGCCGGTTCGCCCTTTCTCTGGTAAGCCACGGTGGTCACCAGGCCGCATTTGGACTGGACGCTTCCGTGCCGGTATTCATCAGCAGGAAGCAACCGGTGCCGTAGGTGTTTTTGGCTTCTCCGGCGGCAAAGCAGGTCTGTCCCACCAGGGCCGCCTGCTGGTCGCCCAGGATGCCGGCGATGGGGACGCCTTCGACGCCGGCGAGCGTGGCGGCGCCGTAGTGCTCGCTGCTCGAACAGATCTTCGGCAGCATCTGCCGCGGGATGCCGAACGCCGCCAGCAGTTCCGGGTCCCAATCGAGCGTGCGCAAGTTCATCAACTGCGTGCGGCTGGCGTTGGTGCAGTCGGTGATGTGCACCCCGCCGATCGGCCCGCCGGTGAGATGCCACACCAGGAAGCTGTCGATGTTGCCGAACAGAAGGTCGCCCGCCTCGGCCTGCTCGCGGGCGCCGGCAACGTGGTCGAGCAGCCAGCGGATCTTGAGGCCGCTGAAATAGGTGGAGAGAGGCAGGCCGGTCGCGGCGCGGAAGCGGTCGGCGCCGCCGGCGCGCGAGAATTCGGGGATGTATTCGGCAACGCGGGTATCCTGCCAAACCAGCGCATTGTGGATGGGCAGGCCGGTTTTCCGGTTCCAGACCACGGTGGTCTCGCGCTGGTTGGTGATGCCGATGGCTGCCAGGTCGGCGGGGCGCAGGGAGAGTTCCGCCATCGCTTCCGCCACCACTCCCGCGGTGCGGCCCCAGATCTCGCCGGCGTCGTGTTCCACCCACCCCGGCTGCGGGAAGATCTGTTCGTGTTCCTTCTGCGCGGAAGCGGCGATGCTTCCGTCGCGGTTGAAGACGATGAACCGCGTGCTGGTGGTGCCTTGATCGATTGCTCCGATGTACTCTGCCATTCGCCGGTCTCCTCGGTAGTGTGGACGCCTGCCGCTAAGGCGTTTCCATATACTTTCAAACCGCAGCGGCAAAGACAAGCGCGGCCTGCGACGCCGCGGCTATTCCCCGGGTGAATGGGGAAATTTCAGTCAATTCTTCCCTTGGCTCCCGGCTTCGGCCGGACGGGCAGCCACAACAGCCAGAACAGCCCCAGGCAGATGGCTCCGCCCGCCAACAGGTACACGGGCCACGGACCCAACGCGTCAAGCAGGGTCGCATTGGCCGGCTTGCGGCACAGGTACATGTAGTTTGTGCCGAAGATCGCGTTAAACAAGCCTATGGCCGCCGTGTAGCCCAACAGCCACCCGAACGTACGCCACATTGCCCCTTGCCGCAACGGCGCAATCCGGCCGAACACCAGCAGCGAGCACGCCACCACGATGCCGCCGTGAGCGAGGAAGAAATAGATCGCCGGGTAGGAAGGCCAAGGGGTCCAGAGGTCCGGCGTTAGCAAGGCCATCGCGGCCCCCGCCATTCCCGCGAAATAGGCAAACTCCAGCGCGGCCGGTAGCAGAGTCAGGCACGCCAGCACGGTGGTCCACAACGTCACGTCGCAAAGCTGGAGCGGCAGGTTGACGGGAAACCGCAGGCCTTCCTGCGAATAGCGAAAAACCCACCAGACCAGCTCGTTCGCCGCCAAGCCCCAGCCCAGTGCCAGGCGCGCCGTCCGCAGCCCGATGCGCCGCCGCCGGCACAATATCGAAAGCAGCGCCGCGGCAGCGACGATGGCGGCCAGAAGTGATAAATGAACCGGCCCAAACAGCTTCACGGGTTGAAACTTTACTCCCGCACTTTGACGGTTTCCTTGGAGGCCCCCAGGCTGAAGTAGACCGGCACCAGGGCGCCCGAAAGGTCTCCGCCGTCGACAACGATCCCTCGGTTTCTTGCCCCCTCCACCTGGAGGAAGCGAGCCGCCGATTTCAGCACGCGGCAGCCGCTGAGCATGACGTCGCGGACGTCGATGAAGCGCACCAGCGATTCGGCTTTCAGGTTTCCCTGGGCGGCGAATGCGCTGACGGTGGCGTCCTCGACGTGGTCGAAAAACAGCGCCGGCCGCAGGTCCGCTTTGGCCACCTCGAAGCGCACGTTGTTGAGCGTCAGCCCGCGCACGTTGCGCGCGTACATGCCGTAGGCGGGCAGCACGCCGAGAGAAAAGTACTCGCCGCCCGACATCTGGGGCACGCTGCGCAGCGCCCCTTCCCGCGCGGTGCCGCCGCCGGCGTAGGTGATCTGGACGTTATTGAACGAGACGTTCTCGATGAACTGGCCGGCTACGCTGCTCAGCTCGATACAGGTCCGGTGTTCGCCCGGATACACGCCCGAAATGGTCGAGTTCACCAGGTACGGATAGTCGGTCAAATCGGGGGCCTCGGCGACGGTGGCGCGAATTCCCTCGAACAGGATATTGCGCACCACGCCGCCCGGCTTGGTCTCGGCGGGGTTCATGGAATTTCTGGGCACCGTGCCGAGGCCGATGTAGATCGGCCCCGTCACGTTGTCCATCACCAGGTTCGAGAAGATCATGTTTTCCATTCGGTCGCCGCTTCTCACCTGCATCTTGATGGGGCAGCCGAAAGTGTCCTGAATGACGCAGTTGGAAACGGTGACGTTGCGGCACACGCCGCCGCCGAAGCGGAACACCGACCAGCGCGTGCTGAAGGTGCAGTTGGCGACGGTGACGTCCCGGTTGCTTCCGAAAAGCGCGCAGGCGTCGTCCTCGCAGGCGACCTCGCAGTTGGAAACCTTCACGTGCTCGCAACTGGTGAAGTGCAGCCCGTCGTTGTTGAAGTTGACGCGGCTGTGGATGCTGACGCCGTCCACCTTCACGAAACTGCATTGGGTGATCCGCGTGCACCAGTACGCGCTGTCGACCAGGCTGACGTCGCGCAGCGTGAGGCGCTTGCAGCGGACGAATTCGAGCAGGTGCGGGCGCCGGCGGCCCTGCGTTTTTTCGCCGTCGTCCTTGGCGCCGTCCAAATACTTTTCTCCCTGGCCGTCGATGGTTCCCCGGCCCTCGATCGAGACGTTTTCGGCGTCGGCGGCGTAGATCAGCACGCGGCCGAAGGAATTGCCCGGCTGCTCCCGGCCCGAAGTGTAATGGTTGATGTCGGTGCTTCCCAAAACGTGCGCCTGCGGCGCGAGGTGCAGCGTCACGTTGTTCTTGAGCACGATGGTGCCGATCAGGAATTCGCCGGCAGGCACCAGGACGGTGCCGCCTTGGTCGCCGGTACAGGCGTCAATCGCCGTTTGAAAGGCAGTGGTGTCGAGCGTCTTGCCGTCGCCTTTGGCGCCGTGGCCGCGGACGTTATAGACGCGGGCGCCAAGATCGGACGCCGCCGGCTGCCGCTGCGCCGGGGCAGGCCCGGCTCCCAGAGAAGCCATCGCCGCCGCTCCACCTACAAGAAAATTCCGTCGCTTCGTTCTCATGCCGGTTGCCTCCAGGGAATTGATGTCCACTCTACACTGTCCGCTGCCCGCGCTGTCAACCGGCCCCGTCCGGTTTGCCGGGGTAAACTAAAGACTTGCCTCACCTTCGCAACACCAGGTGGAGAAGCCTCCTCCTGTACTGCACCATCGTCGTGGTTTCAGCCGTCGCCGCCGCGGTTGGCGCCGAAATCTATCTGGCCTACCACAGCGCGCCGCGGGTGGCCTTGCCTTTCTACAATCGCCTGTACCCGTACGTGATGTTCCGGCCGTACGAGAGCTATACCTTCGAAACCCGGGAAACCTACGCGATGTCCCACAACAAGAGCCGGGTGTTCGTCTACACCAACCAGGACGGGTTTCGCATCAGCTCGCCCGGCTACCGGCTGCCCCAACAAAAGCCCGCCGGCCAGTTGCGCATCGCGGTGCTGGGCGGCTCGCTGGTCCAGCTTGCCAGCACCTTCGAAACCACGCTGCCCGGTTCATTGAAGACGCTGCTCGAGCGGCGCTATCCGGGGCGGGACATCGAAGTGATCAACGCCGGCATCCAGTCCTCGGTCTCGCGACAGTCGCTGGTTCAACTGGTGACCACGGTGGTCGACTACCATCCGGACATCGTCGTGTTGTACGACGGAGGCAACGATATCGGCCTGCCGCTGACCTACGAATCGCGGCCGAATTTTCCGTACAACTTCCAGACCATGGAAGAGGCTTGGGATCTGTACCGCGAGGAGCACCGGGCGCCGCTGTGGCGCATCGCCCTCGACCGCAGCTATTTGTTCCGATTGATCGAAGCGCGGCTCCATCCCGGCGCGACGAAGTTCGTCCCAACCGCCGACGAGCCGCTGGCCGGCACCAACGCCGTACCGGCCCGCCGCGTTATCTCCGACAAAACCTTCGTCGCCACCCACATCGCGGCCTACCTTTCCAACTGGCGAAAGCTGGTGGAGTTGTCCCGCGCGTATCACTACCAGCCGGTGTGCATTCTCTCGCCGGCCGACGCCGAGCTGGACCCGAACTACGCGGTGCCCCGCATGATGACGACGTTTCACCTGGACCGGGAAACCGCGCGCCAATGGGTGAAGGCGATTACGGTAATGTACGACGAGGCCGGCGTCGAAATCGAGACACTGCGCGCGGCCTACCCGGAAGCGCTTTTTCTGAACCTCGCGCACGATCTGACTCCGCCCGAAAAGTATTTCTGGGACCTCGCGCACGTCTACGACGAAACCAACATGCTGCTGGCGCAACAGATTTACGGGAAAATTCGGCCGGTGGTTGAATCTTCGCTCGCGGCGGTGGCGCGGGAAGGGAAGCGTTGATGTCGCTGCGGCGGGCGGCATTTCGCCGGACTCTTCTGAACCTGGCCGTGCTGGCGTGCTCGGTGCTTTTGTTTTCCGCCGTGGCCGAGCTGGCGCTTCGCGTCGTTTTCGCAAACAGCCTGGACTTCGCGATGGAGATGTGGAAATACGCCGTGGAATTGAAGCAGCCGGTGGCCGATTGGCGGCTCAGCTTTGCGCACGTTCCCAACCGGTCGGCGGTTCTGATGGGCGTGCCGGTCTCCATTAATTCCCACGGCCTGCGCGACCGCGAATACCCGCTGGACAAGCCGCCGGGCGTCTATCGAATCGTGATGCTCGGCGATTCCACAACCTTCGGCTGGGGTGTTCCGCTGGAGCAGACCATCCCGAAGATTCTCGAGCGCGATCTGAATCGCGATGTTGAGTTTCCCCGTTTCGAAGTGCTTAACGCCGGTGTGGGGAATTACGGGACCGTGCAGGAAGTGGAGCATTACCGGGTTTACGACCGCGCGTTCCATCCGGACATGGTGATCCTGGTGTACTTCATCAACGATGCCGAGCCGGTGCCGGTGGAGCGGACGCCGGGGCTGCTGGGCCGCTCCTATCTGCTGGCGTTCGCCGTGTCGCGATTCGACGCGATTTTACGCTTCGCGCACTTGCGGCCGGGCTGGAAAGAATATTATGCGGGCCTCTACGGCCGCCATCGCCCCGGCCTGCTGGCGGCCCAGGCCGCGCTCGCCGATCTGGCCGGCCTCACCCGGCGGGACAGAACCCGGCTGCTGGTGGCCATGTTGCCCGAGTTGCACGATGTCAACGGAGCCTACCCCTTCACGCGGGAACAGCGCAAGATCGAAGACGTGCTGGAACGCTATCACGTGCCGGTGATCGACTTGCTGGAAGGACTGCGCGGGCACCAAGACGCGCGGTCGCTGTGGGTAACCCCCGCCGACCCGCACCCGAACGGCAAGGCCAACGCGCTGATCGCCGCCCAGATTGCGCCCTGGGTATTGGAAAATAGTCGGAAAGAGACGTCCGCCAAAGGGAATTGAGCCGAGGAGAGAAACATGTCATTCGCTCGAGAGTTCTGGGCCTTCCTGCGAGTCCGAAAGAAGTTCTGGTTGCTGCCCATCGTGGTGATGACGCTGGTGTTCGGAGCCCTGCTCCTGCTGGCCCAGAGCTCCGCCATCGCCCCCTTCATCTACACTCTGTTCTGAATCGCCGCTGTGTTTCGGCGAGCTGAAGCGCTATTTCTCGTTCCAATACTTTTCTCGGACTTGCATCAGTTCCGGGTACTTTTCGTCGGTGTCGCCAATCTCTGTTTTCATGCGCAGCAGGTCCGCTTTGAGCTTCTTCACCACGACCTGGTACTGGGATTCCCGATAGACGTTTTGCATCTCGTGCGGATCTTTCCTGAGGTCATACAACTCCCAGCCCGGTTGGGTGGGCTTTGGCAGGGCGCCTTTGGCATCTAGCGGAAGTCCGTAGAAGAAGATCAGCTTGTAGTCCCGCGTCCGGATGCCGTAATGCGCGGGGTTATCGTGGTGGGCCATGTGCATCCAGTAGCGGTAGTAGATTTCCGTCCGCCAGTTTGCGGGCGTCTCGCCGTGTAGTATGGGCACCAGGCTTCGCCCCTGCATATAATCCGGCGTCGCAACTCCTGCCAGGCCCAGCAGTGTCGGCGCGATATTCGATATTGTCGACCAGTGCGTCCGATCGAGAGCCCGCCGCCACCAGGCCGGGGTACCGCACCAGAAGCGGGATACGCATCGACTCTTCGTACATCCAGCGCTTGTCGATGTAATCATGCTCTCCCAGCATCAGACCCTGATCCGAGGTGTAGAAGATCGCCGTGTTGTCCAATTCTCCGGACTCTTCCAGGTAGGCCAGGATACGCCCGACGCTGTCGTCCACTCCGCGGACACAGCGCAGGTATTTCTTGAGGTAGCGCTGGTAAGCCGTCCTCTTGTATTCGGCGTCGGGCAACTTCGGATCGACGAACATGTGCATCCCCATGTTTCTCCGCGTGT
Organism: Bryobacterales bacterium; assembly: GCA_963810595.1. Taxonomy (GTDB): domain Bacteria; phylum Acidobacteriota; class Terriglobia; order Bryobacterales; family Bryobacteraceae; genus CAWEOG01. The sequence continues at coordinate 42,446 of CAWEOG010000048.1, read as the reverse complement.
TGCGCTTACCCACCGAGGTGCCCATGCCCCTGGTTGCCTGCGAGCCATAGTTGGGTTGGGTCCACAGGCTGTCCGGCTCGGGAATATCCACTTTGTCGTAGAGGAAGTCGTAGCGTTCGGCGTTCTCGAAGTTGTCGTGAGGAGACTTGAAATGGTTCATCAGGAAGAAAGGCTTTGACTTGTCTCTCTTCCGCAGCCAGTCGAGCGAATGGTCGGTAATCACCTTTGAGGAATGCAGCGAGTCGTAGCCCGCGAACCGCTTCTGGTTGTCGGGCCAGGCGCCTTGGCCGGAGATGTGCAGAACGGGATTGAAATACGATCCCTGGCCCGGAAGAACCGCGTAACTGTCGAACGCCGGCTCGTCGCCCAGATGCCACTTGCCAACGATTGCGGTCTGGTAGCCGGCCTTCCGCATCAGCAGGGCCAAATACTGCCGGGAAGGCTCCAGATGGCCTTCCAGAGTCTTCACGCCGTTGGTGTGGCTGTACTGGCCGGTCATGATGGTCGCCCGCGACGGCGTGCAGATGGAATTCGTCACGAACGCGTTCCGGAATTGTATGCCTTCGCGGGCGATTCGATCGATGATTGGGGTTGGATTCAACGCAGCCAGTCGCCCGCCGTAAGCGCCGATGGCATGCGCCGCATGATCGTCCGACATGATAAAAAGAACGTTCGGACGTCTGGCTGGCGCCGGGGCGGCGGTCGAACTGGCGGCGGTCGTGACAGCGGACAATTTCAGAAATCGCCGGCGATTCATTTTCAGTACCTCCAAAGAACATCTCGAATCGCTTATCAGGATCGCCTTCCTTCCACCGCTGGCAGGTCGTCCTCCAACTCCTTCTGGAAGCGGTGCAAGCGGCTGAGCAGTTGCTTTTCGAGAGTCGGCGTACTCGGGTTTTCCGGCGAGATTTTCAATCTCCCAAGGATCCCGATTGATGTCGAAAAGCTGGGTCACGCCCACCTGGGGATACACGATCAGCTTGTGCTGCCGGGTCCGCACGGCACGCTGGAAATTGAGGTAGTACGAGAAAATCGCGTCGTGCTTCTCGCCGCCTCCGCCCTTCAACAAGTCCACCAGGCTGGGGAATTCCACCGACTTCGGAGCCGGCACGCCGGCCAGCTCGCACGTCGTGGCGAACATGCTGTGCTGGTACACCAGCTCATCGACCCGTTTCCCCGGCGGGATGCCCGGGCCGGTGACGACGAGCGGCATCCGGATGCTGTGGTCGTACATGTTCTGTTTGCCCATCAGCCCGTGTTGCCCCACCGCGAGGCCATGGTCCGCGGTGAAGATGACGTAGGTTCTCGCAGCGTGGCCCGATTTTTCGAGCGCATCCAGAATGCGCCCGATCTGGGTGTCCATGTACGTGCTGTGAGCGTAGTATTCCGACCGATGCAGCCGGACCGCCTCTCGAGTGCGCGGAAACGGCGCCAGCTTCTCGTCACGGATGAAATGATCGCCCTGGTCGAACGGGTGCTCGGGCATGTAGTTCGGCGGAATCTCAATTCGATTCCTCGGATACCGGTCAACGTATTCGCGGGGGGCCTGGCGGGGGTCGTGCGGCGAGTTGAATCCGACGTAGAGAAAGAACGGATCGCCCTGCCGGGGCAGCTTGAGCAGATAGTCGGAAGCACAGTTCGCCCAGATCTCGGCGGAATGCTTGATTTCATCCTGCTTCGCCCCGCTCCACTTGCTGGTGTGCAGCCACTGGCCCTTGAGGGATTTGTCCCACGGCGTCCAGGTGTTTCCGGGACTGGGCCGGTTGTAGGCGCTGGGCCCCGATTCGAACATGCCCGGACTGACGGGCCCGGTGCTTTTGAAACTGCGTTCGTAGATTGGCGTCGCTCAGATGCCACTTGCCGACGATGTGGGTGGCGTAGCCGGCGTCGCCCAGAGTCTGGCCCCACAGCGGCGTTTGTTCCGCCAGCCGGTGGGCCCGAAAGGCGGTAAGCCCCGTGTTCAGCATCGTCCGGCTGGCAATGCACACGGCCCCCGACCAGGAACCCTGGTGAAAGCAGTGAGTAAACGAACAGCCGCGCTTCACCAGCCGATCGAGATTGGGTGTCTCGATTTCCGGATTGTTCAGACCGTGAATGGCACGGTATGTCAGGTCGTCGGCGATCAGAAACAGGAAGTTCGGGCGCGGGCTGCCGGCAGCCAACGCGAACTCGGTTGTCAGGCCGCCCACGGCGGCGGATTTCAGGAAGTCGCGACGCTTCATCAAACCGATAGTCTCCCGAAATGCTCAGCCGGGGTCAACCTTTTCCTTGCCGCAGCGGTCCTCGGGACGTGCATTCTGCCCCTGAAGGTTTTGCCTTTCCGGCGAGGCGGATGTGGCAGCCATTCCCGAAGCCCTCCAAGCGTAGAATAGTCAAGTCGGAATCGCCTTGGCTTTCGGGTAGCGAACGAAACACGGTTGCCTGGGTTCGACCGGCCGGAAAAGGAGATGGCAGAATGAAAAACCTCGTTGAGTCCGACTCCACAATGGGTCTTAGCCGTCGGGCCGTTCTGCGCGGCGTTACTGCCGCGACGGCGCTCTCGTACTCCCGGATTCTGGGAGCAAACGACCGGCTTCACCTGGGCGTAATCGGACCGGGCAACCGCGGCAGGTCCGATATGTCGCATTTTCAGAAAGACCCCACGGTGGAGGTAGTGGCGCTGTGCGATATCTGGGGCGAAGTTCTGAAGACGGCCCTCGAGCAGGCGCCCAAGGCCCAGACCTTCTCCGACCACCGCAAGCTGCTGGACCTCAAAGACGTCGAAATTGTGCTGATTGCCACCCCGGACCACTGGCACGTACCGATCCTGGTCGACGCTTTGAACGCGGGCAAGGATGTTTATTGCGAGAAGCCGCTCTCGCTCACGATCGAGGAAGGTCCCTTGGCTGTGAAAGCCGCCAGGGAGAACAATCGCATCTGTCAGGTGGGAATGCAGCAGCGCTCGGGGAAACACTACCTTCAGGCCAAGAAGGAGTACTTTGACACAAACAAGCTGGGAAAGGTCACACTGGCCCGTACCTGGTGGCACGGCAACGGCTGGCATTTGCGCAAAGCTCCGGCCTATCTGAAGACCAAGCCGGCCGATCTCGACTGGAACCACTACCTGGGACGGGTGAAGTGGCGCGACGTGGGACCCGCAGCAGTATTGGAACTGGCGCGCCTACCTGGATTTCGGCGGCGGCCAGGTGACCGACCTGTTTACCCACTGGATCGATGTGGTCCACATGTTCATGGGCGAGGATATTCCGATCGATGCCTCGGCGGCCGGCGGCGTGTATGCGTACAAGGACGGCCGGACGGCTCCGGACACGATCAACGTTTTGCTGCAATATCCCGGCGAATACACGGCGACATTCGAGGCCACGCTGGCGCCCGGAATCACGGGGGAAGCGGTCGAGATCTGTGGCACCAAAGGCCGGCTGTATATCGATCGGCAGAAATACGTTTTCTACCCCGTGGGAAAAGACGCGGAGCCAACCACAGTAAAGGCATTTTCCGATCTCGATCAGGACCACGTCGACAATTTCCTGGAGTGCGTGCGCTCACGCAATCTGCCAAACGGCGACGTGCTGATCGGACACCGTTCCGCGCAGGCGTCGCACCTGGGCAACCTCTCCTATGAGCAGAAACGGCGGCTTGATTTCGATCCGGTGCGGGAAGAAATTCTGCCGCTGTAAGAGCCCGACGCTGCGGCAGCTACGTGGTGGTGGAGTTCAACGGGGATGTATACCCGTGCGACTTTTGAAGGAAGTGCAAACAGGCCCGAAGGCCTGTTGCACCTGACACAGGTTGAAAACCCGTGCCACTAATGCCCTTCTCCCTGTGGTGGGGCGTTGGGGTTGACCGTGCGGCCGCCGCGCGCGGGCGGCGTCCAGCCGTCGTTCGACGGACCGTTCTGGAAGAACTTGGCGTCTTTGCTGAGCGGATGTCCGGTCGCGTACATCGCATTGGCCTGGCCGAAGATCTTTCCCGCCCGCAGTGTGTCGTCGTGAACCTTAGTTACCAAGGCCTGGTAGCGTGGGTCGTTCTGCGCGAATCCCGAAAACTCTTCCAGATCGTGGTTTCCGATGATAACGACATCCACACCTTGCACCCTTGCGATGTCATAAGCATTCGCCACCCCGGTGGGCGTCTCGATCATCACCACCACCAGCATATTGTCGTTGAAGGTGTCGTGGTAGTTGATGCCGTTGATGCCCCAAATGGACGCGGCCTGGCCCTGGCCCGTGCTTCGCCTTGCCACCGGTGGATATCGCGACCACTTGGCGGCCTCCCGCGCCCGGTCCACATCATCCACCGTCGGGATGATCACGCCCAGCGCTCCGATGTCGGTGGCGTGCTGGATATGGAATTCCTGCGCGTCCGGCAGCCGGATCATGGGAATCGCGCCGGCGTGCGGACAGGCCGCGATCATCTTCTCGATGTCGGCGAATTCCAACGTGCTGTGCTGCATTTCAAACCAGGCATAGTCGTAATGCTTGGCCGCCTCGCAGTAACCGGCGATATCCATCTTCGATTGTGTGAAGCTGAAGACCTGTTTGCCCTCCAGAAGCTTCTGTTTGGCCGTGTTGTACAGCTTGGGTTTCATCGTTTCCATCCCTTGGCCCTGCTGCTGGGCCGCCGCCACGACGCTCAGCAGCGAGGCGGCCGACAGCAAACAAATGGCTCTTTTCGTGGGTGATGTTATCATGAATCGCACTCCTTAAATCGATCCCGCCGGCGTCAGGCGTAAGCGGAGAGATCCTGTTCCAGCGGAGGCCGGTTGCGGCCCAGGTTCGGCGGCGGCTCCCGCAGCGGGCTCCGCCACTCCAACATCAAATCGACGTCGGCGTGAAGCTTATACTTCCGTTGCACGTCGGCGATCTTGGCGCCGGCCACGTCGATCTTGGTGAGATCGTATTGCCCCAGGCCGGCCTGATAGGCGTAATTGAGATAGCCGGGCCAGCCGGCATCGATTTCCATGCACTCCAGGCCCACACGATCCACCGCCAGGAAATCCGTGGATGCCAAGGCAATGTGATGCGGCACCGGGGTGCCCGAAACGGGGCCGTTCCCTTCCATGCCCTCGAACCCGTCCACGATGCCTACTCCCCAATTGGAGATCATGCGTTGGATGGCGAGATACATGTTGTAGTTGCCCGACCGGATGCCTACGTGAAACTTGCGCTTCTCGCTCTCCCCCCAAGACCGATTCTGGCCGGGCGGCGGCGGCAGCGCCGCTCCCAGAATCACGTTCTTGATCGACATCGTGGCCACCACCATGTTGTGCGTCTTCATCACCGACGAGGAAATCAGGAAAGCCTCGGGATCCACAAAACGAGCTCCCAGCCGGATAGGGATGAGATGTGTGTCGTAGTCGATCCCGTACATCGTCACGTAGCGGCCCTCTTCGTTGGGAACCTCCAACTGGATGTCGAGGGGCTTGTGCTCGGCGAACACCGCGTTCCAGCCGAAATCATTAGTTGCTTGCCGGGCGGTAGCGCTTCCGCATTCGGCCACCACCACGGGGCCTTTGAAGCGGGGAGCCAGATAGTCGAGGATTCCGTGCACCGCATCCGGATGGGTGGAAATCAGCCGCCGGGATGGGTTTAAACCGTTGGGTTTGATGAGGACGTATTTCTTGGCCCGCAGAGCGGGTCCGATCTGGTCGTCGATCGCGACCAGCGCATCGTGAATGTTCTTGCGCCGGTTGTCGCCTTTGATCAACGACACCTTGGAGCGGCGATCGGAATACCGGAACTGGCCGGCGACGTCGCGGGTGGCCATTCGCGGGTCCTGCCGCTTCGCCCCCGGATCGACGGGCGGCTTCTGCTGCGCCTTCAAAACCAGCCCCTGGGCGGAGGTGAGCACCCCCGCGCGGGCAAAGAAGGATCTGCGTGTAACTGACATACGCCAGTGACCTCCTCTCCAAAGCGGTTCATCACCCGGTAGTGGAGCAGCCCGCCCTCGTGCGGCTACCAGCCCTGTTGCGCCGAACAGGTCGCCACCAGCATGAGAAAGACCGGGAGCGGCAAGTAGGCCAGTATCATGTGCCGGACCTTTACCGCATCAGTAACCGCGCTGTTTGTCCACCACGTTCATCAACGGCAGGCCGCTCGAGTAGCGCCGCACGTTTTCGGCCAGCAGCGCGATCAGACGAATCTGGCGCTGCGGCGAGAACCCGGAAGTGTGGTCGGTGATGACCAGGTTCGGGCAGTCCCATAAGGGAGACGATTCCGGTAGCGGCTCCTGGGCCACCACATCCAGTCCGGCGCCCGCGATCCGGCCCTCTTTGAGCGCGGAGATCAGCGCAGTCTCGTCCACCAGCGGCCCGCGGGACATACCGAGGAAATAGGCCGTCTTCTTCATCGCCCGGAATACCTGCTCATTGAACATCCCCCGGGTTTCCTTCGTCAGAGGGCAAGTATTCACCAGGATGTCCACCTGGGGAACCATTTCCATCAGCCAGCCCGGCTCGCGTAACGTGTCCACGAAAATGGGCTTCGCCAAGGGTTTCGCATCCACCGCCAGAATCTTCATATTGAAACCGTAGTGGGCGCGCATCGCCGTGGCCGACCCCAGGCCCCCGAGGCCGACGATGCCCATCGTCATGCCATCCACCTCCACCAGGTTCCGCTCGGGATGCCACAACCGCTTTTGGAACTGCGGGAAGTAATATTTATTGAGCCCGCGCGTCAGGCTCAACAGCAACGCTATGGCTGTTTCCGAGATGGCCGGCGCGAATACCCGCGCCATGTTCGTCACCACCACGTTACTTTCGATCAGCTCGGGAAACAGTAACTTGTCCATCCCCGCTTCGGTGGCCTGCATCCAGCGTAACTTTTTCGCCTTCGCCAGCAGCTCCGCGTTGAGGGCGCCGAAAACGACGTCGGCTTCCGCGAGCGCGCTGTCCTGCTCCTCGCGGTTCCTGGGCAATATGAGGTGGACGTTCTTGCCCTGGGACTCAATCTGTTGAATCTCCGCCGCCGTGTACCGGGGAGGTGGCACTACCGATGCGGCCGTGGCCGATACGATGCGGACCTGGTCGGGCGGCGGAGTGAATATCGCAATTCTGTCTGAAGCGGCCAGCAGCGACGACGCCGGAGCTGCCGCCGCCGCTTCCAGGAACATTCGACGGGATACTGAATTATCGGGCATAATTTTCTCCTTTAGCGTTCATAGGTCGCCGCTTCAAGCTCCCGGCACCGCGGGTGGTCCGAGTTTTGTCAAGCGACCGCCGGATTTACCCCTGGCCTGCAGCTTGCGTCCGACGCACGGGCGCGATCCAGGATTACTGGTTAAAATGGCCAGGGTTCATTCTGCACCCTTTCCAGTGCTAACTCAAGTCCCTATCCGGAGGTAGGTGCGCCCGAGCGATTGGAGCAAGGGGCTTATGAGTCTGATCCCTCGATCTTCGAACGGTTGGGTATGGCGTCGAATTTCCCCACGAAATTCCCCAATTTGGGAGTCTTCGATGGGCTTTGTAGAGTTCCGACATCAATGCCACAGGATGTCGTTACGCGCCTGTAGCTTGCAATACAATATAGCGTCTTCGCATTATTACCAATCATGCACAGAGTGATAATGTCGCCGTGACACTGAGCGATTGGGGCCATAATAATACGAGGGCGAGATGGCAAGAAAGCGATCCTCATCAACCAGGCAGCGGGTTGCCGATGGTGCTCACGCAGGGGCTGCGAGCCGGCGCTCCAAATCGACCGGGAAAGCTGACAGCACATCCAAGGACGCTTCGCGATCCCCCGACGAGCATTTCGCGATTGTCGGCGTTGGGGCCTCGGCCGGGGGGTTGGACGCGCTCACCTCGCTGTTGAAGGCGCTGCCCGCGGATACAGGGATGGCCTTCGTGCTGGTTCAACACATGGCCCCCACCCACGAGAGCATCTTAAGTAAGCTTCTGGAAAAAACGACCCCGATGCCGGTTGCTCAGGTGGCCGACGGAATGTTGGTAAAACCGAACCAGGTTTATGTCATTCCTCCCAACACCAGCATGAGTATTCATCGAAGGGTACTTCGCCTGGTCACCCTTCCCGGAGGAGCCGGCCGGCACGCGCCCATCGATCATTTCTTATTGTCCCTGGCCGAGGATCAACACAGCGGCGCTATTGGAGTGATCCTGTCCGGAATCGGTTCCGACGGCACGATGGGGCTGAAAGCGATCAAGGCCGAGGGCGGCATCACGTTCGCCCAGGATGAGGGCTCCGCCCAGTACACGGGGATGCCGGTAAGTGCGGTGGCCTCGGGCGCCGTGGATTTCGTCTCATCGCCGGCGGGCATCGCCAAGGAACTAAGCCGGCTCGCGGACCACCCGTATGCGGCGATCGTGGAGGCTCGGCGCCCTTGCCGGACCTGCCCCCGGATGAGAGCGCGGCTCTTCGACGAATTTTCGGTGTGTTGCGAAATACCTCCGGGGTTGACTTCAAACATTACAAGGCCGGCACGATCAACCGGCGCATCCGGCGCCGGATGGTGGTATGCAAATGCGACAAGATCGAGCACTATGTGCGTCACCTGGAATCGAATCCCGCCGAAGCGGAGGCCTTGTTCCAGGACATCGTAATCCATGTCACCGGATTTTTCCGCGAGCCGGAATCGTTTCAGGCACTCAAGGACGTCGTCTTTCCGAAGATCGCAGCAAACCTGCCAACCGCCGAGCCGATCAGAATCTGGGTGCCTGGATGCTCCAGCGGCGAGGAGGTTTACTCCATTGCCATCGCCCTGCTCGAATACCTGGGCGATCGGGCCAGCCAGACCAGGATTCAGATTTTCGGCACCGATATCAGTCCGCGGGACATCGAAACGGCTCGCGCCGGCATCTATCCGGAGACCAGCACGGTCGGTATCTCGCCGGAACGGTTGGTCCGCTTCTTCGTCAAAGTCGACGGCGGTTGCCAGATCCGGAAACCCATCCGGGAGATGTGCGTATTCGCCCGACACGACCTGGCCAAAGACCCGCCTTTCTCGCGGCTCGACCTGATCAGTTGCCGGAACGTCCTGATCTACCTTGGCCCCGTACTCCAGAAGCGGGTGGTGGCGGCCTTCCACTGGGCCTTGAAGCCCACCGGGATGTTGCTGCTGGGGAAGTCGGAGAGCATCAGCAGCTATCCTCACCTGTTTGCGGAGGAGGGCCGCAACCCCCGACTTTACGTCCGGAAACCGGCCGCCGTGCAGCCGCTTCTCGAGGCGGGTGCCGTCGATTTAGACAATTTCGGCCGGCGCCCGGGCCGGCCCCAGGAGGGCGACGCACCGTTCAATGTGCGAGCGGAGGGCGAACGCCTGGTGCTTGACCGCTACGCTCCCCCAGGCTTCTTTGTCGATGCCAGCCTCCATATCGTTCACATTCAGGGGGACACCAGTCCTTATTTGAAACCGACGCCGGGCGAACCCAGCTTCCACTTGCTCAAGATGGTCCGCCCCGAACTGGTGCTGGAGATCCGCACTGCATTACACCAGGCCAAAAAGGACGATGCGCCAGTCCGAAGGACCGATATCCGGCTGGACAACAACGGCGAGTCCGGCACGGTAGATATCTCGGTGATCCCGTTGCCGGAAGCCGAAAAGAAGGCAACGAACTTTCTGGTGCTATTCGAGAAGCGTCGCCAGCCCGACAAGAAGGTCGCCCCGGCCGAACTCCCGCAGGGGCAGAGGCGGAGCCGGGATGCCAAGGAGATCGAGCACCTGAAACTCGAACTGGGTTCCACACAGGTACACCTCCGCTCGATGATCGAGGACGGGGAGGCCTCCAGCGAAGAACTTCAGGCAGCCAACGAAGAGATCCTTTCCAGCAACGAGGAGCTACAAAGCACCAACGAGGAGCTGGAGACCGCCAAGGAAGAGCTGCAGTCCTCCAATGAAGAGCTGACCACCTTGAATGAGGAGCTGCAAAACCGGAATACCGAGCTTGCCCAACTGGCGAATGACTTGAGCAACCTGCTCATCGGTGTCGAGATTCCCATCGTGATTGTCAGCGCTGACCGGCGCATCCGCCGCTTTACCCCCTCGGCCGAAAAGGTTTTCAACCTCATTCCCGGTGACGTCGGACGCCCCATTGGCAACATCAAGCCGGACATCGAAATTCCGGACCTGGAAGACCTGGCAGCCGAAGTCCTCAACAAGATTCAAACCCTCGAGCGGGAGGTTCGGGACAAGACTGGCCACTGGTACTCGTTGCGCATGCGGCCGTATAAGACGGCGGAGAACAAGATCGACGGCGTCATCATCGCGCTGGCCGACATTGATGCCCTCAAACGGAATCTGAATCAGGCCACCGAATCCAAGACCCTCGCGGAAGCCGAGCGGGAAGAAGCGCTCGAATCCCTCCGGTTGAGCGAAGGCGCTCTGCGCCGCAGCCGGGAGCAGTTGCGGTCGCTGGCCCGCAAGCTGCTGGCGGGTGAAGAGGAGCGGACCCGGCGGGTGTCGCAACAGCTTCAGGAAGATTTCAACCAGAGGGTCGTGGCAGTCAGTCTGGATCTGTCCAAACTGAATGGGGAGATCCAATCGGCTCCGGGTCGAAAGAAGCTGCAACACGCGCGGGATCAGCTCTGGACCTTGTCGAACGACATAGGGCAGGCAGCCAAGCGCCTTCATCCGACGGCGGTCGGGATGTTAAGCCTTGCCTCGATCCTTCAGGCTGAATGCCGGAGCTTCTCGAGGAAGGAAGGGATGCCCGCCAAGGTGAGCCAGCGGAACGTTCCGGATTCGGTGCCGCGGGAAGTGGGCTTGTGCCTCTATCGCATCGTTCAGGAATCCCTCAGCAATGTTGCCCGGCACTCAAAGGCGGACAAGGTGTCTGTCAACCTTTCGGGTCATCCGGGCAGTCTCCGGCTTTCGGTGAAAGACAACGGCGTGGGATTTGAGCCGGCCGCGGTCAGTGAGGGTCTCGGCTTGGTGATGATCCACGAGCGGACGCGGATGGCGAACGGGAAAGTCGCGATCAATTCCCGTCCGGGCAAGGGTACCGAGGTGATCGTAGAGGTGCCGCTGACCGGCCCGGAGGGCAATCGAGGGGAGTCGAGCAAGACCGGGGTTGCCGCCGGTTCCGACCAGGAATGATGGGAGCCCCGACTTTGAAGGAGAGGGTCTGCATCGGGGCGGAAACTGCGTGTTGAGTGAATAAGTGTACAAGCGGAGGAATTGTGAAGCTACTCAGAGCGGTGCTCCTTCTTGGGGCTTTGGCCGGCTGCGCTTTCGGGCAGCAGTCCGCTACGTTGGGTGTCGATCTTGTCAGCGAATACCGGGTTGTTCCCAACATCACTTACAACGTCGCCAACAACTACGAGAACAAATTGGATGTCATCTACCCGCGCAACGCGGCCGAGCCGGTACCCACCGTAATCTACATTCACGGCGGAGGCTGGGTAAACGGTGTGAAGGAAAGCGTCATTTTGCAGACGCTCCCCTACCTGGAAATGGGTTGGGCGGCGGTGAACGTGGAATACCGCCTGGCCAAGGTTTCGCGCGCGCCGGCGGCGGTGGAAGATTGCCGCTGCGCCCTGCGCTGGGTTGTCAATCACGCGAAGCAGTACAACATCGACCCGGAGAAGCTGGTAGTAACCGGCGGTTCCGCCGGAGGCCATCTGGCGCTGATGACCGGTATGTTGACCGAAGCCGCCGGGCTGGATAACAACTGTCCGGAACAGGGCCCGGAACCGCACGTGGCGGCCATTGTGAACTGGTACGGCATCACGGACGTCGCCGACCTCCTCGAGGGACCGAATCGAAAACTCTACGCGGTTGCCTGGCTGGGCAGCGCACCCAACCGCGAAGAGATCGCGCGCCGCGTCTCGCCGCTGACCTACGTGCGGAAAGGTCTGCCGCCCATCATGAGCATCCAGGGCGATGCCGATCCGACGGTCCCTTACAGCCATTCCGTCCGCTTGCATCAGGCGCTGGACCAGGCGGGAGTGCCCAACCAGTTGTTCACCGTACCCGGCGGAAAGCACGGCGGTTTCACCGAGGAAGAGTACCGAAAAGCCTACGCGGCCGTCCGCGAGTTTCTAGCCAAGCACAACCTGGGACCGGTGAAGAGTTGGCGGTAGGGCAAGCTTTCAGGGGAAGAAGCTGCCCGCCATCAGCGGTCCGCGCCCGAACCCCGGCCGCAAGGAAAGGGACATTTGATACGCAGCAGCGACTTGCTGGCGCCCGAAACCGCCATGTCCATGGTTTACGAGCGACATCAGGAGCCGGTACCGAATGATTTTTTCAATATTCCGCCGCCCTCCTGCCCAACGACAACAAGGTCGTTGGTGCATTCGGGCGCTGCGTCCGGTTTGTCTTCACAGTCGCCTTCGAGTACAACCGCTTTAAAGTGATAAAAGCTGGCGTTTTGCAGCTCCATTGAAAACCCTGGTTCGTCGGCCGGGCACATCCCCGAATTGTCCCCCTGCGGGTCGATGATTTTGAGATGCTCCCAGTCCGTTCCTGCGGTTTCGTCTCTTACCCAGATCGATAGCTGCGCGGTCGCATAGCAGTTGTTGATCTCGACCTCGGAGTAACCCGGGAAGATCGGCGGACTGGGCTGGGGTTCCGAGACTTCAATTTGGTGCTTGACGGAACTGTTGCCTCCCGGCCCCAAAACGTTGAGAACGACTGTATGGGTGCCTGCTTTGTATTCCTGGGGCCCGGGGTTCTTGTCCGAGCTGTCCGGCGGCGGTACGTCGTTGCCTTTCGAATCGAAGTACCATTCGTACCCAGTGATGGCACCGGTGGAGTGATTGGTGAACGCGACTGTCAGGGGCGCGTCTCCGGAGGTGGGGTTGGCCGCAAAGCGCGCCACCGGAGGCGGCGGAACCACAGTCTCGTTCCCGCTCAGTTGTGAAACACGGGCACAAAGGCGCTGTCGTGCAGCGACGATGTCCCCCGTTACGAGTTCGCCGGAAATCGGCACAGAGTCCTGCTCGGCAGCCACATATTTGCCTCCGCGCCAGAACTCGTTTATGAAGATCTCGACGTATGCACCCGGGATCGCGTGGGTCACTTTCACTCCCACCGAGTGGGTGACCGGGTTAGGCGCTACCTGGGGCGCGCTCACGGCGGGAGACGCCCGGACAGACAGTGCTTTGGATGATACACTCTCGTCACCGCAGGCCTGGACCGTGGCTGTAACGTCGTCCCCCCGGAGAAGAAGCGGGCTGACCAGAACGTCGGCCTGGTCCCGGACCGGGGCGAAACCCTGGCCGATGGGCGCACCCAACATCTTGGAAAACACCGTGACCCAGGAGCCTCTTGCGGCGTTTACACGAACTACTCCGGCGCACTCGTAGAGCGGTCCTGGAATCGCCGGCGCCTTAGCCGGATTCCCGCTGAACACCTTCACCGGCTTGGAGACCTGACTCCAGTGGTCGCAGAGGCCCTGCTGGGCGGTCACCTCGCTCCCGTCGAGTGGTGGCACCGGGAAAGGGAACTGAGCGTCCGTCGGCGCCCCTGCCTGACCGATTTCTTTCCCGTCGACGAAAATGCGAACTGTCGCGCCGGCCTTGAGATTGGTGATGGTAATGGACTTGGTGCCTTTGCACAGAGCGAGACCACCAATCACCACCGGTGCGGGCAGCTTGTCAGCCGGCTCCACCTTCACCGGTTCGGAGCTCTTGCTGCCGGCGTGGCACCGCGCAAACACCTGCTCAGCACGGAGGGTCTCCCCTTCAATCAGCGGCTTGATGCCGAAGATGCGTCCGGTGTGGAACGGTATGCAGGCTTGAATGTCGTCTCCCTCACTGCGATGCAAATGGACGGTCGCGCCCGGAAAGAGATCTTGCAGTCCCACGAACTGCTGGCAGGCATATAGGGGCGTCTTGATTGTCGGCGGCGAGAGCTTTTCGAGCAGAGTGTGACTGAGCAAATCCTGCATCGGCGTGTGGGGTCCGGCGTCGCCGCAGGCTACCTGGACACCGTAGAAGTGGTCCCCTTGCACAGCAGCCGGATCGATGGAGACCACGGCGCTGCCCCCCGCGGCTGTCTTCGAACCCCGCAAGCCTGGATGAGGGCCCGTCGTTGCATGAACCTCTACTGTCGCCCCGGGAATTGCGCCGCTTACCGCCGCACAGGAACCGCATTCATAGATCGTACTGTCGAAAACTACCGGTCCGACGGATGCCGGTTTGGCTTGGACGATCACCGGTTCCGGCGAGACGTCGCTTTCGTCCGAGCCGAGAACCTGAGTGGCGGTGACGTGCTGGCCGGCTTTCAGCGTCGCCGTGGGAAGCAGCAAAAGCGTGACTTCGGAGAACAGGCTAACTCCCGTTGCAACAATCTCATTCCCGGCGGCGACAAACACCGTCGAACCGGGAACCTGGCCTTTGACCTGAATGCTCTGACTGCATTCCGAAAGCGGTGCAGAAACCCTGGGTGCAAGAAGAGTGGGCATAGAGACCTCTCAATTCAATGCAGCGGCAGCGCCAACGGATTTCACCCTTCGATAATCTCGATTCCCGACGTCACATCATTGAAATCGAAGTCGGCCAGCGAGTGTATGCCGTCACCATCTAAAGCGAAATCAATGTCGGTTCTGCGTGTTCGGCTGAATCATCAAACTATGAAACGAAGATGCAGGCTTCGTCCCCGAATCTGCTACGCGTTCCAGGCGCCAACCCGATCGAGCGTGGCCGATCGGAGTGAATCCTCGGCCTTCGGTGTCGGGCGCCGACAGAGTGCCTCGTACCAGGCCAACGCAGGCGAAGCACCACAAGGCACGGTCATCCCCCGTTTGAGGCCGGTACTCAGGTCACAATCAATAAACCGGAGGCGACAGTGTTGCGCGGGGGCCCCAGTTCGTTATGGAAATAGTATACGCCCGGACAAGTTCTTCCCAGCGTGAGGATCGCCAGATTTTTCCGCCGAGTGAGGGCGAGCGGCCAACCGCGCGCACTCCTTGAGAACGGAGGTTTGCGCAGGCCACAGGCCCGCTTGCAAGCTGAAAGCTCGCCGCGATGTGGCGACGAGCGAGGGTTTCACCGGTTTTGGGGAGACAGGGAGTTGCTGTCGCGAATCAAGCGTCCCCTCCCTCGCGATCGGGGTTCGGGTGCCGGCTGCATGCTGGTCGCTTTCAGCGCTCGGCCTTCAGCTCTGCCAGAGTCTTTCCTCGTGCTGACCGCCGATGTCTGATTTTTGTATTTTGTCTTATTTTTTAAATACCATGAACCTCCAGATTGTATACGATAGCAAGGAAACAAAAAGGCGAGCTAGTTTCCAAAGCGGGCAACGGAATGTGATTTTATAATACTAATTTTGTATCATTACTAAGAACCTTCAATCCAGTTCGAAGACGAGAGGCGGCGCGGCAGGCTCGGAGAGGGCTTGGGCACTTTTCTCCAGGTAACAGTCACCTATCACCAGGGCATCCATTTCGGTGCCCGTGAAACAACGAAAGGCGTCCTCGGGGGTGCAAACGATGGGCTCGCCGCGGACGTTGAAGCTGGTGTTTACCAGCATGGGACAGCCGGTGTGCCGGCCAAAAGCTTCGATCAGCGCGTAGTAGCGCGGGTTCGATTCCCGCTGAACGGTCTGCACACGGGCGCTGAAATCGACGTGAGTCACCGCCGGCACGGTTGACCGCGGCAGCTTCAGCTTGTCGAATCCGGAAAGGCTCTCCTGTTCGGGTGTCAATTCGATGCGGTGCCTGGCGGCCACATCCGCCACCAGTAGCATGTACGGGCTTTCGCCGTCCAACTCGAACCATTCGGCCGCGTGTTCGCACAACACCGACGGGGCGAAGGGACGAAACGACTCGCGCCGCTTGATCTTCAGGTTGAGCAGCGATTGCATGCCGGGAGAACGCGGATCGCCCAGGATGGAGCGTGCGCCCAGCGCGCGGGGGCCGAACTCCATCCGTCCCTGAAACCATCCGATGGCCTGGCCGGCTTCGAGGCCCCCCACCACGCGCCGGATGAGCGCCGCCTCTTCCAGTACCTCGAAGCGGGCGCCGCAACCGCGCAGCCGGTGCTCGATCTCCGATTGCGGGAACGCCGGCCCGAGGTAGGCTCCCTGCATGGCATCCTGGCCTGCCTCAACGCTCCGCGCCTGGCCCTGGTGCCAGTAGTGCACGGCCAGGGCGGCTCCCAAAGCGCCACCGGCATCGCCGCTGGCAGGCTGAATCCATAGCCGTTCGAACCGGCCGTCGCGCAACACCCGGCCGTTGGCCACGCAGTTCAACGCCACTCCTCCGGCCAGGCACAGGTTCTTCGCCCCCGTCTCCGCCGCCAGCGAGCGGGTCATCCGCAGCACCACTTCCTCGAGCACCTGCTGCACGGACGCCGCCAGGTCCATGTGGCGCTGGGTAATGGGCTCGCCGGGCGCGCGCGGAGGCCCTTCGAATAACTCGTCAAACCGGGCGTTCGTCATCGTCAGCCCCGTGCAGTAATCGAAGTAGGCCAGGTTCAGCCGAAACGATCCATCCGGCTTGACGTCGATGAGGTGCTCTCGAATGCGGTTGGCAAATCGCGGACTCCCGTAGGGCGCCAGCCCCATCAGCTTGTACTCGCCCGAATTCACCTTGAAACCCGTGTAATAGGTGAACGATGTATAAAGCAGGCCGAGCGAGTGCGGGAAGTGGATCTCCTTCACGATCTCGATGTGGTTGCCGCGGCCCAGGGCGGCCGAGGCGGTAGCCCATTCCCCTACGCCGTCCATGGTCAGGATGGCCGCTTCCTCGAACGGGGAAGGGTAAAACGCGCTGGCGGCGTGGCTCTGGTGATGTTCGGTGAACAGCAGGCGCTCGCCCCAGTCCTTTCGGCCGCTGAAGTTTCGCAGCTCGTCGCCGAGCAGCTTCCGCTGGAACAGCTTCTCGCGAATCCACAGCGGCAGCGCCATCCGGAAGGACGTGAGCCCGCGCGGGGCAAAGGCCAGGTAGGTTTCGAGCAGTCGTTCAAACTTCAGAAACGGCTTTTCGTAGAACACCACGAAGTCGACGTCGTCAAGACTGAGCTTGGCTTCTTGCAGGCAGTACTGGATGGCGTTGCGCGGGAAGCGCGCATCATGTTTGCGGCGGGTGAAGCGTTCCTCCTGGGCCGCCGCCACGATGCGGCCGTCCCGAAGCAATGCGGCCGCACTGTCGTGGTAGAGAGCGGAGATCCCTAGAATCCGCATCTTAGTTAAAACTGGTTCGGCATGGATTCGGGCGGCGGACCGGGAGGATTGCGGGGAATCCAGTAGCTGGCCGCGTCCGGATCCCACCGGAGCCGCAGCGAATCTTTGCGCAGCAGGCGCAGCACCAGGCCCATCGGCGTGAAGACGAAGAAGAAGATGACCGCAGTGACAACGGGGTTGACCACCCGCCCGAGCAGGAGCCCGAATTGGAACCAGATCCGATTCGGCCAGGCGAGCAGCGATGGCCGGGCCGCTCCGGTGATGGCCGTAACGCCGGCGATGCCGAGCATCCACCAGCGCGGAGGCAGGCCGTGCACCAGCGGCACCAGACCCAACAGCAGAAGCACGATGGTCCACACGGCCGCGAACGAGCGTTCGCTCGGCCGGCGGTCTTCCGTTTGCCGCTGCAGATTCTCGTGCGTGCCGCTGAGGCGCATGGTCAACACTACCGGGTAGCTGAAAGTATACCCGATCTCTTCACGCACCACCGCGACGGGGGCGAAGGCTGGACTGGGAGCGGTTGCGCGCCGTGCGCCGACTTGAGAGACAATGTAGACGTGACGCAATCGATCACAAGAGATCCGGAGACGATGCACGGCGTACCTGTATTTCGTGGGACGCGAGTACCCGTTCAGACGCTCTTCGACTACCTGGAGGGCGGCGAAACGCTGGAGGACTTTCTAGAAGGTTTCCCCACTGTTCCCCGGACTCTGGCGTTGGCGGCGCTGGAAGAAGCCAAACATCTCTTATTGGCGCGCGCCTGATGCGGCTTCTGATTGACGAGTGCGTTGACGAGCGCATGCGGTTTTTGTTCCCCGGCCACGACTGTCAAACGGCCCGCTTCGCCAATCTGGCGGGACTCAAGAACGGGCGGCTCCTGGAAAGGGCGGAGGCGGCCGGTTTTGATGTTCTCATTACCATTGACCAGAACATCCCCGATCAACAGAATCTCGCAGGCCGGGGCATCTCCTTGTTAATTCTTTGCGGACCAACGAACCGTCTGAGTGACTTGGAGCGGCTGGTGCCCGCCGCGGTGTCCGCGCTTCGCTCGATAGGGCACGGCGATGTGGTGAGGATCAAGTAGGAAAAACGTTCCAGCAGTGCCTGCCCTACGAGAGTGATTCAGAGGCAAGACATCATCGTAACGGGCTTTGGCCGCGAGGGGCAGTGGGATTCGGTTTATCGAACCGAGCCGGCCTACGGGCACACCTGCCGGCCGGGATTGTCCGGAGGTCCAATCGGGTATATGATCGTTCACTGTCTGGATGGTGCGAGGGAAAATCTCGTTTGGATGAGTTCGGGGAATACCATTATGAAGATTCTGAACTGCCTTATCGTCTTCACCATGGCGATCATTCTCGTCACGGCGTTGGCCGGGGAGGGCTTCGCCGCCGATCGCGTCAAGATTGCCAACGGACTGCTCGAGACCACCATACCCCCGGTTTCCGGCGTCCGCAGCTTTAAAGGAATCCCGTTTGCCCAGCCGCCGGTCGGCAATCTGCGCTGGAAAGAGCCGCAGCCGGTGAAAGACTGGACCGGCGTGCGCAACGCCGACCAGTTCGGCCCGCGCTGCATGCAGCGGACCTCGCCGAACGGCGACTACTGGTTTCGCAGCGATGGGGTGAGCGAGGATTGCCTGTACCTGAACGTATGGACGCCCGCTAAAACCGCCGCGGAACGGCTGCCGGTGCTGGTGTACATTTTCGGCGGCGGTTTTCAGAACGGCGACGGCTCGGAACGCCGCTACGACGGCGCCAGCATGGCCAGTAAGGGCATGGTGGCGGTTACGGTGAACTACCGGCTCAACATTTTTGGATTCTTCTCCCATCCCGAATTGACCAAGGAGTCGCCCCACCACGCGTCCGGCAACTACGGCTTGCTGGACCAGGTGGCCGCACTTCAGTGGGTGCAACGGAATATTGCGGCGTTCGGCGGCGATCCGAAAAGGGTGACGATTGCCGGAGAGTCGGCCGGTTCGATCTCGGTGAGCGAACTGATGGGTTCTCCGTTATCGAAGAACCTGATTGCCGGCGCCATTGGAGAGAGCGGCGCGGCGATCTCCACCATGCCGCCGCGGCCGCTGGAGGAAACCGAGCAGGACGGGGTGAAATTCGCCGCTGCCGCCGGAGCAGACTCGCTGGCCGGGCTCCGCGCGCTGAGTGCGGAAGAAATTCAGGAGGCCATGGCCAAGGGTCCTCGGCTGCGCTTTTGGCCCAACCTGGACGGCTACTTCCTGCCGAAACCCCTGACCGAAATTCTCGCCGCCGGCGAGCAGGCCAAGGTTCCGCTGCTGGCCGGATCGAACTCGCAGGAGCAGGCCGCGCGGTCGGTACTGGGTACGAGCGAGCCGACGCCGGAGAATTTCGCGAACGCCGTGCGAAAGCTGTACGGCGACCACGCCGGAGAACTGTTGAAAGTTCTCCCCGCATCCACGCCGGAAGAAGTTCTGGATTCAGCCACCTTCCTGGCGAGCGCCAGGTTCATCGCCTACGGTACCTGGAAATGGACCGAGCTGCAGATGAAGACCGGCACCAAGCCGGTGTACCGCTACCTGTACACACGAGTCCGGCCGAAGTACACTCCCGCGGGGAGTCAACCCGAGCCTGGCTCCGAAGCCCCCGAGCATCCTGCCCGCGGCGCGGTGCATTCCGCGGAGATCCAATATGCCATGGGCAATCTGCCTCTCGACAAGAGATATGCCTGGGACTCCGACGATTACAAGGTCTCCGAGGTCCTCCAGGGCTATTTTGTGAACTTCATCAAAACCGGGAACCCGAACGGCGCGGGCCTGCCGAACTGGCCGGCCTACAACAGCGAGACCAATTACCAGCGCATGCGCCTGGGCGTGGATTCGCACGCGCAGCCGGAAACGGATCGCGCGTATTATTTAGTGTTGGATTCATTTCAGTCGAAGCCGTGAGCCAACAGCGGAAGTGGTGGACACCACCTTCTTAAGCGAGACACCGCGGCTTGCATGTTCCGGCCGCCTGGACGACAATACCCCATATACCGTTGACGCCGCGTGGAGCGGCGCCAGGTGGGAGTGTGCGACCGTCTTCGGGGGACTGCCTTCTTAAACTGGTAACCGATGCTCTGGATACTGCTGCTGGTAACGTCTCTGAACGCCGCTTACGTGGCGGCGCTGCCGGCGGCCTCTCTATTCTACGTCGCTAACGTGTTGTTGCACCTGGTGTTGGGGACGGCCACGGTGGTCTGGCTGGCGCGCACCTGGCGGCGCAGTCCGAAGTTCGTGCCGCTGGCGGCCGCCGCGGCCATCGGGGTCTACCTGATGTTCGTTGGGGCCACCACCGAACACCGGTGGGCGTTGTGGGCACACATCCTGCTGGCGGTGGCCGGTTTGATGATTTTCCTGCCGGCACGGTGGCGCGCCGGGCTTGCCATTCTCGCCGTCATCGCCGCGGCATTGCGCTTCGGCCTGCCCCAAGACCGCATCCACAATCCGAAAATCGTTCCCGTTTCCATGCAGCAGGAGGGCGCCGGCCCCAGCTCTCCGTTCTGGCCCTCCTCTTCGCGCACCAACACGGGCGGCCTGATTCCCTCGGATTTCTTCATGGACTCCAAGCGCTGCGGGGAATGTCACAAGGATATTTACCGGCAGTGGGAGAGTTCGATGCACCATTTCTCATCCTTCAACAACCGGTTCTACCGCCAGACCATTCTGCACATGCAGGAGTTGGACGGCTTGAAAGGGAGCCGGTGGTGCGCCGGCTGCCACGATCACGCCGTGTTCTTCAACGGCCGATTCGACCGGCCCATGAAGGAACAGGCCGATACCCCGGAGGCGCAGAACGGCTTGGGATGCGTGTCCTGCCATTCCATCGTGCACGTCGACGGCAGCATGGGGAATGCCGACTTCATCATTCAATATCCGCCGCTGCATCGCATCGCCTCCAGCCGGAATCCGGTGATTCGCGAGCTCGACCGGTTTTTGACTTACCTGAATCCCGAGCCGCACCGGCGCACGTTCATGAAGGCGTTCATGCGGGAGGATAACGCGGAGTTCTGCTCGGCGTGCCACAAAGTCCACCTGGACCGGCCGGTGAACAACTACCGCTGGCTGCGAGGCTTCAACGAATACGACAACTGGCAGGCCAGCGGAGTCTCGGGGCAGGGCGCGCGGTCGTTTTACTACCCGGAGAAGCCCATGCAGTGCGCCGATTGCCACATGCCCCTGGTGCGGTCGAACGATCCGGGCAACCTCGACGGCATGGTGCACTCGCACCGCTTTGCCGCGGCCAACACGGCGGTGGCGTTCGTCAACAAAGACGCCCGCCAACTGGGCGCCGACGAACAGTTCCTGACATCCAAGTTCATTACCGTCGACCTGTTTGCCGCCTCGCCGGTCGAACCCACCACCGAGGTGCCGATGCGGCGGCGCGCCGCCGATGCGCTGGCCCTGGCATCCACCTTCGCCGTGGGCGAAGAGGCCGAACCAAGCGGACCCGTGGTGCTGCGCGACGTGGGCAAGCTGGCGGCGCCGATAGACGCTCCCGGTGTGCGTTTCGAGCCCGGATCGACCGTGCGGGTGGACGCCGTGGTGCGCACCCGCAAGATCGGCCACTTCTTCCCTGGCGGGACCGTGGACGCCTTCGACTGTTGGCTCGAATTCCAGGCGCGCGACGCGCGGGGCCGCATTATGGCCTGGAGCGGCCGCGTGCACGACAACGGCCGCGGCGAGGTCGACCCGGGGGCCCATTTTTACAAATCGTATCTTCTGGACGCCGCCGGCAACCCCATCAACAAGCGCAACGCGTGGCAGGCGCGCAGCGTGCTTTACGTGCACCTGATCCCGCCGGGCGCGGCCGACACGGTGCATTTCCTGGTGACGATTCCGAAGGGCGCGGTGTCGCCGATCACGTTCGAGGCCAAACTGAACTACCGCAAGTTCACCGAATCCTATACGAAATTCGCGTATGCCGGCGTAGCCCTGCCGGGGCCCGCCGGCCCGGGCTTCGACAGCCGCCCATATACCTACACCTCCGCGCCGGTGCCGGTATTGCCGATCGTCACCCTGGCCCAGGCGTCAGCCAGCGTGGAACTGGGCACGCCGAGCTGGCAGCCGGTGGTGCGCAAACGCGATCGGGAACGCTGGAACGACTGGGGCATCGGCCTGCTGCTTCAGGGCGATCTCAAAGGCGCCGAATACGCGTTCCAGCGCGTGACGGAAGCCGAGCCCGAATATCCGGACGGATGGGTGAACGTGGCGCGCGCGCTGATCCAGGAGGGCGAAACGGAAGCCGCGCGCCCGTATATCGAAAAGGCGCTGGCGCTCAAGCCCCAGCTTGCCCGCGCGCTCTTCTTCAAGGCCATGATCGAGAAAGACAGCGGCGATTATGACGGAGCCCTGCGCGACTTGGCCGAAGCGGGGCGACAGTATCCCCGCGACCGGGTGGTTCTGAACCAGACCGGCCGCATTCTGTTTGTCGAGCGCCGTTTCGCGGAAGCCGTCGAGGTGCTCAATCAGACGCTCTCGGTCGACCCCGAGGATTTGCAGGCCCACTACACGTTGATGCTGTGCTACCGGGGGCTGGGTAAGAATGACGCTGCCGCGCGGGAGGAAAAGCTCTTCCGCCGCTTCAAGGCCGACGAATCTTCCCAGGCGTTAACGGAAAAACCGAGGCTTCTGAGCCCCGAGGACAACAATGAGAGGCAGCCTATTCACGACCACGTTACTGAGCCTGGTATTGGCACTGTGGGGCAAGTCACTGAACTCCACCGGCGATAAGCCGGTACTGTTCACCGACGTTACCGCCGCCGCGGGCATCCACTTCAAGCACAACTCCGGGAGTGCCGGTAAGAAATGGCTGCCTGAAACGATGGGATCCGGATGCGCGTTTTTGGACGCTGACGGCGACGGTTGGCTCGATATCCTGCTCATTAACGGCAAAGACTGGACGCCCCGCGGGCGCCACACCACCGCCGCGCTGTACCGCAACAACCACAACGGTACGTTTACCGACATTACGCGCTCGAGTGGGCTGGGGATTGAAATTTACGGTCTCGGCGTGGCCGTCGGCGACTACGACAATGACGGGCGCGACGACGTCTATATCACCGCGCTGGGCGGCGACCACCTGTTCCACAACGAAGGCGGCGGCCGCTTCCGCGACGTCACCGCGCAAGCCGGCATCCACAATGCGTCGTTCGGCACCAGCGCCGCCTGGGTGGATTACGACCGCGACGGGAAGCTGGACCTGTTTGTCGCCAACTATGTGCGCTGGACGCCGGCAACCGACCTGTGGTGCTCGCTCGACGGAACCACGAAATCTTACTGCACGCCGGAATCGTACCGGGGAGTCTCTTCCAAGCTCTACCACAACCTCGGGGGCGGCAAGTTCGAAGACGCCACCGCAAAGGCCGGCCTCGACGACCCGCACAGCAAGGCCCTCGGCGTCGCCGTGCTCGACTATGACGGCGACGGCTGGCCCGACCTGTTCGTGGCCAACGACACCCAGCCCAACAAGCTCTACCACAACCTCCGCAACGGCCGTTTCAAAGAAGAGGGGCTGGCGGCGGGAGTGGCCTTCAGCGAAGATGGAGTGGCGCGCGGCGCCATGGGAGTGGATGCGGCCGATTACGACCGGTCGGGAAGGCCGCATCTGGTCGTCGGCAATTTTTCCAACCAGATGCTGGGACTCTATCACAACGATGGGAACGGGCTGTTCGTGGACGAAGCTCCCCGCTCGACCATCGGCCGGGCCAGCCTGCTGTCGTTGACCTTTGGGCTCTTCTATTTCGATTACGACCTGGACGGCTACCCCGACATTCTTGCCGCCAACGGGCACATCGAAAGCGGCATCGAACGGGTGCAGCCTAAAGTGAAGTACCGCGAGAAGCCGCAGCTTTATCGCAACCTGGGCGGCGATAAGTTCGAAGTGGTGGATGCGTTCCACCAGGACATGGTGGCGCGCGGCGCGGCTTACGGCGACTACGATCGCGATGGCGACCTGGACGTGCTGCTCTCAACCAACGACGGCCCGGCGTACCTCTACCGCAACGACGGCGGAAACCGCAACCACTGGCTGCACGTCGAGTTGGTAGGGTCGAAGAGCAACCGCGATGGGATTGGCTCGGTGGTCCGCGTCACCAGCGCCGGCGGCTCCCAGTGGCAGATGGTTCGAAGCGGATCGAGCTATTGCTCGGCCAGCGAGCTGGCGCTCACGTTCGGTTTGGGCAAAGATTCTCTGGCCACCAAAATCGAGGTCGATTGGCCCAGCGGAATCAAGCAGGTGCTGACCAATATCAAGGCTAACCAGCGGTTGACCATCCGGGAAAAATGATCCATGTCCTCGCCCTTTCCGGGTGCGCGCAGGCAGGTTTGATTGGGAAGGGAGTTGTCTCTTCCGTCGAACTGGTGCGGGCCCACCTGGAGCGCATCCACGAAGTGAACCCCGCCTTGAACGCCGCGGTCGATGTGCTTGAAGAGTCCGCCCTGCGCGAAGCGCGAATGGCCGACGAGCGGCGGGCGAAGGGCGCCCAGCGGGGCCGGCTGGACGGGGTGCCATTTTCCGTCAAAGACTCGATCGAGGTGGCGGACAGGGTCTGCAGCGCGGGAACTATCGGGTTGAGTGGGTCGCCGCCCGCGGCGAACGACGCCACGGTGGTTTCACGCCTTCGGGCCGCCGGCGCCATCCCGATTGCGCGCACCAATCTGCCCGATCTGCTATTCGCCTTCGAAAGCGACAACCTGCTGTTTGGCCGCACCAACAACCCTTATGACCTTTCCCGCACATCGGGCGGATCGAGCGGCGGCGAGGCGGCGCTAATCGCTTCCTGCGCCTCTCCCTTCGGACTGGGCAGCGACGCCGCCGGCAGCGTGCGCCTGCCGGCTCACTTCTGCGGAATTGCCGCCATCAAGCCCACTTCGGGACGGCTGCCGCGAACCGGGCACGTTCCACCGGCGGGCGGTTGGCTGGAAGCCGTATGGCAAATCGGGCCGATGGCCCGCCGGGTGGAAGACCTGGCGGCGTTGATGCCCATTCTGTTGGGGCCGGACGGCCACGATCGTACCGCCGTCGCGATGCCGTGGAGAGACCCGTCGCAAGTTCGACTGGCCGATTTGCGGGCGGCGTTTTTCACTTCCAACGGCATCGCCGCGGTAGAGCCCGAAACGGCGGATGTCGTCGGGCGCGCGGCGCGGGCGCTGGCCGCCGACGTCGCGGCGATGGACGAACGAACGCCTCCGGGCATCGAGGACAGCTACCACCTGGAGATGAAACTCATCGGTCCCGACGGCGGAGACAGTCTGCGGCACTATCTCGAAGCGATCGGCAGCACGCGCACCCACCCGCTGCTGGACGCCTGGCTGGCCAAGCTCGAACCCTATCGCACCACGTTGGCAGGCTTCGCCGGATACTGGGCGCAATGGGATGAATTTCGCGCGGCCATGACGCGGTTTCTCGAGTCTTACGACGTGGTAATTTCGCCGGTTTCGGCAAGCCCCGCCGTGCCGCACGGGACTTCGATCGAGGATTCGGTGTTTCCGGGCTTCAGCTACACCATGACCTACAACGTCACCGGCTGGCCGGCCGCCGTGGTCCGTTGCGGCGAATCTTCCAACGGCCTGCCCATCGGCGTTCAGGTTGCCGCGCGGCCCTGGCGGGAAGACATCGCGCTGGCCCTCGCGCTGCGGCTCGAGGAGATCTTTGGAGGCTGGCGGCCCGCGCACCAGTGAGGGTCAGCGGCTTCCCCCGCCCGCGCGTTACAATTCACCCAATAGGAATGAAAAAGGTATCCGTATCCCTGGTTGCGCCGCTTCTGATCGGGTGTGCGCTGTTCGTGCTCGGCGGGGCCGACAGCCCTTCCAACGCGGAACGGTTGTGGCGCCACCGGAATTTGGGCAAAGCCTATTTCGAAACGCCCACCGCGCTGCCGGACGCCGTCGCGGAACTGAAGCAGGCGTTCGAGCTGGCCCCCGATTCCTTTCGCGACCAGCTCAACTACGGCCTGGCTTTGCTGCGCACCGGCCAGCTCGCCGAAGCGGTCGCCGAGCTCGAAAAGGCGCAAGCGAAGAATCCCGCCTCGCCCTACACGTGGTTCAATCTCGGCGTCGCCTACAAACGCCTGGGCCGCTATCCGGAAGCCACCAAGCAATTCCAGGGCATGGAGAAACTGGTGCCGGACGAGCCGGTGACGCACTATAACCTGGGCCTGCTTTACAAGCTCGCCAACCGCCAAGACGACGCGTTTCGGGAATTTGAAACGGCCGCGAAGCTCGACCCCAAGCTGGTGGCCCCGCGTTTCCAGCTTTACAACATGTACCGTCTGGCCGGGAAGCAGAAAGAAACCGCGGAGGCGCTGAAGGCTTTCCAGGAAGTGAAGCAGGCGCAAGCTGCCGCCGACGATACCGAAGACATGGAGTGGTGCTACTACGCCGAGTTGTACGATCCCATCGAGGCTCGCCCGGCGGGGCGCGACACCGGCCCGGTGGCGGAGGCGAAGTTTCACGATGAAACGCTTGCCGGCGCCGTGGATGCCCCCACCAGCGGCCTGCTCGCGATCGACGCCTTCGGCGAGCACGCGGCCGATTTGCTGGCCTGGTCGAAAAACGGCGTGCGGCTGTACCGCCGGGGCAAAACGCCGGTTGCCGATTCCGGACTTGACGGCATCGGCGAGGTGGTTTCGGTTGCCGCCGGCGATTTCAACAACGACGGTCTCACCGATCTGTGCGTCGTCACCAGCTCGGGCCCGTCGCTCTACCGCAACACGAAGGGGCATTTCGAGAAAGAGAAAGCCAGCCTTCCCACGGGCTCTTTCGAGGCCGCCGTCTGGCTCGATTTCGACCACGACTACGACCTCGACCTGTTCCTTCTCGGCGAGAAGTCCGTGTTGCTGCGTAACGAAGGCGCTGCGGGCTTCCACGACGATACGGCGCATTTCCCGTTCGAGGCCGGCCACGCCATCGCGGCCGCGGCCTTCCGGGTAACGCCCGACACCAAGGAGATGGACCTCGCGGTGGCTTACCGCGACCATCCGGGCGTCCTCTACCGCGATCAGTTGCGTGGCGTCTTCAAGGCCACGCCGATCGATGCGCTGCCGGCCGGGGCCAGGTCGCTCCAGGCCGTTGATGTCGACAACGACGGCTGGATGGACCTGGGGTTTGTTTCACCTGCCGGCGCTTCGCTGGCCCTCAACCGCGAGGGAAAGTTCGAAGCGCGGGCGGTTGCACCGCGCGCCGCCTCCCTCGCCTTTGCCGACTTCGAAGACCGCGGCTACTCCGACCTGGTAGCCGGCGCCGCGCTGTACCGCGACCAGGGCCTGGCCAACTTCGCCGGCGCTCGCAAGCCGGCCGGTTTCCCGGACGGCGTGGCGTGGACCGCCGCCGATTTTGACGGTGACGGCCGCACCGACGTCGCTGCCGTTGCCTCCGACGGCAGTCTTCATCTGCTCGCCAATCGGACGGAGACAAAGAACCAGTGGCTGGGCGTGGCGCTCCTGGGCGTCAAGAACCTGATCGCCAGCGCCGGCACGGAAGTCGAGGTCAAGGCGGGCGATCACTATCAGAAGAAACTCTACCAGGGCGTGCCGCTGGTATTCGGGCTGGGCGCCGATTCGCGGGTCGACACGGTCCGCCTGAGCTGGCCGAACGGACTCATCCAGAACGATCCCAAGCAGACCCCGGGGCAGATCGCCGTTCTCAAAGAGGCCCCCCGGCTGTCGGGCTCCTGCCCCATGGTATTTTCCTGGAACGGCCGCGAATTTCAGTTTATTTCCGACGTGCTCGGGGTGGCGCCGCTGGGGGCCAGCTCCGGCGATGGCAGTTATTTCCCGGTGGATAGCGACGAATATATCCACCTTCCCGACGGCGCGCTGGTCCCGCGCGACGGACACTACGAGGTCCGCATCACCGAGGAGCTGCACGAGGTGACCTACCTCGACCAGGCGCGGCTGATGGCTCTCGACCACCCGGAAAATATTGAGATTTTCACCAACGACAAGTTTAAGTCTCCGCCATTTCCTGAATATCGTCTATTCGGCGTGAAAAAACGGATTTATCCGGAGGCCGCGCGTGACGGAAAGGGACGCGACGTGCTGGCGGCGCTGGTCCGCCGCGACCGCGAGTATGTGAAAGGGTTCCGGCACGACCTCGCCGGCACCGCCGAGATGCACTCGCTCGAGCTGGACTTTCCGGCGGGCACGGCCCCGGACAATCGCGCGGTGCTCATCCTCAACGGGTGGATCGACTGGGCCGATGGCAGCACCTTCATGGCCGCGTCGCAAGGCGGCCCGGGTCTGGTGATGCCCTACCTCCAGGTGCAGGACCGCGCCGGAAACTGGCGGACGGTTCTCCAGGACATGGGCGTGCCTTCGGGAGGCCCGAAAACCATCGCCGTGGATTTGACCGGCAAGTTTCTTTCGGCCTCGCGCAAAGTCCGGATTGTCACCAACGTGTGCCTGTATTGGGACCAGATATTCCTGAGCGAAGACACGGCGCCGCCGCCGGTGCGCACCTCCTCGCTGGATGCGCGAGACGGCCGACTTGCGGCTGCGCGGATTTTCCAGGGCGGTGGTGCAGGCGAACCGGGAACAACCCGAATGGTACGATTACGCCCGCTGGGAGCCGCGGGCGATGTGGAATCCCGTGGCGGGCCTGTACACGCGCTACGGAGACGTGCGCGAGCTGATGGAAGCCGCCGACGACAAGCTGGTCATCATGGGCTCCGGCGACGAATTGCGGCTGCGCTTCGACGCGGGCAAACTGCCTCCGCTGCGGGCCGGCTGGAAACGCGACTTTCTATTGCTGGTGGACGGCTGGTCGAAGGACGCCGACGCCAACACCGCCTTCGGCGACAGCGTGGAACCCTTGCCGTTCCACGCGATGAGCCAATACCCTTATCCCGATACCGAGCATTTTCCCGACGACGCCGCGCACCGCGCCTGGCGAAAGCGTTACAACACGCGCCGGGCGATGCGTTTCATCGACAAGTTGACGTCGGCGCTCAGATAAACGCCCGGCGGCATCACCGCGCGTGGCCCAATACCACGGTGTGCGGACCCGTGGGCACCGGGTGCGCAGTCGCGTCGTGGAAGTCCGCTTCGCGATACATCGCTTCGATGTCTTTGAAGGTATAGGCGTCTCCCGAACGGGTGGTGGTGAGCATCACCATGCTGAACGACGCGGCCGACGGCGGCGAGACCCGATCTTCATTCGGCACGAACTCCAGCGCCGCCACCCGTCCATCGGGTTTGACCGCCGCGCGCACCTTCTTGAGCAGCCGGACGCAGGTTTCCGGGTCGAAGTGGTGCAGGAAATTGGTGAGCAGCACGATGTCGTAGGGCCCTTGATAATCCACCTCGAAGGCGCTGCCTGCAATCGTTTCATAGCGTTCTTCCACACCCGCGCTGCGGGCGTTGGTTTTCGCCACTTCGAGCACCGGCGCCCAGTCGAGAGCAACGATGCGCGCCTGCGGATCCTGTTTCGCCACTTCAATTCCGAACAGGCCGTGGCCGGCGGCGATATCGAGCACGCGCAGCGGGCCCGACAGGCCTTCCAGCGCGATGGTCCCCAGCGGCGCGGCCATGGGCGCCATCATCGGCGCCATGGAATGCGCGAAGTCCACCCAAACCGGGTTTTCCGGCTCGACGCTACCCTCGCCGGGAAGCGTTGTGCGTCCGTCGCGAACAATGTCCACAAGATGGTTGTTGGCTTCGGCCATGGTCGCGTTGCCCATAAAACGCGAGACCGAGGCGACGCATGCCGGCGAACGCGGATCGAGGAATGCCGCGCTGGTGGGGCTGTTGCGGTACCGGCCGTCCGTCTTGGTCAGGAATCCGATGATGGTGAGGTAGTCGCACAGAATGCGGATGCCGCGGGTAGAGGCCGCGCACCGGCGCGCGAGTGATGCGACGTCGCCCGGCCCTTCGCCGACGGCGCGGAACAGGTCGAGCTCGATGGCCGCGCGCAATGCGGCGGAGCGTTGGAAGGCCAGCAGAGTTTCGAAAACCAGCGCCGGCGAAGGCGCAGCTTGAGTTTGGGTCCCAGTAGCCATTTCATCCCCAGTAGTGAAGAGTAGGCGATGTCGCCGAGTGACTGAATTATATCGCAGTCGGCTGGCAGCGGTATCTCATATGTAGTAGCCATCTCTCGGCTGAACCACGCCCGGGTGGGCGTCCAGCTCTTCCTCTACCAGGTCAAATCCGAGCCCCGGCTCCTCGGAGAGGTGGAAGTAGCCGCCGCCGACCGGCAGCGGCTTATCCAACACCCGGTCGCGCCAGGGCACGTCCATCAGCATGAACTCCTGGCGGAAGAAGTTCGGGATGGCGGCCACGACATGCGCCGAGGCGATGGTGGAAATGGGGCCGTTGGGATTGTGAGGCGCCACCGGGACGTTATAGCACTCGCACAGATTCGCGATCTTGCGCAGCTCGCTGATCCCGCCGCAACGCGTGACGTCCGGCATCAGGATGTCGGCCGCCTGGCGTTCGAGCACCGGCCGGCACATGAAGCGGCTATGCAGGCGCTCGCCGACGCAGACCGGCAGCGGAATCTGGCGGCGGATGGCGGCGATCGCGTCCGGAAATTCGGGCCCAGCCGGTTCCTCGTACCACATGCAGCGAATGCCGGCCCGCGCGATGCGGTGCGCCATCTCAACGGCCGTCGGCCCGTTCAACATCGCGTGCGTCTCGACGGCGATGGGGAAATCGCTGCCCAGCGCCTGCTGGACGGCTACCAGGCGATCAATGGCGGTGCGCATCTGCTCCTCGCTGAGAGAAAGATTCTCGCTGAGATCCTCGCCGTAGCGGTAATTGACATGCGCGAAGGGGTCGAACTTGCAGGCGGTGAAGCCCTGCGCGGCCATGGCGCGGGCCTGCCTGGCATACTCGTCCGGCGTCCCCGAGCCTTCCAGAAACCAATAGTTGGCGTAAAGTTGAATGCGTTTGCGGTAAGCGCCACCGAGGAGCTCGTACACCGGAAGTCCAGCGCGTTTTCCGGCGATGTCCCAGAGGGCGATGTCCACCGCGCTGATGGCGCTCATCAACGGACCGGCCTGCCCGATCCAGTTCATGTCCCGATAGAGTTTGGTCCAAAGGTAATCGATGCGGGTGGCATCCTGACCGGGCAGGATGGATGCCAGATGACGGCATGCGGCCAGCGCCATCGGACTGCCCGGCCAGTTGGTGGCTTCGCCGATACCGGTAAGGCCGCTGTCGGTGTAGATCTTGACCAGCGTCCAGTTGTACTTGACGCCTTCAACCAGCCAGCATTTCATTTCGCTGATTTTCACTTGGTTCTCCGGAACCGCAAGCCAAAGGTGGCATGGGGAAACCCTCGACGGTTTCCGTTCATCGATGATATCCAACAGAATGAAGGAACGAAGTGGCGGCCGCCGGTTCTCAAACGTTTCGAATCATAGCCAGGTCCCCGGTCGCGGCCGCCTGGAGCACAGGGCGCATGTATTCATCCACCATTTCGGCGGTGAGCGGTACCGGCATGTTCTCGAGCTTCATCTTCAGTTGTGGATCCTTGGCGGCCGCCAGGGCTCGTTCGATGTGGCCCTGGCTGAAGCCGGGAACGTCGCTCAATCGGGAGGGAACGCCAATCCTCGTTTCAAAAGCGAAAAACGCGTTGGCGACGGCTTCTCCCAGCTTCCGCCCTTCAAGGTCGGCGGTCCCCGCCTTCGCCCAGCCATGGCGTTCGCAGATGGCGGCGACCATTTTGAGGGGAGGCTGAACAGCGGGCGCATAGAATGTCGCATAGTAGGGGTTCAACATGCCGCAAGCGCGGCCGTGGCTCAGGATATCGACCAGCGAAAAACTGGTGAGGTGAGCGCCGCTGGTGCCGCCCAACATAATGGCATAGCCGCCCAAGTCGGTAGCCCGGCCCAGGGCTTCCCGCCCTTCCCGGTCCGACGGATTCTCCAGAACTTGCGGAGTGTAGCCAAGAACGAAATCGATCGCCTCACTGGCGATCTCTTCCAGAAGATCGTAGTGCGGTTTCCCCACGCCGCCGAAAAGAACTTCCAGGACGTGCGAGAGCCCGTCGAGAGCGCCGTCGACAGTAAGCGAGCGGGGAGCATTGAAGGTGACCCCATAATCGAACAGCGCGCGCTCCGGAACGATCGCTTCGTCGACGATGAGTTTCTTCTGTCCGGTCTTGACGTTCGTGATATTGGAGTACTTCGTGAGGTGCGCGCTCGAACTGGCGGCAGTCTGGATCGCGAGGTGCGGCGTCAGCTTCCTGCCATTCTCCGCCAGGCGTTTCGTCACCAGCCCCGTCCCGAAGTACTCGTCGATGGAACCCCCCAGTGTATGCAGCACGCAGGCGGCCTTCGCGGCGTCGATGGTGCTTCCGCCGCCGAAGCTGAGAACCACGTCCGGGCGGGCCGCCGCCACCGCTGACGTGATGCGGGCAACGTCTTCGCGCGGTGCATTCGGAGCGGAGCCGTCAAAAACGCCGAGGATCTCGACGGATGCCGCGGCGAGCGATGCCGTCACGGATTCCAGAAATGGAGCGGATCCCGGGAAACGCATCTCGTACGATCAAGACGCGGTGGCCAAGCTGGGCACACAGTCGCCCCGCTTCCTGAATCACGTCGACACCGGAAACGTAATTCGTCCCTTTGAACCGAGCGATGAGTTTTTTCGCGTTTTCAAATCGGGCAGTCATAACATTCACCTTCTTCCGCTCTTCTCTGTACCTCTCCGACGATCGGTGGAAAACCGGACCTATGGGCCCATCGTGACCTTAATATACGCGTAGAATATCACAACGAACCCGGCCAAGGGCGCCAACACAGCGCCGTGGAGTAGGTGAAGCGGCGCAGTCGGACTTCGTCCCGGGCAGATTTCTTAGAGGGACAGCGGACGAAGGACATTTCAGGAAAAGGCTAACCCACAAGACCGAAAGTTGCCGACTGAAACTTCGGAGTAAATACGATAAGGAACTAAGTAACTCAACGGAGTTTCTCGCGCACCGCTCCATCGCGCCGGCTTGCTTTGACGCCCGGCAACCCGAATTGAACTTACCCGGCAGCCTGTGACTGCGCATTCAGCGCGTGAGACCAGCACCCAAAGGGATCTGGCCGGGGGCCTGGACTGTGGAGTTTCAAATTGCAACGGGTGTGCTTCGGGCCGGCTCGATTTTGAAATGGTTTTTAGCGGAAATCTCCGGCATCGCCCGGGAACCGAACGGTGAAGGCGACAGATCGTGACGTGACTCGAGACCGATTCGGGCTTCGTACGAACGCAGGAGATCAATGCCGGCGCCAGTTTCCCTGAGAGTTCGGAGAGTCCATCCACCCCTTCCCCGATTCCGATCTTCCATCAACCTGAACAAAATGGCCTTTGACGTGCATTGCCCGGAAAGGAAATCAATGGACTAACGGGACAATGTTTGCGACCTTCACGGAATTTGCACGCGAAGCCCTTAGCGAACTGGCGCTGAGTCCGCTGAAACGAGCCGGAACACGCCTCAGGATTCAGCCCGCTGGTCCTTCCAGCAGCACGGATAGGGGAAGTCGAATGGTTATGCTGACTGCGATGACCCGTAACGCGAATCGGCGAAAGCTGAAGCGGTCCACACCCCGCCGGCCTGTTCAAGTGCAGGTTGCGTTGCTGACGGCCTCCTATCAATTAGTCTGGCGGCCGGCAACATTATTGGACTATTCTGATTTCGGCCTGGGGGTGGAGACGGAATTCAGGATCTCGGTTGGAGCCACTGTTCTCATCCGAGGGCCGGTACCGGACTCGGACAATGGCGACACATTTGTGGCGACCTCCGAGGTCCGCTGGCGCAGAACGCTTCCAGACGGGAAATATCGTGCTGGCCTGCAGTTGGATTCCGGCATGCGCGAGGCTTTGGTTGAAAAGGACCTGCTCTCGAATGCCTGTGGGTAAGCGTGGCCGGCCGAGCTCATTTACCGGGACCAACTGAACGGGCGCAACCGGGCCTTACACCGCCGCCGGGGTGACGGAGCCGACAGCGGCAAGTCCAGTGGACTTTGGAGAAGATCCCGTCCGCAACTTCAAAACTGCGGGATGCAGGGCAAGGTCTTGGGTGCAGAACTGGAATTTGAGTCGGGGTCGGCCCTCTATTCCTTCTTTCGGGGAGCGTTGAACGAGCGTTCCACCATATCGTGCACATCCGTCGAGACGGGCTGGTCGCGCCACAGCCATCGCATCATCTCGGGGAATACGGTTTGAAGCATCTTCTGGCCGTGGCGCTGGATGCCCCAGGAGTAGTTGACATCATACCCTTTCTCCGTGAGAGCCTGCTCCATCCGCACGTTCTGATAAAACCAGTCGCGCCTCTGGTCGTAGGTCCCGTCAGCCCTCAGGCTACGGTTATCATTCCGGCCATCCACCAGGAAGATGCGAATTGGTTTTTTTTCGCTCTTTCGAATAATGTCGGGATAAGCGTCTCCGCCGCGGAGATTGGTGAAGCTTCCGACGTTGCTGAGCACCTTGTGAAACTGGTCCGGACGCTGCCAGGCTACGGTGAACGCCGCGATGGCGCCGGAACTCGAGCCGCCGATCCCGTGGCGCTCGGGGTCCTTGGAAATGTTGTATTCCTTATATAGCACCGGCAGCAATTCATCCACGATTACACGGGCATACTTGTCGTCGAGGGTGTTATACTCCGTGGGCCGGTTGGTGTCCCGATCGCCCCAGTTCGAGAGCGTTGGTTCGGGCTGATCGGGCCGCCGGCCCGGATTGATGAAGACTCCGATCATCACGGGAATCTCGCGGCGGTAGATCAGGTTGTCCATCACCACCGGCGCGCGAACGTCTCCCTCTGGCGCCTTGAATGCCTGCCCGTCGTTGAAGATCATCAGGCTGGCGGGAGTGGCCGGATCGTACTGCGCCGGGACGTACACCCAGTAGGTGTGCTGCGTTCCCGGATACGCCTGGCTGGGCAGCGTGAAGGGACCGCGAACCTCTCCCTGGGGAACGCCGTCCTGGGGGTATGCATCCACGGCGAGCTTGTAGTGGAGGTCCGTGTTTGGTGTCTCGGCCATAGCCGGCCGTTGCGGTCGAGGCTGAGCTTGCACCGCCTGGCCCGCCGTCTGAGCCAGCGCGGGAACGGCGACCAGAACGAGGATCGAAGTAGCGTAGTTCATCATTTGGTGGCCTGGGGCGTTTGCCCCTTTTGTTCCATGATTTTCGTAATCACCTCGATCACGCTGTCGAGGGGAAGGGCACGGGCGATTCGCATCGGCGTTCGGCCTCGGTCGTTTTTCACATCCAGGTCGGCTCCCCGCTCTCCGAGAAACTGCAACACCTTTACGATTTCCGCTTGAGTGGTCGACCGAAAGGCGCTGACAGCCGCATGCGCCGCCGTGTCGCCACCCAGGGTAACCGCGTTGGCGTCCGGATCCAGCTCCCAGGCGTACTGGACCACCTCAACGTGACCGCTGGCGGCGGCCGACATCAGAAGCGTGGTGCCATCCTGGCCTTTGAGTTTGGGATCGGCGCCGGCCGCTACCAGCATTCGCATCACATCTTCATGATTGGCCGCGGCCGCCAGGTGGAGAGGAGTCAATTCTCCAGCCGGCGGGTGGAACGGCAGGAAACCACGTTTTGCCGCAGCGACAGGCGCCGTGCGTGCGTTTGGATTTGCCCCTTTTGCCAGCAGCTTCTTGACAAGTTCCACGTCGCCCGCCTGGGCCGCGAAATGCAACGGGGTGAATCCGGCGCGGTCCGCTCGATTGACGTCCGCGCGATGATCGAGAAGAAGATCCGCAACCTGATTCTTGCCGGTGATGAGCGCAAGCTCCAGGGCGCTCTGGCCGGTAGGCAGGACGTAATTCACATCGGCGCCGGCCTCGATCAGGCTGAGAACGGATTTCGTATCGCCCTTTTGCGCGGCAAACAAAAGAGGCGTAAAGCCGCTGGTCGAAGCGGCCCGCGGGCTGGCTCCGTGCTGAAGCAACACGGCGACCACGTCGGCATGGCTTTCCGCCGCCGCCCACATCAGCGCGTTCTGGCCTTTGCGCGATTCGGCGGGTTCCACTTTGGCCCCCTTCGCCAGCAAGGCCTTCACGGCTTCCATGTTGCCCGACCGCGCCGCCAGCATCAGCGCCGTTACTCCGGCCCATCGGGATGCGTTCGCATCGGCGCCCGCGTCCAACAGTTTCCGGACCACGGAACCGTCCCCGTTGGCGCAGGCCAGAGTCAGCGGCGAGTCGCCGTACTCGTCGGCGGTATTCACTTTGGCCCCCGCCTGCATGAGGGCGTCGACAATTTCTCGCTCGTCCAGATAAACCGCCCAGGCGAGTGGCGTGGCTCCGTCGGGTTGGGGCGCATTCACATCCACGTGGCCGGCGATCAGAGAATTCGACGGCCTTCGGGTTGCGGTCTTTCACCGCCTCGATGAGTCGCGGCTGGCCGGCCGCGAAACACCAGGACGCCAGGATAATAGATAGAAAAGCTGCTCGGATCACGCTTCAGATCTCGGAAAGGTATTTCAATTCGCCGGTGCTGTCTCCCAGATGCTCGGTGGCCACTCCAGCCTTATCCAGCATCGACAACAACAGGTTGTTCATCGGTGTATCCTTCGCATATCGGATGTGGCGCCCGCACCGGATGCGGCCTGCCGCGCCCCCCACCATAACCAGCGGCAGGTCGTAGTGCGTGTGGTCATTCCCGTCGCTGAGGCTGCTGCCGTACAGGATCATCGAATGGTCGAGCAGACTCCCGTCGCCGTCCGGCGTGGAATTCAGCTTCTGGATCAGGTAGGTAAACGTCCTCAGATGCAGCTCGTTAATCTTGATGACTTTGGCTATCTTTTCCGGATTGTTCTGGTGATGCGTCAGCGAATGGTGCCCGTCCGAGATGCCGATTGAGCGGTAACTCCGGTTGCTGCCTTCGTGTGCCAGCATGAACGTCACAATCCGCGTCAGGTCCGTCTGGAAGGCGATGGTCATCAGGTCGCTCATCAGCCTGGCGTGCTCGTCGAAGTCTTCGGGGATGCCGGCCGGACGCTCCACCACCGGCATCTTCATGGAGGCGTTCTGTTCTTCCGCCTTCTGAATACGGCGCTCGATGTCGCGAATGGCTTCCAGGTATTCGTTCAGCTTCCCGTTGTCACGGGCGCCCAGATCCGGCTGCAGCCGTTTCACGCTGTCCCGGATGTAGTCGAGGACGCTGGCGTCCTCGCGCAGCCGTTTCATCCGCGCTGCCGGATCGGTGCTGTCGCCGTCTCCGAACAGCCGCTCGAATACGGCTCGGGGGTTGACTTCCATCGGATTCGGGGTGGTGGGGCTACGCCACGAGACCGTATTGGTGTAGGCGCAACTATAACCGGAATCGCACCCTCCCACCAGGCTCGGCTCTTCCAGCCCGAGTTCGAGCGACGCAAACTGGGTTGCCTTGCCGAATTCCCGGGCGGCGATCTGGTCTGCCGACACACCCGCATGAATGTTGGCGCCTTCCGTCTTCTTCGGATGCACGCCGGTAAGCCAGGTGGCGCCCGCGCGAGCATGGTCGCCCGGGCCGTCGCCGAGAGCCTGGCCGTTTATCTGCGCCAGTCCGCTTAAGACATTCAAGCGGTCCCGAAACGCCTCCAGCGGTTTCATCGTCGGAGCAAACTCGAACCCGGTTCCTTCCGAGGCGGGGAGCCAGCTTTGCTGGATGATGCCGTTCGGCACGTATACGAAGCCAAGCCGCACGGCGGGTTTGGCGGAACTGAGGCGCGCAGCGACCAATGCCGGGGCCATCGCGTCGAGCAATGGCAGAGCCAGAGTGATGCCGGCGCCGCGCAGAAACGTGCGGCGAGGGAGAGCCTTTTTCGTGATGATCATGATCTCGGAGTTCTCCTCATCTGAAAGGGCACGCTGTTCACAATTGCCTGGATCAGTGCCTGAAAGCTGGGGGCCGGAGAGTCCGCGCCGTGGCCGCTGGCCTCACGGACGATGGCTCTGATGGCCGGTTTGTCAGAGGGTTCGAGGCCGCGGCCCAGGGCATAGGTAAGCAGCTTCTCCGCCACTGTGGATACGAACTGATCGCGGTCCTTGGTTAGAAGAATCGTCCGCAGTCCTTGCGGCCCTTCGAACTGGGTTCCATCCGGGAGCTTCCCGGAAACGTCAATGACGCGGCCGGCGTCTTTGTCCCGCCAGCGTCCCACCCCGTCGAAATTCTCCAGTGCAAACCCGATCGGATCCATGCGGGAATGGCAGGCCGCGCAGATGGGGTTGGAGCGATGCTCCTCCATTTGTTCGCGCATCGTCATTTTGCTCCCGTCCTTGGCGTGACCCACCAACGACGGAACATTCGGCGGTGGCGGAGGCGGAGGCGTGCCGAGCAGGTTTTCGAGTACCCACTTGCCGCGCTGAACCACCGAGGTGCGATTCGGGTACGAGGTTACCGTAAGGATACTACCCTGCCCCAGAAGGCCACCCCGGTTCGGATCGGTCAGGGAGACCCGCCGGAACTGCGAACCGTAGACGTCGTGGATGCCGTAGTGATCGGCCAGGCGCTCATTGATAAAGGTGTACCTGGCTGCCAGCAGATCCGTCACCGGCCGGTTCGACCTGAGGATGTCGGCGAAGAACAGCTCCGTTTCCCGCTCGAAGCCCCGCCGCAGGCTGGTGTCGAACTCGGGGAATTCGTCCGGGTCGGGCCTGACTTGAGCCAGATTGCGAAGATACAGCCACTGCCCGGCGAAATTGCTCACCAGCGCGTCGGAACGGCTGTCCTCGAGCATCCGCTCCACCTGCCGCGAAAGCACTGCCGGGTCCTTCAGCTTGCCCTGCTCCGCCAGCTTCAGAAGTTGATCGTCCGGGATGCTGCTCCACAGGAAAAACGAAAGGCGGGATGCCAATTCGAAATCGTTCACGTGATAAGCGGTGCCGGGAGCGAGGCCGGGCGGGTCGTGCTCGATGCGGAACAGGAAGTCTGGAGAGACCAAAATTGCGCGCAGCGCGGCTTCGATGCCATTTTCAAATGTTCCGTCGCGGCGGCCGCTCCTGTAGAAGGCGAGCAACGGTTCCACGTCGGCGCCGGTAACTGGCCGCCGAAAAGCCCGCCGGGCCAGGGTGGAGAGGATCTCTCTGGCACAGGCGTCTTCCTCCTTCGTTCCGGAAGGCTCGCACACGAAAATCCGCCGCCGGCTTGCCGTGTCTCCCGGACCGGCCACATCGTAGGGGCCGGAAATCGTCAGGGTGGACAACACCGGTGCGCCCTCGTCCTCCGCCAAGTCGTAGGTTTTCAGCCTTGCGCCGTCCATCCGAAGATCCGCAAACATCGCCGGGGTTGGCGCCGCCGGAGCATTGTTGTCTGCCTCGGCGGGGAGGCCGTCTGCCTGCGGAATCACCTCGGGGACGGTGTCCTGCCGCGGAAACGTCACCGCTACGGTCCGGGTTCCTGCCTTTACCGGCAGGCGAAGTTCGAACGCCCTGGCTTCCTGTGGGCCGTCAAAGCCGGCCGTCGGAGCCAGCTTGAATTTGATGACATATTCGGCGTCTACCGGAAACCGATAGCTCACCGACAGCCCGCCGGCCGAACCGAAGGGCAAATCTTGGCCGGCGCGTTCGCGGATTCGGGGGCCGGCTTTCTTGAGAGCTTTCGGGGGGCGGAATTCGGCGATTTCCGGTTTCACAGCGGTGTCGCCCACCGCCAACCGGCTTACCATCCGGGCGACTGACAGGTATCGCTCAATCAGCATCGGCGAAAGCGACAGTACGTCGCCGATGTTGTCGAATCCGTAACCGGTGTCGTCCACCGGAAGCATCGCGCCAGGTTTGACATCCAGCGCCAGCAGGTCGCGCACCGCGTTGCTGTACTCGGCCCGGTTCAGCCGATGAATGACGGGGCGGCCGGGATCGGGATGAGCCGCCTCGGCTCGGTCCAGTTCACCTTGGATCCAATTCGTAAAGGAGGCAACTGTCGCGGCGTCCGGACGCGGCAAGCCCGCGGGGGGCATTTCTCCGGCGCGAAGCTTACGCAGGACTTTTTCGAGGATGGCGGAGTTTCGAGCAACATCCGAAATATCCAGTGTCGCAAGCGAGATCCCACCGGAGGTCAGCTTCGGGTTGTGGCACACGAAGCAGTACTGCTTGAGCATGGCGCGCTGGCTCGCCACTCCGGCGGTTGAGGCCGCCGGAACCTCTCCCGGAAAGAGAGTAAGAGGTACCGATAGCGCTGCGAGCAGCGAGACGATCCGGCAACTGGAAGACTTGATTCGACTTTCGAACTGCATCCCAAGCATCCCTTCCCAGGCGTGATGCTAGTGGTTCTAATTTTACAACAAGAATTGCGGTTTGGCATTCCGAACGGGTGCCGAACTGCTGCCACAAGGGGGCGAAATCGGAGATTCGCTGGGCAGAATGTCCGGGCGCGAGGGTGCTTCGTGTCCACCGTAGGGCGGGGTGAGGTGCGAATTCAGTCCGACGCCCGAGGTACGAACTGGCCACCGAAGCCAAGGGGTAGGGTTCGCGAACCCATAGCGGGCTTGAGGCTCACGATCTAAAGTTTCCGGCTTCTCCGGGGATATTATTACGATGCGACTGGAGCCGCAAGCGGGTCCATCAGTGTTTTTGATGCAGCCTTTTGGCGTGTTGTTCGGAAGGCGTATTTTGTAATCGCCAGCGCGATGCTCTCAACCTCTCTCCGCACGACGGCCCCTTGGACGATCAGTTTCAGCCGGCACTCGCCGTCCAGCAAAACCGGCCAGGCGATCTCGAGTTTGACTCTTTCGTTCGCCCGAACGCGCGCGATATCTTCCGCCGGAGCTGAAAACAGAACTCCATTGCTGCTGATATTGAACGTTTGCCCGGTTATGATCCAATCTTTTCCGCGCCCCCTACCCCACTTTTTCTTCGAGCGCAGCGGCCGGCATTGCAGCTCCAACCGCAACGGAAACCGCGTTGCACCGCGGCGTTCGTGGATTTCGGGCTGAAAAACCGGACTTCTCATCGGGTCTCTCATCGTCTTTTACACGATAGCGAAGATTGACCAAACGTGGAATAACCGCGTTGACAGAGAATACCAGTATTATTATGCACTCTCCGTCCTGGACCGGGCAAGTTCCGCGTAAATTGTTACCGGAGCCGGACCCGGGGATAATGTTAGCGCGTGGCCCGCAAAATGTTTTAGATTTCGGCTTTTATCATGTCCGGCCATTAACCCCAGGGCGCGGCAGAGCGGCAAATGCCCTCCAGCGCCATGCAGAGATAATGAAACGGCCTTACGGCGATGGAATACGAAATTTCGATGCGTCAGGGCTGGTCGGGCGCACGGCCAGGGCATCGCAGGGGCGCACAGGTGTCGCCCCTGGTTGCACCCCTCCAGGGCCGGAGATTTGCCGGATCAATTCAAGCCGCGGCCTTAGCCGCTTTACTGGATTTGATGCGTCTCCGAGCCGGGTCCTGAATTGCGGGTGCGCAGTGCCGAGATGGCCGACTTGATGGCGTCGAGCTTCCAAAGAGGCTTCGCCTCGCCCGTCACCAGTCGCTCCAGTCTGGAGTTTTTCAAAATCTCTCGCTTCAATTTCTGGATCTCTTGTCCAAAAGCCGAATCCGCCGAAACTGGCTTTGCCTCTTTTGTCGCGGCCTGAAGCGTGGCAAAAGCATTGGGCAGACAGATCAGGGGCTTCGAGCCCAGAATCGACTCCACCGTTCTTGCGTTGAGGCCGGAATGGTAGGTGGCCCGGTTCAGAATCACCTGCACCCGGTCGCGAACGCCCATTTCGTGGAAGGCATCCATATTTCGCCTGGCGAAGTGCAGGGAGGTCAGATCCGTCGTGCACACCTGAAAGATCCGCGAAGACCGTTCCATGGTGTCGACCGAATATCTCTCCCAGTTGCCGGAATGATCGATGAACGTGATGGGGTACCGCCGCTCGGCGTAGCCCAAAAGCCGGTGGAGTTGGGGCGACTCCACGCGCATCCCCGGGTTGAGGTTACCTCCGGACCGCAACAGATCCACCTTGCCATTGGTAGCCACAATCCGGTCCCAAAGAGCGTCGTCCATGCGTTCGGCGTATTGCGCGGCGTCCAAAACCGACACTCCCTCTTCGGTTTTGGCCAGAAACCCTTGGACACCGCAGTTGAGATCGATATCAATCAAGGCTACGCTCCGCCCAATCGCCTCGGCGCAGGCGTGTGCGGCGTGCATTGCAACCGTCGATGCTCCCGGAGCCCGGTTTCGCGGGAATGAAGCTTAGGAGGTGACCAAACTGCCGGGAAGGGGAGGGGAAATGCTCCAACTCCTGCTGGATGCGTGCCAACGCTTCCCGCAACGGGGCCTGCTCGATCGGCGCCTGCAGCCATTCCCGAATCCCGAGCCGCATCAGGCGCACCAGTTCCTGCCCGCTAGCCATCTGCGAAAAGACGACTATCTGGATGTGCCGGTCGATCTTGCGGATCTGCTGCGCCAAGGGGGTGGCGCGTTCCAGGTCGTCGGTGTCCAGA
>CAWEOG010000047.1:0-5596 GCA_963810595.1 Bryobacterales bacterium | reverse complement strand
TCAGCCAGCGGAGCATCGGCTCCGGGCGTGTCGTTCAATCCATACTCCCGCATCATTATATGTCGTCTCTGGCGGAGACCCAACAGCGCACGGCCAGCGACTTCCGGGTGGACGGGGCCATACTGCGATGTCTACACTGTAGATTTCCAGCCGGCGGCCATTCGCTCAGAGCCGAACAAGAGCATGCAATTCCCCAATTTATCTTCAATATTCCCTGGCAAAATTAAGAG
Organism: Bryobacterales bacterium; assembly: GCA_963810595.1. Classification (GTDB taxonomy): domain Bacteria; phylum Acidobacteriota; class Terriglobia; order Bryobacterales; family Bryobacteraceae; genus CAWEOG01. The sequence goes on along the minus strand of CAWEOG010000047.1, from coordinate 5,366 downwards.
CATAAGTCGCATCGAACTGAAGCTCATCCTTGTATGGGCGATTGTCACTGGTTCTATCTGGCTGCTCGCAGCGTTCTGCGTGGGCCGGCCTCCCAGCGAATTCCGACGGGAGGCCAGAATCGCCAAGACCCCACTCGAAGCGCTCACCACTTGGGATGGGAAGCGATACGCCATTATTGCCACCGAGGGATATTCAACCACACCTCCGGGCGACAAACAGTTTGCTTTCGCTCCGTTGTTTCCCGCTGTAGCCCGGCTGTTGGGCGGCTCGGGACATGCCGTAATCGCCGGACTCCTGCTGGCGCAATTGAGCCTGCTCGGTGCTGCGCTCTTTATCGGCCGCCTTGGGTCTGGGGACAACAGTTACTCCCTGATGCAACAGCCCGGCTTTTGGCTGCTGGTCAGCCCGGTGGGTTTCTTTTTCTCGATGTTTTATCCCGAATCGCTGTTTGTCCTTCTTACGTTGTTCATGACTTGGGCGTACCGGCAGGAGCGCTTTGGACTTGCGGGTGTGACGGGAATCCTGGCGGGGGTGACACGGCCCACCGCGGTGACTGTTCCGGCATTGTTCGTGTGGGACCTGGTGAAGCGCCGGCGAGGGGGCAAGCAATACCTTGGCGCCGGTTTCTCCGCTCTGACTCCGTTGATCGGCTTTCTCTCCTATGTGGCGGTGGTGGGCTACCTTCTGAAAGATCCCTTGGGCTACACACACGTGCAAAACCGGTATTGGGATCTTCATTGGACCGTACCTTTCATGCCGCTGCTGCGAGAATCGGTCGGCATTGTTTATGATTTCCTGCACGGCGACATTCGACCGGTGGATCAGTTTGTGGACTTTTTCTGTTCGTGGGGCGTGCTGGCGCTGATCGCCTGCGGCTGGCGAAGGTGCGGTGCAGGGTTCCTCGCATACATGTCAGTCTCCTTGCTTTTCGCGCACGCGCAGGTGCCGCACCGGAGCTCGGCACGTCACGAGCTTGTTCTTTTCCCGGCGTACATCATTCTCTCCCAGACACGACTGGCCCGCAGCCGTTTTGCTCCGCTGTTCGCCGTTCTTCTGCTGGCGGCCCAGTTCCTGTTGTTCGTAAGGGCTGCAACCTGGGGTTGGGTGGCGTAGAGACTGGGAGATGTTCCATAGGCGCCTGGCGGATTCCCGCGTTGTGTTCGCTTTGGGCTTGAACTTCTGATATAGGTATTTCATGGCTGCGGATCGTAACATCACCACAACAAGACGGCAGTTTCTGGCTGCGGCGGCGGGGGGCTTCACTGCCGCGACGGCCATGGCCGCCCCGTCAAATCGGATGAACGTCATCTTTCTTCTGGTGGACGATCTGGGTTGGCACGATTTCGGATGCTACGGCGGCAAGTACTACGACACGCCGAATCTGGATCGGCTTGCTGCCGAAGGAATGCGCTTCACCAACGCCTATGCGGCGTGCCCGGTCTGCTCTCCAACCCGCGCCAGCATTATGACCGGCAAGTATCCGGCCAAGCTGCACCTCACCGATTGGATTCCCGGCCGCGCGCAGTGGCCGTCGGCGAAATTGATCACGCCTCAGTTTGAGCAGCAGCTTCCGCTGCGCAGAGAAGACCATCGCCGAAGTCCTCAAGCCCGCCGGGTACCGCACGGCCAGCATTGGCAAGTGGCACCTCGGCGACGTCGGCTTTCTGCCCACCGACCAGGGTTTCGATCTGAATGTTGCCGGAACCAAAAGGGGTTCCCCCGCTTCCTACTTCGGGCCCTTCGATCTTCCCAACCTGCACGGCGGAACCAAGGACGACTACATTACCGACAAGCTGAGCGACGCGGCCGACAAGTTCATCGAAGAATCGGCGGGAAAAGCCCCCTTCTTCCTCTACTTTCCGGAGTTTGCCGTGCATATTCCGCTGCAGGCCAAACCGGCATCTATCGAGAAGTACCGGCGCAGGTTTGCGGGGAAGTCCTTTCCGAACCCCGTCTACGCCTCCATGGTGGAGAGCGTGGATCTGGCTCTGCAACGTCTCCGAGCCAAGCTGGAACAATTGCGAATCGCGGACAATACCGCGATCTTCGTCTTCTCGGACAACGGCGGACTGCGGTATGAGGGCAGCCGGAAGGATCCTGTCACGGACAACAGCCCGCTGCGCGCCGGCAAGGGGCACCTGTACGAAGGCGGCATCCGCGAGCCGCTCCTGGTGTACTGGCCCGGAGTTACCAAACCGGGTAGGGTCTGCGATGTTCCGGTTTGCAGCGTCGACTTTCTGCCGACGATTTCCCAGATGGTGACCGGCCGGCCGTATCAGGACACGAGCGTGGACGGGCTTAGCCTGGAGGCGCTGATTCGCGGCAATGACGCGCCGAAGCGGGATGCGCTTTACTGGCACTATCCGCACTACAGCAACCAGGGCGGCGTTCCCGGCGGCGCCATCCGTTCCGGCGACTGGAAGTTGATCGAGTTTTATGAGGATGGACGGCTGGAGCTGTTCAACCTGAAGAACGACATCGGCGAACGGCACAACCTGTCGTTGCGGGAACCGAAAATCTGCGCTCGCCTGCACGAGCAGCTCAAGGCCTGGCGGCGTTCGGTGAATGCGTCGATGCCCACGCAAAACCCGCACTACGATCCGGCAAAGGCGGACCAGCATCTGACCGGCGCCGAACTTCCGACACCGCCGGAGCCGGCCGCCTGAAAATCGCCGGGGGTTCGACACGCCGCCCGGCGGCCCGCCGTCGCAACGGGGCCGATCGGTCGTTCACCGGCTGTCAGTCGAACGCCGACTTCGTCTTCCATTCCCTCCAGACATTGCCCACCAGATCGATTCCGGGCTTGAGCGTTGGCTTGCCTGGCCGCCAGCCGGACGGTGTGGCCTGGGTGCCCTTGGATTCCCGGACGAGCTGGAATGCCTGAACCTGCCGGATGGATTCGGCGACATTGCGCCCCACTGGCGGCGTCAGCACTTCAAAGCCCTGGATGACGCCGTCCGGATCGATCAGGAAGCGGCCACGGGTTTCCACGCCGGCGTCTTCGTCGTAGACGCCATAAACTTTACCTACCTTGCCGCCGGCGTCTGACAGCATCGGGAAGGGCACGCCTCCCTCCACCATCTTGCGAGAGCTCCTGATCGTTCCACATCTTGTGAACGAACATGCTGTCGACGCTGACGGACAGAACCTCTACACCGAGCTTCTGAAACTCGGGATATTTCTCGGCGACCGCCGAGAGCTCGGTGCTTCAAACAAAGGTGAAGTCGCCCGGGTAGAAGCACAGCAGCACCCATTTGCCGAGATACTCGGAGAGCTTGATATTGACGAACTTGCCCTGCCGATATCCCGGCGCGGTAAAGTCCGGGGCCTTCTTTCCAATCAGGATCACGTGCGATTCCTCCTTCCGCTCCTGCTGTTGCGCGCTTTCGTTCTCAACCGCCTCACCCACCGAACTGCCGGTCGGCCGGGCGCAACCAACATTCAATTCTTCCGCCATAATTCCCTCGCGTTACCGGGCATCGCAGCCGCCCGGTGCAATAGAGTTGAAGAACACCTATATTATAGTCACACTGAAACCACCGCATGATTTCCATTTCGGCGTATCGGATCCGGATACCGGTTGAGGCCGGCCTCACGCGGAAATGCGGAAGCGGAAGCGCATGTCCTCGCCAAACCACTGCACGTAGTTGGTGCCCCAACCGTTGTTGAACAGGCTGAAGTGGAAGCCTTTGGCCAGGTCGGGCTGCTCCCTGGTGAAGTACACCGGCATCTTTTCGCCCAGCGCCACCACGGGTGCGTCCAGCGGCTCGATGCGAAACGCGCCTTCGGGGCCGTGGTAGCGGAGGCCGCCCAGCACCGCGTGCATCGCGCGGTTGCCTCCGGTGACGACTTCGAATGGCGAAACCGCACCGCCCGATTTATCCAGCGTCCAGCCGCGTGGATCGGAGACCGCCGGCTGGAAGCTGAGCCAAAGCGCTTCGGGCATGCGGTTGGCGGCCTTTCCGAACCAGGAGAATCGCACCTCCACCACCGGCTCTGCATCCGGCAGCAGCAGTTCGAGGTACATCTTCTTCGGCCAGGCGGTGACGCCCGCTTTCGCGGCTTGGGCGTCATCAATCGCGAGCTGCGCCACGATGCGGTGGCCGCCGGCGTCGCTCGAGTGGCGGCAATCGGTGAGCGCCGCCAGCCAGGTACGGCTTTGCGCGCCGAAACGCTCGATATTGGGCTTGCCGAAGTCCTTCGGCGCCCAGTCCGCCTTGCTTTTCAGGTAGGCCGCAAAGAAGCGGTCGTAATCGGCCTTCGAAAGCGTCTGGTAAGAGAACAACGCCAGCGGCCGGCTGGGAGAGGCCCAATCGCGCCCGGTTTTCCTGCTCCGCAAGCGGGAAATGGCGCCCGTTTTCGGATCCAGCGCAACCGTGAAATGCTTGGTCTCGATGGCGTCGGCGGCGGGGTGCGGCTTCAGGCCGGCCGGTTCGGGCGCGGTGGGAGTGAGGGCGCGCACGCGGCCGGCGGCCTCGGTGCGGAGCGGTTCGGGAAGCGCGGCGATCCCGTCGAACAGGTCCTGGCGTTTTTCGACCCAGCTCGACAGCACCACCTGGTACTTCGGTCGATCGAGCATCCCCGCAAGGTCGCGCGGCGTGTAGTGATCGAAATCCAGCCAGGTCTTGGTATCGGTGCCCCAGGTATGCTCCGCTTCCAGAAGGAAATCGCCCAGCAAGGCCAGATCGGTGGCATCGCCCGCCTCGAACTTGTGCTTGGCGATCCACTCGTCGCGCAGGCGCGCCACTTCGCGGTAGCGGGCCACCTTGAGCGGATCGCTCGGCACCCCGTAAATCCAGGTGTCGCCGATTTCGCGCGTGAACACCGGCAAATGGCTCCGATATGGCTCGACGGCGTTGGCAATGGCGGTGAGGCCGGAGGCGGTCACCGTCGCGTTGGGGAACTGCTTCCGCAGTCTGGCATAGATATTGTGGATTTCCTCGAGGGTGTGCGGCCCGGCGTTGTCGTTGCGCACTTCCACATCGATGGCCAGGTCCGAGGCCGGAATCTTCACTACGCCGCCATACTCGTGAAGATGGTACATCACGATCACCGAATGGCCATTCGAATCGTTCCAGACAAAAATAGGCGGCACGTCCGGCGGGGTGCTGGCGGAATTCACGCCGATATCGAGCAGCTTCACGCCGTGCTCGGCCAGCGGGCCGACGATGGCGCGCGTGTGGCCGGGGACGTCCGTCATTTTGGCGCCGGTGGTGGTGCGGTGGAAGCGCCGGTCGAGCGCGCGCGAAAAACCCAGGCCGCCGGCGATGAGCGAGCGGTCCATCAGCTCCGTCTGCCAGGTGAAGGGGATCGCGTGCCAGGCGAGATCGCCGGCTGCCAGGGCCTGTTCCATGTGTCCGGTCTT
>CAWEOG010000046.1:0-94415 GCA_963810595.1 Bryobacterales bacterium | reverse complement strand
GTCTGGCGAGGCAGCTTGATTTCGCTTGAGAATGATAGTGATCCCGATGCCGACCAATAAAACCAGAATGGCCGTACCAGCCGCCACCAGAAGCATGGTCGAATTCCCCCTTTCAATGTGACGCGGCCACCGGCGCTGGCGACGGCGGGAGTCCAGCGGTACAGTGGGCATACTCCTCGGGACCGATGGAGTCTCGAGGACGGGAGGTGTTTCAGGGATCGGCCGCGGAGGGGTTGGAATCAAAGGAAGCGTGGCAGCCATATCCACAACAGGATTCGTCTGTTCGAGCCATTCCCGAAAGTCGTCTTCGGTCATCTCCTGCGTCATTTGGGAACCGAAGCCGGGGGGCTCCTCCACCCGGCGAAACAACCGATAGATTGGCAGTTTCAGCCCGCATGTGGGTCTTCATCAGGGTCGCCTGGAGTCGCTGCAGCCGTGTATCGCGAGGGTACGTTTCCAAACCTTTTGCGACCGCGGCCAACGCCCCCGGAATATCCTCGTCGCCCTGTAGGCTACGGGCCTGCCCGAGACACTCAGCAATGAAGTTCTCTTTCTTCCTGTCTGCAATCTGGGTGAGCAGACCTTGGGCCGCCGTGTTGTCAGGCTCGATTCCGATGATTTCATTAGAAGATCTTCTGAAGCAGCGAGATCGGTCGCGATCGAGCGGTTCGCCTCCTCCATCAATGTACGCACCAGCACACTCCTCGGAATCGGATTGCGCGGTTCCAGTTGATATGCCTGGCGAAGAAGATCGAGGCCCTTCGCGGCGTCTCCGGATTCCGTCGCCTGATGAGCATTCGCAAGAAGCTGGTCGATTTGCGACTGACGCTCAATGTGTTTGCGCAGAACGTCGCCGAGGGCAATCAACTCCGGGTCCTGCGGAAACTCAGTGAGGGCCTCTTCAAGGTCTCGCTGGGCACGAACAAAATCGGCCGCCTCCAGATGAAGGTCGATCTGTTTCACCCAACGTTCTTTGGCTTCCTCGCGAGTTTTGAGCTCCCGGCGTTTTGTCAGCCGTTCGATTTCATACTGGAGGCCCGGATACTGTTCATGAATCGAACGGAGGATCTGCCATTGGTCCAGGGCTTCGTTCAATTGGCCGCGCTCTTCGTAGAACCTCGCCTTCCCGACGATGGAGTTCACCAGATCGCGCTTGTCTTTGACGAGTTTCAAAGCCTGTTCGAAGTGAGGCTCGGCGGGGTATTGCTGCAAGGCCTCTTCCAGGATGGCGGCGCGCCGATCCAGATCCGGTTCCTGCTCGACCCGCCGGTCCGTCTCGGCAACCAGGGAACTCAGCTTCTGCCTTTGTTTTTGTTCGATGTCGAATTGCAGGGATTGAAAGAGCGCATGAGTGGGATACTTCACAAGAAACTGCCGGCAAATAGCGAGTGCGTCCTCGAAATTGTCGGTGCTGAGAAGCTTGCGGGCCTCTTCGTAGCCGTTCTTGATTCTGTGGTGTTCGCCGCGAACTTGATTGTAGAGGTTCTGATAGGTGCTTGAGAGCGCAGCATCGCTGCCCGGGGAATCGCCGCTCAAGCCAACCAGCGCCTCGAGTTTGCTCAAAGCAGAAGTTACATCGCCACGCTCCCAGGCTTGCATCGCCACCTGGTACAGCTTGGCTTTCTCTTCCCGCACGTGGCTAAGTTCCTGCTCTTTGCGGTGGATCTCGGCCAGCAAATTAAGCGCCGAGGAATCCGTCGACTTCACCTGCAGGACGTTTTCCACCGCTTCGCGGGCTTTCCCAAAGGCGTTATTGGCAATGTGTTGACGGGCAATGCTGATCCATTCGCCGATCTCCTTCTGCCGGTACGACTTCTCAATCTCACTCTTCAGGCTGAGGGCTCCAATGTCGTTGGGGTCCGACTCAAGCGCCTCCTGGGTTTTCTTCAATGCCAAGGTGTACTCTTCGGCATTGAAGAACCGGCGTGCGCTCTCGAGGAGCTGTTTGATTCTACTTTGGCGGACTCTCTCATCCAGCCTGCGGCGCAGCATGCCGATCTCCGGCATGAGGTGGCCTTCGCCTTCCAGTTCGGCGAGGATTTCGTTGGCGAAATTGTCGTCGCCCTGTTCGAAGCTCTTCTCCGCCCGTTCCAGCCGCGGTCTGACTTTTGAAATGTCAAAAAACTCGATTGCCTCGCCACGAGACGCTCTCATCAGGGTGTCTCCGAATTCTCGCGCGGATTTGAACCGATGCCACGGTTGGCGCGCCATTGCCTTGTGAATAACCTGGCTGACAGCGAAAGGCACGTTCGGGTTCAATTCGGATGCCGGGGGTGGCGTGGAATTCAGGATCGAATTGACGAGATCGGTTTCGGTGGATCCACCGAAAGGGTGTCGCCGGGTAAACGTCTCATAAGCCACAACCCCGAGAGCGTAAATGTCAGACTGTACCGAAGGGGGTTTCATCTGGATCTGTTCCGGGGCCAGATACAGAAGTGTTCCCTTGATCGTGGTGTTTGTGATGGCTGAGAGCGGGCGGGCGACACCAAAGTCGATAATTTTGATCGAGTCGTCGTCCAGCACAAAGATGTTGCTCGGCTTAATATCCCGATGGATCAACCCCTGCTCGTGGGCGGCGTGCAACCCCCTCGCGGCCTGGTGCAGCATCTCGGCGGCCTTTTCGATTCTGAGCCGCGGACTCCCTTCGATAATCAATCGGTCCAGCGAAACGCCCCGCAGCAGGGGCATTACAAAAAACGGCTTGCGAACCCCGAGGTGATCGAACTCACCGATGTCGTAAATGCCGATAATGTTGGGGTGGACCATCGAGGCAAGTACCGACCACTCCCGAAAGAACAGATCCAGGATGGTCGAGTCTTCCACATCGAGTATCGTTTTCAGGGCGACTTCACGCTGCAGTAGGGTGTCGTAAGCCCGGTATACGACGCCCATTCCTCCCTGGCCGAGAACCTCTTTGAGTTCATATCGATCCGTAAGGTTAGTGCGCTGTCCCATCTGAGGTAAATCCTTGAGTCAATGCTTGCACCTGATCAGGGGTCTGCGCAAGATCTATCCTTATAGTCCGTGTCGAAGAAGCGGCTCCAGCCAAGCTTAATCTATTACACCCTGGTGGCGGAAACTGCCCAGTTTCAATGAGTTGGGACTTTACTAGTACTTTGTGGCATACACTTTCTCTACCGCAGCGGCGCTGGGGATGCGATCGGCATGAGTTCGGCGGTCGCCGCCGAAAGCGGCGTCACTTCCGCGGGGCAGGAGCCATCTCGCCACTGAAGAAGTCGAGCGCGCGCGCGAGGTAGCGTTTCAGTTCGTTGCGGCTCACTACCGCGTCCAGAAAACCGTGCTCCAGTAGGAACTCGCTGCGCTGGAATCCGTCCGGCAACTTCTGGCGGATGGTTTGCTCAATGACCCGCGGCCCGGCGAAGCCGATCAGCGCGCCCGGCTCGCCGATATTCAAGTCGCCTAGCATGGCAAAACTGGCGGTGACCCCTCCGGTGGTCGGATCGGTCAACACGCTGATGAACGGAATCCGCGCTTCGTCAAGGCGCATCAGGGCCGCGGAGATCTTGGCCATTTGCATCAGGCTGACCGCGCCTTCCTGCATCCGGGCGCCGCCGGTGGCGGAGACGATGATGAGGGGTTCCCGCTTTTCGAGCGAGCGCTCGATGGCCCGGGTGATCTTCTCTCCCATCACCGAGCCCATGCTGCCGCCGATGAACTTCAGCTCGAGCGCGCAAATCTGGACCGGCCGGCCGGCCAGCGTTCCGGACCCCGCCAACAAGGCGTCCTTCATCTTGCAGGCCTGACGAGTGGCGGCCAGGCGGGTTTTGTAAGGCTTCGAATCGACAAACTCCAATGGATCGGTGGAAACGAAAGTGGCGTCATGCTCCACCCAGGAGCCGTCAAACAGCAGATTCAGGCGTTCCCGCGAGTTGATCTTGAAGTGGAAGTTGCACTTGGAGCAGACGTTATGGTTGGCCTCCAGGTCCTTGCGCCAGATAATCTGCCGGCAGGAATCGCACTTGATCCATAGCCCTTCGGTCTTGACGTGCTTCTCGCCGGGGTCGTCCGGGGTGGCGATCTTTTTGCGAAAACTAAACCAATCCATGAATTTATAAGGGGGCCGAAACAGAGCGGGCCCACGCTCCACGTTATCGCGGGTATGGATGGCCCCGCAACGTGGTCACGGAGCGGTAAATCTGTTCCGCCAGAACTACCCGGGCCAGCTCGTGGGGCATCGTCAGCGCGGAAAGCGATACCAGCAGGTCGGCCTGGGATTTCCACTCACGCGGCAGGCCGTCGTGCCCGCCGACTAAGAATAGCAGATCGCGCCCGTCCATCATGGCCTGTTCCACCAGCCGGGTGAAGCCGGAAGTGTCCAGCGTCCGGCCGGCCGGATCGCAGAAGATCTTGACGGCGGCCGGGTGTTGGGTGGAGGGGTCCCACCGGCGCGGATCCACCTCCCGCATTTCACAACGAGCGAACCGGAGGCATCGTTTGATGTACTCCGACGCCATGGCGTTGGCGTGCGTGTCACGCGGTTTCCCGATGTAAAACAGCCAGAGTTTCATGGCCTTCGCCCAGGTGCCGACGATGCACTAATTGTGGCACGCGGGAGTTGCGCTGCCAAGCGCCGACAAATCTCTTGACAGATCGGGCTCTCAGGTCTAAACCGGAGGTAGCCTGAGGATCGGAGCAGAACCATGTTGTCCGCCAAACTGGTCCAACTGATTGAAGAACATTGGCAGCAAATCAGCGAGCGCACCGTCGCCCGCATCCACAAGGACCCCGAACTTCTCCATCTGCGGCAACTTCCCGAAGCCGATTTGCGGGACATGGGTCAAAACATTGTTCGCAACCTGGGATACTGGCTGGTTGCCGCGAGCTGGCAGGAACTGGCGGACCGATGGCAGGAACTGGGCCACCGCCGGCATGAGGAGCAGTTGCCGCTGCACGAGTTCCTCCGCGGATTGCAGCTCTTGAAGGAATGCCTGCTCGAGTTTATTCGCGATCACGCGTCCCCCGAGTTCTCGGTGGATATTTATGCCGAAGAAGAGCTGGAACTGCAGGTGGGGCGCTTCTTCGACTGTCTCGTGTATCATATGGTTAAGGGCTATGAGATGGGCGTGCCCCGCGCCGCCCATGTCTAGGTGAGTCTGGCGAATTCGGCGGCCGCCGCGGTGCTCGGAACGCTGCCCGAAGGTAGCTTGCGGGCGGCAAAGGGTAGTGTGCGCTTTGGCCCTCTTGCCTGCCGGGAGTTGTGCTATCCTGAGATGGTACAAAAAGGAAGAAGATTAAGGTAAGACGAGGAGTATTTAGGCAAGCATGCCGCTGGCGACGGTTCGAAAGACAGAGCTAATCGGCCAATACCGGACTCATGCGAGCGATACAGGTTCGCCGGAAGTCCAGGTTGCCCTTTTGAGCGAGAAGATCCTGCATTTGACGGAGCACTTCAAAACCCACAAAAAGGATCATCACTCCCGACGTGGCCTGCTGATGATGGTGGCACGCCGCCGTCGCCTTTTGAATTACTTGAAAGGTTGCAGTCCGGAACGCTATCTCAGCCTCATCCGGAGCCTCGGCATCCGCCGTTAGCCTAAGCTCTTTCGAAAGGCGGGCGAGAGCCGCTCGCTGTCCATTAACAGATAAGTGTGGACAACTTCCGGTTCATGCCTGTCCGGAGAATCTTCCGCCTCGGCAGGCGGTTCCCTCTTGCAGAAACTCCAGTCTCCTTAGTCGGCCAAGGCATTTCGATGCATGCATTGACATCCGGCCGCCCCTTTCCTTGCTGGGATTGGAGAAATATCAATGCCACATTCTGTTGAGATTCAATTGGGAGACCGGAAAATCTCCCTCGAAACCGGACTTTGGGCAAAGCAGGCGCATGGTTCTGTGGTTGTCCGGTCCGGCGAAACCGTGGTTCTGGTAACCGCGTGCGCGCAATGCGGACCCGAAGCCGGGCGCCTCGTTCTTTCCGCTGACCGTGGACTATCGCGAGTATACCTACGCCGCCGGCCGCATACCCGGAGGCTTCATCAAGCGCGAAGGCCGTCCCACCGAGCGCGAAATCCTGTACAGCCGGCAAATCGACCGGCCCATTCGCCCGCTGTTTCCCGAAGGGTTCTCGTGCGAGACCCAGGTAATCGGGTTTGTCCTTTCCTCGGATTCCGAAACCGACCCCGGTCCGCTGGCCATCGCGGGCGCCGCGGCGGCTCTGGCCATTTCCGACATTCCCTTCCATCACGTGTTGGCGGGGGTCCGCGTGGGCCTGGTTGACGGCGAGCTTGCTGGCCAACCCCACTTACACCCAAAGCCGCGACGCGAAAATCAACATCATGGTGGCGGGCAGCGAGGATGGCATCGTCATGGTGGAAGCCGGCGCGAACCAGGCTTCGGAAGAGGAAGTTCTCGCCGCTATCGAGTTTGGCCACGAGTGCTGCAAGAAAATCGCCAAGGGGATCCGGGAGCTTGCCGCCGTCGCCGGCAAGCCGAAACGGGAGTTCACGCCGGTTCCGCCCAACACCGAGCTGCTGGCAAAACTGAAATCGGAGTTCGGCGCCGAGCTTACCGACGCCATGAACACCGAGAAGTATCCCAAGAACGAAAGCTACACGAAGATCGCCGAGCTGAAAAAGAAAGTCCTCGAGGGTTACGAGATTGAGGAAGCCCAGAAGGAAGCGGGCCAGCATTTCGACATACTGAAAGAGCGGATTTTCCGCGACCAGATGTTGAAGGAAAAGCGCCGCCCCGACGGACGCGCCTTCAACAAGATCCGCGCGCTCGATATCCAGGTGGGCGTACTGCCCCGGACGCACGGTTCGGCCGCCTTTACGCGCGGCGAAACGCAGGCGCTGGTCACCACCACGCTCGGGACCAAGGAAGACGAGCAGCGGCTGGAGATGTTCGACCCCGACATCACTTCCAAGCGCTTCATGCTGCATTACAACTTTCCGCCGTTCAGCGTCGGAGAAGTGGGCTTCATGCGAGGCCCCGGACGCCGCGAAATCGGCCACGGCGCGCTGGCCGAAAGGGCGCTCACCCCGGTCATCCCGCCCGAGACCGCTTTCCCGTACACGCTGCGCGTGGTAAGCGACATTCTGGAATCGAACGGGTCGTCTTCGATGGCCACCGTCTGCGGCGCCACGCTGTCGCTGATGGACGCCGGCGTGCCCATCACCTCCCCGGTGGCCGGCATCGCCATGGGTCTGGTGAAGGAAGGCGACGACTACGCCATTCTCACCGACATCGCCGGCGCCGAAGACCATTACGGCGACATGGACTTCAAGGTGGCCGGAACGCGGGCCGGCATTACCGCGCTCCAGATGGACATCAAGGTGCCCAACGTCACCACCTCGCTGATGCGCGTCGCCCTCGACCAGGCGAAAGAAGCTCGCATGTTTCTGCTGGATGCCATGGAGGAGGTGATCGCCGAACCGCGTTCGGCATTGTCTCCGTACGCTCCGCGCATTTACACCACCAGCATTCCGGTGGACAAGATCCGCGAGCTGATCGGCCCGGGCGGCAAAGTTATCCGCGGCATCATTGACGCCACCGGCGTGAAGATCGACGTTCACGACGACGGCACTGTCAACATTTTCGCCAGCGACGGCGCCGCCGCCGACCGCGCCATGCAGATGGTGGCCGACATCGCCGCCGTCGCCGAAGTGGGCAAGACCTATCTCGGCAAGGTGGTTCGCCTGGTGGACTTCGGCGCTTTCGTCGAAATCTTTCCCGGCACCGACGGTCTGCTGCACATCAGCGAGATTTCGGAGAGCCGCGTGAAGGCTGTCCGCGACGAACTGAAGGAAGGCGACCAGATTATGGTGAAGGTGCTCGCGCTCGAGGGCAATAAGATCAAGCTCAGCCGCAAGGCGGTTTTACGCGAGCAGCGCGAAAAGCTGAAGCAGGCGGCGAAGTCCTAGACTGCATTCGTTGTCGCTGACAAAAGCGCGGGCGGCCGCCAGGCTGCGCCGCGCTTGATTCGCTTTCGGAGCCTTCAGCCGCGCAGGCCGGCCAACACGCCGCGCATGTAGGAGTACGACTTCTTCATGCCCACCATCGGGTCATCGGCGTTGATTTCGTATTCCAGGTTGACGTAGCCGGCGTAGTTGATCTTCTTCAGCTCCTGGAAGATGCCGACAATCGGCATGGCCCCGTCGCCGACGTCGCACTGGCTGTCCCGCACCATCAAATCCTTCAGATCCTTGATGTGCATGTCGAGCAGGCGCGAACCGGCCGCCTGAATCGCCTCCACCGGGGGCGTACCCGTGCGGGCCGTGTGCCCCACGTCGATGCACAAGCCAACGCGCGGGTCCATGTCCTTGATCAGTTTCAGAGCGCTCTCGGGCGAAGGAAAGTTGTGGTCCTCGGGGCCGTGATTGTGAATGGCCACCTTGATGTCGTACTGCTTGACGAACCTCTCGATGCGGGGAAGCGTCTGCGCCGTGGGACCAATCACCATCAGCGGCATGCCACAATCCTTGGCGTAGTCGAAGTACATGCGGATATCGTCGTCGTCGTCCTTCAGCATGTAAATGGTGCCGCCGCCGATTATCTTCAGGCCGGCCCGCTCAAACTCCGCCCGCGCGCGCCGCCGGGTTTCCGGCGATTCGATGTACCGCAGGTGGACCTCTTTAATGTTGATGTACTGGACGTTCAACTCCTTGGTCATCTTGATGGCCAGCGGCCGCTGGAACTCGCGGAAGGAGTAACTGGCCAGGCCGAGTTTCACGTCTTCCGATTCGGGAGCGGCGGCGGCCGGAGCCGCCATGCCGCTGAACGCCGCCACGGAGGCGGAGGCGGCGCCCAGAAAGGTGCGCCGGGAAGTATCTGTTTTCATAAGCAATGCAAGGCTCCTCTCTTTGTTTGAGGCGATGTAGTCTTTCATTAAATCACGAACCGGGGTTCTCCTCGTGTCCTCCGGGATAACTGTGCCATCCGGCACTATAATAAAGCGTGAGAGGGCCGATGGAGACAATCACGGTAGAATCCATTCCGATCGTCGTGGGGCGGGAAGATGACGGCCGCTGGTGGGCCGATATTGAGTGCATGCCTGGAGTGATGGCCTACGGTGCAACTCGCGAGTTGGCGATCGCCGCTGTGCGCGCCCTCGCCTTGCGTGTTGCCGCCGATTGCATCGACCACGGCGAGGAAATTCCCGATCCTTTTACGAAGGTCTTTTCCGTGGCATGAGCCGGTGGAGATCGGTCAAGGCAAAACAACTGTTGGCGGCGTTGCTGCGCACCGGATGGAAGGTGGCTTGGCAGAAGGGTTCTCACCGCAGGCTCATGCGGCCGGGCTGGCCTAATTACACGTTTGCGTTCCACGACAACGAAGAGATTGGTCCTGGGCTTTTGGCTCAAATTGCCAGGAAAAACCGGTCTCGAGCCGGGAGATTTATAGGGGTTTCGGCCATGTCGTTTTGCGCAGCCGAAACAGGCGCGAACGCCCGTTGCACCTGACACAGGCTGAAAAGCCCGTGCCACAGCTCGAATCGGTCGGCGAGACTGATGCATCTACGGCCGTGATCCATCCCTGCGACTCAGCCTCCATTTCCACCGCGCCGCCCATGTAAGTGCGTCCCGGAATGTGCCGCACCTTATCCGCCAACGTAAACCGGGTGTACCAATCCACGGCATTCCCATACAGCAGGTTCAACTCGCGGTTCAGCGCGGGTCCGTTCCATTCCACCCCGCCCAACACCGCGGGGCATGCCACGACGCCTTCTGTCGTCACCGGCGCCTCGACATTCTTGATCGTGGTAACGGCCGTTGAATACACCACCTCGTGATTATTCCGGTCGAGCGTCCGAAGAAACCCGTCCTTTCCCACCGTCGCAACCAGCCGGCTCTCCCGCCCGTCTACCTTCGCCTGAAACAGCGGACTCACTTGCGTCAGATCCCAATCGTGCGAATCGTTCGGCACCGTCTGCCTGTACCAGAGCAGCTTGCCCGTGTGCACGTCCAACACCACCACCGAATTGGTGTAGCGGTTGTCTCCCGGCCGCAGGTTGGCCGGAAGATCCGGCGCCGGATTCGTCACCGCTACGAACAGTTCCCCCGTCTTTACGTCGAGCGTAAACGGCGTCCACTGCCGCTGCCGCAAACAGGGTACAGGCAAGCGGCCCCGCTCCAGACGCCGGGAAGCACAATGTCTAATAAAGAATACAGGATCTTTTTCTCCTTGACTCCGGGGCGCGTGAGTGTTTCAATGGCAATCGGGTGCATGGATTCGCTCCATGCGGTTCGGTCGGGTGCGATACGGATGGAATTTTCCAGTGTTTCGCTGCGGACGCTGCTAGAAAATGCCGGGCAGGCATGCGCGGCCCACCGTTGCGAAGAAGCGGTCGAGTCGCTCGAACAGGCGGTCCGGCTGCAGCCGGGCAATTTCAAACTCCATTACCAGCTCGGCTTTTGCCACACCGGCCGATGCCGGCCCCACTCGCTGGCGGACCCGGACATCGCGCTGGGCTATTTGAGCCACGCGCGGCGGCTGGCGGAGAAATCGGACGATCGTCTGGGCTTGGCCGAGGTCCTCAGCGCTCTTGGGAACACCTACACGCTCACCCGGCAATTAGCGCAGGGAATACGTTTGCAGGCCGCTGTTGAATGCCACCGGGCGGCGGCGGTCATCTACCGGGAAGACGGGCACAAGGAGGAATGGGGGAGAGAGGAATACAACGCCGGCAATGCGTGGTGCGAGTTGCCGGAAGCCCAATTCCCTGAAAAATGGCGGCAGGCAATTGTTCACTACGAAGCCGCGCTGAAGGTTCGAACGCGCGAATCCAATCCTGAATCTCACGCCGCCACGCTGCAAAATCTCGGCACCGCGTATCGGGAACTGCCAACCGGAGAAAAGACGGCTCACGTTACCAAAGCCATTCGCTGTTATCGGCTGGCGCTGCGCGTTTACCGGCCCGCTTCGTTCCCACTGAAAAACGCCGCTTTGCACAACAACCTCGGGACGGCGTACCTCTCGCTGCCGGGGCAATCGGTGGAGGCCCGCCGGCACTACGCGCGGCGGGCCCTGCAACACCTGGACCGCGCGCTGCGGGTGCGCACGCGCTCCGCCTACCCGCTGGACTATGGGATTACGCAATACAATCGCGGCCAGGCCTACCTGCTGCTGGCCAGCGCAGATCCGGAGATCAGCGTGGATTTGGCGGTGCACTGCTTCACGGAGGCTCACGCCTCTTTTCTGGCCAGCGGACAGCGCCAGCAAGCGGCCATGGCAGAGAAACGGCTCACGCAGATTCAAGCTGCGCTAGCGACACCCTAGCTGTTTCGCGCGTCGCCGGATCGCGGTGATGCCGCGCGGCCAGCCGCAACGCGGCCACCGCTTCCGGCGAACACCTGGCGGCCTCGGGTCCGACCCGCCCCAGCGCCCAGAACACGCCGCGTTCGATTGCGCCGCTCTGACAGGTATCCTCGGAGTGGGCCATCGCGCAAAGCATCGGCAGGAAGCGGCCGCGCATCGAGGGGCGAACCCCCAGCAGCTCGCCGATCGCCTCGGCAATTCCGTACGGCACGGCGCCGGATTCGTCATTCAGCCACCAGAAAAACCGGCGTAGCAACTCCACCACTTTCCGGTCGCTCAGAATCCCGGCTTCCCCGGCTATCCGGCCCAGGGCGTGGACCGCTTTCCACTTCTCGGTGTCGTCTTCCGAGTACAGTCGCGCGCACAGATAACGCACCACCAGCGATGGCTGCGAGCGTGCGATTCGAACCAACCGCGGCCAATCTTCGTGTTCCCACACTTCGGGGAGGTTCGGCTCTGCGCCACCCTCAGTACTCGAGGTCATTCCCACAAAACCGCTGTTCTCCCGCGCGAATGTCTGCTCCCGGAGGGCCACGGCCCTCGGGGAGCATGGCGTCAGGTTGCCCTACCGTTCGACGGCGGCCGCCCGTTTCTCCATCGGCACGAATTGACGTTCGTCGTAGCCGACGTAGATTTGCCGCGGCCGCGCGATCTTCTGTTCCGGATCCTGGATCAGCTCCTGCCACTGCGCAAGCCAGCCGACGGTGCGCGGGATGGCGAACAGAACCGTGAACATATCCGGGCTGAACCCCATGGCCTGGTAGATGATCCCGGAATAGAAATCGACATTCGGGTAAAGCTTCCGCTTCACGAAGTATTCGTCTTCGAGAGCGATGCGCTCGAGCTCGAGCGCCATATCCAACTTCGGATTCCTGCCGGTGACCTGAAAGACCTGGTCCGCGGTCCACTTGATGATGCGGGCGCGCGGATCGTAGTTTTTGTACACCCGGTGTCCGAACCCCATCAGTTTGCAGTGGCCCGCCTTGACCTCTTCGATGTAGGCCGGAATCTTGTCCTTCGACCCGATCTGGTCCAGCATCTTCAGCACTTGCTCGTTCGCGCCGCCGTGCAGCGGGCCGGACAAGGCAGCCGCCGCGGCGGCGGTCGACAGGTACGGATCGGCCTGCGAGCTTCCCACCGATCGCATTACGTTCGCGCTGCAGTTCTGTTCGTGGTCGATGTGCAGGATGAACAACACATCCAGAGCCCGCGCCAGCACGGGGTTGGCCTGGTATTTCGGCTCAGCCATCTTCCACAGCATATTCATGAAGTTGGCGGCGTAAGTGAGATCGTTGTCCGGATAGACGTACGGAAATCCCAGGCTGTGCCGGTAGGTGTAGGCCGCGATGGTCGGAACCTTGCCGATCAGCCGCAGAATCTCCAGTTTGCGCACTTCGGGGTCCAGCACCTGCCTGGCTTCCGGGTAGACGCTGGCCAGCGCCGCGACCGTACTTACGAACATCACCATCGGATGTGCGTTGAAGCGGAAGCCCTCCAGAAACTTTTTCGTCGTCTCGTGGAGCATGGTGTGATGGGTGACACTTTCCCTCCACTCCTTCAACTCGCTCTCCGTGGGCAGCTCGCCGAACAAAACCAGGTAGGCCACTTCCAGAAAGTTGCAGTTCTCCGCCAATTGCTCGATCGGGTATCCCCGGTACCGCAGAATTCCCCGGTCGCCGTCGATAAAGGTAATCGCGCTTTTGCATGACGCCGTATTCATAAAGGCCGGATCGTAGGTCATGGTCCCGAAATCCTCGGGTCCGGTCTTGATCTTTCGCAAGTCCATTGCGCGGATCGTTCCCTTGAACATGGGAAGCTCATAGTTTTGGTTCGTACGTTTATCGGTAATATTGAAGGCTTCTTCTGCCATAGACACTTCCTTTCTCAGCAGTCAAAAGGAGACTGCCCGTCAGATTGCCGGCGGGCGATCCCGGCCAGGCGACCTTCGTCGTCACGTACCGCGGCCGTGGCCCGCACGCGGCTTCCAAGCCAATGATAGTCCAAATTGGCGTGTACGTTAATCGTAGTCGGGAGTTTCAGGCCGGAATCGGGTCTGTTGGCGGGAGCCGCCCTCGCTTAAGAACGGGACCACTCGATCTCGGCGAAGGCGTTGTGGTTGTGAATGCTTTCCTGGTTGAGCACGTGCACGCGAAACCACCTAACCCGCTGGTCCCGTTGAAGTTCCAAAGCGACGTTGCGGGCGATATCCTCGACAAAAACAGGATTGTTATACGCCTGCATGGTGACGTGGCGCTCGTCGGGCCGCTTCAGCAGCGCGTACACGGGCGCGGACGCGCAGGTTTCAGCCACTTCAATCAATTCTTCGATCCAGACGATTTCCGGAAGCCCTTCGGTTCCCGGCTGCGTGCGGACATCGATCGTAACCTGGCCCCTTTGGCTGTGAGCACCGTAGTCGCTGATGGTCTTGCTGCAGGGGCACAGGCTGGTGACAGGCACGCAAACCGACAGCAGGAAGTCGGAGTTTCCGCCGTTGGTCTCACCCGTGAATCTGCATTCATATCCCATCATCGCGGCCGCGCCCGATACCGGCGCTTTTCGCTCCAGAAAATAGGGGAATGCGACCTCCATGTGGGCGCTCTCGGCTTCCAGCCTGTCCCGCAGCTCGCTCACAATCGCAGGAAACGTCCGCATGGTCACCTCGCCCCGATGAGCGTTCAGGGTTTCGATGAACCTGCTCATGTGCGTGCCCTTGTATTGGTGCGGAAGGCTCACCGACATGGAAAGCCTGGCGGTGGTCGACTGGCGCTTGTTCTGGCGGTCGAACACCACGATGGGATACTGCAGGTCGCAAACGCCGACTTTATCGATGGGTGTTTCCCGGTCATCTAAATGATTCTGGACATCGTGCATCATTGCGTCTCAAATCCCCGACCGATAGAAATTCCCCCGATGGACCCCAAGTTCTTCAGCATATCAGTGTCCGGCCGTTCGGCAGGGCCGGCTCCAGACAATCCGAATCTCCACTCGGAATCCGCTGCCTAAATGACGTCGGCGAAGCTTTTGCGAAACTTGTCAAAAAACATCTGTCCCGCCAGGCAAAGGACTAGAGAGCTCAGGGCCACCACCGCGAGTGCCGGCAGATCCGGGGCCTTGGCTTCGAGAAAAATGGCGCGATAGCCGCGCACCAGCACGTGCAGCGGGTTGGTGGTGAGAATCGCCAGAGCCCAAGCTGGCAGCGAATTCAACGATTCTTCGGGATAGCAGATCGGCGTCACGAAAAACCAAAGTGTGAGCAGAAAGCCGATAATCTGCGCGAGGTCGCGGACAAAAACCCCCAGGGTGGCCAGAAACCAGCACACCCCCAAGGTAAGCAGTATCTGGGGAACCAGCAGAACGGGCAGCCAGACCACCGTCCAGGGAACCGCACCACGGGCAACGAGAAGAAAAACCACAAACACGACCAGCGCGAAAACCCCGGTCACCAAGCCCGAGAGCACCAGGTTCACGGGCAGAATTTCGAGCGGAAACAACAGCTTCTTAACGAAATTCCGGTATTCCAGCACCACCGTCGGGGCCCGGCCCGCCGCCTCACTCAGAGCCAGCCAGGGGAGCATTCCGGCCAGGAAGTAGAGCACGAAACCCGAGCGGCTGGGGTCGTTGCCGAACCGCGTCCGCAACACCACGCCGAACACAAAGTAATAGGTCGCCATCAATAGCAGGGGATTCAGCACGGTCCAGAGAAAGTCACCGAACGAGCCCCGGTAGCGCGCCTGAATGTCGCGCCGCACCATGGTCCGGATCAGGCTCCGGTTGATCCAAATGCGGACGGCGGGGCGCCACATCGCGCGGGCCATCGAGCGCCAGCGGTTGCGCCAGTTCAGGCGCGCCAGCGTCGTCGTGCGGGCGCCCAGCAGGCGCGCCTGCCCGTCCGCCACCTCGACGTCGGCGATGAGGAAATCGTGATCCCGCGCGTAAAACCAGCCGCTCTCTTCCCCCACCAGGGAGACGTAGATCCGGTAGGCGCCGTCCTCGGGTGGAATCGCAACTTCGACCGTGAACCGGCGCCATTCCGCGGTTCCGGGCGGCGGCCCGAACGGCTGCCACTCACCCTCTTGCAGAAACAGTCCCGACTCCGGGTCGAAAACCTGCCAGCCGAGCGCCAGCGTCTCGGGCGGATCGCCACGCTCCGGGGCGGCTTGAGCACGGCACGCGATGTGGATCCGCCGTTCGGCGGCATCCAGCGCGATGGTGTCCAGACCGAATGCGGTTGTCATTCGCTACCGCCGCTGTAAAGCCACTCGGGGTAGCGTTCGCGCACCGGCCCCGATTTGCGTCCGACAACGTAGATGCCGTCGCCGCGCAAATCCGCCGGCAGCCGGTAGAAATCGAGCAGGTGCGTCACCCAATGATGCTCCGGATGCGGCCGTTCCAGAAATTCACCGGTTTCGAGCAGCGTCACCTCGAAGCCGGCGTAGTAGAGCAAATGATGAGCCTCGCGTGGGGTGTATTCCCGGCTGTGCCGGGCGTCGAAGGTTTCCTCGTCCGAGGGGGGAAGGTAAGCCGGAAAGAAGCCCGGGTGATAGCCCTGCAAGATGGCCGAGATGGCGCGCAGGGATCCGATATTGGGCGTCGTCAGCACTAGGTGGCCGCCCTTCCTGAGCACACGATTGACTTCAGCCAGCATGTGCATCGGGTCGTCCTTGAGGTGCTCCACCAGTTCGCAGCACAGCACCGTCGAAAACGCTTCGTCCTGGTAGGGGAAGCGGTCCCGCTCGGCGTCGAAGTTGTCGATATCGCAGAGAAATTCCTCTCCGGCCTCGGAAACCACGCGGCGGTGGTCCAGCTTTCCCCTGGGTCCGTAATAGCAGCCCCGCACCTCGCCGTAACCGAGGTGCGTTTTGAGGGCGGGCGTAAGCTGCATGTAGGCGCCCATCTCCAGAATCCGATCGCGCGGCGTGCCTGTGGGGGTTATCTCCAATGTCTTGATGAGCCGGGTGAGGTGGCCTTTGACGTACTCGCGGGCCCCGTCGCTTTCGGCCCACCCGATCAGGTACAGCTCGAGCGGCGTATAGCGGCGCTGTTCGGGGGCTGGCTGTGGCTCCTCCAGAGTGACGCTCTCGACCTGGGCGTCCAACATTCGCGGCGGTTCCGGCGCGGGGGCGGCAGGCGGCTCCTCCAGCACGACGTCTTCGATACGGGCGTGGCGAAGCGGAGGCTCTTCCGGCTCGGCGGCGGGCAGCACCCCCTCCCTCGGCTCCGGTTCCAGTTCGAGCTCCTCGATTGCGGGAGGAGGTCCCCCTTCGGGCCACGGTCGTCCGTCTCTTGCGGCCTCGAGGAAGGACAGATACTTTTCAGCCACCCGCCCCCAGTTGCACTCGGCGTCCACCCAGCGGCGGGCGCGGTCGCCCATCGTTACCGCCAGCGACGGCCGAGAAACCAGCAGGTTCAGATATTCGAAGATCAGGTCCTCTTCGTCCGGCCCCACCGGCACTTTCAAACAGATGTCATCGGGAAACTCGCGGAACGATCCGACGTCCGATACCAGCACGGCCCTGCCCAATCCCAGCGCCCGAAGCAGCGTTCCGCTGCTCTCTCCCAAAGTCGGGTGACGCAGATTCAGCACAATATCGCAGGCCGCCAGGTAACCCGAGAAATCGTCGATCGGGACGTAGCCGACGACGCGAACGGCGTCATCCAATCCCAGGCTGTGGATCAGCTCGGCGACGGGGAAGTCGGGGTGCGGCTCGCCCACCAGAATCAATCTGGCGCGAGGCTCCAGCCTGGTGAGCCGTTTAAACGCGCGCAGAGATTCACCAATCCGTTTGTAAGGCTTCAAGAATCCGAAGATACCGGCCAGCGGGGTTTGCGGCTCCAATCCCAGCCGGTGGCGGTATCCCATGCGGTCCGTTTCCGGAATCCAGGCGCCGTGAGGAATAATACCCACCGGCCCGGCAAAGCCCGCCGCGCGCACGGCGTCTTCGACGGCGCGGCTGTGCACAATTACCGACCGGGCGTTCTCGAGCAGCCTGCGGATCATGGGGACGCGGTCGTAATCCGGCCCTACTTCGAGCGCCTTCACCCGACGGGCGTATGCCAGCGCGCCGGCGCCACCCTCGTAAGCCACCTCGGCCAGATAACCGTCCCAATCGCCTTTCTTGATGGTGATTTCGGCAACCAGGTGGTGCAGATTCGGTTCGTGCAACACCAGCGTCCCCGGATACCGCAAGGCCGTCCGGTAGACAAATTCGTGGAAGGGGTTGTTGCCGATTTGATAAAGAACCGAATCGTACGCGGACGGGTCGAAGAGGTCGGGCTCCCGATCGAACACGTCCACACGCGCGAGACGCTGCAGTTGTTCGAGCAGCGCCGCCGCGTAGTCGGCGATTCCGGTCCTGGCGGGAGGCAGTGGAGAGAAAAAGGCTACCCTCATCGGTCAGGGAACCAACACCATGGAAAATTGTCCCATCTCAAATGGTACCCGGATCAACAAGGGTGTGCGGCCCGCATCACGGGCGAAGAGCACCTCAAAGCGGTTCTGGGAAGCGGGCCCTTTCAGCTTTGCCACAAACTTCTCCGCGGGCTTCAGCTCACCATCAATGGTGGCATTTTCCACTCCGCCGTACTCCAGCGACACCTCGTAGGGCGCTCCCAGGAAAATCGTTTGGGTGGCCGGGATGCGGCCCCGAAGCAACTCGCTCCGGACAAAGTAGAGGAACGTCAGTGCGTCCTTGGCACAGGCCGGAATGGGCATTTCACTCTTTCCGCCATCGACGGTTTCCCGTACCGCCGTGCCGGAGCTCTGATTGAACTGGGTGGTTTCGTGGCGCTTCCTGGCGCCATGCGTCGTTTCGATGGCAAACGAGCGCGAGCACAGGTCGGAAGTCGCCGTCGATCGGTAATGATCGTCCACCTGAAAACCTGGCAAGGCGGCATTGATGCGGAACTCGAAAACCCATTGCGGGGCGCCCTCGGCGCCGGACGCGAAGTTGGCGGACATGGTGGCCTCGCCAAGGTCCAGGCCGCTCGGCCAGGTGATGGTGTAATGGAGGGTCTCGTGCTTCGCCGCGGGCCAGGTTTCCGCCCGAGCCGCCACTACCAGAATCAGCACCGCGGCGCCGGAATACAGTGCGCGTCTCATCGTCACGGGGTACGAGTTACTCTTGCCGGTTTTGCCACACGTGGCCGCCGGCTGGTACGTTCCGCGCTCTCGGCCACTTCGTAATAGACGTCGAGCGTCTTGCGGGCCGAATCTTTCCAACTGAACAGGCTGGCACGCTTATGGCCGAGACGCTCCATGCGGGATCGAAGTTCCGCGTCCAGTAACAGATCCCGCATGGCGAGCGCAATGCTGTCGACCGATTCCGGATCGAACAAAATCGCCGCGCTGTCGGCTACTTCCGGCATTGCGGTGGTCTGGGAACACGCCACCGCCTTGCCGCAGGCCATGGCTTCCAGAATCGGCAGTCCGAATCCCTCGTACAGCGAAGGAAATACGAACAGTTCGCAGGCCGTGTAGAGGTCCAGAATGTCGTCGTCGGATACGAACCCGGTAAAATGCACGCGGTCCGCCACCGCCGAGGCTGCCGCGGCGCGCCGCACCTCGCCGCCAAACCAGGATTCCTGCCCCGCCAATACCAGGTGATGGGGCAATTGGGGCGTGGCGCCGATCAGTTCCGCGAAAGCGCGAATCAGCGCGATATGGTTCTTGCGCGGCTGAAGGTCCCCCACGGTCAGAAGGAACGGCGCCCCGAACCGGTACCTGGCTTCCACTCGGGCCGCCGACCCGGCTTGTTTCACTGGACGGAAAGAGTCCGACGCCGCGTTGTGTACTGTCACCACCCGGGCCGGATCTACCCGGTAGGCCCGCAGAATCTCCTGGCGCGAGAACTCGCTGGGCGTCAACACCCGG
The DNA here is from genome assembly GCA_963810595.1 of Bryobacterales bacterium. Taxonomy (GTDB): domain Bacteria; phylum Acidobacteriota; class Terriglobia; order Bryobacterales; family Bryobacteraceae; genus CAWEOG01. The sequence continues at coordinate 75,271 of CAWEOG010000046.1, read as the reverse complement.
CTCGCCATCCGGATGGTCCGTTCCACGGTGATCCGCAGTTGCAGAGACCGTAGGGGCTGAAAATACTTTGGATGCGTCAGGAAGCTAATGTCGTGAACGCTTACAACCACCGGAACGGGGCACGCCAGGGGCGCCGTGTATTGCACGTGGACCAGGTCGGGGCGGTCTTCCATCAGCTTACGCGTCAAGTCCGCGCCCAGGCGGAAAAACGGATTTGTGGCAACCACGCGAGGCTGGAATCGGGCTGGCAGCGCAAAGCGGGCGTGGGGTGCGGAATAGTACGCGATGAACTCCGCATCAGTGTCGATCGCGGCCAGGCAATTCATCAGGTTCCGAATGTAGACTTCGTTCCCGGTTAGGTTCCGGCCAACCGCATGAGCGTCAACGGAAAAATGCATGGGGCCTCTCAATAGTATAGAGCCTAGATTAAGCCTCGTATGTTAAAGAACTGTGATACTTAGGCAGCGCCATGCGGCCTCCCAGGTGTAGCGTTGTTCGTAGAAACGGCGGCCGGCTTCGGCCAATTGCCTTTGTTTGTCGCTCGAGTCCAGCAGGTTGGAGATCGACGTGAAGAAGTCGCTAACTCCTTCGGCGACATAAAGTTGCTCTCCCGGAACCGCGTCCAGGCCGGCCGCGCCGAACGGTGTTGAGACCACCGGCGTGCCCGCCGCCCACGCCTCCACAATCTTCACCCGGGTTCCACTGCCCGAGAAAACCGGCACCACAGCTACTTTCGCTTTTGCGATGCGCGGAAACGCATCGTCCACCGGGCCCACCAGCACCGCCCCTTCCACACCGCGCAAAGCAGCGGCCACTGCCTCCCCGTTTCGCCCCACAACTTCCCAGCGCAACTCCGGCCGCTCGCGCCGCAGCCGGGGCCACACCAGAGCGGCGAAGTACTCGACGCCGGCTTTGTTGGGAGCATATTCCAGGTTACCCGCGAAAACAACGACGTTTTCCTTGGCGACCTGGGGCCGGGCCTTCATCGGAATCGCGTTCGGGTACACAACCACCCTGGCTCTCGGATTCACCAGCCCGATCTTCTCCCTATCGGATGCGGAAGGAGCCAACAATTGGTCAAACCGGTGCAAATATTTTTTTTCCATGCGGTGGGCCGCGCTGGCGAACCGTCGGAAAAACGGAGCGGCCAGCATCCCGGCCGTTTTGGCGGTGGAACCGTAGAACTCGGACTCGAGGTTGTGCAGATCGAGCACGATCCTCCTGGAATGCTTTGCCAGGACCCGGGCGTATCCGGCCGTCCAGAAATGTTCGAGAATCGCCACCTCGTACGCCCTGCCATCCAGCAGGCGGTCGAGCTGGACCCCGTAGCGGTCGAAACGGTCGTTCAAGGGAGCGACTCCGCGCACAGCACGGTTCAGGTTTCGTAATGCGCGCGCGGTTTTCGACCGGGAATGAGGAGTCAGTTCGATGACGCCGATCGGGTGCGCCAAGCCCACTGGAAGCGCCGCGGCGGGATGCGGCGAGCCGGGCTCGCGGAAGCCGACCAGATCGACGTCGTATTTGCCGGCCAGGTAATGCAGCAGAGAGGCGCTGCGGTAGGCTCCTCCGCCGTGGAGTGGATAGGGCGGCTCCGGTGTCAGGAACAATGCCCTCGGCCGCCGTTGACCCGGTTCGTTCAGCGGAAACTGCTCACCCATGAAAACGCCCGATGGCCTCAGCATAAATTTCCATGGTCCGCTTTGCGGTCTGCAGCCATGTGTATTCTCCAGCCCGGCGCAGGGCCTTGTGCCGGAGATCTTCCACCCACTCCGGATTCGTCAGGGCAGCTTCCATAGCCTCCGTCCACGCGCCTCCGAAATCCGGATCGAGAAGAACTGCTGCATTCTCTCCAAATTCGCGCACCGGCGCAAGTCCCGAAGCCAGCACCGCCGCGCCGCAGCTCATGCCCTCAAGCACCGGAAGCCCGAACCCTTCGTACAGCGAAGGATAAAGCACAGCCCGCGCCCCGGAATAAAGCGCCGGCAAATCAGAGTCCGGCACCGTGCCCAGCCACCGTAGACCTGGCTCCTCAGCCAGGCTGGGAGCGTCTTCACGACGCCTGCCGGCCAGCCAAAGTTCCACATCGTGGCGGCGGTGAACCGCGCGCCAGGCCTCGACAATCCGGCCGATATTCTTGCGGGGTTCCAGCGTGCCCACGCAAAGAAAGTACGGCCGTTCCGGACTGGCGCCGGCCACCGGACGGAATTGTCTTGCCGCGGCCAGCGGCACCGCCGCCACGCTTGCCGGCGACAATCCGAACATCTCGATCACCTCGCGCCGCACCGCGACGCTGGGGGTAATCACCATGTTTGCCAGTCCCAGTTTCAGAACCAGCGGCGTGCGCTGCCGCACGCGCCCGGTGCCGCTCTGCCAGGCGTGGTTTCGCCACGGCGACAGATCGTGGATGGTGACCACGGCGGGCACCACCGGCAGGTAGGGCACTGAAAAGTCGGTGCCGTGAAAGACCTCGACCCGCAGCTTTCCGAGGCGCGCCGGCAGGCCCCACAGCCACCATCTCCGTTCGAGATGGCCACCGGCTGGACGACCTGCAATCACGCCGGGCGGCCAATCCGCCGGAAGCTCGAAAGGCTGATCCGAAAGGAGATGGATCTCCGCTTCGGCGGCGCACTCAGCCAGAGCGCGCGCGAGCTCGACGGTATACCTGCGGATTCCTCCGGTGGCGGCGGTAAGCGGTGTCGCGTCCAGCGCAATTCGCATGCTTCAGACCGGCCCGCCGGCGGCACGGGCGCGAGGCGGCTCCATCTCCTCCCTGGTAAGGAACCCGCCGGAGACAAGTGCTGCCAGGTAGTCGGCGAACTCTTCGAAGGGGGTTTCGGCCGCAACCAGCTTCGACTCTTTCGCGGCCACGAACAGTTCTTCCGCCGTGCGCGAACCGTCCACCAGGTTCAACAAATTGGCCGCCCACCCCTGGATCTGCGATTCGGTTAGAAACGGATAGTCTGCCCGCAAAATAAAACGCGATGGAGAGATGCTGCCGGTCCGCCAGTCGTAGCTGACGTCCAAGCGGGCAAATTGCGATACTTTCAGCCGGGCCCCCGACAGCAGTTCGCCCGGCGCGAGCGTTGCCCGCGCCTTTTCCCAGTCGAGCAGCCACTCTACTTCCGCCGGGGTGGATTGAGTGGCCAGGTCACGACGTGCCGTGAAGCCGGGCCGAGGTTTCTCGACCTGCCGCACCACCAGGCAGTTGAGCACCAACTGTTCGACGTGGCGTCTCTCGAAGTACTGGCACCATTCGTGGTGCATGGCCACGCCGCCGCAGTCGCGCATGGAGCTTTCGAGAGCGAATTTCTGCGGCGACAGCACCCTGCGCGCCAGCACGAAGATGTCAAAACGCCCGGCCTCCTCGCGAAGCCATTCCCGAACACGCCGCTCGAAAGAGTTCTCTTCGTAATCGAGCCCCAGGCAGACACAGTACAGCCTTCCGCCCGGATTGAGGTGAGCGGGAAGCCCTTCGACGATGCGCCGCGTCAGCCACTCGCCGTCCTCGCCACCGTCGTAAAAAACTCCTTTGCCACGGCTTTTCAGCACCGGCATATAGGAAGGGTGGGCAATGATGCGGTCGAATCGCAGCTCTTCGACCGGCGCGTACAAGTCTCCGCAGCAGGCGGTGACGTTTGCGATCCCGTTCAACTCGGCGTTGAAAGCGGCGAACCGGCGCGAGCGCTCCGTTATGTCGCTGGCCCAGACATGTTTCGAGTAGCGTGCGGCCGTCAGCGCGCCGATACCGCTGCCCGTCCCGACGTCCAGCAGGCGCTCGCAGGGGAGCTCCGGCAAGGCTTCCAGGAAATCGAACGTGTTTTTCACAATTGCCGGGTACACGATATCGGCGAACGGCTCTACCGGCAGGCCCGCCGGGGTGAACCAACGGTCGGAGGCTATGTAGAGCCCTTTAACCGGGTACAGCGCCACCGAAGCAGCGAATGTCTCCGGATTGTCGCCGTAGGGAGCCAGCACGCCCAAGCGGAAAAGAACTTCGCGCGGCTCTTCCGGCACCAGGCGGTGGAGGGCATCGCGCGAGATGGCGCGTCCCACCAGCAGCACCTCGGCGAGGGCGCGGGCGGGTTCGCTGAAGTCCACGAGAGGGTCGGGCGCCGGCAGGCTCCGCATCAGGTCGGGCAGCGCCGGCACCTGCATCTGTTCGCAAACTTGCGCCTCCGTGTAACCGGTGCGCTCGAAAAACGCGCGCACGGCGCGCATGTCCTGGAACGTACCCGTGCGTATTGGTACCGGCGCTTCTGCCACTCGCTCCTCCGGCTGGCGGACTCTTCACGATCCTATTCCACTTTTTCGGGAGTCTCCCGCGGGCGCTGCGTACACCCGGACGGAAACTCGATTCAGGCGCTGGCCGCCCGGGTCAGCACTGCCTGGAGGCGGCGCGCGACAATCAGGTCCTCTCCGGGCTCCAGCATCCAGACTCCCACGACGATCGTGTTGCCGTCGGTCGGCAAACCGGCGCTGGCCGCTTTCGTGCTCCCGGTGGCGGGATTCAACTCAATCGACGGGCTGCCCTCGCGGAGCTGCCGCGCAGCCTCTCGCGGCGAGATTTTCACCCTCTGCTGGTCGTAGCGGATCAACAGGTGCGGCACGTGGTTGGCTACTGGCGGGACGAATACACTGGTCTCCAGGGTGGGGATCTTCTTCAGGTGAGCGGAGATTCTGGCCGCACGCTTCCGCATCTCGGCTTCGATGCCCGAGTCGGTCTGAGTGAGCAGCCAGTCCACCGCCGCAACCATGCCGACGATCTGCTCTTTGGCGACCTTCATTCCACGGCCGACGGTGTCGTCGAAGGGATTGTTGTTCTCGGCGGCCGCGGCGATCAGGTCTTTTCTGCCCAGCAGGAGCCCGGCGTTCTGCGGACCGCGAATTCCTTTCCCGCCGGAAAACGTCACCAGGTCGAAGCCCATCTGGGTGTAGTTCCAGAGATTTGCGATGGGAGGCATGTCCGCCGCCGCGTCGTTGAAGCAGGGCACTCCATGCCGGTGCGCCACGCGGATCCAATCCTCGCGGCCGATCGCGCCGCCCTCGGCCGCATTGTAGAAGTGCGCCATAACCGTTCGCTGGCTGAAAGCGGCGTCGTATTCCGCGAGCGTCGAAACATCGATGAAACGGATGCCGCAATTCCGCAGGGCGTGGTCGTAACCGTAGCGGTGGGCCTTCTGGACGATCACTTCGTTCTTGAGTCCGTCCATCTCGGCCGGCATGGCGTGGGTCGCCCCCGGCGTGTTCGCAACTCGGACGCATGCCGCCGTGCCCAGCGTTAGAGCGGACGCGGCGCCGGCGGTCACCATCGCCGCCTCGCACCGCAGCCGCCTGGCGAGATACTCTCCCGCCGCCTTCTGCAGATCGATCAGGCGGACCGGGTGTTTAGCGGCCTGCGCCACCGCCGCCTGCACCGAGGGCGGCATGGTCGAACCCGTCAGATTCGTGTACGTGCCGGCGGCATTGATCAGCTTGGTGACCCCGAGCTTGTCGTAGTAATCTTCGGCCCGGGCGGCTGCCGCCGCGCGCGAAGCAATCGCGAAGCCGACTCCGCCCGCCGCCACGGTCCTGTTGATGGATGCAAAAAAATCGCGCCTGTTCATGCCATCGCCTTCCCGCCCCAGATTATACCCGCCGCGTGCGGCGGCCCATCGCTGACATTTGTGGAAAAGCGCGGGCCGCTGTGGATCGAACCAGTGCGGCCCGCTGTTGCGGAGTCGTTTTCCTGCCGGTCACTTGCGGCTGGAATATTTATTCAGCAGAGATTCCAGTCGCTCTGCCGACTTCGGCGTGGGGACCTTGCCTGTCAGGATGTCGCTGTTCGAGTACGGCTTCCCGTAGATTGCCTTGTTCACGTCGAGATCTTCCCGCAGCGTCGAACCCGCGAGCGATACGCCCGCGAAGGCGCCTCGCGCGCGCGACCAACACAGAATCGCGGCTGACAGGAATAAATCGGTATTCGCCGACGTTTGCCGGCCCACCGGCCCTGCCGCGGCCGAGGCTTCGCCGCCGAGCGTGAATTTGCTCGACAGCAGGCGCTTCATGCCAAGATCGTTCATCACCAGCATGAATACGTCGGATTCCTGCCCCCCGATCTGAAGCCCGAAGCTTCCGCCTTCCACGCGGACAGCGGCCGGTCCGGTCCAACCCACTCCGTTATCCTTACGGCAAAGCGCGAAACCTCTTCCATACTGACCGCCGAAGATGAAGGCCCCCTTCTTGACCCCAGGAACCAGGATCGCGCACTTGGCCTTGTCCAGAAGGTCTTGCGGTATGGATTGTTCCGGCACCTTCATCAAGTCGTCGAACAGGTCGGCGGCACTATTCAGCCGGTCGACCTCCTTTTGGCCAAAAGCTGCAGCGGAGCTGAGAAATAGCAACACGAGCATCAAGCGCACCGTTACAGTCCTCCTTTCGGACGTTCCCTTTAATCGTATTTACCCTGGGTCGCGATGGACCCACCAGAAACAGAAATTCGACGTCGCCATCAACCCGACGTGCAACTCACCGTCCAACCCTGACGCCGACGCCTTGCGGCCGCACGCGAATTGCCCGAACGCCATGTTCGAGCTCAAATGGCTCGCCGATACGAGCCTGGGGAAACCGCGCCAGAAAAATGTTTCGCACCAGGAAGTCGAGCAACGCTCCTTCAATTGTATGCCCGGAGATGGTAACCCGCTTCAAGTCCACTCGCACCAGCCCGTCTTTGGACCAGACGTCGATGCCGACGCTCACCGGATACGCGCCGTCCACCAACTGTTTCAGGATCGGATTGGGGTCGGTGCCGAGGCTTCTGGCCAGCTCGATAAAGTTGACCTCGGCGGAGCCGGTCACCTGGTTCTTGCCCAACACCACCGAGGTGTCGCGGATTCCCTGAGGAACGTAACGCGGCAGCATCGCCCGCACGTATGCGTTCACCTCGCGTGCGCTGAAGACCACCGTCGAATCCGGGGCCACCGAATCGTGGAGAATCGAGTCGAGCTTCGCCCTCGCGGCCAGATAACTCGGGTCGGAACCCTGCGCCGCAAGCGCCACCAACACAAACGCCGTTGCCCACATGTGCCGCATCCCTACCAACAAGTACGCCGGAGGGAAGCCGGCGGTTTCAGAGGTTGTCGCCTGGCGCCTACCCCCTGCGGGAACGCGCTCTCACAACAATCGGCGTTCCCCGGAAGTCCCATTGTTCGCGGATGCGGTTGATGACATAGCGCTCGGCGGAAAAATGCAGTTTCGACTTCCGGTCGATAAACAGCAGAAACGAAGGCGGCCGGATGGATGGCTGCGTAATATAGAAAACCCGCACGTCCGGTTCAATCCGCAGCGACTGTGCGAAGCGGTTCAATTCGCCGGTGGTGACACGGCGCGTAAAGGCTTCAAACGCTTTTCGCACCATTGGAAGCAGCCGCTTGACTCCGGTGCCGTATTTGGCGGAGAGGAAAACAGTGGGCGCGTATTCGAGAAACTTCATCTGGTCTCGCAGCTTTCGCTCGAAAGCGCGCTGTCCCTTTTCAGGCACGGCGTCCCACTTGTTCACCGCGAGAATCAGCGCCCGCCCCGCCTCGTGCGCGTAGCCGGCGATGGTGGCGTCCAGTCCGACAACGCCCTCGCTCGCGTCGGCCACCAGCAGCACAACGTCCGCCATGCGGATGTGGCGTTGGGCCATCACCACGCTGAGCTTCTCGGCCATAAGCTCCGTCTTGCCCTTGCGCCGGATGCCGGCGGTGTCCACAAACACGAATTCCGTGTCACCCTGAAAAACGCTTTCGTCGACCGCGTCGCGTGTGGTTCCAGCCACGGGCGAGACGATGGCCCGCTGGCTGCCCACCAGCGAATTCAGCAGCGTCGACTTGCCGACATTGGGGCGGCCGATGATGGCCACCTTGATCACCTTGTGCGCCGGTCCGACGCCTTCGTCCGACTTGCCGAAGGCCCCGGTCACGTGATCCAGCAGCTCGTCGAGGCCGCGGCGGTGTTCGGCCGAGACGGGAAACAAATGCTCGAAACCCAGCGAATAGAATTCCGCGGACAACCCTTCTCGGGAAGGCGCGTCGATCTTGTTCACCGCCAATGCCACGGGCTTTCCCAGCCGGTACAGCATCTGGGCCAGGTCGCGATCGGCCGCCGTAATCTCGGTGCGGCCGTCGATGACGTAAATAATGTGCGCGGCCCGTTCCAGGGCAACTCTCGCCTGGCGGAGAATCTCGCTGGGAACCAGCTCCGCGTCATGGGGAATAATGCCGCCGGTGTCGATCAGCGCAAAGCGCCGGCCGGCATGCTCGGCCTGGCCCCCGATGCGGTCGCGGGTGATGCCCGGCTCGTTGCCGACAATCGCTCGCCGCTGCCGCAGGATGGCGTTGAACAGGGTGGACTTTCCGACGTTGGGCCGGCCGACGATCACCACCGCCGGCAATGTTTCCGGTTGCGCCATGGACGAATGAATCTTAGCACGGCGTGTTTTTCTCGCGGCAATGGTGGTCGGGTCTCCGGCCCGCCGGAACACGAACTTCTTACACGCCGGCGTACTTTTTACCGGGTTTTTCTCCCGCTGAGGCAGAGTTTTGAACGGGTTGCGGGTGGAACAATAAATGCACCTCTTGGTTTTTTTCGGTCGCCGGGTTAATACTGTAGAGAAGAGGTTTCAGACATCGTGTGGACTCGAAAGAAAGAAGACTCGCCTTCGGAAGGACTCGAAATGGAATCGACACCGCAGACGTTCCCGGTTGCCCCGCCTCCCCTCCCGGAACCTCCTCGCAGGGGCTCTATGATCGGTCCAGCGGTGTCCATCAAAGGCGAGGTCGCCAGCCGCGAGGAGCTGCAGATCGACGGACAGATCGAAGGCTCGTTGCAGGTGGACAACCGGATTACGGTCGGTAAGACCGGAAAGATCCGGGCCAATGTCTCCGCCAAGGAGGTCCACGTCTTCGGTTCCATTCATGGAAACGTGAAGGCCACCGACCGGGTGGTGATCCGCAAGGACGCCTCGCTGGTGGGCGACATCGTCACCGGCGGCATTGTGGTGGACGATGGCGCGTACTTCAAGGGGAGCATCGATATCCTCCGTCCGGCCGAAAAGAAGCCCGAGTCCCCGGTGGCGCCGGAAGCGCGCCGCGCGGCCGCGGCCGAATCCTGATCGGCACCGTTTTCGAACCAGCACTATTCGATACCTGCCCGTCTTTGCGCAAGCCGCCGTGGTAGAATCGCGGATTCACGCCTCCCGATCGGTCGGCCGGTTCTGTGTATTCCGGAGTGCGGGCTTTGTCCAGACAGCGGTCCCAAAAGAAAGTACAGCAGAGGGTTGCCGCGCCGGCGCGCCGGGGGGCACCGGGAGCGCCCGCCGGCTGGCTCGCCGGCTGGCGGTGGGCGGCGCTACTGGCATTCCTGCTGCTGGTTTTCTACTGGACGCCGCTGACGTCTTCGAGCGCCAGCATCCAGTGGGACGCCGTCGATGTCCATTACAGCTCGCAGAAATACTTTGCCGATCATGTCCGCGACGGAAAGCTGCCCTACTGGACTCCGTATATCTTCTCTGGCTTCCCTTTCCTGGCTGACCCGCAAGTGGGCGCCTGGTATCCGCTGAACTGGCCGTTCTTCCTCGCCGGAATCACCCCGAAAGCCATTCAGGGGGAGATTGTTCTCCACGCCCTGCTGGCTTGCGCGGGTGCCTACCTGCTTCTGCTACGGATGTTTGAAGCGCCGTGGGCGGCATTGTTCGGCGCCCTGGCGTACGGATTGGGCGGATACTTCGCCGGACACAGCTCGCACCTGGGCATTTTCTCGACGGCCAGCCTGTTTCCCTGGCTGCTGTATCTGTTTCGACGCGCGTACGAGTCGTCTTCGAGCCGCTGGTTGGCGGCCGCGGCGGCCACCGGCGGCTGCCTGATCCTGGCCGGCCACTTCCAGACCGCCCTGTATGCATTTGCCGGCCTGGGCTTGTTTGCCGCCGCGCACGTGGTGGAACAGCCTGGAGCCTGGAAGCGCGCCGCCCTCGGCGTTGCGGGAATCGTCGCGCCGGCTCTGCTGATTTCGATGATTCTGGCGTTGCCCGGCCTGGAACTGACGCAAAATTCGCTGCGCGCCGGCGCCGACTATTCCCGCTCGCGCGATGGAGCGCTGACCCTCGGATCGCTGGCGACCCTGGTGGAACCCGATGCGCTCGGCGCGGCCACCGGCGACTACAAGGGTCCGGGCGACATCACGCAGTATTACTTCTACGGCGGACTGCTGCTGCTACCGTTCGCTGTCTTTGGCGCCTGGGAACGCCGCGCTCGCATTTTCGGATTGATCCTGGTGGTTCCCGTATTCTGGTACATGCTGGGGCCCTCGGCGGGCCTTTATCGCGTGATTGGGCTGGTCCCCGGTTTCAGCCAGGTTCGCGCGCCGGTGCACGCCTGGTTTGTAGTGGCTCTGGGACTTTCGCTGCTGGCGGCATCCGGCGTTCGCGCCCTGAACGCAAGGCTGAAGCGCGCCTGGGTGGGCGCCGTCCTGGTGGCTGTTTTGTTCTTCGATGTGGCCTATCGGAACTGCTGGGACAACCGCCTGGCATACGCTCCCGCCAGCTTTGACCAGTTGTACGGCCGGGGGCAGAGCCTGCTGCGGCAGTACGTGGTGGGCAAGCTGCCTCCGTTGAGCCGGTTTGAGGCGCCAGACGGCATCGCGGCGCTCGGCCCGCTGAACGGCCCCCTTGACTTGCGGCTCGAAAGCACCTACGGCTACAACCCGCTTCAGTTGTCCGCCTACGCCGATTACCGGTCGGCAATTGCCAGCAATGCCGCACTGCGCAAGGGTCTGAATGCCGGCGTGCGGCTCGATCTTCAGACCCACGATCTCTTGCGGGAACCGGGGTATCTTGCTCGCGTCTCGTTCCCGAAGGCGCTCGAGCAGGTGAACAGTCTCGAGCAATCGCGGACCGCGCTGGCAAAGCTCAATCCGGCGGAGGGAAGCATTGTGCTCGGCCCGGTTGCCTCCCTGAGGCAGGACGCCAACGGCACCGCGAGGGTCACCAACCACCAGGAAGGCCGTTATCGGATTCACTACCGGGCCGCCGCTAACAGTCTGCTGCGCTTCGCGGTTCCCTACTTCCCCGGTTGGAGGGCGGAGGTGGACGGCCGCGAACTGCCGGTGCTGCGCACCGATCACGCCTTCCTCGGCGTTGTAGTCCCCGCCGGCGAGAAGGATTTGACGCTGGTCTTCCATTCCGACAGGCTGGCCGCCGGCGCGCTGCTTTCTTTCGCTGGATGGCTGCTGGTGTTCGGTCTTGCTTTGTTCCCCTACTTCCGCAAGAAGCCGGAAAGCGGCGGGGGACATTGAAAGATATCTTTGTTCTCCCCGGTGCGCGCTCGTCTTTGGAGCGGCGCATGGATTCCTGGCTTCAAGATTTCAGATTCGGCCCGGGGCTTCGGCTAAACTGATGGGCATGGTGCCCGTGGCGCTCACTATCGCCGGCTCCGACCCCAGCGGCGGCGCCGGCATCCAGGCCGATCTCAAGACCTTCCACCAGTTCGGTGTGTACGGCGAGGCGGTTATCACGCTGCTGACCGTGCAAAACACCGTAGGAGTGCGCCGGGTGGATTGTGTCTCGCCCGAGCTGCTGATTGAGCAACTGGAAGCTGTCCTCGAAGACATTCCCCCGCACGCCGCCAAAACCGGGGCTATCGGAAATGCCGCCCTGGTGGAAGCGCTGGCCGGCGTGGCGGGCCGGTTCCAATTTCCGCTGGTGATCGATCCGGTGATGATCAGCAAGCACGGAGCGCCGCTGCTGGCCGAAGACGCCTGCCGCCTCCTGATCGAGAAACTGCTGCCTCACGCCACGCTGGTTACGCCCAATCTGCACGAAGCCTCGGCCATCTCCGGGCTCGAAATCGCCGGTCGCGACGCGATGGTCCGCGCCGCCGAAGCGATCTTGCGGCTGGGAGCCAAGGCGGTGGTGGTGAAGGGCGGCCATCTGGCCGGCGCCGCCAGCGACATCTTCCTGAGCCGCGAGGAACAACTGGAGTTTCCCGCCGTCCGCATCGACACCCGGCACACCCACGGCACCGGCTGCACCTTCTCGGCCGCCATCACCGCCGAGCTGGCCAAGGGCGCCACCCTACCCAAAGCGGTGGCCAAGGCAAAGGCCTTCATCACCGAGGCCATCCGAACCAATCCGGGACTGGGGGCGGGAAGCGGGCCGGTGAATCACCACGCAGCGGCATAAGAGGAAAGAAAGTCTATTGACCTATCGTTTCCTAACTGGTTCGCTAAGGAATCGATCACTCGCTCGACCTCCAGGTACGGTGTCGAAGCCAGGATCGGCCGCTACGTCGTCATCCGCTACGCGGAGGGGACCGTCTCGGCCTTTGTTCCCCCCTGCCGCCCGACCCATCGCTGCGAATCGAACCGCTCCAGACGAAGCTGGGTGGAGCCACCCAGGCCCTTGGGCGGCTGAACGGCCCGGGCTACCTGCCTGGATGGTAACGGCAGGCTGGACCGGCTGCTGATCACGCTGCTGCTCTGCCAGACCGGATTGCTGCGCTCAGCCTGTACCTGAAGACCCACCGTACCCGCCGTGGCCAAGGCTTTCCGCCACCTGGTCCGTCTGGGACTGCTCGGAGAGACCACCGGGCGGCAGCGCGACCGCCTGTTCGCCTACCGCGAATACCTGGACATTCTCGGCCGCGGCACCGGGCCGCTGCCCCGGCACCCCGTACAATAGATACGTGGCGCACCTTTCCATTGACGAACAATTGGCTTACCTGAAGAAAGGCTTCGCGGAGATTATTCCGGAAGAGGACCTGCGCAAGCGGCTTGTGGAATGCGAGCAGCAGAAACGTCCCCTGCGCGTCAAAGTCGGATTCGATCCCACCGCTCCGGACTTGCATCTGGGCCACACGGTTCTCATCCGCAAAATGCGGCATTTTCAAGACCTGAGGCACACGGTCATCTTCGTTATAGGCGACATGACCGGGCTTATCGGCGACCCGACCGGCCGCAACATCATGCGCCCGCCGATGACCCACGAAGAGATTCTGAAGAACGCCGAAACTTACAAGAAGCAGGTCTTCAAGATTCTCGATCCGGAACAGACGGTGGTGCGCTTCAACAGCGAGTGGCTGATGCCGTTGCGGTTCGACGACATCATAAGGCTGACGTCCAAATACACCGTCGCCCGCATGCTCGAGCGCGACGAATTCGCGAAACGCTACCGTGAGAACACACCCATCTCGGTGCACGAGTTTCTGTACCCGTTCGCGCAGGCCTACGATTCGGTAGTGCTCGCCTGCGACGTCGAGCTGGGCGGTACCGACCAGAAGTTCAATCTGCTGGTGGGACGGGAAATTCAGCGCGCCTACGGCTTGCCGCCGCAGATCGTCGGCACCACGCCGCTCCTGGAGGGCCTGGACGGCGTCGAGAAGATGTCCAAGTCCAAGGGCAACTACGTCGGTATCACCGAGCCGCCGGCGGTGATGTTCAAGAAGCTGATGAGCATCTCCGACACGCTCATGTACCGCTACTACGAGCTGCTGACGGACATGAGCCTGGCCGAGATCGCCGCCCTCCGCGCCGCGGTGGCCGGTGGCGGCCGCCACCCCAAGGATGTAAAGAAAGAACTCGCCATCCGGGTCATTGCGGACTTTCACTCCCGCCAGGAGGCTGTGGACGCCGCCGAAACCTGGGAGCGCGAAGTTTCGCAGGGCGAGATTCCGCTGGAACTGGAACGCGCCACCGCCGCCGACCCGCGACTGAACCGCGTGCTGGTGGAAGCCGGGCTGGTGTCGTCGGTGAGCGAGGCCGATCGGTTGATCAAGTCGGGCGGCGTGGCTATTGGCCCGGACGGAGTGTCGTCGCTAGAAACAGCTTCGAAACCCACACATCGCCTGGACGCGGGTGATTATGTCGTCCGCGCCGGCAAGCGGCATAAGCTGGTGACGGTTTCCGGCTGAGTTGGGCCGCAGCGCGTCAGGCGGGCGCGCCTTCGTCGCCTTCCTCTTCCGGGGGCTCGTCGTCCTCGAAGTCTTCATCCTCGTCGAACTCATCGCCGTCGTCGGGCTCATCGTCGAGCGCTGGTCCACCCGCGCTGGCGGCCGCGCCTTTCTCGACCTCGGAATCCTCGGCGCTATGTCGTTCTTCTTTCTCTTTTATCCCGGCCTGCATGGCTGCCTTTGTCGGCGCCAGGATAACGTGAAAGAAACGGCCTTCCAGCCGGGGATGGCCTTCGACGGTGCCGAATTCGGCGATTTCATTGGCCAGTTTCATCAGCAGCGTGCGCCCCAGATCCATGTGCGTGATCTCGCGGCCACGGAACTGCACCACGGCCTTGACGCGGTTGCCTTCCTTCAGGAACCGTAAGGCGTGCTTCTTTTTGAAGTCGTAGTCGTGACCACTGGTGTTGGGGCGGAACTTCAGCTCTTTCACCTGGATCACGTGCTGCTTCTTCTTGGCCTCGTTCTTTTTCTTCTTCTGTTCGTATTGCCACTGGCCATAGTCCATGGCCTTGGCAACCGGAGGGTTTGCCGTGGGCGCTACAAGAATGAGGTCCAGGCCAAGGTCCCTGGCCCTTCGCACGGCGACCGGCGTGGGCAGGATCGCGACTTCGCCGTCGGGAAACACGGCGCGGACTTCCTTGGCGCGAATTGCGTCGTTAACGTTCTCCCGAATTCGGGGACGCCGAATGAATACTCTGTTTCTGGATCGTGGAGGATACATCGAGAAGGTTTATCCGATTGTCCTGGGTCTTGTCTTACAACGAGGATCTTGCCGCTCCGGAGCCCGGTGTTTCACACCACGGCCCCAGAAACACGAACAGGGAATGACAGAGCCGCGGCGGTTCCCATTCCCCGTGCAAAAGATCACCTGTTTGTAAATGGCCAAATCTTCTCCCTAGTTTATATACTTCAAATTCGCCTGTCTACGCCGCCGGCCCGGCCGGCAAGCCGGCGTCGGGGCAAAAAGGCGCCAGCTCTCCCTTGTCCCGCGTGGTGCTGATTAATTAGACTACCGGCGCGGGCGTAGGATTCCCCAATCTGGCGTTCGCCCCGGATTCGGGGCCTATACGCTGTGACGCCGTACCCGGAGCGGCGAGTGATGCACGAAGATGGCGCCCAACCCCCAAAACAGCAGGAAAAGGAACGCCGCTCCAACGACCAGATCCGCGCCGGGCCCCCGGTATGCCTCCGGAAGGGGCACTAGGCCGATCGCAAAGGCAAGACAGATGCTCAGCACATGCCAGATCCAGTGCGCGTGGAAGAAATAAACCAACGCAAGGGCAGCCGCCACCGCCGCCAGGTACGTCAGAATCACGACATAAGAGGCCACAGCCAGTTACCTCCCGGCACCAATAGTGAACGCGAAGGACGCCGGAGTCAATCCCGAAAAACCGGGGTATGGTCTTTCTGACGCCGTTTACCAGAGATTGTGAATGCCGCGCAGCAGGAGTTGCGAGCCCAGGTAAGCCAACCACGCCGCCAGGCCCAGTCGGAGCTTGTGGCCGGGCACCCTGGTCGCCAGCCACGGTCCGATCAAGGCGCCCGGGATTCCACCCAGCAAAAGGGCGGCCAGAACACGCGGGTCGACCGCCCCGAAGGACAGGTGCAGGCCGCCGCCGACGAGCGCAAGCCCCAGGCCGAAGGCAATATCGGTGCCCACGATCTCGGCGGCCCCGAGCGGGGTCCACTGCATCAGCGCGAGCGTGCCCAGCGCGCCCGCGCCGGCCGATGAGAACCCCACCTCCATGCCGATTGGCAAGCTGACGGATATCAGTCGTTTCGGATGAAGCGTACCGGGTTCAATGGTTTTCCGCCGCAGCCGCCGGTAAAGGTCCATGCCGGCGGTGACCAGCACGGTGCCGCCGACAAAGGCCAGAATGGCTCCCTGCCAGTGGGTGGAATCGATCCGATCGAGCAGCAGGCTGCCGGCCACTACTCCGGGAATGCCCCCCGCCAGCAGCAGGCGCAGAACGCGGTAGTTCACCATGCCGCGCCACAGGTACTGCGGGGCGGCCAGCAGCTTCACGCCGGCCACGAACACCAGCGCGGTGCCCACCGCCTCGGCCGGAGAAAGTCCGAGAAATAGCAGCAGCACCGGCGCCGTGATGGTGCCGCCGCCAATACCGGTCAGGCCGATGGCCAGCGCGATCAGGAAACCTGTCAGCGGAATCACCCGGCGCGCTCCGTTACGGTGTGGATTCCGCACTCCAGCTTCTTGCCGCCCCAGCGGCCCGACCGGGGGTTTCGCGCGTCGGCGGGCAGTGCCGTGCAATGCTCACAGCCGATACTGGTGTACCCGGCGTCGTAGAGCGGCAGATGCTCGATGTCGTGCACCGCCAAATAGCTCCAGATATCGTTCCATTTCCACGCCGCCAGCGGGCTGACCTTCTGGATCACTTTACCGGTGGGCAGCCGGTGATCTTCCAGCAGACGCAGTCCGGCCCGCGTGGGAGACTGCTCGCGGCGCAGGCCGGTAAACCACACCTCGTAGGCTTCGAGCGCACGCATCAAAGGCTCAACTTTCCGGATCTGGCAGCAACTTCCGGGGTCGCTCCGGTACAGCAGACCGAAACGGGTTTCCTGCTCCTCGACACTCAGGTCGGCGGTCAGGTTGTGGAGGTTCAGGTTCCATTTGGCGGCCATCCGGTCGCGATAGGCGCAGGTGGCGGGAAAGTGGTAGCCGGTCTCGAGAAACAGGACCGGAATTGCCGGACGGACGTTTCGCGCCAGGTGGAGCAGCACCATGTCTTCGGCCTGAAAGCTGCACGTGAGGCAGGCCGAAGAGCCGTCCGTTCCAAGCAGAGTTTCGACGATCCCGGTAGCCTCCGCGAGGATGTCTTGCGATTCGGAGCTGGTGTACGTCATGGCCTAGATTCCTCCCGCAAAATCGAGGTCCGCCCGGCCTCCGGCGTTGGCCGGGCCGTGGGCTTTGTCGAGAACCGACGCGGTTTCAAGAAGCCGCAACAGCGTGGTGACCGCCTGCGTGTCGCCGGCCGGTAAATCGACGTGGGTTTCATCCAGCAGGTGCCAGGCGGGAATCCCCGCGCGTTCGCGGTCGAAGCTCCGGCCCTCGGAAACCGAAAAAATCCCGATCAGCCCGGCGTCGTAGAGCAGCCTGGCCGCGGCTTCGGGCGTAGTCCCCTCCGGCAACCGCGCGATGTGCCGGGCGACGTAGCGGCGTTCGAACAACGCGCGCTCCAGTTCGGCGGCGACACCGGGCCGGCCGCAAAGAATCACCGTGGCCGGAGGATGACCGAATCGGGCGCGTCGCTCTTCGGGGCGGACACTTCCGTGCTGGGCGTCGGCCGTCATATCCCCCGCGGAGACCGCCGCTGCGCCGGTAATCATTCCGGCCGCCAGCGTATTGTCGCCAATCGGATCGATTAAAATGAACGCGCCGGTGTGATGGTTGTGGCGATAGGCGTCGAAAAACAGCGGGCGGCTGGTTTCAACCGTCACGTAGGCGATGTCGTTCAGGCCCAGCGATTCCGTCAACACAGGTTCCAGCGTGTGGATGTCCACGCGGTGATGGATGGCGCTGACGCGCGCCTGCACCTGCTGGGTGGTGTGCTTCAGCAGGTAGGTGCGTCCGGCCACCAGCGGCTGCGGCTGCATCCACACCAGCATTGCCTGAAACTTGCGCGCGCACTCGGGGGGCGCGTCGGGAGCGGCCAGAACCTCTCCGCGGCTGATATCGATCTCGTCCTCGAGCGTTATGGTCACTGACAGCGGCGATACGGCTTCCGCCAGCTCCCCATCGAAGGTGGTGATGGAGCGGACACGGCTCTTGCGTCCCGATGGAAGCGCCAGCACTTCGTCGCCCGGATGCAGCGTACCGGAAGCGATGCGGCCGGCGTAGCCCCGAAAGCTGTCGTCGGGCCGGATGACGTATTGCACCGGGAAACGAAACGCCTGGTGGCGCGCCCCGCTGCCTACCGCAACCGTTTCCAGGGTTTCGAGCAGTGTCGGGCCGGTGTACCACGTCATGCGATCGCCCCGCCGGACTACGTTGTCGCCGTCCAGCGCGCTCAACGGGATGGCGGTTACCTCCGCCAGGCCCAGCGACTCGGCGAAGCGTTGAAATTCGTCCCGATGCCGCAGGAAAACCTGCTCGTCGAAGCCCACCAAGTCCATTTTGTTCACTGCCAGGATGACGTGCGATATTCCCACCAGCGAAGCCAGATAGGCGTGGCGCCGTGTCTGCGCCAGCACGCCTTTGCGGGCGTCCAGCAGAATAATGGAGAGCTCCGAGTTGGAGGCGCCGGTCACCATGTTGCGCGTGTACTGCTCGTGGCCCGGCGCGTCGGCAATGATGAACTTGCGGCGCGCGGTGGAAAAGTAGCGGTAGGCGACGTCGATGGTGATGCCCTGCTCGCGCTCGGCGCGCAGTCCGTCGGTCACCAGCGACAGGTCGAACGCCGCCGTCGAGCGGTTCAACTTCGATTTCCGGATGGCGGCGAGCTGATCTTCGTAGATACCTTTGGTGTCGTACAGCAGGCGGCCGATCAAGGTCGACTTCCCATCGTCCACGCTGCCGGCAGCCAGAAAGCGCAGAAGGTCCTTCTCTGCGTCCGCGGTGAGGAAATGCAGAATCTCGTCGGGGGCGGCCGCCGTGGCCGCCTGTTCCGGGCTGGCTGTCAGCATGTTAGAAGTAGCCCTCCCGTTTCTTCAACTCCATCGAGCCTTCCTGATCGAAGTCGATGACGCGATTCTCCCGCTCCGAGCGCCGGAAGCTGAGCAGCTCCGCAATGATCTTGGGTAGCGTGTCGGCGTCCGAGCGGATAGCCCCGGTGCAGGGCGAGCACCCCAGCGACCGCATCCGGCACCGCACCATTTGCGGCCTCTCGCCGGGCAGCAGCGGCACAATTTCCTGTTCGACGGAAATGAGCGAGCTGCCGCGCACCACCATCGGACGTTCCTTGGCGAAGTACAGCGGCACCACCGGGATCTCTTCGAGAAAGATGTAGTGCCAGACGTCCAGCTCGGTCCAGTTCGAAAGCGGGAAACACGCGGATGCTCTCGCCCTGTCCGATACGGCCGTTAAACAGGTTCCACAGCTCCGGGCGCTGGTTTTTCGGATCCCACTGGCCCTGGGCATCGCGGAACGAGAAGATGCGCTCCTTGGCCCGCGACTTCTCTTCATCACGCCGCGCCCCGCCGATGGCGGCGTCGAAACGCCCTTCGCGGATGCCGTCGAGCAACGCCTGGGTCTTCAGCAAGCCGCAGCACTTGCTGGTGCCAAAACGGAACGGGCTGCATCCATCCTCGATTGCCTTGCGGTTGGTCGAGACGATCAGCTTGAAGCCGATCTCACGCGCCATCCGGTCGCGGAACTCGATCATCTCGCGAAACTTATAAGTGGTATCCACGTGCAACAAAGGAAACGGGATACGGGCCGGGTGGAAAGCCTTCTGCGCCAGCCGCAGCAGCACGGAACTGTCCTTCCCGATCGAATAGAGCAACACCGGATTGGCGAATTCGGCCGCCACCTCACGGAAAATGTGAATGGCCTCGGCCTCCAAGGCCCGGAGATGGGACACACCGGTACGATCAAAGACGCTGGGAACTCCCATGTCCGGCAGGTTAGCACGGAATCACCCCAAAGTCTATAGGGATGATCTATTTTGGCCTACCGTTAGGCTGGGCCTAAAGCGGGTCGGGAATCACAACTGGGAGATCGGTTTTTCGAAAATCGGCGTCGAGCGTGAGGATTGGACATCCTTCCTCTTTTGCCAGCGCATAGGCAAAGCAATCACCGAGATTCAGCGGAAACTGCAGCCGCGCCCGGGCGGCAATTTCCGCTTGCTCCTTGCTGGGCGGCACGAAGCGGATTGTGGCGGAGAGCAGGCTATTACGCAGATCTTCAAACAGGTGGGGCTGGCGGTCTCTGAGGAGAATGAGCACCTCGGCATAGCTGACGGTGCTCATCCGCAGCGCTCCAGCGTGGGCACCGAGCTTCTCTGCGACCCACAGCCCTTGGGACTCGTTGAACAACACGGCCAGAACCGCTGAAGTATCTACGACCACAACTCATCCTCGTTTCGAAATCCGAGGGGAGACATTCAGCGGAGCGCGCAGGCCAATGCCAAGCCATCGGCGATAGTCGAAACTGTCTAAAGCCTTGGCCTTTTCCGCCGCCTCTTTCACGGCGATGCGGACTGCTTCGCTCTTGTTCGAGAGGCCCCGCGAAGTCATCATGGACTGGAGGTCGCGCGCAAATTCTTCCGTGATATTGATATTGAGCTGCGCCATATAGAACAGTATACAGCCTATGGCTGTATCTGGCTTCAACTACGGTGTCTGGACTTCAGCGCTTCGATGATCGTCCGGGTGATTGAGCCCGCTTGACCGCGAGGAGCCGTGGGTACGCTGCGAAAACTACTACATAAATCGCATATACTCTTCCGGCGAGACTGGTTTGCCTCCAAGATAGACGAGGAAATGGCCTTCCTCCCACGGAGATGGCGGCTGGTTGGCGACCCCAGCGGGATTCGAACCCGCGTTATCGCCGTGAAAGGGCGGTGTCCTAGGCCGGGCTAGACGATGGGGTCTCTACGGGCGTGACAAACTACGTTACCAGATTAGCCGGGGCCGCCTTGTTCCGTCAAATTCGCACAGCATTCCCGGGCGGCCCTTCGCATCGATCGCAAACTCAAATGGTCTTCAGGTACGCAATCAGGTTGTTCAATTCCTCGGCCGACAGCATATCGCCGTAAGACGGCATTCCGTGGCCGCCCTTCTTGACGAATGCCAGCACGTTTTCTTCGGTCGGCTTTTTGCCATCCTTCAGCTTCGGGAACTTGAACAGACCCTTCAGATTGGGGCCCATCTTTTTAGTGGTGCCGTCGATGGAGTGGCACATCGTGCACGCCTCGAACACCGCTTTCCCCTTGGCCGGATCACCCTTTTTCGGCGCATCGGCGGCACACAACAAGGTGGTGGTTATCGATAGGATGGCACCCAAAACGCATATTCTCTGCAACATTTTGCCTGTGGCTACTCCCGGTTGAGATTGGTCGGAGATGGAACCTTCAGTTTACAATCAACGGGTGGACCCCGTCATAATCGTCTTCGCGAAAGCCCCGGTCCCAGGCGCTGTCAAAACCAGGCTGATTGGACCTTTGTCGCCGGAGGAAGCCGCCGATCTTCATCAGGCCTTCGTCGAAGACTTGCTGGATTCCCTGCAGACGGCTTTTTCCGCCTCTGCGGTGGAACTTCACTCCGACACTTCAACAGATGCCTGGCAACACATCCCAGTTGCGCGCAAAACGCAGACCGCTGGCAACCTGGGCGCTAAGATGTTCCATGCATTGTGCGAAGCGCTGGACGCCGGCCATCCCCAGGTGGTGATTCTGGGATCGGACCTTCCCGATCTGCCCCTCGACCATGTGGTGGAGCTGATGCGCTCGGAAGCCGACGTCAGCCTGGGACCTACCGAGGACGGCGGCTATTGGGGAATCGCCTGCCGGCGTATCCATCCGGCCATGTTCGAGGGGGTACGCTGGTCCACCTCGAGCGTGCTGGAAGATACGCTCCACGCCGCCCGGCGATACGGCCTTTCGGTGGAGGTTGGCCCGGAGTGGCGTGACGTCGACCGGCCCGAAGACCTCGACCGCCTGGCGCGGGTCACCATGCTGCCGCCCCACACGGCGAAACTTTTACGGCGCCTGGGGCGTATTCCAAACAGCGGGTGAATTGCGTCCGGGAAACGGTCCCGAACCGAGGGGCAGGAAGCGAGAGTGCCTATGCGAATTTTGCTTTATAGCGGAAAGGGCGGTGTCGGCAAGACCAGCCTGGCAGCGGCCACGGGCATCCGGCTGGCGGAGCGCGGGTATCGCACCCTGGTGATGAGCGTCGACCCCGCGCACAGCCTGGCGGATTCCTTCGACCTGGGAATCGAGCTGTTCGACTTGAAGACCGCCGATCCGGTGGTTATCTCCGACAATCTGTCCATTCACGAAGTGAATATCCAGCAGGAGATCCGGCGCCACTGGGGCGAGATTTCAGCCTACGTCGTTTCCGTGCTGCGCACTACCGGCATCAGCGACGTCGAGGCGGAAGAGCTGGCAATCCTGCCCGGGATGGAAGAGCTGAGCGCCATGATGTACGTCAACCAATACCGCAAGGAGCGCCGCTACGACGTCATCATTCTCGATTGCGCGCCGACGGCGGAATCCATCCGCTTCGTCAGCATGCCGGCCACGCTGGATTGGTACATGAAGCACATCTTCCCCTTCCAGCGCAGCCTGATGCGGGCCGTGCGTCCGGTGGCTAACCGCGTCTCGCCGGTCGAGCTGCCGCCGGATTCCTACTTCGTGAACGTGCAGTCGCTGTTCGGCAAGCTGGAGGGCATCGATACCGCGCTCGAAGATCCGGCGCTGACCAGCGTGCGCCTGGTAACCAACCCCGAACAGATGGTGCTGCGCGAGACCCAGCGTGCGTTTGTCTACTTTTCTCTGCACGGCCTGACGGTGGATCAGGTGATTGTGAACCGTGTGCTGCCGGAGCGGGTGAGTGACGAGTTCTTCGTGAGCTGGCGGGAATCGCAGCGACGCATTCTGGCCGAAATGGAGGAATACTTCGCGCCGGTGCCGGTTTCCCTGGTTCCGCTGTTCTCCAACGAGGTATTGGGACAGGACCGGCTGCGCGAGCTGGCCGACACGCTGTATGGGGGCGACACCGACCCGGCGGCGGTGATGCGCACCGAGCGTCCCTACTCGTTTGTGAAGGAAAACGGCAACTACGAGGTCCGGCTGCAACTGCCGTTCGCCACCAAAGGCGAGATTGGTTTGTTCAAGAAGGGCGACGAGCTGGTGGTGGAAATTGGCACGCTGCGCCGTCACATCGGTCTGCCGACGTCCATGTCGTCCTTGATCCCCGCCCGCGCCCGGCTGGATAATAAATTGTTGACGGTAGAAATGAAGGAGGCGTCCCGATGACCGAAAACACCGCCCCAGGCAACGGGGAAACGCTGAAACACCAGTGCCTGTGCATGGGGCTGGGACCGATGGTCACTTCCGCGCTCCGTCAGATGGGCCCGCCCGAGGCCGCACTCGGCCACTTTCGCTCCGCGCGCATCGAGTTTCTGAAGGGTATCCGGGCCATCATCGATGAACGCATCGGCCAGATGCAGAGCGCGCAGCAAAAAGGCACCAAGGTCACTGTCGAGTAGCCGCCCCGGACCCAACGTCGACGCCGGCGTGGCGGTCGAGGGTGAGGTCGGCCGCGCTCCGACGTCCACCCGGCGTTATTGGCAATCCAGGTCCCGAAATCAGGACTCGCCACAAAACGGCACCCTGCCCACCGCTAAATGATCTAATGAGATATGGCTTCTGATATCTCTACCGTGGCGAAAGCCGGCTCGGCCGCCCCCAATTTCGAGACCCTGACTGACTCGGGCAAGCCTCTGGGCCTTTCCTCGCTGAAAGGGACGAACGTTGTCCTGTACTTCTACCCCAAGGCCGATACCCCCGGCTGCACCCGGGAAGCCTGTAGTTTTCGCGACTCCTTCAAAGACTTCGCCAAGTGTGACGCCGTGGTGCTGGGAGTCTCGCCCGACCCCGTCGACCGCCAGGCCAGGTTCAAAAAGAAATACAGCCTCCCTTTCACGCTGCTGGCCGACGAAGACCATGCCATCGCCGAAGCCTACGGAGTCTGGGTGGAGAAGTCCATGGCTGGAAGAAACTACATGGGCGTCGAGCGAACCACTTTCATCATCGGCAAGGACGGCAAAATCAAGAAGATTTTCCCCAAGGTGAAAGTGAACGAACACACCGAGGAAGTGCTGGACGCTCTGGCCGCGCTGGGCGGCTAACCGGCCGAGGGCTTCTGCAGCCAGACGTAGCAATGGTTTCCCAGCCGGCCGGCGCGCACCGATTTGAGCAGCGGCACATCCAGATAGCGCAAAGGGAACAGCAGCCAGCCCAAAACGCCGTGTGTCACAATCCGCCACCAACGCCACGGCAATAGCAGCTTCACGTATTCGAGCGTAAAAACCAGAAGTGTCGCGGTTGGGCCGGTTCGCCAGCCCCTGGCGGCCACCCGCAGCCCGCCGGCCATCTGTTCAAGACCGTCCGGAGTGAAACGACGGAAATCTCGCGGGTATTCGTGAAACGGATGGCAAAAGGGCGTCACGATGTGAGCGTACCCGCCGGGTGAAAGAACGCGTGCAATTTCCCGCATCACGGTTTCCGGCGAAGCTACGTGTTCCAACACCGCGTCGCATTCCACGCGCCCGAACAGATCGGCCGCGAAGGGCAACAGAGCGGCGTCGGCAACCACGTTGACGCCGGGGAGCTGGAACAGGTCCAAGTTCACGTAGCCGTCGACAAAACAGCCGCCGCCGCCGATGTAAAGGTTCCATCGGCCGAGCGGGGCCCCGATGTCCTCGTTGCGGTTCAGGATGAAAGGCGCGGGGGGCTCCAGCGCCCGGCTGACCCTGCGCCAGAAATTGCGCGAGTTCCGTTGGAAGTACAGCCGTTCGACGCTGTTGCCGCCCGACGCATTCCCCGAGCCGCGCGCGATGGGCGGTTTCGATTCCGAGGCCAAACCGTATTGTAGGTTGTCGGCCGGGCCCGCGCTCACTCGTGGCGCAGCGCGTCGATGGGATCCACCCGGGCAGCCCTTCTGGCGGGCGTCCAGCAGGCGATCAAACCCGCTGCAGCCAGAATCGCGGTAATCGCGGCGAAAGTTGCCGGATCGGTCGGCGACGTCTGCACCAGAATTACGCTTATCGCGCGCGTGAGGCCCAGCGCGGCGGCAAGGCCCAACCCAAGCCCAATTGCCAGGTGCCACAGTCCGCGGCGCATCACGATGCTCAAGATGTTCCCGCCGGTTGCCCCCAGCGCGATGCGGATTCCAATTTCATTGGTCCGCTGGGAAACCGAGTACGAAATAACCGAGTACAGACCGAGCGCCGAAAGAAACAGGGCAATCCCCGCGAAGATGGCGAACATCGAGCCGAAAACCCGGAACGGCCAGCGCCGCAGAGCCTCCGCCTCGCTCAGGGTCTGAACCTCGTAGGCAGGCAGGTTTGGGTCGAGTTTCCGGATCTCCTCGCGGGCCGCCCGGGAGAGCCCCGCCGGGTCCGTGCCGGTACGGAGCATCAGGGAAACGGAACGCTCCGGAGCCGCCCGATAAGGCACATACACCACCGGGTCCGGCTCGGGGTCGGTCACGCTAACCTGGCGGACGTTGCCGCACACCCCCACAATCTGCATCCACCCGATTTTGCCGTCCAGAAAGCGGACCCGCTTGCCGATTGGATCTTCCCGCGGCCACAATTGCGAGGCAAACCTTTGGTTGATCACCACCGCGTGCTCTTTTGCCAGGTAGTCGCGCTCGGTAAGGGCGTGGCCCCGAAGTATGGGAATGTCGAGAGTGTCGAAGTAGGCGCCGCCCACCGCCACTGCGTAAACGGAGGGCGCCTTCTCGCGTTCCTCGGCAGGCTTGCCTTCCGTTTCGTACTTCTCGTTGGAGGCGCCCATTCCCGGCAAACTGCCGGCAAACGCAAACGATCGTACGCCCGCCAGCGAGGCCATTCCGGGTGTCAGACGATCGAAGAAGTCAACCAGGGCGGCATCGTCTTTGTACTTGGCCTCCGGCGGCCGCAGGCCCATCGTCAGCACCTGGCTGGCGGGCAAGTTGGCATTCAGGTTATACACCTTCAGAAAACTGCGGATCATCAAGCCCGCCCCGGCCAGCAGGATCACCGACAGCGCCACCTGCGTCACCACCATCGCGCTCGAAAAAAAGCCCGACCGGGAGTGCGTGCCGCCCGTCCGTCCGCCTTCCTTCAACGAGTCGTTCACGTCTCTGGCGGCCACGCGCCACGCGGGCACGAAGCCGAACAGCACGCCCGTACCGATGGACACCGCCGCGAAATACGCCAGCACCGTGAGATCCATGTCGAACACGATCCAGGGTGGTTTCCCCGTGTTGGAGACCGCCAGGTCGAACGCGCGGATTCCCCACCGCGCCAGAAGAAGCCCCAGCACGCCCCCAAGGATTCCCAACATCACGCTCTCGGTCAGCATCTGGCTCATGAGTCTCCACCGGCTGGCCCCCAATGCGGTCCGCACCGCCATCTCCTTGCTTCGGGCCACCGTCCGGGAAAGCAGCAGGTTGGCGA
This sequence comes from Bryobacterales bacterium, assembly GCA_963810595.1. Classification (GTDB taxonomy): domain Bacteria; phylum Acidobacteriota; class Terriglobia; order Bryobacterales; family Bryobacteraceae; genus CAWEOG01. Next base: position 49,180 of record CAWEOG010000046.1, on the reverse strand, counting down.
CGTTGGCGCAGACGATCAACAGTACGAAGCACACGGCGCCCTGCAAAGCCAGGAATACAATTCGAATCTCTCCGCCGTTCACCCGCTCGGCGTACGGCTGTACCAGAAAACCCATGTCTTTGTTCGTCGCCGGGTAGGAATGCCGGAGCGCGGCGGCGGCGGTGCTCATTTCGGCCCGCGCATCGTTCAGTGAGTACCTGTCGGCCAGAAAACCGATCACCTGGAACCGCCGGTTGTCCCGTCGCAGTGTGTCCTCGTCGGGAACAACCGGAACCCAGACGTCCGCTTCGTTGAGAAAAGTCATCCCCTTGGGCATGACGCCGATCACCGTTCGAGGAACTTCGTTTACCGTTACCGTCTTGCCGATGATTTCCGTCGCTCCGCCGTAGCGGTTCTGCCACAGGCCGTAGCTGATAATGGCTACCGGCTGCTGCCGGTTGGTCTGGTCGTCGAGGGGAAAGTCGCGGCCCAGATAGGGGTGCTGGCCGAGCGTGCGAAACATATTCGGTGTGACGGCGTTGCCCTTGTACTGCTCGGGCAGGCGCTCGGCGTCGCTCAGGTTCATGGTTTCGAAGGAAAAGGCGGCCAGCGCCCGGAAGGTCTTGCTTCGTGCCTGGAGATCGAGAAAGTCCGGGTAAGACACGCCGGTTCGGGATTTCGCCTGTTTCAAGTTCCGGCTGTTCAGGGCCATGGCACGCTCGGAATCCGGAAAAGGAAGTCCCCGAAACAGGACGGCATTGGTGAGCGTGAAGATTGCCGTGTTGGAGCCGATCCCGAGGGCCAGCGTAGCCACTACCACCGCTGTGAAGCCCGGCTCCTTCAGAAACCGGCGAAAAGCATATCGAAGGTCCTGCGGCAACCTCATGCTCGAATCTCCTGTTCCACAGCAGGCACACCGGGGCCGTATTGATCCGCCAAGGTATGCCGCAACCTCAGCGGCGAGAGGATGACGGCCGCGCCCGTTTCGCGGCAAGTCCGCGATGGCGCAAACAACACCGTCTTCCCTTAGGACGCCGGCGCCGCCGCCTGATTAGCACGCCTCGCGGACTTTTACGGTTCTTTGGGTAAAGCCGTACCGTCTGTCTAAGAACAACGAACAGCCGGCAGAAAATGTTCCCGGATTTCTCCGGAGTGCCTGTAGGAGTGGGCACCTGGTGCTCTGTCGCCGGCACCTCACCCGGAGGCGTCGTTCTCTTCATCCGGGGACGGAAACCGGCCAGCGGTCCTGGCCTAGGGCCCGACCTTAGCCGCCAGGCTGACAAAGCAGGCCCTGAAACCGCCTGCCAAGCTCTGGCGCCCTGCCCCAAATACTAATGAAGATGGGGTTTACTGCCGATAAAAGCAAATGTCTGCAACCCGATCAAAACCCCTTAGTGGGAAGGCCCGGCTCGCCGGGCGAACGATACTTTTCTTCGCGGTCGCCTTCGCAACGCTGTGGACCTTCCTGAATTTCTATCCGGGCCTGGCGATTCTGCCGTTTGCCGTCCGGGCCAAAAGCAGTCCTTTCTGCTCGACCTGGAAGGCCGTCCAGGGTTCCTCCGTCAAAATCAGACAGGCTCAACTAGAGAAGGAAATACACACGAAGACTCGCCTGATCCGATCCGAAAAAGGTTATAAGCTTTGGTCCACACCCAGCGGAGAGTTCTGGGTCCCGGACTCGAGCGACGTGATCATTGATATATTGCTCGCCCAGCAGCGCCGAAAGATCTACGGCGACGCGGAAAGCGGAGGCGTCAAAGCCGGGGATATCGTGCTCGACGGCGGCGCGCATGTGGGAACCTATGTCAGGACCGCCCTGGATGCCGGAGCTGCGAAAGTTATCGCGATCGAGCCCGCCGAAGCACTGGTTTGCCTGCGGCGCAACTTTACTCGGGAAATCGCGTCGGGTCGCGTAATCGTATACCCGAAAGGTATATGGGACGAAGAAAAGAGGCTGGTTTTCTATTCCAACGGAAACGGAGAAGCAGGCGATAGCTTTCTGGAACACGGGTTGGGCTCGAAGATCATCGCCGATATCCCTGTCACAACCGTGGACAAAATCGTCGCGGAACTGGCCCTGCCTCGTGTCGATCTGATCAAGGCGGACATCAAGGGTGCGGGAACGCGCATGATTCTCGGCGCCGGGAACACCATCCGAGCCTATCACCCGCGAATTGTCATTTCGGTGGAAGAGGCCCCGGAGGATCCCGCCACCATAAAAGCGGCCGTCATGCGGATTGCGCCGGACTACCGTTTCCGGTGTGGGCCCTGCATGTATACGGGCGGCGAGGTCCGGAACGAAACGATCTTTTTCCAATAGCCGTTCTTTCTCACCACAGTCCGGGACGGGCATTGCCCTCGCGACAACGCGGGATGATAGTCCGAGAGACTACTATGTGCGTCGATTTAGATGTTCCCGAGGAGGTCGCGTGTAACTTCGCTGCGGAGCCCGGCGGCGCAGACCAGAGCCCGAGTCAGGTTTAGATTCCTTCCTTCTTGCCTGGAATCGACATGCGGTTTTGCCCTCGTACAATTCAGCGGCCCCGTACGTATTTTTCAGCTCCGCGATCGTCGCTCCCGTTCCGCCCTCGTCCTGCGTTCCCGTCTGCCGGCGGGAAACGGCTTCGTTTGGTCCGGTTCCCTCCGGCGGGTCGGGCGTGATTAGACCATGCGCGCCACGGGAATGCATGTGCTCTGTGCGGTTCGGCGCTAGAATAGGCCCAGGTACTCTTGCAGGCCCGATTCTATCTCGATCCGGCAACTGGGTTGCCGCACATCTACAATCACCGGATAGATGAACAGGAGGTTAAGGAAGTCTTAGAGAGATCCGGCGAGGATCGCCCGGGGAAGAGACGGCTCCAGGGTCGCGTTGGGACAAACCGCCTCGGGGCGATATGTTCGGGTCATCTAGGTCCTCGATCCGGAGCCCAACAGCGTTTTTGTAATCACGGCGTATGAGTTGGCCGGGAAATCCCTGGTGGCATTCCGGCGAAGAAGAAACACCAATGAAACAGAACAAGTTCCCGCCCGGATGGGACGAGGAAAAAGTCCAGCGAGTATTATCCCACTACGACCGGCAAACCGAAGAAGAGTCCCTCGTGGAGGACGAGGCCGGCATTCAGCCCTCCGAAACGGTCATGAACATTCCCCACGATCTGGTGCCCAAAGTGCGGGAACTGATCGCGAAGCGACAAAGCTAGACCGCCGCTGGCAGATCCGCTCAATGGCCGTTACCCAAGCAAGTGGCCTGGCGAACAACTTTCCGGTGACCCCACTTCTCAGTCTGATGTCATTCGCGTTGACTTAGGCGATCGTGCGCGACTACGCGGACAACGGTTCTTCGCCAATACCGGCCAGCAACGAATCAACCGCGTTCCATGGGCGCTGAATGCCACGGTCACGCATCGTTCGGAGCGAGTCCCGAAGCCGATTTGACGATACCAACCGCATCTCGTGAAACAGCTTCAGCTCTGACCAGCCGGTGCCAGGATTAGCAGACCAAGCACCAACGTACCCAAAGCGAGGAGCGCCTTCTTCGCGTTCTGTTGAGCGTCGGTTTGTCTGAGATATTGGACGATCCCGAACTCGGACTGCTCCGGTTTGACAGGGTCGATGACGATGAGGTTCTGTCCGAAGTAGGGCTGCAGTTGCGCCGCGAGCTGTGGGTAGGACATTACGATCATGTTTTTTCGGAGCGGCATCGCGGCATGAAATGAAAACGTTCATGCTGTCCCACTGCTTCCAGCTAAAGACCGGGAAAGAGACTAAACTGGAAGGCAACTGGAGGATTCAATGTACGCTCGAGCCGGCTCCGTCCTGGGTTTGTTCGTTTTGTCCTTCGCGCTAAACGGCCGCGCGGCCGATCTTCCGGGTTCCAAAGATCCGGCTGGAGTAAAGCGCTATACGGGAAGTGAGATCATCGGCTATCACGCCCCGGAATTCGACGAATTCGTGCTGCCTCTCGGGCCGCCCACCCAATTTTCGCCGCTAGCTTACGCCAAGAGCCTGAAGACCGAGGGCTTGGTCAGCCGCTATACCTATCTGGCGCCCGCGGGCCGTTCACCCGCCGAATTGTTTCGAAACTATCAGCTCGAGTTTCAGCGCCTGGGGCTTACGCCCCTGTATGAAAAAGGAGCCGGCGAGAAGGGATGGTTCGGCCCCACGCTGAATCAAGCCGCGGCGGAGGATAAGATTGGTCAGATCCTCGCCTACAACGAGAGCCAGGAGCGTGTTCTGGTTGCGAAATCGAAGGGCGCAAAGCCCACCTACTATTACATCTTCGTAACCAGCTATCGGGATGGAGTGATCCCCCCACCACTTCAGAAGTCTGTCTTCAAGCAGAGCGCCCTGGCCGAACTCATCGTCATCGCGCCTGAGGAGATGGAAAAGAACATGACGCTGCTCAATGCGGCGGATATGTCGAGGCCCTCGCGGATTCGGGCAAAGTGGCTTTGTACGGAATCAATTTCGATACGGGCAAAGATACGCTCCGTCCCGACTCGGAACCCACGCTCAAGCAGATCGTGAGGTTGATGGCGGACAATCCACTTTTGAAGATCCACGTGGTGGGCCACACGGACAATCAAGGCACACCCGACTTCAATCTGGATCTCAGCCGGCGCCGGGCAGCCACGGTGGTGCGTGAACTGACCGGCAAATACGGGATTGCGGCGAACCGGATGGACGCCTTCGGCTGCGGCCAATACGCACCGGCAGCCTCGAACGACTCCGAACAGGGGCGGGCCAAGAACCGTCGGGTGGAACTGGTCAAATGGTAAGCTGGCGCCGTGTTATTCCTTCAGCTCCGCGATTGTCGCTCCGGTTCCGCCTTCGTCCTGCATTCCCGGTTGCCGCTTTTCCACGTGGGGACGATTTTTGAGGAACCCCGCCACCGCCAGCTTCAGCTTGCCCATCCCGCGAATGAGGCAGACGTGCGACACGTTGGAGAGCGAAGCCGGGTCCAGAAACCCGTCCAATTCTTCGGCGCTGCCCCGGCGCCAGGGGCAGGCCGGATTAACCTTCCAACACTCCGTGCTCCCTTGGTCCAGTTCATCTCTACGGGTCGGGCGTGATACGGCCAAATGGCGCCTGGACAGACCTACAGTCAACTACCGATGAGCCACATATTATTCGGAGGAGCTCAGTGGGGCGTGAGGGAGGCACTGTAAACTAAATGGTGATGGCAGTTTCAACTGCGGACGATCTCTGCTGCGGATCGTCGTGGCTGAGGCCCACGAGCGATCGGAGTTCGACAATGGATGACCAAACAGCCACCGGCGCAGGCGGTCCCGAAGCATCGCCGGAACCGCCGCGCGCCGACCCGATGGCGGGAGAGCTCGTCACCGGGACGTTCGCGTTCGACGGTGGGCGGCAGGTCACAGTGTACCTCCCGCCGGATCCCCCAGAGGCAGTCGTGTTCGCCGGTGACGGTCAGCGGATCTCGCAGTGGGGCGGGTACCTCAAGGAGGCTGGCGTACCGCCCACGATGATTGTCGGTGTACACGGGCTGGCCGATGAGACTGCGCGGCTCCAGGAGTACTCGCCGGTCTTTGACGCGGAACGCTTCGCGGCGCATGAGAGGTTTTTCGTCGAGGATGTCGGGCGATGGGCGCAGGCGCGGTTCGGAGTCGCGCTGCCCGCCGAACGCACCGCGGTGTTCGGTGTCTCGGCGGGTGGAGAGCTTGCGCTCGCCCTTGGGCTTCGTCATCCGGACGTTTACGGCGCGGTCTTCTCCGGCTCGCCGGGCGGGGGTTACAAGCCGACTGACGTGATGCCGAGTTCGATTCCACGTGTGTACCTCGTCGCCGGCACGCTGGAGCCTTTCTTCCGTGACAACGCGACCCGGTGGGCGGTGGCGCTACGCAATGCAGGTGCCGATGTCGTGATGAGCGAGCGGGTCGCGCCGCATGGCGAGGCGCTGTGGCGCGGAGAGTTCCCGCTGATGGTGGCGTGGGCGTTTGGACGATGAGGCGTCGCGGTGTTCGGTAGGCGGTAGCGCGCCCCGTTCCGGTCAGACGAAGGGCAACCTGCGTGAAGGGAACGACGCATTGGCGCGTAGGCATCACTCCCAGGCAAAGGCTTACTCAGAATGACAGTCTCCAAAGCGGGTCACCGCGATTTCATCGTCAGATTCCGCGGCACTTGGTCGAAGGACCCCGGGCGTTCGACACCAGTACGTAGCATGGTGCAGCGCGTTCCGGCCACGCCGTCCTGATTTGGGGACGAGAGGAGGGAAGACCGGAAACGCCAAGAGATCATGCGACACTGGCCGTAGGAGCGTAGTATTCCTGTCGGGCCCAATTGGCGCTGGCAAAACGGCAGTGGCGCAAGAGCTGCTCCAGTTGCTGCCCGCGCCTCTCTCCTATATTGAGGGCGACACGTTCTGGTCGTTCATTAGAAAAGGAGGCGAACGCGGATCGCGGGAAAACTTCCCAGTGCTAGTGCGGTCGATGACGGCGGCAGCCATTCCGTTCGCGCGCTCGGGGTCTCGAGTGGTGATCGACTTCTCGATACCTCCGGCCTTCCTAGACACCGCGCGCAAGATCCTGAAAGAGGTGCCCTTTGACTTCGTATTGCTGCGACCCAGCCTGCCGGTCTGCGTAGAACGAGCGGCCTCGCGAGAGAAGGGTGCGATTACAGAATACGAGAGGTTGAAGAATTTCTACGCGCTCTTCGAAGAGGGACGGACGGAACCAATTTGCGATGACAATGCCGACCCGGCGTCGCTGGCACGGCTTATAGCCGAGGGGCTGAATGAAGGCCGGTTCCGGGTGGTTTGAACATCTCGTCGGCCATTTTGTTGTTATCGCCAAACGGCACGGTCGAGTTAGATTGACCCGCACTTGGCCGTATCGCCTATCCTGACATTGGGGACGGAGAATGGCGTTACCGGAGACTGCCTGCGGTAGGCCACCTTTACGTCTTCCCATTGCGGGCTTATGCCGATAAGCGCCCCCGGACGCGTTGTCGAATATTGCTTCTGCTTTGTCTCCATTTGGCGGTGATTCCACTGGGCCGGCGATCCGGGCGCAGGCGCGAGCCCGAGTTGGGTTCGCGTTCCTTCTTGCCTGGAATCGGCTTGCGACGCCGGGCTACTCCTTCAGCTCCGCGATCGTCGCTCCCGTTCCTCCTTCGTCCTGCGTCCCTGGATGCCACTTCTCCACGTGGGGATGGTCTTTGAGGAACCCCGCCACCGCCCGCTTCAGCTTGCCCATTCCATGTCCGTGAATCACACGAACCTGCGAAACTCCGGCCAGCGCCGCGCTGTCGAGAAACTTGTCCAGCTCGTCGAGCGCTTCTTCCACGTGCTTCCCTATGAGATTGATCTCCCGGTAGGAATCGTTCCAGGCGGGCCCCGCCTGAAAACTGACGTTTTTCATTTTCGGCGCCACCCCGGCGGCCGGCGGAAGAATCTCCAACACCTCATCGAGCGACACCTGCAGCCGCATGAACCCGGCTTCCACCTCCAGGCGCCCGCCGCCCAGCACGCGGTTGACGCGCGCCAGCTCGCGAATGCTTCGCAGCTTCACGCGCATTCCTTCGGCGATGTCTTCCGGGCGGATCTCGCCGGCGGCCACCTGCACGGCGCCCGCCGTGGGCCGCAAGGTGGTCTCCATCTCCTGTTCGAATTCACGCTTCAACCGGGCGGCCTGCCGGTGCGCCCGCGATTCCACTTTCTTCTGTTCGGCGCTCGAGGCGATGGCGTTGATGGTTTGCTTCGACTCCTTGTCGAACCGTGCCACCAGCGCTTGGAACTTCTCCTCCAACTCACGGACCTTCCGCGATTCGCGCTTCTCGGCGTCTTCCCGCAGCGCCTTCTGTTCCGCCGCGGCCGCTTCCTTCTGTCTCCGCAGCTCCTGCTCGGCCGCCGCCAGCGACCCGATACGCTGGTCCAGCGTTTTCAGAAAGTGCGCGATGTCGCGCTCCATGCCGGACATGGCCGCACGCGCCTGTTCGATCAGGTCGGGCGGCAGGCCCAGCCGGCCGGCGATGTCCAGGGTAGCGCTCTTGCCGGGAGCCCCGGCGCGCAGTACGTAGGTGGGCATCAAGGTCTGGTCGTCGAAACCCATCGAGGCGTTCAGCACCGACGGCGTATTCGCTCCCCACACCTTGATGGCCAGCAGGTGCGTGGAGACAAACGTGAAGGCGCGCCGCCCGCGGAAGCGGTCGAGCACCGCGATGCCGAGCGCCCCTCCCTCTTCGGGGTCGGTGGCCCGGCCCAACTCGTCCAGCAGCACCAGCGACTCTGCGGTCACGTCCAACAGCATCTCGCGGATGCGCGCCACGTGCGCCGAAAAGCTGCTCAAGCTTTGCTCGATGCTCTGGTTGTCGCCGATGTCGGCCAGCACCTGGTCGAACAGCGGAAACTCGGCCTCGGCCGCCGGTACCGGCAGCCCGCTCTGCGCCATCAGCGCCAGCAACCCCACCGTCTTGAGCGTTACCGTCTTGCCCCCGGTGTTTGGCCCGCTGATGAGCAGCATGTGCGTGGCGTTCTCCAGCGACACCGACACCGGCACTACGCGCTTCTTTTGGCGCCGCAACACGTCTTCGAGCAGCGGATGGCGCGCCTCGGCCAGCATCAGCCGGGGAGAGCCTTCCGGGGAAAAACGCGGCACCACGCAGTCAAACTCCAGCGCGAAGCGGCCCTTCGCGAACAGGAAGTCCAGTTCCCCCATCACTTGAATGGCGCCGGCAATCTCGTGGCGGTGTTCCCGCAGGCGCCTGGTCAAATCCAGCAAAATGCGGTGGACTTCGCGCAGCTCCTCCTCGTTCAGCCGCACCAGGTCGTTGTTCAGCTCGATGGTGTCCAGCGGCTCGACGAATACCGTGTGGCCGCTGGCGCTCGCGCCGTGAATGACGCCGTTGATGCGGCGCTTCTGGCTGGGAACCACCGGCACCACGAAACGGTCGTTGCGCAGCGTGACGAACTCCTCCTGCAAAACGCCGTCCTCGCGGTGGCTGCGCAGAAAGCGCTCGAGCGATTCCTGAATCTGCTTGCGCTGTCTTTCGATGTCGCGGCGGATGCGCCCGAGCGCCACGCTGGCGTCGTCGGCCACCGAGCCGTCGGGAAGGATTTTGCCCGCCAGCTCCTTCAGCAGCCCGCGAAAGTCGGCCAGCAGCGCGGCGCGGGCGCCCAATCTCGGAAAGCGTTCCTCCGCAGAGCGCAGCGCCAGGCGCACGTCGCCCGCGCGCTCCAGCAATTCCGTCAGCTCGTGGATTTCCTTGCCCTCCAGCACCGCTCCGTCGATGCGCAGCTTGCCGGCGGCGGGCCGTGGGTCGGCCAGCGCCCCGAATCGCAGGCCGATGGCGGCGCCTCGCGCGGCAGGCTGCGGCTCGGAATCGGCCCGCAGGTAGCTCACCGCCTCCGCCGTGTCCTCCAGCAAACCCTCAATTGCCGTCCGATCCGTGAGAGGTGCGCAGCCGCCCAGGAGTTCGTCCCCGAGCGGACTGGCCACGTAGCGCCCCACCAGTTGCTTCAGGGCTTCGTATTCCAACAGCTCGAGACTTTCCGCGTTCATGGTTTTTTGCGGCGTTCGGCGCGCATCCCAAACGCCTTCTCGATCACTTCCAAGGTGCCTTCGGTCAGCCGGTAGCCGGCCAGCTCGCTCCGCTTCACCCAGCGTACCCGGCTGACGTCGTCGGCCGCGCAGAGCTTTCCGCCACGCGCGCGGCAAACATAGTCCATCAAAACGTAATGGTATTCCGGGCGGCCCTGCTCGTCCCGCATAATGCGCTCGAAAATCTCCGCCAGAAACAGCGGCCGCACGGTGAGCCCGGTCTCTTCCAACACTTCGCGGCACACCCCTTCTTCGATCCGTTCGCCCACCTCCAGCACGCCGCCGGGCACAGACCAATATCCCTTCAGCGGCTGCCGCCCGCGTTCCACCAGCAGAATCTCGTTGCGGCGCAAAATCAGCGCGCCGACGCCCAGAATCGGGCGCCGGGGATAGCGCCGGCTGTCGCGCCTTGCTGCCACTAGTATTGTAACGACCCCTTTACGTTGAGCCGGATTTCGTAGAGCGCCCCCTGCGCGGTGACGAACAGCGACTGCAAGTCGTCGCCGCCGAAGGCGCAGTTCGAGGGCGGGCTTTCCAGTTCGATCTTGCGCAGAAAAGTCCCCTCTTTCGAGTAGATCAGAATGCCGTTGGCGGCGACATAGAGATTGCCGTCCGAATCCACCGCCATGCCATCGGGGATGCCGTCGACGTCGGCCACCAGCACACGTTCTCCCGACGCGTCACCTTTGCGGTCCAGGTCGTAGACGCGCACGTTCCGCTCGTCGGAGTTGGTGACGTAGAGCCGCTTCCCGTCGGGCGCGAGGGCGATTCCGTTGGGCCGCCCCTTCGGCCGTGCGATAACGTCGAGTTCGCCCTTGTTGTTGACGTGGTAAACGCCGTAAAACGGCAATACGCGCTGCTTGTCGGCGGTTCCAAAAGCGGGGTCGGTAAAGTAGACGTGGCCGTCCTTGCGCACCACGACGTCGTTCGGCGAATTCAACGGCTTGCCCTCAAACTCCTTGGCAACAACCTCGACCTTCCCCTTGGAATCGCGCCGGATGAGGCGATGCGCCCGGGCTTCGCAGGTGTACAGCCAGGCGTGGGAATCGAACGCGTTTCCGGTGGGCCCCAGCAGGTCCTTGGCGAAGACAGCCACCTCCTGCCCGGACCGGTAGGCGAGCACTCTGCCGGTGGGAATATCGCTGAACAGCAGCATGTGGCTGAGGGGCCACCAGGCCGGGCCTTCGAGATAGTCGAAACCGCCGGCGACGCCGTGCACCTCCAGCACCTCGGGCGCCTGGCCCATCGCGAGACCCGCCGCCAACGCCAGCAAAAACAGCACTCTCATGACTATCTCGTATTGTACGGTGCGCCGCCCGCCGCCGCCTGCGCGTAAAAAAACACGAACGTTTGCCGGGCTTGTGCGTAATCACAGCTTGGAGCCTTTATGAGCTTTTGGACCGACTTGCGCGATTCCTCCCGCACTCTCCGGCGCGAGCCGGGCTTCGCCGCCGTCGCCGTTCTGACGGTTGCCCTCGGCATTGGGGCCAACACCGCGATCTTCTCCATCGTCAACGGCGTACTTCTGCGCCCTCTGCCGTACACCGACCCCGGCCGCCTGGCGGCGTTGCGGGAAGTAGTGCCCCAGGTTGCCGAGACCTATCCCACCCTGCCCGTCAGTGCCTATCATTTCTCCGAGTGGCGCAAACGATCGAGCTCGTTCGCACACCTTTCGGCGATCGATCCGTCCAGCATGACCCTCACCGGCGGCGGCGAGCCCGAACAGATCGACTCGATGCGCGTATCGGCCGATTTCTTCGAGATGCTTGGCGTCCGCGCAGCGCTCGGGCGGACGTTCGTCGCCGGCGAAGACCAGGAAGGCAAAAACGACGTGGCCGTTCTCAGCCACCCGCTCTGGCAGCGGCGGTTTAGCGCCGATCCGGCAACCGTCGGCCGCACCATCCAACTGGACGGCCGGCCGTTTACCGTGGTTGGGGTGCTGCCGCGGGGCTTCGAGTGCCCCAACCTGCGTGTGCTGGAAGTGGGAAAGTCGAACTTCGGGCGGCCGGATGTCTTTGTTCCCCTGGCTTTTTCAAAAGAGGAACTGGGGGTGCTGATGGGCCGCTTCAACTATAACGTCATTGCCCGCCTGAAGCCGGGCGTGCCGGCGGCGCGGGCACAAGCGGAGTTGAACCTGCTTGCCGGTGAATTGGTCAAGGTATCCGGGGAGAAAGTGGAGCTGCGGGCTTCGGTGATGCCATTGCTCGATTCCATGGTTGGCAACTCGCGCCGCGGGATGATTGTGCTGCTCGGGGCGGTGGGCGCGGTGTTGTTGATCGTGTGCGTGAACCTGGCCAACCTGATGCTGGCGCGCGGCGCGCGGCGTGCGCGGGAATCGGCTATCCGGACGGCGCTTGGCGCCAGTGGCGGCCAACTGGTGCGGCGTGCGCTCACCGAGTCTCTTCTGATCGCTTTGGCAGGCGGCGCGCTCGGGGTCGGAGCGGCGGCCGCCGGGCTGGGAGCTCTGGTGCGCAGTGTGCCGGCGAACATTCCGCGGCTGGAGGAAATCTCCCTGGATGCCCGGGTCCTCGCCTTCGCCTTTGCCGTCACAACTCTGACGGGCCTGCTGTTTGGGCTGGCGCCCGCCTGGTTCGCCGCCCGGACGGACCCACAGAGCACCCTTAAGGCCGGCGGGCGATCGGCGACCGGCTCCACCGGCGACCTGCGGTTGCGAAGAGTGCTGGTGGTGGCCGAAGTCGGCCTCAGCGCCCTGTTGCTGGTCACCGCCGGGCTGCTGATGAGCAGTTTTCTTCAGGTAATGCGGGCTGATAAAGGCTTCCGCGCGCCGGCCGTGCTGTCGGCGGAGGTGCAAATTCCGTCCGCCCGCTACCACGACGACCAGCAACGCAACCAGTTCTATCGGCGCACGCTCGCAGGCCTCGCCGCCCAGCCGGGCGTGCTCTCGGCGGCTCTGGTTACGGCGCTGCCGCTCGAAGGCGAAACGTGGATCGACAACGTTTCCGCCGAGGGCGAGCACACGTCCCGGCTGGGAGCAGCCAACGGCCAACGTGCGCTTCATTAGTCCGGAGTACTTTCGCACCATGGGTGTCCCGCTGTTGGCCGGTCGCCCGTTCCGCGACGACGACACCCGCAAAGTGGCAATCGTCTCCGAGCGGCTCTCGCAAATGCTCTGGCCCGGCCGGAACGCGGTGGGGAGGCACCTGATGGATGGCGACCAGCCGCGTGAAGTTGTCGGCGTGGCCGGCGATGTCCGCGCCGAACCGGACAAGCCACCCGTCGCCATCGTCTACCGCCCCTATTGGGACTGGGCTCCGCGGCGCGTGACGCTGGTGGCTCGCGCAGCCGGCGATCCGCGTTCCATTGCCGGCGCGCTGCGCGCTGGCGTCGCGGGCGTCGATCGGGATGTTCCACTGGCACAGGTCCGGACCATCCGGGAGGTGCTTGAACAATCGGTCGCCGAGCGCCGCTTCCAGATGCTGCTCGCGACAGTTTTTGCCGCCACCGCGCTGCTGCTGGCCGGCCTGGGAATTTACGGTGTGGTTTCTTACTCTGTCGCCCGGCGCACCAACGAAATGGGTATTCGCATCGCCCTTGGGGCGCAGCCCTACCAGGTTTACGCAACGGTGTTGCGGCAGGCCATGCTGCCGGTGGTTTTGGGGCTGGCGGCGGGCTTGGCCGGCGCGCTGGCCACTGGCCGCGTGTTGTCCAATCTGCTTTACGAGGTAGGCCCGCGCGACCCGGCCATCTTTGCCGCCGCCGGGCTGCTGCTGGCTGGGGTGGCGCTGGCGTCTTCGTGCCTGCCCGCGCGCCGAGCGGTACGCGTCGACCCGCTCTCCGCCCTCAGAGACGACTGATCCTGACAAACTGGAAGAGCTGCTTGACGTGGGTGTCTTGGCTTCGTATTGCAATTAATTTAGAGGTAAATCATTTAGGCATCCCATCAGCAAGCCGTCCCAGGGAGATTAGAGGCTGCGGTCCATGTTGAAAACCGGCTCTTGCCTTATCTGATCGTCGGACTTGGACCACCAGTTCATCAACTGGGCGGTAAAATCCTTCTCGGAATAACGCTTATCGGTTTGGCCGGGCAGGTGCAGCTTGTACTCCCACACGAAATTCCGCATCGCAGTTTCAACACGGTTGAAAAAGTCGCCTTCGGCGATCTTGTTGTTTTGGAAGTAGGTTTCGAAATCTTCCGCTTCCCGCAGCAGCGTGTGCGATATCTTCCCCGTTGAGGGGTCTGGCTTGCGGTTCATCACGTAGTAACCCACCACCCTATTGGGATAGCCGGGTCCACGAAGGAGTAGTCCGATTTTGGACCAGGCTTTGATCAGCCACATGACGGATTTGTTGTCGAAGCCTTTGCCGGACCTGGTGTCGCTGAGCAGCGTACTGGTAAATTCGTCGAGAAATGTGATCCCGATTTCCACTGCGTATTGATCTAACATATTGTTCGCCCCTTTTGCCAACCTGGCTAATCGGCCTCCGAACGGCGTTTCGCGGATCGCAGATCGACCCGCCAATGACCCTGTTTTCCTATGCTGTGTACTTTGGATCGGTGTTGATCCCCAGCGGCGATGCGGTTCGCCGTCTCCAATGGGGTTCCCCTCTTCTGCTATCGATTGTCGATCATTATACATCCAGTGGCCCCCGTTCGGTGTTACCCATTCGCTTTTTCGTCCGTTGCTCTTTTCTGCGCCGGCCGCGGCGGCTTCGGAGCATGCCCGGCGCGTCATCCGGATGCGGCCAGAGCCGCGCTGTGTTACTGTTATCGCCTGGAGAGTCCGCGCGCGGAACTGGGGGTGCGATGCAACGTACAATAATGGTTTCTCTTCTGGGAGCTCTGGTCATGTCCTTTGCACAGGCGCAGAATAGTGTACCGGCACACGGGTATTTGCTGGTCGCCAACAAGGGCGATCACAGCATGGGGATCGTCGACCCCGGCTCGGCGCAACAGGTGGCTACGATCGCCGAAGGAGGCGTCACCGGCCACGAGGTCATCGCCTCGCCCGACGGCCGCACGGCTTATGTCCCGATTTACGGGAACTCGGGTGTGGGCAAGCCGGGAACCGACGGCCGCAACATTGTGGTGATCGATATTCGGTCGCGAAAGATAACCGGCAACATCGATTTCGGCCGCGGAGTGCGCCCGCACTGCGCGCTGTTTGGCCCCAGGAACGGTCTGCTGTATGTCACCACCGAGCTCGAGAACGCCGTAAGCGTCATCGATCCCCACACACTTAAAGTGGTGGCGTCCGTTCCCGACCGGCCAGGCGGAATCGCACATGCTCGCAATTTCGCATGACGGCCGGCGCGGTTACACCGCCAACGTCGGCCCCGGCACCGTCTCCGTGCTCGACCTGGAGGCGAAAAAGACCATTGCGGTTATCCCGATTTCGCCGTCCACCCAACGCATCTCTCTTTCGGTGGACGACAAGCTGGCATTCACCGCGGACCAGACCAAGCCGCGGCTCGCCGTGATCGACACGGCGACGAACAAGGTCAAGACGTGGGTCGCGCTGCCGGCCCCGGGCTACGGAACGGCGGCGACTCCCGACGGCCACTGGCTGCTGGTGGCGGTTCCGGGCGCCGACAAAGTCGCGGTGGTCGATCTGCGCGCCATGAAGGTGGTGCACACCATCGACGTTCCTCGCGCCCCGCAGGAGGTCCTGGTGCGTCCCGACGGCCAGGTCGCCTATGTTTCCTGCGACGCCAGCCACCAGGTGGCCGAAATCGGCCTGCCCGATTGGAAAGTGCGGAGATTGATCGAAGCCGGCAAAGGCGCGGACGGCCTCGCCTGGGCGCCGGCCATATAGCGCGGACCAAAGGCCACCGGCCAGGCCCAGTCTTCGGCGTTCAGCTCAGCCGGCCAACGCCTTCTTCACCTCTGCCTTCAGGTCCAGATTGCGAACCAGCCGGTGCAGATAGTTCGGATGTATGCCAAGTAACTTCGCAGCTTCGGTGTAGCTGCCGCCCGAACCACGCAGCGCGGCGAGAATGGCGCGTTTCTTCTCTTCCCGAACCGTCTGGTGGTATCCCCCAGGCGTCTCCGACGCTGCCCCCGCGTCCAGGACCACCTCCGGCAAATCCTCAGGGAGGATGAGATCGGTTGAGCCGAGCACAACCGCGCGTTCGATGGCGTTTTCGAGTTCCCGAACGTTGCCCGGCCAGTCATAAGCTTCCAAACAGGCGAGTGCGTCCGGGGAAAGTCCCGTCAGCCGCCGCCCGGCCAGCTTGCCGTGTTTGGCGGCGAAGTGTCGGGCCAGCAGTGGGATGTCTTCGCGGCGGTCCCGTAGAGGCGGCATGGACACACCGACGACGTTGAGCCTGTAATACAGGTCCTGACGAAAGCTGTTATCGACGATGGCCCTTTCCAGGTCCCGGTTGGTCGCCGCGATCAGGCGGACATCCACCTGGATCGGCCGGGTGCCCCCGACGCGCTCGAACTCCCGTTCCTGCAGCACCCGCAGCAGTTTGGTCTGGAAGGCCAATGGAAGCTCGCCAACTTCGTCCAGGAACAACGTACCCCGATCCGCGACTTCAAGTTTTCCCTGTTTTTGCGCAATCGCCCCGGTGAATGCGCCTTTTTCGTGCCCGAACAGCTCGCTTTCGAGCAGAGTCTCCGTCAGTGCGGCGCAGTTGATGGCCACGAAGGGCCGGCCCGCCCGTGGGCTGTTCCGGTGAATGGCTCGCGCCACCAACTCCTTGCCGGTTCCACTTTCGCCCCGGATCAGAATGGTGGAACCCGTCGGCGCGACCTTGCTCACGAGCTGAAACACCTCGCGCATGCGCGGTCCGGCGCCCACCATGTCGTGCTCAATATTGATTGCTTCCTGGAGACGGCGGTTCTCCGCTTCCAGCCATTCCAGACGGCGGGCATTTTCGAAAGGCGCGCCCACGATGCCGCCGATGGCCGCCGCCAACTGGAGGTGCTCCTCGTCGAAGACCGCCTCCGGATCGCTCGCCTCCAGGTAGATGACGCCGATGGTCGCATCCTGGGTCCTGATAGGCGCCGCCAGTACACGCTTCGACGGGCCCTCCGGCTGAGGGCCGCTTGCCAGAACCGCGCTACTTTCGTGCCGCGCCCGGGCGACAATCGCGCCATGCGCGCGCACCATCGCGTTCGGCCTCCCGTCGCGATCCCACGAGTAGGCGAAGCCCGGCTCATCCCGAGCGCCATCGAACAGCAGGACCGAGCCGTGCTCGGCGGGGATCGCTTCCAGGATGGACTCCAGCAACTGCCGGGCGAGTGCCTCCGCTCCCCGGGCCGTCTGGAGGCCCGTGCCGATCTTCATAAGAACCGCCAGGCTTCTGGAAACACGGGAATGGGGGGCGGCCCTATCCAGCAAAGGCTGCAATGACAACGGGCGGCCGGGCGGCCCGAGTTGAAGCAGGGTGTTCGTGTCCAGCACCGCTTCGTCAAGCTGGATGGAAACGGGACTCGAAGGTTCGTTCGATGCCGAGAGGAGGAATAGAAAGTGGCAGTCACCGAGCCGGATCTCGTCGCCATCTGCGAGTACCCGTGCTGTCACCGGCAGGCCGTTTACCGAGGTCCCGTTCCGGCTGCCGAGATCGCGGATTTCGTACTGCTCCGCTGCCAGTTTGCGGATGGTGCAATGCTGCCTCGAAACCGAAGCATCGGGAATCAATAGCCGGTTGGATTGATTCCTCCCGATGGAGATTTCATCGTCCGCGAGCGCGAAGATGCCCCCTTCCACGGGGCCGCGGATCCCCACCAGCCTCGGATTGAGCAGAGCTTCCATCGTGCCGTCTCCCCTTAAGAAAGCATATTCCTATCCGATTGGATAGCCCCAACACGATCGGATAGGGTTTTCGCCCTGCCGGACCGCCAGGCCGGTCCTATCGAAAACAGACAAGTCTATCTATAACAATAAGTTACACAGTCAACGCGCCAGTCCGGCGCGTATGGTGCTGCGAGTGCATTCCTGGAAGCCGTACCAAGGTGGTGAGGCAATCGGCTCCCGGGCCGGTTACACCAAACGGAAAGGCGTAAGGGATGCTTCAACCCGGCCGCCATAACCAGGACAAAGGAGATCCAAAATGAAAAACCACGTTTTTGCGACTTTCAGTTGTCTGGCATTGCTCACGGCCGCGACCGCCTTTGCGCAGGGTCCGGACGTGTTGCAGGCGGACATTCCGTTCGCTTTTCACGTCTCGCAAAACGTCCTTCCCGCCGGCCATTACGACGTCATCCGACAGGTGGGCTCAAACCTTCTGACGTTCCGCTGCTCGGACCGCCATGCCAGCGCGACGGTCATATCGTCCGGGATCAATGCGCCAAAGACGCAGGAAGCGGGCAAGCTGGTGTTCAACCGGTACGGCAGGGCGTACTTCCTTTCGACTGTCTGGTCGCCAGGGGTTTCGCTGGGACGCCTGCTGCCCAAATCCAAGGCGGAGCGCGAAATGGCCCGCAACGCTTCGGCGGCTCCGCCGGTTGAAGTCGCGCTGATCCGCCAGTGACTGGCGCGGCAACCCGGATAGCGATTGTGGGGTCGGGTTATCCGGTTTGTTTTGTGGGGCCTGCCCTTCGTGGCTTGCGGCGGTTTTGCGGACCCTGCGGCGGACAAGCCAGGCGCCCTCGATGCGACCCTCACGATAACCCCTTTGGGAAGACCTGCCCTCTTCCCAAAGGGGGTTGCGCGTTTGTCCTCCTGGCGATTCTTGCTGTTCTGTCGGGTCCTGCCGATAAACCTGGGTCTGCAAACTCCCTAAACTCAGCACTGACGCCCGGGCAAGCCGCAACCAGTGATTCCAATCGAACTGTCTTCTGTTCCACTTGTTTTGCGCCCGTGCTTGACTTGCGGGGCCGGCGTTCGCCATCGTTAGGACATAGTTATGAGGAGCTTTACCACTTATTTTCTGATAATGGCCGCCGGCGTCTCCTTTCTTCCCTTTGCTCACGCCGCTTCCGCCGATTCCATCGACGTTGACCGCGTGATGAAAGTGGCTGCACGCAAACTGGCGGCGTTTGACGCCTCGCACCCCGACAAAACCCGCTATCCATCGGACGCAAAAACGAACACCTGGCGCACGGTTCCGCCCGAGGATTGGGTGTCGGGATTCTATCCGGGCTCGCTCTGGTACATTTACGAGTACGCGCAACGCAAGAAGTGGCCCGACACAGCGAGTTGGAGAAAGCGGGCCGAGATCTGGACCGCCGGTCTCGAGAGCCAGCAGTACAACACCACGCATCACGACCTGGGCTTCGTCGTATTTAACAGTTTCGGGAACGGCTACCGGCTGACGGGCAACCAGTCCTACAAGCCCATCATTAACCAGGCGGCGCAGTCGCTGGCCACCCGCTTTCGCCCCGAAGTGAACATGATTCGCTCCTGGGGCGACGCCAACGACATGAGCAAGGTCACCGTCATCATCGATAACGTGATGAACCTGCAGTTGCTGGTGTGGGCTTCCCGCCACGGCGGCGCCACCAAGGGCGGCACCAGCGAGGACCTGTATCGCATCGCCACCACGCACGCGGACTGGACCATCAAGCGTTTCGTGCGTCCCGACGGCAGCACCTTTCACGTAGTGGAACTGGACCCGGCCACGGGCGGCGTGATTCGCAAGCGGACGCAGCAGGGGAAAGCGGATGATAGCACCTGGTCCCGAGGGCAGGCCTGGGCGGTGTATGGGTTCGCGTACCTGTATGAGGCGACCAAGGACCGCAAGTATCTCGACACTTCGATGAAAGCCGCGGAATACTACCTCAACCATCTCCCCGCCGACATGGTGCCGCCGTCGGACTTCCAAAGCGACCTGAAAGGTCTGGAGTTCAAGGATTCGAGCGCCGCGGCGATCGTGGCCTCCGCGTTGTTCCGGCTTGGCCGGCTGGTGGACGATCCGGCGCTACGGTCGAAGTACGACGAAGCCGCTGTGAAAACGCTCCACAGCCTGACCACGCCCCCCTACTTTGTGGAAGGCGACAACAAGGCCGCTCTGCTTCAATACGCGGCGCGTAATTACGATGCCGACCCGAACTCGCAACTGACCAACACCAGCCTGATCTTCGGCGATTATTACCTGTTGGAGGCTCTGCTTCAGTACGACGCGATGACGCCGCACTCCGCGCGGTAAAGCTCGCAAGCTGAAAGGTGTGCCGCTGGCGCCACGGCAAGGCTTATCTCAATCCACCAGCTCGCGCTCGATCTCTTCCAGGGTTTTGTTTTTCGTCTCGGGCAGTTTCCGCAGAATTACCAGGAAACCCACGACGCAGACGCCGCAGTATACCCAGAACGTGCCCGCCGAACCGAGACCCTTGTTCAGAAATGGAAACGTGTAGGTGAGGACAAAGCAGGCCGTCCACAGGGAGAATACGGCAATCGACATAGCGGCCCCGCGAATGCGGTTCGGAAAGATCTCGGAAAGGATCACCCACGTTACGGGGGCGAGCGAAAACGCATAGCAGGCCACCGCGATTCCAACGGCTGTCAGCACCGGCCACCCGCGCAGGCCGAAGAAGTAACTGGCGCCCAGCACCAGGTAAGTAACGGCCAACCCGGCCGAGCCGGCCAGCATCAGGGGGCGGCGGCCGACCCGGTCCACGGTGAAGATGGCGACGAAGGTGAAGGCGAAGTTGATGGCTCCCGTGACGACGATGTTGAACAGAATATCGGAAATCTGGTAACCGGCCGATGCGAATACCTCCTGGGCGTAGTTGAAGACCACGTTGATGCCGCACCACTGCTGAAACACGGCCAGGAATATGCCGAGCGCCAGAATGCGCAGCATTTTCGGCTCGAGCAGGTCCCGGAAGTCTACCTTAGCCACCTCATTCGCCAGCGTGGCTTCTATTTCGTTCACTTCCCGTTTCGCGAATACCGGCCCGCCGATTCTCGCCAGCACCCGTGTCGCCGCTGCGCGGTTCCCGCTCTTCGCCAGCCAGCGCGGGCTTTCCGGCAAGGCAAACACGGCGACAAAGAACAGGAAGGCGGGAATCGCCGTGACGCCGAACATCCACCGCCATCCCATCTGTCCGTTCCACGAGTTCAGAATTTCCAATGGCGACGACCCCGCCGGTACCGGCTTCGCAATCATCCAGTTCGCGAACTGTGCCAGTACAAGGCCGGTAACGATGGTCATCTGGTTCAGCGATACCAGCCGCCCGCGGAGAAACGCCGGGGCAACTTCCGCGATGTACATCGGAGAAAGATTGGACGCCAGTCCGATAGCGACGCCGCCGCTGGTGCGCCAAAACAAAAACATCGCGAACGAGCCGGACGCCGCCGTTCCGAGCGACGTCACCGCGAACAAGGCAGCCGACAATATCAGCAATCGTTTTCGGCCGAAGCGGTCGCTCAGCATGCCGGAAGCAAGCGCTCCCACCAGGCAGCCAATCAAGGCGCTGCTCATTGCCCAGCCGACGGCTGACGACGTTTTGAGTCCAAAGAAAAGCTCGTAAAACGGCTTGGCGCCGCCGATCACCACAAAGTCGTAACCGAAAAGGAGTCCACCCAGCGCGGCAACCGCGGAAATCAGCCAGATATACGGCAAGTCGTATGATTGTGCGTCCGGCTGTGTCGATGTGCTCGTGTGATCAATCATCCTGGATTTTCTGCTTCCCTGCCTTCGGCATCCTGTCCATTTCCATCCGCGCGAACAAGTGATTGCGATCCAGCGAGAGAGCCTCGCCGAGGTCGGCTGACGCTTCAACGTAGCGGCCGAGCCCGAGTTGGGCGAAACCTCTCAGGACCAGGTGTTCCACTCGATTGCGCAGGCTGATATCGTCCTCGAAGATCAGAAAGTTGGGAAGCGAGGTAGCGAAGTAGTCGATGCCGGCTTCGCTGCGCAGTTGCGTTTCCGCCTGATTTCGAAGCGTGTTCAAAACGGCTTGCGCTTTCTGCTGCCGGCCCAACGCATTCAGGGCGAGAGCACGGTAGTACGCAAAGACGTCCGTGGCGGCGGGCGCATTGGCGGCGCGCTGCCACGCCTGTTGCGCCTCGGCGGTCCTGCCCAGCGCGGTAAGAGCGACTCCCGTGAAGTAGTCAAGATGCGTTTCCGGCGTGAGTAGGTGTTTGCCCTCGCCCAAGTTCGGCGGATAAGATCGGGCGGCCTGGAAATGCGAGAGCGCACCCGCCGGGTCTCCGGCTTCGAGCTGGTCGCGGCCGAGCAGCAGATGCGCCGCGACATACTGCCCCGAAACCAGTCCCTCTCCGCCTTCCCACGGATGAAAGCGCCGGTTCATTAAGACCTTCAGGGCTTCGTTGCTCCGGCCTGTCTGGTTATACAGCGTGACCAATTCAATCGAGAGGTCGTCGCGCCGCGCCACCAGATCGCGATTCACCTCCAAATCCCTGAGTCGGTCATCGGGCGCCACGTTGGTACGCTTGCGAAGCTGGTCGCACTCGTACAGCAGCCGGGCGTCCGATGGGTTCGCCTTGCGCGCTGCCTGGTAACATTCCGCCGCACGCCGCGAGTTACCGCGAACGTTGTAATACGCGATGCCCAGGTTTCTCCAGGTGATCGGGAACGCCGGGTCCAGCCGCGCGGATTCCTCCCAGAGCTCGATCGCTTCCTCGCGTCGTCTTTTGTCGTAAAGCAGGTTGCCGAGCAGGTATCGCGCCTGGGCATCCGCCGGGTCCGAACTGGCGGCGGCTTCGAGCGCCAACAACTCTTCCAGCCGTGCCGGAAAGCAATAGTCGGGGCAGGCCCGCCGGCCCTTCGTGTAAGATTCCGCTGCCTCAATTGCGCGCCCCAGGCGCGCCAATACCCACCCCAATGCATAATGGAGCGTCGGAAGATAAGCTTCTTCGGCGACGGCGTTCTGAAAGGCCGTGAGCAGGTCGGCCGATTCGGCCAGCAGCCCCACCCACGCGCAGTCGAAGGCGATGTCGAGGCAGGTCTGTTGGTCCCGGCGCATCTGTTCAAAAAACGTTGCGAAACCTTCCCGCGGCCCGCCGTTCAAAAGCAGCAGTTCGTACCGCGACCAGAAGTCGAGCGGATCCAGCGCGATTGTCTCTTCCACCATCGTTCTCGCCTCGGCACTACGCCCGAGTTTTCGGAGCGCAGCCGCCCGCAAGTTGCGCGCCTTCAGATTGTCGGCGTCCGCACGGAGCGACCGCTCCAGGTGCTGCAGCGCGAGTGCATTCTCACCGCGCGTGCAGTCGATGGCCGCAAGTTCATAGCAAGCCGCCGCAACCCATCCACCGTTCCAGGCCGCTTTCTGGAAGGCGGCATACGCCTCATCCGTTCTGTTCTGATACCGAAGCGCCACGCCGAGGTTGTAGTGCGGTTCACCGTCTCGCGGGTTCGGATTCCTCCGCGTCAGCCGCGATATCGCCTTTCCAAAATGTTCCTCGGCCTGCCGGAACCGTCCCTGGCGAAGCGCAACCAGACCCATCGCGTTGTTGCACCGCGCGTCGCCGGCGTCCCGCCGCAGCGCCTCCGACCAGTATGCTTGCGGCTCGCGCGTGGCGTGCCGGTACTGATCCAGGTGCAGGCCCGTGAGGTACAGCTCCTCGTTGGTCACAATTTCGGCCGGCGGTGGCGGCTCCGCCGCCGGCTCGGGTAACTCCATGTCGGGCGCCGTCACCGGCTGATACCGAATGATTTCGCCACCGTCGCTTCCGAGAACGCGCAGCAACGGCCGATTGTCGCCCGCTAGCGGCACAAAATCGACGAAGGGTTCTCCGGGCGCCAGTGAAACTTGCCTTTCAAAACTCACCGACGGCCCATCCGAAAGGACCACCGTTGCATGATCCACCTTTTCCGTCGCGGCTATGCCGACTTTCCAACCACCCTCGACGGCCTCCAGATTCACCGCCACGAGACGGTTGGCATTCTTGACCGGACCGAGCTTCCGGATCGGGTACCAGACCTGTCGGAAGGTTTTGGTCTCGTAAGGCTGAAGGAAGGAAAAGTCGGGTTGATTGTCGGTGTACGCGCCGGCCATCAATTCGATGTAGGGCCCGTCCTCATCTGTCAGTTCGCGATCCCACGCATATCCGAATTCCGCGTTGCCCCAAGTCCATAATTTCTTCCCCGGCGCGACGTGATGGTCGGCGACATGCACAATCCCGGCCTGTTTTTCGTGATCGTAGCCGCCGAAAAAATCGTAGTCCGACTTCGTGACCATGTACGAGGTTGGAACCGGGATGTTCTTGTACCACGCAATGTCCACGCCCTGGCGGTAGTCGACTCCGTAGTAGAAATTGCGCGCCACCGGGTACCAGGACATGGCCCTTTTGGCGTGATCCGCGACGAAGTGCACGTCGGGGGGAAAGAACGCCTGGTATTGATCGTGGACACGGATGCCGGCGTTGGCCCACCACAGGAATGTCTGAACAAATGGAGTGCGGTTGTACAGCCGGACTTTGGCCTCAATCAGCGCCTTGCCCGGATACAGGCAGATGCCGGCCATGCCTTTCATCCGGTTCATGGGTTCATGCTCGCTCAGCCATACCGTGCGGCTGCCGTCCTCGTGCTCCTCGATGAAATGATCCACCGGCATGAACGTCGACGGGCGATGATGCTGCGGCCAGTTGAACTCGACACCGCCTGAGATCCACGGCCCCAGCAGCCCCACCAGGGCCGGTTTGATCACATTCTGCCGATAAATGAAGTCGTAGCCGTTGATCTTGTCCTGGCCGATGTGGATGCGCCCGCCGATCTCGGGCAGGATCATCACGCGAATGTATTCGTTCTCCAGGTGGACGGCGTTGTAAGATTTGTCCACCTTCTCATCCGATACGCGGTCGGTGAAGGGATTCGGATAGACCTTGCCGCTGCTGCCCTGGTAGACGCGCTTGTCGAGGAACATCGGGTTGCGGTCGGGCGGAAGCGCCGGATAGGTCGGGATGGTTACCGGGGCCTCCCACGCCTTCACCGCTCCTTTGTTTTTCATGCTTGTTGTTTCTCCGCGCGGACCCGATCAGGGCATCCACACAGTGGTAAACGCCGAAAACCCCGTCGGGCGCAGAAGGTCCACCTGAATGCGCGAAATTCCCGTCTGTGTAAAGCTCATTTGCGCGCTCCGCGATTCCCCCGGCGCGACAGTTTCAACGCGGATGCCGACCCGCTCTACCGGAATGTTGCCGAATCCGTACGCCACCCCCCTGATCTCGTAGCCGTGGAGCGGGTAGGAAGGAACTTCCGAGCGGGTTTTCAGCTCGATGCTCAGGGCGGCGGGATGGCCGGAAACACGCATTGATTCAACCGGCGAGGATTGGTTCCGGAGCACCTCCCACGACGACTTCCTGGTA
Organism: Bryobacterales bacterium; assembly: GCA_963810595.1. GTDB lineage: Bacteria > Acidobacteriota > Terriglobia > Bryobacterales > Bryobacteraceae > CAWEOG01. Next base: position 24,465 of record CAWEOG010000046.1, on the reverse strand, counting down.
CCGTACAGATCCACAACCCCGTGAACGCGCTGCTTCATCACACCGGTGCCGCGGTCGCCGACATGCGTGCGGTAGTCGTTGTAGTCGAAAAAAATGAGCCCCGCTACGTAATCGCGTTCGCGGAATACCCGGTCGTGGCCGCGCAGCACTTCCACCCGTTTGGCGTCGCCTTCGGGACGGTCCGGGGTGCAGGCGCAGTAGCCGTACTCGGAGATCACAAGGGCTTTGTCCGGGAATGCCCGGTGGATTTCGTCGAGGTTCCTGGCCAGATCCTCCGGCGTGCCTTTGTACCAGCTTTCGTAATACTCGTTCCACATAATGTAGTCCATCAGCCCGGAGACGTCTTTCTCCGGCGACTTCTCGAGCGAGTTCGAAGCGTAGGTCGCCATCCGCCGCGGGTCCAGCTTCTTGGCCTCTGCATACATTCTCCGGGCGAAAGCGTAAGCCGGCGGGTTCTGGCCGTCGATTTCGTTGCACAGGCCCCACGAGAAGATGCAGGGGTGGTTTCGGTCGCGTCCGATCATCTCCCGCAATTGCTCGAGCCCATTGTCCATCAGCGCGGGCAACGGCTCCGGCGTCTTTTCCCTGAAGGTCTGGCGGCCCCAGGTCGGCACTTCGGTCTGAATGAAAATTCCATGGCGGTCGCACCACTCGAGAACCCGCCGGTCCTGCGGCCAGTGGACGCGCGTGTACACGCAGTTCAACTCCTTCATGTCCGCGTGGTCGTGGTGGATCCATCCGGCTGGTTCCGCCATTCCGAATTCCGGATTGCTGCCCGCCATGCGCTCCACGCCCATCAACCGCACGCGTTCGCCGTTCAGATAAAAAGCCGCGCCGCGCGTTTCGATCTTGCGGATGCCGAAGGCGGTTTCGTAGGTGTGGCCGTTCGACAGGGTGACGTCCATCCGGTACAGGTGCGGATGGTCGAACTGCCAGAGTTTTGGATTGCGTAACTTCGCGGCGGCGAAATTTACTGTGTTCCTGTCTCCCGGCGCGAGCTTCACCACGGTGGTGGGGCCATCGGATAGCACGGCATTCCCGGTCTCCTGGTCAAGTACCCGGAATGTCACACTACCGTCGAAAGGCGTGGAGGCGGCGTTGCGGACCGTTACGGTAGTCTCGATGGACGCAACGCTCGCCGCAAGGTCCGGATCGGCATCCACCGCCACGGTTTCGATGAAGGTCTTCGGAGTAATCAGAAGCCGGACGGGCCGATAAATGCCGCCGTCATGCGCCCAATCGCTGGACGTTCCGCGCGGCAGCATCAAGTCGCTGAACGTATTGTCGGCGCGAACAACCAACGTATTCCGGCTGCCAAACCGAAGGTGCGGTTCGAGATCGCAGGTGAACGCGGTGTAGCCTTTCCCCACGTGACGGCCCACTTCCACCCCGTTGAGCCAAACCGTAGCGGTGTGGAACACCGCCTCGAATTCGACGCGCACGGCGTGAACAGCCCAATCCGCCGGCGCATCGAACCAGCGGTGGTACCAGCCGGCGCCCATGTAGTCCGTGCTTTCCGGCTCAATCTGCCAGGTGTGCGGCACCGTCACCGGACGCCAGCCGCCGGCCGGAACATCAGTCTGCTGCCAGTTTTCCTTGAGCCCGACGTTCTGCCGGTCGAGGCGGAAAGACCACAAGCCGTCCAGGGAGATTTGTTCGGTGCGGATATTTTCGGCGCCGCCCGCGGGAGCGGCGGATGCCGAGGGTGCCGGGGAAAACGGAAGGGCGGCCGTGATTGCCGCCAGAAAGCCCCTTCGGGAAGCCACGTCGATCACCTCTTTCCTTTATCACGCCTGGGTGCCAGGCACATTCGTGAGTCTACACAGCAGTTCGACAGCGAAGAATTACCCCAGCCCTTGGTCATCTTGCGCGAAATCCAAGTATCATCTTAGCCGACCCGAACACCGTGAAAGCGAAATTCCGTGGACGTTACCGAAAGCGAGCGCCGGCCGATTTCACAAGCATTCCGGGAGCAATTCGTTGGGATACGATTGAAGAGCGACTGTGATGCCAGCGAGGAAAAGTAACCCGGTTATGAAAAAACTGATCAACGATCCACAGGAAGTGGTCCACGAGTCCTTGATGGGGCTGTCTCTGGCGCACGCTGACATCTTGAAGGTGAATCCCGACCCTCTTTATGTGGTGCGGGCAGACGCTCCTCTCGAAGGCAAAGTCGGAATTGTTTCCGGCGGCGGCAGCGGCCACGAACCGATGCACGCCGGTTACGTGGGCAAAGGCATGCTGGACGCCGCGTGTCCGGGGCAGGTGTTCACCTCCCCCACCCCGGATCAAATCGAAGCGGCGACGATGGCCGTCAATGGCGGCAACGGCGTTCTCCACATCGTCAAGAACTACACCGGCGACATCATGAATTTCGAGATGGCCGCCGAGCTTTGCCAGGCGCAGGGAGTGGAAGTGAGGGCGGTAGTGATCAACGATGACGTGGCGGTTGAAGACAGTCTTTATACCGCCGGGCGGCGCGGCGTCGGAACCACGGTGCTGGCGGAGAAGATCTGCGGCGCCGCCGCCGAACGCGGCTACGACCTCGCCAAAGTCGAAGCAGTCTGCCGCACGGTCAACCAGAATGGCCGGTCGATGGGGTTGGCCTTGACTTCCTGCACGGTGCCGGCCGCCGGCAAGCCCACCTTCGAGCTGGGCGACGACGAAATTGAAATGGGTATCGGCATCCACGGGGAACCCGGCTGCGAGCGAATCCATTTTGCGGAGGCAAGCGTGCTGACCACGCGCATGCTGGAGACGATCGTCGCCGATCTCCCATTCCGGCGCGGCGACCGGGCGATCGCGATGGTAAACGGCATGGGCGGCACACCTTTGATGGAACTCTACCTGGTGTACCGGGAAATGATGCAGACGCTGAGCGGCAAAGGAATCGTCGTCTCGCGACAGCTTGTGGGCAATTACATCACGAGTCTCGAAATGGCCGGTTGCTCGATCACGCTTCTCCGAGTGGACGACGAACTCCTGTCTCTGTGGGACGATCCCGTAATGACACCCGGCTTGCGATGGGGGATTTGAGCGGATGGCGGTTGGCACACTGGATGTACGGAAGTGGCTGGACGCCCTCCAGCGGGTCTACGCCGAGAATAAGCAGCGGCTGACAGAGCTGGATTCGGCCATTGGCGATGCCGACCACGGCATCAACATGGAACGCGGCTTTACGGCGCTCGAATCCGAGCTCGCCACTAACGCTCCGGCGGATATCCGCACCGCTCTCCAGACAGCGGCGACTGTTCTCATCCGAAAGGTGGGTGGTGCTTCCGGTCCCTTGTACGGCACGTTCTTTCTGCGGGCCGCGGCGAGCTGCAGCGGGCTGGCCGAGCTCGATGCGGGCGGGGTTGTGAAAATGTTTCGAGCCGGTGTGGAGGGTGTCCAGCAGCGCGGCAAGGCCGAGCCGGGCGACAAGACCATGCTGGACGCTTTGCTGCCGGCTGTGGAGGCAATGCAGAAGGCCCTGGATGAGAATTGCAGCCTGGCGGAGATTCTCAGCGCGGGCGTCGCGGCGGCAAAATCGGGCATGTCAGGCACGATTCCGATGCAGGCTCGTAAGGGACGCGCCAGCTATCTGGGAGCCCGCAGCATCGGTCATCAGGATCCGGGCGCCACTTCCGCCTACCTTCTGCTCGATACCGCCGCAAGCGTATGGGGGCTATCCCGAGGCAAGCCATGATCGGCGTTGTCATTGTCTCCCACAGTGCGAAGCTGGCGGAAGGGGTTTGCGAGCTGGCCGGCCAGATGGCGCACGGGAAAGTCCGCCTGGCAGCCGCCGGCGGCACCGGCGATCCGAGCAGTCCGATTGGCACCGACGCGTTCCAAGTCCTCCAGGCGATTGAGGAAGTGTACTCGGAAGACGGGGTGCTGGTTCTGATGGACCTTGGCAGCGCTGTGCTCAGTGCGGAGACGGCGCTCGATCTCATGGATGAGGCCAGGCGGGCCCGGGTGCTGCTGTGCCCCGCTCCGCTGGTTGAAGGCGCGGTGGCGGCTGTGAGCCAGGCGGCGGCCGGCGCCAGTCTGGCCGAGGCGGCCCACGAGGCACAGGGGGCAATGAGTGCCAAGCAGAGGCATCTGGACCCCGGGTCTGAGAACCGCGCAGCTCCTGATACCTCCGCGAACGCGGAAGAATCGTTGGTCAGGCTGCCCAACCCTCTGGGGTTGCATGCTCGCCCGGCCGCTCATCTGGTTCGGCTGACCCGGCGTTTCGAGGCGCGGATCACGATCGAAAACGTCAGCCAACCCGTCGGGCCAGTTGAAGCCAGAAGCATTAATGGCCTGCTCAGCCTGGGGGCGCGCCAGGGTCACCAATTACGGATCCGAGCCGAGGGCCCCGACGCTCAACAGGCCCTTGCCGAGCTGACGACTTTCCTGGAGTCGGGCTGTGGTGATCAAGATGTGAGTGAGAGCGTCCTTGACGTGGATTCTGCTTCCCGGCTCCCGGAACCCGGGCCCAGGCAACTTGTAGGGAGGCCGGCGGCCGCTGGCATCGCCGTCGGCCCGCTGGCCAGGCTGGAGCCGGTCTCCGTTGAGGTTTCCGCGCGGCAAGTCGACGATGCTGAAGCCGAGAGACAGCGCTTGTTGTCGGCGATCGGCAAGGCGCAGGACGACACCCGCTCGGTGTACAACTGGGCCCGAGAGCATGTCGGGCAGAACGAGGCCGGTATCTTCGATGCTCAACTGCTCTTTCTGGAAGACCCGGCCGTGATCGAGAGTGCATCGGGTGTGATTCTCACGCAACGGGTCAATGCCGAATATGCCTGGCAGATTGCCACCGGTAAGTTCTCCCGGCAGCTCAGTGAGCTGAGCGACCCTTATCTGCGGACCCGGGCGGCTGACGTGACAGATGTCGCGGCGCGAGTGTTGCGGCGGCTCACCGGCCGCGAGACGGCACCGGCCGCTATTTCCGAACCTTCTGTTGTGGCCGCACACGACTTGACACCCTCCGAAGTGAAGGATTTAGATCCGCACCATGTGATTGGCCTGTGCCTGGAGGCAAGCAGCGCGAGCGCTCATAGCGTGATCCTCGCCCGCGCCATGGGGATTCCGGCCGTGGTGGGGTTGGGACCCGGGATCTCGGCGGTCGACCGCGGGACGATGGTCGCGCTGGATGGGGAGCGCGGAATCGTCTGGGTGGAGCCGGACCAGGAGCAACTGAGCGCCCTCGAGAGCCGCCGGCAACAGTGGCTTGCCGCCCGGAAGGCGGCGGCATCCGAGCGGCGCCAGCCCGCGTTCACCCAGGACGGCCGCCGCATGAGTGTTGTCGCCAACATCAGCGGAATCGCCGAAGCGGCGGAAGCGGTGGAATGCGGCGCCGAGGGGGTGGGCGTCCTGCGGACGGAGTTTCTGTTTCTGGGCCGCCGAACCGCGCCTTCCGAGGAGGAACAGATCTCCGCTTACCGCGCCATCGCCGAGTCGCTTGGCGGCCGTCCGCTCAGCATCCGCACACTCGACGCAGGCGGCGACAAGGATCTGCCTTACATCGAAATCGCGGAGGAGGCCAACCCGTTTCTGGGGCTGAGGGGAATCCGCCTGACGTTGCATCAGCGCACCTCTGCTCCGGACCCAACTCCGCGCCATCCTGCGTACCGGCGCCGGCCATCCCATAGAGGTACTGTTCCCTATGATTTCCTCCGTTGTGGAACTGCGGGAAGCGAAGACCGTTCTTTCGGAGAGCGCCGCCGAACTGGAGCGCGAAGGGATCCCTTTTGAGCACGAAATGAAGGTGGGAGTCATGATCGAAGTGCCGGCCGCGGTAGCGGTCGCCGATCAACTGGCCCGTGAGGTTGACTTCTTCAGCATTGGAACGAACGACCTGGTTCAATACGTCATGGCGGCGGACCGGACCAATCCGCGTGTGGCATCACTTGCGGACCCCTTCCAGCCGGCCGTCCTGCGCATGATTCACCAGACGATTCAGGCCGGCCAACAGGCGCGAATCGGTGTTACCCTTTGCGGCGAGCTGGCCGCCAACACCGTGGCAACCCCCTTGCTGCTGGGCCTCGGGCTGGAAGAGTTCAGTGTCAGCCCGCCGTTAATCCCCGAGCTCAAGCGAGCCATCCGCCGCTGGAACCTCTCGGAAGCCGGGTCCATTGCGCGCGAAGTGCTTCTGATGGATTCGAGCCAGGCAGTGCGGCGGCGGTTGCAGCGGCAAACCGCCGGAGCAACCGGCATCAATCATCCGGGATGTTGAACTTGTCGCCCGTATCGGACACCCACTGTTTCAGGCGAGCGATCAGCTTCTGGCGCTCCCGTTTGTAGCCCGAATTGTTGGCCAGGTTCACCAGCTCGTAGGGGTCTTCATTCAGGTTGAAGAGCAACCAGCTCGTGTTGTCGAAGCAGACGTATTTCCAGCCGTCCCTTGTCACCACGCCACGGTACGGCTTGTTGGTGGAATCGGCGTGTCCGGTGGGAACAACGCACTGGAGATAGGCTGAATCCGGAAGAGAAGGCGCGGGAGTGCCGGGCCGGCGGAGCCGGAATTGCGACAGATCGGCGCCCATCATCCATTCCGGCTTTCGGATGCCGCACAGACCGAGCGTTGTGGGTGCGATATCGGGAGCATTGATCAACGCCGGCACGCGTCCGGTTCTGCGCCCGTCGTAGGTGGGCTGTTCGCCGGCGATGAAGAACGGAATGCGGGTGGATTCCTCGTACGGATTGGTCTTTCGGTACATGCCGTGCGAGCCGAGCATGTCGCCGTGATCCGAGAAGAAAAGGATGTGCGTGTTCTCGGCGATGCCCTCGCTCGCCAGCGTCTTCAGCACGCGGCCGAGGTTGAAGTCGAGGTTCGCCACCATGGCGTAGTAGCCGGCCATTTCCCGTGAGGCGGTCTGGCGGACACTGGCAATGGGCGGGACGTTGGGGCGGAACCGGATCTGGCCGGCCGTCCACCTTTCCCGGTACTCGGGAGGCGCCACGAACGGGTTGTGGGGCGGCTGCACCGAGCAGGCGGCGAAGAAAGGCGCAGCCTTGCCCGCTTTCTGCTCGGCGGCACGCTCCTTGATGTGCTTGATCAGCAGGTCCGTCAGCGCAGTCGGTTTCGTAACCCGGAAGACGATAGTGGAAGGCGTCCTTGCCCGTCCCGCCGTGAACCCAGCAATCGTACTGGGAGTTGTTGTTCTCGTAGCCGATCCAGGTATCGAACCCGCCTCGCTTCTCGGGCGGAACAATGTAATACGCAGCGCGGCCTTCGCTTTCATGAAATCCCCCCAGGTGCCATTTCCCGAACCAGGCGGTGTGATAACCGGCCTCGCGCAGCGGCTTTGCGATGGTGGGCTGGCCATCGGGCAACGGATACTCGTGGCCCGGGACGCACTTATGCGGATAGAGACCGGTGAGAAGCGACCCCCGGAAGGGGCAGCAAAGCGGGAACCCGGAGACGGCCTGATCGAACTGCACCCCCAGGGAGGCCAGGTTGTCCAGGTTCGGCGTGTGCGCGTTCGGATCGTCGTTGCAGCCAAGCGCCTGGGCGCGGTGCTGGTCGCCGAAAAACCAGATGACGTTCGGCCTGGTGTCGCCCGCGCGAGGCGACCGTGGCGGCGCCTGTGCGGCCGTGGCGGCGAAAGGCAACACGGAAGACGAGAGAAAATCGCGACGGTTCATAATCGCTGAGCATTGTACATCAGAACCAGGGCGCATTCTCTCTGACGATTGTGGACAAAATACCCTCTCTGCCACAAACTGCGATAGGGGCGATCACTGGCCGCCCCGCTGTCGCACTCTGCTTACTTGCCCACCACCAGCAATACAAACGATCCCGGTTTTACGGTTCGGCGGCGACGCCCGTTGGCGCCGGTTTGCGCGCTCTGTTCATACTCCGCGGCCGAAAGAAAGATTTTCTTTGTCTTTGGGTCGAAGGCCAGCGTCTTCGCGCTCGGCTGGGTTTTCACCGCTCCGGCATCCTCGTATTGGTCGGCGGATTTCTCGTGGAAGATGCTCAAGGTCCCATCTCCACAGGAGAAGAAAATCAGGCGGGCTTGCGGGTCGAACGCGGCATAGTCGACGCCCGAGCCGATGGGCATGCTGGTGATTACCTTCCCCGACCCGGCATCCATCACCACCATCTTGGGCTCTTCGCGGCAGGCGATGAACAGCCGGTTGGTTTTGGAGTCATAGGCGAGGCCGGTCGGGCCCTTCGCCACGCCGATGGGATAGCGCTTTTTGACTTCCAGCGTCTTCGGGTCGAACGCCGCCACCTCGGCGGTATCCTCGAGGTTGACGTAAATCAGCCCATCGGCGCCGACCACCGCCCCTTCGCCGTCACCCCCCACCTTCACCGTTCCGACAACCTTGCCGGTCGCCGCATTGATGGCGCTGATGTCGTGGGAGCCGTGATTGTTGGTGAATACCCGCTTGACCGCGGGATCGTAGTAGATGCCGTCCGGTCCCTTGCCGACGTCGATTTTCCGGATGAGCTTCAGGGTTGACGGGTCGAACATCGAGACCTTGTCCTCGTGCCCGTTGCTGGTAAATCCGTGCTGGAACGCCGACGCAATGGCGATGCCGTGGACGCCAGGCGTGTCCGGGATCGTACCCACAACCTTTCCGCTGTCCGCGTCCAAAACGTTCACCTCGGTTCCGTGCGAGACGTACACGCGCCGCGCGGCGCTGTCTATCGCCACGTAATCGAAGCCGCCGTTTCCGGGAATCGGGTAACGGTCCACCACCTTGTAGCCGGTTGCGCCTTCGAGCAGGACCGCGGCGGCAAAGAACCCCGTCAGAATGAATTTCCTGTTCCGCATCATGTTCCTCTCCTGTCGGACTTCCGAACTCCGTGCATGGTGAATACCGCTCGTGCCCAATTCTGACGTTCTCCGGTCTGCCCAGCGGCAAAGGACCAGGCAAAGTTCGCAGCAGTAGTTTATTCCACGCGTCTGAAGATTTGATGAAAGCGTTGAAAGGATTTTCGGCGGCAGAGTCGGTCAGCGCAAATCCCAGTGTCACGGATGTCTGAGCGCGGCCCAGTATTCCCGCTGAATTGTGTGAGAGTAGCGCTTATTCACAGCGCAGCGCGACGTTGGGGTCTACCTTTACGGCGCGGCGCGCCGGCAGGTAACTGGCGGCTGCGGCAACCGCCGCGAGCAGCAAGGAGACCACGGCAAGCGTTAACGGGTCGGTAGGCTGCGTGTGGTAGAGCTGCGAGGCGATCAAGCGGGTAAGCGCGAACGAACCGGCCAAGCCGAGCGCCACGCCGGCCGCGACGAGCGCCAGCGCTTCGCCCATCACCAGCCGGAGGATGCTCCCGCGCGAAGCTCCGAGCGCCATTCGGATTCCGATCTCGCGTGCCCGCCGGCTTACCGAATAGGAGAGAACGCCGTAGAGCCCGGCGGCGGCCAGCAGCAGCGCCAGCGCGGCAAATACGCCGAGCAGCAAGGTTTGGAAGCGCGGCCGCGAGACGTTTTCGTAAATCACTTCCCGCATGGTCTTCAGGTCTTCGATGGGTTGATCGGGGCTGGCGGCCCGGACCTCTCTCTGCACCGCGGCGGCCAGGCGCAGTGGATCGCCGGAGCTCGCGCGCACGACGATGGAAGCGGCGAATGGCGCGAAGAAGAACTGTCGATAATCGCGGTACATCTCGGGAGCCGGGTCGCCTCCGAGGTTGATGTAATTGACGTCGTTCACTACCCCGACAACCGTGAGGAAAGGACCTTTGTCCCCGTCCGACATGGTGACTCGTCTCCCGATGGGATCTTTGTTCGGGAAATATTTCCGCGCCAGCGTCTGGTTGATCACCGCCACGCCGGGCGCAGCCGCCGTATCGGTTTCGCGGAACACGCGGCCTTCCCGCAGGCCGATTCCCATCGCCCGGAAGTAACCCGGACTCGCGGCGCGCAGCTTCACAAGCTGGCGCTCGCCTGGCGGGGGCGGATGGCCCTCCACCGCGAACGTCCCATTTGAGTCCACGTGGCCGAGCGGGATGGGGGAGATGAACCCCACGGAATTCAAGCCGGGCAGACGCTGAAGCCGTTCGATCATGCGGGTGTAGTAAGCGGCTTTTTCTTGTGCTTCGTTGACAACCGGAAGCGGTACGCGCAGGGTGAGGACACTCTCGGGGTCGAATCCCGGGTTCACCCGCATCAGGCGGTCGAAACTGCGCAGCATCAACCCCGCGCCGGCAAGCAGAACCAGCGAGAGGGCCGTCTCGGCCACCACCAGCAGTTGGCGCAATAAGCCCGAGTGCGCGCGGCCGTGCGTTCCGCGCCCGCCTTCCTGGAGCGCCTCGTTGAGATCGGCGCGCGAAGCCTGGAGCGACGGTATCAGGCCGAAAACCAGGCCCGTGGCAAGTGACAGCGCCAGCGTGAACAACAGCACCCCGGTGTCCAGGTGGGTCTGATCGAGCCTGGGTACCGGATTTTGCTCCGGGAACATCGCCACCAGGGCTCTCGCCCCCCAGGCCCCCAACAACAGTCCGGCCGCTCCACCCACGACGGAGAGCAGCAGGCTTTCGGTGAGCAACTGTCGCACCACGCGGAGGCGGCCGGCGCCAAGTGCGGTGCGCACGGCGATCTCGCGGCCGCGTTCGGAGGCGCGCGCCAGCAGCAGGTTGGCCACGTTCAGGCAGGCGATGAGCAGCACGAAGCCCACCGCCCCCAGAGCCACCAGCAGCGCGGGCCGGACGCTCGCGGTTAGCTCGCCCGCCAGCGGCACCAGGCGGACGTTCCAGCCTTTGCGGGCATCGTCGGGCGCCAGGTTGCGGAACACGGCCTCCGCTTCCGCCCGCGCCTGCACGGCGGTGACCCCTGGCCTAAGCCGAACGACGGCACTTGCGCGTTCGTAGCGTTGGGAAGTGTCGTCGGCGGTAAACTGCCAGGGCGTCCACACGGCAAACCGCTGGTCGAAGAAGAAATCGGAGGGCATGACGCCGGCGATGACGTACGGATTGCCGTTCATCATCAATTGCCTTCCGATAACCTGCCGGTCGGCTCCGAAGCGCCGCCGCCAGAGACGGTCGGAGAGCAGGACAGCCGCTGGGGCGCCAGTCCGGAACTCTTCGGCGCGAAAGACGCGTCCGATGGCCGGCCGGCTGCCGAGCATCTCGAAGCAATCGGCCGAGACCTTGCCCCCGAATACATTTTCGGGACCTTCCGGGCCGGTAAGAGTCAGGTTCTCCCAATGCGACACCGCCAGTTTTTCGAACACGTGGGTATTTTTCGAGAACACCAGCAGGTCGGCCGGTGAAACCCCCTCTTCTTCGTTCTTCGGACTGACCTCGTAGAGGCGGTACAGGCGGCCGGGATCGCGATAGGGCAGCGGCCGCAGTAAGACCGCGTTCACCACGCTGAAAATCGCGCTGTTGGCGCCGATTCCGAGGGCCAGAACAACCACCACAATCGCAGCGAAGCCGGGGGCGCGAAGCATCGTCCGGGCGGCGAAGCGAACGTCACGCGGAATTAAGGACATTGCGGTGCTCAAAGCCATTATAAATTCACCGCGCGGCTGTCCGGCTCAGCTTTGGCCCATGGTATTCGCCTGCCAAAGCATGGCGCCGTTCATCCGCGCGCGGGTGGAGCGGTGATCGTAGAAGGTTACGGGGATAGGGGGCCGCGTTTGCCGAGGGTCCGGGAATTGGATTGGGTTTGCTCTGCGAAAAGATCACCGGCTCCGGTGGCACAGGCATTCGGGCCTGTGTCAGGTGCCACGGACGTCCGGGTCCGTGTGATATTTCCCTCACCTGGCATCTCCACAGCCTGCCTTATGTCGGTGAAACTCGGAACCCGGTTGGCGCGTGGACCCTTGAAGTGACCCTGATCGAGCGCCACCCAGCACACCGGCACCGATGCCGGTGGCACCTGACACAGACACGAATGTCCGTGCCACGGCCCCATTGGCTGCCGGCCGCGAAATTCCAACTTTCTCACCCGTCTTTTCACCCCCTTCCCGCCGCACAGCCCCAAAAACCCGGGAGGTACCCGCTACCCTCGAAGCGGATATGCATCGCTCCGAATCGTCAACCCGAAATTCGCAATCCAGGAAAAGTCCTCTGCCAGGTGATGTGTATGTGAATCTAACAGAGGCGGGCGCTGCCCCCATATATGGCGAAAAGCCTGGAGTCGGAGGAGAACCGCTGGGAAGGTTGGTTGCGGGGGTAGGATTTGAACCTACGACCTTTGGGTTATGAGCCCAACGAGCTACCAGACTGCTCCACCCCGCAACATCACTGTAACGCAGGCGGGTCGCCGCGGTCAATTCAATTGGTTATGATGGAACTACAGGTGGCCGGGATAGGGGGCTGGGGCTCCCCGCGGGCTGCAAACCTGTTGAGCGGACTCACATTGAGCGCTGCTGGGTTCGATTCCCAGACCGGTCTTTTTCCACGTCGAGCGGTCCGGTTGGACGTCCTTTTTTCTCTCAAGCTGGGGGACAAGATGCAAATTCGTCGATACACACTGCTGTTGGGGTGCCTGCTGGTGACCGCCGCGACGGCGCGGCCGAGTATCTTCGGGACCGTCCGCGGCATCGTCCACGACCCCGACCACCGGCCCATATCGAACGCAGCGGTGACGCTGTTGGCGGCGGCCTCCGACTACCGGCAAAGTACGGAAACCAGCGGCACCGGCGAATTCGAATTCCGCGCCGTGCCGGTGGGCGATTACCGCCTCCACGTCGTAAGCCCCAGCTTCGCCCCCGCCGACCGGCTGCTCGAGGTGGTTTCCGACAGCGCTCCCGTGCTGCACATCCAAATGCGGCTGGCCGAGCAGCGACAGTCCGTGGAGGTTTCCGAATCCGCCGAGGTGGTGAATCCGCAGTCGTCCACTCCGGCGACCGTGGTCACGCGAGGCGACATCCGCATTACACCCGGCGCCGACCTGACAAACAGCATGGCGATGATTACCGATTACGTACCGGGCGCCTACATGACGCACGATCAGCTTCACATCCGCGGCGGACACCAGGTGAGCTGGGCCATCGACGGCATACCGATTCCGAACACCAACATCGCCAGCAATGTCGGCCCGCAGGTCGATCCCAAAGACATCGACTACCTGGAGGTGCAGCGCGGCGGCTACTCGTCCGAGTACGGCGACCGGACCTACGGCGTCTTCAACGTGGTTCCGCGCACCGGCTTCGAGTTCAACCGCGAGATCGAAGTGAACTCCACCTTCGGCAGCTTCCACCAGACCAACAACCAGCTCTCCTCGGCGACCACACGGAGAGATTCGCCTACTTCGGCAGCATCAATGGGAATCGCAGCGACTACGGCCTGGAAACGCCCGGTCCGGAAATGCTGCACGACCGCGTCTGGGGCTTGGGCGGGTTCGGCTCGCTGCTCTTCAATTTAAGACCCGAACAACCAGTTCCGCTTCGTCACCTCGCTGCGCAGCGACGATTACCAGGTTCCGAACGATCAGGACGCCCAGGACGAGGGCGTGCGCGACGTCGAGCGGGAACGCGACGCGCTGGCGGACTTTACCTGGGTGCGCACGCTGTCCGGGACAACGTTTTGACCGTCTCGCCCTTCGTGCACTCGAATTCCGCCAACTACGATGGAGATCCCGGCAGTTCGCCGGTGGGCACCGTCCATCACTTGCGTTCGATCTACGCGGGCGCGCAAATCGCGGTGAGCACCGTCACCGCGCACCACAACGCGCGCATCGGCGTGTATGGCTTCGGCCAGCACGATAACGAGTTCATCGACCTCTACGGCCACCGACGGCTCGACGCCCGAATTGCGGCAGACGCGCATCTCAACGGGACACCTGGAAGTGGGATTCATCGAGGACCAATGGCGGGCCACCTCGTGGCTGACGCTTGACCGGCGGCGTCAGGCTGACGCATTTCAGCGGCGCCGTCTCGGAAAATGCCGCCAGCCCGCGCACCGGAGCTTCGATCCGTATTCCGCACCTCAACTGGGTGCTTCGCGGCTTCGTATAGCCGCTACTACCAGGCTCCTCCGCTCTCCACCGTTTCAGGGCCGGCGCTGGATTACGCGGTTTCCGCCGGGCTGGGGTTCATCCCACTCCCGGGCGAGCGGGACGAAGAGAACCAGGTGGGCCTGGCAATTCCCCTTCACGGATGGACGTTCGACATCAACAATTTCCGCCAGCGCGCCAGAAACTTTTTCGACCACGAGGCGCTGGGCAATTCGAACGTCTTCTTCCCGTTGGCCATCGCGGGCGCGCGCATCCGTGCTTGGGAGTTTACGGTTCGTTCGCCGCGGCTGTTCCGGCGGGGCGACCGTCGCCGTCGCCTACTCCTACCAGCACGCTGACGCGGAAGGCGCCGTCACCGGCGGGCTGACCGATTTCGCTCCCCCCGACGTGGGCTACTTTCCGCTCGATCACGATCAGCGCCACACGCTGCACGTGAACTTCAATTCCAGCCTGCCGTGGCACATGTGGCTGGCCGGAGATGTCTACTACGGGTCGGGATTCCCCGACGGCGAGAGTGAGGTGCCGCGCTACCTCGAGTCGCACACCACCTTCGACGCATCGTTCGGCAAGACGCTGGGGGAGAGCCTTCTCTAACGGTCACCGCATTGAATGGGGCCAACCGACGGTTCCTGCTGGACAACAGCGAGACATTCGGCGGCACCCATTACGCGGACCCGCGCCAGATCTACCTGCAACTCCGCTATCGGTTCCATTTCTAATCCGGCCTGAGGGGCTGGCTGGCGAGGGCCTACTGGTGATACGATGTTGCCGCTGCCTACGCCGGGCTCGATTGCCCGGCGATTTCTGCTCTACGGAGAAATTTATGTTGTCTTTCAAATCCGTCTTCACCTGGATTTGGCTCCCGTTGATATTGTTGCTCCTGGTCGGGGCCACGGCCCATCCGGCCGTCGCTCAGGAGGGCTATGAGTACGGCGCCGGCCTGGATGTTCCCTACGTGCCGACGCCGCCTGGAGTGGTGGAGGGCATGCTGAAGCTCGCCGACGTCAAGAAAGGCGAGCTGGTGGTCGACCTGGGCTGCGGCGATGGACGCATTGTCGTAGCCGCCGCCAAGGACTTCGGGGCGCGCGGCATTGGTTACGATCTGAATCCCGAGCGCATCAAGGAAGCGAAAGAAAACGCCGCCAAAGCCGGGGTTGCGGACCGGGTACAGTTCATCGAAAAGAATCTCTTCGATGCCGACATCCATGCCGCCAATGTCGTGACGCTGTATCTGCTGCCGTCGGTGAACGAGAAGCTCAAGCCGCGTCTGCAAACCGAGCTCAAGCCGGGGACCCGGGTGGTCTCCCACGCTTTCGATATGGGCAACTGGAAGCCGGACAAAGAGATCGTGGTGGATGGACGCAGACTCTTTCTGTGGGTGATCCCGGCAAAGGGGGCAGACCGGTAGGAGTCGGTTAGCCAAGGAACAACCACACCGCCGTTCCGGTCACGAACATTGCCCCAAAGCCACCTGCCAGGCGGACGGTGAAACGGCGAGGCGCCGTGAACAGGCTGATGCCGGTCTTCAAAACGGCATTCGAAGCCAGCGCCAGCAACATGCCCGGGAAGGCTACGGCGAGCGTGGTCCGCGAGCCTGCCAGCAGATCGGAGAGAGTTACCACCACGGCGTCCACGTCGATGGAACCGCCGAGGAGCCCCGTCCAATACACGGCGCTTTCGCCGAAGGCGGCGCTGGCGGCGCAGCTAAGAAACAGGACCGCGGCGAAAATGGCGCCGAACTTCAACGCGGGCAGGAGCGCGAACGGATTGCCCAGCTTCAACCTGCCGCCGGCCGATTCCGGCTGCGCTTTCGGGCGCATCAGCCACGCCACGCCGTAGCCGGTGGCGGTCATGGCAGCCAGGGCCGGCAGAACGGCCACCGCGAACCCTGGGTTGATGGCCAGCAACAGGGCCAGCAGACGGGGAAATTGGGTAGCGTTGGAGATAACGGCCGCCTGCGCGTAGGCATCCACATCTGCCGGGTTGCCGGCACTCGAGCGCGCAAACGACGCGGTTGCCGCCGTGGTGGAGGCGACGCCGCCGAGAAAAGCCGTCAGGCTGAGCCCACGCTTGCGTCCCAGGTATTTTTCGAGGAAATAGCCGATGTAGGATATGGACGAAACCAGGATGACGAACATCCAGGTGGCTTTGGGAGCGAACCCCCCGTTCGGCCCGAAATGCCCGTCGGGCAGCACCGGGTAAATGAGGAAGATCACAGCCAGGAACCGGAGCGTGGCGTTGAACTCGACTTCGGTAACGGATTCGCGCAGGAACCGGTTCAGGCTTCGCTTGGCTTCGAGGAAAGCGGTAAGGATGATCGCCAGGGCGATGGCCAGGCTTACGCTGAGAGTTTGGCTGGGAGCCGTGGCCAAATAGCCAAGAGCGAAGGTCGCCACCCCGGCGATTTCGGTTGTGACGCCGGTTCGCTGCGCGCAGTGGATGTGGAATGCCGCCAGCAGGACGGTGATCGCCAGCAGAGCGGTAGCCGTCAACCACGGCAGTCCGAGTAAGCCGCAGATGCCGCCCGTCGCGGCAATGAGAACGAAATCCCTGACCCCCGGCCGGTTCTCGTCGAGCGATACTTCCCGCTGAACGCCGACCAGCAGGCCGATCAGCACGGCTACCACGACGGACTGCAACGCCGACCACAAGTCCGGATACCCCACGCCCGTCTCCTCTCAACGAATCTCGGAGCCGGGCGCCGCGGTCAGGATGATGTTCGAAATGTTGGAGACCATTTCGATGTCGCTCAAGCCCGGTCGGGCGCGCAGTTCCTTCCACTCCGGACTGGCGCCGAAGACCCCCCACCCGTGTTCCCGAGCGGCCAGGCTGTCGAAGGCCAGCATGTAGGTGAGATTCGGCATGTGCGTCCCCACGATGGTGGTGGCGAAGAAGACCGGCAGCAGGCCGCTCTTGCGGAAGATGGCGATTTCGCCTCCGGTCTGAAACATCTCCACTTTCCGTGAAGCGTCACGGGGCTGTTCGATTCGTACATGCGCAGCTCGAATATCCGGCCCCCTTCCCTGGCAGGCGGGACTTCGATTTCCGGCACCTTGGAAAACGCGCGAAGAAGACGGCTTTCGATGCGCTCGAAGCCAATGCCCTTGCGGGTCGTTGTAATAGGCATCCGCCTGTTTCCGGTAGTCCTCGTCGGCCGCAAGCTTGTCCTGGACGGTCTCGTAGGCCGCCAGATCCGGATAGCTGACCAGAGAGTTGATGAACGGACCTTCCGGCGCGATGGAATTCCGGAACACTCCTACGGCCCCGGCGCCGGCGCGCTTCAGAGCCGGCACATGTACCTGTCCCAGAAACTCGGGGGTGCGGGAACCCTGGCTGCGGCGGAATTGCGCAGCTTGTAGGTGGTCAGTTCGAAAATGGCGGGCTTTTTGTCCTGGGCTGCCGCCGAGGAAAGGGCCGCGCCCGAGGCGGCCGCGGCGACAAAGTTTCTGCGAGTCATATCGCTAGTACTTTATAACAACAGGCGCGGCAGCGTAAGGGTCTTCGCCGGCGGGCGAAGGCGATTCAAGCGCTGACAGCCGCGGGAAGCGCGCCGAAGCGCCGGTCGCGCCGGTGAAAATCTTCGACGGCGGCTTCGAGTGCCGCCTGGTCGAAATCGGGCCACATGCAGGAAGTGAAATACAGTTCCGCATAGGAACACTCCCACAGCAGGAAATCGCTGAGGCGCTGCTCGCCGCCCGTCCGGATGAGAAGGTCGACGTCCGCCGCCGAGAGCTGTTTGTCGCCGTCGCAAGCAAGCGCGGAAAAGGTATCGCGGTCGGCGGTAGAGGGCCGCCAGCAAATTGGGCCGCCCGCACGATGGCGTCGCGCGACGAGTAGTCAACAGCGATGCGCAAGTCGAGGCGGGACGCCGCCGCCGTGTCAGCCTCGGCACGCGCGATGGCACGGCATACTTCCGGCGGCAACCGGTCGCGCCTGCCGATCACGCGGAGACGAATCCCGTTGTCCGCGCAACGGGCGGCTTCGCGAGCCAGGTAGTCGCGAAACAGGCGCATCAGCGTCTCCACCTCCGCGCGCGGGCGCTTCCAGTTGTCGGAAGAAAACGCGTACAGGGTCAAAATGTCTATGCCAAGCGATGGCGCGGCTTCCACCGTGCGGCGGACCGCTTCCGCTCCGGCGCGATGGCCGAACACTCGCGGCCGTTGCCGCGCGGCAGCCCATCGCCCGTTGCCATCCATGATGATCGCGACATGAAAGAATGCCATTGTCGGAAGTCCCCATTCATTGAAGAACTTTGTAATGTAAAGCATGCGTGCCAAAAAAACGCGCCGGTCACCCGCCGCGGGTCGCCTGAATCAGCGCCTCCATGTGGCCCAGGTATTGTTCGAGGGCACGCCGGCCGCTGTCTGTCAGGCGGTACTCGGTTTTCGGCATTCGACCTTCAAATGTCTTGACGCACTTCACGTATTCGGCATCCTCCAACTTCCGGGCGTGAACGCTCAGATTCCCGTCGGTGGTGGCCAGCAGCCTTTTCAGGTCGTTAAAGGTCAGCGAATCGTTCACCGCCAGCGCGCTGACGATTCCCAGGCGGAGCCGCTCGTGAATCATGCGGTCGAGCGCGGGCAGGTCTTTCTGTACGGATGCGAGCCGCATCTGCTTGCCGCCCGGCTGCTGATCCGGGTTGCGCAGTGCACCACCTTTAGCCATCCTCGAAAACCTCCTTCCGTCCGCCTCCACGCTCGACGCTAACCGCCGTAACGACGGGCGATGATCGCCCCAAATACGATATGCAGCAGACCGAAACCGGCCGCCAGGTAATAGTCGCCCCAGGCCGGGGGCGAGAACAGCGCACCGGCCCCCGCCGTCAGGAAACAGGCTCCCATTACCGGCACCACCGGGGCCGAAAATACGCCGCCGGCCATGACGGCGGCGCCGTAAAACAGCAGCCAGATGCCCGGCAGCGGGCCGAGGGTCCCCTGGCGGATGAAATACAGACTAACCACCGCCCCGGCGGCCATCGCCGGCAGGAAACTGAGAGCGAACTTGCGAGCCGGCTGAGAAAACAGCGACTGCTGCGTGCTGCGCGCCTTCAGCGCCATGGCGGTGGTGCCGATGAGGCTGGCGACGACGGCTGTCGCCAGCCAGGTCCCCAGCCACAGAAACGGATTGGAGACACGGTGCGCCAGGTGCCCGGCAACCAGGGCCGTCAGTCCCATGGCGACGCCGCCTTTGCCGGGTACAGCGGTAAACGACCCCGCCCGCTCCATGGTCTCGCGGATGTATCGCAGATTATCGATCGCGTGCGAGTGCAGCGGCACCGGTTCGGAGCGGGGCGGATGGAATTCGTGAACCTGGCCCACGACAAAAGTCTAATCCACTCTTTTGTAATTAGCAAGTACTTTGTGAAGAAAAGTAAACCAGGCGCCGGCCAACGTGAAAGGAGCCGCGAAGGGTTCGCTATAGTGGGGTTTCCGGTCTGTAGGGCCGGTCGCGGGGCTCGGCCGCCGAAGGAGACTTCTTTTGGAGAGTATTCGTGTCGCCGTCGTGGGAGCCGGCCAGTTCGGCCGAAACCACTTGCGTATTCTCAGGGAACTTCCGCAAGCCGAGTTGGCCGCCGTGGTGGATTGCCGGGCCGAAGCGGCCACGCAGGCGGCCTCCGAGTTCGGGTGCCGCGCGTGTGCCGGGGTGGAAGAACTGGAGGGACTGGTGGACGCCGCCGTGGTGGCGGTTCCCACGACGTCCCACGCCGAAGTCGGCTGCCGGCTTCTCGAAGCGGGGATCGATGTTCTGGTGGAGAAGCCGATTGCGCCCAGCCTGGACGCGGCTCGCCGCCTCGGCCGGGCTGCCGCCACCCACGGCCGCATTCTGCAGGTAGGACATCTGGAGCGCTTCAATCCCGCCGTACGGGCACTCGAAGCCGCCTCCCGGCTTCCGCTGTTTTTCGAGGTACACCGGCTCAGCGTTTTTACCCCGCGCAGCCTGGATGTCGACGTTGTTCTCGACCTCATGATCCACGACCTCGAAATCGTCCTCTCGCTGGCCCGGCAGATGCCATCCGAGATCCGCGCCTCGGGCATCCGCATACTCTCGGAAAAGGTGGACATTGCAAACGTGCGTCTGGCCTTCCCCGACGGCTGCGTGGCCAACCTGACGGCCAGCCGGGTTTCGACCGAGCGGGTCCGCAAACTGCGCCTGTTCCAGCCGCACGAATATATTTCGGTGGACTACAGCCGGCAGGACGGAGTCCGCATCACCGTGAGTCCGGAGCGCAAGATCGGTTTTCAGCCGCTGGATATCGTCAAAGGGGAACCGCTCCGATTACAGGACGCGGCGTTCCTCGAGAGCGTCCGGACCCGGACACCGCCGCTGGTGGGCGCCGTTGAGGCCACGCGCGCGCTTGAGGTGGCCGAGGACATCCTTGGTAAAATTGAAGAACACGTCCGGACGGTCGCGGAGACACTCTCGAAACATGGGTTTTCGAGTACTCCCTGAGGTTGCCGGGAACGTCTCTTCGTTAGCGGCAGCGGGCGCCAGAGCGGCTGTTGTGGCCGGTTGCGCCGCCGATCGTCCAACCGCGAACTCGCGCGCGGGGAACACGTAAGAAGTGAAGGTGATTCCAGACCCCCCACCGGAGCGCTCAATTGGCCGGAGAGCCGATCCGGCGCCGGCGGAGAACGCTTCAACCGCCACCGCGGGGGCGCACGTCTTCCTGGGGGCGCCGCCGGATCGTCCTATCGACTGGATCTTCGAGAGCCGATCTCCGGATGCCAGGTTCCAGCCGCGCTCTTTCATTTTTGAGGCAGTCCCCGGGGACCCCCCCGTCCGCTGGGAATTTTCCTCCGCGGAACCGGTCGAACACCCGGCGCTCACCATCGATTGGAGCCGCGGGCGAGACGTGCGCCGGAACCTTTGGCGCGTGGGCGGTTCGGTGGCGATTCACGCGGCGGCGTTGCTGCTGGCCGTGAAGCTTCCGGCGGGAGGCAGCCTCGCCCTGAAAGGCCCGGAGTCGACGATTAATCTTCGCCAGGCGATGCCGTTGGTAGAGCCCCCCACCGTTTTCACCCAGAGCGCGCCGAACCAGGGAGGACGGATCGCCAGGGAATTTGACCTGAGCAGCCTGACAGCCCCCAGGTCGCGTTCCTCCGGGGCCCCTCGCCCACCCGGTGAGGCTGCCGCGGCCAACCAGGCGCCGCCGAGGCCGCCCAGTCCGAGCGCGTTGCCCCCGATCCCCGCTCCCCCGAAAATTGAGCCGCCGTCCGTCGAGACAGCCAGGAACGCTCTGCCACCGGGTATTGGCAACCCCGTATTGCCTCCACCGCCGCCGCCTTCCAAACCACCCACGGAAAAGCCCAAAATCGCGCTCGAAGAGCCGGGGCTGCCGGGCAGTGAGTTGGGCAGCAGCGGACTGGGCGCCATGACGCGGGTTCCGCCCAACCCTTCCGGGGTCGGAGAAATGAGCCGCAGCCGGCCCACGCCGCCAAGCTCCGGAGGCCTCGTGGTGGGTGATTCGGGAGACCAGGGAGAAGAGGGGATAAGCGGGCTCCTGAATCCGCAGAGCCGCCGCAACAATGTCGGCAGTTCGCTCGAAATGATGAGCGACCCGAAAGGCGTGGATTTCCGGTCGTACCTGATCCGTGTGCTTTCCGCTGTGCGCAAAAACTGGCTGTCGGTGCTGCCGGAAAGCGTGCGCCTGGGAATGAGAGGGAGGGTAGTGCTGCAATTTGCGATCAGCCGCGAAGGCGACGTCCCAAAACTGGTAATCGCCATCCCGTCGGGCTCGCTGCCGCTCGACCGCGCGGCGGTGGCCGGTGTGAGCGCCTCGAATCCATTTCCGCCGCTGCCGCCGGAATTCAAGGGCGACGAAGTTCGGCTCCAGATGGTGTTCAGCTACAACCTGCCGAAGCAGTAAGCCCGAGGCCAGGTTGCGCGAAGGGCCCGGAAGAACGGCTCTCCAAAGACCGCTCCTCCGGGCCCGGCGTCTCTCGAAAACTTCAGCCGGCACCCTAAAGGCGCCGCTGGCTGTCGTGCCGTTGCCGGTAGATGCGCCGGCTCAGACGATTCTGCTGCCGCTCGATCGTGTTGTGTTCAAACCGCGTCAGACCCCCTCCGTTTCGGACGTCCCGGACCGATTCGCGGCGAACCCTTGTCTCCTGAAGCCTGAGATTGCCGGCTTCACGAGGCGTCAAATCCCCGCTGCGGATTCCCTGGTTGATTCGCTGACGCTGTCTCTCGACGCGATGCGCGATGCTTTGCGCGGGAATCGCCGGGGCAATCAGGAACAGTGCAATGGCCCCTGACAGTAGCTTTTTCATGGATCTCCGCCCCCTTATCTTTCGAAACACAGCGCGGCGGAAAAGGTTGCGGCGTCTTTATGAGAAAATGGGGGGCCCTGATGAAAGAGCGTCTCCCAATGGCGTTGGCGTGTTATGCGGGCATCGCCGTGCTGGCCGGCTTCACGCTGAATGGCCCTTTCCGGCTGGTAGTCTGGATTTTCATGGCGGGGCTGGCGGTGAAAAGTTGGCTTGCAACGCGGATGGAGAAGTAAGTGGAGCCTCACCCCCCCCGCATCGGAGTACTAAGGTTTAAGGCCGATTCATCCTGCTCCTAAGATGACCCACCGAGGGATCTTCTGTACATAACCCTCCATAATCAACCGATAAGAGCGTACGGCGATTTTTTGATGCAGGCCGGGTTTTTGGCTCCCTGTTCCACTTTGGAACGCGGAGTTTCAAACCGAACTGGCGAATCGGGGCGCGTTCCAACATGGACAGGCAGCCGAACAGACAACTACCGGATGAAAGGGTCCGTTTCCCGAGAGAGGACTTTTCCCAAGCGCCACGCTTTCAACGTGTCCGATCCCTCACTCACTCATTTATCGGCACTTGCGGGTTGAAAGCTATAGGGTTTTTCCCCGGTTTTGCGATTTGGCCACACGGTTGCTTTGTAGAGAGACGCCAGGCAACAAGGACACACGGCCTGGCGGACGGCGAAAGCCGGCCCCCCAAGCCAACGTAAGAGGAGAGAACGAGCCATGCTAGCGAATTGTGTCTCTACGGCCAGACAGGCAGACTACGGGCTGCGCGATAAAGTCGTGCTGGAGCATCTGCCGCTGGTGAAGGCGATCGCCGTGCGGGTTCACGAGAGCCTGCCGGTCCACGTGGAACTGGATGACCTGGTGCATGCGGGCATCCTGGGGTTGTTCGACGCGGCAACCAAATACGACCCGGACAAGCAGGTGGCGTTTTCCAGCTACGCCAAGCACCGCATCAAAGGCGCCATCCTCGACAGCCTGCGCCAATTGGATTGGGCCTCTCGCGACTTGCGCCGGCGCCACAAGCAGGTGGAATCCGTTACGCGCGATCTTACCGCCGTGCTGCAGCGCACGCCGACCGAGGCGGAAATCGCCCAGAAAATGGGTGTGGAAGTGGAGCGCTGGCGCCAGATGATGCTGGATCTGCGCAACGTAGGGCTCATTTCAGCGTCCTCCCGCGCCAACGAGCAGGACGATCTGCCGGCGCCGGATTTTCCCTCGGGGACCGAAACGCATCCAGATTCAATGTGTGCTAGAGAGCAACTGCGCAACGCCTTGGCGGAGGCCATGAAGAGGCTTCCGGAAAGGTACCAGAAAGTGGTGATGATGTATTACACCCACGAGTTGACGATGAAGGAGATCGGTGGGTTGTTGGGTATTAATGAGAGCCGCGTGTCACAGATTCACAAGTCGGCTCTCGAAAAGATGGCGGTCGCCCTTCAGGAAAACGGAATCAGTTCCAGCCAGGCGTTTTGAGTGATTTTTCCGTGGTACACCGGCCCTTGGGTTGGTGATTTGCTCGTTGGTTTGCTTCGTTCTGTCTCTCTTGTTGATTGTCCCCTTGCCCTTTTCCGCGACGGGCGGGCTTTATCTGTTGAAAACACTGCCAGCCCGCCGCGGAAACGGCGCTCCTGGATCTGCCCGTCAAGGCGGGCAGGCCAAAAAAGGCCCGGGATCCTGAATGGGACCCGGGCCGATCTTTATGCGAATTCGAATTGCTCTCACTTCACAACGATTTCGAATGGCATGCGGGCCAGCGTTCCGCCGTGCAGCAGGTCGGGCGTCAACAGCGGCCGAAGCACCCGATCGACAGGTGGGTCGAACATGCCGCTGAGGCTGGAGAGGGTGGCATCGGGCTGTTCGAACAACCGCTCGAACAGCGTCTTGCGTCCAGGATACGCCACTAGCCGGACAGCCTGGTCGGGCGGGATGTCTGCCCTTTTCCGGATCATCTCGAGAGCTTTATCCAGCCCGCCGAGCTCGTCCACCAGCCCGTTCTGCAGGGCCTGCGATCCAAGCCAGACCCGGCCCTGCGCCACCGCGTCGATTTCTTCGTACTTCTTTTTCCGTCCCGCGGCAACGCGGGCCACGAATCCGTGATAGAAGGAGTCGATCAGCTCGCGCAGGCGGGCGTGGCCTTCGGGGCCGAGATCCTGGTAATCGGAATCGAGGTCGGCGAAATTGCCGCGCTTCAGAATGTCTTTCTGGACGCCCAGCTTGTTGTATAGCCCCTTGAGATTCAGCTTTCCGTAAATGACGCCGATCGACCCGGTGATGGTGTCGGGATAAGCGACGATGGGGTCGCCGGTGACC
>CAWEOG010000045.1:0-76329 GCA_963810595.1 Bryobacterales bacterium | reverse complement strand
AAGGATGTGTACGACGGAGTGGCGGTTCTGGGCGAGGGCGGCGAGGCGTGGGTCGAGCTTGCGGAGTAGTTCGAGAGGCGCTCAACGGCGACTCCACTAGCTCACCTGCATCGGCGGGTTTGCGCCCGTCTTCATCGCGGACGAGATCTCCGGCAACCGCTTTCGCATCGCCGGCGGCAGGCCGGAGATGAAGGTGTCGTGGCAGGTGACCGGCATCCGGCACGATCCGTGGGCGCAGGCCAATCGCATTCCGGTGGAGGTGGACAAGCCGGCGGAGCAGCGCGGCTCGCTGCTGCACCCCGACGTCGGTTGGGATTGCCGGGGAGGTAGCCCTTCCCGCGGCAAAGGCGGGGGCTTTCGGTTTGGCCCGCCCGTGGGCGGCCCAGGGATGCTTCGCCGCCGGGCCCTGAAGAGCTGGGAAGTCGCTGTGTCGGGCGTGACTATCTCACGATGTAGCGGACATTTGCATTAGGTTGTGATACTTGGCACGCGATCTGGAGCGCCCGGATCTCCACCCTGGTGCGGCACGAACGGCGTATGCTTCACCCAGCGTCATCGCAGGTTCTTGCCACGTGTCGGGTCCTTTGTCATCCGGCGTGAGCGCCGGGCGGGGGGTCGTCATGAAGGTGAAGATCGGCGTCACAGTTGTCTGCATGATGATCGTTTCGGCATCGCTCTTCGCAGGGTTCACGGCACGCGGTATTTATTCCTGCCTTTGGGTCGGCGCACAGGCCGGCGTGCCGCCGTGGATGCTGACGCACACCGCCCATTCTCCGGTGCGCCAATCCCAACACAGCCGCCGCCAACGTGACCTTCTACCTGCTCGAGCGGGACAAGGCCAACCTCGGGCCCCTGACCTACACCGACACCATCCCGGCAGGGGACACGAAGATGTACGAGGATGCCGTGCTGCTGATGTTCTCCAAGCAGGCTTTCGGCGCCCTGCGGTGACCTCAACGAGAAGGTCATCGTCTCCTCGCGCATCTACTCGCAGTCGGGAGACGCGCTGGGAGGGAGCTTCGGTGGCAGTACCTCGCCAGTGCGCGGCGTTCGTCGCCATCGGGGCGGGGCAGTCCACCGAGATCATGGGGCGCGGCTCGTGGCAGACCGAGCCGTCGGCGGACTTCGACCTTCCGCTCAACTACGGGTTCGTCGAGGTGACGGGAAGCGGCACCTGCCAGGCGAAGGTGACGGTAGGGACGGCAGCGGGCGCGGTGCTGGGCACGAAGACCTACGCCCGTCGCCAGTCGGAGACACCCAGAGTGTATCGAGCGTTCCCTCGGTGTCGGCCGAGAACCTGCGGGTGACCGTGGAGGTGCTGTCGGGGACGGGCCGCGTGGTGGCGTTCGGTTCCGGAGTGGCGAACGGCTCGCAGGACCCGTCGACCTTCGAGATGCAGTACCGCGATGATCTATTACCGAGAACTCGAGTGGGGGCCAGGGACGATCACCGGAGTCACCGCGGGGGGCGGCCTGACCAGGGGGCGGTACCAGCGGCACCGTCACCCTCGACGTGGGCGGCGGCCAGGGGATCACCGTCGGTGCGAACCTGGTGAGCATCGCCGACGGCGGCGTCGCCGAGGCAAAGCTGGGCGAGCGCCAGCGGCGGCAGCAGAACGAGCAGGTGCTCGCCACGGACGGGAGCGGGCTGCTGGAAGACCGGTCTCCGGCAGCGGCGGCGGCGGCGACATCACCAGCATCACCGCCGTCTCCAGGCCTCACCAGCAGCGCGGGACCAGCAACGACGTCACCCTGAGCGTGGGCGTGGGCACCAGGCTGGGCGTCGACGCCAACAGCGTGTTCATCTCTAACAGGAGGCGTCACCAAGGCCAAGCTTGCCGCCAGCGGCGGCGGCGACGAGCAGGTGCTCGCCACGAGAACAGGAGCGGGCTGTTCTGGAAGACCGTCTCCGGCAGCGGCGGCGGCGACATCACCAGCGTCACCGCCAGGATCGCCTCACGGGCGGTGGCAGCTCTGGCGACGTGACAGTCGCATCGCCGATGGCGGGGTCGGCTCTACTGCAGCTCGCCCCTGGTGCCGTCACGAAGGGCAAGCTCTCGGCGAGCGGCGGGACGAACGGCCAGGTGCTCGCCACCGACGGTGCAAGCCTGCAGTGGCAGACTGCGGCCAACGGCGACATCACTGCCGTCACCACCGGGACGGGGCTGTCGGGCGGCGGCACGACCGGCGACGTGACGGTGAGTTTGGACGTGCCGCTGTGGCTCAGCCAGAACTGGCTAGCGTGACCATCCTGGGGGCCAACACGGGAAGCGGCGACGGTGTCTGGGGAACGGGCAATGTCGGTGTCAGAGGCACGGGCACACTTGCCGGCGGGATCTATCCGCGGATAGTCGACGCCTCCGGCGCCGCGCAGGTGGCCGTCGCCAATATGGGCATCTACGCCTAGGGCAACACCGGCATCTCGTGGATGGCGACAGCTCCCGGCTCACCGCGTACGTGGGCTACGGCGATTCCGGCATCTCGCTGGCGGCCTACTTCGACGGCGGGTTCTTCTATAATACCAACAGCTCCGGCTACGCCCACTTGGGTGAAGGCGATCTCGGCATCGACGCCCGCGGCGACGGGAGAAGCGGGCGGATTCTTCAGGGATTTAAACAACGGCACCTACGCCTACGTGGGAACCGCTACCTACAAGTCAATGGAAGCGGCTCCGTCGCCTTCGTGCAGAACCACCCGGAGCACGCCGACGAGGTCATCGTCTACAACGCACCGGAGGGGGACGAGGTCGCCACATACACGCGGGGCACGGCGCGGCTTGTCGGCGGCGAGGCCGGCGTGCCGCTCGGCGGGGCGCGTTCGGTGGGTGACCAACCCCGACATCGGCCTGACCGCCCACCTGACGCCGGTGGGGAAATGGTGCAACCTCTATGTCGCGAGAAGGGCCGCGAGACACTGGTGGTGCGCTCGAGCGACGGCGGCGACTGTGCGTTCGACTACATCGTCTACGGGCTGCGGATCGGCTTCGAGGAGACGACGATGGTGCAGGAGAAGCAGCAGGAGGCTTTGGTCCCCAAGTCGATGAAGGACCGCCGCGAGACCGGATCGCCACTCACCCGGAGTTCGCCCGCTACACGGCGAAGGCGCGTTTCACCGGCGAGCGCCAGGCGATGGGTGCACGAGCGCCCATCAACGACAGCCGCGCCCAGGCGCTGGTCGCCGCCGCACGAGTTCGACCCGCGGTCAACACGATCGAGAGCGTGCTGCCACCGGGCGCGGGAGCCGCCCAAGCCGCCTGAGAAAGAGCCGAGGTAGGGCCGAGCGCTACCGGAGAGCGAGGAAGAGTGGGCGGCATGCGTCGCAAGCGCGAGCAAGACGCAGCAAGAAGGGAGATCGACTGCACGATGACGTGCTTCTGACAGCAGGCGCGCTTCGAGGGTCCTGCGGAGGAATCGAGCGGCAGGCGTTTCGAGTTCCTGGTCGCGCTCGGCGAGGAGCTGGGCACCAACCTCGTCATGACGACCGACCGGCGCAACTTCAGCGTCTACCGTCTTGGTCAGGGGTCGGGGCAGCCGTTCGAGATCGTGCCCTGATCCCATCCCTGATCTCCCTTCGCACTCCTCGCGCCCTTTGCGGTTCAGACTCTCGCGCGCTCAGGAAGCGGGTCGACCCCACCCCCGTGGCGCGCAGCGCCCGGTGAGGCTACTCTGGCGGGCGTGCCTCGCCCGAGGGGAGGAGCGATGCCAGACGTCTACAGCCACCGACGATTCCGCCCGGCCGCCAGGTCTTTTGCAGCCGCACGCTGAATCTCCGCTCGATCCGCGCGATCGGCTACGACATGGACTACACCCTCGTGCACTACCGCATCGGGGCGTGGGAGCGCAGCGCCTACGAGCACGTCCGCGACCTTCTGGTGGAGCAAGGCTGGCCGGTCGCCGAGCTCGAGTTCGACCGCGAGCTCATCGTGCGCGGCCTGATTCTCGACATCGAGCTCGGCAACATCGTCAAGGCCAACCGCTTCGGCTACGTGACTCGGGCCTTCCACGGCACCGGCCCGCTCGCCTTCGAGGACCAGCGCGCGGCCTATCGGCACACCGCGGTCGACCTCGGGGAGCACCGCTACGTCTTCCTCAACACACTGTTCTCGCTCTCCGAGGGCTGCCTCTACGCTCAGCTCGTCGACCTGCTCGATGCGGGCATGATCGCCGGACGTGCAGGGCTACGCCGATCTCTACTGGAGGGTTCGGCGCACCCTCGACCACGCACACGTGGAAGGAACGCTGAAGGCACGCCTCATCGCCGACCCGGCCCTACGTCGAGCCCGACCCCGACGCGCCGCTCGCGCTGCTCGACCAGCGCGAGGCGGGCGGCGGCGAACCCGTTGGTCGTCAGCTGCCGGCGAAGCCAGGCTGACGACGGCCGCTAATATCGGCATTCCCAACACGCGGTTGCCCCAACGACTCAGCGTCCTAAGCATCATTGCCTTGGCTCATTCCGCCCTCGCGAAAAGTCAGTCCATTGTAGGGTACTCAATATAAAGCTTCGACGCGGTCCGAACCGTATCGTCCGGAGAAATCAGGTTCCCGCCCCGGAGGGGCGAAGCGTCGAACTGCACTTCCAGCTTGATATAGCCACAAGCCCGATAGACGTAGCGGGTGTTATCGGGAAACTGAAGTCCCCCATCGGGCTTGAAGTATTCCTCGATCTGTCGGCGCTTCATGCCGGGTTTGATTCGCTGGGAGTCATCCAGCGCCTTTCGGACTATTGTACATGCCGAGGAGCTTTCACTTCCGGTCCGCGGCTGACCCGGAGATGTCCCAGCAATCAAAAGACACACCAGGCATCCACATAGCAGCACCATACCGAGCCGCATACATTGTCCTCCTGCCGCTTATTTCAACATTCCGGCCAACCGTTCGCTTTAGGCGGTCCACTCCGCCTCACGGTGAATCTTCCCGCCGCACCAACTGCCGTTCCGGTTGAACCACCAGGCGGCTTCCAGCGATGACCACTTGAAGTTCCTGGTCCGGTTTCAGCCAGGAAAACGCCTCCACCTTGCCGGGATGGACCCGCAACGAAAAGCGTTCGTGGCGTGCCGGCACGGAAGGACCGCTTACCTGCTGCGTCAGAGTCACCAACCAGACAGCACCGTCCTCTTCCTCCACAAATGAGACTCGTGTACTATCCGAAAACCAGAGAAAACCGCTCAGAAAAGTGTGCCGCCTTCCCGGAATCGGAGTCGGGGTGCCTCTGGTTGGATCGGACTTTGGAGGATAGATCTCGCTCACGCCGGCCTCTAGCCCCCGCGGTTCCTCGGATGGGGCGAGCCCTTTACCCAAAACAGCCACCTCGGCCACGTCCGATACATGGTCGCTGGGAACTCTGCCCATGCCCTCAGCGTAAATAATTTTGTGCCGGTCCGGCGACAGAAAGAAGGCCTTGCCGCCAAGAAACTTCCCCCACAAATTCTGGGTAGCCCCGCCGCCTTCGGAGTCGACGACGATGCCGTTTGCATCTCCGGAGACGAAGACGTATCGGTCATCCATCCATTCAACGTTGTCGATGAAGCGGGCATAAGTGGGTAGCTGGATCTCCCGGAGCTTGTTGGTCAGGGAGGGCGACCAGACCTTCACAATCAACGGCCCTAAGGGATTGGACCCTTGTGCGAAGGTCATCGAGTACACGAGCTTTTGCCGGCTTGGGCTCACACGAATGGACTGAGGATTCATGCCCGGGTCTGTGAGTCTGTAACTCTCTCCGGAGTGGTCAGTATCTACGATCTGGTCCTTAGTCGCGCGGACTTCGGCAATCTGGGCAAGAAGTGAGCAGGTGACAGCAAGCGAACCAAGCGGTCCAAGCAACGCGGCCAAACGACTCATTGTGAGACCTCGTTTTCGGCCCCAACAGCACCGGCGAGATGCGGCACAAGACGAGACTTGGCAGGCGCAACTCGCGTGCCGGTCAGACGATACTCAAAAAGTACTGCCTGTGCATGATCCAGTACATGAGATACCAGACTCTCTTTTTTCCGGTCGCCTGAATCAGGGCCCTTAATATCGACCGAGCCTGCGTGTTTGTGAAAAGCCGCTTAATTCGCGGCTGCTCGCCTTGGAGGAAGGGAGTTCGGCCGACAACGACCCGGTAGCCCGAAACTCGCTCCATTGCCCGCGTCAAATCCTGGAGAACAGGCTCGGGAAAACGCCCGCCGCCGTCGACGGTGACCACCGAGTCAAGGGGGCTCCGAATCGATTCGAGAAGTCCCGCCTCGTTCCTGTGCGCGGCGGGGACAATCTGAAAATAACCGTCCTCCGGGAGTAGCCGGTAGCGCCCCGGGAAACCTGTTTTGTTGTATGCAGCAATGGCGGTGCGAAGAACTGACCCCGGATCTTCCGGGGCAGTTCCGTTCGGACCCAGATCGTAAGAAAACTCCAGCCGGCCGCCGCGAGGGTCGTAGGCATGAATCCCGGCACTGAGGTTCCGAGTTACGTCTACGAAGTCTCCTGGCCATACCAGGGGCGCCTCTTCGAATGTGATCCGCCAGCCGTATTCTTGAATGAATGTATACGCTACCGACTCCATCGGGCGGCAATAGTCGACGGCAAATGTTGCTTTGTTGTCAGCTACCGTGATCACGCCTGCGGGAGAGGTTTGTTGGGCTGGAGCTTTGCAGGCGATTGCCACTGTGCCGGCCACGTACCGGCAGAATCTCCGACGAGTGGTGGGACCGTTCGTGATCGGGATCCTCATTCGGCCTCCCCATATTGGACCACAAAAGATCTACTTCTCAGCACTCCATCTCATTGGGTCGCCCGAAGACGCTCGATGCGTGTTGCCGGGGTTGCCCAACTGGCGCCCGCCCGACCGTCAACGCGTAAGTTCGCCGCTCAGTGCTCCGTTTGCTTCACGATTTCGAGCGCCACGATATTTCTCGACAACAGCGGTGCGTATTCCTTCTCGCCTCCCCGAACAAAGGCGAAACGTGCCACAATATCGACGATGACCTTCGGTTGGCCTTCCAGACGCTGGCGAACTATGCCTTGACCTTCCCGGGCCTCAGAGGCAAAACGGATCCTCACCTTCTCCCGAGGTGCGATCGCTCGCGTCGTGTTAGTATCCTTCCTGCTGCCAAAGACAACCCCGAACGCAAGGTGGTCGCTATCCGGATAGCCCACCGGCATTAATGAAACGTCCACGGTGACCAGATCGGGATCGTCCACGTTTACGTCGCACACCGTGGCCCAGGGGATTCTGAACGGGGCGGGGCCTGCGTTCTCCAGTTCCACCTCGAAGATGAGCTTGTGTTCCCATTTCACCGGCTGTGGTTCAACCTGGACCAGCCGCATCACTAACGGGAGACGTGGAGGGGGCGGTTGGCCCTCGTATCCGACACCGCCACCGCTTCCACTTCCAAACATCCGGTCATTCACGCACGGCAGTGGTTTGGTGATATCCAGTGTTGGTATCGTCGATTGGGCTGCCGCGCTGGCAGCCAACAAGCAGATGCCAAAGAGTGAGCAAATTTTCAATTGCATGGCTGGTATGGTGAAATGTCGATCGGACCCTGGAAAACGCCAGACATACTGTAATCCGTGATCCGCCGCGCAGACCGCCTTCCTTACGGGCGGCGCTCAGCTTGAGCCGCGACAGTGATGGAGCGGGTCCGCGCCGCAGGCAGAAGATCTGGCTTGTCACTTCGCCCGACACGCTCCACGGTCGCTGATCGTTCAAACCGCATCCGCGAACATTTCAACCAGTGATGTCGTCAACGAGGGCGCTCCGCCGGAGCGTCCTTTTCGATTGATCGAATCGCGCGCTCAGCTCCCTTGCGGAGACTTTCGCCACTCGCGGGATCGCCGGCGATTGCTCGGAGCTTGTCGATCGCTGGAGCCGCTGGCGGCCCAATTTCGCCCAACGCGTACACCGTATCTTCTCGCAGCCGCTCGTCCTTGCGATCCAGTTGCTCGATGAGCTTCGCGATAATGACCGGGTGAGTTAGCTTGGCTTTGCCCAACACCCGGACCAACTCCCGCCTCGCTTCCGAATCCGCAGTTTCATCCAGCAAGCCGGCGACTGCCTCGGCTGCCGGCAAGGATGCCGGCGCGGCCTTGACCAGTCCGTACACTGCGAGCCGTCGGACCATATCGTCCGAGTCTTTCAAGTGCTTCATGAACCCATCGACGGCCTGATAGGGAGGAGCGGGCTGAGCCAAGGCAAAGGCTCTCATCAGATTTTCCCTCACCCTGGGATTAGGGTCGTCGAACCGCGCAATGAGTTGGTCCGTCACAGGCCGCAGTATCTCCAGTGCATCCTTTTGCCTGAACATGCCGATGACACCAAAGAAGGCCGACGCCTGCACTCCCACATCCGGATAGCTGTCCCCTAACGCCGCAAGTACGGTGGGCAGAACTTGCTGCATGGTTGCTGCGTCCTGCCGGATCCACACTTTCGCATAGGAAAGAAGTCCCTGCGAAGCTCTGTTTTTCACCTCCAGGTCAGAGCTCTTGAGTTCTTCAAACAAGGTCTGCAAGTCTTCTCCGGATCTCACCTGAGATAGCAACAACGCGGTCGAGATACCAAAGAGAATGAGGGACACGAAAGTGTTTCTTGACCTCATTGTACGGACCCCGATCGGATGGTAGTTACAGCGCCGGATCCCGCCAAGCATAACCCGATGTCGATGAAATCGTCACTGGTCGGAGTGAACGTGTAAACCGTCTGGTTCCCGATGTAAGCTTCGTGGGCCGGATAGCAGTCGTGTGTCACTGAAAGACTGTATGTCGGAGCGGAAGGATTCGCGACGCCAAAGTTGATGGTATAGTCCCAGTCGATTGCAGGCGAGAATGGATTAAGCGGGTTCGCGGCATTGCCATAGATCCGGGCTCCGTTGCCGGCTGACTTGGCTGCATTCATATTTCCCGTTGACGCCGTTCCCGCCTGGTTCCAAAGCGAGCAGTCATTCGGGATGCCGTCTTCGTCTTCCGGCCCTATTCGGCCGTTGTTGTCAATGGCATTCTTGGCGTAACTTCTTGACTGGCCAACGCTGCGGGTGTGACTTACAACAAAACCACCCGGGTCGCTCCGGTAGACAACCCTCTGTTGTGTCCTGAAACTGCTAGCGCTTGCGTTGAAGTACCGATCGTCCCCCTTGTAATACACCCCTCCGGACGCTGGACAAGAATAGGGGTCGGCGCCGACATGGTTTGGCATTATAAATGCCCGCGTGGTTATGACAAACTCCAGCTTCGACGTCACCTGCGCCGCCTGCTGTGCCCATACGGGCACATAGTACTGACAGGCGCAGGCGTTGACTTGGTAATCGTATACATAGTGGCATTCATTGGGCATCTCGGCGTCTATGCTCGTCGTTCCCGGGCCTTGGAACTGCACTTGGAAGTTGTACCAGGCCTCCGAGACGTCGGCGATGCTGCTGTTGTTCGGGTACCAGTCGATGGCGTACGGGTTGGTGTTGATGAACGAGCTTCCATCGCTCCAATGGATCCACGGGTAGATCTGCTGGCTCGTGCCGACGTTGCCGGTGAAACTGAGGGGACTCAACGCCACATAGCTCGGATCGGGCGGACACACAGCGCAGCCGAGCGAACTCGTCATCTCGCCCTGCGCCCCGATCTGAATCGCCTGCCCGATGATCTTGCCGAACTGCCCCGCACTGCTCCGGACGACAACCTTCGCCTGCCCGCCCGTTGCCTCAGCCGGCAACAGAGTACCGTCCTGGCCCGGAATCTGCTGGTCCCGCAACTGCCGGATGTCGATGTGTCTCACCTCCCCCGGTCGCAGCGTTTCCGCCCCGCCCCAAGTGTAGACACCGCCGTCGAAGAACAGGTGCAGGTGAAATGCGAGTTCTTCGTCCGCGCTGGGATTGGCGAGCGTGACCACCGTTGTGGCCCCGTTTTCGAGCCGCCAGGCAAAGGTCATCGCACCCTCTCCTTCTCCCTCGGGATCCTTGGTCAAACCAGGGACAGGAACACAAGGGATAATTTCTTGTCGGTTCAAAACCACAAGATATCAGCTTGCCTGGCCGGCTGCTTGTTCGGGTGTTTTCCTGGGTCTGCCCGGCGGCCGCTTCGTTAGTATCATCCGCTTCTGCTCCCCCACCCAGGCCACGTACTCCTCCGCCCCAAACGGCAATCCGCACTGCGTCGCTTCCCGGAACCGCTCCTCCCAACTCTCCTCCCTCACGCTCGTGCTCAACACCTGTCTCCACCGCTCCGGCGTGTACCACTTTTGCCACAACTTCAGCTCCAGCCGGCCCGCTGGGTCTGTGCCCAGCAGGTGCACCCCGGCGCTGGACCACGGGTAGCTGCCCGCCTCCTCCACCAGTCCCGCGCGCAGCGGGTTTTGCTCCACTTGCCTGTTGTCCCCGCGCTGCGTGACATGGTGCGGCTGGCCGACACCCACAACGCGCGCCTTTCGAGGCATCTCCTATATATTGTGGTTTTGCCCTGCCAATCCTCTCCGGAAAAATTACCCCTTGTGTTCCTGTCCCCGGTTTTGTGCTTATGTCCCCTGTTATGATCGCTTGGCGCTTTCGCGAACAATGATACTGTAAAGCGCGTTATCTGAACTTATGGTCTTCATAAGTATGTCGATCTCTCGACAGAAGCGTCTCCGCATCTGGCGCTTCACAAGAACACGCCGTAGCCGAAATAAGCTAACACTTGGAAGAGCGCCTCTCTCGTTTCGTTTCTAGTTAAGGAGATTGTCGCCCGCCAAACACCAGCCCTTGCTCGCCTGAATTGAATCAATTGCGATGAAGGCAAGCCCGTGGGAACCGAAGCCGATTGGCCATTCTGGACAAGAATGTCGAAGTAGAGCTTTCCGTCGTCGAACTGGGTGAACAAGTCTAGCGCCCGCACGGACGCGGGCGACTTGTTTATTCCCGATGCAAGTACGTCCGCACCTTCCACCCGCCGAACTTTGCGATATGCCCAATAAGCATGCGCGCGAAGAGATGCCATCTCCGGATCACCAAATACGTCGATTTGCACTTTCCCGTTCGCTAAGACGTTCGCCGCTTCCCGAAAGTCGTCGGCATTAATCGTGAGCACAAACAACGAGTTCGTCACAAGAGCGGCGTAGAAATTGATCGGGGTTTGGTATCCCTCCGACGGAGGCCTCGACCAAGTCCATACGGTTCTGCCATTGATGGACTCCGTCTTCACCTTCTTAAAGAGGCGAGCGAAGGTCTGTGCCCCACCTGGCGCAAGGATCGCGATGTAACACGCCCTGTAGCTGACCATGCCGAGGCCCGATGGACGCGTGAACTCTTTCGCACCGGTCACGACTATATCCGAGGCTGCGTCTACTGCGCTGATCGCATTTGGGCCAAGGACTTTAAGCCCTCCCATCAGATAGATAAAGGGTAGACCTAAGTATTTAGGCCCCGCGTATAGGTTCGGTTCATTTAATTTCAACTCCGCCAGCACTCTTGAGCGGGCGGACACCACAGTCTCATACCGGCCGAGGAGAAACGCCGAGGCCTGCTTTTGCAGGTCCTCCTCGGCGCGGCTTGTCAAACACGCCAACGAAACGAGTAACATCGAAGCGTGCAGGAGTGTTTTGCTCCGAGATGTCATGGGTCCCCTCCCTAGGCGAAGCCTGCTTTTACCAGCCTGGCGCATTGGGCGGTGCTGTCGGCGAGAACGGAGCCGCATTCCCCGCCCAATGAGAAAACGTGTTGCTGTTCGGCGACGATCCCATTTCGTACGAGTACGTAGTCTGCGGCCAGTTCACGGCGTAGTTGTAAAGATTTGTCACCTGAGTGCAAACCGACGATGAAACCCCGCTGCTCCAGGCCAGGCTGGCATTTGAATTGTCGTCCGGATAATGGCCTACGTCACCCTGCGTCACCCAGTCCACGAGATATCCGCAATTCAGGGGGCAAGACCCCTGCGGCCCGGCATCGGCTACCCAGTGCGTGGAGGTCGAATCCTGGATCCACCAAAAAGAATGGTTTCCAGCATAATAGTCGAGGACGTAAACCGGGCGATATTTCAATTGGGCAAAGCAATTTGAAGTAGTGGTTACCTGCGCGGCCTGCTGCGCCCAGACGGGTACAACGTACTGACAGGTGCACTGGCTAGTCTGGTAATCATATACGTAGTGGCATTCGTTTGGCATCTCAGCGTCTATCGTTGTCGTGCCCGGGCCCTGGAACTGCACTTGGAAGTTGTACCAGGCCTCCGAGACGGTCGCGATGCTGCCGTTGTTCGGGTACCAGTCGATGGCGTACGGGTTGGTGTTGATGAACGAGCTTCCATCGCTCCAATGGATCCACGGGTAGATCTGCTGGCTCGTGCCTATGTTGCCCGTGAAACTGAGCGGACTCAACGCCACGTAGCTCGGATCGGGCGGACAAACAGCGCAGCCGAGCGAACTCGTCATCGCACCCTGCGCCCCGATCTGAATCGCCTGCCCGATGATCTTGTCGAACTGCCCCTCGCTGCTCCCGACGACAACCTTCGCCTGCCCTCCCGCTGCCTCAGCCGGCAACAGAGTACCGTCCTGGCCCGGAATCTGCTGGTCCCGCAACTGCCGGATGTCGATGTGCCTCACCTCGCCCGGTTGCAGCGTTTCCGCTCCATCCCAGGTGTAGGCCCCGCCGTCGAAGAACAGGTGCAGGTGAAATGCGAGTTCTTCGTCCGCGCTGGGATTGGCGAGCGCGATCACCGTTGTGGCCCCGTTTTCGAGCCGCCAGGCAAAGGTCATCGCACCCTCTCCTTCTCCCTCGGGATCCTTGGGAGTCGCCGGCACCACCGGCCGGTCTCCGCTCGCCAGCAGCAGGAGTTCCGCCACCAGGCTGCCGGGCGCACCGTCGTACTCGAGCGACAATCCCAATTCACGGCTGCCGGCAGGCAGTGCCGCAAGCGAGGCCGAAAGATCGTCACCCCAAACCTCCCCTCGCCTCAGCACAATCGGTGTCAACAACGACTGCGCCTCGCTCTCTCCTACCCGGTAGTGTACAACTGGTGTCACCGCCAGATCCGACGCGCCCAGGTTGTAAAGCGCCAGCCGGGGCCGCTGCCCCGCGTCCGGCCGAAGCGCCGGACTCACCGCTCGCTGCGACACCAGCCTGGCCCGATCGGCCAGCCGCAGGTTCGCGCCCTTCCCACCCCGGCTCATGAGCAAACCTTGCACCAGGACCTCGCCCCTGGCTCCGTCGTGGTCCACCTCGATCGCCACGGCCGTATCGTTTCGGTCCCGGCCGCCTTCTAACTCCCCTCCGAACAGCTCCGTGAGCGGCATGAATCGTGTGTGGCGTGGCTCGATCGAAATGTTTTTGGAAACCCGGCGCCGCCCGATGATCCCTTGCAGGCTCACCCGGCGCCGTTCCGCTCCCGTGTTGGCCACCACCAGCGATGACGCCGCCGGGGACACCCCCAAGTCGGAGACGCCGGCGAGACGGCTGCTCAGGAACTGGCTCCGTAACCGGAAGTGCTCGTCGAACACGATGGCCCGGCGCCGATGCATAATCATCACGTGGCCTGCCACATCCAGCGGCTCGCCGTCATGAAGCAGTGCAATTTGGCCGAAACCGCCCCGGCCGCCGAGGAGGTCGCTTAAGTCGACCTCGGTGCTTTCGAGGGCCGCCAGCCTCAGGCTCCGCGTTGGAAGCCGCCGCCCGCCCGCGTCGTAGACTTCGAAGCGAACATTTCGTGGTTCCGCTCGAATATTGTTGATCATGAGGCGGGTTTCGAATTGCCCGTCAACGCGCCAGAACGGCGCGACGCGCTCCACGAACCCATCGCCACCGCCCGCGGCCGCCGGTATCCCCAACAAAACAGCGACTCCGATTACGGCAATCGCTTTCGCTGATACTATGCACTTTCATGCGGAATGCTTGCCCATATATCCCTCCATAAACGGAGAACTTCCGCCAGAATCCCAGATTAACCTAAGCCGACAAAAGAACCTTGTCAAGCG
Source organism: Bryobacterales bacterium (assembly GCA_963810595.1). Lineage (GTDB taxonomy): Bacteria > Acidobacteriota > Terriglobia > Bryobacterales > Bryobacteraceae > CAWEOG01. The sequence goes on along the minus strand of CAWEOG010000045.1, from coordinate 62,431 downwards.
AAATGTGTGAACATCGTGAAAATATTTTTCAGCCGAATCAATTCTTAATTTTCCGGATTGGCGTGCAAGATTTGAGTACAATATCGTACGAGTCTGCAACTCCTGTTGAATCTTGATTTCCTGTGATAAGCACCAGCGTAGAACCGCAGGATGTAAAAGTTTCTCCGTTCACTTCACGATGGGGCTCTCATGGTCAGAGTCTCCGCGTAATCTTCGCATTGGAACGGGCCGCGCTGGCGTATGGTACGGATGGCCGCGCCAGCATATTCTACGGTCAGACGAGCATCACCTTCGCGGTTTTCTGTCGTCTGGGCACGGCCGGACTTCGCTTTAACCTGGAACCAACGCATTGCGAAAACCGCAAGAACAAGAGACCATTTCAGCTAGACTCCCGAGAGAAGTTAGCGCTCTTTGAGAGGAGATGGCAGCCGTCGACATCGGATAATAACGCTCCCGCATTTGGGGCTTCTTCCTGACGCCCAAGCCGACACAGCCGGAACCAAAAAGTCCAAGAATGGACTGACGACGTTCAGCTTGCGCCGCGACGGTGACGGAGCGGGTCTGCCCTGAAGTTCCGGCCGCGCACCGAGGCGTGCGGTTTTTGGAACTTTTTCGGCGGGCTGCTAGACTGGAGTATTCCGTGCTCCGCAATTGCGATGCCAGGCACTTATATGAGGGCAGAGGGTAGACAGTGATCCGTGTGGACGGGCTCGCCGACCGAAGCATTTTTCAGGAACCTTCCGAATCTCCGCGTGGCCGGTGGCAGTGCCGGTCGTGCGGGGCCGACTCCCGCCAGGTGGTTCTCTCCCTCGGCGAGTTGCCCTTGGCCAACGCGCTGATCGAGCCCGACGCACTGGGCGAAATGGAGCGACGCTACCCGCTCACGCTGGTGCGGTGCGAGCAGTGCGGCCTGGCACAACTCGAAGAAGAGGTGCCGCGGGAAATCCTGTTTCGCCGATATTCCTACTTTTCCTCTTACAGCGATACGCTGGTCCGCAGCATGAAAGAGCTTGCCGCGCGTGTCGTCGCCCAGCGGCATCTGAGACCCGAGAGCCTGGTGCTCGAGATCGGCAGCAACGACGGCTACCTGCTGCGGCATTATCGCGACGCCGGCGTTCGGATATTGGGTATCGAACCAGCCTCGAACATCGCCGAGTGCGCCGAGCGCCAGGGCATCCCGACGGTCAACGAGTTTTTCGATCAGACGCTGGCCGCCAGGCTCGAGGCCGAACTCCTCCGGCCGGATGTGGTCCACGCGCACAACGTGCTGGCGCACGTAGACCACATCGCCGGCTTTCTCGGCGGCGTCCGCCGGCTGCTCGGACCCGAGTCGGTGTTCATCGTCGAAGTTCCTTATGTGCGCGACCTGATTGAGGGTCTCGAGTTCGATACCATCTATCACGAGCACAACTGCTATTTCGCCCTGGCGCCCCTCGGGGAACTGTTCGGAAAGTGCGGCCTGCGGGTTGTCGAGGTGGAGCGAATCCCGATCCACGGCGGCTCGCTACGCGTTTGGGCAGCCCGCGACGACTCGGCGCAGCTCGCCTCGCCGGCCGTCGCCGCGCTGCTCGACGAAGAATCGCGCGAGGGGGTGAACTCGGCGGCCCGCTACGCCCGGTTTTCGGCCCACGTCGAGGCGCTCCGCGGCCGGGTGCGCCAGATGGTGGCTGAACTGCGGGCCGAGGGGCTCCGCGTGGCCGGATACGGGGCCGCGGCCAAAGCCACCCAGCTCCTGAACTACTTTGGGCTCGACAGCACGGAGGTGGAGTTCGTCGCCGACCGCAGCCCTTACAAACAAGGCCGGTACGTTCCCGGAGTGCGCATCCCGGTGGTGGCGCCGGAAGCGCTTCTGGAGCGCCGTCCGGACGTCGTTCTGCTGCTTGCTTGGAACTTCGCGCCGGAAATCCTCGAGCAACAGTCGGAATTTCGGCGCCGGGGCGGGCGTTTTCTGATTCCGATTCCGGAACCCACCATCGTCTGACAGCCTGTCCGTTTCCGGACCGTTCGGCGCTACAATGAGAGACACCTTCCATGGATCGTCTGGGTCAGTACAAAATCGCCGGCGAGGTGGGCCGCGGTGGCATGGGAATCGTGTATCACGCCGTCGACGAACTCATCGGACGGGACGTTGCCATCAAAACCATCCGGCTGAGCGATCTTACGAATGACGAGGAGCACGAGGCGCTGCGCGAGCGGCTGTTGCGAGAAGCGCAGTCGGCCGGCAAACTGACACATCCCAACATCGTCACCGTGTACCAGGTGGGCGAACAGGAAGGCGTCACCTTCATCGCCATGGAATTTGTTCACGGGAAGAATCTGGGGACGATTCTGGGCGGAAGGAGGGTGTTGCCGCAGGAGGCCGCCCAATTCCTGCGGCCGGTAGCCGCGGCGCTCGATTACGCCCACAAGCGTGGGGTGGTCCATCGCGACATCAAGCCGGCCAACATCCTGGTGGACGAGGAAGGCACGCCGAAAATCGCCGATTTCGGAATCGCCAAGATCGCCTCCAGCACACTCACCCGCACCGGTTCGAGCGTGGGGTCGCCGCACTACAGCTCGCCCGAGCAGATTCAGGGCAAGCTGGTGGACGGCCGGTCCGACCAGTTTTCACTGGCCGTGGTGGCGTTCGAGATGCTCACCGGCCAGCGGCCATTCCAGGGCGAGACGCTTTCCACCCTGGTGTTCAAGATCGTCTACGAAGATCCGTTCGAGCAGCGCCCGGTGGACCCTCCGCTTGCCGCCGCCGTCGTCTCGGCGCTTCAAAAAGCTCTGTCCAAAGACAAGGAAAACCGGTATCCAACCTGCGCCGCCTTCGTGGATGACCTGAAGCGCGCCGCCAGCGGCACGGCGGCTCCCGCTCCTGCCGGGGAGTGGGATGCGGTGATGCCGGCGTTCCCGGCGGTCGCTCCCGAGCCGCCCCGGATGGAGACTCCGGCGCCTCCAACGCCTGTGACGATACCGGTATATGAGCCTCCTCCGGAGGCAATACCAAAACCGGCCGCGCAAGGCCCCGGAGCCCGCCGTGCGGGGCGCTGGGAAGCAAAAAGACTTGCGTGGCTGTTCGCGGCGGCCGCGGTGGTTGTGCTGGCCGTGGGTTTTACCGTTTTTCAACTCAGGCCGAAGGCGGCCGCTCCAACACCGGCCGTTGTGCCTGCCACCCCCGCACCTGAGAAAAGCGAGCCGCCTCCCCCGCAGCCGGAAGTGGAGGCGAAGCCCGATGCTGCCGGGACGCGGCAGGCTTCGGCGCCGGCTGCGTCGCGCTGAAGACGCCCGCGGCGCCTGTCGAGCCCGCCGGTGAAACCCGTCTCTCAGCCGCCAGTCAAGCCGTTGACCGTGGCTAGCGCAGCGGCCGCACCCGCCGCGGTGGAGACTCCCAAAGCGGAAGCTCCGAAGCCCGTGGAGGCGGCGGAAGCACAGCCGCAAACGCCGGCCCCCGCGCCTCCGCAGCCCGCGGCCGAGACTCCTCCGGAAGAGCCCGCTTCGAGCGAACCCCTGACGCGTCCCACCTTGCTGGTGCGCGTGCCCGCCACCTATCCTCGCGAAGAGCTGGCGGCCGGCAACACAGCGGGCGGCGTCGTGGTTTTGGGCTTGCATCTGGATGAAACCGGCGTCCCGCGCAACATTCGGGTTATGCGATCGCTTGGGCAGTACTTCGACCGCAACGCCGAGTTCGCAGCCCGGCAGTGGCGTTTTCGTCCGGCCATGCGGGGCGACACACCCGTGCCTTCCAACGTCCGGGTCGAGATCAGTTTCCAGGTGGAAGGAAGAGGTAACGGACGCCGGAGCTTGCGCAGCCCGCGTTAAGACCGCTTTGTCCTGAATTCGCCCCTCGATACGATACACTCGAAGTAGCGTTAATCGTTAGGAAAGGAACGAATTTCTTTATTCGACCGCAGTCATCATGAGAACACCTGTCATTGCCGGCAACTGGAAAATGTATAAGACGCCCGTCGAGACCGCCGGATTCTTCCAGGCGTTTTGTCCGCTGGTGGCAAACTCAACCCAATGCGAGATCGTCATCTGCCCGCCCTATGTGGACATCGCCGCGGCGGTGGAAGCTACCCGGGCGACGCGCGTTGAAATCGGAGCGCAGAGCGTGCATTGGGAAAAGGAAGGGGCGTTCACCGGTGAAGTGGCCGCTTCGATGCTGCTGGCGGTGGGCGCGAAGTGGGCCATTGTGGGCCACAGCGAGCGCCGTCAGTATTTCGGCGAAACCGACGCCACCGTGCTGGCGCGCACGCGGGCCGCGCTGGCCGCCGGATTGAAGCCCATCGTCTGCGTGGGCGAAATGCTGGCTGAGCGCGAAGCCGGACGGACGAACGACGTTTTGAAGACGCAGTTTGCAGGCGGCATCGCCGGCCTCTCCGCCCAAGAGTTCGACAAGATCGTCATCGCCTACGAGCCGGTATGGGCCATCGGAACGGGCAAGGTGGCCACGCCCGAAATCGCCGACGACGCGCACGCCGTCATCCGGGCCGAGATCGCGGCAAAGTACGGAGCCGCCGCAGCGGCCGCCTGCCGCATTCTATACGGCGGAAGCGTGAAACCGGACAACGTGAAGGGCCTGATGGCCAAAGAGAACATCGATGGAGCGCTGGTGGGCGGCGCCAGCCTGAAGCCCGACTCCTTCGCCGCGCTGGTCAACTTCTAAGCGGGGAAAACCCCGCCGGGCGGCGGAACACTACGAAAAGCGGGTGCGCTTCCACAGCAGTGTTCCGCACGCCACCAGCAACGCCAGTGACGCCGCGGCCAGTACAACCAGCCAGCGCAGATCGACGGCAATGAGATGCCATTCGGCGCTGGCGGCGAGCCACACGAAGATTCCGAGCGCGGCGGCCACCACCAGCAATTCCCACCAGCGGCGCGCGGGGGTCTCGCTGGCCAGCGGATCTTCTCCTTTCAAGATGGACGCCACGCGGCCGGGGTCCAGACCGTAGCGGCTGCACTCGCGTTCCATGGCCTTGCGCCAGGAGGCCTGCTCGTTCGCCGGCGCTTCGGCGAAACTGATGGCCATGGCTCCCGCAATCATCACCAGGGAGCCGGCTATCACCAGCGTGCGGGCCGCCGGCGAGGCGCCCGCCAGCTCGCCGAACACCAGTGCGCCCCACGCCAGCCCCCAAAGCTGGTTGGTGTTCGAGAGCGGAATGCCGCGCCCGATGCCGATGTACTTCGCCGCGTATTGTTGGAACAGGTCGCCCAACACCCAACAAAAGCCCCCCAGAAACAGCCAGAACAGCGCCGGCCGCGCTTGTCCCAATTCCAGCATCAGGGGGTGAATTCCACCGCGGAAGACGGCGGCTAGCGTGAAGGCGGTGCCCAGCTCGCCGAACGTGAATACCGTCACGAACGATAGCGGATTCATGCCGCTGATGTAAGCTTTCCGATAGGGGATGTACATGGTGCCCCACATCACGCCCGCGCCCAGCGCCGCCAGAATGCCGAGCGTGGCGCTTTGCCCGGCAACCGTGGACTGGTGCGCGGTGGCGTAGGCGAGCAGGCAAGCCCCCGCCGCGATGGCCAGGGCTCCGCCGAGAACTTTGGTCCACTGCCCGGCTCCGGCGCCGCGCAACTCGTGAAACAGCAGCCAGCCCCACAACAGCCCAACCAGGCTGTTGGTGTTCCACAGCGGGAAGGCAATCGAAAGGCCGACGTTGCGGATGGCGAATACGGTGAGGGTGTTGGCCACCGCCCACAGCATTCCGGCCAGAACCGCCCACACCACCAGGTGCGCCTTCTCCCTCAGGTCAAGCAGAATGTAGCCGGTTCCCTTCAGCGCCAACGGCAGCGTCCAGCGGGCCACAAAGACACCGGCCACCATTCCGAGCGAGATCACGAAAGGAGAATAGCCCATGGTGACGAGCTTGGTTGGGGCCTCGGCGCCGCCGAGCCAGGCGCCCGCGCCCAGTCCGCAGGCCACACCAAGCAGGTGGAGAGAGCGGTTGGAAAGCCGCCGTTCGGCTTCAGGATGTTTGCTCATGGTTTCACCGCAAGACGGCTAGAAGCCCGATTCCCAGGACCAGGACGGCAACCGGCACCCAGAACTGCACGTCGGTGAGGATCGATCGAAGTGATGAATGTTTCAAGCGCTCCACCTTCGCTCCCGGATTGATCGAACGAATCTCGAACTATAGTCCACGCCGGGAGGCGATGTCAAAGCAGCGTTGGCGATCTTCGCCGATGCATCGAGTCACTCGTACCGCAGGGCAGTAATGGGATCGATGGCACTCGCCCGCCGTGCCGGGACAAGGCCCGAAAGCAACGCCACCAGTCCCAAAACTGCAATCGAAGCAGCGCCGGTCCACACGTCGGTGGGGGTCACACCGAATAACTGCGAAGAAACGTAACGGCTCAACACGTATGCGCCAGGGACGCCCACGATGAGCCCCGCCCCAAGCAGGATCAGCACCTCGCGCATCACCAGCCATAACACCCACGATCTCGGCGCGCCCAACGCCATTCGCAACCCGATCTCCCTGGTGCGCCGCGCTACCACGAACGCCATCACGCCGTAGAGCCCCAGCGCCGCCAGCACCGTCGCAAGCACGCCGAACACCGCCGACAGGGAAGCGATCAGCCGCTCGGTGCTCAACGTTTCATCGAGCTGATTCTCAAGCGTCTTGAAGTCGTACATCGGCAGCGAACCGTCAAGCTTCGCCACCGTGCCTCGCAGCGCCGGGAAGATTGCCGACGACGGCTTCGAGGTCGTGACGTAGAATGTCACAGCCGCGGGGGCGGCTGATTCCAGATAAGGCAGAAACACCTGCTGCCGCACACCCTCGCGAGGGCCTGCAAACAGCGAGTTCTCCACCTCCCCGACGATTCGTATCGAGGGTCTGGTGGCGGTGCCGTGACAACAGCCAATGAACCGTCCGACCGGGTCTTGCCCGGGGAAGAAGTGTTCCGCAAACTTCCGGTTAACGATAGCTACTGTCCACGGCTGGGGGTCGTCCCCGCCATCCACCCGGTCCCGCCGGTCGAAATCGCGGCCTCGGAGCAAAGGGATTCCCATGGCCTGCCAATAGCCCGGCGACACCAGGTTGTAGTATGCCTGCATGTCTTCCCCCTGCCCCGTGCGATTGCCCTCTACGACAACCGTCAGGTCCCACTCGCGCCCGTTGAGCAGCGGCCACATCGCGTATGCAGCCGACTTCACGCCGAGAATCGCTCGAATCTGGCGCAGAGCATCGGTGTAGAAGTTGCGGGTGCTGGCGACCGTGTAGCCGTTCTTCGCCGGGTCCACCTGAAACGAGACCAGGTTGCGGGCGTTCTCGAATCCCGTTGGCGTGTTCTTCAGATTGGCGAGCGTCCGGACGAATAGCCCCGCCCCCACAAGTAGTAAAAACGAAAGCGCCACCTGCGACGTAACCAGCGCCTTGCGGAAGCTCGCCGAGCCGCTGCCTCCAACGACCGCGCCTACCAGGCCCTTGAGGGTCGCCGTCAGGTCGAACGTTGTCGCATGCAGTGCGGGAGCCACGCCAAAAAGTAGCGCGGTTGCGAGAGCAACGCCAATATTGAACAGGAGAATCCGTGCATCGGGCTCCGCACGCAGCATCAGCGTTGCACCGCTCGCCGGCAGCAGGCTCAGCAACGCTCGCGTCGCCGCAACGGATAACGCCAGGCCGAGCGCCGCGCCCGCCAGCGACAGCAGCAGGCTTTCCACCAGCAACTGTCTGACCAGCGCCCCCCGCCCGGCGCCGATCGCCAGCCGCACCGCCATTTCTCTCTGCCGCGCCACTGCCCGCGCGATCAGCAGGCTGGCCACATTCGAGCAGGCGATCACCAGGATCAGGCCCGCCATTGACATCAGCACGATCAGCGCCGTCGAGTATTGCCGGCGCAGGCCCGAGTAGCCATTGGCAGCCGTCTCGACCAGCGCCGTGCGTTTCAGGAACCGGTTGCGATCGCGCCGCGAGAGCCCGCGCAACGCCGGTTCCGCGACTTCCTGTTGCAGGATCTGATGGAACAACGGCTGCAGGGAGGCGCGCGCCGACGCGACCGTGTACCCTGGCTTCAGGCGGGCGAACATCTGCACCCATTGACTGCGGCGGTTTCGCAGGTCGTCCCGGCCGGGAGTCATAACCGGCGTCATCAGGATCGGAACACGGATATCCGGCGAACGGGCGGGGTCCACGCCGGCAAAACCCGCGGCCGAGACACCCACGATTTCCATTGGATAGTCGTTGACCAGAATTTTCTTGCCCACAACGTTCGGATTGCCCGCAAAGCGGCGCAGCCAAAATTGGTGACTCAGGACGACGGACGGATGCCCTTCGTACACCTGGTCATCCGCCTCCGGTGAGAACACCCTTCCAACGGCCGGCCCGACGCCGAGAGCCTGAAAGAAATTTCCGGAAACCAGCTCCGCGTCGACTCGCTCGGTGCTGCCGTCGACGTTGATGGAAGAAGGAGTCTCGAACCGGCAGAATACAAATTCAAAAGCCTCGGCCTTGCGCTGAAAATCCTGGTACATCGGATAGGAGGCGGCGCGTTGGCCGATGTTGTTCCCGAAGTGCGGGGATGTCGACCAGATCATGACCAGCCGCTCGGGATGCTGTACCGACAGCAGGCGAAGCACAAGCTGGTCGAGCAGCGTGAAGACCGCGGTATTGGCTCCGATGCCAAGCGCAAGCGAGAGGACGGCGATGGTGGTGAACAACGGATTCGTGCGGAGCTGGCGCGCACCGAAGCGCACATCACGCCACAGGGTCTCAATCGACGTGATGGTTTGCATCCCCCTCCGTTTCTCCTTGAGCAGGGCGGTGTTGCCAAATTGACGGCGCGCCGCCGAATCGGCATCGCCGGCCGTCATACCCTCGCGAATGTATCGTTCCGAAAGCAGGCGCAAGTGCGTCCGCATCTCGTCGTCGAACTCAGCATCGGGGTCTCGCTTGCCGAACAACCCCATCAGTTTCGCCGCCAGGATGCCGAGCCGGGGAAACACGTTACTTCTGTCCTTCCAGACTCAATATGCGGCCGATCACGCCCGAGATGCGCCGCCAGTTTTCGGTCTCGCGCGCCAACTGCTTCCTGCCGCGCCTGGTGATGGAGTAGAACCTGGCTTTGCGATTGTTCTCCGAGGTGCCCCAATCGGAATCAATCCAACCTTGCTGCTGAAGCCGCAGCAAACAGGTATACACCGTACCCTCATTCAATTGCAGCACTTCCTGGCTCAGTTGCTCGATGCGGCGGGCAATCCCGAACCCGTGCAGCGGCCCCAGGGCGTGGAGCGTCTTCAGAATCATGAGGTCGAGCGTGCCCTGTAACACCTCCGATCTCTCGGCGGCCGCGGGCTTTCCTTTGGGCATTGCATAGAAGATAGCAGGAGTCTTTTGGATTGTCCACAGGGTTGAGACGACCGCTGGCGTTGCCTGTGTAACTTTGTTTCCGTCGTAAACAATCTTTGATTCCTGCAATGTTACAGAAGTTCACCGAACATTCACGGTGGCAATTCGTCATTAGCGAATAACGAAGGGGGGAACGGCCAGCCGGTTTTGCGGCACAGTCGCCGTTCCAGGGATCGAAATGCGCGCGAAGTTGGGGGCAACGCGCGAAACAGAACGGCCGAAACGATTTCCCGAGGGAGAACGGAAATGAATCCGCGTAACTTGGCCGGGGTTTTCGGATGCGTATTGATGCTCGCCGCCAGCACCTTCACACAGGCGTTCGCTGGGACGGCCGACAACCATTCCTGGGATGCAGTGCTGCGCCAGGCGAACCAGTTGAGGCGTGAAGGAAACTATTCGGAGGCGTCGCGCGCCTATGAAAAGGCCACGGAAATGGCGGCGGAGTTTTCCGCAACCGACCCGCGCCTCGCAAAGCTGTGGAACAATTTCGCAGCGCTCCGTTACCAGCAGGGACGCTACGCCGAGGCCGAACCGCTCTACCACCAGGCGCTGGACCTGATCCGAAAAACCAGCGGGGAGCGTAGTGTGGAAGTCGCCATAGTTCTGAACAACCTGGCGGAGCTGGCCCGCATCCGGCACGAACCCGACAAAGCCGAGCGGCTGTACACGGAATCGCTGGACATCCTGCGGGAGAGCTCGGTCGATGGGGGACGCAACCTGGGCCAATATGCGAATGTCCTGAACAACCTGGGCGAGCTCGAACGCGTGCGGGGGAACCGGAAAAAGGCCGAATCGTTGTTCACCGAAGCGCTCGAGGTCGAACGCCGTGTGCTGGGTGAAAACAACCCATCCTACGCCTCGACGCTGAATAACCTGGGGGCGTTGTACGACGATGAAGGCGATGTAAGGCGGGCTCAGGACTTGTACACCAAGGCGCTAGCCATTCGCGAGCGGGCGCTGGGGCCGGCGGACCGTTCCGTAGCGGCAACCTGCAACAACATGGCGCACCTGCTGCGCGGCGTCCCCGACCTGGCCGAAGCCGAAAAGTACGGCCGCCGCGCGGTCGAAATCTGGACTAATGCCACAGGGGGAACCGACCCGGATCTGGCGGTGGGTTTGAACAACCTGGCGGAGATTCTGCGCCTGGAGGGCCGGCTGGCGGAGGCCGAGCCGCTGTACCGGAAAGCCATCGAAACGGCGGAGAAGACATACTCGCCTTCGCATCCGCGTGTCATCATCCTGCGCGCCAACCTGGCCACGCTGTTCATGGATGAGGGAATGTACCGGGCGGCCAGCCAGACTTACTCGGATGTGTTGGAGGCAACCGAACAGCAGTACGGCGCCGGCAGCCCGGAAGCGGCCCGCGCGCACTACAGCCTGGGAGTCGCCCTCTTGTCCGACAGGCGGTACACGGAGGCGGCGGGGCATCTCAAATCGGCGCTGCGCGTTTGGGAAAACGACCGGGCCGGGCAGAATACGAACATCGCCATGGCCACCTACCGGCTGGCCGAGGCGTATGCCGGCGAGCAGGATATCGATCAGGCCGACCCGCTGTACGCCCAGTCCATCAACCTGCTGCGGCAGAGTCTGGGAGAGGGTCACCCCGACGTGGTGGCCGGACTTTCCAACTATGCCGCCACGCTACGCCAGTTCCGCCGCAACGACGAAGCCCGCCGCGTCGAGCGTCAGCTTCAGTCCTACAAGATGGGATTGCATTGACGCGCGAGGGGCGGACGCCGGCGCCCGCCCGTTGCACGCGTGCGTCAGCTCTCTTCGCCGGACCGGATGCGCATCCCGTAAAACGACCGGTACACAAAAACCAGTGAGATCAGGAAGAAAACGGCTGCCAGGATGGTGGTGAGCGTGCCGTTGGTTTCCGCCATGCTCACGGCCAGTTCCACCGCCAGCAGGCCGAACAGCGTGGTGAACTTGATGATCGGGTTCAGCGCCACCGAAGAAGTATCTTTGAACGGATCGCCCACCGTGTCGCCGATCACCGTGGCGGCGTGCAGATCGGTGCCTTTCATCTTCAGCTCGGTTTCGACGATCTTCTTGGCGTTGTCCCACGCGCCGCCGGCATTGGCCATAAAGATGGCCTGGAAAAGTCCGAACAGCGCGATGGAAATGAGATAGCCGATGAAGAAGTACGGTTCGATGAAAGAGAACGCCAGGGTGGAGAAGAACACCACCAGGAAGATGTTCAACATGCCCTTCTGGGCGTACCTGGTGCAGATCTCGACCACTTTCTTGCTGTCTTCGACCGAGGCCCTGGTGGAGCCCTCCAGCTTGATATTGCGCTTGATGAATTCGACGGCGCGGTAAGCGCCGGTGCTGACCGCCTGCGTGGCGGCGCCGGTGAACCAGTAAATCACCGCCCCGCCGGTAATCAGGCCGAGCAGGAAAGGCGCGTGCAGAATCGAAAGATTCTGCGATGTACTCGGGCTTCAGGCCTTGGTGAGCGCGACGATGATGGAGAAAATCATGGTGGTGGCGCCCACCACGGCGGTGCCGATGAGCACCGGCTTGGCAGTGGCCTTGAAGGTGTTGCCCGCGCCGTCGTTCTCTTCCAGGTTCTCCTTGGCCTTCTCGAAGTTGGCATCGAAGCCGAAGTTCTTCTTGATATCTTCCCGGACGTTGGGAACTTCTTCGATCATGGAAAGCTCATAAACCGACTGGGCGTTGTCGGTTACCGGCCCGTAGGAATCCACCGCGATGGTTACCGGACCCATGCCCAGGAAGCCGAAGGCCACCAGGCCGAAAGCGAACACGGCGGGAGCCACCATCAGGCTGCTGAACCCGAGCGTACTGACGCCGTAACCGATCGACATCAGCAGCAACATGCACAGACCCAGCCAGTAGGCGCTGAAATTGCCCGCCACAAAACCCGACAGGATGTTGAGAGAAGCGCCGCCTTCCCGCGAAGCGGTAACCACCTCGCGCACGTGGCGCGATTCCGTGGACGTGAATACCTTCACCGCCTCGGGAATCAAGGCGCCCGCCAGGGTGCCGCAACTGATCACCGAGGAAAGCTTCCACCACAGCGACGTATCGCCCCCGAGGTCGGGAATCATGAGCGACGAAGCGATGTAAGTCAGCACGATGGAGCTGATGGAAGTGATCCAGATGAGGGAGGTGAGAGGCGCCTCGAAGTTCATCTTTTCGACATTGCGGTACCTGGCCTTCGCGATCACGTCGTTGATGAAGTAAGCGCCGGCGGCGGCCACCATCATCATCACGCGCATCACGAAGATCCACACCAGCAACTGGACCTTTACTACGTCGCTGTTCACGGCCAGCAGGATGAAGGTGATGAGGGCCACGCCGGTAACGCCGTAAGTTTCGAAGCCGTCGGCGGTGGGGCCAACCGAATCGCCGGCGTTGTCGCCGGTGCAGTCGGCGATGACACCGGGGTTGCGCGCATCGTCTTCCTTGATCTTGAACACGATCTTCATCAGGTCGGCGCCGATGTCGGCGATCTTGGTGAAGATGCCGCCCGCCACGCGTAAGGCCGCGGCGCCCAGCGATTCGCCGATGGCAAAGCCGATGAAGCAGGGGCCCGCGTAGCTGCCCGGAACAAACAGCAGGATGAACATCATCAGCAGCAGCTCGATGCTGATCAGCATCATGCCGATGCTCATGCCCGACTTCAGCGGGATGGCGTAGCAGGGGAACGCCTTGCCACGGAGGCTGGCGAAACAGGTGCGGGAGTTTGCGAACGTATTCACCCGGATGCCGAACCAGGCGACAGTGTAGCTGCCACCGATGCCGACGATGCTGAACACCACGATGATCAACACACGGATAGCTTCCATGTGCAGCAGGAAGCCGAAGTAAAAAACGATGATGACGGCGATGAACGCTTCGAGCAACAGCAGAAACTTGCCTTGGGTGATCAGGTAGGTTTTGCAGGTCTCGTAAATCAGTTCCGAGATCTCCAGCATCGCGCGGTGCACCGGCATCTCGCGAAGCTGCCGGTAGGTAATCAGCCCGAAGACCAACCCGAGCGCGGATATGATCATTCCATACAAAAGCAACGTGTGGCCGCCGATGCCGAAGAACTGCGCCTGGTTGAGGTCGGGCAAAACCAGACTCGCTTCGCCGCCGGCCTGGTGTTCCTGAGCCAACGCTGGAATGCCGCTCAACGCCAGCAGCGCCAACACAAGGACGGGGATGGCGCCGCGAAAACCGTTTCGTAAAACGGAAAGAGCACGAGAATATGACGTCATAGAGAAGTTCCCTTTGTGACGACGGGATCGGCGCGCCGAGGTCCCGGCACGGCCGGCTATCAGTGATGCAGATCTGAAACTAGAAAGCAAGGGGTCGTCATAAGTCATTGTATAAGAAGCAATTACCAGAATCAACCAAGGCTCGAAGGCTTCCCTAAAATGGGCTGGAAGTGCTTCAAAAGAGAAGATTTCCAAAGGCGACAGGAGGCGGAGAGAGGAGGCCGCCCGCAGTGATTCCACGGACGAGACAGTCCGGCCGGCAGACGGCGAACAGGATCAGGCGGCAGTTAATTTCCTGACGCGGAGCCGCTTCCGGCTCTTCTCCACATGCCAGACGTCATATTGAAGCTGCTGGCTGGGCCAGCTCTCGGCGCTGGTGTCGAAGGCGATGGAGAGACGCACCGCCATCTGCGGGCTGATGCCGGCACGCCCTTTAAGGATGGCGGACAGCGTCTTGCGGCTAACGCCAGGCGATCGCGCCGCGTCCGTCACTGTCAAATTCAGGGGTTCCAGGCACAGTGTCTTGAGCACCTCACCCGGGTGCGGCGGATTATGCATCCTCATATTCACCTCCACACGTTTCGCCTGAATTTCCGCTGTGGCCCCTGTTGAGACGAACCGCTCCAGCCTTTTATCCGGGAAACCCTGGATCTCCAGACCCGGAGTGTAACCTATGTCGTTACAGGGCGCGTTGCCCTGCTGCCCTGGCAACATTGAACCCCTCGGCGTTTCGAAGGTGTCGCCACACCAACCGGAACCAGACTTGGATTCGATGAGAAAAATCCGTGTCACGAGCGTGGAGGGCGCCAAAGCAACCTCACGGCCCAAAGACAGAGAGAGGCGGCAGCGACGGTCAGTAAAACAAACCAAGGTTCTGTCGCCAAATGCGGCTCTTCCTCGATGACGCGCCAGATGTGTGCCAGCGTGATTAAACCAAAGACTGCTCCGGTGGTCATGACATAAGCCCTCATAGCACTGCTCCCCGGTGTAAGATGACACCTCGATCGGTGGCTGTCTGACTGACTGGCGCAAAACGTCAATCTCTGGCTGGTAGTGACCTCTGCCGAATCTATTAACTTATACCCCCTCCAGGTCCCCAGTCACTTTGCCTAGTTCCACGTTCGTCAGCGTCACGATGGACCCGGGCGCCAGCGGTACTTCCAGACTTGCTCCCGCCGGGCTCGGCTCTACCGAGTTCTCTTGCCGTGGATCGGCCGTCTCCAGATATTTGAAGCTCGCTCCCGGCCACTTCACCGTAACCTTTTGCGCCACCGATGAGCGATTCAGCAGAATCAGGGTCCTCTCGCCGTCCTCGCCTCGGAACGCCGTCACCAGGATCTGCGGGTTCGAGCTGGCCGCCTTCACCCGCTTCATACCGGCTCGCACCCGGCGCGTGTAAGCGCCGAAAATGCGTAATTGGTGGCTGGATGGCGCCGGCATCATCCCGTGCTCGGTGTCGGGCACAAACAGCGTCCGGGTCCATCCGTAGGACGGCTGCACCACGTTAAGCAGGGTCCAGCAATACATCACACCGCAGGCGTCCAACTGCGTCAGCACCTTGTGGTAGAGCTGTCCCATCGCCAGCGCGACCCGGTAGGCGCGCGCCTGAAACGCCCCGTTGTTGACGCACAGCTCGACGGCAAAGAACGGCTTGTCGCCGCAGGCTTTACGCAACTCGGCCAGGCGCGCGTCGAAGCCGTCCGGATCGTAGAAGTAGTTTTGATAATCGTACATGTTCGACGCGGCGTAATCGATGGTCTTCCACACCGCCGGGTCCTGCCGGAACGCCTTGGCGGCCGCCACGCCGCCGGTCGAGACCGGAGAGTTGTGCATGTGGATTTTCGTCGATCCGAATCCGGCGGCGTCCAGCCCCCCGCGCAGCGCCAGCGCCATCTTCCGCCAGTCCTCGCCCGATTGCGTCACCTCGTTCTGGATACCCACGATCTCCGGCGCCTGCCCGATCTTGTCCCGCGAAACCTGGCAATAGCCCAGCATGGCCTTCACATATTCATCAATCAAGGGCGCCTCGGTCAGTTTGCCGGCGGCATCGCGTTTCCTGGCCCACGCCGGCAGTTCCCAGAATTCGAAGATCACTTTCCCACCCAGCCGCCGTACTTTCCGCATGTATTCGAAATTGCTGGTTTCGCAGTTCGGAAAGTTGTCGCCGTAATAGTGCGGAGAGGCATCCTCGGGCCGGTCCCAGTTGGTCATCTCCGGGTTCAGAAGCGCGCCGGTGGGATACTCGCGATGGAGCAGAATGTTATACTCCGCCAGAAGCCGCCACCACTCCCTGGCGCCCTGAGGGCTCAACTCCGCGAAGGCGGGAGGCGTGGTGGTGCCGCCCCACCCGAGCATCTCCTGGAATTGCGCCGAGTCGTCGACGTCCACCGTCGCTCGTTCCACGGCCGGCGGAAGCAGCCTCCCGCGCACCGATCCATCCCCGCCCTCGTAGGCCAGTTGGTGCCGGGTCGCGTCCAAGGCCGCGTGGGAAGTCAGCGCCTCCTTCCCGTTCAACAGCACCCGTAGCGTCAGCTTGTAGTCGGCCACCACGGTGATGGCTTTGAGGTCCCCGGCATACTCGACGCGGGACTCCTCCCACAGGCCCTCCGGATGGCGGCCCGGGCGCGGGGCGACAGGCGGCACCTTGCTCAGCCCCGGCGAGTCGTAATAACGCACCGTGAGCTTCGCGCTGCCTCCGCCCGCTTCCACGGTAAAGCCGCCGGACGGCCCGGTGAAAATCCATCGCAACCGCAAGTTTCCGTCCCACTCGTCGACCTGGATGGTGCGTTCAAACAGTGCGGGCAGCCATTCGTAGAAGTACTTTCGAGGCGGACCTTGCACCGTCCACCTGGCCCGCGCCAAAGGGGGGCCGGGAAACTCGAAACTGTCACCGCCGCCCGAAGATCCTTTCCACGCGGGCAGGTCCAACTTCGATGGATTCGGCGGATCGCCTTGCTGCTGCGCCGCCAGCGCCGATGCCGAAAGCACCACTCCGGAAAACGCGCGTCGCGTAACTTTTTTCATCGAGCCTCCTCCCGCGGTTGTCTCACTGACCCGCCTGCGCCGGGCCGGACTCACGCACTTCCGCGATTATACGCACTTTCCCGGGATGGGTGAGTCTTGCCGGCTGGACACTCGCTCGATCGCGCGCTGGAAGGCCGCGAGCGATCGTACCATCACGTCGCGCGGGATCGTCAGCGACAGCCGCATGTAGCCCGATCGGCCAAAGCCAGTTCCGGGGACACCCAGAACGCCCTCTTCGACCAGCAGGCGAACGAAGGCGATGTCGTCGGCGAGGGGTGTTTTCACGAAGACGTAATAGCCGCCCTCGGGTTTCGGCGCGGCGTAACCCATCGCGCCGAGGGCTTCGCACAACATGTCGCGCTTTTCCTGGTAAGGCCGCACGTCGACGCTGGCGCCGGCCGCCCTAAGCATGGTCAACTGCCAGATGGCCGGCGCGTTGACGAAGCCCAGGATGCGGTTGGAGAAAATGCAGGCGCCGCGCAGGGCCGCCAGATCGGGCATGCGCGGCGACAACGCGAGATAGCCGATGCGTTCTCCCGCGATGGCCTGCGATTTCGACCACGAATCGCAGATGGCGCAGTTGGAAATGAGCGACGCCACCGCGGGCTGCCGCCGGCCGTCGTAGACCAGCGATTTGTAAGGCTCATCACTCAGTACGGCGATGGGCTGTGCGGCTTTTTGGAGCAGCGTTTCCAGGCTGCGCAGCACGCTTTCCGGATAGACCCGGCCGGTGGGGTTGTTGGGCGTATTCAGAATGAGGGCGCGGGTGCGCGGCGTGATTGCTGCACCGATGCGTTCCACATCCGGCAGGAAATCGGCGGTTGTCTCCACCGGGACCACGCGGCCGGCGTGGTTGGTGATGTAGAACGGGTACTCGGAGAAGGCCGGCACCAGGACGATGACTTCGTCGCCCGGATCGAGAATCGACTTCAGGATTACGTTGCAGGCACCGGCCGAGCCGACGGTCATGAGGATGTGGTCGAGGGTGAAGGGCAGCCCCGTTTCGCTCCGCAGCCTGGCGGCCACCACTTCCCGCACTTCGGGGAATCCGGCATTGGGCATGTAACCGTGCGACCGGGGACGGCTTTCGGCCGCCACCCGCCGCAGAGACTCCAGCACTTCTTCCGGCGGCTCCACATCGGGATTGCCCAGGGTGAAATCGAAGACGTTTTCTTCGCCGCGCTCCTGCTTCAGGCGCGCGCCTTCCTCGAACATGCGGCGAATCCAACTGGAGCGCTCCAGTTGCTCGGCGATGGCCCGGGAGACTGGCATTTTCCTCTATTCGCCGAACAGCGCTTTGCCCGCGATCACGTTGATGCCGGCCGCCTGAAGCAGTTCGATAGCGGCGTCGGGCTGATCGAAGCGGAAGATGAGCGCCGCCTTGCCGCCGTGTCCATAGGGGAACGCGTACATGTATTCGATGTTCACTTCCGACCCTTCGAATACGGCCAGCACGCGAGACAGGCCTCCGGGATGATCGGGAACCTCGATGGCCAACACCTCGGTGGCCTTCACCACCAGCCCCGCCTCGCCCAACACGCGGGTGGCCCGTTCGACGTCGGACACGATCAGCCGCAGGATGCCGTAACGCTGCGTGTCGGCCAACATCAGCGCGCGAAGATCGACGCCGGCCTCGGCCAGCAGCCGGATGGGGGCGATCATGTGCCCCGGTTTGTTTTCGACGAAAACGGAAAGTTGCTCGATTTTCATTGGGACCGCCGATCAATCACGCGTTTCGCTTTCCCTTCGCTGCGCTGAATGGTGTTCGGCTCGACCAGCGTCACCTCGACGCGCAAGCCGGCAACGCGCTCGAGCGCGGCCAGGAGTTTCTGGTTCAATGCTTCCAGTGCGCCGATCTTGTCGCTGAAGATCTGCGGCGTCACCTCCACCTGGACCTCCAACTGGTCCAATCCGTGCACGCGCGACAGGATGATCTGGTAGTGGGGCAGCGTGCCCTCGACTTCGAGCAGCGCGGCCTCAATCTGCGACGGGTAGACGTTGACGCCGCGGATGATCAACATGTCATCGCTGCGCCGGCCGATGCGCCTCATACGGCGTATAGTGCGGCCGCACGGGCAGCGGCCGTCAATCAGCGCCGTGATGTCCCGCGTGCGGTAGCGGATCATCGGCATGGCCTGCTTGCTGAGCGTGGTCAGCACCAGCTCGCCCTCCTCGCCGTCGGGCAGGACATCGCCGGTTTCGGGGTCGATGATCTCGGGATAGAAATGGTCTTCGAACAGGTGCAGACCGTTTTTTTCGGGACACTCGACGGCCACGCCGGGGCCCACTATCTCGGAGAGGCCATAAATATCGAAGGCCTGGATGCCGGCGAGTTTTTCGATGCGGTCGCGCATGCACGAGGTCCAAGGCTCGGCGCCGAACATTCCGATGCGCAACGGCAGATCGCGAATGGCGACGCCCAGCTCCAAGGCCCGCTCGGTCATGTGCAGAAAGTAACTCGGCGTCGAGCACGCCACGGTGACGCCGAAGTCGCGCATGATCAGGATCTGCCGGTCGGTGCTGCCGCCGGAGATGGGGATGACGGTAGCGCCCAATTGCTCGGCTCCGTAATGAAAGCCCAGGCCGCCGGTGAACAAGCCATAGCCGTAAGCGTTCTGCACGATGTCGCCGCGATGGGCGCCGCACGCCGCGAAGCTGCGCACCATCACGGAGGTCCACACATCCAGGTCGTCCTGCGTGTAGGCGACGACGATGGGTTTGCCGGTGGTTCCGCTGGACGCATGCAGGCGAACGATCTCCGCAAGGCCGCTGGCGAACAGTCCGAACGGATAGGTATCGCGCAGGTCGGCTTTGACGGTGAAGGGCAACAGGCGGATGTCCTCGAGCGCCCGAATGTCATGCGGCAGGATGCGCCGCTCCGCCATCCTGCGGCGGAAATCCGCGACACGGTCGTAGCTGCGGCGGACGATGGCCTGCAAGCGTCCCAGTTGCAGCTCGCGCAACTGCGGAGAGGGAATGTAATCGGGGGCGCTGGCAGGATGAAAGAATGATTTCATGAGGATCTTCCTAATTGGAAGGCTTCCAGGTTCACGCGGTGAAGCTTTTCCGGGAGGCTGTCCCGGATGGCTTGTTTCCAGAGGTCTTCCGCAAATTCAAGATGACGGCTGAGAACGCCGAGCAAGGCGACGTTGAGGCTCTTTTTATTACGAAGCTTCGCCTGCTCCACCGAATAAGGCGCGATCAGCACGCCGCCGGCGCGCAGGGCGTGACGGTTCACCTCGATCTGGTCTTCGGCCAGCACCAGCAGGTAGTCGGCCGCGCCCGGCGGCACCATCGGGCTCAAGACTTCGGCGCCGAACCGGATGTCGCTCGACACCGAGCCGCCGCGCTGGCTCATGCCGTGAATCTCGCTTTTCTTCACCTCGAGCCCGGCGTTGAAGGCCACCGACGCCACCATGTCGGAAGCCGTCAGCACGCCCTGGCCTCCAAGTCCGGCGACGACGATATTGGTGATGCGGGTCACCTCAGTCATCCTGCCCCTGGTTGCACTGTTCGTACTGCCGGATGGCTCCGGCGGCCAGCAGGCAGTCTCGCCGCGCCACGATAACCGAAAGCTCGCCGGATTCGAGGCACTCCTTGACCAGCGCCTCAAAGGCCGCCGGACTGAGCGTCGGGTCGATGACCGCGACGCGGCGGATGCCCAGCGTGCGGGCCAGATCCTCGAAAACGACTTTTCCCGTCCTTTGGTGATCGAGACTGCGGCCGGTGCCCGGATGTTCCTGCATCCCGGTCATGGCGGTGGTGCCGTTGTCGAGAATAAGCAGCAGGTGGCCGGTGGAGGGCGGGTTGTAGACCATCTCCACCAGGCCGGTGATGCCGCTGTGCACGAACGTGCTGTCGCCGATCACCGAAACCACGCGGCGCGCCTGGTCTGCGGGCAGCGCGTGGCGCATTCCCAGGCCGACCCCAATCGACGCTCCCATGCAGACGAGCGCGTCCATGGCCTCAAACGGGGGCAGCACGCCCAGCGAATAGCACCCGATGTCGCCGGCGACAATGCAATCGAGATTGCGCAGGGCGGTGAACACAATGCGGTGCGGACAGCCCTGGCACAAGGCCGGCGGCTTGCCGGGCGCGGGCGCGGGTTCGGGCGAAACGTCGCCGTCGAGGATGCGCCGAACGCGGTCCACGTTCAGCTCGCCGAAACGAAATGCTTCGGGCGCCGCTTCCACCGGCACGCCGGCGGCGCGCGCGGCCTCCGCCAGGTAGGGGTCGCCCTCTTCGATCGCGATCGAGCGTTCGACGCCGGCTGCAAAGCGCCGGATGGTTTCGAGCGGCAGCGGATGGGTGAGACCCAGTTTCAGAATGCTCGCCTGGGGCGCCGCTTCGCGCACGTGCTGAAAGGCGACGCCGGACGTGATAACGCCGAGCGCGGCGCCGCCCGCAATCACCCTGTTGGGGCCCTGTGCCTCGTTCCACGCCGCAACCTCGCGCAGCCTGGCGCGCAGGCGATGATGGGCCGGACGGGCATAGGCGGGAATCATCACGCGCGCCGGGATGTCGCGAACGAAAGAAACCGGCCGGGCCGGAGGAACCGGATGACCGGGCCGCCGCAGCACGGTTTTCGAATGGCAGACGCGGGTGGTCAGGCGCAGCAAAACGGGGAGGCCGAAGCGCTCGGCAAGCTCGATGGCGAGTAGCGTAAAGTCGTAGGCTTCCTGCGAATCGGCGGGTTCGAGCATGGGGACCCCGGCGGCTACCGCGTAGCGCCGGTTGTCCTGCTCGTTCTGGCTGGAGGCCATGCCCGGATCGTCGGCCGAGACGATGACCAACGCGCCGGAGACCCCGGTGTAAGCCACCGTGAACAGCGGGTCGGCGGCCACGTTGAGCCCCACGTGCTTCATGGTTACCAGCGCGCGTGCGCCGGCAAAGGCCACGCCGATGCCCACCTCGAGCGCCACCTTTTCGTTGGGCGCCCACTCGGCCCTGCCGCCCAGCTCGTCGAAGGCCTCCAGGATCTCGGTGGAAGGCGTCCCCGGGTAGCCGGCGCCGAGCGATACCGCGCCCTCGAATGCCGCCAGGGCGACGGCCTCATCACCGCTAAGAAGGAGACGTTGCGAGCTGTGGTCAATCACGATGGGTCCGGAAGATCTGGACGGAACGGGAGTCCAAGATCAGTTTATCGGACAGCGGCAGGGGCGGGCAAACCGATCGTCCGCCACCCCTGAATGGCGCGGAGTCTCTCAAAGTACGGCATGCCTGCCGTCGAAATTCGTTGACGAGCTCGGGACTATTCAGTAAGCGTCCGGCAGCGTCGAGGTACGGGCCTCGAGCCGCGGCAGGATGCTGCCGTTATTGTCGAGAGTCAGCATCCAGTCGTGGCCGCGGCCGTTCGTCGGCGGCCGGAATTCTCCTGCGGATTCCACTGCCGGCTGGACCGAGCCGTTGCGCGGGTTAAACCACCAGGCTAATATACGCTTGCGCCAGACGATTCTCACTGGTTGACCCTTGGGCGAATACACCAGCGCGAAGCTGTCGTCGGCGGCACGCGCCGCACGCATGTCGCCTTCCGGCGCGGCCAGCAAACCTTGATCGGGCACCAGCAGATGAAACGAACGTGCCGTCAAGAGGTGCCGCAGGTGGCCCATGTCGAAGGCACCCGGGTGACTCAGCGCTTTCCGCCATGGGGTACGGGCGTAAGAGACGGGCGCCCGGCCCGGCTCGAAAAACTGCCACACGTCGTGATTACCGTAGGTGTGGCCCGCCGCTCCGCACAACATCGACAGGTATGCTGCGCGGCGCACGTCCCAATCGTCAAACCACCCCGTCTCCCCTTTAGAGTGCCAGTTCACCGGGTGATCTTCGTAACAGGGTTCGCCATCGATGACCGGCTTGGGTGGCTCGAGCGCGCGATCATGCAGCGTGAACTTGTAGTTAGGGTTTTCGAGCCTCGCGTGGCCCGACTGAAACATGTCGAACGCCAGCCAGGCGTCTTGATGGAACCACCGCGAGGAACTCGAATCGCCCATCGGATGATAGGTCATCAAATGCGAGCCGCCGTCGCCCTCGCGGAGCCCCTCCGCCATGGCGCGAATAAGCCGCAGGTGTGCGTCCGATTCCGGATTGCGGTCGCCGCCGAGAATCCAAATCAAGGGTTTCTCGCGGTAGCGGCTGCCGATGAACCTGCCGAAGACGCGAGCGTTCCGCTCGTTGAAGACCTGCGGTCCAGCTTCCCACTTCTTCAGCCACTTGTCGCCCCAGGTGGGCGCCATGGCGATGAAAAGGCCCAGCTCGGCTGCGCGATCGACCACCCAGTCGACGTGATCCCAGTAGTCATTGGCGACGCCCGGACGCACGTCGGGCCGCTCCGGGTTCTTGCGAATGAGCGGGCGGTGTCCGTAAGCGTTCGGTGTCCTGAGCCCGTCCAGAACGGCAAGGCCTATTGTTTGAATCACCGTGAAGCCTTTGGCGGCGCGGTCGCCGAGGTACAGGCCGGCGTCTTCGCGCGTGGTGCGGTGGAACAACTCCCATGCCGTATCGCCCAGGTAGAAAAATGGTTTCCCACTCTCGGCCACCAAATAGCGGCCGTTTTCGCTCACCTTCAAGGATTGGCGCTGGCTCATGACGCGCATTCGTGCTGAAACATGCGGATGGCCGCCACGCCGGCCGCTCCGGCCGCCAGGCACGACGGCGCAGTCTGCTCGTCGATGCCCCCCACCGCCCAGACCGGTATGCGACACGCGGCAGCGGCGGCGCGCAGCCGCTCCAATCCCTGCGGCGGGCCAAACTGGCGCTTCGAGGGCGTGTCGAAAACCGGACCGAACAGCGCGAAGTCCGCGCCTTCCGCTTCGGCCTGAGTGAGTTCGTCGATGCGGTGGCAGGAAACGCCGATCAGAAAGTCGCGCGCGCCGGAAACCTCCTTCAGCCGGTAGGGCGGAATCGAGTCGGACGGCAGATGCACGCCATCGGCGCCGCAGGCGAGCGCCACGTCGGCGCGCCCGTTCACCAGGATCCGCGTCGCATGCGGATTGGGAAGCGCCAGAATCCGCTCCACCAACTCCACCAGTTCCCGCGCGGCAAGGTCCTTTTCCCGCACCTGGATCATCTCCACGCCCACCG
Organism: Bryobacterales bacterium; assembly: GCA_963810595.1. Lineage (GTDB taxonomy): Bacteria > Acidobacteriota > Terriglobia > Bryobacterales > Bryobacteraceae > CAWEOG01. Next base: position 38,757 of record CAWEOG010000045.1, on the reverse strand, counting down.
CCAGAGCGCGCCGCGCGAATTCGAGCAGCTTTTCGACACCCCCGGCCTGCAGGCGATCGGTGATGTAGCAGCGCCTCATCCGAGTTTTCCCGGCGCGTCAATGGGCTGGTAATAACTTTCGCCGGCGCAGGCGCGGCACAGCGTCCCGCCTTCGCGCTCCAGCTCTCGCCCGAAGCTGATGCTTTCGCCGCAGCGGGCGCAAACCACCGGGGCCGACCGGTGTCCCGGCAGGTCTTCGTCGCCAATGGTCACGCGCACCCATTGGTAGGCAAACAGCTCCTGTTCCGGCAGCTCCCGGTAGGCCCGCATCTGCTGCCGGTTTTTATCGCCGATCTCGGGGTACATTTCCCGTGCCCGCGCTTTCGACGATTCCCGCGCCGCCACCCGCACCGCGCGGCCTTCCCGCAAATCGCAAAACGTGGCTGCCATTTTGCCGAAATCGCGGAACTTCAGCGCCCGCTTTCCCAGCCGGCATCCGGTGACAACGGTGATGGCATCGGTGGCGCAGCGGTCGATCTCGACGTACGTCACCAGGCGTTTGCGGTCGCGGCCCTCCGGGTCTTCGATGCCCAGCAGGCTGAGGCCGTAGACGGCCATCCGCAGCCCCAGGATCTGACCGGCACACATGTGCCCATGAGCCTTTTCCGCCTCGGCGACGTATTCTTCAAACGCTTTCATGCCTGGCCCCTTGTGTTGATCTTCGCAGAAACAAGCCGCCCCCGGCTCGCCGGTTACGGTTCCGCAACGGAACGCGAACGCATTCCTCACGGTTCCGTAACACAACGACGATCTTGCAAACCGATGCGGTCGGCATCCTACCCCTGGCCGGCGGCGGCGGCTCAATAAAACGCATTTTTCCTGAAATGTTGTTACCGAGAATTCATACACCTCCCATAGTCCTGCAAATGCTTACGCGAGAGTCTGGTATTGCGGAGGAGATCTGATGCCGGTTTCACGATGCTATTTCCACTGGTCGAACCGGGCGGCTGCGTCGTTCCACCGTTCAGCCGTCTCGTTGCACAGCCACACCTCCTGCTCGCGAGAGACGCTCGATTGTCTGCCATATATTTGCTCGAAGGTGCCCGGCCTGGACGCCGCGCGCCGGAGCTACGAACGGTGGTTTCAAAACACGCACGGCTACGCGATCGACTATGGCAGCGGCTGGTGGACGCCGCCGCTGGCACCGCTTCCGGCCTGGAAGCTGGAATCCGCCCAGATCGGCGAGAGCCTCGGCTTGCGGCCCCTGGTTTCCCTTACCGACCACGACAATATCGAAGCGGCGCAGCGTTTGCGGGTGATGGAAGAGACGCGGCACGCGCCGATCTCGGTGGAGTGGAGCGTACCGCTCGAAACCGAGCTGCACGTGGGCATTCACAACCTGCCGGTGGAGCGGGCCGCCGGCATCCTGAGCGAGCTGGCCGCGTTCACCGCGCGCCCCGTCAGAGGGCGTCTGGGCGAAATTCTGAAGTGGCTCCACTCTCTCCCGGAAGTGTTGATCGTGGTCAACCACCCGCTTTGGGACGAAAAGAGAAAAGGAACATCGCGCCACGCCAGTATCGTTCGACAGTTCATCGAAACCTATCGCCCGTTCCTGCACGCGCTGGAACTGAACGGCTTGCGCCGGTGGAAAGAGAACTGTGCCGTGATGGCGCTGGCGGCTGCTCACGGGCTTCCTTACATTTCCGGCGGAGACCGCCACGCCAAGGAACCCAACGCCAACCTGAATCTGACCAACGCGCCGACGTTCGCCGCCTTCGTGGAAGAGGTGCGGAAGGGCCACAGCACGGTGCTGTTTCTGCCGCAGTACCGCGAGCCCATGCCGGTTCGCATCCTCTCGGCCATCTGCGACATCCTGGCCGACGACCCTCAACACGCTTATGGCTGGGCACACTGGAGCCAGCGCGCCTTCTATCGTTTCCCGGACGGAGAAGTGCTGTCGTTGGCCGAATGTTGGGCCGGGCGGCAAGCCGTTGCCGTGAACCTTCTTTCGCTGGCAATCCGTTTGATGGAGAGCCGCCGGCTACGTTCGGCGTTGCGACTGGCAGCGCCCCGCGATCCCGAAATCGCATAACCGGCACACGTCCCTTCCGGGCTGGTTTCGCTGTAGAATTGCCATGGAGTAACAGCATGCGCAATTCATTCCCATTCCGTGTATCTCCGCTCGTCGCGGCACTACTCGTCTCCTCGATGGCCTTCGCCCAGGCGTTGCAGCCGATCGAGCTTCCCAAACCGGAAACCAGCGGGGGCAAGCCTCTGATGGAGGCGTTGAAAGAGAGATCTTCGTCACGCGAGTTTCGCGCCGACAAACTGCCGCCACAGGTGCTTTCGAACCTGCTTTGGGCGGCCTTCGGGATCAACCGCTCCGATTCCGGCAAACGCACCGCCCCGTCCGCCAACAACCGCCAGGAGATCGACGTTTACGCGGTGACGGCCGATGGGGCCTGGCTCTACAACGCCAAAGCCCATCGTCTGGAGCCGGTGGCGGAGGGAGACCATCGGGCGGCCACCGGCACGCAGGCCTTTGTCGGAGAAGCGCCTCTCGATCTCGTCTATGTCGCCGACTACGCCCGGATGGGCAACACACCCGACGCGGACAAAGCCGTCTACTCGGGCGCCGCCACCGGGTTCATAGGCCAGAACGTCTACCTGTTCTGCGCCTCGGAAGGTTTGGCGACGGTGATTCGCGCCTCCATCAACAAGGAGGAGCTGGCCAAGGCCCTGCATCTGCGGCCGGAGCAGAAAGTGGTTCTCGCTCAGACCGTCGGCTACCCGAAACAGTAAGCGGAAGCCTACAGATCCAGATTCGCGTGGGCGTAAGCGATGCACTGCAGGTTGTAGTCGTCTTCGGCTTTCACCGCCGCCTCGGCGCTGAGCCCGGCGATGTGCGGCAACGGCTGTTTGGGTGGGTTCTTGCGCACCAGGTTCAGCACCTTCGCCAGGTCCCTGCCGGAAAGCGGGCTGTAAGAGTCGTCGAAGGTCGCCCAATACTTGGTGGTGAACACCGGGATCTTCAACGGATCGCGGGTGATCATCTCCAGGTCGAAGATCATCTTCGGGTCTTTCTGCCGCAGCATCCCAACGATGCCTTTGAGGTCGACGATTCCCTCTCCCATGGGGACCTCTGAAAGCAGGAAGCCGTCTTCGTAATCTTGCACCCCCATGTCCTTGATATGGGCGAATACGGTATACGGGGTAAGCGTCCGTGCCGTGTCCATGGGGTCTTCACAGAGCGAGAGGTTGTTGCCGAAATCCAGGCACACGCCCACCCACTCGCTGCCCAAACCCTTCAGCCAGGCAGCCTGTTCGGCCGAACGCCAGCCCTTGTGGTTTTCGATGCCGAGCGGGACCTTGTACTTGGCCAGCACCGGCTCAACCATCTCCACCTGCCGTTTGCGCCCCTCGAACATCTGCTTGAAGGGTTCGAGACTGTCGAAATCCTCGTAGCGCCGGCCCGTCAGCGCGGCGTGGAAGGCGACCGCGCCGGCCTCCTTATAGGCTTTCACCTGGGCCTCGAATTCGGCCAGGCCGCTCTCGTCGCGCGGCAGGCGAGGGTCGCAGATCAGGTGCATCTGGTAAGCCTCGACGCGCTCGCGGAACTTCCTGATTTCGTCCGGCTCGATGGAGGACGGTGTCGCCTGCGCGCCTGCCAGACCGACACTGTGACAGTGCTCCACCATGTCGAAGCGCTGCCCGTTCTTGCGGGCAGCCCGCATTCTCAGGCTGAAAGCCGTTGGAGCGCCACCCATACGTGGGCCGGTGGTTGATTGATACGCCGATGCGGCGGATGAAAGCAGGCCGGGAACCGAGCCGGCCATTGCGAGAATATGTCTGCGGGTAATCATAATAACCCTCCTTACTCTACGGACCTACTAGTAAATCACGATCGACGTCCCAGCACGATGGCCTATCTCGGGATAGGGGGGCGGGATAGGTGCCTCGTCCGCAGCGGATCGGTTATCCTTTGGCTGACAGCATGAGGAAAGACGGGTTCACGCCGTTCGAGCGTTCACTCCTGCGCCGGCTGCGCACGCACGAGAAGATTCAGCAGTTCCTCGACGAGCTGCCCTACAACAAGGAACGCGGCGGCGAGACCTGCCGCTCGCCACGCCGCGTCATCCGCGACAACACGGCGCACTGCTTCGAAGGGGCGCTGCTGGCCGCCGCCGCCCTGCGTTTTCACGGCGACCCGCCGCTGGTGATCCAGCTCGAAGCCGTTCGCGACGACAACCACCTGGTGGCGGTATACCGGCGCGGCGGCTTGTGGGGAGCGCTGGCAAAATCGAACTACGCGGGCCTGCGGCGGCGCGAGCCCGTCTATCGCACACTGCGCGAGCTGGCGCTCAGCTATTTCGAGCAGTATTACAACCTGGAGGGGGAGAAGTCGCTGCGAGCCTACTCGCGGCCCGTCAACCTCAAGCGCTTCGACCGCATGGATTGGATGACGGCGGAGGACGACCTGTGGGAAATTTCCAATTACCTGCAGGGTGTGCCGTCAATCCGGCTGTTTCCGCCCGCGGTGGACCGCCGATTGTGCCGCACGGACGCGCGGCTGTTCGCGGCCGGGAAAGTAGGGATGGCCGAGTAGGCGCGCGTTCACCACTCGTTGTATGCGGTGCCTTCCAGACTGGTCTTGTCGGATCCGCTGCGGACGTCGAAAATTCCCGGTTCGGTCTGGCTCACCGACGCGGTGGCGTCTTCCATGATCGTCTGCCAGGTGTCGCGGCGGCCGGTAATCGGATCCATGGGGATCTCCCGCAGGTAGCCATCGCTCACCAGGTCCTCCAGCGATTGCGGGGCTTTGCCTTTGTCGTAAGTGTATTCGTCGAGCATGGTCCGGATGGTGAAGAGGTTGCTTTTGAGCACGCTTTCCTTAGCGCGCAGGACGGACTTCTGGTAAAGCGGCATCGCGATCGAAACCAGGATCGACACAATCGTCAGCACGATCAGGATTTCAATCAGCGTGAACCCGCGCCGCCCGCGCAGCGCGTCACCACTCGGAATACGGAGTGCCATCGGTTGCCTTGTCCATTGTCTTCGAATACACGTCGAACACGTTGTCGCCGCTCCAGCTCATGCTTTTCGGGTCGTCTTTGGTGCTGCGCAGCCCCCAATCGTGGGTCCCGGTAAACGGGTCGACGGGGATACGCCGCAGAAACCGCATCTTCTTCGGCTCGGCCGAAGTGCCGACGTCGACACCTTCCACCAGACTCGTCCAGACTCTCCGGATAGCATTCCTTGCCGAGCTTCGGCGGGCCGAGATCCCCTTTGTCGCAGGCGTCTTTGTAGCGATCGATCGCGTTGCGCATGGTTTTCAAGTCGTACCGCAATTCGGTCTCGCGCTCGCGGCGCACCTTGAAACGGGCCAGCGGCACGGCCAGGGTGGCCAGCAGCGCCACGATGGTGAACGCAACGATCAGCTCCACCAGCGTGAAGCCGCGGCGGCGCGTGCCGTTTGCGTTGTTACCGTTGTCCCCGCGCACTGGAATCGTCCCCGTCTTCCATCTTCACTCCACCGTGATCTGCGCGGCGGGCGGAGTGGAGGTGATTTGTTGCAGGCGCGAATCCCGCAACGTCAGTTCGGTTACTTGAATAGGGCAAGTTCCCTTCCCGACGGCCTGGAACCTCAGGGTGAACAGCGGGCCCGAGCCGCTGATGCCGCCGGCGCCCGGATAGCGGTTCATGCGAATGGTGGCGGTGCCGCCTTCCGGATCGATATTGGGCGTAAATGTCACCGGCTTGCCGTCCCCTCCCAGGAAGGGCCCCTGCTGCACGGCGAGCAGATTTCAGAATCTTCGGGTCGTAGGCTGATTTTCATGGGCGCCGTAAACAGGTCGGTGACGTTTCTCACCACGAACTGAATGGACACTTCACCGTTCAGTTTGGCCGTATCCACCGGGGGAGTGAACCCCAGTCCGGTGAGTTGCGCCGCCGGCGGCGCGGGCTTCGCTTCTTCCGCGGCCGGTGGGGCCGGCTCGGTGGCGGGCTCTGTCGCGGCGGCCGGGCCTCGGTGGCGGGCTCTGCGCGGCGGCCGGGGCCCCGCTGGCGGGAGCGGAGGCCGGCGCCGGCTTCGGCTGCGGAGCGGTTGCGCCGGCCGTCTCTCGCGGCGCGTAACGGACCTGGAGTGCCTGGTCCGGGCCGGAATCGACGGCTCGCAGATTTTCCGGATCGTATTCGGTGGCGCGCACGATGTGCGGCACCAGCGCCAGCAGCCATTCCGTTCCTTCCAGGTCCGATCTTGTTCTGGGCTGAAGAAATTGCCCACGAACGGAAGGGTCGACAGGAAAGGAATTCCCGCCGTGGTGCGGGTATCGGAATCCTTCATCAGACCGCCGATAAAGGTGGTTTCCCCCTCGCGAATGCGGATGCTGTGAGCCAGGCGCCGCTGCACGATGATGGGCTGGTCGATGCCGCCGATGTTCACCGACCCGCCCTGATTCGAGATTTCGATTTCAAGCGCCAGGGTTACTTCCTTTTCGCTGTGGATCTTCGGCGTCATGTCCACGTTCACGCCGACATCGGCGTAGTTGAACTGCGTGCTCACCAGCGGGCTCACGCCCACGCTGCCGACGCCCGGCTGAAAGCTGCCCGTCGCGTACGGGATCCTGTCCCCAAGCCGGAGCGACGCCTTCTGCCCATCGGTGGCGCGGAGCTGAGGCGCCTGAATCAGGCGCGCGTCGGAAGCCGTCATCACCGCGGACAGCAGGTAGTTCGGTATCGACGTGATCCAGTCACCAGGGCTCAGCGTATTGAGAGCGTTCAGACGGACCGAGGTGGACGTCGTCGCCGCCGCGCCGCCGGTGTCGCCAGGTGTGCTAGTCGTGATGCCGTTCCGTGGGGACGAAGTGAGCGCCGCGAGTGATGCCGGGCGTGGTTCCGTTGGCCAACGTCGAAGTCAGCTCGCGCGTCCTCCCGTGGTGGCTTCCATGATCAGGAAGTCCACCACCACTTCCGATTTCGGCTTGTCGAAGTCGTTGACGATCTTCTCCGCCAGCGCCACCTGGTCTCGCGTTCCCCGGATGACGAACGCGTTGAGAGCACGCGTAGGGGAAGATGCGGCGGGCGTCGGTGGCGCCGCGCACCGCGGTGGTCAGTTCCTGCAACTCCTGCGGCGTGGTGATGTTCTTCAGGTAGAAAACCTTCACCACCAGGTCTTCATAGTCGCGCCGGTTGGTGGGGGTTTCGTCGGTGACGAAGATGGTGTTCTCGGTAAGCGGCTTCCAATAGGTTTTGGTGAGCACCGCGATCAGGTCGAGGGCATCCTCCAGGCTAGACGTTGGAGAGATCGAGATTGTGGTTGGGGTGTTGAGGCTGTTCGCACGCGTGTCCCGTATGACGTTGATGCCCGCCAGCTTACAGACCGTCTCATAGAGCACGCGCGCCGGCTGATTGTTCATCTTGACGTTGATGGGAGCGGGATTCACCGGCTTGAGCTCCGGCGGAGGCAACATGGAGTTGATTCGGTCTTCGATTTGCTTTTGGGCCTCTTCGGTGGGTGTCAGAACCTCGCCGGTCTCCGCTTCTCCCTTGCCGCTTTCCTTCTGTTGGTCGCGCTCCTTAATCATGCGATAGGTTCGCCGCAGCTCATCTTCCGCCATCGAGGAAGACGGATCGGTGGCGAAGGCCCGCTGAAACTCGGCGAGCGCGCCTTCCAGATCGCCGTTGCGCCGCAGCTTTCGACCGCATGTCCACGTGCTCTGCCCGGCCTGGAAACGAACACGTTGGACGCGATAGCCGGTAGGCGGGATCGGACGGGTCGGTGTTGTATGCCTTTTCGCACAGATCCAAGGCACGGTCGTATTCCCTGCCGCGCCTCCGCATCCCGCCCTTTTTCAACAACTTTTCGCCCTGTTCGGGTCCGGGCCGGGGCGGTGACGGCCAAAGCCAGCAACACCAACAGCAAGCGCGAAATTCGTCCTAACTTATTGCAGCCAAGCATCTTAGTATTTCTACGTGGTAAACTGGAAGCATTCGAGAACACTTCCGGCAGTACATAATTGATTGACGGTGGGGTGCTTCTTTGCGTTGAGGTCGAAAATTGGGGAAGAAGTCCGACGGCGTGAAAATTGTGGCAGACAACCGGCAGGCCGGGCACAACTACCACCTTTTGGACCGCTTTGAAGCGGGCTTGTGCTGAGGGCACCGAGGTGAAGTCGGCCCGCACGGGCAAGGTGCAACTGCGCGACAGCTACGCCGACATCGTCGACAACGAAGCCTGGCTGATGAACGCCCACTTCAGTCCTTACTCGCACGGCAACATCACCAATCACATCCCGACAGCCCGCCGAAAGCTCTTGCTGCACCGCCGGGAGATCGACAAGCTCTTCGGCAAACTTCGAGAAAAGGGCCTCACGCTGATTCCGACCCGCATCTATTTGAAGGAAGGCCTGCTGAAGTGCGAGCTTGCCCTGGCCAAGGGCAAGAAGATCTACGACAAACGGGAATCGGAAAGAAAGCGGGAGCAGGAAGCCGAGGCGAAGGCGGCCTGGTCCGTCGAGTAAAGCGAAGTCTTATGAGGGCTAGGGCCGCCCGGCCTGGCCAGGAATCATTCCTTGTGCAGGAATTCCAACATGCAGATTCATACTGGAAGGGCATATTACGGAAATCGCCACGGGCGCGCTTGTGGTCCTCGGCTTCGAGAAAGACGCGGGCGGACTGGGAACGTCCGCGCACCTTAATCAACGGCTGGGCGGCGACCAGCTTTCGAGTTCTATACCACAGGCGAAATGGCGGGGAAGCTGTTCGAGACGGCTCTGTTTTACAGTCCGGCGGGAGTAAAGGCGCGCCGCCTGCTGCTGATCGGCGCCGGAAAGCGCGAGAGTTTCACCCCGGCCGAAATGAGAAAGTGGCGGGAGCCGCGCTGCGTTTTCTGAAGAAGCGGCGGATCTCGGATATTTCCCTGGCCATCGATCAACGTTTCCGCCGAGGAAGACTCGATGCAGGCGGCGATCGAAGGGGCCATCCTGGGCAGACTTCGAGCCCGACCGGCTGAAAACCGACAAGGACAAAGATAAAAACAAGTGTCCCGCTTCCGTCTCGCCGTGCCCGGCCGGCGTGCCTGGCCGATGCCGCGGTCCTGGCACGCGGGCGCATCCTGGCCGAATCGCAGAACTTCGCGCGCGAGTTGGTGAACCAGCCGGCAAACCTGCTGCCGCCGTCGGCAGCTGGCCGGGCACGCCCGTGAGATGGCCGCCGAATTCGGGCTCGGCAGTGCGAGGTTCTGGACGCGGCGCCATGCAGAAGCTTGGCATGGGCGCGCTGCTGGGCGTGGCGCAGGGCAGCGCGAGCCACCCTACCTGATGGTGCTCCGCTACACGCCCAGCGATGTGCCCGATCGACCGGCATTCACCTGGGCCTGATCGGCAAGGGTGTCACCTTCGATACCGGCGGCATCTCCATCAAGCCTTCGGAAAACATGGACCAGATGAAGTACGACATGGCGGGCGGCGCCGCCGTGCTGGGCGCCATGCGAGCCATCGCGCAGTTGAAGCCGCCGCTCCAGGTCACCGCGGTTATTCCCGTTGTGGAAAACATGCCGGGCAGCCGCGCGCAACGCCCGGGCGACATCGTCACGGCGATGTCGCGGCAAGACCATCGAGGTGCTCAATACCGACGCCGAGGGCCGCTTGATTCTGGCGGACGCCCTCGCCTACGCCATCCGGCAGGGCTGCACGCACCTGGTGGACGCCGCCACGCTCACCGGCGCGATCGTCGTGGCCCTGGGCCACATCCACGTCGGCCTGTTCGCCAACCACGACGGAATTCCAGGAGCGGGTTCTCATCTCGGCGCCGCGCGAAGGGCGAGAAGTATGTGGCCCATGCCGCTCGACGACGATTACAAGGACTATCTGAAGAGCGCCTTCGCCGACATACCGAACATCGGCGGCCGCTGGGGCGGCGCCGTCACCGCGGCCATGTTCCTGAAGGAGTTCGTCGAGGAAAAGCCCTGGGTGCACCTGGACATTGCCGGCACCGCCTGGCTCGAAGAGGAGAAACCGTTCCTGGCCAAAGGCCCGTCGGGGGTGGCGGTGCGCACTTTCGCCAACCTGGCGCACCGCTGGTAATGGGTCGCTCGGCGCGGCGTCTCTTCAGCCGGCGCTCATGCGGCAGACGGCGTAGGCGTCCAGGATCACCGACCCGCGATTCGGCCAGTCCGCCGCCTGGAGCCAGAATGTGTCCGGCTCGGCCGTAGCCACCGGGAAGTCGATTACGTCCATCATTTGAATGCGGTCCGCCGCAAAGCCTTCCACCACCACGGTGTGGACCGCCTCCGACAGGTTGGCCAGCCATAGTTCGCGCCGCCCGTCCTTGACCAACGCCAGCGCCGCAACCTGTTCCGGCAGGCTGATGTTCACCGGTTCGAGCGCCGCCCCACGGCTCCCCGCCAGCCCTTTCAACACCTGGTAGACAGGGAAGACGGCGGCATCCTCGTTTTCGTCGAACCAGGGCTGCGGAAACGCCTCGCGGCGGTAGATGACGCCGTGCGCCCCAAACGGCTCGAACAGGAACAGCCGCTTCAGGCCCGCGTAGGCGTGGGCGGCGATGGCCCCCAGCGCCCAGGCGGCGGCGAACTGGCCGCGCTGCCGGTGATCGGCCGTAACGGGCAATCCGTCTGGGCCCGGCGAGGTGTTCCGCCCGGTGCGAATGCGCAGCGTGTTCGGTCCGGCCCAAAGCTCGGCGCCGCCGGCGAATGCGCGCGCCGAAGCCACAATCCAGGGAATCGTCGCCAGGTTTTGCATCGCCGTGGTTGAGTCGGCGGCGTGAACCATCGGCGTGGAGGTCCAACATACCAAGTCGACGCCCGGCGCCGGCCGCTGGCGATTGCATTCGGTGAAGAAATCGTTGGTGCCGCCGCCGATTCGGGCCTCCGGGAACGCCAGGCGCGCGGCCTCCACCGCCGCTGCCGTGGAGGGCACCACCACCAGCGCTTCGGGCCGTACGCCCGCTTTCTCCGCCTCGGCGGCCAACAGGTCGAGCGACATCCGGCATCCGGCATCGGTGCCGAGCAGCGCATAAATCGTGAGGCCCGCGCCGGTGGCGCTAGCGAGTTTTGCCGCCTCGCCCAGGATTGCCGTCGCGCCTTCCGCGTTCGGATCCAGCTCCAAAATTAGACCGGCGGGCTGGAGCGCCGCCAGCAGCGCGAGCGTTTGCTCGTCTGCCGCCATCCGCCCGGCGTGGAGCCCCAGCCCGACTCCGGGCATCACTCCGGCATTACCGTCCAGAACTTGAACCGTCACCGGCTCTGGGCGAAGGCCTTTCGGGGCCGGCGCCTCGACCGAGGGCAATTCATCTTCCACCCGTATCTCGACGGCTTGGGAGACCGTTTCCCCTTTGGCGATCCGATAGGGAAACGGCAGCGACTGCGGACGGCTATACGTCTTGAACGAGGCATCGCCCCAGTTGCGCTGGTCTTCCATTTCGAACGTATCGCCGGTCATCGTTACGATGGCCTCGACGCCCTCAACTACCTGGTGTCGAATCGAGCGGATATCGCGAAACGGCCACCACGGGCTTATCAGCAGCGGAAACTTCGCCTTAGTCACTTTCCCGTCGACATGCTCGACGGTTACCGGCTGGCCGGCGCAGCATGCCTGCGGATGCAGCACCGTGAAACCGGTGCGATTCGTCATCATGTCGGCCAGCGCCGTCGCCTTTACCTCGAAGCGCAGGAACCCGGGGCGGCCTTCGAGGACGCCGTCCAAGATCATCCAGCATTTCGGCGTGTTACACTCGGCCTCGAACCGGAGCACAAACCCGTCGCCGGCGGGCCCGATCGAAAGCGAGTGGACCGAAGCGGCGGGAGTGCGCCAGTTCTCGTCGCGAACCAGAAACGAGACCTGCCGCAGGAACTCCACCCCGCGGTAGCGCAAATCGCGAATCGCGCCGTCTTCAAAGCGCAGGCGGAGATCGCCCACTACGAGATCCCTCACCCGCGAGTGCTTCCGCATTTCGCCGCAGAGAGCGATATCGCGCGCCGGCGGTTTCCGCCGGGCAGTTTTGCCTTCCTGTTCACCCATTCCACATTCCCCTGTTCATTTTGGGCCGCCGGGCACATCCTGTAATGCAATCCGCAAACCGCCCAGGCGATAGGCCTCGAGCAGAGCGCCGGCGGCCGGCGAGTGGAGCGGCGGCCCAACGCGGTTTTCCGGATCCTGTTCGAGAAGCGCCGTAAACTCTTTGCGCACCAGTCCGCAGCCGAAAACACCGCCGGCCCAGGCGATGCGCACCGTGTTCTCTTTCTGGAACAGGTGGCGCCGCACGGCCAGCGTGATCAGCACCAGTTGGCCGGCGGCGGCGCGCAGGATCTCGCGCGCCATGCGGTCTTCGGCGTTGGCCGCGCGCTCCACTTCGCGCGCGAATTGGGCCACCTGGCTGCGCGGGTAGCGGCCCCGATAATATTCATGCATCAGCTCGTTGGCCGAGCGGGCCTGGAAGCTTTCGAGCATCGCCTCGCCGAGCAGCGTCGGGGGCCCCCATCCTTCCTCGTGGCGCAGCACCGCGCGCAGCGCCTGCCGGAAGATGTCGAACGCCCCGCCCTCGTCTCCGAACACGTAGCCCCAGCCGCCGGCGCGCGCCGTTTGTCCTTCGGTGTTGCGTCCGTGGCTGATGGAGCCGGTGCCGGCGATGGTGATGATGCCCGGCTCGCCGCCGGTAGCTCCGGTGAGCGCGATGGCGGCATCGGTGGTGACCAGCATTTCCCGCGCGGAAAAAACCTCCGCCAGCAGGTCGCGCTTGTCCGCCGGACCACCGCTGAAACCCAGGCAGGCCGCTTCAAACATCGTGTCCGCGGGCAAACCGGCGGCATCCAGCGCCGCGTCGCGGCATTCGCGCATCGCCGCCAGGAACTTCGCCTGCCGCTCCTCGGCGCCCACATGGTTGCAGGGGCCGCCCTTGCCGGTGCCCGCGATACGCCCCTCTTCGTCGCCGATGTAGGCCATGCTGGCCGACTGCCCGCCGTCGATGCCTAGGAAGTAGCGGCTCATGCGACTGCCTCACCGGAAACCGACGTTGTTGATGATGAACCCGCGGCCCTGGGGATAATCGGGCGTGTAAAAGAGCTTGTCGATTTCCGCGATGACCACGGTCTCGCGGTTGGTGGAAAGCCAATCGGCGGGGATGTCCTTTTCAACCACTTTCCGCTCGGGGTGGTCCATCGCCTCTTCGTCCACTTTGTGGTTGTTCACGAAAATCTGGATGTGCACCGGCCCGGTGGCCTGGAACTCGACCTCCGGCACGGTCAGGTCGTAAACCAGCTTCCGCCCTTTGGTGGATTTCAGAAGGAAGCGCAGCGCCGGCCGCTTGATGGACCAACGCCAAGGCGTGCTGTCGTTGAGCATGATGACGTCGTTCAGCACGTAGTTGATCGCGTCCTTGTCGGCGAATTGCACAAACTCGCCGATCTTGCCGTTGTCGGTGGGCTCCAGCGCCTGGCGCTTGATGGGCGGCGCGTATTCGGTGCCGATGTTCGCGCACGACGCCAGCACAACCGTTCCCGCGAGTAAGAGCAGCCGTTTCACCACTTCCCCAGTATACCGGTGGGCGCCGTCAGATCATTTTGTCCGGGGCGTAACAATCGGGTGCGATCGGACACTGGGGGCATTTGGGGTTGCGGGCCGAGCACAGACCGCGCCCGAAGAGAATCACCTGGTGCGAAAACAGAATCCAGCGCTTTTGCGGGACGATCTTCATCAGGTCGCGCTCGATCTTCTCCGGGGCCGAATTCTTTGTCAGATCCAGCCGTTGGGCGATGCGCCCGACGTGAGTGTCCACCACTACGCCGCTGGCAATGCCAAAAGCTGTTCCCAGCACTACGTTGGCGGTTTTGCGCGCGGCTCCGGGGATGCTGAGGAACTGGTCGATGTCGCGCGGGAGTTCCCCGCCGAAATCGCTCAGAATCTTTCGCGCGGCGCCAACCAGCGACTTGGCCTTGTTGTTGAAGAATCCGGTCGATCGAATGTCCTGCGCCAGCTCCTCCTGGTTCGCCGCGGCGAAATCCCGGATGGTGGGATATTTGGCGAACAGGCCCGGCGTCACCATATTCACCCGCTGGTCGGTACACTGCGCGGAAAGGATGGTGGCCACCAGCAGTTGCCACCCGTCCCGGTGATGCAGCGCGCAGGTAGCTTCCGGATACAGCTTGTCGAGCGCGGCCAGGATGCGCTTGAGCCGCGCGCTGCGTTCGGCGGCGGTTTTGGGCCGCGCCGCGGTCTTCTTCTTTCGAGCTGCAGGCATGGCGGTTGGGTGGGTGATCTAACATGGTAGCATTGCGCCCGAGACTCATACTGGTTGCCGCCGCACTGGCCGCCTTCGGCCTGTCGCTGGCCGGCCCGTTCCATTTTGACGACTACCTGCTGCTGAACGACGCGGTGCTGGCGGCGCATTCCGGCTGGTGGGAAGTTTTCCGCGCGGTGCAGACGCGTCCGCTCACCTGGTTCACGTTCTGGCTCAACCGGCAGGTTTCCACCGCGCCGTTTCTGTGGCATCTTTTCAACCTGCTGCTGCACCTGGCGGCGGTCTTGCTCGCCTGGCGCGTTCTGCGGCGCATGCTGCCGGAATCGGCGGCGTTCGCCGGCGCGCTGCTGTTCGCCGTGCACCCCATCCAGGCGCAGGCCGTGGCGTACATTTATGCGCGGGCCATCGTGCTGGCGGCGCTGCTCACTTTGGTTTCGCTCGACCGCTGGCTGGATGGCAAGCGCTGGCAGGCGGTGCTGTGGTTTGCGGTGGCGCTGCTGGCGAAGGAGGAGGTGGTTGCCTTCCCGGTGTTTCTGATGGTGCTGAGCGTCGGCGGGTCGTGGCGCAAACAGTGGAAACCGCTGGCGGCCATGCTGCTGCTATCGCTGGCCGCCGGCCTGCGCGTGATCTGGGCCACGACGGTGCTGGCGGGCACCCACGCCGCGACCGGCGCGGGCATCTCTCCGGTGGCTTATTTCGAGACGCAAGGCCTGGTGGTGTGGCACTATGCGCGTCTGCTGGTATTCCCCTTCGGCTTCAGTGTCGATCCCGACATCGCACGCGCCGGCGCGGCGGGCTGGCTGGGATGGCTGGCGGCGGCGGCGGCTTTGGCCGCGCTCATTGGCTTCCGGCCCACCCGGAACATCGGTCTGTGGCTGCTGGGGGCGCTGGTTCTGCTTTTGCCGAGCACTTCGATCTTTCCCGTTCCCGACCTGGCCGCCGACCGCCGCCTGTATCTGCCGATGCTGGCCGTCGGGGCAGCGGCAGGTCTGGCGTTGCAGCAATTCCGCGCGCCGCGCTGGCTGGTGCCGGCGCTGGCGGTGATTCTGGTGGGCCTGAGCGTCCACCAGATGACCTTCTGGCGCACCGAGCATTCGCTGTGGGCCGAAGCAGAACGGCAGGCGCCGCGCAAGGTTCGCCCGCGCATTCAACTTGCCCGCACCCTGCCGCCCTCCGAAGCTGCGCCGCTGCTCGAGGAAACCAAAGCCCTGGCGCCACAAGACCCCTCGATCGCCGCCGAGTTGGGCAAGGTCTACCTGTCGCTAGGCCAGCCGGAACGGGCGTTGCCCGAGTTCGGCCGTGCGCTGGCGCTCGAACCCGGCAGCGCCCAGGCGTTGAACAATCGCGGCGCGGCTCTGCTGGCGCTGGGCCAACGCGATGCGGCCGCCGCCGATTTTCACCGCGCTCTCGAAAAGGACCCGTGCCTGGTCTCGGCAATCCACAACCTGCGCCGCCTGGGGGAGAAGGTCGAGTTGCCGCCGCGCTGCCGGCTGACACCCGAACAGCGCCGGTTCCTGGATGCGTTCCCGGCAAGGTGACCGAAGTCACTGCGCCGGATGAGGGAGGCCCCATCGGTTGCATGTTGAAAGACCACCGCTACGGGCGGGAGTGTCTGGCAGGCGTTAGGGCGAACCTGGACGCCGCGGCAGGCGGGTCGATGGAAGCGAAGACGGACATCGCGGAGCACGCCGGCAACTACATCACGATGTTGCACCAGCACATCCAGAAAGAAGACAACGTACTATTCCTGATCGCACATCACGTACTGACGCCGGAGCAAGTAAAGGCCCTCGACGAGCGATTCAACGACCCCATCAACCCCAAAACAAACGACCAGCAATGGCAACACTACGCCGCACTAGCCGACCGGCTGCACGCCGCTGCGTGCACCCAGGCCGTCGGAACGTTTAAAGCCCAGTGAGGACTCCGCGACGCTCCCGGGCAATTCATGGTTTCCACTTTCTGGACATGGGGCAAGCTCGGACAGCGGAGCGGCATGGTCAGAAGCCCGGAACCGCGCACGCAAGTAAGCGGGCGATTCGGGAGTAGGTGGTCTCAACGATCCGTGTCGACTCTACGGTGCCCGAAGTGCCCCCTCCTTTGCAGTCGGGGCTCTTCGAATGCGTCCACGTCGGCAACATCAGAAGCGTCCTCGGGATGTTGCCCACGCAGCACGGGGTGGACGTTCGCTCTGAATGGCCGCGTGACAAGCCGCGAAAAAACGGCTCTGTTCCTGGAGAATTGTGCTTTAATGGAATTGCGCCCGCGCCCTCCAACGTTCCGCCATGCTATAAGCCAGGTTTTTTCACTCGTTGAAGAGGTACTGTGCAATGATATCCCGCCTATTCTCCGCTGTTTTCTTGCTAATTCTGTCCAGTTTGGCCGGGGTGTGCGCTCCCGGCTTGAACCGGCTGGATATTCCCGCCTCCGCAACCGTCAACTGCATGACCTCCGACAGTT
Source organism: Bryobacterales bacterium (assembly GCA_963810595.1). Taxonomy (GTDB): domain Bacteria; phylum Acidobacteriota; class Terriglobia; order Bryobacterales; family Bryobacteraceae; genus CAWEOG01. The sequence goes on along the minus strand of CAWEOG010000045.1, from coordinate 22,068 downwards.
CCGGGAACCTCTATCTGGGGATCACGTTTACCGAAACCGGCGGGGACCCCTGGTCGGCTCCTCACTGGCCGGTGGTTCTTAAACTGGACTCGTCTCTAAAGGAAGTCTATCGCTATGCCTTTCCCACCACCTCGCAAGCCAAGACCACGTCGATCGCGGTCGATTCAACAGGCGAGGTAATCCTGGCCGGCTCAGCTAAAAGCAACACGTTTCCACTGGTGAATCCGTTGTCGTCGGACCTTTTGCCGGACGGCGGCACCGCATTTATCAGCAAGCTGAGCGCCGACGGGTCGCGGCTGGTCTTCTCCACGTTATGGGGAGGCGCCGCCTCGGGCGCCCCCTCCACCTGGAGCTCCGAGGGTTCTTCCGTGTCCGCAATTGCCGTCGACGGAAACGGCAATATTCTATTCACCGGATTTACGACCTCCCCGGACATCCCCATAACCGACGATGCCTTGCGGAAAGACGGTCCGGTGTTTCGGTACTTTGCGTATTCGACCTTCGCCTTCTTTTCGAAGATCGACGCAGCGGGCGGCAAAATAATCTATTCGACATTTCTCGGCGATAATGCCATAAGTTGCAGCAGCGGCAGCCTTTGCTTTTCCACGATTCCTTACACCACCGGAAAAGACCTGGCTGTCGCGCCGAACGGCGACGCCATTGTGGTCGGCTCTACCGACTCCGTCAACTTCCCCGTTACCAGTGGCGCGTATGAAACGAAGTGTTACTGCTGGGCAGACATCGTCAGGGGCTGGGTGATGAGGTTCCGGGCGGACAATACGCTCGCCTGGTCCACGTATTTGGGGGGTGAATCCAACGCCTACTCCAGATTGAGTTCCATTGACGGGGTTCGCGTCACCCCGGACGGCTCCGCCGTGGTTGCGGGCGTCGCCCAGAGTCCGAATCTTGGAACCCAGGGGGCCTTCCTGAGCTCGGCGGCAACCTCTTCCACTGGGGCCGTCGAATCGAACGTGTTTGTTGCCAGGCTGGATGCCTCGGGTTCATCGCTCGGCTTCGCCACGTACCTCGGGGCGTTGGCAAGACCCGACAACTTCGGCATTGGCGGGCCGGGCCTGGATTCCGATGGCCGCATCTGGGTCACGGGCGCGACCGGGACGCCCGATCTTTTACGGCTGGACAGCACGCCCCCCTTCGGAACTACTTTTGCCGTGGCGCTATCGAGCGATGGAACGAAGCTGGAACAATCGTGGTTACTGCCGAACGGCGAGGCTGCCCAAGCGCTTGTTGTGGACAGCTCCGGCGTCGTGACCTTGGCCGTTCCCAACGGCTTCCTGCTGCAACTGCCCCGTCCGGACGCGACGGCGCCGGCCGTCTTCGGTGTCGCCAATACCGCGGGAACCGAGGTTTCCCCCGGCCTGGCTCCAGGAGAGTTGGTGAGCCTCTACGGCGTGCATCTTGGCCCCTCTGCCGGAGTAGGAGCGGAACTGGACGCAACCGGCAGCATTCCCACCGCGCTGGGCGGAACCAAAGTTCTGTTTAACGGCATCGCGGCGCCGCTTTTCTACTCGTCGGACAACCAGGTGAACGCGGTGGTGCCATTCGAAGTTTCCGGAGGCTCGTTGGCCTCCGTGGCAGTGCAAACCGTTGCGGGAAACATGACGGCCCTGAAGCTGGACGTCGAAAACGCCGCGCCCGAGATCTTCTCGGTAGTCGTCCCGGAACAGGGCGGCTGGCGGATCGCAGGGGTTAACCAGGACGGCAGCATCAACACCTTAGACAACGCGGCGGTGCCCGGATCGTTTGTCTCCATGTGGGTGAGTGGAGCGGGGCTCTTTGACAGATCGCTCGCCACCGGTTCGATTGCCGGCATCGACCTGTCCGACATTGCTTTGCCGGTGAAGGTGGATATCGACGGGCTTGACGCTGAAGTTCTCTACGCCGGCACGGCGCCCTACATGGTCGCTGGTGTGATGCAGGTGAACGTCCGAATCCCCGTGAACGTTCCCCGGAAAGACTACCATACCGTGCGGATCCGGGTAGGCGACACCTGGAGCGATGCCGTGTTGCTCGGGATCACGCTGCCGCTCGGGCATTGATCCACTCGGCTTTCGACTGAGTTTCCGTGCGGTAACTCTGGCGCCTACACCTCTTTCATCCACACGATCGAATCCGGCGGGCGCTTTTGGTCCGGCTTGGGCGGGAGGGGCAGCCCGGGCTCGCGGTTCTCCCTTACGAAATTCGGAATGGCCAGCAGCGGGGTTCCGTCGGCGAATTTGCCTTTGATCACTACCACTCCTCCCAGGAAATCTTCCGCGCCACTCCGCCGTTAACGGCGAATTCGGCGCGAGGGCCTTCGCGATGTCCTGATCCTCCTGCTCGAGGTTGTACAGCAGCGGGCCGTAACGCAGCGCCACTTTCCCGCGCGTTGCCTCGATCCTTTCGTCCGCCTCGAACTCGCTGCACCTTCATCGGCAGCTCCACGTCGATGCTTGTCTCCGGCTTTCCACGTCCTGGTGATCACGGCATAGCCGTTCTTCATCGCCGGCTTCACCGCTTTCCCGTTCACCGCCACTGACGTGATGCCATTCGCTTCCGGCGTGCTTCGAGTACAGCTCGCTGACGTCCCGGTTGGGCATTCGCACCCGGACGCTGAAGCTCTTCTGCGTCTTCGGGATTCACCGTGATCGAGACCTTGCCGCTCCACGGATAATCCGTCGTCTGCACCATTTCGACATCCGTGCCGGCGACGTTCTCGAGCGTGATCGTGCTGCCGATGAACAGGTTGACGTAGACGCCGTCGGCGCTCTTCGCGTACGTCCACGTCGGCAGCATCAGCAGCGTCCGCGGGATGTTGCCCACGCAGCACGGGCAGGTGTGCCACGCGTAGCGGGCGCACGTTCGCGTCCAGCGGATTCGTCGTAGTAGAAGTGCTTGCCGGCCAGGTCGATGGAACCCAGCAGCGCGTTGTACAGCGTTTCTTCGTACAAGTCGGCGTAGCTGCGCGTCGTGGTAGGCCAGGTTCATCTTCCACTGGAAGAAGATCGCGCCGCAGCTGGAGCAGGATTCGCAGTAGGCCGCTGTTCGCAGCGAGTAGTTCGGCCCGAAGCCTTCGGAGGTTTCGCCGCTGCCCACGCCGCCGGTGACGTAGTATTTCTTGTTCACCAGGTTGTACCAGAGCGACTTGACCGCGCTCTGGTAATCGGGGTCGTGCGTTTCCACGGCCACGTCCGCCATGCCGGAATACGTGTAGACCGCGCGCACGGCGTGGCCGACGGCCTCATATTGCTGGATGACCGGCACTGGCTCTGGTCGTACTCCTGGCGTTCGCGCGTGCCGGTTGCCGCGTCTAGCGGCAATCCAGCAGGAACTTGGCCAGCTCGATGTACTTGTCGCCCTTGCCGCCGCCTTCCATGTCGTTCACGAAGCGGCCGAAGCGCACCAGCGCCTGCTCCATCTCCTCGTGGCCGTCGTACCAGGGCTTCTTCGGCGCCGGCCCGAGGTTGTCGTACCAGCAATCGGCCAGTTTCTTGGCCGCGTTGTACAGCCGGGCATCCTTCCTGCCGGTCATCTGGTAGTGGTTGATGGCCGACTCCAGAAAGTAGCCCGCCACGTAGCCTTCGTGGTCGCCGCGGTGCGCCGGGTCCCAGTGGCGGAACGCCGCTGGTGTCGATGACCTTGCCGCCGCGCCGCCAGCCGCGACAGCGTGAAAGCCGTCTGCAGATAGCCGTCGGGCTCCTGCGCCGACAGAATCTTGGGAATCCAGTCCTCGAGCGTGGCGCGCATCTTCGCGTGCGCCTGGATGAATCTCGGGGTCGCCCTGCGGGATCGATCATCAGCGCAATGCTCATCGATTCCACGGTCTGGTGCACCCACGCGTTCGAGAACACGTAGCCCTTGTGGCAGCCCGTGCGGCTCGCCGCGCAGCTTCTTGCCCGCTTCGATGAAGTTGTCGATGCCGCCCAGCCCGACCGTCAGGTCGGTGCGATTGATCTGGTCGATGCAGTGGGGAATCCAACTCACCATCAGCGCCTTCGCTCGCGCTTTCCACAGCGGCCCGTGATCTTGAAGTTCTGCCGCGTAGACGGCGTCCAGTTGTTTGCGCCGGCGGCGGCGTCTCCACCTTCGACGTTCAAGGTGGACGAAGCCTTGGTTTTGCCGTTCATCGGCGGTCAGCTTCAGGACGTAGGCGCCGGGCGTGGTGAAGGTGGCGGTGGTGATGAGCGCATTCGGATCGGCGAAGGATGACTCCGCCGGGGCCGGATTCGCTTGCTCCAGGTGATCTTCGCCTGTGACGTCTCCGGCGGCTGTTCCACGTGCTTGGGCGGCTCGCCGTATCCCGCCCAGCCGCGCAGGTACGTCCTGCCCGGCAGGACGACGACCCGGTCGATGCCGGCCACCCCGTTGAGCGGCTTCGTCTCGTCGGCCATCGCGCAGGAAACGATGGCCGCACGGAATAGAGGCGCCAGCGCCACCGACGCCGCAGCCTTCTTGCCGGCGCCGCCCAGCAGCGCACGGCGGCTCATTTTCGCATTGGTCAATTGGTCGTCCACGACATTCACCTCCTCAGAACAATTTACTCGGAACCGGCGGGTCCGAACGCCAGGTTCTTCGAGAAGAACGGCATCATCTTCTTTTCCATTCGGTCCGCCACGTGGCTGGTGTGGGTTCCTTCGTAAGTTTCATAGGTGTGCGCGATCCCGTACGAGCTCAAAATCTGATCGAGCGTCCGGATGGTGGCCGCAATCTGCCGGTCTTCCGTGCCGGCGTCGAAAGCGATGGCGTGCAGCCGCTTGAGGTTGGGGATGTACTGGTCGATCATCGCCAGCGGCGCGTTGGCGTTCCATTTGGCGGCCACCAGCGGCTGGATCTTGCCGTCCTTCCAGGGCAGATCGACGTAGAACGGAGGGTTTTTCGGGTCGGGCGACCAGGCGGCCGCCGACGCGAACATCGCCTTGGTCATGAAATCGGCCTGCGCTACGTCGGCCGGACTCTTGATGGCAGCCAGGCGCTCGGCGAAGGCGGCGCCAGCCTGTTCCGGCATCGAGTTGGGCGCCAGGCAGCACGGGCTCAGCAGATAAATGCTGGAGAACACCTCGGGGTGCTTCATGCCGATGCGCAGCGCGCCGTAGCCGCCCATGGAATGTCCCGCCAGTCCGCGGCTCGCGGTTTGCGGCAGGGTGCGATAGTGGGTGTCCATGTAGGCCACCAGCTCGGAGGAGACGAAATCCTCCCAATCGCCCGTAGCCGCCGAATTGGAATACATGCTGCCGCCGTAGACCGTCAGCGCGTTGGGCATCACCACGATCATCTCGCGCGATTCGCCGCCGGCCAGAGCCGCGTTCAGCGTGTCGGGCAGGTTCATCCAGTGCTTCTCCAGGCCGAAGAACTTGGCGTCGGAATCGGTGAAGCCGTGCAGGAGATAGAGCACCGGATAGCGCCGGCTGGTTTCGGTTTTGTAGCCGGGAGGAAGGAAGACGGAAACGTCGCGGTCCGCGGAGTCGCCCTCCAGGTTGCCTTCGAGCGCCTTGCCGTGCAATTTGAAGCGCTCCACCGTGCCGACCTTCGCCGCGCCGCCTTGCGGCGAGCCGGGAATCGCGGCCGGGCCCAGGGCGACAGCCAACAGGGTCGCCAGCGGCCAAATCGTCGAATGTGGAAGTTTCATTGCTGTGCTGCCCTTCGAAACCAGGATAGTACCGGATTTAACTTCACGGGCGCTCCCGTCCGATCGTAAATGTAAACCCGATGCTCCGTGCTGGCTTCAGTCTTTGGGCAGAATGGCGGCTCCGCCGGCAGCCGTCCCGTTTATAATCGGTGGTTGTCAGGACACACAACTGGGAATCCTGGCCATGCCAAACCATGCTTTGCGGAAAGGGGTGCTACTCATGCCGGGTGAGAATGGAAAATCGTATCGGTTCCTGCTCCTTGCAGCCGCCGTTTCTACTGTCTTGGGGGTGACGGGGTGCCAGCAGGCCCCGCCGGCGATGCCGGATACCCGGGCTTCCGACGAGGCCGCCATCCGGGCTGCCGAAGCCGCGATGGCCAAAACAGCAGCGCCGATGGACCCCGCCGGGATGGTCAGTTTCTACACCGACGACGTCGTCGGTCTCTCGGCAGACTCACCGCTGGTCCAGGGTAAGGAGAACATGCTGAAGGTTTTCGATGAGATGGCGAAGCGGGGAAATCCCCGTATCTCCTGGACGCCGGCCAAAATTGAGGTGGCGCGCTCAGGCGATCTTGCTTATAGCTGGGGAACCGGCGAATACACGGTGGCGGACGCCAAGGGCAAGGATACGACGAATCCCGTCAAATACGTCAGCATCTGGAAGAAACAGCCCGACGGCGCCTGGAAGATAGCGGTCGACTCCATGCTTCCCAACCCCCCGGAAAAGAAGTAACGCGGCGACACCGCGCCGGGCCGATTTACCGGTACGCGGCTACTCCCGTCACCCTTTCCCCGATTACCAGCGCGTGGATGTGGTCGGTGCCTTCGTAGGTCTTCACCGTTTCCAGGTTGCACAGGTGGCGCATCAGCGGGTAGTCGTCCATGATGCCGTTGGCGCCCAGCAGGTCGCGGCTCATTCTGGCGCACTCCAGCGCTATCGCCACGTTGTTCCGCTTCAGCATCGAGATGTGCGCCGCGTCCGCCTTGCCTTGGTCCTTCAATCGTCCCACTTGCAGCGCCAGCAACTGGCCCTTGGTGATTTCGGTGATCATCCAGGCCAGCTTTTCCTGCACCAGTTGGTGCGAGGCGATCGGCCGGTTGTCGAACTGCTTGCGCTCGATCGAATACTGGCGCGCGGTTTCATAGCAATCCATGGCCGCTCCCAGCACACCCCAGCCGATTCCGAAACGCGCCTGCGACAAACAACCGAGCGGCGCGCGCAGACCCTTGGCCAGCGGCAGGCGGTTCTCCTCCGCGACGCGGCAATCGCTGAAGGCCAGGCTGGAGGTCACCGACGCCCGCATGGATAGCTTTCCGTGGATGTCGGTGGTGCGGTAGCCGGGCGTTCCTTTTTCCACCAGAAACCCTACGATGCCCTGCTCGGCCCGCGCCCATACCACCGCCACGTCGGCGATGCCGCCGTTGGTGATCCAGGTCTTCTCGCCGTTCAACACCCAGGTGTCGCCGTCGCGGCGCGCGGTGGTGGTCATTCCGCCGGGGTTCGAGCCGAAGCCCGGCTCGGTGAGCCCGAAGCACCCGATCGCCTGGCCGCTCTGCAGCGCCGGCAGCCACCGCTGCTTTTGCGGTTCGGAGCCGTACGTGAAGATGGGGTACATCACCAGCGCGCCCTGCACCGAGACAAAGCTGCGTGTGCCGGAATCGCCGCGCTCGAGTTCCTGCATGATGAGCCCGTACTCCACGTTGCTCATCCCGGCACAGCCGTAGCCCTCCAGGTTGGCGCCGAAAAAACCCATTTCGCCCATCGCCGGCACCAGGTGCATCGGGAACCGGCCCTGGTTGTAACAGTCGCGGACAATCGGAATCAGGTTCTCTTCCACAAACTGCCGCGTGGTTTGCCGCACCAACAGTTCCTGCTCGCTGAAGCAGGTGTCGACGAGCAGGTAGTCCACCCCCCGGAATCTGGCCATAGCCACCATTCTACTCTCCACACTTCCCCGGACCCGATCCGCAAGCTGAAGACCACAAACAACTTGAGCGAGCTGGCGAATTTTCGAGAGAACTGTTGCCGGCTGGCGCCACTTATTCAATAGTCGCTATGTCTTGGCGTACCTACGTGAGCCTCATCCTATTTCTGGCGTTTACTCGTGCGGCCTTCCCGCAAGCGGCCGTCGAGGACGTGCTGAACCGTGCCTACCAAGCGCTCGGCGAGCGCCGCTATGACGCCGCCATTCGCTTGTTTCGGCAAGGCGTCGCACTCGAGCCCGGCCGGGCTTCGGTCCACAAAGACCTGGCCTACGCGCTGCTCAAAATCGGCGAAAACGAGCAGGCCCGCGACCAGTTCGCCGAAGCCGCGCGGCTCGACGCCACCGATTTCCACGCCGCCCTCGAATACGCCTTCCTGTGCTTCGAAACCGGCAAGCAGGCCGAGGCGCGCCGCGTCTTCGACCACGTTCGCAAAGCCGGCGACCCCGCCTCCCGGACCACCGCCGAGAAGGCTTTCGCCAACATCGACGGCCCGCTCGTCGAGGGCATCGCGCGTTGGACGGCGGTAGTGGAGGGAGATCCGGCGAACTTCAGCGCCCACGAAGAATTGGCCCGCCTGGCCGACCGCCGTGACGAATTCGCGCTCGCCGCCGGGCATTACGAAAAGGCCTGGCGCTTGCGCCCGGCCAAACGCTACCTGATGGTGGCGCTGGGCCGCATGTGGCACCGGATGGGACGCGAGGAAGATTCCGTGGCGATTCTGCTGGCCGCCTCGCGCGGTCCCGACGCCCGCACCGCCGAGCAGGCGCGGGCGCTCCTGCCGAACCGCTATCCCTACCTCTACGAATTCCGCAACGCCCTGGCCCTCGACCCGGAAAACATCGGTATTCGCCGCGAGCTGGCCTATCAGCTTCTGATGATGGACCGCCGCGCCGAAGCCGAGCAGCACTTTCAGTTCATCGCCGACCGCGCCCCGGACGATTTGCTCTCGGCCGCCCAACTCGGCTTCCTGCGCCTTTCCCGCGGCCACCGCGAGGGCGCCATGCCTTACCTGGATCGCGTTCTCAAGGGAAACAATCCGGAACTTGCCGATCGTGTCCGCAAGACGCTGGGCATCCAGCAGGAACTGGAGAAGCCGCCCGAAACCTCGCGCGCCGCGGTCTCGGTGGAAGCCAAGCAACTGGGCTACAAGAGCCTGGAAGCGGGCTATCTGCCGGATGCGATGAAGTATCTGAGCATCGCCCACGACAACGACCCGCTGGACTTCGACGTCATCCTGAAGTTGGGCCAGACCAGCAATGTGCTGCACGACGACCAGACCGCCGTCGAGTGGTTCAACCTGGCCCGGCGCAGCCCCAACCGCCAGATCGCCCGCGAAGCTGAAACCGCCTATCGCCACCTGCGCCCCGACGACGGCCGCGTGCGTTTCGTCGCCTGGATGTATCCCATGTACTCCCGCCGCTGGCGCGACGTTTTCGCCTACGCGCAGGCGAAGGTGGAGTTTCGTGTCGGCAGTCTGCCCCTGCGTCCCTATGTTTCCCTGCGCTTTGTCGGCGACGCGCGGGGAAGCGGCGGCGCCGCGAACGCCCCGCTCGGCCCTTACTCGCTGCTGTCGGAGAACTCGGTCATCGCCGGAGTTGGCGTGGTCAGCAAGACCTGGAAAGGGCTCACCGGCTGGGCCGAGGCCGGTGAGTCGATCAGCTATCTCTCCCAAACCAGCACGGCCCGCCCTTCCGGGCCCGACTACCGCGGCGGCGTCGCTTTCGCCCGCGGGGTCGGCAACATGTTGCAAGGGGAATCCACCGGCGTGTTCGCCGACACCGCCGACGACCTGGTCTTTCTCAGCCGCTACGACAACGACGTCATCTTGAACACGCAAAACCGCGTTGGTTATACGGCTCTCGTCGGCAGCAGTGCCGGCGGCCTCCAGTTGCAGCTTTACGTGAATCTGAACGCCGACTTCGACGCGAAGGGCCAGACCTGGGCCAACTTCGCCGAGTCCGGCCCTGGCGTTCGCTTCCGCTGGAAGTGGATGCCCCCGGCGCTCTCGGTCAGCGTCAACTGGCTGCGCGGCTCCTACCTGGTTCGCGATCCCCAGTGGCCCGATTACCAGGACTTCCGCGTTGGAGTGTGGTATGCCTTCAGCCGTTAGGGTGGACCGCTGGCTGCTGGGGCTGGCGTTGGCGCCGGCCTTGTTGGGCGCCACCCCGCCGGAGCCTCCCGCCGCCACAAGCTGGTTCGCCTATCACGTGTTGGGCGACGACGCCGGGCCGTGGCCGCAAATCCTCTCCGCCGTCGGCTACGTACCCTCGAACGGCAACCCGGCGTCCATCCTCGTCATCCGTCCGGGCGCGCGCTTCGACGCCGGCCGGCTTCTCGAAGAAACCAGCGGCGGGGCCGTGCTGGTGCTCGAAGGCGACACCGCTTTCGCCCGCTCGCTGGGATTCGTACCCACGGTCGGGCGGCTGGCGGTGCGCAACATCGAGGACATCCACCGTCCCGACCTGCCCATCATCTGGGAAAAGGCGCTGGAGCTGCCCCACTACGAGGTGCCCGAAGGCGCACGCGTATTCGCCCTCGAGCGCTGGCAGGGCGCCCCGCTGATGGCCGGAATGCGGATGGGCCGCGGCGGCGTGCTGTGGCTGGCCGTTTCACCGGGCGCCTCCGGCTACGACCGTTTTCCCTATATTCCCCAGGCTTTGGCCGACCTGGGCGCCGAAACGCCGCTTCGCTCCAACCGCCTGTGGGCGTTCCTCGATCCTTCTTACCGCGCGCGCGCCGACGTCGATTACCTGGCGGCCAAGTGGCGGGAGGCGGGCATTGCCGCCCTGCACGTCGCCGCCTGGCACTACTATGACGCCGACGCGGAGGCCGACGCCTGGCTCAATCGTCTGATCGCCGCCTGCCATCGCAACGGCATCCTGCTCTACGCCTGGCTCGAGTTGCCCCACGTTAGCGAAAAGTTCTGGCGGAGCCACCCGGAATGGCGCGAGAAAACCGCCGCCGGCCAGGACGCCCAGCTCGACTGGCGCAAGCTGATGAACCTGGCCGACCGCAACTGCTTTCGGGAGGTTTCCGCCGGCGTAACCCGGTTGCTCGACCGTTTTGACTGGGATGGCGTAAACCTGGCCGAGCTGTATTTCGAGTCGCTTGAAGGCCATGAAAACGCCGCCCGCTTCACCCCGATGAACGAGGACGTGCGTGCCGAGTTCCTCAAAAAGGGCGGTTTCGACCCTATTGACCTGTTCGATCCGGATTCCCCGCACTATTACGCGCGCGGCCGCGCCGGCTTAAGAAAATTCCTGGACTATCGCGCTTCGCTGGCCCACCGCATCGAGGAGGAGTGGCTGAAAGTGCTGGACGGCGAGCGCACCCGCAAACCGTACCTCGACCTGGTGCTCACCCACGTCGACGACCGGCTGGACACCAGCATGCGCGACAAGCTGGGCGCCGACTCCCAAGCCCTGCTGCCCCTGCTCGATCGCTACCAGTTCACGTTTTTGATCGAAGACCCGGCCACCACCTGGAACCTGGGTCCGGAGCGCTATCCGGAAATCTCCGAACGCTACCGCAAACTGACCCAGCACCACGACCGGCTGGCCATCGACATCAACATCGTCGAGCGCTACCAGGATGTGTACCCCACCAAGCAGCAGACCGGAACCGAGCTGTTTCGCCTGGTGAAGCTGGCCTCCGAGTCGTTCCCGCGGGTGGCGCTGTATTTTGAAGCGTCACTGCTGCCGCCCGACCTGCCTCTGGTGTCGTCCGCGGCCGCGACGGTGAAGCGCCTGGAGTTGCTCGGCGACAAGGTTATGGTGGAATCGAAGTATGGCGTGGGGCTGCCCTGGCCCGGGCCGGTGAGAGTAAACGGCAAGCCCTGGCCGGTGACCGACGGGGAAACCGCGTGGCTGGCGCCGGGCACCGCGCTGGTTTCCGACGGACTGCCGGCCGAGACCCCGCTGCGTTTGATGCGCCTCACTGCCAATCTCCGTACCGCCCGGTGCTTTCCGAACGGCATCGAGATCTCTTACGAGAGCGGCGCCCGAGCGCTGGTAGTCGTCGATCGCGCGCCGCTGCGCGTGGAGTTGGACGGCGGCACCTACCTTCCGGAATTCCTGGACGACGAGAATCAAACCGGAGCCCGTACCCTGCGGCTGCCTCGAGGCCAGCACATCGTGACGTTTTACGCGCGCTGAGGCAAGCGTCCCAATGCACCGGAAATGGCATGCGCGGTTTGTTCGTAACTCGATGGGTGGGCTACTGGTTCGACCCGTGAGACCGGGACCGTGCAGCCGTGAAGTGCGGGCTTGAGTCAACGAGTGTCAGAGCGGGTCTGCCCTGAAGTTCTCGCCACCGACCTGCGTGCAGACCACCTTCGTTACGGTCGGCGCTCAAACTCCTGGAGGAGGGGTCGAATTTGTGGAGTTTTCCGACAGGACCTGTTGGATTCGCCAACAAGACGGCAAGTTGCTGAAAACTAGTGGGTTCTCGCTAGATTGCTGAAATTTTCGTCATCCGTCGTTGAAGACTTCAACACTTACGAATTTCAGACGGCTCGGCGCAACTCGCTGAAAACACTATATATATTTAGCATATTCGGGTCTGGTAGTCAACCTGCATTATCAGGGTTGTACGTGAAGAGCTTTTGAAAGGAGCTTGTCATGGTCCCCTTAATGCTGTTAGGTACGTTCTTATTCTTCATCCTACTGGATGCGTTTCTCAATCGGAAAAAGGCGCCGGCTGTCGCTGCCGCCGTTCAGCCCGCCCCAGTGCCGATTCCTTCGGATGCCGAAGTGGTTGGCGGTTTCCGGGTTCCCCGCAACTATCGCTATCATCCGGGCCACGCCTGGGCCTTTGAGGATGCGGCGAGCAACTTCCGCGTCGGAATGGATGAGTTCGCTGCCGCCCTCGCCGGCAACATCGAAAAGATCGAGCTGCCCAAGCCGGGCGTGTGGGTGCGCCAGGGCCAGAAATGCTGGACCATCACCCGCAAGGGTGAGAAAACCACCATGGTTTCTCCCATCGAAGGCGAAGTGGCCGAGGTGAACCATGCCGTTCTCAGGAACCCCGCCCTGTTGCGCGACGACCCGTACGGGCAGGGCTGGCTGTTATCCGTCCACGCCCCCGATGCCGCCAACGTTACCAAGAACCTGCTGCCCGCTTCGCTGATTCCCCAGTGGATGCGCGCCGCCGTCGATCATCTTTACCAGCTCCAGCCTCAACTTGCGGGCGCGGTTGCCGCCGACGGCGGCGTTCCGGCCCGGGACATCTGTGAGGAGTTACCCAACATTTCCTGGAAGGAAGTAACCCGGGAGTTCTTTTTGACGTAATTTCCAGCAGTTGGACTGTCTACAAGATAATCAGATGTGGAAATCTCCAACGAATGGAGATAGACTGAGGATGTCGGGAGGCTGGTGTGGCTAGAGCTATCCTTTACGACTCCACGCTTTGCGTCGGCTGCCGCGCCTGCGAAGAAGCCTGTGCCAAGCGTTGGGGTAACCCGTACAACGAGAAGATCGCAGAAACGGAGCAGATCTCCTCGCACAAATTGACAACCATCCGTACCGTGGGCGACAGATTCGTCCGCAAGCTGTGTAACCACTGTCTGGAGCCGACTTGTGTTTCGGTCTGCCCGGTGGGGGCGCTGCAGAAGACCGCCCTCGGACCCGTGGTCTACGACCAGGACAAGTGCATTGGCTGCCGCTACTGCATGTTCGCCTGTCCGTTCCAGTCGGTGACCTACGAGTGGGACAAACCGCTGCCCCGGGTGCGAAAGTGCGACTTTTGCAACGACCGCCAGTTGGCCGGCAAGGTGAATGCCTGCGCCGAGGCCTGCCCGACAGGCGCCACGCTCGCCGGCGAGCGCGATGAGCTGCTGGCCGAAGCCCAAAAACGGCTCCGCGAGAACCCCTCCGGCTACTACCAGAAGATCTATGGGGTGCGGGAGGCGGGCGGCACCTCGGTTCTCTACATCGCGGCCGTGCCTTTCGAGCAGTTGGGCCTGAAGACGGACCTGCCCGACGAGCCCTTGCCGCGGCTCACCTGGAACGTGCTGAGCCACGTGCCGGATGTGGGCGCCATTGGCAGCGTGCTGTTGGGGGGCATCTGGTGGATCACCCATCGCCGTGAAGAGGTGGCGGCCGCCGAAGCCCGGCCCGCCGAGAGTGACCGCCCGGCGGACCGCAGGGAGGTGCGCCGATGAAGAACCTTCCCCGTCTGACGGTGTGGCGCGCCATCTTTCTGGTGCTGGCGGCAGCGGCGGCCTACGCCACCTGGGTGCGTTTCGCCTACGGTTTGGGCGCGGCCACCAGCCTGAGCGACCGGTATCCGTGGGGCATCTGGATCGGGTTCGACGTGCTCTGCGGCGTCGGCCTGGCCGCCGGCGGCTTCACCCTCGCAGCCATCGTACATATCTTCAACGTAAAGAAATATAAGCCCATTGTGCGACCGGCCATTCTTACCGCATTCCTAGGTTACTCGCTCGTTGTGGTGGCATTGATGTTCGATCTCGGCCGCCCCTACCGCATCTGGCACGCGCTCATTATGTGGAACCCTCACTCGGTGATGTTCGAAGTCGCCTGGTGCGTCATGCTTTACACCACCGTGCTTTTTCTGGAGTTTCTGCCGGTGGTGCTCGAGAAGTTCGGGCTTCACAAGCCGCTCAGGATGCTGAAGACGGTGATGTACCCGCTGGTGATTCTGGGCGTCATCCTGTCCACGCTGCACCAGTCTTCGCTCGGCAGCCTGTTCCTGATTGTCCCCGAGAAACTGTACCCGCTGTGGTACTCTCCCATGCTCCCGGTGTTGTTCTTCATTTCGGCGGTGGCGGTCGGGCTGGCCATGACGATTTTCGAGAACTGGCACAGCGCCCGCGCCTTCGGCAAGGAGCTGGAGATGCCGCTGCTCGACAGCCTCGGGAGAGTCCTGGCGGTAACCATTGCGGTGTACCTGACCGTTCGTTTCCTCGACCTGCACCACCGCGGCGCACTCGTCGATCTCACCCGCAACACCACCGAAGCCTGGATGTTCGGCATGGAGGTCGCCTTCATGCTGCTGGCCATGCTGATGCTGTTTCGCGAGCGCATCCGGCGCCGGCCGGCCGCGCTGTACGCGGCGGCGGTGCTGTACATCTTCGGCTTTGTGGCAAACCGGCTGAACGTCAGCACTACCGGAATCGAAGCCAGCGCCGGCGTGCATTACTTCCCTCGCTGGACCGAGATTGCGGTGACCTTGTTCATCATCGCCGCCGGTTTCGCGCTGTTCCGGCTGGCCGTGCAATATCTGCCGATTTTCGAACCCGGGGAAGCGGCGGTCCAGGACCGGCCCATGGTCCGCGACGAAGTGGCGGAAGGGGAATTGGCCGGGGCCTGGGCGAAAGGAGACTGACGAATGCGGGCGCTGCGCCCCGCGAAACACAAGCGCCGGTTCGGCCTTTCCGCGAAGCTGGCCGTGCTCGTTGTCAGCGTCACAGCCATCTTCGTGTCTCTGGCGGGCTATCTGACGTATCGTTCCGACCGGGACGAGAACGAGCAGATGGTGTTGCTAAGCGCCGAGCGGATCAGCGACGTCATCCAGCGTAGCGCGCAAAAGAGCATGCTGCGCAACGATCGTGTCGCGCTCCACGAGCTCATCCAGGATTTGGGCGGGGAGCCCGGCATGCGCCGCATCCGCATCTTCAACAAGGAAGGCCGCATTCAGTTCTCGACGGATCGCGCCGAGCTGGGCCGGATGGTGGACAAGCAGGCCGAGCAGTGTTACGCCTGCCATTCGCAGAATCAGCCGCTGGCCAAACTGGAGCGGCAGGATCGCGGGCGCATTTTCGCGGACGAAGGCGGGCAGCGCACCCTGGCGGTGGTTCGCCCAATCGAAAACCAGCCGGCGTGCAGCAACGCCGCTTGTCATGCGCATCCCGCCAGCGTGCAGATTCTGGGCGTCATTGACACTCACTTGAGCCTGGAAAAAGTGGATGAGCTCGCCTCCCAACAAACGTGGAGAATCGCCAGTTACGCCGGGGCGGCGATCGTCCTGATGGTGATCATCAGCATCCTCTACATCCTGACGGTGGTCCACCGCCCGCTCGGCGCGCTGTCGCGAGGCGCCGCGCGGGTGGCCAAGGGCGACCTGCACCACCGCATCGAAGTCACCTCCAACGACGAGCTGGGTGATCTGGCCCAGGAATTCAACAACATGACCGCCAACCTCGAGAAAGCCCGCGAGCAGTTGACCGACTGGGCCGACACCCTACAGCAACGCGTTCACGAGAAGACCGAGGAGCTGGAAAAGACCCACAGCATCCTGATTGCGAACGAGAAGATGGCGTCCATCGGAAAGCTGGCGGCCACCGTCGCGCACGAGGTGAACAATCCGCTGTTCGGCATCCTGACCTACGCCAAGTTGTCCCGCAAGGACCTGCGGAGGGCGCCGTCGGACGATGCGGCGCGCGAGCGCGTCGACGAGCACCTGGGCATTATCGAGCGGGAGAGCAAACGCTGCGGCGAGATCATGCGCGACCTGCTGGCGTTCTCCCGCCAGGCTCCGCCGCAACGCACCCCCATCGACGCCGCCACGCTGGTCAAGCGCGCGCTGAACTTGGTGCGGCACAAGGCGGAATTGCAGCAGGTGGAAATCGAAACCGACGTGGCCGGCGATCTGGCTCCACTCGACTGCGACGCCAACCAGATCCAGCAGGCGTTGCTCATTCTGATGGTGAACGCCACCGAGGCCATGCCGAACGGCGGCAAACTGACGGTGGCCGCAGGTTTTTCACCGAGGGCGCCGGGTGTGCTGTTCCACGTCAAGGATACCGGCTGCGGGATCCCCCCCGACATATTGGCGCAGATCTTCGAGCCTTTTTTCACCACCAAGTCGAACCAGCACCGCACCGGGTTGGGGCTGGCGATCGCCAAGGGGATCGTCGAGCGTCACGGCGGAACCCTGGAGGTGCACTCGATCGTGGGTGAAGGAACTCTTTTTACGATATTCCTGCCGCGGGAGGCTCCAGACCAGGAACCTGTCGCGGTGATGGCGGCGCACCGGGAGCCGGCGCCGGCCCCGAGTTCGCAGTCCGCAAGGAGGTAGCAGCGTGGCACAATCCGCGGTTCACGAAATGGACAGAAGTACACCTTCCAGCCGGGCGAGGGTTGTCATCATCGACGACGATGCGGTGGTGCGCGATTCCCTCGGGAAATGGTTCGAAAGCGAGGGGTTCGACGTCACCGAGTTTCACGACGCCCGGGAAGCCCTCTCGAAGTTCGACGCCGGACGCTGGGACACGGCGCTCGTCGACATCCGGATGCCGGGCATCGATGGCATCGAGCTGCAGGAGAAGCTCCATGAAATCGATCCCGACCTGCCGGTCATCATCATGACCGGCTACGCGTCGGTCGAAAGCGCGGTGCGCGCCCTGAAAAACGGCGCCTACGATTACATCACCAAACCGTTCGACCCCGACGAGCTGGTGCACCTGGTGAACAACGCCGTCGATCACCGCTCCACCAAGCGCGAAGTCAGCCGCCTGCGCGAGAACATGCAGGAGATCTACCCGCAGCTCGAACTGGTGGGGCAGAGCGTCGCCATGAAACGCGTGTCCGAGCTGATTGAAACCGTGGCGCCCACCGACGCCACCGTGCTCATCACCGGCGAGAGCGGCACCGGCAAAGAAGTGGTGGCGCGCGCCATCCACGCCGCCAGCAACCGGCGCTACATGCCGATGGTGGCCATTCACTGCGGGGCGCTCACCGAAACGCTGCTCGAGAGCGAGCTGTTCGGCCACGAGAAGGGCTCGTTCACCGGCGCGCAGGCCCGTAAGAAGGGCAAGTTCGAGGTTGCCGACGGCGGTACGGTGTTCCTGGACGAAATCAGCGATATCAGCCTTAAGACGCAAACCGACCTGCTGCGCGTGCTCCAGGAAAAGGAGATCGTCCGCGTGGGCAGCACCGAAACGGTCAGAGTGGATTTTCGCTGCATCGCCGCCAGTAACAAGAACCTGGAAAAGCTGGTCAAGGACGGGGTATTCCGGCCCGACCTGTATTACCGGCTGAACGTATTCAATATTCAGTTGCCGCCGCTGCGCGGGCGCCGCGAGGACATCCCCATGCTGGCGGCGCACTTTCTGAAAAAGTACTCTTCCGCCATGAACCGGCCGGTGCCGCGTATGTCGTCGGCGGCGATGGACCTGCTGCTGGCGCATAGCTGGCCGGGCAACGTCCGGGAACTCGAAAACGCCATCGAGCGTGCCATGCTCATCAGCCGGGAAAGCGAAATCCGGCCCGAGGATTTCCCCTTCCAGTTGCACCCCAGTCCGGCCGCGGATACCGGGCGCAGCCTGTCCGACATGGAAAAAGCGTACATCTCGCGGGTTCTCGAAGAAACCAACTGGAACCTGTCCCGCACTTCGCGGATCCTCTCGATTGACCGGACCACGTTGTATAACAAGATCCGCCGCTATCGCCTGCGCGAGTAGCGGACGAGAGGGTCCGGCGTGACCCGGCCTGGGCGGAAGACCGAGGAGCATCAACAGGAATGTTCAGGAGCATCCAGCGCGGAATCGAGCGGCTGGGCCTGGGGGCGGCTCCCTCTCGCGTGGTGTCGGAGGCTGAATCGTCCCGCACCCCGCCGGACGCCGGCACGGCGGTCGAGCCCGCGCCCGTTCCGTGTCGCGAAGGACCGCGCCGTGTGCGGCTGGTGGAGCTGGTTCCCGTCACCGCGCCGCTGCTGCCCGAGCAGCCGGTCCCCCTGGCCTTGCTCGAGGAGCTGGGCGTTACGCTGGGCGCCATGTTCCGCGTCGCGTGCAAGCTGAACACTCGCGTTTTGGACGCCCGTATCGCCCGCAACGGCCGCCGCAACCAGTATCTTTCCACCTCCATTCTGGAGGCGCTGTCGCACCTGCCGCACGACCCGGGGACGCGAATTCTGGGCGTCACCGCGCTGGACCTCTACGTTCCGATCTTGACCTACGTTTTTGGCGAAGCGCAGTTGGAGGGGGACTGCGCGCTGGTCTCCCTGCACCGCCTGCACGAAGAGTTCTACGGTTTGCCGCCCGATCTCCCTCTCCTGAAGCTGCGCCTGCTGAAGGAGGCGGTGCATGAGCTGGGCCACACCTGCGGCCTGCGGCACTGCATGAACTGGGAGTGCGTCATGGCTTCGACGCACACCGCAGAGAGGCTCGACGTCAAGAGCGCCCGCTTCTGCAGCGAGTGTCTGCGGCCACCCGGCCCCGCTTGAGCGTCTCTGTTCACGACGGCTTGAGGGGTGCTACTCTACCCCTGTGAAGCTGAAAATTGCAATTCTCCTGCTGGTGATTCTCGCCGTCGTCTTTTTCTATCCTCCGGCCCGCGTCTCGGCGCTGGTGCTGGTGGGCCGCAGTGAAATCTGTTCCCTCAATGACGCGCTTGCCGCCAAGGACCATCTACAGAAGCTCACCGCGTCCAAAGACCGCATTCTGGCCGCCAGCAAGAAGCTGCGGACCGATGGCAATTATGAGTTGTGGCAGACGCCGTACGGGGACTATTGGATTACCAAGGGCAACCAGTTCGGACTGCCGTTCAATCTTTCCGAGCAGGAAAACAACATCTACGGGACCGGCAAGCTGTTCGTCCAGCCGGGAGACGTAGTGCTCGACTGCGGCGCCAACGTTGGGGTATTCACGCGCAAAGCCTTGAATGCCGGCGCCTCGAAGGTGATTGCCGTCGAACCGGCGCCCGAAAACCTGGAATGCCTGCGCCGGAACTTCGCCAGGGAAATTGAGGACGGTAAGGTTGTCGTCTATCCCAAAGGAGTCTGGGACAAGGACGATTTTCTGACTCTCGATGTGGTGCCCGATAATGACGCCGCCGATACCTTCGTGATGCACCAGCCGGGCGCCCACGCCGGACCGCGCGTTCCGCTCACCACCATCGACAAAATGGTGGCCGAGCTTAACCTGAACCGCGTCGATTTCATCAAATTTGACATCGAGGGCGCCGAGCGGAAAGCGCTCGAGGGCGGCCGGGCGACCATCGCGAAGTACCATCCGCGGATGGCGGTTTCCTTCTATCATCTGCCGGACGATCCGGTGGTCCTGCCCAAACTGATTCTCGGAATCTGGAGCGGCTACCACATGAAGTGCGGGCCCTGTGCCATTGTCGATTCCCACATCCGGCCGGACGTGGTGAACTTCTACTGATTCCGTTACCGTATCTCGACATGTCCGAAGCAGTGATCCCTACGCGCGGATCATGTACACCGCTACTTCAGCCAGCAGGTTGGGAAGCAGGCGGACCTTGCGGTGCCCGCTGAGGTAAATGCGGCGCTCCACCGTCCAGTGCTCGCGCGCGGCAACTTCCTCGAAATCGAGCAGCGTCAGGAAGTGAATGTTGGGCGAAGCGTACCATTCGTATGGGAAAAGCTCGGTGCGCGGCGCGCGTCCGCTGATCAGGTGCGTCCAGCGGACCCGCCAGTGGCCGAAATTCGGAAACGCGATCACCACCCGCTCGGCCACCCGCAGAATTTCCTGCAGCACGTGCAGCGGACGACGCACCTCCTGCAGGGTCTGGCTCAGAATGACGTAGTCGAAGGTGCCTTCCGGGTAGTCGGAAAGGCTCTCGGCGATGTCGCCCTGATACACGGTGACACCCCGCGCAATGGCCCGCTGGACTCGGTTGCGGTCAATCTCGACACCGCGCGCCTCCACCCGCTTGGTTTCCTGAAGCCAGGCCAGCAGCTCGCCGTCGCCGCAGCCCAGATCCAGCACCTTGGTGCCCGGCTGGATCAACTCGCCGATGATGGCGTAGTCGCTGCGCCCCAGCAGCTCTTTCACAAACGGGACTTTGCCCGATTCCTCGGGGCCGATCATGCCGCCCTCACCTGGCGCAGCGTCCGGGCCAGGAAGCCTTGCACGATTTCCGTCTGCTCGGCCACCTCCACCAGGAACGCGTCGTGGCCGTAATTGGACGCCAGCTCACAGTAGGTGACGTCGCGATTCAGGCTGCGCAGCGCGCTGACGATCTCCAGCATCTGTTTGCTCGGGTAAAGCCAGTCGGAGGTGAAGGTGATTGCCAGCCACCGGCACGAGCTTCGGTCCAGCGCGGCGCGCAGCGATGCGTGGCCGTTAGTGAGGTCGAAGTAGTCCATCGCCTTGGTGATGTAAAGGTACGAATTTGCGTCGAACCGATCGACAAATTGAATGCCGCGGTAACGCAGGTAGCTTTCCACTTCGAAATCGATGTTGAAGTCGAAGCCGTACTCGGTTTTGCCGCGCAGCCGCCGGCCGAACTTCTCGCGCATCGACTCGTCGCTCATATAAGTGATGTGCCCCACCATGCGCGCCACCGCCAGCCCGCGCGCCGGCGGCTTGGTTTCGTAGTAGTCGCCGTTATTGAAATCGGGGTCGGACATGATGGATTGGCGCCCCACCTCGTTGAAGGCGATCTGCTGCGCGCTGTGCCTGGCTGTAGAAGCAATGGGCAGCGCCGCAGCCACGGCTTCGGGAAAAGCCACGGCCCACTCGAGCACCTGCATGCCGCCCATCGATCCGCCGGTCACCGCTAGCAGTTGGGGAATCTTCAGATGGTCGATGAGCATCTTCTGAAGGCGCACCATGTCGGAGATGGTGATCCCCGGGAACGCCATTCCATAGGGCTTGCCGGTGGCGGGGTTCAAGGAACTCGGGCCGGTGGTGCCTTTGCACCCGCCCAGCACGTTCGAGCAAATGACGAAGTATTTGTCGGTATCGAAGCCCTTGCCGGGACCGATCATGTTATCCCACCATCCGGCCTTGCCGTCGCCGTCGAGCCCGGCGGCGTGCGCGTCGCCGGAGAAAGCGTGCAGGATGAGGATGGCGTTGGTGCGGTCCTCGTTCAACCGGCCGTAGGTCTCGTAGGCCACCTGAATAGGCGCCAGGGTAACGCCGCAGTCGAGTGCGAGCGCCGGGAAGTAGGCATACTGCGTTTCAACGGTCATGCTGGTTCAGGAACGTCTGGTTTTACAAATGATATCAGAGCGTTGGGAGCGACAACGCCGGGGGGACCAGGATTCTGGCCGCTGGCTTCGGCTTGGCGGTAAAGTATGCGGCCGTATCCGGCAAAACAAGACCCGGAGATGGGTTCTCTTTTTTCGAGAGGTCGGCGGCGCACCTCTCAGCTCCGTCAGACGCCGCGCGGGCAGGGCGCACGGTTTGAGCACGGCGGTGATCCAGAATGGTCCCCGCGAACCCGCCGCTGATGGCGAAAGAATGCACGTTAGCGTCCGCGGCGATTCGCACGTCGGTCTTTTCTCCAACCTTTGAAATCGTCCAGAATCTCGTGTTCGGCGATCGCGGCCTTTTTGATCTGGCGGCCGACCTTGACGGACGCCACCGAGAAAAGTTCATGTTTGAACTCCAAGGGAAGCGTCACCCCCGGACAAGGGAAGAACACCCCTGCTAAGCGTCCCCGCCGCGTGACCAGGATCGGGACCTTGGAGCGCAGCATCGCGGTCGTGTTGTCCCGAAACTCACGCACGCTACTAATCTTCATCTGGTCACC
>CAWEOG010000044.1:0-41711 GCA_963810595.1 Bryobacterales bacterium | reverse complement strand
ATGAGCAGTGTATCTGGACGTCACCCACCGGCGCCCGAGTGGCATGGTTCAAAGATCCGGACGGCAACACCCTGAGTGTCACCCAATTCTAGCCGCCAACGAAATCAGCCGGGTACCCTGTCCCCCTGAAATAAGGCGCTCTCTCCAAAGCCCCATCGACGCGTGGGCGCCGTTGTGTAAAGCCGTCCGGGAAATCGTGAGTGCGGCAGGAGGCCTTCTGAACCACGCTCGCTCGAATGAATTCGAGCACTAGTCCCGGCACAACGCCTGCCGGTCGACCAGGACACCTCAAGCCGGACCCGCGCAATAATGAAGATGCCTGCGTCGCCCGGTGGCAGCCTTTGGCCGGCGCACTCCCGGAGCGTATATGCCCAGGATATCCGCGACTCATCCTCACACTCTCACACGGCGCGAGGCACTGGCCGCTGTTTTAAAGACTGTGGTGACCTCGTGCGTACTACCCTCCCTGCCGGCGGAGTCGTCCGGCACAGACTCCTCCTTGCGCGCGATCAATATCATGAACTTCATTCGCGCAGAGGAGCCGCGCGAGAAAATTGACCTGATCCAACCCGTGCGAGAGCAGATGGCGCTGATCAAGGCGCACAAGTTTCCGGCCACCTGGCTGCTACAGTACGATGCGCTGGTCGAAGGACCGTTTGTCGAGTTCCTCAAGTCTGAAATGCCCCCCGATCACGAGGCGGGTATCTGGTTCGAGATGAATCGGAAAATCTGCGACGATGCAGGCATCGCCTGGCGCGGCAACCCGGAATGGGAGTGGGATTACCATGTCCCTGTCGCCTATGCCATCGGCTACACGCCCGACGAGCGCCGCAAGCTCGCCGACACAGCCATGGCCACCTTCAAACGTATCTTTGGCAGCCACGCGAAGACCGTGGCGTCGTGGAACCTGGATGCCGTCACCATCGCGCATCTGTCCGACCACTATGCCGTCGATGCTTTCGCCAATTGCCGCGACCAGTTGGCAACCGACGGCTTTACCATCTGGGGTGCGCCCATCGCAGCCTACTATGCAAGCCGCCGGAACGCCTGGAGCCCTGCTGTGGAGGCGAAAAATCAGATCGCCACCCCGATGTTCCGCCTGTTGGGACAGGATCCGGTCTGTTACTACAACAAGGAGTTTTCGTACCCGGACACCATGGAGCCTGTCTGGCCGTCAGGCCAGTCGGAGACCTTTGTCCGCCGATTCCTCGAAATGATCGCTCGAGCGCCGGCCCAGTCTTTTGCTTACGCGCAGCTCGGCCAGGAAAACAGCTTCGGCTGGCCGGCGATGCGGAAAGCTTATCCGATGCAGATGGACCAGCTCGCACGGGTGCGCCGCGACAGTGGCCTGATTGTCGAGACCATGAGCGAGACAGGCCAGCGTTTCAAGCGCTCCTTTCAATCCACGCCTCCACAGGCCCAGGTGATGCTCGAGGATCCCTTCGGCAACGATCGCGTGCCCCAGCGGACCGTCTGGTATCAGAGCAAATACTACCGCGCGAACCTGCATTTCCGCGGCGATCAATTCTACCTGCGCGATCTGCACGTCTATGACGACCGGTTTCCCCAGCCGTATCTGACCGAAACGGCCCGGCGGCACGGCATCGAACAGCGCATGTTGGCGGTGCTTGACGGGTATCACTGGAGCGATGACAAAGTGCGCGCCATGGGACGCTTCGTCTTGATCGGAGAAGACGGCCGCGCCACGCCGCTCGCCATGTCCGGGCTGCCCACGGTCACCCAGTCGGCATCAATTCTACGAACCAGCGTGCCCGTGTCCGGCGGCGGCGCGTGCGTCTTCGCATTCAACGAGCGCGAGATCGAGTTCAGCCTGAGCGATACGCCACCACATTCAAGGCTGGAGCTGGTGTTTGAATGGGCCCCGGGCCGCAGCGCCTTCGACGACGCTTCCGCCAGCCGCCTGAGTTATCGCTTCCGCGACTTCGCTTACGCGGTACGTGTGGCCAACGGCGTTGCATCGAAAACCCAAGATGGCGTCAGCATCCTCGCCGGCCGGGATGTCGCGCTTCGCCTGTTGATGGCACAGACATCCTGAAACCGCCGCTCGCCGTGAGATCAGGCGCTCGCTACGATTGGCCAACTGTGCGAGGGCCGGAGCACGTTGGTTGTCGATTCCGCGCGTCAAACCGCGGCCAGCAGCCGGACCGGGCCGAGGAGCCCCGCCGGATAAAACGGCTGCCGCGCTGTCCAGGTCTTCGCGACCGGGTTTCCATTTAGCGACTTCATGTAATTCCCAAGCACCGTGGTGATTTGCACTTCCAGGCGATTCGCTCCCTCCATCAGCGCCGCACCGGTAGCGTAGCGGTGACAACCGTACCACTTCAGCCCCAGGCTGTGGCCGTTGAGAGTCACACTGGAAATCCCATTGACGGGCCCCAGATCCAGGAACGCGCGCGCCTGGGCGCCGGAGACCTGAAACGTTGTCCTGTAGATCGCTGAGCCGGCGAACGAGCGCAGCCCTTCGTCGTCGGTGAAATCCACCAGCGCGTCCAAACTGCGTTGGCTGCTGCTTCCGTCCACGTGGCGCAGTTCCAACTGCCACGGCCCGGCAACGGGCAAGGCGCCGGCTTCCGTTGGTCTCTGGACCCGCACCGCCGGTTTCTCCATGCCCGGTTCGAAGACCAGCAGCAGAGAGCCGCACGGTTCAACGCGCAGGTTCAGGCGGTTCTTCCGTCCGTCGAAAAAGTACGGCCGGCGCTCGCCTGTTTCCGGGTCCCACTGCCACGGAGTCTTCCCTCCGGTGGAAAACTCGACGTCGGTCTCGATTTCGCGCTCCGGATCGGAGTTGGCAAAGAAAAAGATCTCACGTTCACCGGAGCGCAGCGCAATCTGGCTGAGGTTGATGTCAGGGCGCGCAATTCGCATGTACGGCTGGATTCCGAACTTCTGCTGGATGCGGCCATACCACGCCAGAATGTCGCCGCCGGGCGCCTCGACCACTGCGCACCGTTCGCCATGCTCCCGCAGAATCCGCTCGGAAGCCGCCCGCACCGCGGTGTCGTTGGCCTGCCGGTCCTGGAAACGCGGCGACCGGGAAGGCGCCTCACGAATGAAGATGATGCGGCCGCCACCGGCCGCCAGACGTTCCAGCGCCCGGGCCGCATCTGGTTCTACGGTGCGCACCTCCATCAGGATCAGCGCGCCGTAACTGCGTCCGCGCACCGCGAGGCGCCCGTCGACGCACTTCGATTCGCCAAGCAGCTTTTCGTCGATGTAGTCGCAACCGCTGCCGTTCTGATGGATCGCCTCCCAGAGTTGATATTGGTAAGGCGGCATGTGAAGCACCGGGAATGGCTCGCGCTGCAGGCCGTGCGCCATCCACAGATCGGCGAGCGGGTGCAGGATGGCGACTTCGGCCCGCGGATCGCAGCCTTCGAGTACCGCCGAAACCCGCGCCTTGTAATCGGTAAAGCGCCGGACAAAGGGCCACCACGGGTTGCGCTCGTTGAAAAAGGTGCCGTAGCGGACCCAGCCGGGGAAAGGCGCTTCGGCGGGACTGTAGTTGAAACCGTGGAAGACGGAGTGGGTGACGCCGGAGAGATTGCTCTGGTCGGCGCAGTTCTTCAGGCTGGCGAGAGTGGCGTTGAACACCATGGATGTGTTTGTGAGCTCTTCACAGCTCACCTGCCTTTTGCCGGAAAAGCGCGCCGCCGAAGCGACAAACTTGTTGATGCCGGTGGGAGCGCGGTGCTCCCGCGTTCCCATCTGCGGGTTCATCCAGGTCTCGCATTCGGGAATATCGATCTCCATGCTGCTTTCGAGTGGATGATACGCCGGTCCATAGGCCTGTGCCCGCGCCTTCACGCCGTGCCGTGTGCACCATCGCTGGAAGGTCCGGGTGAAGCGCTCCGAGAACAGCTCCATCTGCAGGCTCAGGAAGTCGTAGCGAACACGCTCCACGACGTCGCCCGCCGCCTCACCCAGCTCGGCCTGGTTCTGATTCTCCGTCGGATTGCCCATCTCCCCCGTTTTGAACAACACGAAGGGCAGGTACGGCAGCAGGGAATAACCGCGGCGCGCTTCGAATTCCGGAAGCATGTCGGAACACCAGTTTGCCCCCTCCAGTTCCAGGCTGTCGCAGAACATCGCGCGGAAGCTTTTGCCGAGCGAACCCATGACGGGCTCGATCGCACTCGACATTCGTTCCAGGTAGCGCTCTACGGCGGCGGCCTCGAAGTGATTGAGGACCGGGCCGTCCGCGCCGGGCGCGCCGTTGATGACCGCCTGAAATCCGCGCTGCTGCACCAGGGTGTAAAGGATGTGCTCGCCCTCGGGAACCTCCAGCGTCAGGACGCCTCCCGTGAGCTGAGAGGTGACGTCTGCGCCAGGGGTGAATTGCTCCATCCGCCTGGGCGCCAGGCGCAGATAGCGGATGCTCTTGTCGATGGACTTCCACTTGGAATGCAGCTTCAGTTCCGCATCGGCCAGCAGTTCGGCCTCCGGAATCCGTAGCGTTGCGGGACCACTCAGACGGCGGGTGCCGAGCGCAAGAATGTGAGTCTGTTCTTCGCGCGTGAGGAACTGCCCGCCGAAGGGCCACCCCGAGCCGACGATGCTGTCGACAATCATTCCGCGCTCGTGGCCGGCCCGAACCGCGGTTTGCAGCATTCCGATCCAAGGCTTGCTCAGCCATTCGATGGATGGGACGCCCAGCGGGTCATCGGGATTCGGGAAGCGGATTGGGTTGACTTCGACGCCGCCGATGCCGGCGCTGTGCAGAAGATCCAACTCGCGGAGAATCTCCTTTTCCGTGAGCTTGTCACCATTCCACCACCAGCGAACGAACGGCCGCGCCGCGGCGGGCGGCTGCTGAAAGTCCCGAAACAGCGCGTCACTGTCCGCGGCGCGGATGGCCGGCCAGGCCGTCGTGGCCGCCACCGCGGTCTTCATCAGGGAGCGCCGGGAAATGCCTTTGTGCTTGCTCTGCATATCTCTCTGTTCCGTACCAGCATTTGGGCTCGAGGCCCTGACGCATCATAGCTCCAGAATCACCGCGGCAGAACGCGCAGGAATGTTCAACAGGCCGTTGGCCGGCTCCGTATCCGGTCTCTCCGGAGTGACGGTCGCCAGGCGGCCCGCATGCGGCAAAGCAACCTTCGCCGAGATTGCCTTCCCCTGTTCGAGATTCACAACGACGACCGCGCGTTTTCCGCCTTTCGCAACAAAGACCGTGTGGCGATGCTTTCCGTCCGCTGTCACGGTGGCTCCGAGCGTATCGCGAAAATCCGCATCCCAAAGATATTCGCGATACCTCCGCCGCAGTGCATCGACCCGTTTTCCGTACGCCAGGGTAAGCGGAAAATCGGTGACATGGCCCTTGAAGTTAAAAGGCTCGTAACTGATGATGTAGCGATAAGCCAGGGTGAGATTGACTTCATCGCGCGCGTCGAAGCCCCGCACGGCGGCCATGAGCGGAGCTTGCGGGTCGATATAGCGCAGCGCGTGACGGGTGTCGGGACCAATGCGGTAATACCCGAGCGTATAGTATGGCATGAGCCAATCGCCCGGGCCCTCGCCGGAAAAAAGGAATTCCTGATTCACCTTGTCCGCGGCGGCGCGAAACTGCCTGACCAAAGGGATGTCGCCGCTGAAGAGATAGCCGGGTGGCGGGTAGCCATGGTCGGGGCTGAAATTGTAAAGCACGCCGTTGTGCTGCATGACTTCGTCAAAAAGCCAGCCGGCTGCGCCGAGTGCGAGAGTCTTTTCGAACTCCCGGGTGGCGATGTCGCGATACGCCTGGCTGCAGACGTCCATGATTGCGCGGCGGCGGTTATTGATCCCCGCCAGTTGCGTTGGAGTCGTGTAGCTATAGCCGTTCGACTCGTATTTATTGCCCCACATGTCGACGGCTTCGTACTTGTACAGTTCCTTCTTGTAATACTCGGTGGACATATCGGCAAAGATGGGTTTGCCGAACAGAATCATCCTGACGCCCCTGGCCTGGATCTTCGCGATCGCGTCGTGCAGTTCCTGCCATGTGCCCATGGCCGGGTCCGTGTCGAGCGAGGGATCGCCGCCGTCCTGGCCGCCGCGATTCCAACCCACCAGTTGAATGGCCGAGACACCGTTCTCGGCGCACTCCTCGCCATACTTCACAATGTCCCGATACGGAACGCGGTAGTCCTGCTCGGCCCCGTCGATCTGGAGTTGCAGCCAGGAGTGGACGTCCAGAGCCCAGGCAGGGGTTCTCGGCGTGCCGAACCAGGTGGCGCGCCACTGCTTATAAACATCCAGGCCGGCATGCCAGTCGCCGTCGTACGGATGCAGAACGATCGGGGCGAGTTGCACCTGCGATCCGGGATGAGCGAACAGGAAGTGACAGGTGCGAAATTCGAGATGAACCGGCAGGCCGGAAATCTCGTCCTGCCGCGGCACGCTGTTGGTTACCCAATCCATTACGCCGGGGTGCTGCTCGAAAGTGAAGTCGAGTAAGTACCGGATGGCGGTGTCGTGCATACCGACGTAGAATCCCTGATCGGGCGAGCGGATAAGGCAGAACTGGCTGACGTTGGAGCCGATCGTCTGGGTGGGGTAGAGCACTCCCCAGTAGCCCTTCCCATTGCGGAAGCGCGGATAAATCTCTTCGGCATTCAACGCACCGACCCAAAGATGTTCCGTGTGCATCGGGGTTTCCGGCGTGGGTGAAGTGAAATCGCCGAAGTACGGGTAATCGAGGGTCTCAATCGTGATGGAAGAATTGTTGACCAGCGTGGCGTTGAATGTAAGCACACCATTCACGAGCCCGGCCGTGGCGGTGAGCACGAGCGGGACCACGCCACCATGCTCGCTCGCCGGATCCTTCCAGACAATCTGAACTTCGGTGGGAGACACCTTCTCCACTTTGGCCGCGGTCTGCTTTTGACCGAGCACAAAGTTGGCGCGCTGGTGGGGCAGTGGCGCAAGAAGACGGAAGGAAACACCCAGTTCGGGGCGGCGCTGAACCACCCAGTTGGTCGATTTCCTTACCAGGCGCGTCAGCGCGCCGGACCTGGTGTCAAAAGCCACCAGCAGTTCTTTGTCTTCGAGGACGACTTCCGGGCGGGCGGCATCGGCGGCCGCGGATGACTGGGCCCGGAGATTGCCGCTTTCCGCGATTACCGCCATTGCAGCCGTGCCAGCCAATTTATTGAACGTTCGCCTATCCATTGTGTCCCTCTCTCGTGAAGCAGATTGCGCTTGCCGTTCGATTTTCAGACGGGATGATGTCAGTTCGGCGACGCCAGAACCGCAACGTCGAACGGCCCCAGCGCGATTTGCGTGATGGAGCTACGCTCGCCAATGAGGTCGTCCATCGGGCGCGGAAGCTCGATTTTCTGGTGGGCAGTCCGGGTCAGGTTCAGTAGAAAGTAATAGGTCGAGGTCGCGTCCTGGCGGCTGGTAACTTCGACGCCGTAGGGCGCGGCGATCAGAGGCTTTAGCGAGGCTGCCTCGCCGGCCAAGCGCGCCACGGTCTCGTAGAAACCATCGTCGGTGGAATCACAGCCAGCGTAGAAAACCCATCCCTTTCCATAGCGGTTGCGGGTGACGGCAGGGCGGCCGTTCAAAGACCCGCCGCCGCGTACGGTGGCGATCGCCTCGGCCCCGTGTAGTGTGAGTGACTCGATTGCCGTTCGTGGCTTGAATACCGGGTCCCCGGCGCGGAACTGGATGCCGAGGGCGGCCTCGAGACCGGCATCCAGATTGCCCGCATGGGAATTGTACTCGAACAGATCGAGTATGGCTTCCGACTTGACTCCCGCAATTTCCGCGAAGGGGCCGGGAGCGAGAACACGCCGCATGCTGTTGTCCATGTTCTGGGTGGCAGCGCGGTAGTTGAGCACCAGCGTACCGCCGGCGGCAACGAAGGCGCGCAGGCGATCGACGGTGGGATTGTCGATGAGGCGCAGATTCGACGCGATGACGAGCCGGTAGGGAGCGTAGTCGGCGGCGAGTGGAACAACGTCGATATTGCGGCCGAGGACCTTCATGCCCGCATAGAAGCTTTGCATCTCTCCGTTGTAGCGGGGATTCCTGTCCCCCACGCCGCCGTAACCTTGCGCCCACTCATTGCTGAAGTCGTAAACGAGAGCGATGTCGGAGCGGGTCTCGGCGTCCGCCAGCCGGGAACCGAGACGTCCCAGTTCTTTACAAATCCGCTCCAGAACCGGTTTGGCCGGATTGATTTCGCCGTCGAAGCCCTTGATGAAGGAAGGACGATGCTGCTCGCCTCCGGCCAGCGGCCTGCGCCACTCGAAGTAGAGTAACCCGCGGCTGCCGTGGGCGAGATCGTCGTACGCCTGCAGGCGGAGGCCCTCGGGCGGAGCATTGGGCGGTACGTACGCGTTTTGCTCGGCGCACAGGAACCGCTGGTTCGGGCCCGCGCACCGGCAGAAGTCGCTGAGGAAGCCGGCGGTGTACTGGCGCTGGAAGCGGCTCAGGCCGGGAGCGCTGACGTAGTTGTCCCAGGCAGTGGCGTCGAGGAACCGCGCGGCGGCAAAGACATCAACGGACCACGTGGGCGCGGGCCAATTGGTGAAGACGAATTGATTCTCCGTCTTCGCGCGCAGGATTTCCGCCTGAATCCGGAGATGGTTGAGAAATGAATCCGAGAAGAAGCGGCGGTAATCGAGGCTGATCGCCGGCTGCCAGCCGCCTTCGGCCGAATTGCTCGGAAAACGAATCTGGGACCAGCCGGAAAACCGGTTGCTCCAGAACGCGCCATTCCACACGCGGTTCAGTTCGTCGAGCGTACCGTAACGCTGCCTGAGCCACGTCTGAAACGCCTTCTCGGAGACCGGGTCGAAACTTTGCGGAGGATGGCCGGGCTCGTTATCGAGTTGCCAGCCAATGACGGCTGGGTGGCGGCCGTAGTGTTCGGCAAGCGCGGTCGTAATGCGCTGGCTCGCGGCCAGGTAATTGGGGCTGTTGGTGTTATATCCTTTGCGCCCGCCGTAGGTGAAGGGGCCGCTGGAATTGCCGGAGAGAACGTCGGGGTGGAGCTGGAAGAGCCACGGCGGAACGGAAGCGGTGGGCGTCGCGAGAACCGCGCGGATTCCGTATCGGCTTGCAACTGCGAGCGCGCGATCCATCCAATCGAATTCGAATTTTCCAGGCGCGGGCTCAAAGATCGCCCAGGCAAACTCGCCCATGCGAACCGTGTTGATGCCAAGGTCGCGCATCTGGCGGAAATCGACGTCCCATTCTTCCGAGGGCCACCACTCCGGGTAGTAGGCCGCCCCGAGGAGATAATCGTCCCAACGGATGCGGCTGGCCGCGGAGGCATCGTTGGGCGACGATGCCTGGAGCCCGGCAGCAGCGGAGGGATGCCCAAGCACGAGATCCAGCCCGGCGAGGCTGGCTAATTTGTGAAATGCACGGCGCTCCAACTTACGCCCTCCTTCCGAAATCCTGCGAGTGTGCTGAGCATTGAGGCCGCCCCAGGTCAAGAGTGCTCATCGGATCTTGCGGCATGAGCCGGGCCGATTGCATCGGAAGACCCATCATTGTACCGCCGCTGAACCGGGAGATGAGTGCTTTGGAGGGTGGCCACAAAGCATGTCCTTGGCGGCCACGAAGAAAGGCCGGCATGGCTCTCAGGCAGTTGTCCGCACGTGGTGTATAGCGGAACCTGTGAACAGCAAGTTCTGAGAACCAGACTCGGAGCACGTTTTACATATTCGAACGAGGCCCGGCAGGGCCTCCACGCCGTCCGTGCCGAGCTACGGCCGGAGGGAAGTCATCTGCGTGGCCCGTTAACGACGGCCGGTCCCATTGCCTGCCTCACCGCCAAACAAGGAAAAGGGACATCCAGGCCCTGCCTAGTTCGCAGGGATTGTTGAACAGCACCACAAGATGTTGTGGGTCACGCTGGCTCCGCCCGCTTCCACGGCGATCCGGCGACGTGACAGGCTTGGTAACGATTTCCGGAAGTCACGATTTGTCACAGAGCTAGCACCCTGACAGCATCGACCGCAAGAAAAGGGGCCCAGTGTCCCTTTACCGTGTACAACGCGACCGTCTCCCTGGTTCCGCGGTTCCCATCCCGTCATCCGGCCACCGTGTTTTGGGTCCACCGTTTTCCCAGGCTCGCGCTGACGGCTCGAAGGCGGTCTCGCCAGGACCGGATACCGCCGCGAGGCGTTGTTTTGCTTGACCGGTGCCCGGCCCCCAGCCCCCTTCTTCTTGCCACCGTCGACCGTCCACTTGCTCGCCAGGGTGCGGTCCCGTACTTCGCAGGCAGCGCCCTCCGGCGCTCTGCCTCAATCGCTGTATCATGGTACTAATGACGCTCGATCGCATCACGCTCGACCCGAATATCATGGGTGGCAAACCCTGTATTCGTGGAATGCGCGTCACCGCCGGTATGCTTGTAGGCCTGGTCGCTTCCTGAATAAATGCCCCGTGGGGGCATCGGACCGGGGGAAAGGGCAGGCACCAAAAGAAATCGCGGATCGTTGATGACGATGCGAAGCCGCCTGCAACAGAGCGATCTGCGTTTTTGACAGGTGAGCGATCTCCCTCCATCTGCCCGGGGACTGCATACCACGGGCTTGGCCGGCTTCAGAGCCTCAAACCCGGTCCGTTACAGCCCCCGTAAGAAGGATGAAATCCGGCTCTCGTGGACTTTGACATTCGATTCCGCGCCCCCGCTCCGGGCTACGCCGGCTTAGGCTTCAGTGCCTTCATGTAAGAATCGTGCAGCACTGTGTCCGCGCCAACTACGTAGCCCAGGACATAGTCGCCGCTGCCGGTGTGGTCGTGCACTCCGCCCGCGCTGCACGCTCCAACCGCGGAAGGGTTGCCCGCGTAGGCAAGCACCTGGCACTTTTTGCACCAACGCCAGTTGTCCTGGCTGTCGTCGGGGAGCGCGCCACTACCTTTCTGGACAAGCACGTAATCCATGCTGCCGGTGTGGTCGTGTTGTCCACCCGCGGAACATGGACCCTTCGACGAACCGCCTGCGAACGAGAGCGCCTGGCACTTGTTGCACCAGCGCCAGTTGTGCTGGCCGGCGATGCCACTGGCTTGTGTGGCGACCAGGTAGTTCTTGCTGTTGGTGTGGTCATGCAGCCCACCCGCCGGACAATTTCCCAGATTCGCGCCCCCCGCGAAGGCGAGCGCCTGACACTTGGTGCACCACTGCCAGTTGTTTTGAAGGCCTGGCCCCGACACATCCGAGTTAATAAACAGCGCGCCAAACACGCCCGGACCGAATAGCGCGATCGAAGTGCTGATGGTAGTGCCACCCGAGCCCCAGCCGCCGTTTTTTTCCACCCACCGGTAACCGGTCGAGTCCATGAGGGTGTCCCAACCAAGCGGCGTCGCCTGCATTTCCTGCAGTTGCGCCGGCGTGAGAATGCGCCCGTCGTTCTGGTTTAAGCTGTACAGGACCTTGTCGATGTCGTCGATGGCGAGATACCAGCCGGCCGCCCCGACACCCAGGCTGTCGTCGCCCCAGTCGTGTCCGCCGGTCGTTCCCGGATACTGGTACGAGAACGCATACGCGTTAGCCTGCGGTCCGGTGGCGGGAGGCTTGGCGTCGACGCCAGTCGCGCCGACCGGCTCGAAGACGTTCTTCTCCACGATCTTGATGTAAGCGGCGGCCAGCTTCGCCGCACGATTCAAGGGGTCGTCAACGAACCCGTCGATCATCGGCAGCAGCACGCGGAAGATGGAGAAGTTGTAGTTGCTGTAGCAGGGCGACTTGTCGTTCGGGTTGATCGGATTCGGCGGATTCACCACGCTCGCTCCCTTGCACGTAGTGTTCTTCGTCGGATCCACCGCCTGCGTGAAGAATTTCTTCAGCGTGGCGTAGTCCTGGCTGTTGTTGCCGTAGTCCTTGATGCCGCTGCGGTGCGAAAGCAACTCCCGGAAGGTGATCGACGCAACATGTGGGTCGAGCTTCCAGTCGCTCGGAAAGTGCCCGCCGATTCCGGCATCCAAACTGATTTTATGTTTGGCCAAAACGGGGATTGCGGCGAGCGTTGTGACAACCTTGCTCACGCTGGCAACCGGGATCTTGGTCGACGGCAGGAACAATCTGGCCGGCGCATTGGCGCTGGTGCGGGCGTAGCCGTGCGAGAACCCGCCCAGCGATGCGCGGCCGACGCTGCACGCATAACCCACGACATTGCCGTTGAGCCGTGCCGCGATGTTGTGATACACGTCGGCAATGGCCACGCACCGTGTCGCGTCACATACCTTCTCGGCCTTGGTGACGGCGCTCGTCACCGACCAGCCGTTGCCATCCATGTCGAAGGCTACGATATGCACCGGACCATAAACGGCGGAGAAGAAGCCCATGTACATGTGCGCTTCGTCCGGAATATTCCGGTTGAAGAACGCGCCCTTGTCGTTGACCACGCTCCAACTGTTGCCGCCCTGAGGAGGGAACGCCACGCAAACGATCCTGGCGCCGCCTTTCGATAGCTCTTGCATCTTCTGATGGCACTCGTCGGGAATGTTCCGGTTGAAGAACGCGCCCTTGTCGTTGACCACGCTCCAACTGTTGCCGCCCTGCGGAGGGAACGCCACGGACACGATCTTGGCGCCGCCCTTCGACAGCTCCTGCATTTGCTGATGGCACTCGTCGGGGATGTTCCGGTTAAAGAACGCGCCTTTGTCGTTGACGATGCTCCAACTGTTGCCGCCTTGCGGAGGAAAAGCTACGCGCACGATTTTGGCGCCGTTCTTCGACAGCTCCTGCATTTGCTGGTGGCACTCGTCGGGGATGTTCCGGTTAAAGAACGCGCCGTTCTTTGTCAGTACGCTCCAGTGGCTGCCGGCGCCCGGCGCAAACGCCACCCAGGTCACGTCATCGCCCGCCCCCGAGAAGTCCCTCATCTTTTGATGACACTCGTCGGGGATGTTTCGGTTGAAAAATATTACCGCCATTGCGATTCACCTTCGTTCTTAATGTGAGCTGAATTGCGAGACCTACCAATCACATCGGCCTCTCCTACGAGAGGTTCCCGGCGATCGCGGCGGGTCTATTTGGCTGACCGTTGTTTAGGCTGGAATAGAGAAAGCCGGCCCGGGTCTTCTAAGAAAAACCACGTAGCCCGACCGGGTCGGCGATCGTTGTATTAGTCCAAACACTCGTTTTATCTTTCCCAGCTCACAGCAGTATACACCAAGCCGTGTCGATTGACGCTGGAGTTTGTGAAATTTTTTGTTCTAATAATTTCAACCATTCGGTGGATAGGTTTCTCCGGCTTTTCTCGGAAAATCAGCAACCGGCAGTCGGCTTCTATTTCCCCTGCTGAATCCGCCGGCGTGAGATTCCGGTTCGCCCACCCCTGTCCGGCCAACGGGTCCGCCGGTACTCACCCATCCTTTCCCGTCACGAAAAGTGTCTCCTGGCGAGGCACCGCGCACCGGCCGCGGACCACTTCCCTAGTAAACTGGAATCTCGCGTGGATCTCGCAACGGAAATCACTTTCGTCAAGGGTGTCGGGCCTCGGCGGGCCGGGCATCTCAAAGCCAAAGGTATCGAAACGCTCGAGGATCTGCTTTACTATCCGCCGTTCCGCTACGAAGACCGCACCAACGTCAAGCCCATCTCCAGGCTGGCTCCCGGCGAGATGGCAACCGTCATCGCCGAGGTGAGCTCGACCAAAGCCTCGGGATTCCGCCGCCGCGACCTCGGGCTGTTCGAAGCGCGCTTCGCCGACGGATCGGGCGAAACCCTGGTCTGCAAATGGTTCCACGCCGGCTACCTGGCCAACGTGTTTGCTCCAGGCCTAAAGGTGGCCCTGTACGGGAAAATCGAGCTCGATACCTACAGCGCTTGGCCAACCATCCTCCACCCGGAGTTCGAAATCCTTTCGACAGACGACGAAGACCAGGAGGACGTAAGCCTGCACACCGGCCGTGTCGTGCCCATCTACGAAGCCGCCGGCAAGGTTACCACCAAGCAGTTGCGGCGCATCGTCCACGGGGCGCTCGAACAGTTGCCCGAAATGCCCGATCCCATTCCGGCCGCGATTCTCGCCCGCTACAAACTGCCGGACCGCGCCAGCGCCATCCGCCGGCTTCATTTTCCGGCCCCGGACGACGACCTGCGGCTGCTCAATTCGTTCCGCTCTCCGGCGCAGTTCCGGATGATCTTCGAGGAGTTCTTTTGGCTGGAATGCGGCCTGGCGTTGAAGCGCGCCACGGCGAAGAAGCGGCAGGGCATCTCGTTCGCACTCAACGATAAGGTACGCGAGAAGATCAAAACCATGCTGCCCTTCAAGCCCACCGGCGCGCAGAAGAGGGCGCTCGGCGAGATCGCGCGGGATATGGCTTCCCCAGTACCCATGAACCGCCTGCTGCAGGGAGACGTCGGCAGCGGCAAAACGCTGGTGGCGGCCGAGGCCGCCATCATCGCCATCGAAAACGGCTACCAGGTGGCGGTGCTGGCGCCCACCGAAATTCTCGCCGCCCAGCACTTCCTCTACTTCCGCCGGCTCTTCGACACGGTGGGCTATCATGTATCGCTGCTCATCGGCGCGATGCCGGCCCGCGAGAAGTCGGAAGTGAAAGCTCTGATCTCTTCCGGCATGACGCCGGTGGTGGTGGGGACGCACGCGCTGCTCGAGGAAGATGTCCAATTCCAGCATCTGGGACTGGCCATCGTCGACGAGCAACATCGCTTCGGCGTGCTGCAACGGCTGACGCTCCTCGAAAAGGGCGCCGAACCGGATGTTCTGGTGATGACGGCCACGCCCATTCCCCGGACCCTCGCGTTGACCATCTACGGCGACCTGGACACATCCGTGATTGACGAGCTGCCGCCCGGCCGCAAGCCCGTCGTCACCAGACATTCGAGCGCATTCGAATCGGAACGAGTGTTTAGTTTCGTCAAGGAACACGTGGACAAGGGCCGGCAGGCGTATATCGTCTACCCGCTGGTCGAGGAATCCGAGACGCAGTCGGTGAAGGCCGCCCAGCAGGAATACGAGCGGCTCTCGACGGTGGTGTTTCCGACGCTTCGTCTGGGCCTGCTGCACGGCCGCCTGCCGGCCGACGAAAAAGACGCCGTGATGAGCCGTTTCAAGAACGGCAAGATTCAGATACTGGTCTCGACCACGGTGATCGAGGTCGGCGTGGATGTGCCCAACGCCACCGTGATGGTGATCGAGCACGCCGAACGTTTCGGCCTGGCGCAATTACACCAGCTTCGCGGACGCGTCGGCCGCGGCGGCGAACAAAGCTACTGCGTTCTGGTGACCGACAAGATGAACGAAGCGGCCGGAGAGCGCATCCGGACGCTGTTGGAATCGAGTGACGGCTTTCACATTGCCGAGATGGATCTGAAGCTTCGCGGGCCCGGAGAGTTTTTCGGCACACGGCAGAGCGGCCTGCCGAATTTCCGCATTGGCAGCATTCTTCGCGACCGGGAACTGCTTGAGCTGGCCCGCCGCGAAGCCATTGCGTTCACCGGCAAGCCGCCCTCGCAGCGCGATCTGGATATGGCCGTCGACTATCTGCGGACGAACTGGCAGCGGCGCTACGGACTCGTGCTGGTGGCTTGAAAGGAGCGTTGCCGTGCGCATCATTGGCGGCGAATTTCGCAGTCGCAGGCTGAAAGGCGTTCCGGGTCGCGACGTACGCCCCACGCCGGACCGGCTCCGCGAAGCTCTTTTCAGCGTGCTTGCGCCGCGCATCGAGGGAGTGGTGTTCGTGGACCTGTACGCCGGTTGCGGCACGGTGGGGCTGGAAGCGCTCAGCCGCGGCGCCAAGCGGGCCTGTTTCGTTGAAAACGACAGCCGCGCGCTGGCGGTGCTGCGCGAGAACATTGCCAGCCTTGGTGTGGGCACGCGTAGCGTGGTCCATCAGGGCAGGGCCGCCGGCAGCGCCGGCCGCTGGCGGGCCGACGTTGTCTTTCTGGACCCGCCTTACACGCGACCTCACGAATACTTGTCCTGTTTGCTTGCGCTCGCCGAAGACCCTCCACCGCTGGTGATCGCGCAGCACTCCAGGCACCAGTCGCTCGAAGACTTCTACGCTTCTCTTAACAGAACGCGCGTTCTGAAACAAGGCGACAACCAGCTTAGCTTCTATGAACCGGCGCCGAAAGCCTGACGGCGGCGCTCAGAACGTCGCGTTCGCCGCCGCCGACGTTCCGGCGGAATTCGTCAGCGTCACCGACACTCCGGTGAACGTGGTAGCCTGGGCGCCCGACACCGTGAATGGTAACGTCAGCGCGAACTGCGACCCGAACGGTCCCGCCTGGTCGCTGGCGTACCACTGCTGGAACGTCGAACCCAACTGCACCGTAATCGGGCTGCCCTTGGTTCCCGAAGCGTCGGTAAAGGTAACGGAGGCCGACGTCATGTCGCGCGGTGTCGAATAGCCGACGATCACCAGGGTCAGGGTGGTGCCCGAACGGGTCCCCTTCACCGAAGTGATCACCGGCGCCGCCGCGTTCACGCGCACTGTCTGTTGTGGCGCCGGAGACGGGGTGACATCGAGGTTCCCGGACTGGAAGGTAGCCGTAAGGGTGATGACTCCGGCCACCGTCCCGGTTTGGAACTGTGCGGGCGGAACGCTGAACACCGCGTCCGTGGAGCCCGCCGGGATGGTGAAACTCACCTCCCGTCCGCCCGTCGAGAACTGAACCGCGGGGTCGTCCGGCCCCTGGTCTGGCGTAAAGGTAAGCTGCAGCGTGCCCGTCAGCGGCAGTTGGTAGGCCGAAGCAAGCACCACGGCTACTGTTTGCTGGGAGGCCGCCGGCGCTTGCCCGGGAGGCCCGGTGATACTGGGCGCGGGCAGCCTGCCTACATTCAAGGTGTAATATCGCGATTTCACGGCCTTCGTCTGGTCCGTCACGGAAACCGTGAATCCGAACTTCCCAGCCGCGGTTGGCGTGCCGGAAAGCACCCCGTCTGCGAACTGCAAACCCGGCGGCAGGTCTCCAGTGCTGGACCAACTGTAATCCGGCTTGCCGCCGTCGGCCTCGAACGTGAGGGTGTAATCAATCCCCACCATGGCGGGTGACAAGGACTCGGTAACGATCGCCAGCGGTCCTTTGATCACCAAGTCGAGAGAGGCGCTCGCGGTGGCGCCGGTCTTGTCGGTAACACTAAGTTGGATGGGGAACGTTCTGCTCTCTGTCGGCGTGCCGAAAATCTCCCCCGTATCCGGGTTGAGTTTAACGCCACTTGGCAACTGGCCGCCCGTCAACTGCCACGTATAGGGCGGAACGCCTCCCGCCGCCTCCACAGCGTCCTTGTAGAAATAGCCGGCCAGGCCCGGCTCCAACGACGTCGTCTGGACGGAGAGCGGGGCGAGGGCGGCGCTGACGGTGAGTGTCAACTGGGAAGTGTCTGTGGAGCCCGCCGAATCGGCCACCCGCATGGCGAAAGTAAATGTGCCGGTGGCAGTCGGTGCGCCGGATATCACTCCGGTTTGTTGATCGAGAGTGAGTCCTTGCGGCAACTGGCCGTCCACCACGTTCCACGTATACGGTGGGACGCCTCCGGTCGCCTCCAGGGCCTGGCTGTATGAAGTACCGGTCTTCGCCTCTGGGAGCGACGTCGTGACGATGTTCAACGGCGCCGCAAGTACATTGAGGGTGAACTGTCCCGAAACGGAAGCGTCACCCGAGGCTACTTGAAGAGTGACAACGTATTTGCCCGCCTTCGTGGGTGTGCCCGCGAGCAGACCCGCGGGGCTGAGCGTAAGCCCCTCCGGGAGCGTCCCCGCGGTTAGCGACCAAATGTAGTCGCCAACGCCGCCGCTGGCGGCGAATTGCTGCGAATACTCGATTCCAACCTGGCCGTTAGTGGTCGACGTGGTGACAATACTCAGAGGCGCCTGGCTCACGCTAATCTCGAAGCTCTTGGTCACCGAGGCTTGGCTCGCATCGGTAAGCTGGACAACGAATGAGAACGCGCCCGCTTGTGACGGCGTGCCGGTGATGAGGCCCGAGAACGGGTTCAACTGCAATCCCGGGGGCAGGGCGCCCTCCACGACCCCCCACGAATAAGGCGATGCGCCGCCTCCCGGCGACAATAGCGTGGAATATTGCGTGCCTTCCACGCCGTCCGGCAAGGTCGTCGTCGTAATAGCGAGAGCTACGTCAACTTCCCAGGTGAAAGTCTTGGTTGCGGTGCTGGGGGATACACTATTGCTGTCGGTGACGGTGGCGACGGTTCGATAGGTACCCGGCGTCGTCGGCGTACCACTGATGGCTCCATCACATTGTGAATGCATCATTCCGGGGGGCAGTCCCGATACGTTCCAGCAATACGGTGTTACTCCTCCGGTGGCGTTGAGCGTTTGGCGGGTAAAGATGCCAACGTATATCACAGGCAGCGGCGAAGTAGTGACGATTTGGAATCGGCTAGACACCTGGATAGAAAACTGAAAGTCCTCCTGGCCCCTGTTGACATCCTGGATGTAGATGACAAACGAGAAATTCCCGGTCTGTGTCGGGGTTCCTTGGATACGCAACTGTCGGTAGCCCAAGAGAAAGGGAGGCCCCAATGGAGACTGATAGTAAATGGGATCCGATGGCTGCAGTGTCAGTCCGGGTGGCAGGCTCCCACCGGTTGATAAGAGCTGATAGATCGGCGGGACCGGACAGCTTTCAATGCCGCAGACCGGGGTAAGATTTACGCCGTAGGTCTGATTGACCAGTCCGTCCGGCAGCGAAGATGGTGTCAACCCGGTAATCAGCGGCGCTGCTGATTGAGCGAAAGACGGAGCTGCCACGAACAACGCCGTCACGGCGAGCGCCACGTGTGTCACGAACAGACGCAGGCGGAAGCTTGTCATCTTGCCACCCCTCCGGCCTGGCCATCGGAGCGGGAATGAAGAACAGCCCCGGCGGTCCGGATTGATGTTCCATCAACCATAGCGGCTGGCCGGCCCGTGGCGTCCCGGTCAACAAAAATCGGCCACGCTGCCGTAGAGGCTGCAGCGTCATGGTGTTCGTCAGGCTGCTGGCAGGCCGGCATCGTATTTCTGGATCCTCCCTACACCCGCCCGCACGAATGCTCGTCCGGTCTCCGCGCGCTGGCCGCGGACCCTCCCCCGCTGGTGATCGCGCAACACTCCAGGCACCAGCCGCTCGAAAACTTCTACGGTGCCCTTGACAGAACGCACGTTCTGAAACAGGGCGACAACCAGCTTTTACGAGCCGGCAGGGAAAGCCTGACCGGCATCACTCAAAACGTCGCGTTGGCCGCCGCCGACGTTCCGGCGGAATTCGTCAGCGTCACCGACACTCCGGTGAACGTGGTAGCCTGGGCGCCCGACACCGGTGAATGGTAACGTCAGCTCGAACTGCGACCCGAACGGTCCCGCCTGGTCGCTGGCGTACCACTGCTGGAACACTGAGCCCAACTGCACCGTAACCGGGCTGCCCTGGAAGTTGCTTCCCGAAGCGGCAGTAAACGTAACGGTGGCCGACGTCATGTCGCGCGGTGTCGAGTAGCCGTCGATCACCAGGGTCAGGGTGGTGCCCGAACGGGTCCCACTGACCGAAGTGATCACCGGCGCCGCCGCGTCCACGCGCACTGTCTGTTGTGGCGCCGGCGACGGGGTGACATCGAGGTTCCCGGACTGGAACGTAGCCGTAAAGGTGATGACTCCTGCCACCGTCCCGGTTTGAAACTGTGCTTGTGGCACGCTAAACACCGCGTCCGTGGAGCCCGCCGGAATGGTGAAACTCACCTCCCGTCCGCCCGTCGAGAACTGAACCGCGGGGTCGTCCGGCCCCTGGTCTGGCGTAAAGGTAAGCTGCAGCGTGCCTGTCAGCGGCAGTTGGTAGGCCGAAGCAAGCACCACCGCTACTGTTTGCTGGGAGGCCGCTGGCGCTTGCCCGGGAGGCCCGGTGATACCAGGCTCGGGCAACCCTCCTACATTCAAGGTGTAGTATCGCGATTTCACGGCCTTCGTCTGGTCCGTCACGGAAACCGTGAAGTTGAACTTCCCGGCCGCCGCTGGCTTGCCGGAAAGCACTCCGTTTGCGAACTGCAAACCTGGCGGCAGGTCCCCAGTGGTGGACCAACTGTAATCCGGCTTGCCGCCATCCGCCTCGACTGTGAAGCTGTAATCAATCCCCACCATGGCTGGTGACAAGGACTCGGTAACGATCGCCAACGGCCCTGTAATCACCAGTTCGAGAGATGCACTCACGGTAAGCCCGGTGCGGTCGGTAACGGTGAATTCGAGAGGGATCGTCCCGCTGGCAGTCGGCGTGCCGAAAATCTCCCCGGTATCCGGGTTGAGTTTCATGCCAGTCGGCAACTGGCCGCCCGTTAACTGCCACGCATAACGCGGAACGCCTCCGGCCGCCACCACAGCGTCCTTGTAGAAATAGCCGACCACGCCCGGCTCCAACGACGTCGTCTGAATGGCGAGCGGGGCGCTTACGGTGAGCGTCAACTGGGAAGTGTCTGTGGAGCCCGCCGAATCGGCCACCTGCACGGTGAAAGTAAATGTGCCGGTGGCGGTCGGTGTGCCGGATATCACTCCCGTTTGTGGATTGAGAGTGAGTCCCGGCGGCAACTGGCCGTTTGCCACGTTCCAGGTATACGGTGAGACGCCTCCGGTCGCCTCCAGGGACTGGCTGTATTGAGAACCTGTCTTCGCCTCCGGGAGCGATGTCGTAACGATGTTCAACGGCGCCGCAGTTATGTTGAGAGTAAACTGTCGCGAAACGGAAGCGTCGCCCGAAGTTACTTGAAGAGTGAATACGTACTTGCCCGTCTTCGTGGGCGTGCCCGC
Organism: Bryobacterales bacterium; assembly: GCA_963810595.1. Classification (GTDB taxonomy): domain Bacteria; phylum Acidobacteriota; class Terriglobia; order Bryobacterales; family Bryobacteraceae; genus CAWEOG01. Next base: position 20,990 of record CAWEOG010000044.1, on the reverse strand, counting down.
GAGCAGACCCGCCGGGCTGAGCGTAAGGCCGTCCGGGAGCGTCCCCGCGGTTAGCGACCAGGCGTAATTGCCAACGCCGCCGCTGGCGCTGAATTGCTGCGAATACTCGTTCCCAACCTGGCCGTTGGCGGCCGACGTGGTTTGAATACTCAGCGGCTCCGGGCTCACGGTAATCTTGAAGCTCTTGGTTACCGAGGTTTGGCTCGCATCGGTGAGCTGGACAACGAATGAGAACGCGCCCGCTTGTGACGGCGTGCCGTTGATGAGGCCCGAGGACGGGTTCAACTGCAGGCCCGGGGGTAAAGATCCTTCCACAACCCCCCAGGAGTAAGGCGCTGTGCCGCCTTCCGGGGACAATAGTGTTGAATATTGAGTGCCTGCCACGCCGTCCGGCAGCGTCGTCGTCGTAATGGCGAGCGCTTGGGCAACTTCCCAGCTTAACGCCTTGGTTGAAGTGTTGGAGGCAAATCCGCTGCTGTCGGTGACGGTCACGACGATCTGATAGCTGCCTAGCGTTGTCGGTGCGCCGGTGATGAGCCGCGCGCAACCCGAATGTTCCATCCCGGGGGGCAAATCCGTTACGCTCCAGCAATAAGGGGCCACTCCTCCGGTCGCGTCGAGCAACTGAGAGGTCAAGTGGCCAACGTAGATTACTGGTAGTGGCGAAGGAGTGACGATTTGGACCCGGCTGATCACCCGGATAGAGTACGAGAAGTCCTCGGTGCCCTCGTAAACATCCTGGATGTGGATGACAAACGAGAAATCCCCGGGCTGCGTTGGGGTTCCTTGAAGGCGCACCCTTCGGTATCCATAGATATACGAGCCCTCGTATACGGGGTCCACTCCTTGCACTGTCATGCCTGGTGGCAGGCCCGTGGCTGGAAAGACCTGATAAATCGCGGGGTCCGGACAGCTTTGAACGCAGACCGGGGTCAGATCCGCGAGGTAACTCCGACGCTCCAGTGCGTTCGGCAACGAAGATGGTGTCAACGCGGTGATCAGTGGGGCTGGTGCCTGGGCGAAACACGGAGCCGCCACGAACAACGTGGCTACGGCGAGCGCTAAATTCGCCACGAATTTACGCAAGCGGAGGCTTGTCATTTTGCCACACCCTCCTGCCCGGCCACTGGGGCGGGAATGAAGAACAATCCCGGTGGTCCAGTTCGTTGTTCCAGCACCCAGAGGGGCTGGCCGACCTGTGGTATCCCGTTTAGCAGGAAACGGCCGGGCTGACGCAGAGGCTGCAGCTCTGGGACCCCGCAGGAGCAGTCGATCACCTCGACAGTCTTACTGGCGGTCTCCACCGACGCGATCACACCGGTGTCGCCGTCAAGACGCTTTCCCCCCGCATAGATATGGTCGTTTCCCGGCGAGGTTGCCAGGGCGGTGACGTCGCGAATGCCGTCGGAAGCGTGCAACAACGCAATGCCCGAGCCGGCTTCTCCTCCGGCGTTAGCAAGAAGGACGACCGTTTGCGAGGCACCGTCGGCCACCACGGCGCCCGGCGAATTTCGTAGAAAGGCAACCGCCGTCACACCGGCGAAGCCCGGTACGACGCGGGCTTCCTGGCTGGCGCCGATCGCGAGCAACTCACCGCCGGAGTCGGCTGCCAGGATAGTGTCACCGTCATCACTGATCGCCGAGCGGCTGCCATCGGTGTTACCCGGCACGGTGAGCCACTCGAACGACGGCGACGCCGAGGCGGTGTCGCGCATTACCAGCGCACGGCCCTGCCCGGTGTAAAAAAAGACCGCGGCGCTTCCAGTGGGGCTCACGGCCAGATCGCTCGCGCCTGCCGGCGCCCCGTCGAAAAACTGGACTTGGGGGGAATCTCCCCGAAGACCGGGGCGCAGAAACGGGCGGCCATCGCTTTCCGTCAGGCCGAAGGCCAAGTCCCGTTCTTCGGAAAAAACCAGCTTCGCCGCAGTAGCCCCCAGCGCAAATGCGCCGGAAAGATACGCCGAACCCGGAACCCCCGCAATGAGCCGATAGTCGCCGCTCCCGTCGCGGACATAGCCCAACACGGGCGCACGCTAAACCTTGCGATGACCGCTGGCCGGTTTCGGCGCCGTGTGAAGTGGAGGGGAGCGTGGGGGGGCCGTCAACCACCGGTTGTTGGGGCAGGCGTCCCGCATTACTTTGCGCAAGACATGGCAGAGAATACGGCCCGCACGCAGCCATGACGCCCGCCACCATCAAATGTAGCCAGGATGCTTTCATGATTTGCCTCCAGCTTCCGGATTAGGGATTAGGGGGGCCCACGGTTGGGGTCCCCGGCGTCACGGTTACCGGTGTCACAGGCGGCTGACCCGGTGTGGACGGAGACCCGTTGTTCCCACCGCGAGTAACGCCGACAACGACACCCGTCACCGCCGCGGCGGCGACTGCCGCGAGAATCGCAATGGTTTTCCCGGAAATGCCGGCGGCCGTGGCGGCGCCCGCCCCGGCGCCGGCGCCCGCGACGTTCGACATGGAGATGTTGGTGCTGGCCGACAAGCCGTTGTAGGACGCGCGCACCCGGATGGTATAGTTGCCGATATTACTATTCGGCCGGAAGCCGCGCGCCACGGCCCGGCCGCTTGCATCCGTAGTGATGGTCAGGCTATTGGCGCCTCCGGCGAACGATCCCCCCGCCCCCTGGTTCGGCAACAGGAAGACCACCGCGGCGCCCGCAACCGGTTTATGGTTCTCGTCCTCGACCTGGACGATCGGTTCCCGGGCGACACGCTCTTGGATATTGTTTACCGCGCCCTCACCTTCGACGATCACGATGTTCAACCGGGTGGGAGTGGGCTGTTGCTGGGCGGTTACGCCGGCCGGCAGAATCAGGACGGACAGCCATGCCGACAGTAGTGGCCCGTAAATGGCCGGAAAAGAAAGTCTCATCCGCTCTCCTCCGTAAAAACTAGCTGCCCCGCTCGTCGATGCCATTAGTATAGCCCAGACCGGGGAGAAAAAAGCCCTTTTCAGCACTCCCCGCGAAATGGCATGCGCCTGCGCTATCGCGAGGCCGGTCCTATGAGGTCGCCCGGTCGCAGCTCGTCCGTGCCGCGCCGGACCACCAGGTCACCGGCGTGGAGATTTCCCGTCACTTCGACCAGATCTCCTTCGGTTGCGCCTGTCTTCACATCGACCCACTCCGCGCGGCCATTCTGATTCCGGACTACAAAGGTGCGCTCGGTGGTCGTTACCACGCTGCTCCTGGGCACAAACAGCACGGGCTGGAGACTCCTCACCGGCCACTTGACGCTGGGATACATACCGGGAGCCAGGGCCCCGTCGCGGTTGAAGACGTCCAATTCGACGGGCATGCTGCGCGTCTTCTGGTCGAGCGCGTGCGAGATGCGTGAAATGGCGCCGGAAAAGGTCCTTAGCGGAAACGCGGGAACGTTGAATTCGACCCGGGCGCCGGGGACCAGGCCGCCGACGACTTCCTCCGGGAACCGGCACCACCACACGCAAGTGCGAAACCTGCTGGATGACCAGAAGCGGTGGGTCCGCCGGAGGGCCCACCAACGCTCCGGGATGGACCAGGCGGTCGGTCACCACCCCGTCAAACGGAGCGGTGATCTTCAGATAGGCCACCATTGCCTTCAGCGCGTTTACGGCCTCTTGCGCCGCCGCACCCGACTTCTGTTTGGCGTTGACCAGAGCCTGCGCCGCGTCCACCTGTCTCTGTGCCAGGATCAAATCGTTGCCGGCGACGGCCCCGGGCGTCTTGGAGGCTTCGGCCAGCCGCTGGTGGGTACTCTGTGCCGCGGCCAACTGCGCTTCTGCCTGCAGCCGTTCCGCTTCCGCGGACTGGAACCTGGACTCCGCTTCGGCAATTTGCGCCTGCATTTCCGGCGCGCTCAGCGATACCAGCAGATCTCCCTCCTTCACCACGCTGCCGCGGTCCACCAGAACGCGCTCCACGTAGCCCGGCACTTTGGCATGCAGGGCGACCATCAGGAAGGGATGGATTTCCGCCGGCAGCTCAACGGTGCGGGACACCGGCTTTGAAATCACCGGAGCGAGTTCGGCGGTCTGCGGCCACAACGGTAACGCGGCAGCGGCCCCCAAAACCAGCAGGAGAGTGGTTTTACTGTACGTCATAATATCGACTCGACGGATCCGACGGGTTGAGAGACAGAGAAGTGGCCGACGCGTTCCGCTGCAGGATCGCGTAGATCGAAGGCAGGATGGTGAGCGTGGCAAACGTCGATAGAATCAGGCCGCCGATCACCGCCCGCCCCAGCGGCGCCGATTGCGCTCCGCCTTCCCCAAAGCCGATCGCCATCGGCACCATGCCGAAAATCATCGCCGCCGCGGTCATCAGGATGGCCCGCAGACGGCCCGCGGAGCCTTCACGAGTGGCATCCAGAAGCGTCCGGCCTTCCTGGCGGAAGCGCTCGGCGAAGGTCACCAGCAGAATCGAGTTTGCCACCGCGATGCCGATGGCCATGATGGCGCCCATGAATGACTGGATGTCGAGCGTCGTATGGGTAGCCAGCAGCATCAGCAGGACACCGCAAAGCACCGCCGGAACGGTCAGAATAATCGCCAGCGCCAGCCGGACCGACTGGAAGTTGGCGGAAAGCAGCAGGAAAATCACCACCACCGCCAGCAGCAAACCGACGTTCAGCGAAGAGATGGTCTGCTCCAGAGCGCGGGATTTGTCCGCGCAGCGCCACCGAAACGCCTCGCGGAGGTTCGCCGGCATCCGCCAGCGCCTGGTTGATTTTCGCGCGCCGCCTGGCCCAGCGTGACGTCGTGAATGTTGGCCGTGAGGCTGACCACATGCCGGCCGTTGTAACGGTCGATCTCCCCGGGCATGGTGCCGGGCTTGAGCGTGGCGATGTTCTCCAGCAGCGGCTTCGAGTTCCCCCGAAGCATCACCGGCAGGTCCGCCACCTGCCCGACGCTCTGCACCTGGTTTTGAGGCAACTGCACCTGAATCTGAAAGGCATTGCCGGAGTTGGGATCGCGCCAGTAATTCGGATTGGTGAAGCGGGAAGAAGATGTAGCCGGCACGACGGAGTGCACCACGTCCGCCATGGTCAGGCCGAACTGGCCGGCGCGGTCGCGGTCGATCTTGATGTCCATCGTCGGATAGTCGGGCACCTGCGCGAACTGCAGGTCGCGCAGAAAGCGCAGCCCGGCCAACCTGGCTCGCAGCTTTCCCGCGAAGCGCGTAATCGTCCTGAAGATTGATGCCCTGAACGGCAACCTCGATCGGCGTCGGAGATCCGAAGCTCATTACCTGGCTGACGATGTCGCCGGCTTCGAACGACACCGTCGGTGCCCGGCAGCTCACGCCGCAGGCTCTGGCGCAGCCGCTCCCGCAGGCTTCTCCCCGCGGGGGCGTCCGGTTTCAGCGCCACCTGGATGATGGCGTCCTGCGGTCCGCTGGTGAACAGGTGAATCAGATCCACCGGATAGCTGGAAGGGATCAGCCCCAGAAAGTCGCTGGTGATCTCGACGTTGTCGGGCCCGGCCTCGCGGCGGATGATGTCCAGCGCGTGCAACACCGTGCGCTCGGTTTCTTCGATTCGCGTGCCCGCCGGCGCGCGCAGCCGCAGGCGCAACAGCGGCGGCATTCGCGTCCGGGAACAGCTCCGTGCCGATACGCGGCAAGCAGCAGATACCAGCATACCAATCGAAGTCACCAGGTACACCGCGACACAGCGGCCAGCGGAACCGCAGCACCACGTCCAGATACCGCGCCGTAAAACGTTTCGCAGACGGCCGAACAGCCCTTCGCTTTCCTCGCCGCGGTGCGCTTCCCGCATCAGCCAGGTGGAGAACACCGGCACCAGCGTGCTCGACAACAGGTAAGACGCGATCATCGAAAACGCAACCGCCAGCGACAGCGGCACGAAAAGCTGCCGGCTCACGCCGATCATGAAGAACGACGGAACGAACACGGCGAGGATGCAGAACATCGAGAGCAGGCGCGCCATGGCCGTGTGGTCTGGCCGCCTCCACCACCGCCCGCGCGCGCGATACGCCGGGAAGCATGTGGGTGTGCGTGTTCTCGATCGAGACGGTCGCCTCATCCACCAGCACCCCCACCGCCAGCGCCAGCCCCCCCAGCGTCATGATGTTGATCGTCTGTCCCGTGGCCCACAGCAGCAGCACCGCGCTGAGCAGCGCAAACGGAATGTTCATGATGACGATCAGGGCGCTGCGCCAGTCGCGCAGGAAGATCAGCACCATCAGGCCGGTGAGAACGGCGCCCAGGGATCCTTCGGCCACCAGGCCCGCGCAGCGAATTGGTGACGTAGGGGGATTGGTCGAACTGCAGGCTGACGTCGACGTCCGCCGGCACGACCTTCTTGAACTCCGGAATCGCGGCCTTCACCGCGTTGATCACCGCCAGCGTCGAGGCGTCGGCACGCTTGGTCACCGGAATGTACACGGTTCGCTTGCCGTTGACGTGGGCGTAGGCGCTGACGATGTCGGTGCCGGTGGCGATGGTGCCGATGTCGCGCAGGTAGATGGTGGCGCCGGAGACGGGCCGGATGGGCGTGCTCAGAAGTTCGTGAAGGTCGGCCCCCAGGGCGGCGTTGGTCCGGGTGATGCGTTCCAGCTTGCCGGTCCACATGTTCCCCGATGGCATCACCAGGCTGGACTTGCTGACGGCGGCGATGGCCTCCTCCGGCGACACCTGGTATTGGCGCAGCTTGTTGGGATCGAGCGTGATGACGATGGTCTTCTGGTTCCCGCCGAACGGCGGCGGCGCCGAAACGCCGGGCAGAGTGGCGAACAGCGGACGCACGCGGTTGATGGCGTAGTCCTGCAATTCGCCCTGCGTGTGGGTCGAGCTGCTGAACACCAGCATCCCCACCGCGACGCTGCCTGCGTCAAACCGTGTGATGAAGGGCGGCACCGTTCCCGGCGGCATGAAGGAGCGGGCGCGGTTCACGTAACCCACCGTTTCCGACATCGCCTGGCTCATGTTGGTGCCCTGGTGAAACACCAGCTTCATCAGCGACGCGCCCTGGATGCTCTTGCTCTCGACGTGGTCGATGCCGGTGATGTAGAGGAAGTGATACTCGTAGTAGAAGGTCAGGTAGCCTTCCATCTGGGCCGGGTCCATGCCGCTGTAGGGCTGGGCCACGTAGATCGCCGGGTCGCCGACCTGCGGGAAGATATCGACCGGCATTCGCCGCACCGCCAGCACGGCGAACAGCGCGATGGCGACCAGCGCCACCACTACGGTGAGCGGTCTGCCGAGAGCGGCTAAGAACGAGACGCATGATCCACCTTTGCCGGATAGTCATTGGCTGGCCTCCGCCAGGAACGGCTGGATATCGCCGCGGGCCGTCTCCACCTCGAGCGCCGCGCGCCAGACGCCCAAGCGGGCCAGCGCGTCATCGATCTGGGCCTGAACCAGCAGCCGTTGCGCCTGGGCGACATCGTCAATGGGGGCCAGTCCCGATTGGTATCGGGCCTTGGCCTGCTCGAGCGCCGTCTGCGCCGACGAAACTTCCACGGGGGTGTTGGCGGCCACCCGGCGCGCCCCGGCCAGAGTTGCCAGCGCCGCGTTGAATTGCGCCTGCAGGTTCGTCGCGATCACCTGGTACTGCGCCTGGCCGGCCCGGACTGTTCGCCGCCTGAGCGGCTTCCTGCTCCCGCAGGGAGAACCGCTCCATGAAAGGAAATACGACCGTGAGGCCGATGGCGTAATTTTGGGTGGATCGGCGCGAGCCCGTTGAGCCCCCCCAGCCGCGCGCCGTCGATTTCGGCGCCGGTTCCGCGCGCAGACGCCGAACCCTGAACGAGAAATTGCGGATAGTCTGTCCGCTGCAAAGCCTTGAGCTGAGCCTGCGCGCTCGCAACCAGGGCGTTCTGTTCGAGCGCGAGCGGGATTCGCGGCCGCGTTCGAGCGCCGGCGGAGGCGTGTCCGGAGGCAATTGGCTCGCGATTTTCCCGGCTTGAAGAGTGACTTGCGCAGGGCTCAGTCCAACGAATTGCGCCACGTTGGCGCGGGCCACGTCGATGGCCTGCTCCGACTGCGCAAGTTGCGTCTGCGCGGCCGCCAGCTCGGCCTGGACTCTCGATTCATCGGCGCCCGGCCTCAGTTGCGCCGCTACCAGGGCGTGGATGCTCTTCAGCAGGACCTGCCAGCTATCCACCGCCGCCTGCGCCGCCTGCGCGGTATGCTGCGCCGCGATCAAGGTCAGATACGCATCCGCCGTCGCCACCGACACGTCGTAGCGGGCTCCGGTTCACCGCCGCCTGGGCCTGATCGCGCACGGCGGTGGCGGTTGCGACGTTGGCGCGGCGAAGACCGAAGTCGAAGGGCTGCCAGGTGACCAGCACGCCCACGGCGCTGCCCCACACTGTTCCGAAATTGTTGCTGCCCAGCACCGGGCCGGAAATCGAGGGGACGACGCTTTGTGGCAGCAACAAGCCGAAGACGTTGTTTCTGGTGGCGCGATTCACCTGCGCCAGCCCGTCCACCCGCGGCAGATATGCGGTTTGCGCCAGGCGAATCCCCGCCGCCGCGGCATTCATTTGCTCCTGGGTGACGCGAATCGACGGGTAGTTGCGCAGCGCCGCCTCCACCGCCTGCGTAATCGACAGGCCCGCCGCGGGAGTTGCCTGTTGGGGCAGCGCGGGAACGGCGGCCAGAAACATCGCCGCCAGGAACCTTGCCGCCGAGTCGTGGTTACGGCCACGTCTTATCAGCGCCATCGCTATTTCCCCTCGAACAGTTCCCCGATAAACTCACGGACCTTCAGTTTGGCCGCCGCCAGCGCTTTGCGTCCGAGCGGGGTGGCCCGATATACCTTGCGCAGCGACTTGCCGTCGCGCTGCGCTTTCGCCTTGAGATAGCCCTTCTTCTCCAACCCGTGCAGCAGGGGATAGAGGGTCCCCGGGCTGATCCGATAACCGTGGCGGGCCAGCTCTTCCAGCATTCCCAGACCGAAGATGGGGCCTTCGACGGCATGGTGCAGAATATGAAGCCGCATCAGGCCCGAATAAAGATCGCGATCGACCGCCGGGTCATCTGAATCGTATTTCGTTTTCTTCATTCGATTACGAAATACACTATAGGCAGGAGCCGACGGAATGTCAACGTTTATTTTGGGAGACTGGTGAACCGCGGCGCGGCGACACAGCGGTTATTCGAGCCAATGGCGAGATTCGGCCCGTGGCGCCGAGTCACCACAGGCAGGCGCGTAGAGCACCGCGAAGACTCAGCGGGAATTTGTGGAAAAGCGGAGCTTCAGCTTATTCTCCACGCTCTTGACGCCCTTAACCTTCTTCGCCAGCTTGGTGGCTTTATCCTTGCCCTTGGCGGTATCGACAACCCCTTCGAGGGTTACGGCGCCGTCTTTGACGGTCACATGGAACGCTCCGCCCTTGACGTCGACGTCATTCGCGAGAACTCGGCGCACCTCATCGTAGATGCGGTCGTCGTCCGGCGTTCCCTGCGCGAATGACCAGGGAACCAGGGCGGGGGCACAGACAAAACCAAGTATGAACGTAGATCTCCGCATCGTTTTCAGTCTAGCGTATCCTTAAGATGCACAAAAGATAAAGTGTTCCGATTAGAATTTCCGGATAGGAGCGACCCGCAAAAGAGGCCATCGCGCACGAAAGCGCGTCGTCAACCAGCCGCGGCTATTCCCCTACCATCGAGTGCCAATCCATCTGCTTCAGGAATTCCTGGCTCTCTCTCCAGTTGGGGTGGACTTTTACGTAGAGCTCCAAAAACACTTTGCGGTCCAACATCTGCTCGATCTCCTCGCGGGCCTCGGTTCCGATCCTCTTCAGCAACGCCCCCGCCTTCCCGATCAGAATTCCCCGCTGGCCCACGCGCTCTACGTAGATGTTCGCCGAGATCTTGGTGAGCGTCTTCTTTTCTTCCCACGCCTCCACCGACACCGCCACCGAATGAGGCACCTCGTGCCGCGTCACCCGTAGGATCTTCTCTCGGATAATCTCCGCCGCCAGAAACCGCTCCGGCTGGTCCGTCAGATAGTCCGGCGGAAAGTAGGCCGGGCCTTCCGGCAGGCGGGCTAGAATGGCGCTTCGCAGCTCATCCATGCCGCTTCCCTTGGTGGCGGAAATCGGGATGGCCTCGTCGATCGAGCAGCAGTTCCTTGTAGCGGGCAATCAGGGGCAGCAGCGGGGTTTTGTTTTTCAACAGATCGATCTTGTTCAGCACCAGCAGAACGGGCGTTCCGTATATCCGACACCAGCTTCGCCGCTTCCTCGTCCTCCGGCTCGAACTGGGCGCGTCGACATCCACCAGAAAGAGGATCAGGTCCCGCTCGAAAGCGACTCCGAGACGGTCTCCATCATTTTTCGCTGGAATACCGAATCCGCCTTGTGGATGCCGGGCATATCCACGAAAACAATCTGCGAGCTGGGCAGATTCAAGACACCCTGGATGGCTGTGCGCGTGGTTTGGGGCTTGTTGGCGACGATGGCCACCTTGACGCCCAGCAACGCGTTCAGCAGGGTCGACTTTCCGGCGTTTGGCCGGCCGGCGATAGATACAAAGCCGGAAACGTGTCTTACTCGGGCTGGTCGATTCCATCTTCTTCCTGATCTTCCGTTTTCGAGATGCGCACCTTGTCCACCCGGAGCTCGTTGCCCGCCAGCACTTCGATGCGAATGCCGTCTCTTCGCCACGCTCTCGCCCTTCGCCGGCACTCTTCCCAGCCATTCCGCCGCCAGTCCCGCCCACCGTTGTCGACTCCGTCTCCGAGTCGCGGGCGGAAATCCGAGCAGCTCGGCCAGCCCGTCCACGTCGTAGCTGCCGGAAACCACGACCGCGCCGTCCTGCTTCCTGCGTCACGTCGTGCGTAGGCTCGTGCTCGTCGCGGATTTCTCCGACAATCTCCTCCACCAAGTCCTCCATGGTGACCAGCCCGGCGGTATTGCCGTATTCGTCGATGACCAGCTCATATGCGAGCGATTTTGCTGCATTTCGCGGAACAGGTCGTCGATGGGCTTGGTTTCGGGAACCTCGCCGATGGGACGCAGAATGTCGCGCACCGGCTTCTGCTCCAGGTCCGCCGTTCTCCATCTCGAACATGTCTCGCACGTGGACGAAACCGATAATGTCATCGATGGATTCTCCGTACACCGGAATGCGCGAAAAACGCTGGTGGATCACCAGTTTCCGCAATTCGGCCAAGCTGGCGTCCGCCTGGATGGCGACGATCTTCGGGCGCGGCGTCATGGCCATGCGCACGGATCTTGTCGCCGAAGGCAACGACGGAATGAATCAAGTTGGCGGTCCTCCTCCTCGAGAATGCCTTCTTCGGTGCCGGCATCGATGAAGGCTTCGATGTGGTCGTGATCGGACTCTTCGGCCTCTTCTTCTCCGCCGTTGCCTCCGTTCGCCGAAATCGAACAGCGATTGGAGCAGCGAAACAAGGTAAGTAAGCGGCGCACCAGCCAGCAGCAGAAGCCGCAATCCGGGCACCACGGCGCTGACCCACCGTCCGTCGGTGCGCCGATACAGGATTTGAGGAACGAAGTAGGCGCAGACGATCAGGGCCACCCAGCCAAACAGGAATGCTTCCGTCAGGGCGCTCCCCACAGAATGCCCCGGAACGGAAAGCCATCGCCGTAATCAGCCCGCCCATCAGTAGCACGGACGTATGCTTGATCAACGCAAAGCCAGCGCGCCGGCATCGCCTTCCAGCCCGATCTGCTCCTCCAACTCCTCTTTGAAATATGTGAGCGCGGCGGTCTCGCGCGCACGGAGACGCATGGATTCCAGGTACAGCAACTGGACAAACGTCACCATGGTGAGCAGAATGGACAGGCAAGCAATAGCAACAAATAGCGAGGATCAACATCGCTTCTTCGACGCGTTCGATCAACCCCGGAGGCAACCCCAGGCGGGCACGCCACTCTCCTTCGAGCGCGCGCCATGCGGCCGCGGTCGGTTTCATGGTCCAGGCCCATCAGATGGAGCAACCCGTGCAGCATCAAGATGCGGATCTCGTCCTGCCAGGAATGGCCGAACTGCTCGGCCTGTTCACGGGCCCGCTCGGCGGAGATGGCCATCTCGCCAATCTCCCCGCGGGGGCCCGGCTCGGGGAACGACAAGACGTCGGCTGGGTAATCTTTGCCCAGGAACTCGCGGTTCAACCGCTGCAATTCGCGATCGTTGGCGATCAGGCAGCAAAAACGCCGCACCACCGGCGACTTCCCGCTGCAACCGCAAGGCGAACTGGCACGCAAACCGGCGCGCGGGAAGCCACGCCCCGCGCCGCGGTATACGATTTCCACCGCACCGGAGCTGGCAGTCCCGGCGTGCTTTCGCTCCGGATCGGCTTGAGAGCGCTTCCGCGCGCAACGGCTGGGTTGCCGCCCGATGCTGGCCTGGATGGGAATCCGGCTTTACTGGATGCGTTTGAAGGCATGGCCTCCGTCAGGCGTTCTTCTGCGCCACTTTGTTCCACGGTCGGTACAGCCGGAGAGTCGTTCGCCTTTTGTCCCTCGGCGGCCACACGCGTCCAGAGAGAGCGAGAGCTGGCGCTCGCTTACTAATTCATTGTATCGTTCGTACGCCTTGACGATCTTCTGCACTAACGATTGCGAACGACGTCCTGTTCGCCAAAATAGAGGAAGCTGACGCCCTCCACCCCACGCAACACCTCAATGGCGTCGTTCATGCCGCTGCGCCGTCCGTGCGGCAGGTCGATCTGAGTGATGTCGCCGGTGACCACCATCTTGGAGTTGAATCCCAGCCGCGTCAGGATCATCTTCATTTGCTCGGCGGTGCTGTTCTGCGCTTCGTCCACGATAATGAAACAGTCGTTGAGAGTGCGGCCGCGCATGAACGCTATCGGCGCCACTTCAATCACATTGCGTTCCAGCAATCTCTCCACGCGCTCGGCTTCCAGCATGTCGAAGAGGGCGTCGTAGAGCGGGCGCAGATAGGGGTCCACCTTTTCCTGCAAGGTGCCGGGGAGGAAGCCCAGGCGCTCACCCGCTTCAACCGCGGGTCGTGTGAGGATAATCCGCGCCACTTCCTTGTTCAGCAGAGCGGAAATCGCCATCGCCACGGCCAGGTAGGTTTTGCCCGTGCCCGCCGGGCCTATTCCGAACACCAGGTCGTACCGCTCGATCACCGCAAGATACCGGCGCTGGTTCATCGTCTTTGGGACGATGGCTTTCTTTCCGAAGGCCCGGCTCCGGCCGCTGTCGACCATGCCTCGGAGGGTAACGCCGGAATCGGCTGTCACCACGCGAAGGTAGCTGTTCAGGTCGCCGTTCGAGAACTTGTGGCCCTCCTTTACGAGGGAGACGTAGTCCTCCAGAATCTGTTCCACCCGCGCCGACATTATCCGGATCGCCTTCAATCTCAAGACTTTCCTCCAGGAGACGGGTGGTGACACCGAGACTGGTCTCAATGAGACGTATGTTTTCGTCTCTGGTTCCGAACAGGGACTCAATTCCGCGAGCAATCGGTACGCTAGCCTTCATTCTCTCTTGCGCTTATCGCGGACACGGCAGTTGCGCCAGACCTCCGAAAAACGAATTGTTCACACTCGCGTGAAGGGGCGACGGAACCGATGGGAAGGTAGGTTGGCCGGCGGCTGCCATTAAAGCGGCAAGCACTATCATCATCTGGCCTAACTATATCAGGGTTGGGCGGCGGTCTCAATGAAAAAAGTGTTACGGCGCCGCAAACAGTTCAGGTTCCAATTGTCTCCCGATAACTCGCGGCCGCCCGCTCGAATGCGTCCCAATTCTCCCGCAGGTGCGTTTTGTTGGTGGTCCCGGTCAGAATCGCGCCGTGGAACCGCTGGCTCAGGATATAATCGAACGCTGCCGTCTTCGATAACGGTTTCGCCGCATAAAGCATCGCGCCCATGGCGTAAGGCCGGTTGGTGGCAACCCACATTCCGCGCGCGGCCGCCCGTTCGACCACTGGCGCAAACTCGCGGCGGTCCAGATTCAGAGGCAATTGGATGCAGCCAAAGCCGGGTGTGTCCACGGCGATGGCGGCCGATTCCAGGTCGCTGACGCTGGCGCCGACCACCTCGATTCCGAGCGAGGCGGCATACTCCCACGCCTTTCGCAGATCGTCGCTCCGGAGCACAGCCGGGGTGGTCTTGTGCAGTTGCAGAATGTCGATGCGGCCCAGGCGCTCGAGGCTCCCGTACAGACTGCGCTGGAGCGCGGCGAAAGAGTGATCGACGTACGGCGCTTCGCGGGAAAAATCCCAATGCTCGCCGAACTTGGTGGCAATGGTGAGTTGGCTGCGCTGTTCCGCTGCCAGCGAACCGAGAAACTTGCCCAACCGCTGTTCGCTCACGCCGTAGGAAGGCGCGCAGTCCAGGTAGCGAACTCCAAGCTCGACCGCGAATTCTAGCAGCGACAGAGCGTCCTTCTCGGGCGGGACATCGCCCGCGGCGTGCCCCCAGCGTTTCCCGATGCCGATCAATCCGAGACCGAGTTGGACGCCTTGAGTTTTCAAAACAGACAACGTTTGCTCTCTCCTGAGCCAATTCTACCGTTACCTCGGCGATTGGGGCGGTGCCGGGTCGGGTACCATATCGGTAGGAATGCTGAAACGCCTTCTTATCGCGGCTCTCGCTCCGGCGCTGCTCGTCGCGGATGGAAGCCTGGTGCGCAGCGGCCCTTTTGAGGTCATCTCTCTGGCCGGCGACGACGCCGCGCGCGAAACCATGAACCAGCTCGAACAATTCCGGAATGCTTTCGGCTCGGCTCTGGGCAATCCGGATATCACGCCGGTCCAGACGGTTCGGGTGGTCGTGGTGAAGCGGAACGAAATGCCGGTGGAGCCATTCCTCGGGGCCGGGCGGGAAGGTGTTCTCGGACTTCTGGTAGAGAAGCAGGGGGTTCCGCCGGATTGGTGGAAGAGCCTGGGGCTGATGTTGCTCGAAGGCGGCACCAAAGCACCGCTTCCGAACGACATCGAAGCCGGCCTGATCGAGTTATTTTCCACGCTTCACATAGATGGAACGCTGGTGGATTTAGGAGCACCGCCCGCCGCCGGCCAGCGGAACCTGGATTGGGCGGAGGTTCACCTGCTGGCCACACGCCCCGATTACGCCGGCAAGTTCCGGGTGCTGCTCGGCAACCTGAAATCCGGAGTGCCGCTGGACGCCGCCCTGTGGAATTCCTTCCAGATGAAACCCGACGAGTGGCGGAGAAATGCGCAGGCTTACCTGGCGGCGGGCAAGTTCGAAACCACCCGGGTGTCGGCGAAGCCCATCGACGCCCACCGCGATTTTTACGTGCGGCCGGTAGACCGCGACGCGGAAGAGTTGCTGAAGGCCGACGTTTTGCTGGCCGGCGGCGCTCGCCCGCAACAGGCGCAGGAGGCTTACCAGGCGATTCTCAATCAGGACCAGAAGTCCGCCGCGGCTCACGAAGGGCTGGGCCTGGTGTACCTGAAGATGGGCAACAAGCAGGCGGCGCTTCGCGAGTTGGGCCAGGCACGGGAGCTGGGTTCGAAGGACCCGCGGGCGGCCATCGAGTTCTCCCGGCTGACACCCGACACTTCGAAGGCGCTGGCGGCGCTCGAGGCGGCCGCCGCCGGGCAACCGAAATACGGCCCGATCTATTTCGAATTGGCGCGCCGGGCGCCCACCGACAGCGCCAAGGCTCAATATCTGGAAAAGGCCACCGAGCTGGCTCCCCGCCGTGTGGATTACTGGGAAGCGCTGGCAAAGGCCCTGATGAACTCCGGCGACGCGGCCGGCGCCACCAAAGCCTGGACGGCCGCCCTCACTGCCAGTGCCTCGCAGGACGAGCGGGCGCGGATCGAGATGGAGCGCAACGCCGCCGAGGACGAACGTCTCGACCAGTTGGCCGAAGAGGAACGCCGCAAACGGGATGAGAAGCAGGCCGAAATCGATCGGCTGAAAAAGCAGATGGAAGACCGCATCAATGCGGCCGAGCAACAGGTGCGCGATGATGCCGCAAAGCGAGGTGGCGTGAAAGGGCAGGTACTCCCCTGGTGGGAGGGCCCCGGCCCGGTTCGCGCCAGCGGCAAACTGGCCCAGGTGGTCTGCCAGAAGAAGCAGGCCGTGCTGCTGGTTGAAACCATCGACGGCCGGCTGTTGCGCCTGCTGGTGGAAAACCTCGGCGCCTTCACAATTGTGGGCGACGGCCCCAAGAAATTAACGTGCGGTGTCCAGCAGCCGAAACCGTCCATCTCGGTCGAGTACCTCGACAAGCAGGACGGGGACACCGACACGCAAGGGGTCGCCAAACTGTTGCAGTACTGAGCGGACGCGCCCCGCCGTTCCGCCGGCATTCCGGTCTATAATCGGCAATTTGCATTCCTGTCGGGACTTCCCAACATGAGAATTTCCATTTCCGTGCGGTGGGTGGTCTACGGAGTATTCATTCTCCTGTCGGCCGTCAACTTCCTGGACCGCCAGTTGCTGGCGGCGCTGGCGCCGGACCTGCGCGTGGAATTCTCGCTCAATCATGCCGAGTACGGTCTGCTGGTGTCGGCGTTCTCGATTGCTTACGCCGCTTCGGCTCCCTTTGCCGGTTGGTTCATCGATCGGGTTGGGCTAAACGTTGGCTCGACGGTGGCCATCGCCGGCTGGTCGCTTGCCGGCATCGCCACGGCCTTCAGTAAAGGGTGGGGGGGGCTGCTGGGGTGCCGCACCGTGCTGGGAGTCTTCGAAGGCGGGGGCGTTCCGGGCACCAGCAAGGCCGCCGCCCTGTACCTGAAACCGGCGGAACGCGCGATGGGCGGCGCTCTGAGCCAGTTGGGCCTGACCATCGGTTTCGTTCTGGCCCCGCTGGTGGCGGGCTTCATGGCGGTCCGCTACGGCTGGCGTTCGGCATTTCTGGTTACCGGCGCTCTGGGCCTGCTTTGGATTCCGCTGTGGTGGCTAACTCATAAACGCGCGCCGCTGCTGGAAGAGCCGGCCGCAACGCGCTTCACTTCATCCGGCGTGTTGCGGGACCGCCGTTTTTGGGGCATGTTGGCGGCCAATGTCCTGTCCATGTGCGTTTACGCGCTCTGGGTGAACTGGACGACGGTGTTCCTGGTCGACCGTTACGGAATGACGCAGGCGGCCGCCAACCGGCAGTTGGCCTGGATTCCGCCGGTGTTTGCCAGCGTGGGCGGTATTTTCGGCGGATGGCTGTCCTTGCGTTGGTCGAACCGCGGCGTGGGCCTGGTGGAGGCGCGGATGCGAGCGTTCCTCCTGAGCGCGGCGGGGCTGCTGGCGACGGCCGCGGTGCCGCTTTCGCCGTCGCCCGCCGTCGCCACCGCCGGCATCTGCTTCAGCTTTTTCGCCTGCCTGGTGGGAAGCGTCAACCTGTACGCACTGCCGCTGGACGTGTTCGGGGCCGGGCGCGCCGCACTGGGCGTCGGCGGCATGACCGCATCCTACGGATTCATGCAAACCATCTTCTCTCCGCTGGCCGGCGCCTCGATCGACCATTTCGGCTTCGAACCAGTGTGTGTGACGGTTGCGGTGCTGCCGCTTCTGGCTTACGCTGTTCTGGTTCTGGCGATGCGGCGGAAGCCGTCCGTATGAAACAATTCCTGAAACGGCTGTGGTTCGGCGTCCTCGGCAAGGAGACCGAGGCGGTGGTTGTCGCATTCCTGAGCGGGCCGCCTGAATTGGCCGAACAGATGGCCGGGAAAATGAAGGAGCTGGTTCCCGGCCGCAGGCTTTTTTTCGTGAGGTGGACGGGCGAGAGTGCCTTCGACGGCGGCGAGACGCTCTTTGTGGAGGGTGATTCCGCCTGGTTTCTGTGCGCCCAACTCCGCCGCGCACTGGGCCGTTATCGCATTGGCCTCGCACCCGTGCTGTGTGACGGCAGCCCGCAATACGCCGCCATGCGGCGGGCCGCTTTTCTCCTCGCGCCGGGCCGGATTCTTGCCTTCAACCGGCGCCTGGAGCGCCATCACCTGCGGGCCCGCACGGGGATCGCCTCGTTTCTCTTTCTTCGGGGAGTACCGCTCGACCGCATCTTTCTGCGTCCGCGCTGGCTGTTCCCGTGGAATCTTCTTCGGAAACAGAAGGATAGAACGATCGTTCCGCAACAGGTGCGCGAGCTCGAGGGCCGTCCGCTATCGGACGAGCGGCAGCGCGTGGCGGTGCTCACACCGTATTTTCCTTACCCTCTTTCGCACGGTGGAGCCGTGCGTATGTACTCTCTGCTCGAGCAGGCGTCGCGCAGTTTCGATATTTTTTTGTTTTCGTTTCTCGACCGGGAGACCGAAGACGACCTCCAGCCGGTGAGGGGGTTTTGCGCCTGCCTGACGCTGGTCGGTAAACCGCGCTACCGCGAGCCCCGGTGGTCGTCGGTGGCGCCGCCCGAGGTGCGCGAGTTCCGCTCGCCGCCGATGGAGAGAGCGCTCGCGCGGGTTCGAAAGGAATATTCCATTACCGGATTACAGGTGGAATACACCCAGCTCGCTTCGTTCGGCGGCGAAATTCTGGTGGAGCACGATATTACCTCCGACCTGTTCGAGCAGGTGTACCGGCAACGGCCTTCGCTCGCCGCCTGGTGGGACTGGTGGCGCTGGCGGCGGTTCGAGCGGAGGGCGTTGCGGCGGTTCCCCCACGTTGTTGTGATGTCTTTCAAAGATGAGCAACTGGCGGCGGCTCTCGCAGGCAAAGAAATGACGCAAAAAGTCCGGATCTTGCCGAACGGTGTGGACTTGGCCAGGTTTACCCCGTGTTCCGAGCCGCCCGGGAAACACCTGCTCTTTGTCGGATCGTTCCGCCATTTCCCGAACATCGTCGCCTTCCAGTTTTTTCTGGAAGAGGTCTGGCCCATCGTCAGGCGGGAGGTTCCGGAGGCGCGTCTTACCGCCGTCGGCGGGCCGGACCATTTGCTGTACTGGCAGTCCCACACCGGCCAGAATGGGCCGGAAGCCGACCCGGCGGTGGAGGTGCGGGGTTTTGTCCAGGACGTGGCGTCATTGTATCGGGCCGCCAACCTGGTGGTGGTGCCAACCCTGGTTTCCGCCGGCACCAATTTGAAGGTGCTCGAGGCCATGGCAATGGAACGTGCCGTGGTGTCGACACCCTCCGGATGCGCCGGGTTGGGGATGACGCACGGGGTCGATGTCTGGATTGCGCGGCAGGCGGAGCAATTTGCGGCCGGCGTAGTGAAGCTGCTGAACGACGATTATCTTCGCCATACCTTCGCCATATCAGCGAGGAAGTTGGCGGAACTGCGGTTCGACTGGCGGAGCATCGCGCGAGAGCAATGCCGGCTGTGGGCGGACGTGTCTCTCGGGCCCTGGCAAGTTGCGGTCCGCCCGGCGGTTGAGACAGACCTGGAAGCTCTGGAGGACGTCCAGCGGAGATCCCCGGGGGCGGCGCAGTGGGCGGCCCGTGACTACCTCCGCTACACCTGCCAGGTGGCGGAGGCGGGCGGAACCATCGCCGGATTTCTTGTCTCGCGGGAGACGGCGCCCGGAGAGCGTGAGATTCTGAATCTGGCGGTGGATCCCGGGCGGAGACGCCAGGGTGTCGCTACTTTATTGCTAAGACGGCACTTAGCTGATTTTAGAGGAGAGGTATTTCTGGAGGTGCGGGAATCCAACAGCGCCGCCATTTCGTTTTACGAAAACCTAGGGTTCCAGAGATCGGGAATACGGTTTGGATACTACGACAACCCCCACGAACCCGGTATTGTAATGCGACTGCAATCGTGATACGTTGCAAATACCAGCCGGGCAGAACCGGCGGGGTGCTGGAATTCGGTTAATGCATCAGTTCGAAATCACCGAGCCGCCATGACCTTCCAAACCGGCCCGGCTTTGCAATCTCACCAAGGAGAAGCGCTCTCTATGACTTCACAGGAAGAACTGAAAGTCCACTTGATGGAAACGGACGAGGAGTTCCGGAATCTGGCCGCGCAACATGCAGAATACGAAAAGTTGCTGAACGCTATCGAAGCCAAGCCGCATGTTACGCCGGAAGATGAGATCGAAGAGCACCGCCTGAAGAAGCTGAAGCTGCATCTCAAAGATCAAATGCTCGGAATCATGAGTCGTTATAGGGCCCACCAGGTAGGCTAGTCAGGCTGCTCGAGGTTCTACCATCCAGGTGCGAAGGTTGCACTTCCTGAACCCGGCCTGTCCAGTTGCAGGCCGGGTTTTGTGTTGTTCGGAGAGATTGCCAAAATCCCCGATTAGGATGTGTGGCTTGCTCACACTTCGGGCCAAGGCCATTTGAAATCGGCCCGTTTCTTGTGATGGGATAGAGACGTACACCTCTGTGGCCGCACGCGAGCCACGCCTATTGGAGCGCACGCTTTACCCTTGGGGCGGCTGACGGCGGCGGGGGCCGGCCAATTCAGGACACTCTCGGGCCGATTAGAGAGCGGGATGGGTGCGCACGATGCGCTTCCTCCAGGGGTGGGAGTCGGCGACAATCACTTCGTTAAATTGCGCAGAAGGAGCGTTACCGTGGAGCCAAAAGGCGACATCGCACTCATCGGTCTGGCGGTCATGGGCCAGAACCTGATTCTCAACCTGAACGACAAAGGATACACGGTTGTTGCGTTCAACCGTACCGTCTCCAAAGTGGACGATTTTCTGAACGACGCCGCGAAGGGCCGCGACACCATTCTGGGCGCCCACTCGATTGAAGAAATGTTCAGCCTGTTGAAGCGTCCCCGCAAGGTGATGCTGATGGTGAAGGCGGGCAAGCCGGTCGACGATTTCATCGAGACGCTGCTGCCCCACCTCGAGCCGGGCGACCTGATCATTGACGGCGGCAACTCCCACTTCCCCGACACCATCCGGCGCACCAAATATCTGGAAGGCAAGGGCCTGCTTTACATCGGCACGGGTGTTTCCGGCGGCGAAGAGGGCGCGCGCTACGGCCCCTCGATGATGCCCGGAGGCAGCCCCGCCGCCTGGCCGCTGGTAAAGGAAATGTTCCGGGCCATCTGCGCCAGGACGCCCGACGGCGAACCGTGCTGCGACTGGGTGGGCGCCGACGGCGCCGGCCATTACGTGAAGATGACCCACAACGGCATCGAATACGGCGACATGCAGCTTA
>CAWEOG010000043.1:0-12816 GCA_963810595.1 Bryobacterales bacterium | reverse complement strand
GGACGATTGAGGCCACAGCACGGCTTGGTGCCGGTGCTGGAACGGCTGGCCGAGGTTTGTCGCGAGGACGTGGAAATGGTCTGGCCGTCGACGAGCGCCGACCGTTCGATCCCGATGCTGAGCTTTATTTACGGGCAGGCGCAGCTTGACGGCGCGACCTCGCTATTGTTTCGCGGCGCGGTGGCGCGAGGAATTTTGACGAATTGCCGCCCCATCCGGATCTCAACCTCGCCGGCTCCGGAAGGAAGCTTCGCATGAAGTGGACACACCTTCGGCCTGGTCCATCGCCCCGATGCCGCGTGCGTGATGTCTCTGGCGACGAACATCCGCTTGCTGGACCTGAAGGGGCGATAGGCGTACTGCACCCGGCTGGTTTGACCACGCTGGCCGAGAACGTCTGGCAAGACCGGTCTCGATCCAGCAGGAAATTTGCGTGGATGAACCGTCTTTGGGGAAATCCTGGTTGTCGACGACGAAGAGATCATGCGCGAGTCGCTGGCCGCCTGGCTGCGCGAGGACGGCTACCGGTGGACACCGCGCGCTTCCGGCCGGGAAGCCCTGGAGATGGCAGCGCGCAGGCGACTATGCCATCTATTTCATCGATCTCAAGATGCCCGGCGGCATGGACGGCATCGAGACCATGATGGAGATCCGCCGCTGCATCCGGACGCCTCGATCATCATCATCACCGCCTACGCCACGGTGGATACCGCCATCACCGCGATGAAGGAAGGCGCCCAGGAATACATCGTCAAGCCCTGCAACCCGGAGGAGATTTCGCTGCTGGTCAACCGCATCATCAAGGTCAAGAACCTGCAACGGGAAAACCAGTTGCTGCGCAAGACAGCTCACGCGGCAGTACCGTTTCGAGGACATCATCAGCAAGAACCCCAAGATGCAGGCAGATCCTCGACCTGGTGCGCGACGTCGCCAGCCTGCGGAGCACGGTGCTGGTGCAGCGGCGAAAGCGGCACCGGCAAGGAGCTGGTGGCGCGGGCGATCCACAACTCGCGGCGAGCGCGCCGACCATCCCTTCGTCGCCGTTTCCTGCGCGGCGCTGGCCGAAACGCTGCTCGAATCCGAACTGTTCGGCTACGAAAAGGGCTCGTTCACCGGGGCCGCCGGCCAGGTGAAGGGCAAGTTCGAGCTGGCGGACGGGGGCACCATCTTTCTGGACGAAATCGGAGACATCTCCCCCAAGCTGCAGGTGGATCTGCTGCGCGTCCTGCAGGAGCGCAGCTTCTATCGGGTGGGCGGCAGGGAGGAGGTGCGCGTGGACGCCCGCGTCATCGCCGCCACCCACCTCGAACCTGCAAGAGGCGGTCAAGGAGGGCAGCTTCCGCGAAGACCTGTTCTACCGCCTGAACGTGATCGAAATGCGCGTCCCCCCGTGCGCGAGCGGCCGGAGGACATTCCCGCTGCTGGTACGGCACTTCGTCGAGAGACTCACGCCGGAACTCGGCAAAGAGATTGCCGAGATGTCCGAAGGCGCGCTGCGGCTGCTGCTCGATCACGAGTGGCCGGGCAACGTGCGCGAGCTCGAAAACGCCGTCGAGCGCGCCATCGTCACCTGCCGCACCCGTATTCTCACCGAAGACGACTTCAGTTTCCTGAACGCTTCCGACCGCGCGAAAGGCTCCTGGATCATTCCTCCCAATACGTCGCTTTCGGACCTGGAAAAGGAAGCCATCCGGGTGACGCTCGAGCGCGTCGGGGGCAACATCAAGGAAGCAGCCGCCATCCTGGGCATCGATCGCTCGACGCTGTACGAGAAGGTCAAGCGCTACGAAATTCCCCGGTAACGGCGCTACGGTTCCAGGAACAGCTCACCCCAGACGGCGTCCCAATCGGCCTCCGGCGTGGTAGCCGGAACGTCGTCGACCAGGATTCCGCCATCGGCCAGGCTCAAGCCGGTGGAAGCCGGGCTCAGCATCAGTTGCAGCCGCTCCATCTCGCGCACCAGCCAGGGCCGGATCTCGGCGCCGCGCAACAGGTGCCGGGTATCGGGTTTCCCGGGCGGCTTCAGCTTCAGGTAGAAGCCGGCGTCCGGGCCGCCTGTGGCCACCACCTCGCCGTCCACCGGCGCCAGAATCCGTACCTCGACGCCGTTGCGCCGCATCTTCCAGCCGGCGCCGTTGGCCTGCAGCTTCTCGCCGGGGGCCGGCAGCTTGACCTGGTCGGGCGGCCCGGCCAGACGCGTGGCAAAGTCGTCCAACCCCACTGTGAGGGTGCCGTCTTCTTCTTCCCGCACCCACGTGTGGCCGCGGTGATACAAGCGGTCCGCCGGATAGTCCAGGCCCAGGGGCGCCTCGCATTCCGCCGGCTCCACCAGCTTGCCGGCCGCCAGCTCGGCGTGCGTCCGGCATCCGCGGCAATCGAACCCCCGGTCGCAGCGGCGACACGGAAACTCGCCCGTCAGCTCGTGCCGGCAAACCCGGTCGCGCGCCGGCAGGTCGTGAAAATCGGAAAGCCAGCGGACGGTTTCGACCTGGTTGTTCCGAATATCGCGAAGCATCCGCCAGGCGGCGGTCGCCACCGTGGCGAGAATCACCAGAAGAACCGAAAAAAAAGTCCCGATGAAAATTACGTGCCCTGCCGTCCAATGAAAACCATATACATTCGGTAACATCGACAAACTCCTTTAACGCTGGCGCAATTCCCGCTCCTGGGGGAACAGCGTCAGAAAACGGAACGAACACGAATACAGAATCACGCCGTAGGCCACCACCGCCAGAAACGCAAACACCTCCTGCCAGCTCGGCCAGTACAGCAGCAGCTCGTCGAACGGCAAAGTGGGCAGAGCCAGCGTCTGGATGGTGAGTACAAACCGGTTCAGCGCGACGCCGGCGCAGGCCAGCGCGGCCGCAACCGTCAGCACGGCTGGTTTGGAACGAAAGCGACCACTCAGCAGCAGCAGCGCGGGAACCAGTCCCAACAGGACGATCTCCGCGAACAGAATCCAGGAACCGAACGGTTCCAGCATGTAGAAGTTGGCCGCCTCGAAGCCCGCCCGCGGCGAGGTGCTGTTGATCCACACCAGCGTGTCCACGGTCTTGAACAGCACGTAGACAATCAGCAGAGCGCCGGAGATCTTTCCCAGCAGCTCCAATACGGAAGGCTGCACCAACTTCTTCCGCGTGATCTTCGAAACCAGTCGCGTGGTCAGAAGGATGAAACTGGGGCCCACCGCCGCCGCCGAAAGCACGAACAGAAAGAAGGTGGACGGCCAGATGAAGAGGCCTTCCCGGAAAGCGAAGGGACGGCCTTTCAACACGCCGTACAACCCGCCCAGCGACCCCTGGTGGAAGAAGGAAAGAAAGGTGCCCAGAATGGCGAACACCGGCACCAGCTTGTGCAGCTCCCACTCGAACACCAGGAACGAGGGCACCTGCTTCAGTTTGCGGTTTTTCAGCACCAGCGGCAGATATTCGATCAGCAGCACCGTCAGGTAACAGGTGATGCAGAAGGTCACCTCGGTGAGCATGGAGTGAACGTTGGGATGCCAGAACGTGAACCAGGCGCGCAGCGGCTGCCCGACGTCGATGGCCAGGATGCCGACGGCGCCGCTGTAGCAAATCAGCCCGATCACCACCGCGCTGTTGATTACCGCCCGGAGCTCTTTCTTCTTCAAAACGTAAAGCAGAAAGCCCGTGAAGAAGGCGCCCGCCCCGAGGGCGATCACCGTCAAGTCCAGAAAGATCCACAAGCCAAACACAAACCGGTTGTCCATGTTGGTTTGGTTCAGGCCCTTCGAGAGGCACAGGAAGATGGCGTAAAGCCCCACCGCCAGAAGCGCGGCCCAGGGCAGAAGCCAGCCCGCGAACCGCCAGGTGGAGCAACGCCTCACGCCGCGCGTTATCAGTCTCTCAGCCATTGGATTGCTCCTTGTTGTTTCGCGCCGCCTCCGTCACCCACGGGCGGCTGGAGTGGTAGTAGACCTTGGGGCCGGTTCCGATGCTTTCGAGAAAGCGGAACGTGCCGGGCTGTTTCGCCAGCCTTGCGGCCTCGCAGCCGGCGTCGTTGAGGTCGCCAAAGACGATGGCCTTCGTGGGGCAGGCTTCGACGCAGGCGGGAACGTAGTCGGCCGGGTCGATTTCCTCTTTCCCCGCCGCCGCCGCCCGGGCTTTCGCCGCGTGCCAGCGCCCGTGACAGAAATTGCATTTCTCCACCACCCCCCGCATGCGTGGAGAGACGTCGGGATTGAGCGCCTTTTCCATTCCGGCGGGCCACGCCGGGTCCCACCAGTTGAAATAGCGCGCGTGGTAGGGGCAGGCGGTCATACAGTAGCGGCATCCCAGGCAGCGGTCCGGAATCTGCCCGACAATGCCCGTTTCCAGGTCCACCTCGACGGCCTGCTGCGGGCAGACCGACACGCACGGCGCCTCGTTTCCACACTGCTGGCACATCATCGGAACGAACGCCGTTTGATTCTGCGGAAAAGCGGCGCCGTTGGTCATCCGGAACACCCGCAGCGGGGTGATGCCGTTGCGCGAGTTGGCGCGCGCCGCCGCCGGCGCGACGTTGTTTTCCACCGCGCAGGCCGCCATGCAGGCGCCGCAGCCGTTGCAGCGGTCCAGGTCGATCACCATGCCGTAACGATGTTTGGTTTCGACGGATTCGTTCATGTCACACCCTCACAAGATTGGCCGGGGTAACCCGCCACCCACCATTCGCGGAACAAACATCGATCGCGCGTGGTAACGGTCCGTTGCCGTCGGCTGCCAGTTCGGCGCGGGAAGGGCCAACGGCGGCTTCCACCACGTCCGGCATCACCGACGGCGCAAAATGCACTCGCACCCGGCAGGCGCCGCAGGTGGTTCGCAGCTCGGCCAGGCAGCCGTTCGCGAGCCCGCGGGCCCTTCCGGTTTCGGGATTTACGAGAACCTGGTTCGACTCCAGACGCAAACCGGATTCCTGGTAGAGCTTGGTCAGCAGAGGAGAGAGCGCGTCTTCGCCGGTGGCCGCCGGGTCGGCAAACGGCAGCATCGCCAGCGGCATGGCGGCGCTGGCGACGAAGCGTCCGCGGAAGGCATCACGCAAGTGAGAATTGTCGGCGCCGGGAAGCGTCGCCCCAATCGGGAATTGTGGTGTCGCGTCCTGATCTTTCCAGCAGGCGCCGCCGGTCAGCAACTTCAGCAGGGCGTCGGCGGATGCCACCTCGCTGAGCGGCTTCGAGGAGCCGTCCTTGTAGGAGAACACGGTGCCGCGGCGCGACGCGTGTATGGCGGCCGCGCGTGCCTTGAGGACATCCTCGATGGTCCCCGGCGATGCCGCGCCGAACGCTTCGGCAAGCTGCGCCGCGAAGCGTTCCGGGGGAACCACGAACCCCGGCGCCTCAAGCAACGAGGCGGAAACGGAAAACGTGGCCGCCGTCGCATCGCAGGGCGTGCCGGTCGCTTCGACGCACTCTAGATATGCCGGGACGGGAACGACGAAGTCCGCGCGCCGCGCCTCGCCGGTGTGGAACGCCGCCAGCGATACCACCACCGCGCCAGGCGCCAGTTTCCCGTCGATGAGGTCCCACGGAATCACCGGTCCGCCTTGCCCGCGATCCACCACCAGCGCGCCGATGGAATGGGGCGCGGCTTCCGCCAGGCTACGGCCGTTCTCCACCGGCGATGGGCGTGCCAACAGGCCCCCCGGGCGCCCCACCGCGCCAATGAGAACGTTCAGCGCGGCGATAGCCAATTCCTCTTCGTCGCCGAGAGGACCGCCGGCCGCGTCGCCGCCGCCCACCACCACCGCGGGAGCGCCTTCGGAAAGCTGGTGCGCCAGTTGTTCGATCCGGGCCGCCGGGATGCCGGTAATCTTTTCCGCCTGGCCCGGAGAAAAGCCGGCAACCAGGTTTTGAAATGCTTCGAAGTTTGCCGGAGCAACCAGCTTGGCGTACAGACGGTCGCGAATCACGACGTGCGCCAGCGCCAGCACGAGCGCCGCTTCGGCGCCCGGCCTCAAGGCGATCCACTCGTCCGCCTGTGCCGCTCCGGGCGAGTAGCGAGTGCTCACCTGGACGATCTTCAGCTTTCCACGCACCGCCCACACGCGGGCCGGCGTGCCCCACGATTCCAGAACCGGCGCGCCGATGCTCAAAACCGTCTTCGCGTTCTCGAAATCGACGCCGTAGGTGACGCCGGTTTGGCTAGTCAGGCGTGCCACCGCGTCCAGCGCACCGCTTTCCGGCGACGACACGGTCAGGTATTGGGCGTTCGGCAGCGACGCGGCCAGCTTGCGATAAATCTCGGAAATGGCGCGCCCCGGACGGCCATCCAGGAAGGCTACGCTGCCCCTGGCGTTGCGCACCGCCTTGACAACGTCGGCCAATTGCGCCGGCCGGCCGCCATGGGAGATGGCGCGTACGCGCGCCGGGTGGAAGGCCAGGTGATGGCCGGTGATGCCGGTGGCGCATAGCGCCCCTTTGCTGGTGGGGTGTCCGGCCACGCCCGTCATCTGGAAAGGCTGTGCTCCCACGCACTTCACCCGCACCCCGCAGCCGGAGGGACAAAGCGTGCAGGTGGTGAACTTCTCAGAGACCTCGCCGCGGGGCAGCCGCGGCATCCAGCCCCAGTTCTGCGACCAGATCGCGGTGTCGTCCAAAAGTTTGTAGGGCACCGGCGTCAGCAACAGGCCCGCCGCACCGCCACCGGCGAATTTCAACACATCTCTACGTTTTGGTTTCATGGCGTATCCCTCATTTGTGACAGGCGATACAACTGGTATCGACACCCTTTTCCCGGTGGCAGGCAACGCAATCGTCCATCTTCATGGCGGGACGCTCCGGGTTGTCCGGCCCGAGGCGCGAGATCGAATAGCCCCAGATATCCCGGCTATAGGTGCTGATACGGTTCTGTTCGTAAGGCCGCAGCCGGTCGCTTTTGCCTTGATCGCCATGACACCGCTGGCAGGTGAGCTTGGCCACCTTGACGTGGGTGGCGTGGGAAAAGTACACGTTGTCCGGCTGGCGCGAGTACACCAGCCAGGGGATTTCCTTTCCCGGCTTGACGTACTCTTCCACCAGCCGCTTTTCGTCGGCCGAATCCGATTGCGCCTCTGCATGGCACGCCGCGCAGCTTTCGAGCGTGGGGATTCCCGCGAAGCGGCCGTCGCCCCCGATGGCGTGGCAGTCGTCGCAGGCCGAGCCGGCTTTTTCGGCGTGCACCTTGTGGCTGAAGTTCAGCGGCTGCTGGCGGGCTTCGTAAAGTAACTTGGGAAAGGCCAGCCAGCCGGCCGATAGCGCCGCCGCCAGCCCCAAGACAAAGATTATGAGTCCTTTCCAATTCATGAATTCCTACTTTTCTGATTAGCGCGGATATGATGAGAAAAATTCGTGAAATAACGCCAGAATATCGTCGCGGGTCAGATTCGCCAGCAGGTCGCCGGCAAATCCGCCGCCGTCCGCAACCAGGCCCGGAGTGTTTTTCGCGACATGCGAGTGGGCGTATCGCGAAAGGCGCTCCACCTCCTGGCGCATCCAGGCGGCCGCCCGCTCTCCTTCCATCAGGCCGGCTACAGGCGTGGCCGGCCCTTCAAACAGCCAGCCTTGTCCGTAAGGGTCCGCCGTCAGCAGTTCCGGACGGGCCCGGAGATAGCAGTGTACGGCCGCAATCGGCAGCGGCTGCGGGAAGACCAGTTGCAGATCGACCCCGGCCACGGTAAAAGCCACCGCGGGACGGCGGGTCCCGGAGGTGGTAATAAAGCTCAGTCCTTCGACGCGATTGAGCACTTTCGCCAGAAATCCGTCGATGCCGATGTGCCAGGTGTCGCCGGCGCCGGGATCGAACCAGAAGTGGTTGCTGGAATAGCCGAGGCCGGGGGGAAGCGTAATCCCATCGGTATCGAACGCCGCCCGTGAAATTCCGGGTCCGGAAAGCGCCAGAAACAGATCGCAGAACCGGTACCGGTCGCTGCCGCAGCGGCTGAGCAGCGATTCGCTGTACGGAATGTACTTTTCCACCGGGGCCGCCGCGCAAAACTGCATCGGCGATTCATCCAGGTAGGGGCACCGGCCCGCCGCCGGGCGGGAGGCCGGTTGCTCACGATACACCGGACACGAGACGTAGTCCGGCGAGGAGCACTTCTCCTGTTCCGAAGGGTGTGGAGTGCGCAGGATCTGCTTGCGCACCGCCGCGCTTCGACATTGCCGTACTTGCGCTTCCCGGAGAAATGGACACTGCATCACGCGCCCCTTTTTACTTCCCGTTTTTCGTTGATTTCGCCGGCTCGCCACCGTCCGCCATCGTGACGCCGAGGCCCGGCACGGCGAACGTGTGCCCATCCCCATGCATCATGACGCGCATGTCGCGCTCCACCTCGTCGATGGCCGTGGCGCGCTTGCGTTGCCGCTCGATAACCGCCTGGACAACCGATAGGGACACCGCCACCAGGCAGACCAGCACCACCAGCCCAAGAGCGATGTTGGTGAAGTTCAGCCAGGCCATCTGCGCTTCGGTAATATCGAATATCATTGCGCGAGTCTCCTTTCCGGAAGAGACAAAGCAACGCGGAGGCCAATCGGGGAAGATGCGCGAAATGAATGACTTACAGTACGGGCCCGTGGCAGAGCGTCGGATTTTCAGATGGAGACGTCTGATTTTCCGACACGCTCGCGTGCCTTCCCGGCCGGCAACCCGCTGACACTTGAACGGAGTAGGATGTATTGTCATACTGGATTCATGGTGCGGAAGATCGCCGTAACATTGGACCGAAAGGCCGTCGCGGATCTGGATCGTTGGGTGAAAGAGGGCAAGTACCCCAACCGAAGCCGGGCACTGCAATCGGCGGTCGATCTGCTGAGCGAACGCGAGAAGCGGACCCGGCTGGTGCGCGAGTTGGGGAAGTTGAATCCACTCGAGGAAAAGCAACTAGCGGAAGAGGGGGCGGGTGACGATTGGCCCGAATACTGAGAGGTGAGATTTACTGGGCGGACCTAAGCCCAGTGCGAGGCCGCGAACAAGCCGGGCTGCAACCTGTTCTGATTCTCAGCCATGGCGTGTTCAACAGCAGGTCGGAAACGGTGATCGCGATGGCCATAACCAGTCAGCCGCAGAGGGCTGGCTTCCCGCTCACGTTAGCTCTTCCGGCGGACGCGCTGCCCAAACCTTCCTGGGTGAAGATCTCGCAGATTCGGACGATCTCCGTTGATCGCCTTGGCGAGCGAATCACGGCTCTCGACCCGGAACTGGTCGCCCAAACAGTAGACGGGCTGATCGATTTAGTAGGGTAGCCTCGTTCCGGATCTCGCCGACCTTCCATCGTGCCCCGACAATCGCCAAAGGTCGCGTCACTCTTGACGCAATGCCACTATCGGATCGACCTTCGTTCCGCGTCGCGCTGGAAAAAAACATGCCGCGGCGGCGACCGCGGTCAGCAACAGCGAGACGGTAATAAACGTCAACGGATCGGTGGCGGTAACGCCGAAAAGGAGACTGGAGCCGGCCCGGCTCAGCCACAAGGCGCCCACGAGCCCGAGCCCTAAACCTGCCAGGCTCAGCTTCAGACCCTCCCCGATTAGCATGCGGAAAATCTCGGCGGTCTGAGCGCCTACGGCCATCCGGATGCCGATCTCCTGTGTGCGCGTCGCAACGGAGTACTGGATCAACCCGTAAATCCCGATGGCGGCCATCAGCAGCGCGACCACCGAGAACCCGATTAGAAGTGTGGTCTGGAAGCGCCGTTGGTTGAGGAAGGCGTCGAGCCGGCTTTCCAGGGTTGTTACATGATAGAGCAGCGCGTGCCTCTCCATTTGATGCACAGCGGCTTCGAGCGCGCCCGCCATCTTCAGTGGGTCGGACGTCGATGTTCTTACCAAAACGGTGACGTGCCGGGAGGGGCCCTGCGCCAGCGGCTCGAACAACTGCGGGACGGGTTCATTCTCCAGCCCCTGGCGGCGCATATCGGCCACGACGCCAACAACTGTAAACCACAGCCTGTCGGAATCCCGGCCGAGGTTCACTCTTCTGCCGATTGGATCGCGCCCGGGCCACAAGCGGCGAGCCAAAGCATCATTGACGATCGCTACACGCGGAGAATCCGGCCCATCCGAAGCCGAAAAGAAGCGCCCCTTGAGCAAAGGAGTCCCGAGGGCCTTGAAAAACCCCTCGCTGACCTCGTCCCTGCGGACCCTCAGTCGCTCGGAAATGGTTTTGGCGCCCCCTTCGGTGGTGAGCATCTGCTCCGGGTTGTCGCCGATGAAAAACTCACCGATAATGCCGGCGCTCTCAACGCCGGGGAGCGATTGAATCTGTTCGAGCACGCGCCGGTAAAAGTCAGCCAGTTGTGCGGTGGCCCCGAAGGCCGGGCTGGAGAGCTGCATTGAAAGCACCCGGTCGGGGCTGAATCCGGGATCGACGTTTTCGACGGACCACAAGCTTCGGATCAGCAGGCCGGCGCCCGCCAGCAGAACAATCGCCAGCGCGAATTCCGTCACTACCAGGGCGCGGCGGATTCCACGTGTGGCGACTCCGCCCGCGACGCTTCTTCCTCCTTCCTGGCCAGAGGGCTTCAAGTTCCGGCGCAGCATGGTAACCGCCGGCGCCAGCCCAACCAGGATTCCGGTGAGCAGGCAAACCGCCAGGGCCCAGCCGAGCACTCGCGGATCGAGGCTGACCTGGTTCAGACGAGCGAGATCTCCGGGCTTGAAAGCCAGGACAAGACGGATGCCGGCTTCAGCTACAAATAACCCCAGCAGCCCCGATGTGACGGCAAGCGTCATACTTTCGGCAAGTAACTGCCGGACGATGCGTGCGCGGCTGGCTCCCAGCGCCACCCGAATGGCGATTTCCCTTTCGCGACCGGCGCTGCGAGCCAGCGAAAGGCTGGCCACATTGGTCGCTGCGATGAGGAGCACACAAAAAACCGCGCCTGCCAGCATCCACAAGGCCAGCCGCGCCCTGGGTCCGGTTACCTGGAGGCTCAATGGCACCACGGCAATACCCAGGTTCCGGTCGGACGCCGGCAATTGCGCGTCGAGACGGCGTTCGATCGCGCTCATCTCCGCCTGGGCCTGGCCGAAAGTCACGTTGGGTCGAAGTCGGCCCAGGACGAACCAGGAATCCGTGCCGCGCACCCGGCGGCGTGCCTCCCAATCCGGGAACATCGTGTCCGGCTCCCACACATCCGCGTCAAGCCTCGCGAATTGGAAACCCGCGGGAAGGATGCCGATGATCCGGGAGGGGCGCCCATCCAGCTCTATGGACGCGCCGATCGCATCCGGTGCGCCTCCGAAGCGGGTCTGCCAGAAACGATAGCTGATCAGCGCCAGGCGTTGCCGTTCTCCGGCCTCCCCGGCCGAGAAGGTA
This sequence comes from Bryobacterales bacterium, assembly GCA_963810595.1. Lineage (GTDB taxonomy): Bacteria > Acidobacteriota > Terriglobia > Bryobacterales > Bryobacteraceae > CAWEOG01. The sequence goes on along the minus strand of CAWEOG010000043.1, from coordinate 1,522 downwards.
CGTCCCCGCAAAGGTTCGACGCCAAGCAACGGAAAGAAATTGGAGGAAACCCTGGCGACACCGATCTGTTCCGCCTCGCCCGTGCCCGTCAGAGTCACGGAAACGCCGTCGAGAACCGCCATGTCCGCAAAGCTCTTGCTTTCACGCCGCCACATTTCGACGTTCCAGTATGCCGACCTGCCTTCTCGAACGCTCTGGCTCGGACGCGACGTCCACAACATCGCCAACTGCTGGGGGGATCGGTAGGGAAGCGGCCGCAGCAGAACCGCGTTCAACACGCTGAAGATAGCGGTATTGGCGCCAATCGCCAGCGCCAGTATGGCTACCGAGGTTATGGTAAAGCCCGGGCACTTGCGGAGAGTCCGCACCGCGTAGCGAATGTCCCGAGCCGTTGTTTCGACCAGCCGGAACGCCCTTCGTTCGCGGTACCTTTCCTTCATCGGCTCGATGCCCCCGAAGCTGCGCAGAGCGGCATATCGCGCTTCTGCCGGATTCATGCCCGCTTTGAGGTTGTCCTCAATCTGCATCTCCAGGTGAAAGCGGACTTCCTCATCCAGCTCGCGCTCCAGCCGCTGGTGTACGAACAGCCCACGCACCCGGGCGGCAATCACGCTGGCCCAGCTCATCCGTGCTCCTCAGCCAGGCTCTCCGGGTCAAAGTCAAGGAAGCGTTCGATTGTCGTTGACATACGCCTCCAATCCTCGGTCTCCTTTGCCAGTCGTCTCCGACCGGCCGCGGTAATGGAGTAAAACCTCGCTTTGCGGTTTTTCTCGGACGCTCCCCACCGGGAGGCAATCCACCCTTCCTGCTCCATTCGCAAAAGAGCCGGATAGAGGGTGCCCTGGTTGAGCCGCAGCACGTCTTTGCTGATCTGCTCGATCCGCCGCGCGATGCCGTAACCGTGCAGCGGTCCGAGCGTCTGCAACGTTTGCAAAACGAGGAGAATCAGAGTGCCCTGAAGAACGTCCGCCTTATCTGCGCTCGCACTTTTCATTAGGTAACCTACAGGAACAGCATAGCGGATGTTCATGTAGGCAGTCAACAGAAAAGGAAAGGAACGAGAATAATGGCCTGGCGCAGCGTCTGGTTAAGTGTCGCTGCGATGTTCAACGGTAATTACGACCTTGCCTTGTGCGTGTCCTTCTTCCCGATACCGGAGAGCTTCGGCCGCTTCGCTCAATGGATAGTGTCTATCGATGACGGGCAGGACTTCTCCCGCTTCCAGAAGATCTTTCAGAAATGCCAAATCCTTCGCGCTCATCTTCGCGATGAAGAAACGCGTCTCTTTGGTCCCGATCCACGAAAGGAATGGCGCCAGCAAAATCGTTTGAAACATTGAAACCCAACCCCCACCGGCCATGACGAAAACTCCGTTCCGGCTCAGCGCACGCCTGTAACTGAAGATCGAACGATGGGCGTTGGCGCCGAGAATCAGATCGTACCGCTTCCCACTTTGCGTGAAATCCTCTTGTGAGTAATCTATGACGTGGTCCGCCCCAATCGATCGCGCCTTGCCCACGTT
>CAWEOG010000042.1:0-49848 GCA_963810595.1 Bryobacterales bacterium | reverse complement strand
CGATGAAATCCTGGAGTCGGAGAAACCGGCTGCCGCACACCTCACAGCACCGTGGATTCCGTTGTGCGCCAGCGAACTCTCTTGGGCTATCCAGCCGGGTTTGAATTGGAAGCCGGGCCTATTCCTCTACTTTTTGATGATTCCGGCTCCCGCGATCAGAAACGCTGTGGTGAAGCGCATTTCACGGGAGATCGAGGAAAGTCTTACAACCTATGCCGGCCAGACCCTGCAGAGGATCGGCCGCGCCGTCGAGCAGTCGATCGATCAGCTTCGGAATGAGGCTGAAGCGCGCATCGAAGCCGAGGCTGACCGGATAGGGAGTGCGCTTCAAAGCGGGGATGCCGGCCTCGTCGAAATGTCCCGCCTGTCAATTGGACAGCGCCGTGGAAAAAGCAGTAGCGAAGGAGATTGTGAGTGGTCTCTCAAACAACCCCGCCGCAGACAACGCCTCTTCCCCGCCATTGTGCCTGATTCATCTTCACGCTGTCCTCAGGGCCAGACCGAGCGACGAACTGGCTCGATTCCTGCTGGAGGAGTAAGCCGGTGTCTTCGACAGAATCGCCGAGGACATGAGGATGTACGCGCTGAAACACGCTGCAATCCGCCGCGAATTGGCAACCGGAAGCGAGTACGCTGAACACCGATCGGCGCTGTTGCGGCTGGCCGGGCACCGCAACAGCGTCAAGAGCGCGCCATAACCCTGGCGGCCCGGCCGTGCTATTCGTCCGTCACGCAGCCGAGGCTCGCGCTGGTTACCAGCCGAATGTACTTGGCGAGGGTGCCGCGGTCCGCTTTGTATGGCGGCATCGTCCACTGCTTGCGCCGGGCGGATAGTTGCTCGCCGCTGAGTTGCACATTGATGCTGTTGATTTCGGCGTCAATCGTGATCATGTCGCCGTCGCGAACCAGAGCGATCGGCCCGCCCACCTGAGCTTCCGGGGTGATGTGTCCGACGATGAACCCGTGGGAGCCTCCCGAAAACCGGCCGTCGGTGATCAGCGCGACGTCTTTTCCCAGTCCGGCGCCCACGATCGCCGAGGTTGGCGTCAGCATCTCGGGCATGCCGGGGCCGCCTTTGGGCCCCTCGTATCGAATGACGATGACGTCTCCCTTCTGGATCTCCGAGCGCTCCAGGCCCGCCAGCATCGCCTCCTCCGAGTCGTACACGCGGGCAGGCCCGGTGAATCGAAGGCCCTCTTTGCCCGTGATCTTGGCAACCGCTCCCTCCGGGGCCAGATTCCCCTTCAAAATCTGGAGATGTCCGGTGCTCTTGATCGGATTCTCGACCGGGCGCACGATCTGCTGGCCCGCGGCCAGCGAAGGAACCTCGGCCAGGTTTGCAGCCACGCTCTTGCCGGTCACCGTCAGGCAATCGCCGTTCAGCAGTCCGTTTTCGAGAAGCAGCTTCATCACCGCCGGAATGCCCCCCACGGCCTGCAAGTCTTCCATGACGTAAGAACCGCTGGGCTTGAAGTCCGCCAGCAGCGGCGTGCGGTTGCTGACCTTCTGGAAATCCTCGATGGCAAGCGGGACACCCACCGAGCGCGCGATGGCGATCAGATGCAGGACGGAATTCGTCGAGCCGCCCAGCACCATCACCAGCGCCATGGCGTTCTCAAAGGCCTCTCTGGTCATGATGTCCCGCGGCTTGAGGTCCAACTCCAGCAGATTGCGGATGGCCGCGCCGGCCCGGAAGCATTCGTCGGACTTCCCCGGGTCCTCCGCCGGCGTGGAGGCGCTGAAGGGCAGAGACATGCCCAGCGCTTCAATGGCCGAAGCCATCGTGTTCGCCGTGTACATGCCGCCGCAGGCGCCGGCGCCGGGGCACGAGTTCCGGACAATCTGCCGGCGTTTCGGCTCGTCGATCCGGCCGGAGAGGAACTCGCCGTAGCTCTGGAACGCGGACACCACGTCGAGTTTGGTGTCATCCACGCAGCCCGCTCGAATAGTGCCGCCGTAGATCATGAGGGCGGGCCGGTTCAGCCTCCCCATGGCCATGATGCATCCCGGCATGTTCTTGTCGCATCCCGGAATGGAGATATTGGCGTCGTACCACTGAGCCGCCATGACGGTTTCGATGGAGTCGGCGATGAGGTCGCGCGATTGCAGCGAAAAACTCATGCCATCGGTGCCCATCGAGATGCCGTCGCTGACGCCGATGGTGTTGAACCGCATCCCGACCAATCCCGCGGCCGCAACTCCTTCCTTCACTCTCTCGGCGAGTGTAAGCAGGTGCATATTGCAGGGATTGCCTTCGAACCACATGCTGGCAATGCCCACCTGCGGCTTCTGCATATCTTCATCCTGGAGGCCCGTGGCGTAAAGCATCGCCTGCGAGGCCCCCTGCGATTTTGGCTGCGTAATGCGCGAGCTGTAAGGGTTGAGGGGTCGATTCATAGCACTAGCAATTCTACACTTGATGCTCATCCTGAAGAAAGCTGACCGGCGTTTGTCCGTCGAAGCGCGAAAGTCCTTACGGCGACATGAACGCCAATTCCAATGGCCTTTTGCAGGAATTGCCTGGCGGCGAATTGTTGGCCATCGGCACCGATGAAGCCGCCAATACTGCCGAGTACGTTACGGAAGAGCCGGAGGATTGAGTGGTGGGCGGTGCGGGACTTGAACCTGCGACCTCCTGCTTGTAAGGCAGGCGCTCTAACCGGCTGAGCTAACCGCCCGTTTTCTGGCTTCTGTCTGTGATTCTAAACTACCGGGCGCGCCTGGCGCAGCAATCGGAGCGCCGCCTTCCAACTCTCCTGGCTTAGAAACAGAACGAAAACTCGCCCATGTAGTTTACCCAGGCGTCTTTGGTCTTCCGGCCTGGTAAGGTCCCCAGGCCCTGCCCCTCCGTGTTGCCTCGATACGTCTTGGTCAGAAATCCGACGCGGAAATTCTGGTCGTAGTTCAGGGCGTAGCTGATGCCCGCTACCGCGTAGTATCCCCAGCCGTCGCGAGATTGGCAGTACGGACACTCAATCGTGAATTCGTCGCTCGGCTGCTTCAGCGTTTCCGAATAGCGCATGTAGGCTCCGCCGCCTCCGCCATAAAGCAGCACCTTGCCGTCCGCAAACGGCAGAATCGCCCGGCCACCGAAGGGCACGAAATACTGGCGGTCGCGGATGCGAACCGCGCCAATGCCCGTATTCAGATAGTCCTCCACCCCGGCAGCGCCGAATACCACGTCATAGCCAACATCGGCCTGAAAATAGCGGTGGAACCGGTAACCGAAGGAACCGCCCACCACGAGGTCGCTGTTGAAGAAGGGCCGCAGGTCGTGGTGCGGCGTCGCTCCCCCAAGGTCGAGCGACGCGCTAAAACGGCGATAGCCGGTCTGGCCGAATAGCGTGGTCACAATCCAGAATAAAAGATAAACAGATAAAAATATATGTTTCATCTGGTTCGAGTGACGATATCGGGCCACTCTCCGTTTCCTCCTTTCAATCTTAGCGAAGGCTGGTTGCCGCCGCCTTGGGATTGCCGTTCGGTGACTGCTGTCACAGAAATTCTGGAGATTCCGCCCTAGAATCTGGTCAGTAATGACCCCTACGGAGAGCAGTGAGCTGGTCGAGATCGTCACCCGGCGCCTCTCGGAGAAGAAGCCCTTTGTGCGCCGGGTGGCGCCCGACCGGTCCCAGCGCGTCCGGCGGACGGTGCAGGCCGCGTTCCTGTTGCTGAACCTGTACATCGGAGCGCAGTTCTATTTCTTCGTCCGGCAGTTTGAGGTGCCGGGTTCGACATTCGCCGTCAGCCGCCCGGCCGGGGTGGAAGGCTGGCTCCCCATCGCTTCGCTGATGAACCTCAAGGCCTTCCTGCTCACCGGAGAGATTCCGCCCCTGCACCCGGCGGGGATGTTCCTGCTTCTGTCTTTCCTCGCCATGTCGCTGCTGCTGCGCAAGGCGTTCTGCGGGTGGCTGTGCCCGGTGGGTACCATTTCGGAGTACTTATGGAAGCAGGGAAAGAAGACCTTCGGGCGCAGCCTTACGCTTCCGCGTTGGCTGGACATCCCGATGCGCGGCTTGAAGTACGTGCTGCTGGCGCTGTTTGTGTGGGTGGTGGCGACGATGCCGGTGGAGGGGATTCGCGCGTTTCTCGGCTCGCCTTACGGACTGGTTGCCGACGTCAAGATGCTGGACTTCTTCCGCCTCATGACGTTGGCCACGGCCGCAGTGCTGGGCGTGCTGGCGCTGGCCTCGTTTTTCGTTCCAAACTTCTGGTGCCGCTACCTGTGCCCCTACGGCGCGCTGATGGGCCTGGCGGCGCTGGCCAGCCCGGTCAAGATCCGCCGCGATGCCGCGCGGTGCAACGATTGCGGGAAATGCGCCCGGGCGTGTCCCTCGCGGCTGCCGGTAGACAAGAAGCTGCGCATCCTGTCAGCCGAGTGCCTGGGGTGCATGGAGTGCGTCAGCGTCTGTCCCGCCCAAGACGCGCTGGCGATGAAGGCGCCCGGCAACCGAACCGTGCCAGCGTGGGCGATGGCGGCGGCGGTGGCGCTGGTGTTTGTGGGCTTTGTGGGCTACGCGAAGCTCAGCGGCCATTGGGACAGCCACATCCCCCGCGATGTCTACCAGCGCCTGATTCCCGAGGCCCGCCTGCTGTCGCATCCCCGATAAAGCGGTCGTGCGCGGGAATCCCCTTGTTTTTCAAGCGTTACAGAAAACCAGGCATCCTCGGGTCGGCTCCGCACATCTGCTAGATTTGGAGTTGTGATCGCGCTTACGGGTTCTGCCACGCGTGTCGTCCTATGACTGCAAGTTGCCTACGCCAGACGGTCCTGCCCGGCACCAGCCGCCTTTTCGCCGATTATTTGTATGACTTTGGCGCCGTTCGACGGTTTTACGCGGGCGATCCGTGGCGCTCCGAATCGGTGCGCGAGGCGGCCGCGGCGATTGCCTATCCGGATGCCCGCCGCGCTGCGCTTGTCTCGGCCCTGCGGAAGATGAATGGCCCCAGCCAGGCGCTCGATCTGCTGGAATTGCCGGAAACGGTGGCGGTGGTTACGGGGCAGCAGGCCGGGCTGTTTTCGGGGCCGGCTTACACGGTTTACAAAGCCCTGACCGCCGCCAAGCTGGCGGTGCGGCTGGGAGAGCAGGGCATTCCGGCGGTACCCGTGTTCTGGATGGCGACCCAGGACCACGATTTCGAAGAGGTGCGGCACGCCTGGGTGTACGACACCGGCCACAACCCGGTGCAGGCCAGCCTGCCGGAGTTCGAGGGTCCCCCGTCGGCCGTCGGCGCCGACAGGCTCCGCGACATTCCCCTGGAGGGGTTGCGTGCCGCCATCGGCGATGCGCCCTACGGGAGTGAAGTGCTGTCGCTGGTGGAAGAGAGTTACGTTCCCGGTGCGACGCTGGGAACTGCAATGTTCGAGCTGCTGCGCCGTCTGCTGAGCGGACACGGCATGGTCTTTTTAGACGCGTTGCAACCGGAGCTGCGCGAGCTGGCGGCCCCCCTGCTTGAGGATGCCGTGGGCGCCGCGCCCGACCTTCTGATGGAGGTGCTCGAACGCAACCGGCAACTGGAACAGGCCGGATACCACGCGCAGGTTCACGTGGATGCGGACAGCTCGTTCTTTTTCCTACTGGGGGCCGACAACCGCCGCCAGGCGCTGCGCCGCCGCGGGGCGGATTACGTCGCCGGCGGCCGGACGCTGACCCTCGACGAGCTAAAAGCGCGCGCGGCCGAGATTTCGCCGAATGCGCTGCTCCGCCCGGTGGTGCAGGATTACCTGCTGCCCACGGTTGTCTATGTGGGAGGGCCTTCGGAGATCGCCTATCTGGCCCAATCGCAACCGCTTTACAAACGGTTGTTGGGGCGGGCCCCACTGGCGCTTCCGCGCGCCGGTTTCACGCTGCTCGAAGGCCGCACCCGCAAGCTGCTGGAGCGCTACAAGCTGAGCCCCGAAAACTGTTTCACGGGTATCGACGTTCTGGGCGAGCGGATGGCCGGCGCGCTCGTGCCGGACGGCGTCAAGAGCCTGTTTCCCAACCTGGAAGATGCCTTCGAAGGGATGTTCGGCGCCATCCGTCACGATCTGCTGGTGTTCGACCCCACGCTCGCCAAGGCGCTCGAAAAGAGCGGGCGCAAGATACGCCACCAGATTGGCAAGATGGAAGCCAAGGTGGCGCGCGAAGCGTTCCGCAGAACAGAGCGTGCGGCTTCCGACACCGCCTACCTGGCCAACACGCTGTTCCCGCACAAGCATCCCCAGGAGCGCTTCTACACTATCCTGCCGTTTCTGGCGGATCACGGCCTCTCGCTGCTCGACCGCGTTTACGAAAACATCCACCTGGACTGTCCCGACCACGTGATGCTGGCGCTGTAGCGCCGGCTGTGAAAAAAGCGCCTTCGGTTCGCCGCCAATCCAACTTGACTGAAAATCCGGTAATCCGGCGGTGTAGTACAATCTGGCGCATGCCTCACCATCTCCAGTTACCGCCTCTGGGCGGCGCTTCCGGCATCGATGGGGCCGGGACAGTGATCCAGTTTAATGACGATGGAGGATGGTGCTGGTATCAGGACGAGCGGGTGGTCATCGACGGAGACAAGGTCTACATCGGCTCGCTGGCATCCGGCTGGCACGAGGCGGCGCGCAGAGGGGACGTGGAAGTAACGGTCTACGACCTCTCCACCGGAGCAGCGGCACGCTCCACGCTGCACCACCCGGAGGATGAAGAGGCCAGACGGCGCTGGCTGGACGACCACAACGCTCCCGCGTTTCTGGTACGCCCCGACGGGCGCGTGCTGGCGATGTACGCGGAACACGACGCCGACGAGAACATCCGGTATCGAATCTCGGCCAGTCCCCAGGCGGGCGACGGGTGGGGCGGGGAGAAGATCTTGATTCCGAGCCAGACGTCGCGGGTGACCTACTCCAACCTTCACCGGCTGAGCCGGGAGGGCGAGGGCCGGGTTTACGATTTCTTCCGCGGGCTCGACAACAGCTTCAAGCCGTCGTACGCATATTCGGACGACCTGGGCGAGACGTGGACACCCGGCAACGTCTTCATTGACGTTCCCGCGGAATTCCGCCACCGCCCTTACGTCAAGTACGCGTCGTGCGGCGGGGATACCGTTCACATCGCCTACACGGAGGGCCACCCGCGGGATTTCGATAACAGCATTTACCACATTTTTTACCGCGACGGCGTGCTGCACAGTTCCGACGGCGCCGCGATTGCCTCGTTGAAGGAGGGTTTACAGAGCCCGGACCAGGGCACCCGGGTATTTCGGGGGGATGCCGACGGCGTGGCCTGGATCATCGACCTCCACGTCGACAAGGCCGGCAAGCCCTACCTGGCGTACTCCGTGCAAAAGAACTCGGCCGGCCTGCCGCCCGGCCAAGGCGGCGAGGACATCCGTTACCGTTACGCGCGTTGGACCGGCTCCCGCTGGGTGGACACCGAGCTGGCCTATGCCGGCCACAAGCTGTACGCCGGAGAAGACGACTACACGGGGTTGGTGGCGCTCGATCCGGAGGATGCGAACGTGGCCTACATCTCCACCAATGCCGATCCTTCCTCCGGCGAGCCGCTCGTCAGCAGAGCGGACGGCCGGCGCCACTGGGAGATCTTCCGGGGCAACGCAGGCGACGGCCTCACGTGGACGTGGACGCCGGTAACGAAGGATTCGGACCGGGACAACCTGCGCCCGGTGGTTCCGATCTGGCCGGGGGACCGATACCTGTTGCTGTGGCTTCGCGGCGAGCTGCGGGCCTACACCGACTACAACCTTGAAGTGGTGGGGACCATCGGGAAACGATGAGGCGCCGCGCCCGCTACGCTTTCAGTTGTTCCCACAGCGCTTTGTAATAGCGCAGGAAGACCACCGGCTCGCAGCTCGTGTGGCCCACTTCCGCGAGGTTGTACCGGCTGTAGCCCGAATCGCGGAGCAGATGAAAGAACTCGCTCCACGGATAGTTATTGGTGAGGTCGGTGATGTGGCAGTTGCGGATGTAAGGCCCCAGCAGGTTGAAAGTCTGCTTCACCGACCCGTTCACCACGTCGGTTGCATTCGAATTCCAACAGGCGCCGACGTTTTTGTGGTTGGCGGTGCGCAGGATGTCGCCGGCAACCTTGGGGACGCTGGTTTCCCTGCCGTGCACTTCCATCCAGATCTCGATGCCCTTCGTCTGGCCGTAATCGCCGAGCTGGCGCAACCCGCCGGCAATGTTGCCGATGGTGGTTTCGTAGGGCACTTCCTTGGGCAATCCGTTCGGCCGGACCTTCACCCCCAGGGCGCCGGTGTCGTGGGCCAGGTCGACAAAGGATTTTCCCACCTCGACCTGGTGGGCGCGGACGGCGGCGTCGGGCGAGTGGAACTCGCACTCGGTGCCGAAGCTCAGCAGGCGCACTTTCGAGCGTTCGAACCGCGCCCGAACCTGTTGGCGCTGGTCCGCGCCGATGGATGGCTCCACGCCGTGTTTGTGTCCGGTGCGCAGTTCGACGGCAGCCAGGCCCACTTCTTCGAGCGTGTGGATGACCGTCTCGAGATCCATGTCTTTGAGCAAGTTATACGTCACGCTGCCGAGTTGGAACTGGCCCGCCGGGGAAGCCGCCGCCCACGTCATCGAACCCCCATAAGCCGCGCCGTAGCCGGTGACGGCGGAAACCCGCAAGAAAGACCGTCGGTTCATCATAGTGAATTCCTGAATTGGCATCCGCCGGGTCCTCGTTGCCGCATTCCCGGCCGACAGCCATGATACATAAATTGAGACTTTGTTGTGCGGCTATGGGTTCGCCGGCGCCGGAGAATTCAGCGCCTTTCCGATGGCCGTCAACTGGTCGATGAACGGCTGCGAAATCAAACCGTTCTTTTGCACCGGGATGTCCCACGTAATAGCGCCGCCCACTTTCCGAACTTCGAGGCTGTACTTGATGGCTTCATCAACGGGAAATCGCGGCTCTCCCATGCCCCAGGTCCGCCCCAGGTAACTCAGGACCTGAATCTGCGCTCCATCCAGCATCCCGCCCTCGGCCCTACGGATTTCCACCCTGGACGGTGTGCTCTCCTCGCCGGCCGTGTAATCTTCGTACGGGCTCATCGAAATCAGCCGCGGCTCCACGCCCCTATTGAAGGCGATGGCGCTGGCGGGGTTGCCCGCGCGTGCCGCGGCGGCCAGGCTCTCGAAGTTGGGAGGCTCGGGCGAACGGTACATCGTGTTCGGCCAGTAACAGCCGTCGAACCACCAGCCCGCCACCTTGGTGCCAAAGCGCAACGACCAGTCGCGAACCACCTGCTCCCACTTGAGCTCGAATTCGCGGTTGCGGTAGGCGCCATTGCGCCACTCCAGGGCCTCGCTCGCGACGTGGTCGCCCGCCGGCGCGCCGGAAGGCAGATAGACAATCAGTTTGATGCCGCGCTTAGCCAACGCATCCGCCATATCCGATATCAGGTCGCGCCGCGAGCATTTGCTCGGCTCGATTCCCACCAGCTTGTCGTAGGTCGGGTTCGGCGCATCGTAATACCCGGAGTTCTGGCCGATGGTCAGTATGTGGTAGCCCGCCCCCACCGACTTGATCTGATCGGCCAGGCCCTCCACGTCGAAATGATCCACCAGCTCGTTCCATTTGTCGACGCTCATGGTCTCGTTGTCCACGCGCGCTCTCCAGTCGGCCAGGAAATGGGTCATCACGCCCCACTTCGCCTGCTGCATCCAGGCGGCCCGGTTTTGCCCGTATCCGGTCGAGCCCAGCGAGAGCAGCGCCGCAACAGCGGCAACCGGAGCCCACATCTTTCGGAAGTACTTCGCTCGAGCCATTTCGATCCACCCCCTGTTCGCTCATCGTTATTGTAATTGATACGGGCTGGCCGTACTCTAACGGTAAAACGGCTGCCTGACCGGACGGCGTGGACCATACACCGGCGCCGGGCGGCCCACTTCGTATGCGCCCAAATCCGGCGCCGCGCCCGCGAAGTCGTCGTTCACCGTGGGAAGACGGACGCCGGCATCCACCACCTTGGCATCCGGCTTCAGACGGAAGTTCAGATCCTCCGCGTAATACACGGCAAAGCGCTGCGACGGGTCGGGCGGGTGCAAATTCTCGAAGATGTCGTAGTCCACTTCCATCCCGTGCGCTTCCTGGCCGGTGGCCGCGGTCAGCTCCGCCAGCGTGTGAAAGGTGCGCCAGGCGTCACGCGCTGGGGCGTACTCACGTTCGAGTGGCGATGCCGGCGAAAACCAGGAATACTCGTCGGCCACCCCGCGGTTCGGCCGATAGCCGTCGTAGTCGTAGCCGGAATAGGCGGTCGCATTGGCGAAGGTGGCGATGCCCCGGCCGGGTGCGTCGGTTCCGAGAATCAGGTTGTTGCGGAAATGCGTGTTGGAATAGGGGTCGCGGATGAGGTGTTCGGCGATCATCGTGTTGTGGAACGCATACAGCCCCGCGGGTTTGGCCGAAAACTTGAACGCCACCCCGCTCGGAACGTTGTAGACGACGTTGCGGATGAAGTAGGCCGGGCCGCCGAAGACCGGCTGCGCGCTCAGCCCGCTGTGCGCCGCGTTCACGCCGCGATTGTTCATTACGCGGATGTTGTGAACGCCGCCGTCGGTTTCGATGAAATCGTCACCCATCACGTACATGTCGTTGTTGTAGATGTCGATGGAAACCGCCTGACGCTCCGGGTCCGGTTCCGGCGTTCCGTAGGTGGAAATGTCGATGGCGTCGTGGAAGAACGCTACGTCGTTGTGGCAGATGACGTGGCCCGCGCCGTACACCTTCACCGCGTAATAGCTGGTCAACGGATGCGCGCCGTAGATGCCGGGGTTGGCCCATCCGATAAGGCGGTAGCGGTCGGCGCGGCCGAGGAAGACGTTGTCGGCGATGTAGAAGTTCCGTGAGCCGGCGTATTCGGTGGTGACGCCGATGCCGACGTCTTCAAAGCGGCAATTCCGCACGGTGAGACCCTTCGCGCCCAACACCTCTTTCTGGCCGGCGAAGATGGCGATGTCGGTGTTGCGAATGGTCAACCCGTCGAAGATGGTGTATTCGGAGGCCATCACGTCGAACAGGCGGTGGCAGCCGTTGCCGTCGAAGATCACCTCGCCATCGCCCGCCGCGCGAATGACGATGGGCCGGTCGGGCGTCCCTTTGAGCGTCAGTAGTGTAGGTGCCGTCGAACGGCGTCATCAGCGGGTCCACGTAGTTCAGCCGATCGGCCTTGTAGAGCCCGGCGTGAACCAGCAGGATGTCGCCAGGCTGCGCCTTGCGCTCGTGCACCACGTTCCAGTCACCCAGTCCCGCTCCGTAATAGGCGGCCAGCAGGCCGGTAAACGCCGGCTGTTGTTTCTCGCCCTTCCAGCCGGGCGGGTAGACGTGCAGGATACGCCCGTCCTTGGCTTCCGCCGGCTCGGTGCGGGTTCGCGCGCGAACGGTTTGAGACGCCTGTCCCTCGACGCCATCCGGGTCCTTCATGGTGAAGCGGCACTCGTACTCGGTGCCCGGCTTGAGGTTCAGCACGCTGCCGGCGAAGCCATCGGGGACGGTGTAGTCCAGGTGTTCGGCCGCGCGAAACACCCGCTCTCCACCATAGCGGAGCAGCGGCAGCGCGTCTTTCCACGCCGTGGCGCCGGCCTCGCGATAGCTCACCGCGACGGTGGCGTTTCGGTTGGCGTCGCCGGAAATCTCCCACTCGAAGCCGAGGTTCAGCAGCGTCGGCGGTTCCACAATCAGGCGTCCGGCGCGAACCCCGTTCTGGCCGAAGAGTCCGGGGACCATGCACAGCACCAAAGCCGCCGCTATCATCGGATTCCGCATACATACCTCCAATTCGCGTCCATTCTACCGGCATTGCCCGCGACAGGAAAGCTCTGTCTCACCCGGACCGGCGGGAGTATGGCTGTAGAATGGATTTGCCACCATGAACGCCAACATCCATCGTCGAAAATTTCTGAAGCGGTCCATCGGCATCGCGACCGTTTCCAGCACTACCTTTGCGCAAGGCAAAGTGGTCCGCACCGCCGGCGCCAGGGTGAAGATCGGGCTCAATGCGTACTCGTTTAACGAGCCGTTGCGCGCCAATACGATCACCCTGGCCGGAGTTGTCGACTACTGTGCCGAGCACGGCCTCGACTGCATGGACGCCACCGGGTATTACTTCCCGGGCTATCCGAAAGTGCCGGACGATGCCTACATCTACAGCCTGAAGCGGCGCGCCTTCCTCAACGGCGTCACGATCAACGGCACCGGCGTTCGAAACGACTTCGCCGTCGCGGACGCCGCCGCGCGCGCCGCCGATGTCGAGATGGTGAAAGGCTGGATCGAGGTTGCCTCCAAGCTGGGCGCGTCCGTCATTCGTGTATTCGCCGGCACGAAGGTGCCCGACGGGTACAGCTTCGAGCAGGCGCTCGAGTGGATGGTGCCCTTATTCAAGGACTGTGCCGCCAACGCAGCCGGCCACGGCGTGATTGTCGGCTTGCAGAATCACAACGGCTTTCTGAAGACGGCGGCCGAAACCATCCGGGTCATCGAAGCCGTGAATTCGGAATGGTTCGGTTCCATCCTCGACGTCGGGAGCCTGCGCCAGTCGGATCCCTACCAGGAAATCCAGCAGTTACTGCCGTACGCGGTTTCCTGGCAGCTCAAGGAGAGCGTGTGGGTGGGGGGCAAGGAAGTCCCCACCGATCTCGAAAAGGTGAAGGCGATCATCGACAAAGGCGGCTACCGGGGCTTCCTTCCGATAGAAACGCTGGGCGAGGGTGACCCGCGTGTAAAGGTGGCGGCCTTCGTTGAAAAGGTACGGAAGGTATTCCCGCTGTAGTTCCCCGCGCGGCGGCGGGCAAAGCGTGGACTCGGATGGAAGATTTGTAGGGGAGGCCGTGCTCCCGTCTGAACCACGGCCTCGTTACTCCTCAATACGCTCTCTCACCCATCAGGCGATTGACCAGCCTTTTCGGAAGACGGGCTTCAGGTATTTGTTGGCTTCCTCGTTGTTGGAGAACTGCATTTTCTCGGCGTCCCACTCGAGCTTGCCTTCCGCCCGGAGCGAGATCACCCCGAGCAGCATCCACTGGACGAACGGAACGGCCACGCTGAAATTCGAACAGGCCGGGTCGCCGCCCTTCGCCGCCCTGATCCAGTCACGATAGTGGCCGGGCGAGCGCGTCAGGTATTGCGGCGGGAACTGATAGTCCTTCATCTTCTCAACCGGGATGAGCCGAGTGTCCTCGCCATAAGTGCCGGTGGTGATCATCCCTTTGTCGCCGACGAACAGGCTGCCGTCGGGCTTGGGCACGACTGCGTTGGGATTGTTGGCAACTTCCTGGAAGCGATCCCAGTCAAACACGTCGCCTACGAAACCGGTCAAAGGCCGCCGGCGCCGGGCGCCGGAAGCAGTCGCTGAGCCAGCGCCCGGGGCCCGGCCCCGCATGCGGTACGGAATCCGGGGCAGGTCGCCGAGCAATTCGCCCTTCGGCACACCGGGGATCTCGGGAGTTTCGGTCAACCCGTCGTACCAGAACACCTTCACCGGAGGCATCGAGCCGCGGGCCGGGAAGTCGTACCGGATGGTGGATGCCTTAGGGAACATGAAATCGCTGGTGCCTTCCTTCTTGATGCACTCGACGCTGGTGGGGGCGCCCAGCCGCAGCGCCAGGTTCGGCGCGCCCAGGATGTGGCACGCCATGTCGCCGAGGGCGCCGCACCCGAAGTCGTAAAAGCCGCGCCAGTTGAAGGGCTGATAGAAGTCCCCCCATGCGGTGGGGTAGCCGTAGCCGCCATGCGTGAACGGCCGTTGTTCGGCGCCACCGAGCCAGAGATCCCAATCGAGCGTGGCGGGCACCGGGTCTGGCGGGGGAATCGAGGTGAGACCCTGCGGCCACATCGGACGGTCGGTCCAGGCATGAACTTCGGTGACATTGCCGATTTCGCCGGCCCAGATCATCTCGGCCACCTGGCGGGTCCCTTCGTTCGAATAGCCCTGGTTGCCCATCTGCGTGGCCACCTTGTATTTCTCGGCTGCTTCGAGCATCTTGCGGGCTTCCCAGACGGTGCGGGTAAGCGGTTTTTGCACGTACACGTGCTTGCCGCGTTCCATGCACGCGGTGGCTGCCATGGCGTGCATGAAGTCGGGGATGGTTACGATAACGGCGTCGATGCCGCTCCCCTCCTTGTCCAGCATCTTTCGGTAGTCTTTATACTTAGGCAGCTTGTCGTATTCTTTGAATTTTTCCGCGGCTTGCTTTTCATCCACGTCGCAAAGTGCCACGATATTCTCATCGGAACAGCCGTCGATATCACTCCTGGCCTTGCCGCCGGCGCCGATGGAAGCGATGTTCAGTTTTTCGTTGGGAGATTTGTAACCCAACATACGCAGTGAAGGTGTGCTTCCAAACCCTCCCACGGGAACGGCACCCGCGAGCAGCGTTCCGAAGAAAAAATGACGTCTGGTAAAATCAAATGCCACCGCAAACCTCCCGTGTCTATCGTACCCCCAAGCGCGGAATTTTGCACGGTTCGGAACGATCGGAGCACCTTTGCCAGCGGCTGCGTTAAGGCAGAAGGAAGACGGAATGCCCGAGTTGCCCGACATTGAGGTGTACGTTGAAGCGTTGCGCAGCCGCATCGTCGATCGCAAGTTCCAGCGGGCGGTGATCCGGGGTCCGTTCCTGCTGCGCTCCACCACGCCGCCAATCGAGTCCGTTTCGGGGCAGGCCGTCACGGAAGCACGCCGCCTGGGCAAGCGGATTGCGATCGGCTTCGAAAACCATAACTGGCTGGTGCTGCACCTGATGATCGCGGGCCGCCTGCACTGGCGCGAAGGCAGCGCGAAGCCCGGCGCGAAGAGCCTGCTGGCGAGCTTCGAATTCGATTCCGGCGTCCTGCTTCTTACCGAGGCCGGCTCGCAACATCGTGCTTCGCTCCACATGGCTGCCGGCGAGGAAGGACTGCGGGCGCTCGATCCGGGCGGCCTGGAGGTGCTCGATGCCGATGCCGGCGCGTTCTCGGCCACGCTGGTTTCGGCCAACCACACGTTGAAACGCGCCCTCACCGACCCTCGTCTTTTCAGCGGTATCGGCAACGCGTACTCCGACGAGATCCTGCACCGCGCCGGGCTTTCGCCGGTAACGATGACATTGCGCCTGGCGCCGGGCGAGCGGGACAAGCTGTACCGCGCGACGCGCGAAGTGCTGGCCGAATGGACCGACCGGCTGCGCGCCGAAGCCGGCGTGAAGTTCCCCGAAAAGGTAACGGCGTTCCGCGAAGGCATGGCCGTGCACGGACGCTACGGCCAGCCGTGTCCGCGATGCGGCGCCAAGGTCCAACGCATCCGCTACGCCTCGAACGAGACGAACTACTGCGCTCCTTGCCAGACCGGCGGCAAGCTGTTGGCCGACCGAGCGCTTTCGCGCCTGTTGCGGGCCGACTGGCCGCGCACGCTCGAGGAACTCGAAAACCTCAAGCGGCGCTGACGCGCTTCCGGCAAGCGCCCAAAGAGATTCAGGTTCCATTACCATATGTGAAGCAGGGCCGATTCGCCGGCCGGCGCAGGAGGTATCGTGAAACGTCATTTGCCAGTGGTCTGTATTTTCCTCATTACAACGGGCGCCGCGCTGGCCGCGGAGCCGGAGTTCGCGCCGTTGTTCAACGGCAAAGATCTGAGCGACTTCGAGGTGTGCAACGGCCTCGCCAAATACGAAATCGAGGGTGACGCCATCGTGGGCACCACCGCCGCGGGCAGCCCCAACAGCTTTCTGTGCACCAAGAAGGAGTATGGCGACTTCGTGCTGGAGTTCGATGTCTCGCACGACACGGCGCTCAATACAGGCGTCCAGATCCGCAGTCATCGTTATGCGGAGGACACCGTCGTCAACACCTTCGACGGCACGAAAATTTCGCCGCACAAACAGAGCAAAGGGCGCGTGTACGGCTACCAGGTGGAGATCGCAAACGAGGCCGCGCACGGCTCCGGCGGCATCTACGACGAGGCCCGCCGGGGTTGGCTCGAACAGCCTGCCGCGGACTCGGCGTGCGCCAAAGCCTACCATGACGACCAGTGGAACCACTACCGGGTTGTGGCGATGGGGGATTCCATCAAGACCTGGGTAAACGGCGTGGAGTGCGCCGACGTGGTGGACCCGCTGGACCAGACCGGCTTTATCGGGTTGCAGGTGCACCAGTTTACCGGCGACAAACCGGAGCAGGTGCGCTGGCGAAATCTGCGGATTCAAGACCTGGGCCGGCACGTCTGGAAGCCGATCTGGGACGGCTACTCCGACGCCGGCTGGTCGCTGGTAGGCAATGGAGACTGGCTGCCCGAGGGCGGTGCCGTGCATGCCACCAGCATTCCCGGCGACACCCATGGCGGGTTTGCGGTGACTGACGCCTCCTTCACGGATGTGACGGCGCGGGTCCAGTTCAAGATCGTCAAGGGCAACAGCGGTTTCTTCCTGCGCTGCGACCCGAAGACCTTTGCGGGGTACGAAGAAGAGATCGACTTTACCCGAAGAACCGGCGGCTTTTGGGATGCCGGCGGGCGGGGATGGGTAACCGGTCCGGAGGACAACGCGGCGGTCAAGGCCGGCGAATGGAACGACCTCAGCGCGTCGCTTCACGGACACCGGATCGTGTTCCATCTGAACGGAGTGAAGACGGTCGATCTGGCGAACGATGCGCAAGGGCGAACCGAGGGCCATATTGCCCTGCAAGTGCACGGGGACCCGATGGGAACCGACATCTGGTTCCGTAACATAGAGATCCTGGTGCCGGAAGTGGAAGCGAAATAGGCCCGGGCGGGCGACTCTGCATAGCTGCAATGCATTGAAAATAAGTGGTATGGATACTGTTTCTGCAAATTGACGATTGAATCGTCATTTTGCATGAGCGTGGGTGCAGCGTGGAATAACAGAGGTCGGCGCTGCATCGCGACATTCGGCAGCTTGCTCCGTCGGGCGACTTTTGCCGCAACCAAACAACGATCTTCGTGTCCTTCAAAATTGCCGGGATCGGCGGAGACGACAGTTCGTTTTGTCACCGCGCGAATTTTTGCGAACCGGCGCGGAGTTCCTGCTCGAAGCTCTGGAAATCCGGCGCAGGAGCCGGCGAACTTCTCTTTTACGAACTCCATGGCTGCCAGCATGGCCCGTTCGCCCCCTTCGCGGTCGAGCAGGCGCTGAAAGGTCTGCCAGACATCGAGGGGGACACTTCGTTTTGTCAATTTCATGTTGTCGGCGAGAGGCGGAGCATCTGCGGCCATCTCGCCGCGGTCTTCGGCGACCTGTTGGAGGGCGCGATTGGTCTGTAAGCTCTTGAGTTCCTTCAACGCGCGGTAGTAGGCGCGCTGGTGGCGCTGATGATAGCGGGCGTAGCGGTCGAGGGTGGGGGCGAGGTCCGGGTCGGAGAGCGGGTCAGTGCCGGAGTCGAACAGTTCCGCTTCGAGGCGTTCCAGGCGGCGGAGGTTCCAGGCGGCGTGGAGCAGGTGGCGGAAAGTTTCCGTTTCGAGAGCGGTTTCGGGGCGGACGTCGTCGAGGAGTGAGCATTCGAGTTCGGTGAATTCCTCGCGTTCGTCTTCGCGGACGATCAGGTGCATGGCGGAGAGGCCGTGTTTGCGGGCGTTCTGGGAAGAGCGGGCTTTGCCTTCGGGGGTCCGGGGGCCGGTGGAGTTCGAACCGGGTGAACGGTCAAAACCGTGGTCCGTGATCCGTGGCCCGTGGACCGTTAGAGGAAAAACTTCATTGACTTGAGGTGGGGGACCGGATACCGGGGACTGGGTGACCGATTGGAGGAAGAGCCTCGTTGACGGAGGCGGTGGACAGGGGGCGAATAAGGTTGTGATGGACATGCTGGCTCCTTCGGCCCACGGATACCACATGGGTTCGGGGTTCGGAGGTTAGGCCATTGACGAGGTTGAACAAATTCGTTGGCAATGGGCGACCGGAGGAGGTTGATTTCCGGAGTGCCGAAGGCCGATGAGTCACTGAACTGTGGCGAGGATCGCAAAGGTGTTGTTGGCAGTGATTGGAAGTGGGGTGGCGTTTTGAGAGTGAGGGACATAGCGGCCCGTCCCACAGCGGTTTTGTCAGGAAGATCCAGGCGGGGAGGTATCCGGTGTGGCTGGCTTTGGCCGGGTGGATGAGCGGTGGAGAAATCCAAACAAATCAAAGTATTAGCCGAAGGACTTGGACGGTACCAGCGAGCCCAGGCAGTCAATGGAGTTCCGTGCGCGCCATCCGGCAAGGGTCAAACTGCGAATCAGGCCAGACTGTAAGGCACTGCTCTTAAATAGGTTACACAGTAAGGCCTGTGTGACGGGTCAGCCACCCGAGTTCCGAGTTCCGAGGCTGGTCGACCAGGCGCGAAAACGAGAGCCTGGCGAGCAGCAGGCGCGCCTGGCTATTGAGGCTGCCGGCCGGTTTCTCTCGGCAATGGCAGGAAATCTGCCTGGCTACGAAGAGGCAACGCGCGCCCTCTACGCCCGCAGTGGTGCACGCTTTAACGAACTCATCCGCGAGTGGCCACATGACATCCGGCTGCACGTTCAAAGAATGGTCCGCAACCTGTTCTGACCAAACACTCCAACCACATGGAAAGCGCTCTCTGGCGTTTAACGGCGATGGAGTTGGCAAGTGAGATTGCGGAGGGCAGGCTCGGAGCTGTCGAAATCGGGGACACCCACCTCGCGCGAATTACTGCGGTTAACCGGGCGCTGAACGCAATCACCCATGTCCTGGGAGATAGCGCGCTTGAGGCGGCCGGTTGTCAGGCCGAAAGCGGCTGGCTGAGCCGGGCGAAGCACGAAAAGGGCCGCCTTATCGTGGCGCGGTGGTCACCTATGGCAGGACCGCTTCGCTTCTTGTGCGTTTGAATAACAACACCAGTGTGGGGCGCCGGACCCGGTGGAGCGCAACCCATTGCGGGCCGGGACGGCTGCGTGCCAGGGCGCCGCATCGCGCGAGTGGATCCGGTGGAGGCGCTGTCGAACGAATGAGCGCGATGCCGATTCCGGGCCGCGTTTCGGTGATAGAATCACGCCAAGCGCGAGGGGCGATTTCTCACCTGGGTGCGGCCTGCATTCCGGCTCTCGTAACCGTCCTCCCGCTGCAGTCGCGAAAGGACCTCCTAAATGAATCTCACGCCGCTTCCGTTCCGTTCCGGCCTGGGGCAATACCGGAGACAGGCCCAGGAACTGTTGGAAGCCTACCGGTCGGGCGATTCCGGGGCCATCCGGTGTATCAACGAGCGCCATCCCCGATTCCTGGACGAGAAGATCGCCTGGCTGCCGAAAAATGTTTCGAAGGCCGAAGTCCTCGGCGCCGGCCTCGACCTTGACGACCTGCAACTCACCCTGGCGCGCTGGTACGACTTCCGGGACTGGCAGGCGCTGGCGGACTACGTCGCCGCGGTGAGCCGGGACAACTCCGCGGTCTGCCGGTTCGAATCGGCCGTGGAGGACGTGGTCACCGGCGACGTTGCCTCATTGGCCGCGCGTTTGCGCGAAAACCCCGAGCTGGTTCACGCTCGCTCGACGCGGGTCACACACTTCGACCCGCCTGTGCATCGCGCCACTCTGCTCCACTACGTCGCCGCAAACGGCGTTGAGGGCTACCGGCAGAAGAGTCCGGCCAATGCGGTGGAAGTTGCGGAGATCCTGCTCCGCGGCGGCGCCGAAGTTGACGCCGTGGCGGACTTGTACGGCAGTCAGTGCACGGCGTTGAGCATGCTGGTTTCCAGCAGTCCCCCGGCGGACGCCGGCGTTCAGGCGCCGCTGGTGGATACGCTGCTGGATTTCGGCGCGTCGGTCGATGGGCTGGGCTCCGGCAAATGGGGAACGCCTTTGATGACCGCTCTGATCTTCGGATTCCCGAGCGCCGCCGAAGCGCTCGCCCGGCGCGGCGCGCGGACGGACAATCTGATTGCGGCGGCCGGACTGGGCCGCGTCGAAGATGCGCGTCAAATGCTCCCGGCGGCCAGCGCGGGAGAGCGTCACCGCGCGCTCTCGCTGGCTGCGCGGTACGGGCACGTCGAAATCGTGCGGTTACTCCTCGATGCGGGCGAAGATCCGAACCGGTACAACCCCGACGGCTTCCACTCCCACACCACGCCGATGCACCAGGCAGCCCTGGCCGGCAAAGAGGCGGTGGTTCGCTTGTTGGTCGAACGAGGAGCGAGACTGGATATCCTGGACACGATCTACAGAAGCACGCCGCTGGGCTGGGCCATTCACGCGGAGCAAACGGAAATCGAGAAATTCCTGAGGGCCAACGGAGGGTAGCGCAATGGGTACGCATTCGACGCCTGGGGGCAACGTCCTGCAAGTGGTCCCATTCCTGAGCGTGTCCGACATGGAGCGGTCGTTCCACTATTACGTGGACGGGCTTGGCTTCGCGATGAAGCATCAATGGGTGACCGGAGAAAAGCTGCGGTGGTGCTGGCTGAAGTTGGGCGGGGCGGCGCTGATGCTTCAGGAATTCGCCAACGAAGGACACGACTCGTGGGCGCCGGAGGGAAAGGTAGGTGAGGGCGTGTCGCTCTGGTTCATTTGCGAGGACGCCTTGAAGATCTACCATGAATTCCGGTCCCGCGGCATCGAGGCAACGGAGCCGCAAGTGGGAAACTCGATGTGGGACACATGCCTCTCCGATCCGGACGGTTATCGCCTACACTTCGAAAGCCCGACGGAGGTTCCGGAAGAAACCAAGCTTTCGGAGCTCAAGGGCTGAGGTTCCTTTCAAGCCGTATCCCTCGCGTCTGCAGCGGGCCTCCGGGGAGGCGGTGCAGTTGAACTTGCTTCTGGCGACCGGGCGACCGCCGACCGGCAGCCTGGCCCGCCAAGTGGACTGAGGCGACGAGTTGGCAAAACCTACGTTGATTCACCAAACATTGGATCTAATTTGCCGCGGCCGGTGTTTTGGTCGATGCTTTTGCCACTTCCACGGCGTAGACGTACGTATCGCCGAACATGTTGGAACGGAATACTACCCATTTCTCATCGGGGGTGAAGCTGACATTCGGCTCCAGGCGGTAGTTGTGCCGGGACATGTTCACCAGGCGCTCGGCGTGAAATACGCCGGGCTGGATTAGAGCTTTGTCTTCCACGCCGCGATTGGGTATCAGCTCGGGACGGAACAGGTAGATCCACTCGCCATCCTTGGCGTGCGCCACCTGGCCGGGGTCGCCGCCGTCGCCGCAGAACAGCGTCCCGTCATTTGTCACATTGAAGTGGATGGACCAGTCGTTGCGTTGCAGGTGATACCAGGTCCGCTTGCCGGTGTCGACGTTGTAGCCGGTCACCCAGAAATCTTCTCCGCGCGGGGTTTGCAGGTCGTACCATACGGTTTTTCCGTCGGCGCTCCAGAATTCGTGCCCCGCGATCTCCATTTCCATGGTGCGTTTGTGCACCAGCAGGTTGTGGCTGCCATCCGTGCGGATGGTCCAGATACGGTCGACTTTATGCCAGGGGCCTTCGTGGCAGTAAAGCAACAGCGCGGGGTCCGTGGGCGAAAACAGGAGATGGTTGAGCCAGTCCGTGCTTTTCAGAATGGTCTTGATTTCGCCGGTCTTGATGTTGAGCGTAAACAGCCCCATCGGAAGGTGGGCCGCCAGCCGCTGCTCCATCATCTGACCCTTGTTCAGCGCCTGAAGGAGCGGGTGCCCCTGGCTTTGGGGCCGGTTGCCGCCGTAATCCTGGCCTTCGCCTTCGATGTAGGTTCCCGCGAGCAGCGTCTCGTCAGCGTTTACCGTCGAAACCGAGCCTCGTGGTGGAAGTTTCCCGATTTCGCGAGTGGCGCCGGTCGCCACGTTGGTGGACCAGGCCGCGCTTTCCTTCAGGTAGTAAATGTTCGGCGTTATTCTTCCCGCTTCGATCAGACGCACCCTGCCGCTTATCACCTGTTTGGATTGACGGGTTTGCAGATCGAGAACCGAAACGCCCTCGGGTGTGGTGTAGACCAGCTTTTTGCCATCCGCCGTGTAACCGTGTTGGTTGAAGTATAGGCTGGCGCTGCCGGACTCATCGGTGAGCCGAACGACGCGGTGGCCGGTGTCCGGGTCGATCCAGGTTCTGGGGGATGTGGTGGCCGGCGTCTGGCCGCTCTGGGCAACGAGCAGGCCGGTCGACAAAACAAGAGTAGCGGCCGCGGCGGTTGCCCAGCCGGATCCCTGACGCATCAGCCTCTCCCTGCAGATGGAATTGAGCGCACTGCTCTCATTAGTACACCAAACGTTGGCACTAATGCGTGGAATAAGTCTGCCACATGAGGCCGTTTCCACCAGGCTGTGGCACACTGGTGGAGACGAAATATGGCGGGTGACAGAGCTTCTGTTTTCAGAACTCCGACGGCCGATGATCCGGCCCTCGCCGAAGTTGTGCGCCGTCTTGTCGAGGCGTACCGGCCAGAGAGCATCTACCTCTTTGGTTCGGTAGCCAGGGGCGATGCCGATGCCGACAGCGACTACGATCTCTTAGTGGTGGTACCGGACGACGCACCTTCAGACCGGCGACGGAGCCGGCTGGCGTATGAAGTCCTCCGCGGCACTGGGACCGCCGCGGATGTACTCGTGTGTACAAGTTCCTACTTCGATCGGCGGCGCTCGCTGAAAGCTTCGCTTCCCGGAACGGTGCTGCGCGAAGGGAGAGCGTTGCATGGAGCCTAAGAGTGCCCGCATCGAGGACGTTCGCGCCTGGCTCTCTAAAGCGGAACTCGATCTACGCGCGGCCGCTCACGAGCTCTCGGCTCCCGAGCAGGACCTGTGGGGCGATGTGATGTTTCATGCCCAGCAGGCGGCTGAAAAGGCAATGAAGGCTCTGCTTGCCTTGCACGATGTGCCCTTTCGGAAGACGCACAACCTGGAGGAACTCGGCGGACAGTGTGTATCGCTTGACACCACGTTAAGGACTGTGGTCGATGAGGCGGTACCGCTCACGGAATTCGCTTGGAAGTTCCGCTACCCTGGCGAGTCTGATGAACCCGAGCATGATGGGGCCGAACAAGCATTGTCGGCGGCCCGAAATGTGTACGATGCGATCCTGGCCCGCGTGCCGCCAGAGGCGTGTCCGTAGGCCCAGTGTGGCCTCTTGATCTCCGCAGATCCATCGTGACGTTTCAGAGACTGCGTGAGAGAAGACTCGCGCTAAACCCCGTCACTCGATCAGGCTCAGGCGGGCTGGGCAAAAGTGCCGGGGCTGTGCGAGGTGCCACGCCACTGCGGCTTCCGCTCGCGGGTTGCGGCGGCCAGTTCACGGCGGACGCCGGCGGCGTCCAGGTCGGCGCCATAAACCGGGGTGCCGGGCTGCTGGCGCCAGGATTCGTCCAGACCGCCGGCGTCCACGCCGTCAAATCCGAGTTCGTCCAGAAGCCGAAGCACCACTCCCTTGGCCCGATCGTCGTCGCCCGCAATGGGCAAGGCGAAGCGCTTGGGGTCGCCCGCGGGGCGGCCGAATTCCAGCAGGTGTTTGGCATAGATGTTGTTGAACGCCTTCACCACGGGCCGGCCGAGCCGATGCTCGACCCAGCGGCTTTCCGTCATCCCCGCCTCGATCTCCTCGATGCGGCCATCGCGTTCCCGGGGGTAGTAATTGCCCGTGTCGATGACGACCACATTTCTCGCACACCGGCCAACAGGTCTTTCGGCAGGTCTCGGATTTTGCCTTCGGGAATGGTCACCACGACGACATCGCCGGCCCGCGCCGCTTCGGCGGCTGAAACGGCCTTCGCGCCGGTTTCGGTGGCGAGCGCGGTGAGGGTGTGAGGTCCTCGCGAGTTCGCCACGGACACCTGATGCCCCAGTGCGGCCAGACGGCGCGTCAGCGTGCCGCCGATTTGTCCTGCCCCAATGATGCCAATCTTCATGCAGCCTCCTGTCTGTGGATTTCCCCGAACCGGGTTTACACCACATTGAATCAGATGCCGGAAGCCAGGCATTGGTGGCGGCACGAAACGGATGCCTGTGGTGTTGGTTGCCACTCGGCGACACGCGTATGCTCGGCTTAGGATGAGAAGAATGACACTTTTCGTCCTTCGAGCGATCCGGCGGCTGCTGAGAGTTCTGGCGGCGCGGCGCGGGGGGACCGCCTTCCTTACGGGCGGCGCTCAGACTGGATTGCGCCGCGACGCATTTTCGGGGAAGGGTATAAGATATCAATTTGGCCGCACTCCGGCTGCACTGGGATGTTCGCCCGCTCATCTTGCTCGGAGACGAATGAGGTTCCGATGAATCGTCACATGAAACTTGGATTGCTGGGTCTTTTCTCCGCCTTGCTGACCATGCCCGCGGCGGCGCAGGTCAAGATTACCCCGGGTCCCGATAAGATCGAAATCGCGATCGACGGCAAGCCTTACAGCACTTTTTACATGAAGGGCGACGAAGTCACGAAACCGTATCTTTGGCCCGTGCGCGCGGCGACCGGCACCTACGTCACCCGCGCTTGGCCGATGGAAAACGTGCCGGAAGAGGCCAATGTGCGCAAAGATCACCCGCACCAACGGGGCATCTTCTTCGCCCACGACAGCGTCAACGGAATCGACTTCTGGAACAACGAGGCGTCTTATAAGGAACCTCCGAAGCGCGGCGTGATGGTGCTGAAGAAGGTGGACAAGGTCACCAGCGGCAAGGACAAAGGAACCATCGCGGCCACCTTCGACTGGACCGACCGGCAAGGCAACGTGGTCCTGACAGAACACCGCATCATGACCTTCCATGAGGCCAAGAACCTGCGCACCATCGACTTCGACATCACTCTGACTTCCGTCCAGGATGTCACGTGGGGAGACGGCAAAGACGGAGCGTTCGCCATCCGCATGCGTCCCGATCTGGATGCCGAGGGTGGCAGCGGCACCATCACCAACGCGGACGGACTGGTGGGCGAAAAGGAAGCTTGGGGGAAACCTTCGAACTGGTGCGATTACTCGGGCACGATCGGCGATGAGAAGGTGGGGGTCACAATCTTCGATCACCCGGAAAACCCCCGCCATCCGGTGCGCTGGCACGTGCGCGGCTACGGCCTGTTTGCGGCCAACCCGTTCGGCGTGTCGGTGTTCACCGGCGACAAGTCGGTAAACGGCTCGCAGACGGTGCCGGCAGGCAAGTCGCTGCGCTTCCGATACCGCGTGATCGTGCATCCGGGCGACGTCCACGGGATCGACATTCCGGCGCTTTACGCAAAATACTCAGCGGAGAAGTAGTGTCCGGGCTGGGGTCGAGATTGCGACGCGGGCGGCTCAGTCGAGGTGGAACACTTCGGCGAGGGGCTGCATTTGCTCGTCCGGGTGGCGGCCGGGGACGCCTTCGAAAAACTCCGCCATCTCCGTCTGCCAGCGGTGGTTGACTTCGGTGGCCGCCATCCCGGCCAGCGCCTTTTCGAAGTCCGGCGTCTCGAGGTATCCGATCAACATGCCGTCGTCGCGCAGGAACAGCGAGTAGTTGTGCCAGCCGGTTTGCCGCAGCGCTTCGAGCATCGCCGGCCAGACGGCGCGGTGGCGTTCGCGATATTCCTCCAGCCGGCCGGGCTTCACCTGGAGTACGAAACAAATCCGTCGGTGCATTGCTTGACAATAGCGCATCCGGCGCGGTGCATACTTGTATGCGGAAGGAGAATGCCGCTTCATCATGTCCGACACCCGCTTCGCCCGCTTTGCCTGGTTTTTTCTGGCTTACCTGATCGCGGTGATCCTGTACGGGGCGTGGGTGCGCATCAGCGGCTCCGGCAACGGCTGCGGCAGCCATTGGCCGTTGTGCAACGGCGAGGTGATTCCCCAGGCGCCCAGCACCCAGACGCTGATCGAATTCGGACACCGGCTCAGCAGCGGGCTGTGCGGCATCTTCGGGCTGGTGCTGGTGGTGTGGTCCCGGCGGGTGGGGAAGCGGGTATTCCGCGCCGCTCTGGCGACCTTCTTTTTCCTGCTGGTGGAAAGCTTCATCGGCGCCGTGCTGGTGAAGATGGAGCTGGTGGCCGGCGACGCCTCCGCTTCGCGCGCGGTGGTGATTTCGCTGCACCTGGTGAACACCATGCTGCTGACGGCCAGCGCCGTCACCGTGGCCTGGTGGACGACCAGGCGAGGGGCGTCCGGCCGCGTTGCGGTTGCCAAGGCGTTGGTGGTGGCCGCGCTGGTGGGTCTGTTGCTGACAAACATGTCCGGCGCGGTGACCGCGCTGGGCGATACGCTGTTTCCGACGCACCCTGCGCTGGATAGCTCGCTGTTCGCCAGGGTGCGGGCCGATACGTCTTCCACGCAGCACTTCCTGGTCCGCCTTCGCGTGGTCCACCCCATCATCGCCGCCACCGCCGCCGCGCTGCTGGCAGCCTTGTTCCTGAGCCTGCTGCGCGGGCCCGCGGCAAAAGACGGCACGCGCGCACGGCTGTTCCGGCTGGGGTTGGCGGTGGTGTTGGCGCAAGTTGCAATCGGGGTCTTGAACATCGCGCTGGCCGCGCCGGCGTGGATGCAGATTATCCACCTGCTTACGGCCCAGTTGGTTTGGCTGATCACCTGGCTGGTGACGCTGGAGGTCTGGCCGGCCCGGGTTCCCTAGAATGAATGGGGGGGGCAGAACATGATTTCCAGGCGTACACTGCTGCAAGCATTGGCGGGCGGAACGCTGCTGGATCCCTTCCGGGCCGCGGCGCAGCCGGCCGGGCGCATCAATCGGGCCGCGCTGGCGCGGGCCTACAGCCCGTCGCTCCAGGCCATTGATCCGTTCGCGCCCCTATCGGTAGGCAACGGCGAATTCGCATTCACCGGCGACATCACCGGCTTGCAGACGTTTCCGGAGCTGTACGAGAAGAGCATCCCGCTGTGCACGCAGTCGCAGTGGGGCTGGCACACCGCGCCGAATCCGAATCAATTCACAGAGAGCGAGCTGAAGCTGGAGGAATTCGATGCGTGGGGACGGAAGGTGGGTTACGCTACCAGCTCGCGGGGCCAGAGGGAACTGTTCAACTGGCTGCGTGAGAATCCGCATCGCCTCCACCTGGGCCGCATCGGTCTGGAGGTGACCAAGAAAGACGGCAGCAAAGCCGCGCCGGGCGACCTCACGTCGTTGATGCAGCGGTTGGATTTGTGGAACGGTGTCATCCGAAGCAGTTTCAAGATCGAAGGAACTCTGGTGGCGGTGGAGCTGTGCTGCCATCCCGATATCGACATGCTGGCGGTTCGCGTGGTTTCCCCGCTCGACAGCGGCCTGCATATTGGGGTCCGCTTCGCGTTTCCCTACGGGTCTACCAGCATGAGCGCCGCCGATTGGACGCACCCGGAACGGCATACCAGCAAGGTGGCGGAGAAGGGCGGCAAGCGGGTGGAGATCGAGCGCCGGCTGGACGGCGACTCGTATTCGGTTTCTGTGGCGTGGGAAGGCGAGGCTCGATGGGCGCGGGATGCCGCGCACCAGTTTCTGCTGCAGCCCGCCGAAGGCGCCGTGCTGCAATTTGTCAGCCGCTTTACACCCCAATCGGGTCCGGATGCACTGCCGGGGGTGGATGCCACTTTTACCGCCGCGGCGAAACACTGGCAGCAGTTTTGGTCGACCGGCGGCGCTGTGGACGTTTCCGACAGCGTCGATTCGCGCGCCGACGAGCTCGAGCGGCGCATCGTGTTGTCGCAGTACCTCACCGCCATCCAGACGAGCGGCTCGCTTCCTCCGCAGGAGACGGGCCTCACCTGCAATAGCTGGTATGGCAAGTTCCACCTGGAAATGCACTGGTGGCATGCCGTGCATTTCGCGTTGTGGGACCGCACCGAAATGCTGGAGCGCAGCCTGCCCTGGTACCAGGCCATCTTGCCGGCGGCGCAAGCCAAGGCGGCGCAGCAGGGTTATAAGGGAGCGCGCTGGCCGAAAATGACGGCGCCGGACGGCCGCGATTCCCCGTCGCCGATCGGCCCGCTGCTGATTTGGGAACAGCCGCATCCGATCTATTACGCCCATTTGATGTATCTGACGCATCCGGAGCGGGCCACGCTCGAGCGGTACCGGCGGATTGTCTTTGAATCGGCCGATTTCATGGCCAGTTACGCCGCCCTCGACCCCAAACGAAACCGGTACGTGCTGGGGCCGCCGGTGATTCCCGCGCAGGAAAACCATCCTCCGCGCGAGACCTGGAACCCCACCTACGAGCTGGAATACTGGCACTGGGCATTGCAGGTTGCGCAGGAGTGGAGACAGGGCTTGGGTATGCCGCCGGAGCCGTCGTGGCAGCGGGTGATCGACAAGCTGTCGCCGCTGCCCGTAATGGACGGTGTCTACCTGGCGCACGAAAACTGCCCGCAGACGTTCACCGAACGCAACCACGACCACCCGTCGATGCTGATGGCCCTGGGTTTCCTGCCCGGCCAGATGGCCGACCGTGAGACCATGCTTCGCACGCTGCACAAGGTGATGGAGGTTTGGGATTGGCCGTCCACCTGGGGTTGGGACTATCCCATGGTGGCGATGACGGCGGCGCGGCTGGGCGAGGCGTCCACTGCGGTGGATGCGCTGCTGATGGAAACGCCGAAAAACAAGTACCTGGCGAACGGCCACAACTACCAGCGTCCGAACCTGCCTTTGTACCTGCCCGGCAACGGCGGACTGCTGTCGGCCATTTCGATGATGGCGGCGGGATGGCGGGGCGGACCCAAAGAGCCCGCACCCGGCTTTCCCAAAGACACCTGGACGGTGCGCTGGGAAGGGCTCAACGCCTGGCTGTAGTCTTATTCGCGACGGCGGCCATGGCCGTGCGGGCGCCCAAATGCGCCGGATTCAGCTTGAGCGTCGCTTCCAGCTCACGGCGCGCGTCGGCTTCCTGG
Source organism: Bryobacterales bacterium (assembly GCA_963810595.1). GTDB lineage: Bacteria > Acidobacteriota > Terriglobia > Bryobacterales > Bryobacteraceae > CAWEOG01. Next base: position 21,140 of record CAWEOG010000042.1, on the reverse strand, counting down.
TTCAAGCCAAGATGGCCCAGCGCGGCGGTGTAGTGCGCGGCGGCGGCACGATCGCGCTGCCGCCCGCGGGCTTCCAGCGACGACGACGACTCGGCCGGCGCGGAGTCTCCAGGCTCAACGTCCGAGGCCTGCTTCACCAGGTCGCTGAAAATTTCCCCGGCTCTTACGTTTTCACCTAATCTCTGGAGCGCCAAACCCTGGTAGTAGAGTTGCAGCCCGCGCGCGCTTGGGTCCCCGAACCGCGCATACCTTCGCTGCGCCGGCGTCGCCGCGGACGCCTGTTTCCAAGCCTGGTTGGCCCGCTCCCGATTTCCCATCGCGTCGTAAGCGCTGCCGATCCAGTACTGGATTTCCGCCGCGCGGGCCGCGGCGCCGCCGCGCTGGTCTCCCTGTAGATTCTCGGGCAGCTTTTCGGCCGTCTGGAAATCGTCCAGCGCTTCCCGGTATTGCCTGGCGGCAAGGCGCTGGCGCCCGCGCAGCAGGTGGGCGTCGGTCCACGAACCCGCAACGTCGAACTGCGAGCCTCCTTCCCAGGTGTCGAATCTCCGGCTGCCGAGAAGCTGGATGGCGTCGTCGTATTTGCCCGCGAAGATTTTCAGATCGATGAGCCGCGCCTCGGCGTCGGGGCGCTCGACGACGATGGCCTGGTTCCGCTCCAGCACGGCCAGCCGCTTCTCGGGCGCCGTTCCGGCGGCTTCATAAAGTTCGTCCAGCTCGTCGAAGTGCATGGCGTATTTCCGGTCGAGCGAAACCGCCTTCTCCAACTCCGCGATGGCTTTTCCGAGCTCGGGGCCCGATTCGCGGTGCCAATAAAAGAGGGCCAGGTTCCGATGGGCGATGGCGAAGTTGTCGTCCAGGGCCACCGATTTCTCCCACATCTTGGCCGCTTCCTCGGGCTGCCAGTCGAACAGCAGGTTGCCCAGGTAGTAAGGCGCGCGGGCATCGTTCGGATCGGTCTCCATGGCCGCGCGCAGTACGTCGATGGCTTCGTTCTGGAAGGGGAACACATAATCGGGGGACAGCTTGCGCGCGATCTGGTCGTACCCGGCGGCCTTCTGTTTCTGCCCCATCCGGTCGGCGAAGTAGCCCAGGTAGTAATACACCATCGGGGACAGCTTGGCCTTATCCGGCGCCGCCTCCACCGCCTGCGAGAGCACCGCGGCGCCGTCCTGCCACAGACCCGCATCCAGGTATTCGGCGGCGGTTTCCTGAGCGTCGGGCGGATAGTTGTTCAGCGTATCGGTGAGCTTCCTGGCGGTTTCGGGCGTTTTTTCCGCCAGCCAGCGCTCCGCCATCGTGCGCGCGTCCAAGGGGTCGGCCAGTTTCTCGATCGAAGCCAGCACGGCGATTGCCTCCTGCGGACGCTCCAGGTGGCGCAGCAGAGCGGCCTTCAGGTTGAGCGCACGCAGGTTCCGCGCGTTATTTTCGAGAGCCCGGTTGGTGTAGTTGAGCGCGTCTTCCATGTCGCCGCGCTGGGTGGCGATTTCGGCCAGCGAATAATATGCCGAGCCGGTCCAGGCCGCGTTCCAGGCGGCTTTGTAGAAGGTGTCGAAGGCTTCATCGAGTTTGCCCTCGCCTTTCAAGGCGACGCCCAGGTAGTAGGTGGATTCGGCGTCTTTCGGCGTGGTGTACTTGTCGGTCAGGCGCGCCACGGCCCGGCGCAGGTAGCGTTCGGCTTCCGCGTAACGCGCCTGCTTGAGGTAGGCAATGCCCATGTCGGTGTTGACGCGGGCGTCGCCGGGGTCGCGCCGCAAGGCTTCTTCCCAGTACGGGAAGGGATCGAGCGCGGCGCTGTGAAATTGCTCGAGGCGCTGGCCGGCCAGCAGCAGCTCCTCGTTGGTCTTGATGTCGGCCGGCGCCAGCGGCGGGGTCACCGCCTTGGGCCTGGGCTCGGGCACCAGGCGGATGGGGGAGTAGGAAACCAGCTCTTTGCCGCCGGCCGAAATGGAAGCGCGCAAATCGTGCTCGTCGGTGCCGGCGGGTACCGGCACCTGCTTCACAAACGGCTTGGCCGGATTGATGGCCACGTTCTCTTCCAGCAGGACTTTGCTGCCCGCCTTCAGCATCACCGTGGCGGCCGGGTAAGCGGAAGTGGTGTAGAAACCGACGTGCGCCGAGCCGTCGGCGACTTCCAGGTTCACCGCCGCGTCCAGGTTGGCGTTCTTCACCCCGCCGATGTCCCGGAACGGGTACCAGTACATGTGAAACGCCTTGGTCTCGATACGGCTGCAGCCAGCTATAGTCGGGCTGGTTGTCCGAGTAGGCCCCCACCATCAGCTCGATGTAGGGACCGTCGTCGTCGGTCAGGATCTTGTCCCAGGTCTTGCCGCGCGGACCGGTGCCCCAGGTCCAGAACTTCTTGCCGGGAACCACGTGGTGGTCGGCGATGCTCATCGTGCCGGCCTGCTTGCCGTGGTCGTAGCCGGCGAAAAAGTTGTCCCGATAATTCCACGCGAACATCGAGGTGGCGTCGTAGTGGTTCTTGTACCAGCTCACGTCCATCCCCGACCCGAAGTCGGTGCCGGCGTATTTGCCGGAAGCGATGGGCCACTTCGCGAAGTCGTTCTTGTTGTGGAAGGTGACGTATTGCGTGCTCGGCGGATAGATCACCTGGTAGTTGTCGTTGGCGTGCACCGCCGCGTTGGCGAAGCACAGCATGGTGTTCACCACCGGCGTCCGGTTCACGATGCGAACAGACGCGTCCAGGTAAGACTTGCCCGGCCGCAGCGTATAGCCCACCGCCCATCGCATGCGCTGGCGCACTTCCAACTCTCCCACCCACACGGTTTTGCTGCCGTCGGCGTTCTCTTCGGTCCGATACTGGACCGGCAGGAACGTGCTGGCGCGGTGGTGGTGGGGAATGTTCCACTCCACCCCGCCCGAGATCCAGGCGCCGATCAACCCGATGAGCGCCGGCTTGATGACGTGCTGGTGGTAGAAGAAATCGTAGTTGTTGGTCTTGTCCACCGCTTCGAACACGCGCCCGCCGATTTCGGGGAGAATGCCGATGCGGACATACTCGTTTTCGAGATAGACCATCTTGTAGGTCTTGTCCGTTTTAACGTGGGTCAGCTTGTCGTACAGCGGATAGGGGTAGATTCTGCCCTGGGCGCCCTGGGACATCCTTCCGAAGTAGAACATCGGATTGAGCTCGGGCGCTCCGGCGGCATAGGTGGGGATGACAACTTCTTTTTCCCAAACCTTGACGGCGGAAGTATCAGAGCCGGGCAGGGCCAAAACCAAACCGCAAATCAAAACGCCGGACAACAGCGCTAACGAGACGGGGACATGGCTACGCTTCATCACCGGTCACCTTTCTGACGGGTCTTTGGAACCCAGCAGTAACAATATCAAAATCAGGTTGCCAGCCCAAACGGCGGCAGGCTCGCGGAGCGGCGTTCACAGGGATGTTGCAACTGCCGGGGAGTTCAACTCCCTTCAGTTAAATCTCACGAAATCAGACGGTTGCTGATTTCCAGCGGCTGCCGGGAGGAGCCATCGGAGTGTTTCCGCCGGAGGCGCCGCTGCTATATTTGTGGTCGGAATGACGAATCGCGATCTGGCCAGGTTGTTGGCGCGAACCAACGGCATCAGCACCGGCGCGGCCGCGGACCGGCTGGACCGCCTGGTTAGCGACATCCTCAAGAGTCTCCGCCGCGGCCACTCCGCCGACCTGCCGGGCCTGGGGAAGTTTCAGCCGGGTCCGGTGCCCCGCTTCGAGTTCGAACCGGCAATCCGCAAACCAGGCAAACGGAGAAAAACCCCCTAGCCGGGAGAAATCCAGGTTCCGATGACGAAAGATATTTGGGATTCCAGCCAGGACGTGGCTGCCCTGGTGAGGCGCTGCCTGGAAGAAGGGCGCAGCGTCGAGATCGATGGCCTTGGCGTTTTCCGCAAGGGGAAATCCGGCGCCTTCGAATTCCAATCCGACCTGCGCCCCGCCGTGTTTATCGCCTACGTGGAACAGGACATGGGCTTGGTGCGCCGTCTGTATTGCCTCTTTAAAGAGAGCGGATTCGAACCCTGGGTGGACCGCTGGAAACTTCTGCCCGGACAAAACTGGCCGCGCGCCATCGAACAGACCATCGCACGCTGCGACTTCTTCGTTCCCTGCTTTTCCGTCCGGTCGGTCAGCAAGCGGGGGCAGTTTCAGGCCGAACTCCGCTACGCTCTCGAATGCGCGGCGCGGTCGCCGCTGGACGACATCTTCATCGTCCCGGTGCGGCTGGACGACTGCCAAGTGCCGGCCCGCGTCATGCGCGAGCTGCACTACGTCGATCTGTTTCCCGAGCTGGAGCCGGGTTTTCAAAGGGTGGCGCGGATGATGAAGGACCAGCTCGTCCGGAAGCGTTGTGCGTAGCCGGCCGACTCAGGAAGACTTCTTGCCCTTCTTGAGCTTGCGGGCGAGCTCGTGCGCCTCCTTGGTGTCGGGCGCCAGTTTTACGTATTTCTGATAGGCTTCGCGCGCGCCGTCACGGTCCTTGAGCTTCTCCTTCGCCTGTCCCAGCTTCAGGAAGGCTTCCGCCAGGCCGGGGTTCCACTTGGTGGCCTCTTCGTAGCGCCCGGCGGCGGCTTTCCAGCTACCCTTCTTGGCGTAAAAGTCGCCGACCCTCATCTCCTTGTCCGCCTGCAGCGGATTGAAGGAATACTGCTCGGGGATCAAGGATTCGTCCTCTTCCTTCAAGCCTTCCACGGCTTTTGACGGAGGCGTCTCCTTGACCTCTTCGCCAGTTTTGCCAGGCGGTGGTTGCTTGTTCTCCTGCGCCGCCGCAGTCCATCCCACGAGCAGCACCAGACCCAGAAACGCAGTAGCTCGTGTCACAATTTAAGTATAAGTCCCACCATGCACGGCTCTCAAAGCAGGCTTCGGGAGAGGGTGTCGGAGTTGCCTCCGCTGCCCGGCGTGTACCTGTACAAAGACGCCGCGGGAAAGGTGCTCTACGTCGGCAAAGCGAAGAACCTTCGCAGTCGGGTGCGGAGTTATTTCAACGTCGAGCGGCTGCGCGAATCGAAAACCGGCAGCCTGATCGCCGAAGCCGACGACGTCGAATACATCCTGGTGGACAACGAGAAAGAAGCGCTGGCGCTAGAAAACAATCTGATCAAGCGCTGGAAGCCGCGCTTCAACGTCCTGCTGCGCGACGACAAGACGTACCCCTACATCAAGCTCACGGCCGAGAAATACCCGCGGGTCTACGTGACGCGGCGCTTGCGCAAGGACGGCTCGCAGTATTTCGGCCCCTACTTTCCCGCCAACCTGGCGCACCGGCTGGTGCATTTTATCCACCGCCACTTCAAGGTGCCGTCCTGCAAGGTCGACTTCAGCCGCAATCACACGCACCCGTGCCTCGAATATCACATTCACCGCTGCCTGGGGCCGTGCGTTCAGGGACTGACCACCGACGAAATCTACGCCGATCACGTACGCGACGTGCGGCTCTTTCTGGAAGGCCGGCACCGCGACCTGGCGGCCGGCCTTCGCGCCCGCATGGAACAGGCCGCCGCCGAGATGCGCTTCGAAGAGGCGGCCGGTTTGCGCGACCTGGCCGCCACCGTCGAAGAATTGGAAGACAAACAGAAAATGGCGGCGGCCCAGGGCGCCAATACCGACATCTTCGCCTGCTACGCCGAACCGCCGCTGGTGGCCGTCAACATGTTTCACTTGCGCAACGGGCGCATCGTCGACCGGCGCGAGTTTTTCTGGGAAGACCAGCACGAATTCGACCTGCCCGAATTCATTTCCGCGCTGCTGAAACAGGTGTACCTGGATCAGCCGTACATCCCCGAGCTGATCCACGTGCCCGCGGAATTCGAAGATCGCGTGTTGCTGGAGGAATTCCTGACCGAGCGGCGGGGCCGCAAGACCGAGATCCTGACCCCGCAGCGCGGCGAGAAAAAGGCCATGCTCGACCTGGTGGAAACCAACGCGCGGCACAGCTTCAACCAGCGTTTCCGGGTGTTGAAGCCAAGCTCGAAAGCGATTCAGGAGGCGCTGCAGGACGCCTTGAATCTGCCGGAAGCGCCGCGCCGCATCGAGTGCTTCGACATCTCGCACATCCAGGGCACCGACCAGGTGGCCAGCATGGTGGTGTGGGAAGACGGGCGCATGAAGAAATCGGACTACCGGAAGTTCATCATCAAAACCGTGGAGGGCAGCGACGACTTCGCCTCCATGCGCGAGGTGGTCGGCAGGCGTTACGGGCGGCTGCAGCAGGAAGGCAGCCCGCTGCCCGGGCTGGTGCTGATCGATGGCGGGCTGGGCCAGTTGCATGCCGCCGCGGCGGCGCTCGAATCGCTCGGCATCATCAACCTGCCGCTGGCGTCCATCGCCAAGAAAGAAGAGATCATTTTCGTTTACGGCATGGAAGACGAGCCGGTTGTTCTGGACCGTTTCTCGCCGGTGCTTCACCTGGTTCAAACCGTTCGCGACGAGGCGCATCGCTTCGCCGTCACCTTCCACCGGAACCGCCGCGATTCCGCCCGGCTGCGCTCGGAGCTGCGCTCGATTACGGGCGTGGGTCCGCGCAGCGTGGAGAAGCTGCTGAAGGAATTCGGCAGCCTGGCGCGGGTGGGCCAGGCGCCGGAAGAGGAATTGGCGAAGGTGGTCGGCCGGGCCACCGCGCAGCGCGTGCGGGAATATCTGGCGCAACAGGCGTTAACGCCCTAGCGCCAGCCTTCGCGCCAGCAAAATGGGGAGGCCGGCGGCCAAAATCCTCTGCTGCGCGCCTTCGACGTCGTAAGGCACGCGGACGAACTCGACGGTGCGCCGCTCGGTGTCGTAAACGGCGTACGCCGCCCGCGGGTCCTGGTCGCGCGGCTGTCCCACGCTTCCCGGATTCAGCATGTACCAGATGTCCGGCTGCAGTTCGAGCGTGTAGCTTTTCTCGTCTTCCGACGCCGGGCGAATGTTCTTCACTCCCCGCCGCACAAAAAGGAACCCGCCCTGCACATGCGTGTGGCCGAAAAACGTCACCGGCGCCTCCAGATAATCGGAGATCGTGGCGGCGTTCGAGCGGCTCAACAGGTACTCGTCCTCGTCCACCGGAGAGCCGTGCACCAGCTCGAATCCGTCTATCCGCAAGGGGCCGCGGGGCAAATTGGCGATGTAGGCGAGATTTTCGGGCGTCAGGGTGTCGATCGTCCAGCGGGTGGCGGCTTGCGCCGCCGGGTTGAACCACTCCAACTCCTCGGGCATAGTGCACGCCTTATCGTGGTTACCGCGCACGATGGCCTCAACCGCCGAATGAGCCCAGTCCACCACGCGGTTAGGATCGGCCCCATAGCCAACCAGGTCGCCACAACAGACTACTCTGTCGTAGGCGCCCCGGGCGTCGGCAACCACCGCTTCGAGGGCCTCCCAATTGGCATGAATGTCACTGACAACGAGATAACGCACCGGCGAATCAATCATACTCTACACGGCCTTTCCCGCGCCTCCCCGGCCAAGAGGCTAAAATCGTAGCTTATGTCTCTTGTTGTCGTGGGATCTGTGGCATACGACGGCGTGGAAACGCCGCGTGGAAAAAAAGACCGTATCCTGGGCGGCGCGGCGACCTACATCGCGTTGGCCGCAAACTACTTCACAGACGTCTCGCTGGTGGCGGTGGTGGGCGAGGATTTTGCCCGCGAGGACGTCGAATTCTTGGGAGGCCGGGGCATCGGCCTGGAAGGGCTGGAGCGGGTACCCGGCAAAACCTTCTTCTGGCAGGGCGTGTACTCGGCGGACATGAACAGCCGCATCACCATCCGCACCGACCTGAACGTCTTCGCCGGATTCGATCCGCGGCTTCCGGCGTCCTATCGCGGACAGCCTTACCTGTTCCTCGGCAACATCCAGCCGGAGCTGCAGAAAAGCGTTCGCGCGCAGATGCACGGCGCCCCGGTGTGCGGCGGCGACACCATGAACTACTGGATTCTCGACTACCGCGATCAGCTTTTGGCCACCATCCGGGAGTGGGACTTCCTGTTAATCAACGACGAAGAGGCGCGCCAGCTTTCCGGCGAAACCCACCTGGGGCGAGCCGCCAGCGCGATTCTTGCCATGGGGCCCAAGCTGCTGGTGATCAAGCGCGGCGAGTACGGCGCCATGCTCTTCGGCAAGGATACGTATTTCGTCGTCCCCGGCTACCTTTTGGGCGAATTGATCGATCCCACCGGCGCTGGCGATTGTTTCGCCGGCGGGTTCATCGGCTATTTGGCCTCGGCGGGCGTCGACTTCGCCGGCGGCGCCGTGGATTCCCGCGAGCTGGCCCGCGCCGTGGTGTACGGATCGGTGATGGGCAGCTTTTGCTGCGAAGCGTTTGGAGTGGACCGCTTCCGCTCGCTGGAGCGGGAAGAGATCGACGCGCGGTTCCGCGCTTTCAAGAGGTTCACGGATTTCTGAGTCGCCCGCGGTCAAGATGAAATTTCCCCGGCGTTGGAACTTATCCCGTTGGCTGCCGCCCGCACTGGTGTTGGTTGTCCTCGCGGCCATCAGCATCCTGGCGGCGTGCTGGTTCTACCGGCAGGGGTTCCTGCTGTATTACGGCGATGCGCTGGCCCATCTGAACATCGCGCGCCGCGTGGTCGACACCCGCTACCCCACCTTGCAACAGATCGGAACCGTCTGGCTGCCGCTGCCGCACCTGCTGATGTTGCCGCTGGTGAAGGACGATTGGCTGTGGCGAAGCGGACTGGCCGGAACGATTCCCGCGGCGGTCGCGTTTGTGCTGGCGGGGCTGTTTCTGTTCCTGGGAGTCCGGCGCCTGTCGGAGAGCAACACTGTCGCGGCGGCCGCCACCGCGCTGTTCGCGCTCAATCCCAACCTGGTTTACCTGGCCTCCATCCCCATGACGGAGCCGCTTTTCTACGCGTGCCTCGCCGCGCTCTTCTGGCTGCTGACCGTCTTTCGCCAGAACCCGTCGCACCGCATCGCCGCGGCCGCCGGCGTGGTTGCCCTGGCCGCCACCTGGACCCGCTACGAAGGCTGGTTCGTGCTGCCGTTCGTGGCCCTGGCGCTGCTGGCCTTGGGCGGAAAGCGGCGCTGGACGGCCACGCTTTTGTTCTGCGTCATCGCCGCGATCGGACCGCTGGTGTGGTTCTTCTTTAACTGGTGGTATTGGGGAAACTGGCTGGAGTTTTACAACGGTCCCTATTCGGCAAAAGCCATCTACCAGCGGCAGCTTCTGGCCGGCATGGCCCGCTACCCCGGAGACGGGAATTGGCTGCTGGCGGCGAAATACTACTGGATCGCGCTCGAGCTCACCACCGGCAGGGTGCTGGTGTTCGTAGGGTTGGCCGGCCTGGTAGCGGCCGTGCCGCGCCGCTGGTGGCTGCTGGTGCTGCTGGCGTTGCCGCCGGTTTTCTACGTCATCAGCATGCACTCGGCCGGCACCCCTATTTTCGTCCCGCCGTTATGGCCGTTCACGCGCTACAACACGCGCTACGGTCTGGCTGCGCTGCCGCTACTGGGCGCCACGGCGGCGTGCCTGCTCACTTTCCTGCCGCCGCGCTTTCGCCAGGTGGGCGCGCTGGTGCTGGTGGCCGCCGCCGTCGCACCGTGGCTGCTCCATCCCACGCCCGACAACTGGATTTGCTGGGTGGAATCGCAGCGCAATTCGCGCGTCCGGCGCCAATGGACGACGCTGGCGGTGGATTATCTCAAGCCGCGGTACCGGACGGGTTCGGGGATTTTCTCCGAGTTCGGCGACCTCACCGGAATCTATCAGGAGGCGGGCATCCCGCTCGCCGAAACGCTGTACGATGTCGACGAGCCCGAGTGGCTGGCGGCCCACGCCCGCCCCGATCTGTTCCTCCACGAGGAATGGGCGGTGGCGACCTCCGGCGACACGGTGGCCACCACGCTGTTGAGGGCCTGGCGAAAAGGGCCAAAATATGACTGTGTCAAACGCATTGAGGTAGGAGGCGGTCCTGTCATTGAAATCTACAGACGAAGCGGTACGTATCCCTTTTACGAAAGCGCACGGAGCCAGAAACGACTTCCTGCTGACGTGGGCGGAGCGGGCTCCGGCGAGCGGCCTGCCGGCGATCGCCCGGCGGATCTGCGACCGTAACACCGGAGTCGGGGCGGACGGTTGGATTCTGGTCTCGCGCCCGGCGGGCGGATCGCGCCCCTGCGACGCCGCCATTCGCCTGCTGAATTCCGACGGCAGCGAAGCGGAAATCTCCGGCAACGGCACCCGCTGCGCCGCCGCGCTGCTGGTGGACCAGGGCCTGGCGGAAGAGCGGGTTGGGATCTTGACGGGCGCCGGCCTGAAGCACCTGCGGCTGATTGAAAGGCAGGGTCTGCGCTTCGAGTTCGAAATGAACATGGGGCGGCCGGCGTGGCTGGAGGAAGAGCTGCGCGCCAGCCTGCCGCTCGGGGACGGCCCGCACGAAGTAGCGATTCTGAATGTCGGCAACCCGCAATGCGTGGTCTTCGTGGACGAGTTTCCAGAAGGCTGGGAGCGGACAGGAGCCGAGATTGAAGGCCACTCGCGTTTTCCGAAACGGACGAACGTTTCGTTTGTAAAGGTGGTTGACCGGCACGCGATTGACGTCCGCTTTTTCGAGCGCGGCGCCGGCGTGACGATGAGTTCCGGCACGGGTTCGACGGGAGCGATGGCGGCGGCGATTCTGCGGGGCCTGGCGGATTCGCCCGTGGAAGTGCGCACGCCGGCGGGCCCGCTCCACCTGCGCTGGGAAAACGAGGTCTATCTCACCGGCCCCGCCGAGCTGGTGGCCGAAGGAGAGTTCTACTTGCAGCCAAGGTTTGGCGCGGAATAATCGCGGCACGGGCTTCGTTTGAGACTGGCCCGAAAAGCAAAAGCGGCAGGATCGCTGCCGCCATTTATGTGACTCCGTGAATGTTCTGGTCGGGGCGGTCCGATTTGAACGGACGACCCCCTGCGCCCAAGGCAGGTGCGCTACCAGGCTGCGCCACGCCCCGACTCCCTACTTTCTTGATTCTAAACCAGTTCTAGCGTCTTTGCAATGGGTAATGCCTCTGAACCGTGGCAAAACCGTGACAGATCAATCGCGAAATTCTGCAACCGTGGCAAAACCCCGAAGCAATATCTTCAGTCACTTAGAAATCTGCGGCCCTGCTCCATCCGTGCAACGGGCGGTCACCAGAGCGCACACGAACAACCGCACGAATCGGACGGGTTTCAACACGTTGCTTTGACTATCTTCGACATGTAATCAGCGCCCCTGCTTCTAACTGGGATGCGTTGGTGGAGCAGCAGGCGTAAGATGCGTAGGATTCCCTGGACTCCTTGCTGGAATGCCAGGCTAACATCTCGCCGCCGATCGGATTCCCACACCAGAGCTGGGCTCCGCGAGGCAAGTAGACGAACGGCGATCCGGGCAGGACCGAGGGATTCAGCGGTGACTGAACGCGGCCCGGCACCTGGGGTCGCCCCCCGGGGCACAACGCTGCCGAGTCCGCGTGGCGAGGAAGTTGACCGAGGAATTGACACCTCTACTGAAGTCGGTTCGCCGGCCACAATCGGAGGTAAAATGGTTTCGATGAAGACGATTCCCATCCCGAGAGCCAGGAATCAGCAGCCAACCAGCGACCCCGACCATGCGGCGGCGGTCGAGCGGGGAAGGGCGGCGGTCCGCAAGCTTCAGGAGCAGGGCATCATCGATAAGAACGGGCGCCGGATTCGAACGGACCTGCCCGCTGATATGCAAGAAGGCAAAGATCGTGACTTCGGTGGTTGATGCCGCCCCGCTTGATCATCGTTGCCGGACCTCCCGGCAGCGGTAAGTCGTCTCTCTACCCACTCTCCAGTTTCGGATGTGCCTACTTCAACGCGGATGACCGCGCCGCGCAGTTGAACGGTGGATCCTACGTTGCGATTCCGGCAGGAGTTAGGCAGGCCGTTAACCGCGAGTTCGAGGCCTTTGTTCTTGGGTCGATCGGACGACGCGTCAGCTTTGCAATTGAAACGACGCTGCGGAGTGATATCACGTTTGAACAGGCAAGTCTGGCGAAACGAGCTGGCTTCCAAGTAGAGATGCGGTATCTCGCTCTCCGGGATTTCGAGGCACATCTGGAACGGGTCAAAGCGCGAGCGGATGCCGGAGGCCACAGCGCCTCTGAAACAACGTTGCGAAGAATATATGACGCGAGCCTTAGAAATCTTCGGCGGGCTATCCAGGAACTGGACCTCGTGTGGGTCTACGACAATACGGAGCTCGATGCGAGCCATCCACTCGTGTTGGAAACACGTAACGGGGAGATTCAGTTTCTTGCAGATGATCTTCCGAGGTGGCTGAACAAGGCTCTCGATTTGTCTTGATTGAGCCGAGGAGGAAGCGGATCTGCTTCGAGTTCAGCACCGACAGCTTGGCAACGGCGAGCGCAGGTACCCTGACTGTGCCTTCGTACCCGGCGAGCCGCTCAATTGTCCCAGCCGCTTCTCAAGGGTCTCTTGGTCCGGCCCCACATAAGGAGCCACGTCCGGCGTCGCCGCGATCGTATCGAGAAACGAGCCCACTATGCCGGACGCCGGCGGAAGGTGCCCGCTCAAAAAGTAGCGCGGGGCCATCCGCCGGATAGGTTCGAGCTCCTCCGCGAACCTCCGCCAGTCCACCTTGTGCACACACGGATGGTCAATTGCCTCCCACAACAGTTGCCCCTCGCGCAGATCGGCACGAGGGTGCCATGCGATAGACTCGTTTGATAGTGTCCTTCCGGCCTGGAGACAAACTCGGACCATACGAAATCCTTGCGCCCGTCGGCGTGGGCGGCATGGGAGAAGTGTATCGCGCACGCGACACGCGGCTGGGGCGCGAGGTTGCCATCAAGGTTTCTGCCGAGCGGTTCAGCGAACGCTTCGAGCGCGAGGCCCGCGTAATCAGTTCGCTGAATCATCCCAACATTTGTACCTTGCATGATGTCGGGCCGAATTTCCTGGTGATGGAACTGGTGGAGGGCGAAATGCTTTCCGACAGGATCAGGCAAGGGCCGATTCCTGTTGGAGAATCGCTGGTCATCGCGAGGCAGATAGCCGATGCGCTGGAGGCAGCGCACGAGAAGGGCATCGTCCACCGGGACCTGAAACCTGGCAACGTGATCGTGAAACAAGACGCCTCGGTGAAGGTGCTGGATTTCGGATTGGCGAAAGTCGAACCGCCCAGATCCTCCGGCGGTGATCCTGAGAATTCGCCGACTCTGACCATGTCCGCCACGCAGATGGGCGTGATCCTGGGTACTGCCTCCTACATGGCGCCCGAGCAGGCGCGGGGGAAGCCCGTCGACAAGCGAGCCGACATCTGGGCATTCGGCGTCGTCCTCTATGAAATGGTCACCGGCAAGCGCTTGTTCACCGGCGAGGACCTGGCAGAAATCCTGGCGAGCGTAGTCAAATCGGATCCAGATCTAAGCGCGGCGCCACGCGAGCTGCGGCGGCTACTCGAGAAGTGTCTCGAAAAAGATCCGCGCAAACGGTTGCGCGACATTAGCGGCGTCGAGCTGCTGCTGGAGCCCGAACCCGAAGCTTCGCCGCAACTGGCAAGCCCGTCCGCGCGCGCCGGCAAGACGTGGCTCTGGCCTGCGATTTCGGCGGCGCTGGCGGTGATCGCCGCGATCGGCTACTGGGCGCCGTGGCGAGCAGTTCAGCCAGCCAACCGCCCGCTGATGCGCTTCAACGTCGACCTGGGACCCGAGGCGGCCCGGTCCGCACGCTCCACTGTCGTTCTCTCACCCGACGGTTCCCGTATCGCGTTCACAGGACGACTCGCGGTGTTCACGCGCCGCTTGGATCAGCCCGACGCCACCCGGCTTTTCAGCGGAACCGCCGCGTTCCCCGACCTTTGCTTTTCCCCGGACGGGGACTGGGTTGCGTTTAACAGCGGTGGCGGCAACTTCAAGAAAATAGCCGTGGCGGGAGGCTCCGCGGTTACGCTCGGAGGAGGGCGCGGACTACCCTGGGGTACCAGTTGGAGTGACGACGGCAGAATCTTTGTCGGCGGCCTGGACGGCCTGGCGAGCCTTCCGGCTGCGGGCGGCACCTTCCAGAAGATCACGGATTTTTCCACGCTGTTTCCCCAGGTTCTGCCGGGATCGAAAGCGGTGCTTGTGAACACCGATCCGAAGGCCGCCATCGTCATGGACGACTTCAACATTGAAGCGTTGGAGCTGGCCAGTGGGAAACGCAAGACGCTAGTGGAGGGCGGCTATTTCCCGCGTTATGCGCCTACCTCGGCGGACACGGGACATCTCCTTTATATGAGCCATGGAGTCTTGTTCGCGGTGGCCTTCGATCCGCGCAGTCTGGAACTGCTCGGTACGGCGAGGCCGATATTGAGCGATGTCGGCGCCAGCACGGACATGCAGTTCGGCGGCGGACAGTTCGCGGTTTCCGGCACCGGAACCCTGGTTTATTTGAGCGGATCCGCGGAGGGACGCACGCACACTATCTCGTGGCTGGATGCGGCGGGCAGGCTCACACCGTTGGTCGCGGAGCCGGGAGTCTACGGCGCGCCTCGCCTTTCTCCGGACGGCCGGCAACTCGCCTACATTTCTTCGGTCAACGGCGCCTACGACGTGTGGGTGCAGGAGTTGGCCGGCGGAACTCCCCGGCAGCTTACTTTTCTCGGTAAGGTAAGCAGCGAGCTGGCATGGGCGCCCGACTCGCAACACCTGGCCTACAGCGACGGTAAAGCCCTTTGGTGGATTCGTGCAGACGGCAACGGCGAGGCGCGGTTACTCAAGGGCGACCTCGCCAACCCGCGGCCAAACTCTTTCGCGCCGTTCATGGGGAAGCAAGCCCGACTGCTGTTCGTGAGAGCGCAAAAAGGTCTGCCGGACCTTCTCACTTTACCGATCGACCTGACCGACCCCGAACGCCCCCGCGCCGGCGACCCTGAGCCGTTCCTCACGGAGGGAGCAACCGTAGAAGTGGACGGGGCATTTTCTCCGGACGGCAAATTCATCGCCTACTCATCCAACGAGCAGGGCGCCGAGCAGGTCTTTGTCCGCCCGTTTCCCGGGCCGGGCGGGCTGTGGAAGGTATCCACCAACGGCGGCGTGTTCCCCGCCTGGTCACCTACCACCAAGGAGCTGTTGTATCTCGGCGGCGATGACACGATTATGGCCGCCAGTTACACGATCCAGGGGGACTCGTTTAGCGTAGGCGCTCCGCACCAGTGGTCTTCGAGGCAGGTTTGGCGCGACAGCGTCCGGCAGAATTTCGACGTGTGGCGCGACGGCAAACGCGTGGTGATGTTCCCGCTGCCTGTGGTCGAAGACGCGGGAGGAAGCCTGCACGCGACGTTCCTGCTGAACTTCTTCGATCAGTTGCGACGCCGGGATCCGGCGGGTGGGCGATAGCGCCCGCCGGCAGGTAGACGCTCACTGAATCTGTGGGTTCGTACCCGGCGAGCCGGTCAATTGTCCCAGCAGCTCCTCAAGGGTTTCTTGGTCCGGCCCCACATAAGGAGCCGCGTCCGGCGCCGCCGCGATCGTATCGAGGAACGAGCCCACCATGCCGGACGCCGGAGGCAGGTGGCCGCTCAGAATGTAGCGCGGGGCCATCCGCTGGATTCGTTCGAGCTCCTCTGCAAACTTCCTCCGGTCCACTTTGTGCACCCACGGATGGTCAATTGCCTCCCACTGCAGTTGCCCCTCGCGTAGGTCGGCGCTCGGAATCGCCGCCGCCTCTTGCGCCGGAGCCGACAGCACAGCGCCAAAGCAATCAGCGCTGAAGAGGGCTCCCGTTCGTGAGTCATGGCATCCGGTCGTGGAAGGATTATCAAAAGTCGGCGGCAACACTGCCGTCTGGGCGCGATCCTCACTGAGCACAGGTGGCCGATGACTCGGAGGGATTCTATGGGCACATCCCGATCAGAATTGACATTTTCAGGGTTGCCGACAAGTTGCATATGGCGGTTCCGAGCGCCGTCAAACTAGTGTCAGTACGTTCCGAATTCCGTTCTTGTGCATCAGGAACTGAAAAGCGATTGGTTGAACATCAAGGGGCTTCCAGTGACAGGCATGGAGCCGCATAGCCCCCGCTTCTTCAGCGGCATAAATGGATGGGCGGCCAGCGACAATCCAGACAGCGTCTGGACAATTTCTCGACCGATCGGTTGCCCCAGGGGACCGTGACAAAACCGTGACCAAACTCCTGCTGCTGAGGCTATTGGGGTTAGCTTCGAGCGAAAAGCAGATTCCCCAAGTTGTTGAAAAATCTAGGAAGGGTGGAGAACCAATAGAAGCCACGGAGCCGGTTTTTATGCGCCCAAGGCAGGCGCGCTACCAGGCTGCGCTACGCCCCGACACTCTACTTCCTTGATTCTAAATCAGTTTTTTTGACGTCGCAAGTTGCGCTTCTCGGACTGGAGGTGCCTGGACAGTGGCTTGGCCTGGTGTCTCACCGACGCGGTTCGCCGCTCAACCTGTTTCCGCCGTTCCCTCCCGCGGGGCGAGGCATGGTGTTCGGTGGCGCATCTCAGGTTGTGCCGCCACCCCTGGGTTTACCCGAGCGGACGCCGTGGGTGGAATAAACCTGCCGGGAGCCATTGACGCACTGGCCGCTTTTGAGGGCGCGAGGGGTTGGAGGTCACTCGCTTTGCGCTATCCTGCAAGGCATAGTGCTCCCGAGGATTTCCGATCTGCGGAGCGTATCCCTGCTGGTCTGTTTTGTTGTGGCTGCCGTTTGCGGCTCAGCCCAAAGTCAACGGGGAGAGCTACGTTTGGAAGTGAACGATTTCGCGGGCTCGGCGTTGGTCGCCGCGGTCGACCTGTCGAGTGACATCAACCAGATTCATCGCAGCGCCTCCACCGACGCCGCCGGGCGCTATGTTGCGCGGGACCTGCCCTTCGGACTATACCGGGTGGTGGTTTCGCACGAGGGCTTTCAGACATTCCGCCGGGTCGTCCGTGTCGGTTCGGAAGTCCCCGTGCACCTGAGCGTCACCCTGGGGGTGGCTCCTGTCCAAAGCAGCGTGGATGTAACCGATTCCGCGACGCTGGTCGATCCCAATCGCACCTCCACCGTGAATTCGATCGGATCGCAGTCCATCGCAGAGCACCTTGGATCGCAGCCGGGCCGGGGCCTGCTCGACCTGATCAATGCCCAACCAGGATGGCTTTATGAATCCAACGGCGTGCTGCATCCCCGGGGATCGGAGTACGATGTCCAGTTCGTCGTGGATGGCGTGCCCTTGAACGAGAACCGGTCGCCGGCATTTGCGCCCGGTTTCGAGGCGGAAGACGTGGAGTCCATGCGCGTCCTTACGGCTGGATATCCCGCTGAGTATGGGCGCAAGCTGGGCGGCGTGGTGGAGATCTCGTCGCCCAAGGACGCTCCGGACGGCTTGCACGGCGAGGCCGCAATCGGAGGCGGAAGTTTTGGGTCCATGAATGGCTACGCGGGCTTCGTCTATGGTCGCGGGGCGGACCGCGTGTCCGCCAACATTTCCGGCTCGCAAACGGACCGCTATCTGGATCCGCCAGTACTCGACAACTTCACCAACACTGGATCGTCGGATGGTGGAGTTGTGGCTTATTCGCGCGATCTCTCCAGTCGCGACCGGATTCGGGTCACGGTGAGCCGGCATCAAGTGCGTTTCGAGGTTCCCAACGAACTCCTGCAACAAAATGCCGGACAGCGGCAGGACCGTACGAATCGGGAGACCAGCGGTTTGATCTACTATCAGCGCGTCATCTCGGCGTCGCTGCTGTTCGACGCCGAGGGCAGCGTGCGTGACGACTCCGCAAGTTTGTGGTCGAATTCCAGCTCCACTCCGATTCTGGTGGCGCTGCGGCGCGGATTTCGGGAAGGGTACGCGCGAGCCGGCTTGGCGTGGCATCACGGACACCACGATGTGAAGTTTGGAGTGGATGGGATCTACAGTCCGGTGAACGAGGCGCTGCAGTACACAATCACCAATCCCGTTACAGTTCGACCCCGCGACCGAAGGCCGCTTCAACTTCACTGGCACTGGCCGGGATCGGGAGCAGTCCGCTTTCATCCAGGATTCATTTCACTCGAGCGACTGGAATGTGAGCGCGGGGATCCGCTTCGACCACTACCGGCTGGCGACCGCAGCCACGGCCTGGAGCCCGCGGCTTGCGGTCTCGCGCTATTTTCCTTCAGCCCGGATGTTGGTGCACGTCTCCTACGACCGGGCATTCCAGACGCCCGCGGTCGAGAACCTGTTGCTTGCCAGTTCGCCCGCCGCCGACGTTTTAAACCGCACCGTGCTGCGTCTTCCCGTACAGCCGAGCCGGGCCAATTTCTATGAAATCGGTTTTTCGCGCGCGTTTTTCGGCAAGGCGAGGCTGGAGGGGAACGTCTTTCGCCGCGACTTCCGCGATTACGGCGACGACGACGTACTGCTGAATACCGGCGTCAGCTTTCCCATCAGCTTCTCGAATGCGCGCATCCGCGGGGAAGAGGTCAAGATCGAAATCCCGCGATGGGGACGGTTTTCGGGCTTCGTGAGCTACTCCAATCAATTGGGCATGGCGCAAGGTCCGGTAACCGGCGGCCTGTTTCTGGGTGACGCGGCCAACTCCGCGCTGGCCGACAACTCCCGGTTCTTTGTGAGCCAGGACCAGCGCAACACGGCGCGAGCGCGTGTCAGGGCGCAACTGACGCGCCGGGTGTGGGCCGCGGCGAGCGCCTGGTACGGAAGTGGTTTGCCCGCGGAACTGGAAGACGCAGATGCCGACCGTACCTTTCTGTTGGCTCAATACGGCGCACAGGTCCTCAGCCGCGTTAATTTTGACCGGCAGCGCGTGCGGCCTTCGTACTCACTGGATTTGGCCGGCGGCGCGGACCTGCTTCGCCGCGATTCCCGAGCCCTGATTCTGGAAGCGGAATTTGCCAACCTGACCAACCGCGTAAACGTGATCAATTTCGCAGGCCTGTTCTCGGGCACGGCCATTGGGGCGCCTCGTAGCGCCAACCTACGGTTGAAATTCCAGTTTTGATGCCGGCCGCGGGAGCCGTCCCACGCGGCTGCGAGGTTCCGCGTTTGTGGGTATTGCGGGTTGGGCCGCTACCGGACGAGACCGTGGATAAGCGCTGGGCGATCCGGGGGGGCCGACGCGAACGGGCCCCTTGTACCGTTTGGGTGGGGCGCCGATCTTATCGTGGCCGCTTGGGATGCTGGATTGAGGTCTCGATGAAAGCGATTGTTTGCGAGCAATACGGACCACCGGATGTGCTGCAGTTCAAGGAAACAGCAATGCCTGCACCCGCGGACGATGAGGTCTTGATCAAGGTCTACGCTGCATCTGTAAATCCACTGGACAGTTTCTCGATGAGAGGACCGCTGTTCTTCCTCCCTGGAATTGGGGGGCTGCTCAAACCAAAACACAAGGTCATCGGTTGTGATATCGCGGGGCGGGTTGAGGCGGTTGGCAGAGACGTAATGCACTTTCAGCCAGGCGACGAGGTGTTCGGGGGCATAGGCTCGGGAGGGTTTGCCGAGTACGCGTGCGCCACTGAAAACAAGTTGGCGCTGAAGCCGGCCAACCTGTCGTTTGAGGATGCGGCGGCCGTACCCATTGCGGCGATCACCGCCCTCCAGGGTCTTCGCGATAAGGGACGGATCCAGCCAGGCCAAAAAGTTTTGATTGATGGCGCGTCTGGTGGTGTGGGTACGTTCGCGGTCCAGATCGCCAAATCGTATAGGACTGAAGTCACTGCGGTGTGCAGCACGAGAAACGTGGGCAAGGCGCAATACTGTTCACTTAACAACATTTTCGTGCTATTCTGTTTTGGGGTGGGAGGCCCCACGGAATGGCCCGTACTGTTGCGTCGTTGCCGGCCGGGAGCCGGATCACCGATTACATCAGCCTCGGCGTGATCGCTAAAACTTTTCCTCTGACCGCCATCCATTCGGTTTTGGCGAAGACCAACAAGACCAGTATTCGCCAGCGAGACTTGCCGGCCCACGTGGTGATCTACTACGTGATCGCCTTGGCGCTTTACATGCGGTCGTCGTATCGCGAGGTTTTGCGGTGTCTGCTGGAAGGAATTCAGTGGCTGCGCGATCCGTCGGTGAATCTCAAAGTGGCCGGGAAGTCCGGGATCTCGCAGGCCCGATCGCGGCTGGGCTGGGAGCCTCTCGAACAATTGCACGATCAGTTGATCCAACCCATTGCGGCCCAGCGCACCAAGGGCGCCTGGTACCGCCAATGGCGCCTAGTGAGCCTGGACGGCAGCACGTTCGATGTGGCCGACGAACAGGCCAACGAAGCGGCCTTTGGCCGGCCCGGGGCAAGCCGCGGTAGCAGCGCCTATCCGCAGATCCGTTTCGTTTCCCTGGTAGAGAACGGCACTCACGTGTTGTTTGGCAGCAAGATGGAGGCTTACACAACGGGCGAAACCACCTTGGCCAAAGCGGTGCTCCCGCGCCTCCGAAAGGGCATGCTGTGCTTGGCGGACCGGAACTTCTTCGGCTTCGCCTTGTGGAAGCAAGCGCAGGCGACGGGAACGGAGTTGCTGTGGCGAGTCAAGAAAAACATGCGCCTGGCCTGCGAGCAACGGCTCCCGGATGGCTCCTATCTGAGCCACATTTATCCCTCCGAACGAGACTGGCGGCACAAGAGCAATGGCATCCTGGTGCGGGTGATCGATTACCGACTGGAAGGTGTCGCCGACGCGGAACCGATCTACCGGTTGGTCACCACGATCCTCGAACCGGAAAAAGCTCCGGCGCGGGAACTGGCGGCGCTCTACCAGGAGCGTTGGGAGATCGAAACCGCGCTGGACGAACTGAAGACCCACCTGCGCGGCTCCAAGCTCGTCCTGCGCAGCAAGACGCCCGATTTGGTGCGTCAGGAGTTCTACGGGTTCATGATGGCCCACTTCGCCATTCGCGGGTTGATGCACGAAGCCGCGCTGAAGGGCAACCAAGACCCGGACCGCCTCTCTTTCATTCACGCGGTTCGGGTTGTCCGCCGCAAGTTGGCGAGCTACAACGCTATTCCCCCCTCAGGACAGGAAAGCCTTTCATAACGCCGTCCTGAATGAAATCCTGCAAGAGCGAGTGGTGTCGAGCCGCAACCGCCGAAACTTCCGCGGCGTGAAGCGCAAAATGAGCAACTTCCCCCTGCGCCCGAGGCATGCTAAGCCACTACCGCCGATAAACCTTCGGAAAGCCATCAAAATTGTTAAGTGAACAGTATTTTG
>CAWEOG010000041.1:0-536197 GCA_963810595.1 Bryobacterales bacterium | reverse complement strand
GAAAGGCCGCCGGCGTTGTTCTGGCCGGACCCGATTCCCCGGATCGCCAACTGCGCCTGACGGGCTACTGCCCCGCCGCGCAAGTGGCCGCCGGAGCGCTTGTGGGGAAGGTGACGGTGGACGGCCAGCCGGTGGGCGAGCTGCGAATCACGCATGGCGACTCCGATTTTGAAGCCGCGTTCCGTCTGCCAGCGAAGACGTGGGAAAGAACTCCATCGAGGTCCTCATTGATCTTGCCCACACCTTCCGCGCCGGCAGCGACATCCGGGAGCTGGGGCTGAGCTTCGGCACCTTCGAGGTCCGTTAGGCGAAGAATCACCGCTGACCGCCCGAAACGTGGTCTGGGCTGCTCGAGTTAACAAGCGGGTCTGCGCCGAAGCTTCGTCGCCTGCCCGACGATAGGCCACCTCCCTTTCGGTCGGTGCTCAAACTCGCAAGGTGAGTGGCGACCGGCAGGAAGCGGGTGCTCCGCCAAAGCTCCACTCACGCGCGACGGGAGAATTTGGATAAACAGGCCTGATTTTGTTGTTCTGCCGAATCGTGCCGTGCTACATTGGCCGCCAAGGGAGGAATGGAATGGCCTGTAAGACGCCCAAAAAAGACGCCAAGCCCGCTCCAAAGAAAAAGGGAAAGTAGGCGCTTCGGCGCGCATGGATCCGCTCTGCCGGCCGAGGTTTCCAGTTCATCGAGGGACCGCGGCCGGCGCCGGTCCGGCCATCAATGGGCGGATTTCCCTCCAGACGCCTTTCGATTCGGCACATCCTTCCACCCGAGCCCTTTCCAAGGCGGCTCTTGCAACAACCAAATGACGATTCCAAGGGGAGTTCGTTTTGTCACCTCGCGAATTTTTGTGAGCCGTTGCAGAGTTCCTGTTGGAAGCGTTGGAAGTCCCGGCAAGAGCCGGCGAACTTGTCTTTGACGAATTCCATGGCCGCCAGGACCTTCGATGGCAAGAAGCCCGAACTTTGCGCACTCGGAAAGCAAGAAATGCCTCACCCAACAGCTCGCTATTCCGATGTGCGACCGCGGTTTTTGCGCTTCGTTGAGGGTACAGTGGGCTTCGCCCTTTCGAGCGGATCGAGCCACGCTACAGGGACTCGCCGGAATTGTGCCGTAGCGGCTAAACCCCTGTCGAAGGTCACGACGTGTGCGCCAGCGGCCTCTGCGAATCCGACCAGATAACAGTCAGCGATGGCCTTCGTGGCCGGTTGAAGTGCGAAGGGCGCCACGGCGTGCCGGAACAGCGTCTCGGCGCCGCGCGGTTCAGATACGAGTTCCACGCGCGGATCCTGCGTCCACCGGTCGTACAGTCGGAGCGCTTCAGCCAAGGTGTTGGTGCTGTCACCCATTACCTTCTTATTCGTGAGTAGGCGCAAGAAACCGAGCATGGTGAACCGACAGAACAAAAGCGCAGCGTCGTCGATGGAGCCGTACCAGCGGGAGGCGGAAACGTGTTGCGGGTGCATCTCCCAGGTCAGCGCCAGCCAGACGTTGATGTCAATCAAATACGAGGTCGTATGGCGTCTCCGTATTCGGGCACAGCGGTCCAGGCCGACCCTTCCCCTTGAGGAGTGGCAGGGTAACACGCTTGCCCTTACGCACGGGGCGCACCGGGGCGACGCGGGCAACGGGTTGACCGTGTTTGGTGATGATAATCCCTTCCTCGGGCAGATCCTCCAGCAACGACAGACACTGCCGTCGGAACTCGGTGATGCTGAGGTCTCTCACGCCTGAAGTGTACACCACAATGTACAGAACTGTCCAACGCTCATGTGTCCCGGGGCCAGCTTCCGAAAAAATCCCGTTGGTTCGCCATTATGTGGTTTGGTCAACCACGACTCCCTGAATCTGGTTGTTGCTCTCGCCACAGCGCACCGCCTCGTCTGTCTATAAGAACGAGAATTCGCCAGTCCGTCGCAGCAGGCCCAGTCATCCTTGGCAGTCGTCCTTGGCATTGCCGAGACAGGTCAGATATGCTCTAATCCCCCTAGACAGTACTGGGATCTTTAGGGCCTTCGGCGTTAAGAGTTGCCAGGTGCAGCATGTCGAGACTCCGATGTTCTACGCCCAAGTCTTGATGTGGTTGTCGAGGGGTCCGTGGGCTGCTCGACCGGCTGCGAAACGCAGCCTCAATCAACAGCGGCAGGATTAGCTGGACCGGCCGGTTGGCTCAAAACCGGGGAGGGAGGCAATTGAACACGCCAGAAGTCGATACAAACCAACTGGTTGCTGCCCGCTTCGGCCGTAGCACGCTTCGGCTTATGCCGGCCAGGATCGGTTTTGCCCCGGTCAGTTCAGGCATGAGCTATACCCCGGGGCAAGTCCTGAGAACTGGCCTAACCTGCGTGGGGACTTCGTGATGCCCGGCCAGAGTGTCAATGTCTTTGTTTCTTACAGCCACTCTGACGCGTCGCTGGTCGCTCCGGTAGTCAAGCTGCTCCGCGTCAACAAAACCCTCGTATTCCTGGACACCGACCGAATTCCGCCGGGGAAAAGGTGGCGGGACGAGATTGCCGAGGCCCTTGCGAAATCCAATCTCGTCGTTGTGTTCTGGTGTTATCACGCCTATCGATCGACCGAAGTATCGACGGAGTGGAAGGCGGCCATCGAGCAGGAAAAGGACCTGCTTCCCCTCCTGCTGGATGCAACGCCGCTGCCCTCAGAGTTGGGACAGTTTCAGTGGATTGACTTTCGAGGAACAGTCGGCGCGAGCCATAGCTCGATCGACTCGGGCGCCTACGAAGTTCCAATCACCCAGGCGCCTCCGCCAATGGCGGCGCGCCCACGACGTGCGGTTTGGTACACTCTTGCCGGAGCTGCGGCGACTGTGGCCGTGGTTGTTTACGGATCGCTCTTGCGCCTTTCGGCTCCCTCCCCTGCCAGCCCGCTTCCTCAACCGGACGCGTCCGGTTCCGTGCTTATCAGGTGGATTCTGCTTCCGCTCGGAGTCGTTGTCGCGGTGGGCGCATACCTTTTGTGGTTGCGACGACGCGCGAAACCTGGGAGACGAATCGAAGCAATGAGGCCGGATCAGGCAGATATGGAGCGTCGGATGGCGGTTGAGCTTGAAGCTGAGATACTTCGACGCACCGCATCGGCGCAAGGTGGCGGGGCATGACAGACGGTTGCCGTGGACCCGGCAGCGCGCCGCCGCTGAACCGGCGCGTCAGGATCGAGGGTTGAGGGCGGATATCTTGAGCTCAACACCCGCGGCGATTACGTATCTGTTGCGAAATCTCCTTCCCATCAGCAGACACCGAGGAAGTCCCGATCTGGGAAGCCGGATACCGGGGACCATCGGAAGGGGCCCGGATACCGGGGACCGATCAGAGGAAAACCCACATCTTTAGGGGCGGTGGACGGTCATAACCGTGGTAACCCGTGGTCCTTGAAGGAGGAGCGAATAGCGTGCGCGGCCTTCGAGCGAAATCAAAGCGTCAGGCCGGCGCGACACTGCCCAAGTTAATTCGCCGGCCCCGCTTTCGGGTACCCCTGCCATACATATTCGAGAGCCTCAGGCAGGGTTTGTTGTTTCACAGCGCGGTCGGTGTGCCCGGCGTTACGCGCAAATACAAACTGATAATGATAGCCTTTGGCGGCCAGAACTCTGGCCATGTTCTCGTTGGCGACGACCCAGTCGTGCATGTTGTCGCGCATGGGATTGGGAATGAGAAGGTCCCTGTCGCCGACTTCCATCCAGATTCGTAGCGGCTTGGTCGGGCTGTTGGGGATGAGGTGTTCATGGAACTCCCATGCGCCGTGGGGTGTCTCGGGGTTCCACGGCCACTGCTGGTTCACGTAGGTACCTGAATAGGTGAGAACGCGGTGGTACAGCTCCGGGTGATACCACGCCATGATCAACGCGCACGAGCCGCCGGAACTGCCGCCCATCGTTGCTCGACCGTCGGGGTCTTTGGTCAGTTTCAGGTTGTATTTCTTCTCCACAAGAGGCAGCACTTCCTTCTCGACGAACTCCGCGTACAGGCCTGACATCGTGTCGTATTCCAGGCCGCGTTCGCTTCCCTGGGCGTCGCCGCCGCCGTTACTTATGGAGATGGCAATCATCACCGGCACCCGGTGCTGGGCGATCAGATTGTCCAGGGCCGTGAACAACGCCCGGTCTGGCCCGTCCGCCCCGACAATGAATGGGGCGGCCGTGCCGGGGGAGTATTGCTGGGGGACATACACAGTCACCCGGCGAGTGTAAGGAGCGGCGTGGCTGGTGGTAACAATCAGCCTGGCGGGGTTGTTGGGATCTGGCTTGCCAAAGGTGTGGGGCTCGCGCGCGATGCCGGGATAGATCTTGCTGTCGGTCGATTCCATGGTGAAGGTGAAGACCGCTCCCTGCGGCACGCCTTCCTGGACGGTCATCTCCGGGGCGGGGTTGTGGGTGGGTCCGAGGATGAAGTTTCCGTCGGCATCTGACGGAGCGTTAGCGCCGTCAGGCAAGACCTTCGCCGCGACATAGCCGGGCGTGTTGGGATCGCGGGTCGGCGGCGTCGGGCGCGCGGCCCTGGCCGGAGCCTGGGCCATTGCCGGATCCACGCCAGTCATCAGACCAATCAAGAGCGCGATGCTTAGGAGACGGAACATAAGGGACTCCAATTTGTCATAGTGATGTCAATTCCCGCCGCAGCCGGTACATATCCGGCTTGTTTTGCGCCTGGTGAGACGTTTGCGACTCGCGATGAAGCACCCAGAGGAAATCTCATCACCGATCTTAACTCGACAGCCCACGCGACCGATACCCGGTCCGCTGGGACGAAGTGCCGGCACTGCTTCCCTGTGCCCGGCCGGGCAAAGCATGTTGCGGACCGGAGTTCCCCTACTGATGCCGACACGCTTATCGGCCCGCCACAGGCCACAGGCCACAGGGACAGGTGCAAAACCATGTGCATTTTGTCGTCGTTCCGAGGCGGGAGGAGTCGCTCTCGTTGCTGTTCGAGAGGGTGCATGGGTGCTACGCGCCGTATCTGAATGCGAAGCGCCAGCGCGGCGGGCACTTGTGGCAGAACCGGTTCTTTTCCTGTCCGCTGGAGCGGGATCACTTGTGGAAAGCGTTGGCGTACGTGGAGCGGAATCGGGTGCGAGCGGCGCTGCACGTATGCGGGGCGTCCGTTCGGGGGAGAGGAATTCGAGGCGGGACTGGAGCAGCGCTTTCAGCGCCGCTGGCGTCGCTGGAGTTTCGAGGCTGGCACCGGCGAGTTGGAGGCAGTGGTTCCGGTGGTTGCGGCGCAGGCGTCGCGGGCGTGATACAACGGGACAGGGTAACAGGTGGCCGAAAACGCAAAACCAGCGAACCCGTCGGAGCCGTCTGCCACTTTCACGGAATTCGCCAACCCGTCGCATCTGTCCCTGGCACATTCGAACTCGTGCCGTTCCTGCTACGGCAGTTCCAACGGGGTCCCCAGGGTAGGGACTTTTGGCGCCAGCTCGCGAGCGGGCCGTAAACGTCGGCCGCTTGCGGACTTCAGCGCCCTGATCCGGATAGCGGCAGGGCCGATCCGGTCTTCTGAAGACCGGTTTTATTCCCGGCGCGCCGGGCGCGCCACAGGCCGACCGCAGCCAGGCCCACCAGACCGAGCCAGGCGGTGGATGGTTCGGGAACAGCCGTGGAATCCTCCGCCACGGCGCGAATCATGAAGTTGCCGCCGGGGGTGAAGATATCCTCGGGTTTCTGGATCGTGTACGCTCCGAGATCATTCGGGTCGATGTCGGTCGAGGAACTTCGCACCATCCAGCCTTGGCCGGAGGTGGAATCGGTGTCCCGGTAAGTGTCGTACACACTCGCGTTGGTGCCGCGCCCGTTGTTGCGAATACCGACGAAGAAAATGTCGCCGACGGGAATGACCACGGGGCTGTTCAGAACGAACTGGACAAAGAAGTTCGTACTCTGGCCCGCCACCACGCCGGCCACAGAGTCAAGCAGGAACGCGTCGGCCGGGTTGCCGTCATTGTTCGGATCGCTCCAGATCAGAGCGGTTACGGGCGTACCGTTGGCCGGACCGGTACCGTTAATTTCGCCGAAAGCCGCCTGGATGGCAGTGATCGCATCTCCTCCGGCCACGGAGGTGAATGAATTCAATTGGATGATGTCTTCGTTGAAGCCGCCAAGACCGGACTCGCCGGTACCGTCATCGACCGAATAGATGACACCGGCCCGGGCTGGTACAGCGGCCCCGACCAGCATCACGATTCCAACTAAGACGACCAAGCAGGAGCTCTTGATTTTGAAGGGGATTTTCATTCTGGCTGCCTCCGAGAATATAGTGGGAGTCTAGCAAAATCGCCTACCTGGGTTCTACCCCAGGTAGTTTCGTCACAGGGACAACCTTCCATGAGGAGGCTGTCTCTGGCACCCAGATCCAGAGGCCCCGCATCCTCCGGCCAGCGAGCGCAACCCCGGAACTGGTTGCACAAATCGGAATGAGGACCAGTAGGGCCTCCATCGGCTGACGGGGAAACCCTGCCGGGTCTCACCGCGATTTGTGCAACCCGCTTCGGGGTTGGACTGAGTGGCCGGTGGTCCACGGGTTCCGCGGACTCCACCCGTGGCTACGCGAACGGCAGCCCTCCCAGGCTGCGTGGCGGACTCGTGTGCAAGCAACTGGGCCTGGGAGGTGGGAGACTCGCGAGCGTTGCGGGCCCCGTGCTGGCGTGCTTGTGAAAATGGGGCCGATCCACTTCGTTTGAAAGGCCCTGCAGGGCATCAGCGTACAGACGACGTCGAGTTGGGCTTGGGCAGTGGTACAGCGCCCTTCGTCCCGCGGGATCGCGCGGGGCGCCACTCCAGGCCGTCGACTGCGATAAACTTGGCAGTTTTGGAGGATTTGTTTATGCGATACCGCACTCTTGGCCGTACCGGCTGGCAGGTTTCTGAAATCAGCTTCGGCGCTTGGGCCATCGGCAGCGCCTGGGGCGGCGTGGACGACAGCGAGTCGCTGGCCGCGCTGCACCGGGCTGTCGACTTGGGCGTCAATTTCATCGACACCGCGGACGTTTACGGCATGGGCCGCAGCGAGCGCCTGGTGGCAAGGCTCCGCAAGGAGCGCAAGGAAACCATCTACGTCGCCACCAAGGCCGGCCGGCGGCTCGATCCGCACACCGCCGACGGGTATAACCGCGAAGAACCTCACCGCGTTCATCGAAGACAGCCTGCGCAACCTGGAGACGGATTGCCTCGACCTGGTGCAACTTCACTGCCCTCCGACTGAGGTCTACTATCGCCCGGAAGTCTTCGGCGCGCTCGACGATTTGGTGACGGAGGGCAAGATCCGGCACTACGGCGTCAGCGTGAAGAAGGTGGAGGAGGCCCTGAAGGCGATGGAATATCCAGGGTATCCAGACCGTCCAGATCATCTTCAACATGTTCCGCCTTCGGCCTGCGGAGCTTTTCTTCCCGCTGGCCCGCCAGCGGCAGATGGGCATTCTGGCCCGCGTTCCGCTGGCCAGCGGCCTGCTCACCGGCAAGATGACCCGCGAGTCGCAATTCGCCAAAGACGACCACCGCAACTTCAACCGCCACGGAGAGGCCTTCGACGTGGGCGAGACTTTCTCGGGCGTCGATTTTGAAACGGGTCTCAAGGCGGTGGAGGAATTGAAGGAGTTGTGCCCGGCCGGCGCCAGCATGACGCAATTCGCGCTGCGCTGGATTCTGATGCACGATGCCATCACATGCGCCATTCCCGGTGGCAAACGCCCGTCGCAGGTGGAAGACAATTGCCGCGCTTCCGAGATGGCGGCGCTCACCGACGCGCAGATGCAGGGAGTGAAGGAAGTCTACGACACCTACCTTCGTGCCCAGGTGCACCAAAGGTGGTGAGCCGGCGGGTGCCGCTCAACTTACGGCTTCGAGCAGTTTCAAGGTTCGCTGGCGGGCGCGGAACAGCCGGCCTTTCAACGCGCCGGGCGCGACGCCGTAAATGTGCTGCAATTCTTCGAGCGACAGGCCTTCCACTTCCTTGAGAACCAACAGCGTGCGGTCGTCGGCGGGTATCCGGCTGAGCAGTGAGTTCACCTGGTCGCGAATGTTTCTCGACCGTTCCTCATCTCCGCGGTTTCCGGCGGCGGCGGTTTCCATCGCAACGGCCTCCTGCCGCTCGTCCAGATCGGCCATGCGAAGCTCGCCGGAGCGCTGCCGGCGGCGCAAATAGTCGCGGGTGGTGTTCACCACGATGCGGTAGAGCCAGGGCTCGAACAGCGCCGCGGCGCGCAGCGAAGGCAACGATCGGTGCAGCCGCATGAAGACATCCTGGGCCACGTCCTCGACGTCGTCCGGCCGGCCGGTAAGCCGCGAGATGACGCCAAACACGCGCCGGCGGTACGTGGTCACCACGCGGTTGAAGGCACCCACGTCACCGGACCGGGCGCGCTCGATCACCGATGGCTCGAGTAGCGGCTGCATGGCAACGTTGTCCCGACTTGCCGCAGTTCCGCCGCCATTCCGGGGGGTGCAGAGCGTAAGTGGCTGCGTCATGGTACTCTCGAGTTCCGGCGCCGGTCGAAAATTGCTCTTAAATATTACAGACACCACTATCCCGTAAACGTTGGGGGTGTTGGGGTTAAATCGAGGTAAAAGCTTCTTAACGCGGGCTTAATGCGGGTCAACCGGCGAACTTGTAGCCCAGTCCGACCACCGTCAGAATGAGCTGCGGGTGCTTGGGGTCGTCTTCCAGCTTCTGCCGCAGCCAGGCGACGTGAACATCCACGGTTCGCGTCGAGGGCGTCGAATCGTAACCCCAGACTTCCCGCAGCAGCTCTTCGCGGGAGAGCGTCTCAGTGCGGTGCTCGAGGAAGTATTGGAGCAATTGGAACTCCTTTGCCGACAGCGCCACCGGAGTGCCGTTGCGCGTCACCTCGGTACGGCGCAGGTCGACGCGAATGGAGCCGGCCAGGTGATGTTGCGCACCGCTCGAGGGCGTTTGCGCGGCGCGCCGCAACAGCGCCTCGATGCGCGCCAGCAGCTCGGCCATGACAAACGGCTTGGTCAAATAGTCGTCGGCGCCCACTTTCAGACCCACCACTTTGTCCATGGTCTGGCCGCGCGCCGTCAGCATCAGGATGGGCGTGTTGAAACCGAGCTGCCGCAGCTCGCGGCACACATCCAGGCCGCCTTTGCCGGGCAGCATCAGATCGAGGACGATCAGGTCGAAGTGCTCGCGCGTGGCGCATTCCAGGCCCGCCAGCCCGTCTCTGGCGGCGCTCACCTGGTAGCCCTCCTTGCGGAGCCGGTCGCTCAGCGTGATCGAAAGGCCGAGCTCGTCTTCCACGATCAGTATGCTTTCGTTCATGCGCTATTCTTGCCAGAGCCGGAAGCAGTCCCGCTCAGGCGTCGTTTTCGTGGGGCACGTCCCCGGCCGCCGGCACCGGCAGGTGCAAGGTGAACGTGCTGCCCTGCCCGGTTCGGCTGACCACGCTGACCCGGCCCCCCATCCCCTCCATCATGCGCCTGACCAGGTGGAGGCCCAAACCCACGCCGCGGATCTGGTCTTCCCGGGCGGCCTGCGAGCGATAAAACGGGTCGAAGAGGTGGGGAAGATCGGCCGCCGGAATTCCGCGGCCGCGGTCTTCGACGCTGATCTGGACTTCGGGCCGGGCGCCGTCCACCGTTCGGGCCCGGACGCCCAGCCAGCGGTTGGCGCCGGAATACTTGACGGCGTTGTTGAGCAGATTTTCGAGACACTGCCCCAGGACGTTCGCGTCCCCCATCACCGCCGGCAGGCCCTCGGCAATCTCGCGCTCGACGCTGAAACCGGATTCGTCGAGCAGCGGCCCCACGCTCGCCAGGGCGCGGTCGACGGCGGCCGCCACTTGAACCGGGCGCAGCTCGATTCCGGAGCGGTCGAACTTGCCGGCGGCGAACAGAAGCACCTGCTCGACCATTCCCGCCAGGCGCCGCCCCTCATCCCGAATGAAACCGCCGTATTCGCGGATTCTCCGTTGGTCGTCTACCACCCCGTCGGCCAGATTGTCTCCCGCCGAACAGATGACGGCCAGCGGCGTGCGCAGCTCGTGCGAGACGCCGGCAACGAACTCCATCTGGAGCTCGGCCAGCTTCTGGGCGCGCTGCGCCAGCACCAGAATCAAGGCCATGCTGGCCGCCAGCAGGAAGAGCAAGCCGAAGCTGACCGCCAGATTGCGGCGGCGCAGCGAGGATACGGCCGCCTCCAGCGATCCGGAGCGATGCCGCGCCACCACGTGCCACTCGGTCGCCTCGCCGCCGGGAACAACCATCGGTCCGCGGCCCCTTCCACGGAACCAGTCGGGCGGACCGAGAATATTGGCTTCCGCGTCGGCGGGCGCCGCCGAAACAAGCATTTCCGGGTTGGACTGGTAAATCACCTGGAATGGCTGGCGCGCGCTTCGAACGGTGACCTGGTAAATCAGCCGGTCGCCGTTGCCGAAGTGGCGGTCTACCAGCTCGGGAAGGTACTCCCGGCGCAGAAACCGGCTGTTGATCTGGATGATCAGGAACCCGAGAAGCTGCGCCTGGCGGTGGGCCGCGCCGTCTCCGCGATCGATATGGAACAGTGGATGTATGAGGGCCGGAGTCTGCTCCTGGAAGATCCACGGAAAACGGAATGCCTCGCGCCCGGATACCGAAGCCAGCTCATCGGACTGGCGGGTGAGAATTCCACGCAGGGTTTCGAAGTCCGCCGGCCAATCGGCCTTCTCGAAACGGCTGGTGGCCGGATTCACCCGTAGCAGCTTCTCGCCGCCGGTCCGCCACACATACACCGCGGAAACGAAATCCGGATAGCTGGCCGATTTGGCCCAATCGCCGTAGGCGTGCAGGACGTTGGACTGGCACCTGGTGGCCGGGTCTTCCGGATCGGTCTGAAACCGGGAGCAGAGGCGCTGGAAGTCGCGCGTGAATTCCAGGCGGAACTGCCGCACGCTGTTCGCGAGCGACGCCCTCATGCGGTCCTGTTCCGCCGCGCTGACCTGCCCGGTCCAGCGGTATTGCAGGACGGCCAGCAGCAGGACGATGGCTCCCAGCGTGCCCACCGCGCCGATGGCGAGGAGCGATCGTTTTTTCAATCTCCACTTCATCCGGAATGGCCACACTGCCGGCGTACGGCTGGGGACGCCTCCTTCAGTAGCAATGACGACGTTTCGCGCGCCGTGGTTTTGGCGTCCGGCGTTAAATCCGGGTAAAACCCCCCTCGTCCCGGGCATTCAGAAAATCCACGGCCGCCGGTTGCGCGCCCAACAGCCGCAAAAGCGTGGATACCTGGCCGCGATGATAACTCTGGTGGTTCAGCAGATGGTAGAGCATCTCCCACAACGGATAAGTCCACGTTTCACCCCGGCTGTTGATATACGCGAGCGGCGCGGCGAGGCTAGTCGAATCCAGGCCGGACAGAAGTTGCCGAATCTCCGTTTCCACCTGGCGCCAGCGGCGGGAAATCGCTTCCAGCGTCGGGAATTCAGCGGCCGGCGGCATCGAGCGCGGAGAGCGTCCCCGCCAGCGTTCCAGCCACAGCCATTCCACCGCCACCAGGTGGGCCAGCGTGTCGCGCAGGGACGCAAAGCTGCCGCCCAGCGGCCGCAGAAATTGGTCTTCGGTAAGCGACGCGCAGACTTCCAGTTGGCGGTCGCGCGCCCAGTAATGATACCGGAACAAGTCTTCGAACGTTTCGGTCGAGATCACAAATACCTCCCTCCGTCCCGCCGGCCGGCTACATTTTCAGAAACACGTCGTCCAGTTCTCGAATGGCCTGGTCCGGCATGGGCGCCAGCGTCCCCAAAGGCCGGCTGTTGATCACCGCCTCGGCAGTGGATTCCAGCACTTCCAGGCGGTCAAAGGCCTCCAGCACGCCGGAGCCGGTAACCAGCACCCCGTCGTTTTCGAGAATCAGCGCCGGCTGGCGCGCTGAAATCTGCGCGGCCAGCGCCGAACCGTCGCCGAACTGCACGCCGTACGGCACCCTGCCGATCTGGCGCACCACCACGTAGCTTTCCGGGATGGTCCGGCTGTCGAGCGCCGCGCCGGTAACACTGAAAGCGGTGGCGTTTACCGGGTAAGCGTTGATTACCGCCCGGACGTCCGCGTGCCGTTCGTAGATGGCCTGATGGATGTGAGAGGCCCGGCTGGGGACCTTGCCGGCCTCGGCCATGCCGCCGCGAACCAGCACCAGCTCGGGTGCCTCCAGCATGCCGCGGTCGGCGTGGTAGGGCGTGATGACAAACGAGTCATCGTCCAGCCGCGCCGAAAAACTGCCCCAGGCGCTGATGAACAGCCGTTGTCGGTAAGCCCGCCGGACAAAGCCCGCCAGCGTGCGGCGAAGCTCTTTTTCCGGGCTGGAGGGGATTGGGCAGGGAAACTCCGGCGGCGCCTGCCGGCGGTCGCGCGCGAGATCAATCTCAGCGGAGGAAAGATAGCGCACCTGGCCGATCATGCGGGCCTTGATGATGGTTTTGCCTGTGAACTCCAGGGTTTCAAACCGCCGAAACGCCTCCTGCAGGTCGCCTCCCGCCGTTACCACGCCGTGGTTCTCGAGAATCGCGCAGCCGAAGCCCCGCTCGAACACGCCGGCCACGCTGCGGCCCAAAGCGTCGCTGCCGGGAAGCTCGTAGGGCGCAAAGCCGGCCTCTCCGCAAACCTGCCGGGCCTGGTGGAACAGGCGCGTGTCGGGCGCCTGATGAACCAGGCTGAAAGCCACCAGCGCCACCGGGTGCGCGTGCACGATGCCGTGAAGATCGGGCCGCGAGCGATAGATGGCCTGGTGCAGCGGCAGCTCGGAGGAAGGCGCGCGCACGCCCTCCACCCCGCCACCGGCCCGCACGCAGACGATGTCCTCGCGCCGCAGCCCGCCCTTATCCACGCGCGCCGGGGTGATCCAGACGTCGCCGTTGGCTTCGCGCAGCGAGAGATTGCCGCCCGACGTGGTGGTCATGCGGTAGCTGTAGATCCGTTCCATCAACCGCAGGATCTCGTCGCGCGGGTGCAGGTAGGACGCGGGCGCGGACATGTTCCTTCCTCCTTGACGGGCGGCCGGCCCTCAGTGCCGCTGGATGTAGACCACGTGGGTCTGGGTGAATTCGTACAGACCGTGCTTGCCGTCGGCGCCGCCGATGCCGCTCTTGCGCCAGCCGGCATGGAAGCCCTGCATGGCTTCAAAGTTTTCGCGGTTGATGTAGGTTTCGCCGAAACGGATTTCCTGGCACGCCTTCAGCGCGACATTCAGGTCGCGGGTGTAAATGGACGAAGTGAGCCCGTAATCGGAATCGTTGGCGTAGGCGACGGCCTGGTCGAGATCGTCGAACTTCACCACCGGAACCACCGGGCCGAAGACCTCGCGGCGGATGATTTCCATGTCCTGGCGGCATTCGGCCAGCACCGTGGGCTGATAGTAAAAGCCGCCCTCGCCGGCGCCGCGTCCGCCGCCGGTGACCACGGTGGCGCCGGCGGCGACCGCCCCCCGCACCAGGCCATCCACCTTGCGATAGCCCGCTTCGTTGATCAGCGGCCCATAGTCCACGGTCTCGTCGGCCAGCGGATCGCCGAACCGCGAATTGCGCATGGCCGCCGAAAGCCGTTCTACAAACTCGTCGGCCACCCTGCTTTCGACATACACGCGCTCGGCGCAGTTGCACACCTGGCCGCTGTTGATGACGCGCGAAGCCTTGATGGCCTCCACCGCCTGGCCGATGTCGGCGTCGCCCATGACGATGGCGGGCGCCTTGCCGCCCAGCTCGAGGTTGACCTTGGTGATGTTGGGCGCGGCGGCCGCCATGATGGCCGAGCCCGTCTCGACGCTTCCCGTAAAGCTGATCATGCCGATGCGCGGCGAGGAGGCCAGCGCGTGGCCGGCGCTTTTGCCGCGTCCGTGCACCACGTTGATGACGCCCGCGGGCAAATCGGTTTCGCTCAGCAGCTCGCAGAACTTCACCGCGTTGTGCGGTGTCTCTTCGCTCGGCTTGATGACGATGGTGTTGCCCGTCACCAGCGCCGGCGCGGCTTTGCGCGCGATGAGGAAGAACGGAAAGTTCCAGGGCAGGATGCCGCCGATCACCCCGATCGGCTGGCGGAACAAAAAGATGGTCTCGCCGGGACGGTCGCTTTCGAGAATCTCGCCCTCGATGCGGCGCGCCCACTCGGCCATGTAGTCCAGGTAGTCGGCCGTGAAGGCCACCTCCAGACGGGCCAGGCCGAGCACCTTGCCTTGCTCTTCGGTGATGACGCGCGCCAGCGGCTCGATGTTTTCGCGGATGCGGGCGGCGATGGCGCGCAAGGCTTTGGCGCGTTCCACCGCCGGACGCCGCGCCCATTCCTGCTGTGCCGCCTCGGCTGCCAGCACCGCCGCCTGAACATCGGCCGCGTTGCTTTCCGGCACGCTGCAGATGCTCTTGCCGGTCGCCGGGTTGATGACTTCAATCCTGTCCGTGGCGTCGGACGACACGAATTTCCCGTTGATGAAGTTCTGGTAATCTTGCATGGCCGTACCCCGATCCAGTATGAATCAGATCGGCGCCGGATTAAAACCCGTGCCACGCGGCATCCAGGCGCCGGGTTATGATGTGGTGCAGGCGGTGCAGTTCCGGGGAGCGGAGGGGTTTTCAAAATGGGCATCCGCACAATGCCTGTTCTGGCTGGCGCGGCTTTGGCCGTAGCCACACTACTTTCCAATTCCGCGCTCAATGCGCAACCACCTGGACAGACGAATCTGGTTGTGAACGGTAGCTTCGAGCAAGGTCCCAATCCGGGCTCTTACGTGAACCTGGCCGGCGGAGTGTCTTCGATTGCCGGCTGGGTTGTATCCGGAGAAGGGATCGACTACATCGGGAACCTTTGGGTGGCGTCGGACGGTTTGCGATCCATCGACCTGGATGGAAGCGCGCGGAGCAGAACGACTCCGCCCTACTCGCGAGGAGGCGTGGCCCAGACATTCGCGACGACACCCGGCGCCAGCTACGCGGTGAGTTTCGACCTGGCGGGAAATCCTTTCGGTGGTCCGCCTGTAAAGCCTCTGCGTGTTTCGGCGGCCGGCCAATCCATGGACTTCGAGTTTGCCATCGCCGGCAAGAACGCAAGAAACATGGGATGGGTCCGCAAGAGCTGGACGTTTACGGCGAACGCTACCGCGACAACGCTCGAAATCAGCAGCCTGACGGTTTCGCCGCAGACCGGATGGGGAGCGGTGATCGACAACGTCGTGGTGTCGCAGCTCGATCCTCTCCCTAATCCGAGGACAGGGTTTCGAGCGGATCGACTTTTGAGGCTCTCCACGCCGGGATGGCGGCTCCGGCCATCGCCGCGGCGGCCATCAGCAAAGCCGAGGCCACGATTCGACCCGGATTCCAGACGTTGACGTGGTACAGCAGCGGCGCAGCGCTGCCGGCCAGGGCAACTACCGTGGCGAGCCCCGCCGCCACGCCGAGCGCGGTGTAGGCCAGCGCCTCCCGCAGCACGCCCGCCGTCAATTGCCCCGGCCGCGCTCCCAGCGCCATCCGCAATCCGATTTCACGCCGTCTGCGGGAAACAGCGTATGACATCATGCCGAAAATGCCGGCCGCCGCCAACAGCAACGCCGCCGCGGCTAGGGCGGCTACCAGCCCCGAGGTCAGCCCGGGCAGCAGCAGCGCGTCCGAAACCGCCTGCCGCAGCGTCAGCACTTTGGAAAGCGGCACCGTCGGATCGAGCGCCGCCGTCGCTTCCCGCAACGGCCCGGCCAGAGTGGCGGGGTCTCCCGCGGTTCTCAAGACGAAGGTCATTTCCTGAAAATGCGCGAAGTATTGCGCCGCCTGTGCGTAGCAGACGTGGACTTCCGGCGATACCGGGGCCGCCCATTGCTGCTGTTTGATGTCGTCGACAACGCCCACCACCGTGTACCAAGGCGCGTCGGTGGCGTCGCCGCCAAACTTGAACCGCCTCCCAACCGGATTCGCGCCGCCGAGCAACTGCCGGGCGAAGGCTTCATTCACTACCGCCACCAGCGGGCTTGTGGCGCCGTCCTGGCCGGAGAAATCGCGGCCGCCGGCAAGCGTTGCACCGGCGGCCCGGAAATAGCCCGGCGTACTAACCCGGTAAGTCACCCGAAAGCCGTCCCCGTTTGGGGAGGGCCGGCCCTCGACTGCGACGTGAAACCCGAATTCGTCGCCTTTCAGGGGAAGGTGGTTGGTAGCGCCCGCCGCCGTAACGCCGGGAATCTGCCGGGATCTATCGAGCAGCTCGCGGTAGAAGCGGATCTGCGCCTCGGCCGACTGATGATGCGACCCGGCCATGTTGACCATTCCGGTCAGCGCACCGTCCGGCCGGAAGCCCGGAGCGATGCCGCCCAGGTTTGCGAAGCTCCGCAGGAACCATCCCCCGGCCACCACCAGCACCAGCGCCAGCGCCACCTGCACGGCTAACAAAACGGAGCGGATGCGCCCCACACCGCGGCCCTCTGTTGCGCCGCGGCCCGCGTGGCTCATCCCTTCGCGAATCTTCCCGCCCGTCGACGCCAGCGCCGGCATCAATCCGAACAAGACGCCGGCGCCCAGCGAACTGGCCAGGTTGAACAGCAGGACGCCGCGGTCGAGCGCCACGTGTTGCGCGCGCGGAAGCACGTTGGCCAGCGCTTCGGCGTGGTGGGCCAGCAGCCCCGAGAGCAGGTCGACGCCGAACGAAGCCAGCAGCACTCCGGCCAGCCCGCCCAGCAGCGCCAGCAGAATGGCTTCGGTCAGGAATTGCCGTACCAGCCGAACGCGGCCTGCTCCCAAAGCCCGGCGCACGGCCACTTCGCGTTGCCGCCCCAATCCGCGGGCGAGCAGCAGATTGCCGATGTTGGTGCAGGCGATCAACAGCAGGAACAGCACCGCCGCCTGCAGCGCCAGCAGCGTCGGCCCCACGTCGCCGGTAACGCGCTGCTGAAGCGAACGGACATCGATGGACCGGTTGCGCCAGGCGCGCGGATAGTCCTGCTGAAAGCGGGTGGCGATGGAGGCCATCCCGGCCCGTGCCTGTTCGAGCGAAACGCCATTCCGGAGACGCGCGAACAGCCGCAGAGAGCTGGCATCGTGCGACGCCAACTGGTCTGGTGTCTTCGCGAGCGGCGCCCAGATCTCCGCTCCGGTAGCCCAGAACGGCGGAAACTCAAAGCCGGCGGGCATGACGCCGGCAACACGATAGGTTTGGCCGCCCAGGTCGATGGGGCGGCCCACGACGGCAGGATCGCCGTCGAACCGGCGTTTCCATAGCCGGTCGCTGAGGATTACCACCTGCTCGTTGCCCGGCTGCTCCTCTTCCGCGTGGAAATCGCGGCCGAGCCTCGGCGCGATACCGAGCAGCGGAAAGAGATTGGCTGTGACGCGAACGCCCCTTAGTTTTTCGGCTTCGGACGAGAGGTGCAGGATCGGCCCCCAGCTCTCGGCGGCGGCGACATCGGTGAAGGAGTGGTTGGTGCGCCGCAAATCCAGGTAATCGCCCGGCGCCACCGGGCCCAGGCCGCGCTCTGCGGCCTCGGTGGAAGAGAGCACCACCAGCCGCCCGGGGTCGCGATAGGCCAGCGGTCGAAGCAGCACGCTTTCGACCACGCTGAACACGGCCGTGTTGGCTCCGATGGCGATGGCCAGCAGCACAACGGCGGTGACGGTAAACGCGGGGCTGCGGCGAAGCAGCCGAAAAGCGAAGCGGACATCCTGCGACACGATCCCCATGGTGCGCAACCCTCCGAGTAAGTGGCTGAGGCACACGTTGCAGCCCAGCGGCCAAAGACGAAAGCCATGCCGGTCAAAGGGTTATGCGTCGGGACGCCCGCTCTTGCCTGTCCGGTTGTGGGACGGCGCGGAACCGGAATCGGGCACCGGAAGCAATACCTGTAACAGGCAAACAAACTTGTTCTGATATCCTTGCAGAATCCGTTGACGACGGACGTGCGTGCATGTTTATCGGACACTTCGCCGCCGGGTTCGCGTTGAAGAAGGCCGCGCCGCGGACTTCGCTGGGCGAGTTGTTCGCGGCGGCGCTGTTGCCGGACCTGCTCTGGCCGGTGTTCCTGCTGCTCGGCTGGGAGACGGTACGGATTGCCCCCGGGGACACGGCGTTCACGCCGCTCGAATTCGTCTCCTATCCGATTTCTCACAGCCTGCTGGCGGTGCTTCTGTGGGGCCTCTTATTCGCGTTGTTATATTGGCTGCGGCGAGGCTACCGGTTGGGTGGAATTGCCATTTTGCTGGGCGCCGCCAGCCATTGGATTCTGGATGCGTTGTCGCACCGCGCGGACGTGCCGCTCTATCCCGGCGGCCCGCGCGTGGGGCTGGGTCTTTGGAACTCCGTTCCCGCCACGCTGCTGGTGGAGGTGTCGCTGTTCGCCGCCGGGGTTTGGCTTTACGCCAGGACGACGCGCGCCAGGGACCGCGGCGGAAAATACGGCCTCGCCGCGCTGGTCGCCTTTTTGGGGCTTCTCTATCTGGCCAACCTGGGAACGGAAGCGCCTCCCTCGGCGAGCGCCGTTGCCTGGGTCTCGCTGGCCGGGTTCCTGTTCCCGCTAGCGGCCTGGTGGATCGACCGCCATCGCACTCCGGCCGCGCTCGATCCGGCGATTGCGCGGCGCTGCAATGACACGTAAAGTCGGAAGGAGAGACGTCGTGGAAACTTCCGCTACCAACCTCGCGATGCTCCGCCACGCGGTGGCCACGCTGGCTTACCGCGGGTCCAAAGTCCTGGCGGGCGTTCCGCCGGAATTCGAGTCGTTCCGCGCGGCGCCCACCACCCGGACGCCGGGTGAGATCCTGGCGCACATCGGCGACCTGCTGGATTGGGCGCTGGTTATGGCCGACGGCCGGCACGAGTGGCACGATTCGAAGCCAGTCGGGTGGGAGCGCCAGGTGGAGCGGTTTTTCGCGGGCCTCCAGGCGTTCGACCGACGCCTGGCCTCGGACGCCCCGCCGCGGGAACCGCCCGAGAAACTCTTCCAAGGGCCCGTCGCCGATGCCCTGACGCACGTCGGCCAGCTTGCCATGCTGCGCCGGATGGCCGGAAGCCCGGTACGCGGCGAGAACTATTTCGTGGCCAAAATCGAGACCGGCCGCGTGGGTCCAAACCAGGAATCACCCCTCAGGGAATTCGACTAAGCACTCGATTTCTTACAACGTTCACTCACGTCTGGCATCGCGGGAGATGAGCATACCGTATGGATGCCACGCGATGCCAGAGTCCGGCTTGATCCTGTTTTACGAGAACCAAAATTGCTTTTGCTTTCCGTGTGTGTTACGGTTTTCTACCGCTGGTACACCAGCATGGCGTTCCGGCCCGAGTAGCAGCTTCTTACCGGGAAAGGAGCTCGGAGACCATAATGGGAAAAAACATGACCCGCAGGACGATGCTGCGCACTGCGTGTGCAGGCGTCAGCAGTGCCGCGGGACCCGCGATTGTCGGTGCTCAAGGCGCCGCCTCCGGTAGCGCCACCGCATTCGCGCTGTGCGGCGATGAGTCCCACAATTCCGATTACATCCGCACGGCGTTGACCGCCACTCTCGTCGAGGACGGCGGCCTGCCTATCGACTTCACCGATCAGGAAAAGCTTCTAACCTACGATAACCTGCGCAAGTATAAGATTCTGATCATGTTCCGTGATGGCCGCCGGTACAACAACGGCTATTGGCAGCAGGTTTATTGGAACGGCGGCAAAGACAAGATCGTCAGCGTGCCGCCGATCGAGCGCAAGATCGGCGACGGCTACACCACCTGGATGACGCCGGAGCAGGGCAAGGCGATCAAGCAGTGGGTCTCCGAAGGGGGTTCATTGTGGGCCTTTCACAACAACAGTGAGGCTTCCATTTCCAATCAGGACTATCGTGACGTGGAAGGTGCGATCTACGTCGGCCACCCGCCCATCCGGCCCTTCAAGGTCAAGATCGTCAACCGGGAGCATCCCATCACGCACGGCGTAAATGACTTTGTCGTCACCGACGAACAGCATTACGTTGTCTATGACAAGGACCCCAAATACTTGCTCGCACGGAGTGTCAACGAGGACGGGCTCGACTACACCGATCTGGCGGGACGCCGCAGCAACACCGCCGAAGCCGTATGGGCCTACGATTACGGCAAAGGTCGCGTGTGTTTTATGGCGCCCGGCCACATGATCAGCGTCCTCTGGAACCCGGAATACGAAAAGATGCAGCGCAACGCGGCGAAGTGGCTGCTGCACCAGGCGTGATGCGAAAAACCAGCAGTCGATGTTCCGTTGCCGGCGTGTGTCATCTTCGCGCCAAGTTTGTGATATTGCCACTCCATCCCCGGCAAGCCCGCTCTGTACCAATAGGAGAAACCCGTATGAATCGCCGGAATTGTCTTCAGACCATGCTCGCCGCCGCCGTTCCGGCCGCAGCACAGTCTCAGGCTAACAAGCCGATCCAACTGCATGTCGATCTCGC
This sequence comes from Bryobacterales bacterium, assembly GCA_963810595.1. Taxonomy (GTDB): domain Bacteria; phylum Acidobacteriota; class Terriglobia; order Bryobacterales; family Bryobacteraceae; genus CAWEOG01. The sequence goes on along the minus strand of CAWEOG010000041.1, from coordinate 515,833 downwards.
CGTCGATCCCGCAAAGGAACAGGAAATGTTGCGGATTTTTCGCAACACGTTCCGGCCGGCGGCGGCCAAACAGCCCGGATTCATCGACGCGAAAATGATAAAGCTCCGTTCCGCACTACAGGGCCAGGCGCCGGCCGGCGCGAATTACCGGTTCGTGCTGGCTTTTGAGAGTGAAGAGTTGCGGCTTAAGTGGGTTTCGACCAAGGAACACAAGCACGTGTGGCCGATGATGGAGAACACGCTCTCGTCGAAGAACTACACGGTACTGCTTTACGACGTCGCTGCTTAGTAATTCAGAGTCACGGCGACATATCCGCTGCGAGCTTTCAGTGGCCGGCATTCAGCCTTCAGCCGCTCTCACGTGGCTGACCGCTCTCGGCTTCCTTCGGAATGGTTTCGACGGGCAGGCTTGCGATCAACTCCACCAGCCCCTCCGGGCCGAACGGCTTCCCCAATACTCCCACCACGCCCCGCGGCCGGGCCGTGCGGCCGCGCAACGCCGTCCGCGGAACCACCAGCACCACTTTCAGGCCCGGCAGCCGCGGATCCCGGCGCAGGCAATCAATCAACTCGCGCCAGCCTCCCGGCGAAGCATCCCGGTCCACCACCGCAAACGCCGGACGAAAAGTTTCGAGCAGCGCCGACGCGCAATACCCGTTCGCCACCGCGCGAAGCTCCAGCGTCTGGGCGTCCGCTTCCTCCAGGCGCCGCAGCAGGGCCGCGTCCGAGGAAATTACCAGCACCTTGGTTCTGGCGCCCGCCACGCGCTGATAGTAGCAGCACTCCTCGCACGATCCCCGGCAGAACTGGCGGGTGTCCACCAGCTCGCCGGCCAGCCGCAGCAGCTCGAAACAGAACGCGGCGCGTACCCGGTAGACCACGCACCGGCGGCATTCCTCGCGCACCTCGCCGGCCTGGTTGAGGTACTCCCAGCAGCGCATCGGGTGATCGAAGCGCTCCGGCGGCGAAATTGCCGCGCCTCCGGCCCGCTGCATTTCCAGCAGACGATCGATTTCGCGGGAATCGATGCGGTGGTGCCCGCCGGCCGTAGTCGCCGCGGTCAGCTTGCCCTTCTTGATCCATTTGAGGACCGTGTCGGGCTCGACCGAAAGCAGCTTCGCCGCTTCGCCCGTCGAGAACTGCCGCGAATCCCGCCCCATGCTTGAGCCTCCTCATCCTCAGTCGCGGGCGCACCTGCCGCCAATCCAAGCTCCGGAATCCAGGAATACGATCTCGCTTTCATCCGGGTTTTATCGACTGTTGACTTCCAGCCAATAATATCCTAATATCTTGTCTATCAGTAGTTGAGCCGCAGGTCAAGCCCTGAATTCGAAAACCGGGCGAGATCGGGTGGAAAGGAACTAACCTTGCGGAACCGTTTGAAGGATGCGGGCCATCTGGTCTTGCTCGCGCTGGTGTTCTTGGTCGGAGTGACGATTTTTCTGATCCTGCGCGCGGCGGTGGTCCCCCCCTCGTTCGGCGTTTACGGGCATTACCGCGCCGCTTCTCTGGATGAAATCCGTGCCCACCCCATCAGCTTCGCCGGCCACGACACCTGCGCCATGTGCCACGACGACGTAGCGGCGGAGAAAAGCAAGGGCAAGCACCAGGGCGTCAACTGCGAAGCCTGCCACGGAGCGCTGGCGGCGCATGCCAGCGACCCCACCGCGTTGCATCCCAAGCTGCCGGACCCCAAAGTTCTGTGCGCGCGTTGCCACGAAAAAGACGCCGCCAAGCCCAAATCGTTTCCCCAGGTGGTGACCGCGGAACACTCCGGCGGAGAGGTGTGCACCAGTTGCCACCAGCCGCACAGTCCCGGATTTTGAGGAAGATGAACATGAACGTCAGCCGCCGAGAAATGCTGGAGCAGACCGGGAAACTGTTGATCCTCGGTCCGGCCGCGGCAGCCGCGCTGGGTGGCGCCGCCGATGCCGAATCCTCCTCTTATAAAATGGCCGACCACTTCTGGACGATGACCATCGACATCGACAAGTGCATCGGCTGCGGGAACTGTGTGCGCGCCTGCGCCACCGAAAATCAGGTTCCGGACGGTTTCTTTCGCACCTGGGTGGAGCGCTACCACGTTGCCGAGGGCGACTACGAGCACCCGCAGGTGGAATCTCCCAACGGCGCCCACGACGGCTTTCCTCCGATAAAGGAAGCCTCGGGCAAGCGCTTCTACGTACCCAAGCTCTGCAACCACTGCACCAAATCGCCTTGCGTGCAGGTGTGCCCGGTGGGAGCCACCTTCGAATCGCCCGACGGGGTGGTTCTGGTGGACCAGGAATATTGCCTCGGCTGCCGGTATTGCGTGCAGGCGTGTCCCTACGGCTGCCGCTACCTCCACCCCGAGCGCCAGACCGCCGACAAGTGTACGCTGTGCTACCACCGCATCACCAAGGGTCTCGTCACCGCTTGCGTGGAAGCCTGTCCGACGGGAGCCCGCCAACTGGCCGATCTGAAGAACCCGAACGACCCCGTGCACGAGTTTCTGCGGGACAACAAAGTGCAGGTATTGAAACCCCAAATGGCGACTGGCGCCAAAGTCTATTACAAGGACCTCGACGTCGCCGTGCGTTGATTGGGAAAAGGAGAACTTCGTGATTGTCGGACCGACTGGCGTCGAAGGCTTCATCTATCCGAACGAGGCCGAACTGCAGTGGAGCATCCTGGTGGTGCTCTACCCGTATATTACGGGACTGGTGGCCGGAGCCTTTATTCTGGCGTCGCTCGAGCGCGTCTTCAAGGTGGTGGCCGTCAAGCCCACCTACCGCCTGGCGCTGTTGACCGCGCTGGCTTTCCTGTTGGTGGCGCCGCTGCCGCTGCAGTTGCACCTCGGCCATCCGGAGCGGTCGCTTCGAAATGTACCTGACGCCGCACCGCTCTTCGGCCATGGCGATGTTCGGCTTCGTTTACCTGTGGTACCTGATGGTGGTGCTGCTGGTGGAGATCTGGCTGGACTATCGGGCGGACATCGTCAGAATGGCGCAATCCGCCAAAGGGGTCGCCCGCTGGGTGTACCGGGTGCTCACCCTGGGCTCGCAAAACGTCAGCCCCCGGGCGCGCAGCATCGACGAGCGGGTGGGCTACTTTGTAACGCTGATCGGCATTCCCTCCGCCTTCCTGCTGCACGGCTACGTCGGCTTCATCTTCGGCTCGGTGAAAGCCAACGCCTGGTGGTCTTCTCCGATGATGCCGATTGTGTTCCTGTTCTCCGCCATGGTGTCGGGCATTGCCGCCGTGATGCTGATCTACGTGGTGGTTTCGAAGATTCAGAAGCGCGGCATCGACATGCGCTGCCTCGACACCATCGCGCGTTATCTCTTCTACGTCTTTCTGATTGATTTCTCACTCGAAATGCTCGACCTGGTGCACCGCATTTACGAAGCCGACGAGTCGTTCCGTTCCCTCGATTTCATGGTGCACACGCGTCTTTACGGTTCGCAGATCATTCTTCAGATCTGGATTGGAACGCTGCTTCCCCTGGCGCTGCTGGCGGCCACGCAGGTAATCCGCATGGGCGCGGCGATCCGTCGCAGCATCTATTTCTCCGCCGGACTGCTGACCATGATCGGCATCTTTGCCATGCGCTGGAACGTGGTCATCGGCGGCCAGTTGTTTTCGAAAAGCTATCTTGGCTATACCTCTTACAAGCTGGCGTTCGCAACCCGCGAGGGGCTACTCAGTTCCATAGCCCTGATGCTGCTCCCGTTTGTGATTCTGTGGGTGCTGGTGAAGTGGCTGCCACCCTGGCCCGCGAAACGGGAGGTGTGAGACCAAGCGGTTGAGGAGGGCGTCATGGCGTCCGCATCCGATCCTCGAAAGGTCGATATCGAGGAACTGATTCGCCAGATTCAGGCGCTCGAGGCGCGGGTCCACACTCTCGAACGAAAACTGGGCGTCGAAGCCGTCTCTACCGCCACGCCAGAAGGCGCCTCACCGCCCGAAGAAGCGGCTCCGTTCGTCGAAACGGCGCGCATAGCGCCTCTGCTGGGAAAGGCTCTGCTGGCGCTGGCCGGCGCCTATCTGCTGCGCGCCCTCACGGAAAACCAGGTGCTTCCGGTGGCGGTGGGGCTGGCCCTCGGCATCGTCTACGCCGGGGTCTGGCTGGTTTTGGCGGCCCACGCCGCCGCCGACGACAAGACTACTTCCACCGTCCGAGGCCTGACCTCGGTGCTGATCGTGGTGCCGCTGCTGTGGGAGGCGCACATGCGCTTCCACGCGCTCTCGCCGTGGGTCACCGCCTCCGTGCTGGTTCTATTTTCGGTGTTCGGCCTGGCGGTGGCCTGGCGCAGGAATCTCTCCACCATCGCCTGGATCACCACCATGGCCGGCCTGGTCACCGCCAGCGCCCTGCTGGTGGCTACCGAAGACCTCTTGCCGTTCACCTGGGCGCTGCTCGGCATGGCCGTCGCGGTGGAGATTTCCGCCTGTCTCGAGCACTGGCTGAAAGAGCGTTGGATTGGCGCCGTGGCCGCCGACCTGGCCGTGCTGCTGCTGGCCATTATCGTCACCCGCGAGGGCGGCATGCCCGAATCCTATGTCCCCATTTCCCGCGGCGCGGCGATGGCGGTGCAGGTATCGCTGCTGGCCATCTACCTGGCCAGCACTTTCGTCCGGACCTTGTGGCGCGGCTTCACCATCACGTCCTTTGAAATCGTCCAGTGCGTGGCCGCGTTTCTGATTTCCACCTGGGGCGCCATTCGGGTGGCGGAAGGGCATCCGGTGGCGGTAATGGCCGTGGGCCTTCTGACCGCGCTCGGCGGGGCCATCTGCTACGGCGTCTCGTTCGCGTTTCTCGAGCCCCACCATCGCACCGACCGCAACTTTTACACTTACGCCAGCTTTGGTTTGCTGCTGGCGCTGGTGGGCAGCCGCCTGCTGCTTTCCGGCACGCCGCTGGTGCTGCTTTGGTCCGTGCTGGGGGTGGTTTCGGTTGGCATCGGCCGCGAAGCCGGGCGCATGATGCTGAAATGGCACGGCGCAACTTATCTCGGTCTCGCCATGTTGGCGTCGGGCTTCGCCGGGGAAGTGTTCCACCGCTTCCTCGGCGAAGCCCATTCGAATGCCGGCTACCCGGGCGCGGCCGCCTGGATCAACGTCACGGCGGCGGTGGCCGCCTACGCGCTGGTTCTGCGCGGCAGCTCGCTCGACCGCAATCTGTGGAACCACAAAGCCCTGGCCGCCGTGCTGGCCATGACCGCCGGTTGGAGCGTGGCCGGCATGCTGGCCGGCCTGATGATGCCGCACTGTGCGGTTGCCGCCGGAAAGGCGCAAACAGATTTTTGCCCCACCGTGCTGACCGCCATTCTCACGCTGTCCGCCATCGGCCTGGCTTGGGCCACCACACGCTGGCGCCACCGTGAGCTGGCCTGGACCGCGTACCTGTTTATGGCGGTGGCGACCTACAAACTGCTGGCGCAGGACTTCCGCCAGGGCGAGACGCTGGTGATCGTGTTGTCGCTGGCGCTCTACGGCGGCGCGCTGGTGCTGCTGCCCCGCCTGCTGCAGAAAGCCAAGTCGGCGGCTTAAACAGCTCGCGGGCTCGCGCCGGCAGGGCCGCCGACTACGGATACATACATACCCGATCAAAGGGCCCCGGAGTAGCTTTAAGGCTGTTTGTCCACTTGACCTCACTTGACCACTGGACACCGGTGATAGCCAGGTGTTGTCCTTACGGCCGGGCGTCCGCCGGCAGGCGACCCGAAAGATGTTCGTACAACAGCCTCGCCGAGCGAAGTGCGGCGTCGGCTTCGCCTTCATCCAAGCTCCCGGGACCGCCGGGATAGCGGAACATCCACGCGTAATCGGAGAGCCGATAGCTTTCGCTCACGCTGGACGGCAACGCCGGATCCAGCTCCAGGCATGCCTCGCCGAGTTCTTTCAGGTTGTGCGTCTTCCGGAAAGGCTGCTGGTGGAATGTCAGGAATGCCTTCAGGGTCTTCTCTGCGGCCTGCTGGCAGTGGTAGACGGCAACCTCCGCCAACTCGTGGCCAATCGACAGCTCCGCGGCCCGAAGGTCGTCGCGGGCTTTCACCAGCCACTGCCGCGTCTCGTCAAGCAGAAACTCGTTGGGCATCATACAGCAGCTTGCCTTCCCGAACCACCGTGGCCGGCAATGACGCACGGACGTAAGCGGCCCGCCCGTCAAAATCCGATTGCCGCCACGGAATCACGTCCACTGCCTCGCGGATATCCTGCAGCAACGTGAGGGCGCCGCCTCGCAGGAGCTGCTTCGGAGTGTCGTCGGACACAACCACCAGGAAATCGAGATCGCTGTCCGGCCCCTCGTCGCCGCGCGCCACCGAGCCGAACAGGTAGATGCGTTCCGGTCGATAGTGCCGTATCAGCCTACGCGTGATTTCCTTGATGGCTTTCTCGCGAGTCATTTTGAAACTTCGTCCCTATTGAAACAATTCCAGAGGCGCCATGGCGGACCAGGCCACCACCAGGCTGTTGCAGTAATCCGATTCCGCCAGGTTGCTCCGAGCCTTCGCGGAGGTAGTGGCACACGAAGAAACATCAGCTTCGGGCGCGTAGGCGACGTACATTCGTCCTTCCTTGAATATCCGGCAGGCAAAGGAGAATTCCACCGGTAATGCCTCGGCTTTGAGTGTATCAGAGCGCCCGCGGCCCCCGAACCGTTGAAGAAAGCTGTCGGGCGTCAGTGATCAAGGAGGGCTTTGGCAAAGCTGAAGGCCACCAGTAGCCCGACGTGCAGCCCGGCGGTCCGAACCCCGACCGCAAGGAAGGGGACGCTTGATTCGCAGCAGCAACTTGCTGGGTCCCGAAAACCGCTGAAACCCTCGCCGGTCAACACTGTGGGGCAAGCTTTCAGCTTGCAAGCTGGCTCGCAGCCAGCGGCACGTAAAAGCACGGCCCTCAGCAACCGGCAATAGCAAAGCTGAGAACCCGCCCGCCGGTGCAGCGGTCCGGCTCCGTCCGATAGTGATCCTCCGGGAATAATGCTGCCAAACCGCCGATAGCCTTTGGTTCGCCGCTCGACTGGCTCGGTCCGGCATTTCGTTCCCGATGCCGACTTATCGATCCTAATCCGACGATGTTTCCCGAAGGCCGTTTCGGACCAATCTCCGAGTGGCCGACCATACGCCTGGTGGCCAAGGTAAACGCTAAGGCGTTAGGCGCGATCTCTGCCGATGTGCTAGTCTCACAAATCGAACAGAATCGTCGTAAGCAGGCCAGTTGCTGGCCGCCCAAGAAGAGGAGCTTGGATGTGCCTCGGTACCTGATTTCATTCGATGACGGGTCGATGGACCACATTCCGGAAGGCGACTTGCCAGCAGTGGACGAGGCTGCGCACGCTGTGGTTCGTGAGGCCAAGGCTGCAGGGGTTTGGATCTTTGGCGGTGGCGTCCTCCGCCAGCAGGCGACCATTGTTGCGACCGACGGAACCAGTTCGCAAGGACCGTTGCCTGAGACAAAGGCTGTTGTTGGTGGGTTTTCGATCATCGAGGTGCCGACGCGGGATGAAGCGTTGGCATGGGCGGCTCGCATTGCCAAGAGCTGCCGATGCGCACAGGAGGTCCGCGAGATTATGTACGACCCGGAGTCCTGAGGCCGCGGAGTGCTCTGGGTCACATGTAGTCGCGTAGCGTAGACCTATGTGTACGCTAAGAGCGGAAAACGCGCCACTCGGAGAAAGCCGAAGCTGGGCTCCCAGAACGGGATCAGGAACGATAAACGCCCTTGCGACCGCTCACGGCTCGTCGCAGGGCTTTGACGTTGGAACGATCAAGACCGCCGTCGCGATGTTTTGCTCTGTCCAATCCAATAGTCCGCGGATCTGCTTGGCGTCATTCTTTGACAGCGTGGAACTGGTTGGAGGATGCGGTCCGGACAAATGCGGTGGCCGGTGGCCGGCTGAAGGAAGTGGCGCTTCCTTCTTCTGAAGCTGAAGGGCGAAAACCGAATGCTGAGGGCTTCATTCGGCGGCCCGTTGGCGGAAGAACCTCTTTTCAACTCCATTCGCAGGTTGGTTCGTGCTTTTTCCCTCTCGTTTCGGCGTCTTCTTCACTCCTGGACACGTTTGGCGGTTTCAATAGTCCCCTCCCTCGGGGTCGGGGTTCGGACCGCCGGACTGCGCGTAGGGCTGCGTACTGGCCGCTTCCAGGTCTGCCGAAGCCTTTCCTCACGCTGACCGCTGGTCGCTCGATACTGAACGCTTTGCGCTTACGTGCCGCTGGCTGCAAGCCAGCTTGCAAGCTGAAAGCTTGCCCCACGGTCCCCGGCCGCCCGCTACCGCCGGCGCCGGGGCCCCATCGGCTGGTCCGGCGTGCGGATCGACTTCCAGTAATCCTCCTCCGCCTCTTTTGACGGAGTTGCCGCCGCGCCCAGCACGTTACCTGCCTGAACCACCTGGCCCATCGCGCCGGGCGCCGTCGAGAGGAAGATATCGGTGCCCGGCCAGGCGATGCTGTTGCGCAGCCACACCCGCTCGCAGCGATCCAGGCGCACTACCGGGACGCCCTTTTGTGGGGCGCGGGTCTGCACGCCGTCCAGATCGAGATCGCTCGAATCGCGGATCAGAAACGGAATGCCGCTTTCCGGATTGACGCGCACGTTGTGCAATTCCAGCCCCTTGGTGTTGAAGGCGCGGAGCCCCTCGGTGGCGCTGGCAATCACGTCAGTGAGCCGCAGGTTTTCCACCGGCATCTCGGGCAGACCCTCGATGCTCACCGCGGTTCGGCACCGGTTGACGGTGACATTGCTGATGGCGAAGTTGCGGAACACCGGCGTGGTCTCGGAAACCGGCTGCCGCGGGATCCGCGTGTAGTAATTGGTGATTTCGATGGCCGGCATCGGCGTATCTTCAATCACCCAGTTGTCGAAGCGGATGTTCTCGAGCAGGCCGCCCCGGCCGCGCCCGCTCTTGATGCGGATTCCCCGGTCGGTTCCGTGGGCGACGATGTTGCTCGCCACCACGTTGCGGATGCCGCCCGAGGTCTCGCTCCCCAGCACGACGGCGCCGTGTCCGTGGTGAACGGTGCAGTTGGTGATGGCCAGATTTTCCGTAATCCGATTCACCCGCAGCCCGTCGGCGTTCTTACCGCTTTTGATGACGATGGCGTCGTCGCCGGTGTCGAAGTACGAATCGGAGATGCGGATGTCGCGGCTCGAATCGATATCCACCCCGTCGGTATTGGCGCCCGGGTTGGTCTCGATCATCACGTTGCGCACCACCACGTTGTCGCAATACAGCAGGTGAATCACCCAGAACGACGAACCCATGACGTGGATGCCTTCAATCAGCACGTTCTTGCTCTCGACCGGTTCGATGAACGACGGACGCAGGGCGTAGGCGGTCTGGCGGAACTCCTCGTCGGGTACGGTCTGCTTGTTGTCCAGCCGCTCGAGGATGCTGGCCCACTGCCGGCGCAGCTCCGGCTTGTTCGCCAGCTTCATCCACGCCGCGTTGTCCGCCGAAAGCGTGCCGCGCCCGGTAATGGTGACGTCATGAAGATTGCGTCCGCCGATCAGCGCGGAGGGAACGTAGGTCTCGATGCCCTCATACCTGCCGCGTATGATGGGGTACTCTTTGTAATCGACCAGAAAGCGGATGGTGGCCCCGGCATCAATGCGCAGCACCAGGTTGCTCACCAGCTCGATGTGGCCGGAAACATAGTTTCCCGCCGGGATGTACACGGTGCCGCCGCCGGCCTTGGCGCAGGCTTGGATGGCGCTGTTGATGGCCTCGGTGGCCGGCGCCGAGGCGTCGTTTTTCGCGCCGAAATCCAGCACGTTGAAAAACGGCCGCTGAGCCCAGGCCGGCACGGCCAGGCAGGCGGCCATCAGAAGAACTGCTCCCGACGTACGCTTCATGGTTTCGTCTCCGCTTTCGGAGCCGGCGGACGAGTACACCGCATGCCGGCCCGCTGCTATAATTCCCAGCCCTTCCGATATTCGCGAACCAGATATTTGTTGGCGTCAGCGAGGTTGGTGATCTTTTCGTTGGCGGCATCCCACAACAGCCGCTTTCCGCCCATCCGCAGCGAAACGGCGCCCAGATTGACGAAGTCCGAAATCGGCTCGGCCAGCGTGAAGTCTCCGTAGGTGGGAGCGCCGCCCTTGAAAGCCGCCACCCAGGGTGGGGTTTCCACCGGCCGAGGGCCGCCGCGGCGGCGCGGAGCCGGCTCGGGAAGATTCTTCGCAATCCGGAATTCCTTCATCTTCTGTTCCGGGATAAGCCGCGGAGTTTCTCCGCGAAAGCCCGCGACGATCTTGCCCTTGTCGCCGACGAACAGCATGCCTTCGCGCTCCAGCTCCTGGTTGTCGCCAATCATCTCGTCGGGCGTCGAAGGCGTAATCGACCCGTCGTACCAAAAGATGTCGAGGGGCCCACGGCCGCCCTTGGCCGCGAACTTGTAACGGATGGTGCAGGCGGCCGGGAACGAGTAGTCGTTTTTGATCCGCCGGCTCACGCCGTCCTCGATGGAGCACAAGTGGCTCGGCCTGGATTCCACCCAATACGGAGCGTCCAGGTTGAATTGCTGGAACACCGGCCAGAGGCTGTAGTGGCCCATGTCCGCCACCGACCCGCCGCCGAACTCGTACCAGCCGCGGAAGACGGCGTTGGTATAGTGCGGATGGTAGGGACGGTCGAGCGAAGGCCCCAGCCACAACTGCCAGTCGAAGCCCTTCGGGATCTTGGGCCGGTCGGTGGGGATGGTGGCGTACTGCGGCCACATCGGCCGGGACGACCAGTTGTGGATCTCGCGCAGCGTGCCGATGGCGCCCTCGTCGATCCAGCCCTTGATGACGCGGATCAACGCCCCGTCGCTCGCCGGCATGAAGTGCGTGTTCAGTTTCGTCTGGCGCGCGGCGGCCACCACCAGCCGGGCTTCGTGCAGCCGGTTGGAGATGGGCTTATGCACGATGACGTGCTTGCCCTTCTTCATCGCCGCCAGCGAGATGGTGGCGTGAAGGTGGTCGGGCGTCATGATCTTGACGGCGGTGATGTCGGTCTGTTTTTCGAACAGCTCGCGAAAATCCGCATAGGTGGCGCAGCCCTTGAACTGGTCGGCGCCCCGCTGCTTCGCGTAGACGGTTTCGATCAGCTCGCGGGCCACCTCGCGTCCGCCCGGAATACCGGGCTTGCCTTTTCTCCAGTTGGGCTGGCCCATTGCTTCTGCGATGGATGACCGGACGTCGTCCTTCGACCAGTCCACGTAGTTGTTGCCGTCCTTGACCGGGTCGCAGACCGCCACAATCTGCACGTCCGGCAGCGGCAGGATGTCCAACATTTCCCGCAATCCCTCGGTACCGCAGCCGATGTGCGCGAGGGTAATCTTGTCGCTGGGAGCCACAACTCCCTGCCCACCCAACACGTTTCTCGGGACCACGGTAAACGCGATTCCGGCGGCTGCCGGGACCAGAAATTCACGCCGATTCAAGTGGCCTGTCTGCGCCATGGCTTCACCTCTTTCCACCTGCGAATCGCGGCCTCGACAGGCCTGGTGGCGGTCCACCGGGCCAATCCGCCGAACTGCGTTTTCGGCGGGGCCGCTCACGTTGTCCGGTATCTTACTATAGTCGGCACGCATCCGGGATTCCTTGCGTCCCTCGGCACGGGTTGACACAATAATGGCATCATTGATGAACCGGCATTAGTAACTGAGACTTCATAGATCGTCCGGGGAAATGTTTATGGAGCAGAGAATCCTCACGTTCGTCCTGGCAGGCGGTAAGGGCACCCGGCTCTACCCGTTGACAAAGGAACGCGCCAAGCCGGCGGTCCCGTTTGGCGGCCGGTACCGGATTGTCGATTTCGTACTCAGCAACCTGGTGAACTCCGGGCTGCTGTCGGTGTATGTGCTGATCCAGTTCAAGAGCCAGTCGCTGCTGCAGCACCTGCGCGACGGCTGGGAAATGAGCGGTCTGCTGAAGCACCATTTCATCATTCCGGTGCCGGCGCAGATGCGCTCGCCCGGCGAAAGCTGGTATCGCGGCACCGCTGACGCGATTTTTCAAAACGTGAACCTGATTGAGCAGTCCCGCCCGTCCCTGGTGGTGGTTTTCGGGGCCGACCACATCTACCGCATGGACGTCCGGCAGATGGTCGATTTCCACCTGGCGCAGGGCGCCGATGTCACCGTTTCCGCCATCCCGGTCGAACGGCATCTTTCCAAGGAATTCGGCGTCATCGAGGTCGACGAGGAAGGGCGCATCATGGGCTTCCACGAGAAGAAGACCGACGCTCCCACAATGCCCGGCCGTTCGACCCATGTGTATGCCTCGATGGGCAACTATATCTTCTCCACGGACTATCTGCTGAAGGTGCTGTACGAAGATGCGGAAGACGAGGATTCCTCGCACGACTTCGGCCGCAACATTCTGCCGGCGTCGGTCGAATCGGCCCGCCTGTTCGCATACAACTTCCAGACCAACCGCATCGATGGCGACCCCGAAGACCAGCCCGTTTACTGGCGTGACGTCGGAACCATCCGCTCCTATTTCGACGCCAACATGGACCTGCGCACGATTAGGCCGCTGCTGAACCTTTACAACCGGCATTGGCCGCTCAAAACTGCGGGCTACGAGGACCCGCCCGCCAAGTTCACCTTCGACGAGGACGGCCGGCGCGGTCAGGCCGTGGATTCGGTGGTATCGGGGGGCTGCATCCTTTCGGGAGGCATGGTGCGGCGCTCCGTCCTGGGCCGTGGCGTGCGGGTGCACACCGGCGCGATTGTGGAGGATTCCATTATTTTCGACAACTGCGACATCGGGCGCCACTCCCGTGTGCGCCGCGCCATCTTAGACAAAAACGTGACGGTGCGGGAAGGCACGCAGATCGGTTTCAACGTCGAAGAAGACCGCAAGCTGTACCACCTGAGCGAAGACGGCATCGTGGTGGTGCCCGGCCGCCGGTCGCGGGTGGAGATTATTTCGTTATCACGTTGAGAGCGAGTCCGGAGCTTCCTGCCGGGGCGCGACGCCGGAAAACAGAAGCGCCGTCGCCACCACCACCAGGCAGCCGATGACGTTGTACCAAAGGTAGGAGACGTCGGTCAGCAGGTGGGTGGCGAAGATGGCCGCCTCCCCGGCGAGCACACCAAGGAAAGCCGCTGTTCCGCCCACCCGGCGGAAAAAGAAAGCCAGCACGAACACGCCCAGCATCCCGCCGTAAAACAACGACCCGAGTTTGTTCACGGCCTCGATCAGAGATCCCAGGCTTTTGCCGTACTGCGCGGTGGCCACTGCGTAGCAGCCCCAGAACAGGGTGGCGCCCCGCGAGGCCCACAGATAGTGTCGGTCGCTCGCGTCCTTTTTGATGTTCCGCCGGTAGATGTCGATTACGGTTACGGTGGCCAGCGAGTTGATTTCGGCGGAAATGGAAGACATGGCGGCGGCGAAGATCATGGCCAGCACCAGTCCGACAATGCCCGCCGGCATGTATTTGGTGACGAAGGTGAGGAAGATAAAGTTGGTGTCGCTGAAATTGGCGGCGCCCGGCAGGTGCCGTTTGAATGCCGCCACCCAAGAGCCGCTCTCCTCGCGAATCTCGGCGGCGGTCAACTGGTTGGCCAGCTCAACGGCCCGCGTGTGGCTGCGGTCCAACTGCGCCTGCGCGGCGCGGTAATCGGCAATGCCCGTCCGCCATCCGTTTTGGTCGCCGCTTTTTTTCGCCTGCAGCAGCTCGAGCGCGGCGGTCCGCCGGCGGTCGAAAGCCAGGTTGAAGTTTTGTTCGAGGCCGGCTGCCTCCGCCGCGGGGGCCTCATTCCGGACGCGCTGCATTTCCACCGGGTGAAACAGCAGAGGGGGCCGCTCGAACACGTAGAACACGAAGACGATGGCGCCGATGAACAGGATCAGGAACTGCATCGGAATTTTCGCCACGGCGTTGAACAGCAGGCTGATGCGGCTCTGCGCCAGGGATTTGCCGGTCAGGTAGCGTTGCACCTGGCTCTGGTCGCAGCCAAAGTAGGCCAGCGCCAGAAACATGCCCCCGATCAGCCCGCTCCAGAGGTTGTACTGATCGTTCCAGTCGAAATGCAGCACCACCGCGTTGAGCCGTCCGGCGGCGCCGGCCAGCGTTACCGCATCCATTACGGAAACGCCGGCGGGCATCAGCGCAAGCGCGGTGACGAGCGCGGCGATGAGACCGGCGAACATGATCATCATCTGCTGGAAATCGGTCCAGGTAACCGCCGTGATGCCGCCTACCGCTGTATAAAACACCACCAGAATGCCCATGGCCAGCGTGGTGTAGGTGTCCGGCCAACCCAGGATGACGGTCAGCACCACCGCGGGCGCGTAGATGGACACCCCCACAGCCAGCCCGCGCTGGATCAGAAAGATGAAACTCACCAGCGCGCGGGTCTTTGCGTCGAAACGTTGTTCCAGATACTCGTAGGCGGTGTAAACCTTGGTGCGATAGAAAACCGGCACCGCGAACGCCGAAATCAGGATCATCGCCAGCGGAAGCCCGAAGTACATCTGCACAAAACGCATGCCGTCTTCGTAGCTCTGTCCGGTGGTGGAGATGAAGGTGATGGCGCTTGCCTGGGTGGCCATGATGGAGAGTGCCATGGCGTACCACGGCATCGTCTTGCCGGCCAGCAGGTATTTGTCGGTGGTATTGCTGCCGCGGCTGCGCCACAGCCCGTAGGCGACAACACCCCCCAGCGAGCCGGCCAGCACCGCCCAGTCGAGTGGCCTCATTGATTCAGCATCCTGGTGAAAAGATAAAACAGCGAGATCAGGCCGGCCAGGTAGAGCAAAACCGAAACGTAGACGCGCTTCCACGAGCCCAGCAGCGGCGGCGGCTCCTCGGGACTCTCGCGGGGAACGATCTTCAGTGGTTTGCCGTTCGTCATCGGGCCGCCCCGAACGCCACCAAAGACAACACAACACCTGTGGAGAGGCTTCGACGGGACATTGAACTTAGTGTAGTGGATCGGGCCGAAGCCCGTTACTTGGGTCCCTGTGGAAAAGCCGTCGCGCCACACTCGGCCAAAACTCGGCCCACGCGTTGGAGGCGGCGCGCCCGCCGATTCCGATTGCAATCCGCCCGACTGCGTGCCGCCAATCGTTGTCGCTGTCGGCGCGCCACAGATTGGTGACGAAATTGTTGCCCGCGTTGCCGGCTAACCTCGCAAAGGCGGGCATGTCCCCACCTTTGCGGTTGCGAGCCAGAAAGGTGTACTTGATGACATTCCCGACCCGGCCCCCGAACGATTTTTCCCGTGCTCGCGGATAGCGCGGGTCTTCGCCCCACGCGGCGCCCATGGCGGCCTCCACTCCATTTCCGATTGCAACGCCGCTCAGGCGCACGGCGTACCGCTTGCCGAAGCCTCTCCAGGTGGGACCATATTCCTCGGGCCGGTCGATTCCCGTGCCGAGACCTGCGCTGACAACGCCGGCGGCCAGACCGGAGGGACCAACCGTGGCCTTCAGATACCAGGCGAGTCGTTGTCGGGCGCTGATCGGACGGTAGGTGGAGGGCCCAGCTTGAGTGGCGCCGTTGGTCTGACGGCCGGCCGTCTCGGCGCAGGCCGCCGCTGCCAGGACCACGAGAGTAATCAGAAGAATTTCCGCCTTCTTCAGCATGTGCACACTTTCAGCGTATCCGACTTATCGCGAGCGAGAGTTCCGGCCGCGCAATTCGTTGAAAAACCTGCGATACTGAAGAGACCGTTTGATTGTCCCGCGAACGCTGGCCGAACCTCCATTCTGCCTCGCAAAGCCCGCCATCAAACAGCTAAGGAGATCACTTGAAGAAGATTTTTGTAGGCAACTTGGATTTCGGAGCCACGGAAGATGCACTCCGAACTCTGTTTGAAGCTTACGGAACCGTGGAGCGTGTCAGCGTTGTGACCGACCGGGACACAGGCCGGTCGCGAGGGTTCGCTTTCGTAGAGATGGCCGATTCCGCGGAAGCCGATCGGGCCATCGACGCGCTAAACGGTACCAACATGGGCGGTCGCGCCATCAACGTCAACGAGGCACGTCCGAAAACCGACAAAGGCGGCGGCGCCCCGCGCCAACGCCGCGAACAGCGTTGGTAGTGAGAGCCGGTCTTCATGGGGCCGCTTTGGCCCGACCGGAACCAACGGCAACGGGAGATGAATATTGGCTTCGCGATCGCGAACGACGTTCGAAAAAAGACGAAAAGAATTGGCCCGCATGGAAAAACAGCGCGATAAGGCGGCCAAACGGCAACAGCGCAAGCTGGAGAAAAATGCTCCCGCCGACGACCAGCCTGATTCCGCTGACGAGATCGCGGCGGACGATCTGGAACTATCGGCTCAGCCGCCCGGCGACACGCTGGACGGCTGAGCCGGAACCTCACCTGCTTGCCGATGAGCGGATGGCGGCGGGTGGACACGGTACAGGCTCTTCGGACCAACCCGTTTGGAGGGAACGGTGACGCAGCTTCGGTACATGGGCTTCGACCAGGCGCAAAACGTTCGACTCTACCACTTCGATAGCATTGCGAAGGGGCAGCCGGTCGGGCACTTCGTGGTAAGTGCCGATCTGATGCTGTTTCAGAAACACCACGTCGGAATTCAAGAGGGGCCGTCCCTCTGCATGCATCGCCTTGCCACCGATCTGGAGGGGCTAAGCGCCTCCCGCCACCAGCTTACCGACAACGACTTACGGGACTTCGTGTCGGCACGATCCGTCGCCCAGGCCCGCAAGACCGGTCCTCGCAACTTCAAGCGTTCTCAAAAGACGGCGGCGGAAGCGTAATTACGCCGCCTGGCCACTAAGAGAACCGCGATCGTTCAGGTACGGCTCCACGGTTTCCTATCGCTTCTTCGATGTCCCCCCGCCGAGTGTCGCCGCGGCCCGCGGCAGGGCGAACGCAACGTAGACGCCCCCGGATGGCACGTCACGCCCCTTCCCGCCCGTGGCGAATATAACGACATACTGCCTTCCGCCAACCTCGTAAGTGGCGGGCGTGGCATTTCCGGCGAAGGGTAGCACGGTTTCCCAAAGCAGCTTACCCGTATCCTTGTCGAATGCCCTGAACTTACTGTCATAGTTCGTGGCCCCGATGAAAAGCAGGCCGCCGGCGGTGACAATGGGTCCGCCGTAGTTCTCCGTTCCCGTGTTCTTCATGCCTTTGGCGGCCAGCTCCGGGTATTCCCCGAGTGGAATTTTCCAGGCGTACTCGCCGGTGTTGAGATTAATCGCGCTTAGCGTTCCCCACGGCGGAGCGACGGCCGGGTATCCGTCGGGGTCCAGCCACTTGTTGTAGCCGGTAAACCGGTACTTCAAATCAGTCGGCGAGGGCCTCGTGTTTGTCAGTTTCCGGTTCTCTCCGTTTAATACGTAGTGGACGATCGCTGCCACCTGATCGTCCGTCAGGTTTGGAAACGACGGCATCCGTCCGCCGCCCTGGCGTATTACGGTGCTTATTTGCCGTGGGCTGCGCTTCCCGCGGAGCGCAGCCAGGGATGGCATTTGCGGCGGGGCGCCTTTCATGTTGTCGCGGTGGCAAACGGCGCATTGCGACAGATACAACCGGCGGCTGGTAGTCTCCCCCGTGTTTACCTCCAGACTCGAAGTCCACGCCAAATCGTTGGCATTGACGTAGAGCAGTCCGCTCTCGGGATCGAAGGCGGAGCCGCCCCATTCCGCGCCCCCGTCAAAGCCGGGAAAGACCACTGTTTCGGTCCCGACGCTGAGCGGCACGAACTGGCCATTGCTGCGAAATGTGCGGAATTGCTTCAAGGCCCATTGATGGACCGCCGGCGTGCGGTTCGTCAGCATGCCTTCGGTGAGTATCTGCCGCGCAAAGGGCGCCGGCCTGGTCGGCAGAGGCTGCGTTTCCGCCGTCCTCTCACCCTCCACCGTGCTGGGCGGATACTTGCGGTACTCGATGGGAAACAGCGGCTGGCCGGTGGCCCGGTCGAACACGTATACCCATCCCTGCTTGGTGGTCTGGGCCACCGCGTCAATCGTCTTGCCGCCGCGGTGGAGGGTCACCAGGGTGGGAGGGGAAGGGAAGTCGCGGTCCCACACATCGTGCTTCACGCCCTGAAAATGCCAGATTCGCTTTCCGGTTGCGGCGTTCAGCGCAATCAGCGAATTCGCGAACAGGTCGTCTCCCAGGCGGTTGGCCCCGTAAAAGTCGGACGCCGCGGAGCCGGTGGGAACGTAAACGATGCCCCGCTTGGCGTCCACCGACATTCCGGCCCAGTTGTTGGCGGAACCGATGTAGGTCCAGGCGTCCTTCGGCCAGGTCTCATAGCCGAACTCGCCCGGATGCGGAATGGTGTGGAACGACCAGCGGAGTTTACCGGTCCTGACGTCGTAGGCGCGAATGTCGCCCGGCGTGGCGGGCAGCGATTCGCTGGTCCGGCCGCCAACAATCAGGAGATCCTGGTAGATCACTCCCGGCGTCGTCAGGATAATCGATTGCTTTTCCGGATCGCGCCCCAATCCCTTTCTGAGATCGATGCGGCCATCCTGGCCGAAGCTGGGAATCGGCACTCCCGTAAGGGCATTCAGCGCGTACACGTAGCTCCGGATTGCCGCGAAGATCCGCTTGTCGTTGCCGCCCGCCCAGTAAGTCACTCCCCGGTTCGGTCCCCGCCCCTCCATCCCGGAATCGAACCTCCAAAGCTGTTTTCCGGTGGCGGCATCGAGAGCGATGATCTTGTGCCTGGGAGTGACACCGTACAGAACGCCATCCACGACAATGGGCTGGGTCTCGACCGCTTCGGCCCCATCCGCCGTATCGTATTTCCAGGCCACCTCCAGTCGTCCCACGTTCGAGCGGTCGATTTGCTTCAGGGGCGAATAGCGGCGGTTCTCCGGTCCGCCTCCGTAGGCTGGCCAGTCGTCGCCCGCCGTCCCTTGGCTTTGAGCCTGGGCTTTGTGCGCACACACGACCGGCAGCAGCGCCAGTACGGCAACGGCGCTCGAAATCCAGTGTTTCATCCGTTATCTCCCAGAAGGTCCGGCGCATAGCCGGGTACGATGCCTCTCCACAGTCTACACTCCTCCTGCCGGCCCGTACGCTCACTTCGTTGAGGACACCAATCTGGCTGCCTGCCGGCGCTTCGGCGGGATACCCTTGGGGTGGCAATCCGCGCACTTCACCCAGTGAATATTGTGCTTGCTGGCCGCCGAATAAAATGTAGTGTCCATCTTCTCGACGTCCAGGCCGCAGTTCGACATCCTCGGGTGGCAATTCGCGCAGGAGGCCCGGGTCTTCTGCGCGTGCCTGGAGTGGCAGGCCAGGCAACTGATTCCCTCGTGCACCCCAATCGCGGTCCGGTCGTCGCCGCTGCCCACCTGCATCGAGGCATCCGGCGCGTGGCATTGGTAGCACAGGGCCTGACGCTGGTCCGGACTCATCGTTACCAGTCGCTGGCCCTCCTGAATGGCCGGCAGGGCCAACCGGGCGACTGGCACGGACTCCTGCGTGCGGCGGTCGAAAAAAGCCAGCGAAGGCCGGTTGATCTCCTGCGACGGGCCCGCCACGCGGCCGTCCACATTGGTTTTCTGAAGCAGCGCTGCCTTTCCGGTGGATCTGGTGGCAACTGAGACACGGCATGGCCGGCCGGCCAGCCAGCTCCGCGGGCACCATTTGCCACGGCCCAATCCTGTTGACGGGTGTTACCAAGTCCCGAATTCCGCCGTCGAAATGCATGCCGTGGCAGCGCAGGCAATCGTCCATCAGTAACTCCTTCTCGTTGTGGGTCTTGTCCAGGAAGAGCCGCGAATAAGTGGCGCTGTGCGGGCCGGACTGCCATTCCGCGAACTCCTGGCGGTGGCAGGATTGGCAGCGCTCCACCATCGCCTGAACGTCCACCATTGCCGCAGCTCGATCTGCTCCGGCACATCCTCGCGCACGTGCTGAGTAAACCCGGTGGAGATTGTTCATGTGAAACGCCGGATCGAGCGTCAGCGCGTCGCCGTGGCATTGGGTGCACCCGATGGAGCGATGGCTGGATCCGACGCCACCCGTTGTAGGGGGGCGTCATTTCGTGGCAACGCGTGCAGTTGGCGCCGCCTCCCGCTTCGTAATACAGTCTCGTTCCCGGCACCAGCAACAGCAGGGCCACAACCACCACACCGGCGATCCCGACGTATCTTCCTCATGACCGCACCTTGCTGCCCTTCCAGGCTTTCAGCAGGTTGTCGGAAGCGCGATATGCGTTCGCCAGGATGGTCAGCACCGGGTTGAAGCCGCCATTCGTAACGTGCACGCTGCCGTCGATCACGTAGACGTTGTCGACGTCGTGCAAGCGGCAGAATTTGTCCACCACGGAAGTCTTCGGGTCGTTCCCCATGCGGCAGGTGCCGGCCTGGTGCTGTCCGCCGCTGAGACCGGGCCCCACCTTGCGCCGCCAGACCTGAACCGCTCCGGCCTCTTTCAGCCAGCCTTCCGCTTTGCCGGCCATGTACTCGGCGATCTCGAGGTGTGAGGGTGCTTCCCGCCCGACATGCCGCGCCACCGGAATGCCCCAGTAGTCTTTCACCTTGGGGTCCACTTGCACCCGCGCGTCGAAAATGGGCATCTCCTGCACCGGCCCCATCACGACGATGGTCCGCTTGTAGGCGTTGCGGACGCACTCCTTGTGGGCCTTGCCCCAGCGCGGGACGTCCGGCGGCACCTGCGCAGAGAAACTGGTATGGCAGGCGGATGAACTCGTTGGCCAGCATGCCGCCGCCGACCAAGCCGGGGTTGCCATGGTTGTAATCGCAAATGGCGATCTGAGCGCCCGGCCCCAGATCGTCGTAAGTGTCGAACTCGAACAGGCCCATCGCCCCGGTATAGGTGTGTGCCATGAGGTTCCGGCCCACCCAGTCGTAGCGGTTGCCCAGGCCGTTGGGAAACAGTCGGTTCTTGGAATTCAGCAGCAGGCGCGCCGACTCGACGGCCGCGCAGGAAACGATCACCAGATCCGCGGTCTGCTCCTGGAGCCGGTCCTCGGCATCGAAATAGGCCACGCCTTTGGCCCGCCCGTGATCGTCCAGGAGAATCTCCCTGGCCATGCACTCGGTGCGGAGTTCGCAATTGCCGGTGGCCATGGCCGCCGGGATCACGGTGTTGTGGGTGCCGCATTCGCGCATCCACTTCGCACGCGAAGCCCACGCACCAGCGGCAGCGCATGCAGGCCGGCCTGCCGTTGTACGGCACCGTGTTCCGCAGCATGGGGATGTCGAACGGGTGCAGACCCAGCCGCTTCGCGGCCGGCTGCAGGACTCGATACTCACGGTTGGGAGGCTAGCGGCGGCATGGGCAGCGGCTTTCTGCGCGGCGCCTTGAAGACGTTGTTGGAATCGTCGCCGGAAACGCCCATCTCCCACTCGGCCTTCTCGTAGTACGGCTCCAGATCCTGGTAACTGATGGGCCAGTCGTCCAGCGTGCTTCCCGCCACCGCGCCGTAGGTGGAGCGCATGCGGAAATCCTTCTCCATGTAACGCCAGGCCTGCGCGCCGTAGCTGAATGTGCCTCCGCCAACGCACGCGGCGTTGTTGCTGTAACCGGCCTCGCTGGCCTGGAGCACTTTTTCCGTGCCGTCCAGGTCGACCAGCACGCGTGGATTGCGCTCGTCGTCCGGGCCGAACGCATTGCCCAGAACCGTGGTGCGCTGGTTGAGCAGATCGTCCTTCCGATGATCGGCGGCCGAATACCACTTGCCGCGCTCCAGCAGCACCACGCTCAAGCCCGCGCAGGCAAGTTCCTTCGCCACCACGCCGCCGCCCGCGCCCGCGCCCACAATCACCGCATTGACGTGCTTCAAAGCCATGCTTCAGCCTCCCTCTCTCGTCGTAGTGCGCGCGGCCGCGCACGGGCGGGAATGGCAGGCCGAGCATCGTCCAACTCACCGAGTCGCGGTTGCCGCCGTGGCGCGGATCGCCGTAGAAGCCCTGCATGGTGTGGGCGTGGATCAAATCAAAGAACGACTCGTCTGTCTTCTGCGTTTGAGTGAGAATCTCCGTCTGCCGCGCAAACGGCAACTCGGCGAACGGTTTGCCGAACTGTGCGCGGCTTTCGGCGTCGATCGCCGCGAGCCCCTGCCGGTAAGCGCTCTGATACGGCTTGAAGTGCCTGGTCAACTGAAGATCGATGTAGTTGACCACGCCGGCCTGGCGGGCTCCGGCGTCGCTATCCTGCGGGATGATCTGTTCGCACATCGCCTCGACGGCCGCCGCTTCCTCCGACGTGAAGAACCGCCATCGGCTGCGACGCTTGCCGCCGCAGGAAACCACTGAACCGGCAAAGGTTGCGGAAAGGCCGATGCCGAGAAATTTGCGGCGGCGTAACGACTTCTGCTTGCTTCGCATAGAAATACTCCCAATAAGCTCGTTTTAGATAATTTCGATAGCAGGGCCGGAAACTCCGAAAAGGCGGTGCTGTGGAGCGACGTGCGAGAAGCGGATGTTTCCTTGGACTGGCTACTCGCTCCAGATCTTATCACGCCGCGTCTTTGTTTTGGCCAAGCGGGGAACTGGGCGGTCCGCGCGCTGCGTTATTCGTGCCTCAGGGCGACCATCGGCTCGATGCCGGCGGCGCGCGCGGCCGGAATCCAGCACGCCAGCACACCCATTCCCGCCACCACGGCCACCACGATCGCGTACGCCACCGGATCGTGCGGATTCCAGTTCTCGATGTACCGGGCAATCACGCGGCTCAGTGCAACGCTGCCGAGGAGGCCGACACCCGTTCCGATGGCAATCAGTTTTCCAATCGAGCTGAGCGCCGCCTGCACCACGTGCCGGCGCTCCGCTCCCAGTGCCATGCGGATGCCAAATTCCTGTGTGCGCTGCGCCACGGTGTAAGACACCACGCTGTAGAGTCCGGTGGCGGCAAGCAGCAGTCCCACCGCGGCGAAGATGCTGAAAAGCGTCGTGCTGAAGCGGGGATAGGCTTTCGCGAAGCGGTTCAAGGCGTCTTCGAGAGTCATCACTTCACCCACGGGGAGGTCCGGGTCCAAGGCGCGGATTCGCTCTCGCGCCGCGCGCACGACTGAATTCGGGTCGACTTCTGTCTTCAGCATGAAGTTCGCTCCGGGAACGGTCGCCATCTTGTAGGGCACGTAGATCGCCGGCTCGGGTGATTGCTCCAGGCCCCGGTTGCGGGCGTCGCCGACAATACCAATCACTTCAAACGTCTGATCGCCCTCCGGTGGCGTGAAAATCTGGGCCATCGACAATTTCAGGCCGGGCACGCTGATGCGCGCGCCGAGGGGATCGCGATCCGGCCAGAAGTACCGCCGCGCGAGTTCCTCATTGATCACCGCCAGGTGCGCGTTGCGATCAATCTCGTCCGCACTCAGCAGACGGCCGCGCACCAGGGGGATGCCGACTGTCGCGAAATATTGTGATCCCACCAGGCCTACGTGCAACTGCTGCTGCTCGCCGGGTTTCGGCTGGCCGGCGATTTCAAACCCCGTTGTAAAGCCGATGTAAGGGGGCGTCGCCGTCTCGGTGAGCGTGGCCGACCGTACCCCCGGAAGGGCGCGAAGCTGTTCGACGATTCGCTCGAAAACCGCGTTGCGGGTCTCCCACGTCGTATAACGGTTCGGCGGGAGGTTAATGTTCATCGAAAGTACGTGCTCGGGATGGTATCCGAGCGGCACGCGATTGAGGGTGGCAAAGCTGCGGATCGCCACCGAAGCGCTCACCAGCAGCACGATCGTAAGTGCGATCTCGCCGGCAATCAGCACATTGCGCATCCTGCCGCCGCGAACCGTTCCGGACGAGCCGCGGCCTCCACCCTGAACGGCCTGGTTGACATCGGCACTGGCCAACTGCCACGCCGGGGCCATGCCGAAGAGAATGCCGGTGAGGACCGATATCGCAAAGGTGATCAGTACAACCGGTCCGTTGACCGCAATCACCGCCTCGTGCGGCACCGAATACTGCGGCATCAACCCCACGATCGCCGGCACGCTGCGATACGCCAGCAGGACGCCCAGCAACCCGCCGGTAACCGAGAGCACTACCGATTCGGTCAGGAGCTGTCCGAGAATGCGAGCCTTGGACCCGCCGATCGCGAGCCGAATCGCGATCTCCTGTTGCCTGGCCGTCGCCCGCGCAAGCAAAAGGATAGATACGTTGGCGCAACTGATGAACAGCAGCAGGATAACGGCCGCCATCAGTATCTTCAACGTCTGTCCGAATCGAGACAGCAGGTAATCGTTCAGTGTTTGAACGCGCATCCGAAAGCGCCCTTTCGGATAGTTTTCCGGACTGCGCCTGGCGAACCGTTCCGTAATGCTCTGGAGCTCGGAGTCGACGGCATCCAGGCGGATGCCCTTCTTGACGTGCGCCATCAGCAGTACAAAATGCTTCGGATCCGGGGTGATTGCCAGAGGAATATAAACGTCCGCGTCGTTCCAGGTGAAGCGCGGGGGGGCGACTCCAATAATGGTGTAGGGCTGACGGTCCACGTCGATCGTCTTGCCGACAATTCCCCGGTCGCTGTTGAAATACCGCGTCCAGAATAGATAGCTCAGCACGGCAATCCGCGGGGGCGCGGCGGGCTGGGGAATGTCATTCGGGTGCCACGTGCGGCCGAGCATCGCCGGAACTCCAAAGTAATCGAACGAGTTGGGCGAAAAAAGAACGAGGTTCACGCTTTCCGGAAGACCGGAGGTGACGACGGCTTTCCTCCCATTCCCTTCGCGCGCGGCGACATCCTCGAGAGTTGACGCGCTCCGCTTCAGATCGAGGTAATCCGCCAGCGAGTAGGCCATCGTCCCTTCCCGGCCCTGCTGATCCACGAAACTGAAATTCAGCATGCGCCCGGCGTCGCGATACGGGTAGGGATCCACCCACAGCGCGTAGATCAGGCTGAACATTGCGGAGCCGGCTCCGATCCCCACAGCCAGGCACAGGATGGCGATCAGCGAGGGCCCCGGATTGCGCCACAGCATCCGGAAAGCGAATCGCAGGTTGGCGGATAGATCTTCCAGGAAACGCATAGCAGCCTCTTTTCGCCAGAGAAATACACCGGGTATAACCAAAGACGAAACAGCGGGCAAAAAGACCCCACGGAAATGAATTTTAGGAGGGAAAGAGCGGGCGAAAGTCTATCCGACAACTTCTCTCCAGCAACCACTCTGCAGTGGTGGGGCTGTAAAGACGGGAAGGCGCGACCCTCCGGAGTGCGTCACTCCGCCGCCCGCGAAATCAGAGCTTTGATTGGGGTGTGGGCAAACTTCGATCCGGCCGGCGGATGCCTGGTCTCAGTCACTCGCCGGCCGAATCCACTTGGCAGCCTTAGAATGGCCCCGTAAGCCAGGGAGTCGTCATTACACCCGGCCCCACCGCGTCCGAGCAACCGTTCGCATCCGGACCACCTGAGCATTTCCACCAGTTTTGCGTCGCGTTGACCGTGCCGTTGCCGAGGTTGTTAATGCCGGTCCGGCCGAACAGGGAGTTGAAGTGTGCATCAACCGCCCCGGGCGTCTTCACCGCGATATTGATCCCTTCCCCTTTGATCACGTTCTGCGATATCACCGTGCCCGTGATGGGATCGGCGCCACCCGTGTCGTCGCTGAAGACGACAATACCGGTGGGAACCGTCGTGCCCGGGTCGCTGTCCGGGCCATTGCCGGAAATCTGGTTGCCCACGATCAGGTTGTCGTTGAGGACCTGCGAGCTGAAATGGCTGTGCATCGCGACTCCGGGCAGGCCATTGCCCGTAAGAATGTTGTACGCCACCACGTTTCCGTACGTTTCCGCGCCGGGAGGGCCGGCAAAGATACCCACTCCCGCTCCTTCTCCGGTCAAAAGTCCGTTGCGCGCGGACTCGTTGGCCGAGATGGTGTTGTGGTAAACACCCTTGGTGCCGGGAGGGTCTGGATTGGCCAGGGCAAAGTGTGAAGCCAGCGTGATGCCGCAATCGTATGGGTTTTTCTCGACGTGGTTGCCGGAGATGAGATTATCGTGCGTCGCTCCGGTATCGTCGCTCAGCAGAATGCCGCCGGCGTTATTCACCACGTCGTTGTTTGCCACCGTGGAATGATCCACGGCGCTGAGGTGAATTCCCTCTCCGCAGTCGAAGCCTTCCCCGTTGGCGAAATACGTCGGCAAGCCGGGACAAACCGGTCCGCCGCTGGCGAATGGCTGAAGACTCTTGTCGTTGCCCGTGACACGATTGTTTGAAATGCTGACATATTCTGAGTTGCTAACCAGAATTCCCTGGAAGTTCGCATTCCTTACCGTAAATCCGGTCACCGAAACGTGGTTCAGTCCGGGATTGCCGATGCCGTCGACATTGATGCCGTTGGCCAGGTTCGTGGCGTCGATGATGGTGTTTTCCGCGCCATGACCAACCAGCGAGAGTGGTATGCCGACGGTGACGTCCTCGTGGTATATTCCCGGTGCTACCTGAATTGTGTCGTTCGCGGATGCCGCGGTCACTGCCGCACTGATGGTGTTGTAGCATCCGGAATTCGATCGTTGGCTGACACATAGTGTTGTCGCAGTCGCGGCTGAGCAGGTAAGTCCCAGCACGCAAATTGCAACTTCAAGAAGGCGCAATACGCGACCTTCTTGTGTCTTGAATACAAAGTTCATTGAAGCCCTCCCAGGGCAGAACTTCTCAATCCCAGCAGCCGTCGCGCATTTGTCGAACCTTGAACCGGTATACCCGATTCGCCAGGGCGAGTCAAGTCCGCCTCCAGCCGGACTGCCCGATCTTACATTGAGGTAAAATAGTCCTATATTACCCAGTAAGACAGCCTGTTACAATCAGCGATCCCCAGTTACTTGGAAACTCAGTGGACTGCCGGGGTATCTCTCAATTAGAACGCCTGAGAATGCCAGCGGCGTGCGGCTTGGCCCGGCCTGCCCTATGCGGCTGCTATCTTCGTTGCCGAAACCGGCGGGCCTTGGGAGTTGGCTCGCTTGCAGAATCAGGGCTTCCGGTGCTCGCATTCGACCCGGCCGTTATAAGCGATCCCAATGAGCAAAGCGAATAGGTAAGTTTTGTGGTTGCTCTGAACGGGGGAACTCGAGACGATACGGTCGACAGATTTCCTGAATCTTAAGGTTCGTTTGGTTCACAGGCCCAGAGCCTTCGCGGCAGCGTCCTGAAAGGCGATCCGTACGTCGGAATTGTCCGGGCTCCCTTTTCCGTCGCGCTGAAACATAACGATCCAGATGAGGTTTCTGGTTGGATCGGCCCAGCTCTGCGTGCTGTAAGCTCCGCCGTGGCCGAAAGAACCCGGTGACAGGACGCTGTTGGCTCGCATCTTCGTCGGATCTTCCACCACGCAGAATCCCAGCCCCCAGGGCATTCCGGGCCGGGCGGCGAGCGCGCCGGTCTGCTTGCGCGTCATCTCCGCCACGGTATCGGACTTGAGGATGCGCTTCCCATTCAGGGCGCCATGGTTCAACATCATCTGATAGAACCGGGCGATGTCCTCGGCCGTCGAGAACAGCCCGGCCCCGCCCAGTGGGGGACGCCGGCGGTCTGTCACCGCCGTCCCGTAAAGATAGGAGATCGCCGTTTCTTCCAGCCTTGCGGTTTGCGGGTTCCAGCGATAGCTGTGCGCCCAGCGCGATTCGTTTTCGGGAGCGATCCAGAAGCTCGTATTCTTCATGCCCAACGGGTCGAGCACGCGTTTCTGAAGGAACTTGTCGAAAGGCATCCCACTGGCCACTTCAACCACTCGTCCCAGGACGTCGAAGCCCGCTGTGGAATAGGCCCAGCGGCTCCCCGGCTGGAAGCGCAGCGGCTGCCGCGCCAGCATCTTGCCGGTCTCGGCCAGCGTGAGGTGCGGCGCGCGATTCATCATGTCTGCCAGCCCGCTGGTGTGTGTCAGAAGGTCCCGCAGGATGATGGGTCGGGACGCCTTGACCAGCTCGCCGTTCTGGCGAACCTCCATATCGGCGAACTCCGGCAGATGCTTGGCCAGCGGATCGTCAAAGCTCAGTTTGCCCTCGTCCACCAGGATCGCGACGCACACAGCCGTAATTGGTTTACTCATCGAGGCGATCCAGAAGATGTCGTCCGTCTTCATCTTCCGATCCATGGCAATGTCTGTTTTGCCCACCGCGCCAAGGTGAATGATCCGGTCCCTGGTGGCGATCAGCGTCACGACACCGGCCGCTTCACCCTTATCTACAAACTCCTGCATCCGGGCTGTGACGGCCGCAAAGCGATCCGCCGGCTGCGCATGCAACAATCCGGCGGCGATGGCGATACCGAGCACCGGCGCAAAAGCCGGATTACCCCTCATCCATTTGCGAAGAGTCATACGCATGCCTCCCCAGAGAGCAAAAAGTCTGTTGCGGCAGAACTCAGTCTAACCAATCTGACGGCGGGGTGTGGAACCGCGACGACCCAATCGTCGGATGCCCGGGTGGCCGCATTCAAACCGCATTCGAGCAACCTCGGTGCAACCGTGACACGCAAGCGGGAAAAACCGGACGCCGCCGAATTGCGGCATCGGCATGCGCACAGGCAGGCGTCCACCGGCCCTGGTTCCCTGGCGCCCAAGCCCCCGGCAGAAGGTTCCCGATCTTCCAGGTCCAACTTTTCTCGCGAATTTTCCCCGCGGTTCTCGCATATTGAATCAGGGGTGGCATCCGTCCCGAACGATGAACTCCGAAAAGGGGGGCGGATGAAGGTCGAAACCAGGAAAAAGGCGAACAAATTGGCCGCCAACTGCAACCCTGTCCAGTAGTTCCAGCAGCCGGCGACCGCAATTACGGAGGTTGCCGCCGGACCGCTGGGAGCCTTCGGACGACGGTGTTTCCCGGCGTTTTTGGAACCACTTACTACAACTTGAGGCTCGCGGAGACAACCGGGACAAGCTTTCCGGAGAAACTCATTTCAATATAAGGAGTAGGCAAATGGGAAACACGTCTGACTCGCCAGAATAAGATCATGAGTGGGTAATGGCGAAGGGCATGCACGGGACCTACGGTGCCATCAGTCAAATGTCCACGCGATTGAGCTCGGCGAAGACCAAGGAACTTTTGCAGTTCCACTCTCACATCACCTTGGCAATTTCGTCTGACCTCAAGAGCATCCTCGCCACCACCTGCCGGGCGCTGAATCAGATCGACGCCGTCGCGCGGCCGGGAACAGCCGGTGCTCATGTGGATCAGGCACACCTCGATCAGAGCGTCAGGCGACTGGTGGAGGGCGTCGCGACTCAGATGAACCTGATTTACAACCTTTTGTTTGACCAGTCAGGGCCTGAGATACGATACCTGGTTGGTGTTTTGAATAAGCAGATGGAAGTGTTGAAGTCGTTCCAGGCTCAATTCGGCAGCAAGGGTCCGCCAGCTCCCATCCGGAGTTACCGGGCTGATCATCCATAGCCTGGCGGGAATTCCAGCGGCTCATCTGGAAACAGACGGTGCACGAAACGAGGGAGAGGGTACAGGGAAGTGCTGTCCCCAAATCCCTAATCCCACTCGTCAGCTCTCTTCATTCCAGCGAGTGAACAGCCGACTTCGTCGCGCCAAATCAATCACTTCCGGAATGTCCACCCCGGGGACTATTGACCCACGGGGTTAGACTCAAAGCAGAGCGCGGCCGTGGCACGGCCATTCTGGGTGTGTCAGGTCCCACCGGCGTTTGTGCCGGTATCCATCCGAAAAACGAACCCAATCAATAACGGACGCCCCGTAAGGCCGTCCCCCGCATGCCGTTTTGCCGGCCTTGCCCTCCCAACCCTCAAGTAATTCAGCCTGATGGCCGATTCGAAAAGGAGGGACCGGAGTTGTCATCGGCGCCTGTTTGGCTCTCACCAGCCTCTAAGGTAATTCCCTCAGTACTTTAGGGCAAAGGATGGGTACCAAAGGTAATGGCTGGCATGTTGAAGTGGAACCGGAAACTCAGGGAAATCCCGAGCCTGGGGGAATAGGACAACGACGGATATGAAGAAAAACCTCATTCCGCTGCTGGCAGTCGCTTTCGTCGTGGCCATCATCTCGACAGGGATCTTTTACGGGCTGATTGCCGGCAACTTGAAGGGCACCTCCACTTCCGTAATGAGTCCGGTGGTGGCGGCGCGGAAACTGGAGCCCGGAAAGGTGATCGGGCCCGACGATCTCGCCACCGGGCAGCCGGATACACCGGCGCCGGCAGGCGCTCTGTACTCACCCGAGGCGGCCTTGGGACGTTTGGTTGTCAAGCCGGTAGACGCCGGCGCGCCGCTGGCCGAATCCTCCCTGACACCCCGTCGACCGAATGGCGAGCCTGGCCACATGGTTCCCACGGGGATGAGGGCGGTGTCGATCCATGTGCCCGAGACGGCTGGCGTGGTCGATCTGCTGGAGCCCGGCTTCCACGTGGACGTGCAGTTTCTCGAAAACGAAGGAGTGCCTCCGGAACGGAGGGCGTTGCGGACGGTGCTCGACAACATCGCGGTGATCGAGGTTACGAAAGAAGGCCGTTCTGGTGGCCGCGGCAATCGTCCGGTGGTTACATTGCTGGCAACGCCGGCCCAGGCCGACGTGCTGACTTTAGCCGACGAGACCGGCACCATCCGGCTGACCCTGCGCAACCCGGCCGACGACGCCTCCCTACACGCGGAGACTCTGCGCCAGGCGGCGCTGCTTTCCGGCCGCGCAGGCACCCGGCGGACGTCCGCGCCGGCCCTTGCGAGAACCACCCCGGTGAAGCCGAGCCGATCCGCCGCCGGCCGGAGCAGGAATTCCGGAACGCCGGTAGCCACCACGCCTCCGGCTCCGCGCGGCGTGCCGCTTCACGTGCGTTTTCTCGAAGTGAACCCGGAAGCCTGGGAAGCCCTCACGGCGAAAGTTCCGAACACCGAAAGCGGCGCGCTCGAGGTTTCCGCCGTCCCCTCCGGCGACGACTTCGCGCAGTTGGTGCACAAGCTGGAGGGTAGCCAGGCGGCCAAGGTGGTTTCGGATTCCCGCCTGGACCTGCTGCCGGGCCAGTTGGCGACTGCGTTGGCCGGCGCCGATGGCCGCATCGGTCGCCAGACCAGCGCGCGCATTTCATTCCGCCCGGGCTCCGGTCCGCAAGGACAGTTGCGGGTGATGCCGGAAGTGCGCCGCGCCGACGACGCCGGTTTGCGAATCAGTCGCCTGGAAACGGAAGTGAGTTTGGCGGGGCAGCAGAGCTACCTCGTCACCGGCCTGCAGCCGGAGGCGGAGGAGACCGCAGGGGCCGCGAACCAGCGCAAGATACTGGCTGTGATTACCGTGGCGCCGGCCGGTGAACGGGCGGCGTTGAAGCCCTAGCGCCAGAGTGCCGCTGCCGGCGGAGAAAGACAGCCAATGAACGCCTTGCTGATTTTGACACTGTTCTTTATCGCCGTATTCGCCTCGGTGGTGCTGGCGCTGTGGGCGTTGCGGCGCTCACTGCCGGAAGACGTTGTCGTCACCCGCGACCAGGACGACGATAGCGCTTCAAAACTACTGCGGGAAGACCGCGTCAGCACGATCACGTTTTGGGAGTCTCTGCTGGGACGTTTCCGCTTTGTCGCCACCATGCGACGCCAGGTCGAGGAGGCCAACCTCTCGTGGTCGGTCGGACGCCTGACGGCCATGATGCTTTTGTGCGGATCGGTGGCTGCGGTGCTGGCGGGGCAAGTGATGATTTTCCCCGACATTGCCAAGGGGGCGCTGGTGATCGCGTTCGCTTTTGCGCCGTACGTCTACGTGTTACGCGCGCGCGAGCGCCGTTTCCGCAGCCTGGCGGCCCAGTTTCCCGACGCTCTCGACTCATTGTCCCGGGCGTTGAAAGCCGGCCACCCGTTT
Organism: Bryobacterales bacterium; assembly: GCA_963810595.1. GTDB lineage: Bacteria > Acidobacteriota > Terriglobia > Bryobacterales > Bryobacteraceae > CAWEOG01. Next base: position 484,153 of record CAWEOG010000041.1, on the reverse strand, counting down.
TCCGCCTGCATCTTCATGCTGGCCGCCGAACAGCCCGACCCGATCTCTTCGGAAATGCGGCGCTGCTACGACCAGTGGAAACTGGGCGGAATCTGGGACCAGACCCTGGACGACCTTGCCCGGCGAGTACCCATCCCCGAAGTCGCCATTTTTTCCTCGGCCGTGAAGATGCAGAACAAGTCGGGAGGAAAGCTCAACGAGGTTTTGGGCAACATTTCCGAGAGCATGCGTGAGCGCGTCGCGCTGGACGACGAAATCCGCGCCATCTCCGCCCACGGAAGAATGACCGGCACCGTTCTCACCATCCTGCCGGTGTTCATCTTCGTGATGATGATGGTGGTGAGCCCGCAATATATTCACATGCTGTTGGGGTACTCATACGGCAAGGATCTCATCGCCGCCGCGGTGGGCTGCGTGATGCTGGCGCATTTTGTCATTCGCAGGATGGTGGATATCAAGATTTAGGAGGGACGACACGGCATGACTTCCCCATTCTGGCTTTTGGCTGGGTTCTTCTGCTTCGTGCTGGCCACCGTCTTGCTGGCCGGCTACGTCTTCCTGGGACGTACCGGCAACGACGAAAGCGGCGAATCCACCCTGTTGCTGGGAAGCGGATCGGTGTTTGGGGACGTGCTGCGTTCGTTGGGTTCCTCGCTGGCGCATCCGCGCATCATGACCCGCGAGGTCAGGAAGCTGCTGCTCCAGTGCGGCTATCGGGGACCCGGCGCCTCGGTCGCCTACCAGGGGGCACAGTGGTCGGCGGTAGCTCTACTCGGCGCTCTGCTGGGCACCTGCGGATTAATCGCGCAGCACAGTCTTACCACCGCGCTGCTGGCCGCCGCTTGCGGCGCCGGAATGGGCTTCATGCTCCCAAAGCGTGTGCTGGCGGGTCTTGCCAAAGCGCGCTCTCAACGCATTTCGCGGGGCTTGCCCACCGCGCTCGACCTGCTGCTGCTGAATATCGAAGCCGGCCGCGGATTGGACCAAAGCATGGCCGAAACCAGCCGCGGGATTCTGACCGGGTATCCGGACCTGGCCGAGGAGCTGAACCAGGTCTGCCTGGAATTGAAAGCCGGCAGCTCGCGCTCCGATGTGTTGTGGGGTCTCGCCGAAAGGTCGGGAGATGTGGAAGTGCGCAAGCTGGTTGTCCTGCTGATCGACACGGACCGGTTCGGGACCAGCTTGGCGCCGGCCCTGCGCTCCCACGCAAAGTACCTGCGCACGCGCCGCCGTCAAAAGGCGCAGGAGACCGCCCGCAAGCTCAGCGTGAAGCTGGTCTTCCCGGTCTTCTTTCTCATCTTCCCGTCCATCCTGCTGGTGACGCTGGGCCCTGCCGTGATCGCCGTTTTCAGCCAACTGGTGCCGATGCTGACGGGCGCGCAATAAGGAATCAGAATCCTTCCCAGACGCAGGCGGAAAATTCGCGCCTGCGGCGGAATCCCATTCGCTCGTAGAGATCGACGGCGCTCTGGTTTTCGGCGGTCACGGTGAGGCTGACCGTCCCGGCCCCTCCCAGCCACAGATTCAACAGGGAACGGCGCATGAGCTCGTAGCCGACACCCTTAGCCTGAAAAGACGGCGGAACGCAGACCTGGGTGATATGGCCGGAACCAGGCGACACCAGGCTCGACAGGCAGATGCCGCACAGGCGGCCGCTGGCAGGATCGAGCGCCACGAAGGACGAGGCCGCGGTGAACGTGCCGCACCCCGGATACTGAATGACGTTGTGCAGGAACCGCCGGGCGCCGGCCGTGCTCTGGTACTGATCGTTGATATCGCTGTCGATGTGGCCGTAGTAAGCGCTGGTGATAATGGAAGCCGATTCTTCCTGTCTCTTGTCCTGCCACGGCTCGAAGACAAACTGGTTTGCCGCGCGCCCCACTGGCAGACGCTCGACCCCGGAGAGATCGGCCATCAGAAAGAGCCGGGGAAACATCCGCAGATGGCGGGGTTCCGGAAGACGGCCGCGGTCCAGAGTGCGGATCATCATGAGCTGGCACTCGACGCGGCGGATATAAGGGCTCTCCATCAGCGACTCGACGGCCGCCGTCAGAAGGTGGCTTTCGGTTTCCGGAGCGCGGTAGTCGTGGCATACATAGAGGTCTCCGATGAGGCCTTTATTCTCCTCGGTGACAAAGTAGGTGTAACCGGCGACACCGTGCCCGTAAACCAAGGCAAAGCCGTTCAGCGCGTGCATGCCGGTGTAGCGCGATACCAGGTCGGCGGAGGGTTGGAAGTTCCAATCGAGTTCGCGCCGCCACGCCTCCACCTCTTCGGCCAGCAGTCCCGCCAGAGGATTCCCGCGCAATTCCCGGAGATGCACCAGGCGGGGCATGTTCGCCACGGAAAGGGCAGCCATTGGATGGATTATATCCGAGGATGCCTCGCCGCGGTATTCATCGACGCCCCTGGATATCGAGGGTGGCCGCACGCCGGGGTGCCCCACTGAACAGCTAAATCGGCGGATGGCGCAGGAACTGCTTGATGCTGCGAATTGCCTGCCGGGAGCGGTGAGGGTTTTCAATCAGCGCGAAACGCACGTACCCCTCTCCCATGGGACCGAAGCCGATGCCCGGAGAAACCGCCACCAGCGCCTTTTCGAGAAGCAGTTTGGAAAATTCGAGCGACCCGAGATGGCGCAGCTTTTCCGGAATCGGCGCCCACACGAACATGGTGCCTCGCGGGAGGCTCCACCGGCCAACCCGCGGAGTTCAGCCCTTCAATCAGGATGTCGCGGCGCCTTTGATAATTCGCGCAGATCTTCCGCGTGTCTTCGCCGCACTCGCGAAGGCCGATGATGGCGGCAATCTGCAGGGGCTGAAAGATGCCGTAGTCGAGGTAGCTCTTGATGCGGGCCAGCGCACCGATCATCTGGCGGTTGCCGAGACAGAAACCGATCCGCCAGCCGGCCATGTTGTAGCTCTTCGACATGGAGAAGATCTCCACCGCCACTTCCTTGGCGCCATCCACTTCCAGAATGCTGGGCGGCTTGAAGCCGTCGAAGCCGAGATCGGCGTAGGCGAAGTCGTGGACGATCATGGTGCCGTGCTGGTGCGCCAGGGCCACCAGTTGTTTGAAGAAATCGATCTCCACCACCTGCGTGGTGGGGTTGTGAGGAAACGACACCAGCACCATGCGCGGCTTCTTGGCGGACTTGCGGTAGATGTCCTCGAGCCCGTTCAGAAATTCCGCCGGCGTCGGCATCGGGACCATGCAGGAATGGCCTTCCGCCATTACCACGCCCCACTGGTGGATGGGATACGCCGGGTTCGGGGAAACCACCACGTCTCCCGGGCCGATCACCGCGAACAGCAGGTGCGCGATGGCGTCCTTGGCGCCGATGGTCGCGATGACTTCGGCTTCCGGATCGACCTCGACGCCGTAGTTCCGCTGGTAGCGTTTCGCGATCTCGAGGCGCAGGTTGGGAATACCGCGCGACATCGAGTAACGGTGATTCCGCGGGTTGCGCCCCGCCTCGGCCAGTTTCGACACGATCGGCCGGGGCGTCGCCCCATCCGGATTGCCCATACCGAAGTCCACCACATCGTACTGTGCGGCCCGCAAACGTGCCTTCATTTCGTTCACTTGCGAGAACACGTAGACGGGCAGCTTGGAGATGCGATAGAACTCAGTGTCAATTACGGACATATTTCCTCATTCTAGTTTGGAATTGCGAAGCGCGGTGCGCGGCGCCGCTGTCAGCCCTTCACCACCACGTTCACCAGCTTGTCTGGCACCACGATGACCTTTACGATCTGTTTTCCCGCCAGGAAACCGCCGACTTTGGCGTCGTCGAGAGCCAGGGCCTCCAGCGATTCGCGGCTGGCGCCCACGGAGGCCATTATGCGGCCGCGCAGTTTGCCGTTCACCTGCACCGGCACCTCGATTTCGTCTTCGCGCGCCAGCTCGTCGCTGAACGAGGGCCACGGCTGGCGGAAGACCGGGCCGCCGCGGCCCATCTCGTGCCACAGTTCCTGAACCACGAACGGGGCGAAGGGCTCGAGCATCAGCACCAGTTTTTCCAGGCCCTCCGCCAAAACCGGTCCGCTCATGTCCTTTTCGAGGGCATACAGCTCGTTGGTCAGCTCCATCAGCGCCGCAATCGAGGTGTTGAAGTGCCAGCGGCTCTCAAAGTCTTGCGTGACTTTACGAACGGTCTGATGGATTTTTCGAAGCGCTTTGCGATCGGTGGCGGAGGCCGCTTCGGCGGGTCGGCCAAACTCGGCGCGCTCCAGGTTCCGGATGACGAATCGGTACACCCGGCCCAGAAAGCGGTACTGGCCTTCGACGGCCGATTCGTCCCACTCCATGTCGCGCTCGGGCGGCGCGGCGAACAGCGTGAACAGCCGGCAGGTGTCGGCGCCGTACTTGGCCACCATGTCGTCCGGGTCGACGATATTGCCCTTCGACTTCGACATGGCGGTTCCGCCCTTCAGCACCATGCCTTGCGTGAACAGGTTTCGGGCCGGTTCGTCGATCTCCACCAGGCCGAGGTCGCGCATCACCTTGCACCAGAAGCGCGAGTAGATCAGGTGCAGGATGGCGTGGGTGACGCCGCCGATGTACTGGTCGATGGGGAACCATTTCGCAACCGCCGCCGGATCGAACGGCTGGCTGGCGTTCGCCGGATCGCAGTAGCGGAAGAAGTACCACGACGAATCGACGAAGGTGTCCATGGTGTCGGTTTCGCGCCGCGCGGGCTCGCCGCATTTCGGGCACGCCGCGTTGACGAACTCGGGGATGTCCTCGAGCGGCGAGCGCCCCCGGCCGGTAATCTCGACGTCGAGCGGCAGCACCACGGGCAGATCCTGCTCGGGCACCGGCACCACCCCGCAGGACGGGCAGTGAACCACCGGGATCGGCGTCCCCCAGTAACGCTGGCGCGACACGCCCCAGTCTTTGAGGCGGTAGGTGATGGCGGCATTGCCGAAGCCTTCCCGTTCCGCCTTGGCCGTCATCGCGCGGCGGGCCTCGTCGCTGGCGAGGCCGGACCATTCGCCGGAGGCTTCCACCACGCCGTAGTCGGTGAACGCCAGTTGCATGGTTTCGGCATCCGCCAATTCTCCCTCCACCGGACGAATGACGGGACGGATGGGAATCTCGTATTTCTTGCAGAACTCGAAATCGCGCTCGTCGTGCGCGGGCACGGCCATGATGGCTCCGGTGCCGTAGCCCATCAGGACGAAGTTGCCCACCCAAATGGGCACGCGCTCCCCGTTATAGGGATTGACGGCGTGGCCGCCGGTAAAGAAGCCTTCCTTGACCTCCTCACCGGGGTCTTTGCGCCCGTGCTCGTCCAGCATGTGCTTGCGCCTGGCCTCCAGGTCCGGGTTCGCGGCGCAGAGCTCGCGGGCCAGGTCGTGCTCGGGCGCCAGGATCACACAAGTTGCGCCGTAGATGGTGTCGACGCGGGTGGTGAACACACGGATCTTGCGGTCGGAGCCGTCGAAGCCGAAGTCCACTTCGGTGCCTTCCGAGCGGCCGATCCAGTTGCGCTGCATGGTGAGCACCCGCTCCGGCCAGCCGTCGGCAATCTGGTCCATGTGGCGCAACAGCTCGTCGGCGTATTGGGTGGTGCGAAAGAACCACTGCTCCAGCGCGCGCTGTTCGACCGGCGTGGTCTCGTGACGCCAGCAGCAGCCGTCCACCACCTGTTCGTTGGCCAGCACGGTGGCGCACTCCGGGCACCAGTTCACCAGGGCGTGCTTGCGATAGGCCAGGCCGCGTTCGAACATTTTCAGGAAGAACCACTGGTTCCAGCGGTAGTATTCCGGCTCGCAGGTGGAAATCTCGCGGTCCCAATCGTAGCTGAAGCCCATTCGCTTGAGCTGCACCTTCATGTGCGCGATGTTGTTGACGGTCCACTCGCGCGGGTGTTTCCGGTTCTTGATGGCGGCGTTTTCGGCGGGCAGGCCAAAAGCGTCCCAGCCCATCGGGTGCAGCACGTCGTAACCGCGCATCCACTGGTAGCGCGCCAGCGCGTCGCCGATCGAGTAGTTGCGAACGTGGCCCATGTGCAGCCGGCCGCTCGGATAGGGAGCATTTCGAGCACGTAGTAGCGGGGCTTTCCGCTGTTACCGTCGTTCTGGTACAGCGTCGGATCGGCATTCCAGTGGTTGGTCCACTTTACTTCGATCGCTTCGGGATCGTACGAGATTTCCGGCATAACGATTTCAGTTTGTCCAAATTGCGGCGGTCATCGCCGGGTTTATTGATGGGAGTTTCGAGGATAAAGGCTTTCGACCGCAGCTTGGGGTGGTTGACAATGCGGCGGAAGCCTTCGAGTCCGATATACCCTTTCCCTATGTTCTCATGGCGGTCGCGGTGAGAGCCAAGCGGCGTTTTGGAATCGTTGGTGTGAATCACCGGAACCCGGGCCAGGCCCAGCACTTCCTCGGCGTGACGGACAGTGGCTGCCAGGCCTTTAGTGGAGGCGACATCGAAACCGGCGGCCAACAGGTGGCAAGTGTCCAGACAGTAGCCGATTTCAAACTCCACCAGCGGCGCGGCCTGCTCGCGGATCTCGCGCAGCTCTTCCAGACGGCTGCCGATGGTGGCGCCCTGGCCGGCGGTGTTCTCGAGCAGCAAGGTCAGCTTCGTGCTCTGGATGCCGCGGGCGGCTTTGGCAAGCGAAGCGGCCAGCGTGTGAATGCCCGATTCCAGGTCCTGATCCTTGTAGCTGCCGGGGTGCGCCACCAGGTATTCCGCGCCGATCGCGATGGCGCGCTCGAGCTCGCCGCGGAATGCAGCGATGGACTTGCGGCGGATGGCCGGGTCGGCGGCCGCCAGGTTGATGAGGTAGTTGTCGTGGACCACCAGCGGAGCCAAGTCGTAACGGGCGCGCACTTCGAGCATCGCTCGCGCATCCGCCGCGGAGGGCGGCGAAGCGCGCCACATACGGGGGCTGGCGGAGAAAATCTGAAACGTATTGGCGCCCAACTCGAAGGCGCGCAACGCAGTTTTCTCGAGCGACCCCGCCGAAGAGGTATGGATACCGATGCGCAAGTTGAATCCACCATGTTAGCAGCGTGGCGTGCCGGGCTTGGTGACCGGATTCCGCCCGTAATCCGTTCGTAAGGAAGTTCGGAATGAGGTCGGAGCCGCGACAAACGAGGATGGCGCGGTTTTGAGATCCTCACCCGTGGGATGTTGCGGCAAGCCGCAAGTTCACGGGGATTCCCTTCGAAGAGGCAAGGCGACTCCTGGTAAGGCCCGGAGGGCCGTCTTTGAATGGCCGTAGTCGCGCGAATGCGCGGCTACGGATGCAAGCCCGAAAAGATTAGGCCCGCAGGGCCGCGCCGCCGCATGGCGTGGTCGGGCCGACAGCAACTTCCCTCGTTTCCGGTACAGGCGCACACGGCGGTTTTGCCGGAACCGTCGCTACCGACGAACGGGGGATCCGGTTCCTCGGTCGGCGCCATACGGCGGCCCGGCCCTCCGGGCCGGCGACTATGTGGGCCGCGAACCGTAGCCGCGCATTTGCGCGACTACGGCCATTCAAAGGGAGACCCTTCGGGCCTCCTGGCGGAGATAGCAGCCCCGCTACGCGAGCCGCCACCGACGCTTTCATGACAACCGAACCCACGCGAACTGGAGCGTTCTTTCGAAACTCATACGCTGCGGCTGAGAGCTGGAAAACGGTCGCCGTCGGATGACTCACTTTCATGAACAGCCGCCAGCCACAGCTTCATTGCGGCTCCTGGTGGAGGAGTTATCCGCGGCTGGCGGGGGAATGGTGAGACCGCGCTATCGGAATCTGAAGGATCTTGGCGGAAAGTGGCACGAGGACCCGGAATTCGACAGAATCCTTGCTGAACAGCGGCGCATCGACGAGCACTGGTAAATTCTGTTTAACCGCCGGCGCGCCCCGCGCCTCGATGCCGGGTCAGGCCTTGTCGGGGGTTGCTTCGATTGAGGGCCATTCGGGCCGGCGGCGGTCTTTGAATGCCTCTACGCCTTCCTGGTAATCCGCGCCGGCGAAAATTTCGGCTCGCAGTTGACGGGCCATCCGGCCGGATTCCTCCCAGCTTGCGCTCTGGCTCTGCTGCCAGTATTCCAGGCCCCGCCGCATCGCTTCCGGGCTCGCCATCGAAAGATTTGCGGCCAGCGCGGCCGCGCGGTCGTCCAGTTCGAATGGCGGCACGGCTTCGTGTACCAGGCCCCACGCGAGGGCTTCGTGAACGCCGAAGACTCTGCCCGTCAGCGCCAGTTCGAGCGCGCGCCGCTCGCCCAGCGCCACCACCACCGCCCGCCAGATGACGAACGGCCACATGCCCAGACGGATCTCCGTCATTCCGAAGCTGGCCCCGTGCGCGCTAACTGCCACATGCGCGTTGGCCAGCAGCCCAAGGCCTCCGCCCAGCACCGGGCCTCTCACGGCGGCGACCAGCGGCTTGGCGAGGCGCAGGCCGATGGTGAACAGCGATTCGTGAATTTCGGTTTTGGCGGCGGCATCCGGAGCGATGGACTCGTCCAGGTCCATGCCGGCGCAGAACGCGTCGCCGGCCGCTTCCAGCAGGATGCAGCCCACCCGGGGGTCGCCGCCGGCGCCATTCGATGGCATCCACCAGCTCCAGGCACATCGCGGAGGTGAGGGCGTTCTTCTTTTCCGGACGGTTCAGAGTGATCCGCAGGACACGGTCTTCGCGGGCGGCAACGACATGTTCGGACATCAGCCGCACTGTAGCAGACTGGCGCCAGCCGGGCAATGCGGCGGCGCCAGGTTCAGGCTTCGTCCGATCTCAATCTCCATCCGGAGCAGGGCCGCGCCGAAGGTCTTGCCTTGCGCGTCCAGCCGCAACGAGATGGTGCCGCCGCCTCCCAGCGCTTCTTGCAGCACGAAATTCAGCGCGCCAAGATTCGGAAGCTCGTACCGTTCCACGTTCCCCTTCACCCGGTCTCCGAAGAACCGCTTCACGCGCTCGGCGGTCACTTCGCGTTCCAGAACGGGGTAGTCGGCCGGATCGCGGGCGATCAATCCGATATTGCACGCGTCGCCCTTGTCGCCGGAGCGGGCGTGCGCGATACTGCCGAGCGCAATCTTCATCCGAACACCTCGACTTTCGGCTGGATCAACTCGCGCGGAACCAGCGCCGGCCAGAAAGCCACCACTTCCTTCACCCGGGGGCGGCCCTCTCCATAGCCGGTGGCGCCGGGCGGCCCGCCGAGCACCAGCGGGATCATTTCGCGAGTGAAGCGTTCCACTTTTTGTCTTGTCCGGGTCGCGGACGCCGATGCGCAATTGCACTTCGGGCGGATCGAGGACTGGCGGAGCGGCAGGGCCGTGGCAGGCGTTTACGCCCAACAATTCGGTCAAAACCTCTTCGAACTCGAGGCCCAGCATCCGCAGGCGCTCGAGGACGACGCGGCCGGCGGCCTCCGCTTTTTCCCGCGCGTCGGGCCAGCAGTAAACCAGCGTACCCACCGCCTTCCAGCCGTAGTGGTAGCTGATGGAGAGCTTGATGTCGGCGGGGGGAGCGCCGCCCTTTACCCCGGAAACTCGTACCCGGTCGGGACCGGTTTGCTTGAGTTGAATGCTGGTGAAGTCGGTGCGGCAATCGGCGGAAAGAAAGTTCCGCGGGTCGCCGATTTCATACAGCAGTTGTTCCTTCACCGAGGCCAGGTCGACGCGGCCGCCGGTGGCCGGGTGCTTGGTCAAACAAAACGTTCCGTCGATATCCGCCTCGACGATGGGATAACCGATGTTGGCGAAATCGGCGATGGCCTGCCAGTTTTCCGAACAGTTGCCTCCGGTCGATTGCGCCCCGCACTCGAGCAGGTGGCCGGCGACGGTACCCGCGGCCAGCAGGTCGTAGTCGAACGGCCGCCAGCCGAAGCAGTCGATCATCGGCGCCAGCGCCAGCGCGGTGTCGGTGGAGCGGCCGCACAGAACCACATCCGGGCCGGCTTGGAGCGCTTCCGCCAGAGGAAATGCGCCGAGGTAGGCGTTGGCGCTGAGAACGCGGCTGCGGATTCTGGCCAGCGGCTCGCCGGTGTCCATGTTCCGCAGCTCGTGGCCCTGTTCGAGAAACGCGTTCAGGCGGTGGAGGACGTCGTCGCCGGTCACCACCGCGACTTTCAGCCCCGGGGCCAGCCGGCGGATCTCGCGCGCGCAGGCTGCCGGATTGACGCCGCCGGCGTTGGCGATGACCTTGACGTTTTTGTCCGCAAGCAGCGGAGCGATGCGGCCGATCAGCGGAGGGAAGTCCCGCGCATAGCCCAGGGCGGGGTCGCGCTGGCGCTGTTTCTGGAGGATCGACATGGTGACTTCGGCCAGATAGTCGAGAGTCAGGAAATCGATGGGCCCCTGTTCCAGCAGTCTCACGGGCGCATCCAGCCAGTCGCCCCAAAAGCCCTGACCGTTGGCAATACGAATCATCTATCTGCGATTAAACCACTATTCCGGCGCCGCGACGCGCTTCGCGCCGGCGATCCGCGACAGTTTTTCAAACCGCTCCGCATCGATGCGGGTTTTCAGTACTTCGGCGATTATCGCGGTCCAGCCGTGCAGGAAGTACAGCCACCCATCCTGCACCACCAGCTTGCGGGATTGGTGCTGCGCCAGCGCGTGGTGAAGGAAAGCGAGTTCGCCGCGGTAGTTGAGCTCCCAGGCGACGCCATTCATCGGGAACACGCCCCGGTGGGTAACCGGCGATCCCGGCAGGTCTTTTCCCATACCGGTGGCGTTGATGACCAGCGAGCCCGGCGGCAGGGCCGCCATCAGCTCGTCGTTCACCTCCGGCACGGCGTTGGCGCGAAACTCGAACGCGATGGTGGGCGCGAGAGAAGTAATCATGGAGCGAAGGTGGTGCAGGCGACCTTCGGAGCGGTCCACCACGGTCATGCGGCTGGGCCTCGCGGCGGCGCTTCGCTGCTGGATGAAATGAAGCGTGATGGCGGTAGCGGCGCCGCCCGCGCCGAGACACAGCACCTCTCCGCCGGTACGCCCGAAATACCCGTTGCCGAGCAGCGAGCGGAGGCTCATGCCCGCCGTGAGCGGGTCTTTCGCGTAGCCTTCCAGACGGCCGCCGCTCTTCGCGATGCAAGAAACCTCGCCGCAGGTAAGGGCGTACTGGTCCAAGCGGTCGAACAAGTCCCGGGCGGCTTCGAAGACACCGATCTTGTGGCTGGTGACCAAAGCGCCCACCGAAAGCGGGTCGCGCTTGATGTGCGCCACCACGGTCCGGTAATTCTCGAAGCTGTCCTGCAACGCCAGGTCGATCCCCTCCAGCCGGACCTCCGGCCGGCCCAGCTCCTTCATCCACAAGGGAAAGACTTTCATGATGGAAGAGGCGCCGGTGGTGACGCCGAGGAAATACATCGTGGGCTCGGATTGCGTTTTGAAAGTGTGCATGAGCAAACCTGTTCGCCGCCCCTCAGGCGAACGGCACGTGCAGCGAATCGACGATGTACACCTGAGCTGGCATGAATCCATGGCTCCTTTGCGGCGCACCAACAGTTTGCGGAATCCGATCCGCGCAACGCAACCGCGAACGCCGGTGGAAAATCATACTCCCGTTGATTCATGATTGAAGCTGGACTTTGGACCGACAGGTTCGCCGGGTGCCTATACAAGGAGAAGGTATGCGAAAAGTTGTAGCTTTGCTGCTGGTGCTGTTGCCGGCCGCCTTTGCGGCCGACACCGATTTCAACGGGCGATGGGACATTACAGTTCCGCCTCCCGCCCACCGCGCCTGGTGGCTGGAGGTGCGGGGCGCTGGCACGCCGACCCCCGCGGTGAAGTTCGTCAGCGCCTACGCCGGCGACCTGAACATCGCCGACGAGGTTTCGGTGAAAGGCGGCGAGCTGGTGTTCGGCTTCCGCTTCAAACAGAGGCCCCGCGAAGGCGAAGCGCCGGTTCCCGTGCACTCCGTTTATCGGGCCAGGCTGTCCGGAGGAAAACTCGTCGGAACCGCCGTGACAGAAGGTTCCAAAGAGCCGACCATCCACTGGATCGGGGTGCGCGCGCCGGTGATCAAAGACAAAGACGACGGCACCTGGCGTGACGAAAAGCCGATCACACTGTTCAACGGGAAAGATCTCAGCGGCTGGGAGCCTGTCGAAAAGGACAGAAAATTCGGTTGGACGGTCGCCGATGGCGTGTTGAAGGCCCCCGGCGGAGGAGCCAACCTGCAATCGACCAGAAAATTCTGGAATTTTAAGCTGCACATCGAGTACAAAATGTTACCGGGGAGCAACAGCGGCATCGGACTGCGTGGCCGCTACGAAGTGCAGATACAGGACGACTACGGCAAGCCGATCGACAGCCACAGCGATGGCGCGCTCTACAGCCGCATCGCGCCGCGGGTGAATGCCTGCAAGCCCGCCGGCCAGTGGCAGAGCTACGACATCACGCTCATCGGCCGCGACGTGACGGTGGTTCTGAACGGGATCAACGTTATCGACAAGCAGGTGGTGGAGGGTCTCACCGCCATGGCGGACAATCCGGACGAAGCGCTGCCCGGCCCCATCATGCTGCAGGGCGACCACGGACCGGTCGAGTTCCGGAACATCGTGGTGACGCCGCTGGTGAAGAAGTAACCTCCGCGTGGAGCAGGCCGCGGGCGCGCTAGCATAGTAAGGACACCCACGGCGAGTCCGCCGCGCCGCGGAGATGGAGGCGCGGACGCGCCTGACGAATCCAACAACCGAGGCTTTCATGAAACCGTTCACTTGGGTACCGCTTTCTGTCGTGTGGCTTGCGCTCGCAGCTCCCCTGGCCCTTCCGGCCGCCGAGTGGGAAGACCCGAGCATTGTGGGCATCAACAAGGAAGCGCCGCACGCCACCATGATGGTCTATGCCGACACGGATTCGGCGCTCAAGGCGGTTCTGACCGACGATTACCACAAGGCTCTCGAAGCCTCCCCCTACTACCGGTCCCTGGACGGCAACTGGAAGTTCCATTGGGTGCCAAAGCCCGAGCTGCGGCCGGTGGATTTCTATAAACCCGAATACGACGTCAGCGCGTGGGACGAGATTCCGGTTCCCTCGAACTGGCAGCTTCACGGCCATGGCATCCCGGTTTACACCAACATCATTTACCCGTTCGAGAAGAACCCTCCGTTTATCCGCCACGACAACGCGCCCGTCGGTTCGTACCGGCGCACCTTCGCGGTTCCCGACACCTGGAAGGGCCGGCAGGTGTTTCTGCACTTTGACGGGGTCGAGAGCGCCATGTACCTGTGGATCAACGGGGAAAAAGTGGGCTACAGCGAAGACAGCCGCACGCCGGCCGAGTTCAACATCACCAAGTACCTGAGACCGGGCCAGAACACGCTTGCTGCAGAGGTGTACCGCTGGTCGGACGGGTCCTACCTGGAAGACCAGGACATGTGGCGGTTGAGCGGCATCTTCCGCGACGTGTACCTGTTCAGCGTTCCCGATCTGCACGCACGCGACTTCCGCATCACCACGCCGATGGACCAGATGTACAGTAACGCCGTACTCCACCTGAGCGTGAAGCTCCACAATTATGGCGCCCAGCCGACATCCGGCGAGGTGGCGGCGACGCTGCTCGATCAAAACGGCCAGGTGCTGGCCGAGCTGCCGGCGCAATCGGGGACAGTGGCCGCCGGCGGAGAAACCGAGCTGCGGCTGCAATACGAAGTGCTGAATCCCCGGTTGTGGTCGGCCGAGATTCCAAACCTGTATCGGCTGCTGATAACCGTGCGCTCCGGCGGCGCGGTGAGCGAAGTGATTCCGTGCACGTTCGGCTTCCGCACGTCGGAAGTGAAGGCGGGCAACCTGCTGATCAACGGGAAGTACATTTACATCAAAGGCGTGGACCGTCACGAGCACGATCCCGACCTGGGCCATGTCGCCACCCGCGCCATGATGCTCAAAGACATCTTCCTGATGAAGCAGAACAACATCAACGCCGTTCGCACCAGCCACTATCCGAACGTTCCCGAGTGGTACCAGCTTTGCGACCTCTACGGGTTGTATCTGATCGACGAAGCGAATATCGAGAGCCACGGGATGGGCTACGATCCGGACAAGACTTTGGCCAATAAGCCGGAGTGGGAGAAAGCGCACCTGGACCGTGTCGAGCGCATGGTGGAACGCGACAAAAATCATCCCTCGGTGGTGATCTGGTCGATGGGCAACGAGGCCGGCGACGGCGTCAACTTCGTGAAGGCCAGCCAGTGGATTCACGCGAATGACGCCACCCGGCCGGTGCACTACGAACAGGCCGCGCAGCGCCCGGAAGTCGACATCGTCAGCCCGATGTATCCCTCCATCCAGAACCTGGAAGATTACGCGAAGTCGAACCCTTACCGGCCTTTGATCATGTGCGAGTACGCCCACTCGATGGGCAACAGCACCGGCAATTTGCAGGACTACTGGGACACGATCGAAAAATACAAACCTCTGCAGGGAGGCTTCATCTGGGATTGGGTGGACCAGGGACTCCGCAAGCGGACCGGAAACTGGCAGGAATTCTGGGCCTACGGCGGCGACTACGGAGACAAGCCGAACGACGGAAACTTCTGTATCAATGGCCTGGTGCAGCCGGACCGGACGCCGAACCCCGGGTTGGCCGAGGTGAAGAAGGTTTACCAATACATCAAGGCGGAGCCGGCGGACCTGGTGAACGGCACTTTCAAGATCCGCAACAAGTACGTCTTCCGGTCGCTCGACTTCGTAAACCTCTCCTTTGAAGTAACCGAAGACGGCAACATCATCCAGCAGGGCGAACTGCCGAAAATGGATCTCGGCCCCGGCCAGGACCAGGACATTGCCGTACCCATCCGCAACCCGATGTTGAAGCCGGGCAGCGAGTATTACGTGAAGATCGTCTCCTCGCTGGCCGAGGACATGCCGTGGGCCAAGAAGGGCTACGTAGTGGCCTGGGACCAGTATGAGTTGCCGGTCCGGAACCCGCGCGTCATCCATGCCGAGGTGAACGCCATGCAGCCGGTGAAGGTGGAGGAAAACGATACGGCCATCACCGTCAGCGGCGCCGATTTCGTGGTGCGCGTGGGCAAGCAATCGGGGGCTATCGAAAGCTGGCAAGTGGCGGGAAAGCAGTTGATTGTCTCGCCGCTGGTGCCGAATTTCTGGCGGGTGCCGATCGACAACGACATTGGCAACGGCGAGCCGAAACGGCTGAGCGTCTGGTGGATGGCCGGACCCGGACGGGAAGTGGTGGATGTTCGAGCGACGCAACAGAACCCGCAGAGTGTCCTCATCACGGCGCGCTTCGTCTTACCGGCGGGCGGCTCGGGATACCGCAACGAGTACACCATCTTCGGCTCGGGCGACATCACCGTCTCGGCATCCTTGGAGCCAAAGGGAAACGTGCCGATGCTGCCGCGCTTCGGTATGCAAATGGCGGTTCCCCCCGACCTGTCTCAGATGGCCTGGTACGGACGCGGGCCGCAGGAAACCTATTGGGACCGCAAAACCGGCGGCGCCGTGGGAAAGTATTCCGGGACGGTGCGCGAGGAAATCCATGTCTACGTCCGCCCGCAGGAGACCGGCAATAAGACGGACGTGCGTTGGATGGCGCTGACCAACAAGGACGGAGTCGGCATACTGGCGGTAGGCATGCCGCTGCTGGAAGCCAGCGCCTGGCCGTTCACCATGGATCAGTTGGCCGCCGCCAAACACACCAACGAGCTGCCCTTCGACGGAGCATCCATCACCGTCAACCTGGACCTGCACCAGATGGGTGTCGGCGGTGACAATAGCTGGGGCGCGGTCACCCACCCCGAATACACGCTGGCGCCCAAAAACTATAACTACAAATTCCGGTTGTCCCCGCTGCGGGGGAAAACCGACGACCCGGACAAGCTCAGCAAGGTGGCGTTCGACTAGCCTTCGCTGGCGCTACATTGGTGCTCGGTTAGCGGGGTGCTTCGGCGCGGCGCTATCCCGGTGGCGCGAACGACCCGTCCGGCTGCAGAGTTGTCAGCACGCCAGTGCGAATGTCAAACCAGGCGCCGTGCAACTCCAGTTTTCCAGCCGCAACGCGTTCGGCCACCCAGGGAAAGGTCATCAGGTTGGCGAGGGAAACCTTAATGACTTCGTGTTCGCAGCATTGCTGGCGCTCCTCGGCCGAGACACAGCCCAGTGCGCGGAGGCGCGCTGCCGAGGCAATGGACATCCACGGTGCAACGAATTCGTGCGTGTTGTCCGACGCGCCGTCCAGCAGCGCGCGCACGCCGCCGCACAAGCTATGGCCCAGCACCACGAGGTGCGGCACCTCAAGAACTCGAACGCCAAACTCCAGGGCCGCGCTGGTGCCATGATAGGCAGCGTCCGGAGCACAGGGCGGCACCAGATTGGCGACGTTGCGCACGGTCAGCATCTCACCCGGCGCGGCATCGAAGATCAGGGCCGGGTCTACCCGGCTATCGACGCACGCAACCACGAGCGCTTTCGGAGACTGCCCATCGTTTGCGAGGGACTCGAATGCCCGGCGATGCTCAGGCCAGCCGTTTGCGCGAAACCGTTGGTAACCAGCGAGGAGCCTTTTCATAGCCAGCCCGACAGCAATAGTGGAATCGCTCTCATTTCGAATCCTTAACCACCAGAATAGCTCGCCGCAAAGAGCCTTCAGTGCCGGAACAGGATCCGGACAGGATCGTGAATCCGACCGCAGTTTGAAGAGGCCAATTCCGGGGTCGACGCACTATCCGCAAACTAAGCTCGTGTCGAAGCCGAGCGGCCGTGAACGGGACGATGAGGATGTTGAACGATGCGGCGTACGCCCCGCGAGCGCAGAGTAGACTCAGACCAGAATACAAAGGACTTAGGCTGTTGGTCTGAACGACGCCCGAATGGGATGAACACGATATGATCGGGCTCCCCAGTCTGGACACGTTTCGAACTATTGCGGCTCAGTTGGCCCTCTGATCGAACCCGCAGACCTCCATTGTTTTCAGATCGATTCGACTGCACCGCCGACGCCTGTCCATGGTGGGCGCCCGTTGTGGACACGTCTCGAACTCGCTCCCAGTCGGACGGCATGAGCTTTCTTCAAGGCCACCTCGATCTCACGCACCCCTCAGCGAAATATGTCATATTGGACATAGGCGACAGATGGCTAACATAGGGGACAAGCCGCTGGTTTGGCTGAAGGGCGAAGTAAAGACCCCTCCGTTCAGTAATCAAGCCCGCTTGGGAGCTGGGCTGCTTCTCAGGCGGCTCCAGCGAGGGCAAGGGTTGAGTCTGCCCCATTCGCGACCAATGCCTGCAATCGGTCGCCAGTGTCACGAACTACGAATCAGCGATCGTGACCAAACGTGGCGAATCGTTTACCACGTCGCGCCGGATGCGATCGTGATTCTCGACGTCTTCAGCAAAAAGACCCAGGCTACACCGGTTCAGATCGTAGAAGTCTGCCAAAAGCGCCTGGCTGCCTACTTGCGAGCGATTTCGGATAAGGAGCACACATGAAGCGTGTCAAGAAGCAACGTCTGGAACGCGCCGGCTGGGTGGTTGGCGACAGCGCCCAGTTCCTGCGACTGAGCGTGGAAGAGAATCGCTTTATCGAATTGAAGCTTGCGCTCGCCACTGGAGTCCGCGAACTTCGCGAGCGAAAGGGGTTGACACAGGCCGCGTTGGCGCATCGGCTGGGATCGAGTCAGTCGCGCGTCGCCAAGATGGAAGCAGCTGATCGCTCGGTGTCGCTCGACTTGATCATGCGATCGCTCCTCTCCATCGGAGCCACCGCCGCCGACATTGCCAAGTGGATCAAGCGCGCCGAAACCGCGCGAGCTGCCTAAAGATACGGTGCACCACAGGTAAACAGGTGACGCAGGCACACGATCTACCGCCGGAAGTACTCGTGCGAGGCTTGACTTACGCGGGGTTAGTACTCGTAGCGTACCAACTTGTCAAAAGCATGATCGTGGGCCCCATTAGGCTGTTCTATGAGGACACCTCGTTCGGGCCCGGAATGCCGTTCAAGACCTATGATGAGGACGTTCGCGCTCGTCATAAGAGCGAGATTGGAGTTTGAGAATCTGGCTCCCCAGGTAGGATTCGAACCTGTAACCCTTCGGTAGAACGGATGAGGCAGGTCGTGCCGGCAGGCGGGTGATATCCAAAACTGTACCTAATAGTTTGATTTCCATGGGTTAGCGAGAGCACCGCCCGCCGGCGTAGCCGACAACTCCCCCAGGCTCAAGCTCTTGCGCTGTTCTCCCCGGAAGATTCCCCCGTCACCCCCGCTTTTTCGCCATTCGCTGCCGCCGGGTGGAGGTCTTTCAGAGTTGATGATTATAATACCGAATAATCCGGTAGAGGGCGAAGTGCCGCCGAATCGGGCGCGCGGGGAATTGGGATTGTTCGAGGTAAGGAGAGGCATAGTGAGCACTCAGACGATCGCTCCGGCGAAGTCGAAGAAGCTGGCAATCATCCAGCCTGCAACAACTTACACAGGCGCCTCCATCACCCCCATGCCCAAAGGGCTGCCCAAGACGACACAGTCGCTTTGCCCGGAGTGCCTGACGCTGGTGGAGGCCCTGATCTACGAGGAAGACGGCCGCGTTCTGATGGAAAAGAAGTGCCCCGAGCACGGAGAGTTCCGCGACATCATCTCCTCGGACGCTTACCTGTACCGGAAGATGGAAGCCTGCCACTACGGCGACACCCGCGGCATCCAGAACCCGGCGGTGCCGGATGCCAAGTCCTGTCCGGACGACTGTGGGATGTGCTCTCTGCACCTGAGCCACACCGGCCTGGCGAACATCGACCTCACCAATCGCTGCAACCTCACCTGCCCGGTCTGCTTCGCCAACGCCAACGTGCAAGGCTACCTGTACGAGCCGAGCTACGAGCAGGTGGTGGGCATGCTGCAGACCCTTCGTGACGAGCGCCCGGTGGCCGGCCGCATCGTTCAGTTTTCCGGCGGCGAGCCGACGCTGCATCCGCGCTTTTTCGACATCATCGCCAAGGCGGCGGAGATGGGGTTCTCGCACATTCAGATCGCCACCAACGGGATCGAGATGGCGAAGCTCGAGTTTGCCCAGCGGGCCAAAGACGCGGGGCTGCACGACCTGTACTTGCAGTTCGACGGCGTCACCGACGACATCTATCTGAGGACCCGCGGCGCCCGGCTGATGGACATCAAGCTGGCCGCCGTCGAGAACGCCCGCAAGACCGGGATGAAGATCATCCTGGTGCCCACCATCGTAAAGGGCGTGAACGACCACCAGATCGGCGACATCATGCAGTTCGCCATCGACAACGTGGATTGCACCAGCGGCATCAGCTTCCAGCCGGTGGCCTTCACCGGCCGTATCGCGCGCCGGGAACTGGAAGCCAAACGCTTCACCCTGGCCGACTTCGCGCACCGGTTCAGCGAACAAACCGGGCTGACCGAGCCGCACCGCGACTGGTACCCGCTTGGCTCGGTGGCGCCCTTCTCACGCCTGGTGAGCGCGTTGCGCGGCGACCCCACGGTCGAGCTGTCCTGTCACCCTCACTGCTCGCTGGGCACCTACTTTTTCGTGAATCCGGAGTCGCGCGAGTGCGTTCCGGCCTCCAAGTTTATCGAGATTGGCCCGATGATGGACGAGATGGAGCGTCTTTCGCGCCGTTCCGGTAAAGTGTTCTCGAAGCTGTTCACCGGCGTGGGAGCGCTCAGCGCGCTGCACAAGTACTATCACGAAGAGCACGCCCCCGGCGGTCTCAGCTTCCAACGCTTTCTACAGACGCTGCAAGGCTTCACCGACAAACGCTACGGCCGCGGGAAGAACGACGGCACGTTTTCCTACAAGACGCTGATGGTGGCGGGCATGCACTTCATGGACGCCTACAACTACGACGTCGAGCGCGTGAAGCGGTGCGTGATTCACTATTCGGCGCCGGATGGCAAGCTGTACCCGTTCTGCACCTACAATTCGGGTCCGTGTTATCGGGAGAAGATCGAAAAGCAGTTCTCGGTGCCGCTGCCGGAGG
This sequence comes from Bryobacterales bacterium, assembly GCA_963810595.1. GTDB lineage: Bacteria > Acidobacteriota > Terriglobia > Bryobacterales > Bryobacteraceae > CAWEOG01. Next base: position 464,241 of record CAWEOG010000041.1, on the reverse strand, counting down.
GCATGAGACTGAATAGCAAGAGCAACGGCAACGGTTCGTGCTCCTCTTCCTGCGGATCCTGTTAACGTACCAATCCCTGATCCTGTTCCGGCTCGGTTGCTGAAGACCGGGTGGTCTGCAAAGATCACCCGGTTTCTATTTTTGGCGCCCGCTGCCCGGGCCGAGCGACGACCGGCAGGGAAGCGGTATGCGCCGCGTAGTATTACCAGAACCTCAGCGCGGACCCGCTTCTTTACAGTCGCGGTTCGAGTTGAAGGCCGGCGGTCGGAAGCGGCTCAGCGGCGCGGGCCGAAAGAACGTACGTTGGTTCTTCGCCGGCCGGCGGAGGTGGGCATTTTCCACTCGATGGCCTCGGCGTGCAGGCGACTCAACAGGTTTCCATTGTCCGCCTTGGCGGTTTCCCGCTCCAGCTTGATCTGAAGCGTCTGCTCGATCCTGCGGATTTCCGACCGCTCCTGCGGCGTGGCGAAGGTGGAGGCCACCCCGCTCGCTTCCGCGCGGCCCGTGCGGCCCACGCGGTGGATGAAATCTTCCGGAACCTGGGGCAGGTCGAAATTCACCACGTGCGCGATGTTTTCAACGTGGATGCCGCGCGAGGCGACGTCGGTGGCCACCAGGATGCGGTATCTGCCTTCCTGAAAGCCCTTGAGCGCGGCCGTCCGCTGCGCCTGGGTGCGGTCCCCGTGAATGCGCGCCGCCGAGAGCCCGTGGGCGCTCAGCCGATGGGCCAGCCGGTCGGTGCCGCGCTTGCTGCGCGAGAACACCAGGAACGTCCCGGCTTCCTTCGCGATCAGGTGGCGCAGGAGATCCACTTTCTGGTCCGGATCCACTTCGAACACTCGCAAGCGGACGCTCTCCACCGGCTTCTTGTTCGAGCCGATCTCGACCACCGCGGGATTCTTCAGATAGCGATTTACCAGATGGGCCACCGATTGTTCGATGGTGGCGGAAAAGAACAGCGTTTGCCGCTCTTCCGGCAGAGTCCTCAGAATCGCCTGAATGGCCGGTTGGAATCCCATGTCCAGCATCCGGTCGGCTTCATCGAAGACCACCATCCGCACGGACGACAGCCGGACAAGCCGGCGGCGCAGATAATCTTCCAGGCGGCCGGGAGTGGCGACCAGGAGCTGCGCGCCGCGTTGGATTTGCGCCAGTTGGGGCTGCTCCGGAAGGCCGCCGACCACCAGCGCGGCGTTCATTCCGGTGCGCGCGCGCAGCTTGGCGAACACGTCGACAACCTGCATGGCCAGTTCCCGGGTGGGCACCAGCACAACGGCCTCGACCGTCTTGCGGTCGGAATTGCGCAAACGCTCCAGGATGGGAAGCAGATAGGCTAAAGTCTTGCCAGTTCCCGTCTGGGCGGTGGCGAGCACGTCGCGGCCTTCAATGGCCGGAGGAATCGCCTGGGCTTGTACGGGAGTGGGCGTTACAAAGTGATTTTTTGCAAGATTTGCTTGCAGCACCTCACAGAGAGGTAGCTCGGAGAATTGTTTCATCAGTTTCCAGTTTTCAGAGGTAGGGCTAAACGGAGGGTTACTGAGGTTAGCGTCTACAACAACTTTAGTCTACCACGCCTGCACGTTCGTCAGGAACTCGCCCGGCTGGAGGCTGGACAAGGGGCCTTGGCATGAAGGACTACTGCTTACGGACGTCCGGCGGACCGTGGAAAGAAATGTATCCGTCACAACATCCCGCGTCCATTCCGGAGTTCGATTACCGCGATCTCCGGCGGGCAGTTATACCGCACCGGGACCACGGCGCATCCCATTCCGCTGCTGGTAACGCCCGTCATCGCGCCGTGCCGCCAGACGCCCCGGCCATACTCCGGCGGGCTGGTGGCATCCAGCCGAAGGGGTCTCCCGGAGGGCAGGCAGATCTGCCCCCCGTGAGTGTGCCCGCACAGATACAAGGACACTCCGGCGCGGTCGGCCTGGTCGTATAATTCCGGGCTGTGCGCCAGAAGAACCCGGAACTCTCCCGCGGTCGAATCCCGCAATGCGGCCTGCAAGTCGTGCAATCTGTACGTATTCGGATCGTCCACACCGGCCAGGAAGATGGCCTGACTCCCCCGGCTGATTCGAACGCCGCGATTGGTGAGCATGCGCAAGCCGATCTGCTCCAGGCCGTGGTCGAGCTCGTAGGAGTCGTGGTTGCCGAGAATGCCGTAAGCGCCTTCCACGCTCTGCACTTCCCGCAAGAGCACTTCCATCGGCCCATACACCCCTTCACACGCTCCGGCCATCTCAAAACGAAAGTCGCCGGTGACCACACAAAGGTCCACCGGGAGGCGCTTCACCATGTCTGCAACCACATTCGCAAGCTGTGGGGTTTTGTCTATGTGCGGATCGCTGATGTGGAGAATTCGAAAACCGTCGAAAGCGGGCGGCAGGTTGGAAAAGGAGAGGCAGAGCCTCCGCAAGGTCAGGTGCGTCGCATTCCGATAACCTCGTCCGAGTAAGCCGCAGCAAAACAGAGCCAGACGGATGGCCGGGCGCCAAAACCAATCCCGGCTCAGAAGAAAATGCTTCCATCCGCCTTCGTAGAAACCCCGGCGAAGGATCACTTCTTCGATGGCCCGCCTCTTCGCGAGCCAAGTGTTCTTGTCCATGTCATCCAGATTCAGGATATCGGTGCGGGGAGTACACAAACCGGCTTCCCTCGGATAAACGGATTCGTGAAGGCGGGCGGCCGACCCGGGATCCTTCGAGCGCCGGAGGCGTGGCCGCTTCGGAAAGGCGGAACCCTCCCAAACTTGAGTTTAATACAGGGGAACGCCGGCTCACGTGCAGGCAGCCCCCGATTTGGAAGCAAGCTCGCGGGATTCTTCCGTAGTGCCGGGCGACCTGTTTCGAAACGTGGCAGCCCGAAGTACTGGAAGTTCTGAATCCCACCGCCAGCATGTGTGCCCGACGAGGATGTGGTAATACTTAAAGGAGTCTTGCCGAATGCCGCTCTTCATGTAGTACAGACAAAAAACACTGATAATCCTGAAATCCTATGACGTTGCTCTTCCAAAACGGAGCAACCGGGGGTACAACCGGGTGCGTCTGATCTGGCGACTGTTAGTGGACGAGAGACATCGAGTGCTCGTCGCGGGCGTGCTCTGTATAGCCTGTCTGTGTTGCATTCTGATCGCCGGACTATGGCCATTCGGACGTCCGGCTAATCAAGTGACCTGGGTCGCGAACAAGAACGCCGTTCGCTTCGGGAAGCACGGGACCATCCTCAGCGTCGGGTCTTTGCCCGACGGGAACACGGGTTCCTGTTCGATCGAGATGTGGTTACGGCCCGGTTCAAGCCGGCATGGGGGCACTCTGCTTGCCTTTTACGGACCGAACGGCATGCTGGGGTTGGCGGTGCGCCAGTCCGAGGACGACCTTCGCGTTGACCGCAGAGCCGATGGAGAAAAGCCAGCGAGAATGTACGCGGACGACTTTTTCCGCGCTCATGGCGCCATGCTCGTCACGGTCACTTCAGGAGCGGACGGGACGGCGGTCTACCGGGATGGGGAGCTGGTTCGCCAGGCTCCGGGATTCCGATCGCCACTGTCGGTCTGCTCCGGGAGTTTCGTGGTTGGTGATTCCCCGGACAGTTACGATACCTGGCAGGGCGAGTTGGGTGGATTGGCCATCTACCAGCACGGCATTACCGCCGGACAAGTGAAGCTGGACTATCGGTCATGGAGGGCGTCGGGCCGCCCTGCCGAGGCGAGCAGCGGGACGCCAGCCGCTCTGTACCTGTTCGACGAGAAGGACGGATCGCTGATCCGCGACCACGGTGCGGCGAAAGTGGATCTGGTCATCCCCAGGCGCTATGTGGTGGTGCGACCGACATTGCTCGAAACTCCCTGGAGGTGGCCTGACGCACCCTGGCATGCCATACAGGATATTTTCGTCAATATTTGCGGTTTTATCCCGTTTGGCTTCACCTTGATCGCATTCCTGTCGTCCCGGCGGAACAGCGTTAAGCTGGGTGCGATTACGGTGCTTATCGGATTCCTCTTAAGCCTCACGATCGAAGTATTGCAGGCTCATTTGCCGACGCGGGACTCGGACCTCAGGGACGTCCTGACCAATACTCTCGGTACCTTACTGGGCGTCATGCTGTACCGAAAGTGTCTGGTTTGGGGGATCCTTGCCGCAGGCAGCCAGCGAACTCGGGAATGAACTTACGGGAAATCGTACCCCTCCAAGACACTCTCTAGGGTTCTTCCCTGAGTTGGGAAACCGCTTCCGGAGCCGATTGGCAAAGACATGCGGACGTGTTTTCTCTGGCTCCTTTTGGTGGGGCTGGCCTCCGCCCAGTCTGCGGTTCACGAGGGCGGAGCGGTCCTGTATGACTCCTGCAACAAGGATGCGGGGCGGGTTGCCACGCTGGAGGCCGGACAGCCGGTGAAGATCTCCTTCGCTTTGGCCGGAGAGCGCGGCAGTTGCTACAAAGTCAGCCTGGAGAGTGGCGGGCGGCGGCTGCAGGGATACCTGGAATCGAAAGAGCTGACCGGTCTGGCGAGCTTCGAGGCGGGGCGCCGGGCGGCGAGTGAAACGGAAACACCCCAGAGCTTGCGGGCGGAAATCGGGAACCTGCGGCGGGAGGCGGTACAGGCGCCCGCGTCCTCCAGCGGCCAGGCCGGCGGCGGTGTCGCCCGGGCGTTTTCCCTGATCGAGCGCGGCCAGCCGCACGAGGCGCTGCGAATTCTGGAATCGGTGTTGCAGCGTGAAGGCGACGACCCGGTGCTGCTGGCGGCAGCGGGCCTGGCCGCTTACCAGAGCGACGACCCGCGGCGGGCGCTGTACTTCTGGCACAACGCCCAACGGCTGCGTCCCAACCCGAACGTCGAGCAGCTTATCCAGCGGGCCGAGCGGGAGGTGGGCGCGGATGCCAGCGACCACGTGCTGCACGGGGCCCGCTTCGTTCTACGCTACGAGGCCACCACCGCGGACAGCGGGCAGGCCGGCCGGATGCTCAGCGTGCTGGAGGAGGAATACAATCGTATCTCGCTCGAGCTCGGCTGCACGCTGCGGGAACAGACCGCGGTGATTGTGCAAGACCCGGCCGCATACCATGGCGCGACCGCGGCGGCCGAATGGAGCGCCGGCAGCTACGACGGGCGCATCCACGTTCCCTTGTCCAATGGAACCGTCACGCCGGAGACGCGCCAGGTATTCGCCCACGAGATTGTCCACGCCTGCCTGTCCACGCTGGGACGCTGGCCGGCCTGGTTTCAGGAGGGCATGGCGCAGTATCACAGCGGGCAACGCCTCTCCACGGCGGACGTCCGCCAGCTTGCCGGCCTCGCCCGCGAAGGCCGGATGCCGGGCCTCGCGGCGCTCTCGCCCTCGTTTTCACGCATGAGCGCGGAGCACGCCGCGCTGGCCTATGCCTTTTCCCTGGCGGCGGTGGAAGCGCTCTACCGCGATTATGGCGCCGACTACGTGCGCAACCTGCTGCGCAATCCGCCGGCGCTGGCTGCCATCGAGAAGAGCCTCTCGGACCGGGTGCTGCAATAGAGCTATGGACGGGGACCCGCCCTTCCGTTCCTTGGCCGGGTGTTCGACAATCGTAGGGACAGGGGCCGCCGCGCGGGGCTCCGTCCTCGAACATGGATTTTATCCAGCAGGTGAAAGAATCGGCCGATATCGTGCAAGTGATCGGCGAGTACGTTCGATTGAAGCGTGTGGGGGCGAGCCCGCGCTACGTGGGACTGTGTCCGTTTCACACCGAAAAGACGCCGTCGTTTTCCGTGCACAGCGCGCACCAGTTTTACAAGTGCTTCGGTTGCGGGGTGGGCGGCGATGTCTTCAAGTTCCTGATGGAGCTGGAAGGTCTGACCTTTTGGGAAGCGTTGACCTCGCTCGCGGAAAAGAACGGCATTCCGCTTCCGAAACGCTCCGAGCTGGCGGACGAAGATTCGAAGCTGCGCGGGCTGCTCTACGAGATGCACACGCGGGCGGAGCAATACTTCGTCGAGACGCTGCTTTCGCCGGAAGGCGCCGAGGCGCGCGCCTACCTGGAGCGCCGGGGGTTGACGCCGGAGCTGGTCCGCGAATTCCGTCTGGGCTTCGCGCCCGCCGGGGGCCAGGCGCTGGTGCGGCTGTTCGAACGCCTCAATTTCCCCAAGGAACACTGGGAAGCGTCCGGACTGGTGATGAAACGGCAGGAAGGCACCGGCTACTTCGACCGGTTCCGCGGCCGGGTGCTGTTCCCCATCCACAACGAATCCGGCAAGACCATCGCGTTCGGCGGGCGCGCCCTGGGCGACGAACAGCCGAAGTACCTGAATTCGCCGGAAACCGGCATCTACCGCAAGAGTTACACGCTGTTCAACCTGAACCGGGCCAAGGAGGGGATTCGCCGGCGCGACGGCGCGGTTCTGGTGGAAGGCTACATGGACGCCATCGGCGCGTGGTCGGCGGGGGCGCGCGAAGTAGTGGCCAGTTGCGGCACGGCGTTGACGAATTCGCAGGTGCGGTCCATCAAGCGGCATTCCACCAACGTTGTGGTGAACTTCGACCCGGATGCCGCCGGCGCGGCCGCGACGGAGCGCTCCATCCACCTGCTGCTTGAGGAAGGCATGCACATCCGGGTGCTGGCACTCGAAGGCGGCCTCGACCCGGACGACTATGTGAAACGGCACGGCGGCGAAGTCTACCTCGCGAAGATCGCGGCAGCGCCGGATTACTTCACCTGGATGTCGGCCCGCGCCCGCCAACGTTTCGACACGCACACGGCGGAAGGGCGCGTGGCGGCGTTTCAATTCTTGCTGCCGTCCATTGGTCACGTCACCGACAAGATCGCGCGCGCCGCCATCGCAGCCGACGTGGCGGCCGCATTGCACATCGAACAGGGGCTGGTGCTCGAGCAGTTCCGCCGGCTGGCGATCGACCGCAAGCAGCAGCCGGCGGGCGAAGCGGGCCGCGTGCAGGTGCCCGACACGGAACGCTTCCTGTTGCACTGCCTGCTCACCAATCCCGAGACGCGCCGGGAAGTAATTCCCCGCTTGCGCGAGCTGGACGCCATCCAGGGTTTCGAAACCAAAGCGATCTTCGAGGCTGTCGTTCAGTCGTGGGACGAGAAGCCTGGCTTTACCTATCCCGATCTGGAGGCGCGCTTGCCCGACAACGAACGGGCGCTTATGGGAAAGCTCCTGTTCGACGAGGACCTTTCGGAGGAAACCGCGTCGATGGAGCAGGCGTTGAATTGTCTGCGGCGGCTCGAAAGCTCCACGACGAAATCAGCGCGGTCGGATTTACGGCGGAGGATTCAGGACGCCGAGCGCGGAGGGAACCTGGAAGAGGCCCTCCGGTTGATGAAAGAGCTGGACGCACTGCAGTAACGGGCCGGCAAGCGAACCAGCGGCCCGCTTGTGGAGCTTGTGCCACGGGTGCCTTGATAGGACCAGTGTTGTAAGATGAATGAACCGGGAGCGGGTACCCGGTGTGGGGTCTTTTCGTGGCGGGTGAAGAAAAATTCGTCCGGTTTAAACGTCTGGTCGACGACGGCAAGGAGAAGGGCTACGTCCTTTACGATGACATAAACCGCCTGCTAAACGAAGAAGTGGGCAGCGGACGCGATCTGGACGATCTTCTGGCCGATCTCGAAAGCTCCGGCGTGGAGCTTTTTGCCGAACCGGAGGCGGCGGAAAAGGCTCGCGACGACGATAGCGAAGAGATCTCCGACGCCGACCTGGCGGCTGAATTCGGCGACAAAACCAACGATCCGGTACGCATGTACCTGCGCGAGATGGGGACGGTTCCCCTGCTCACGCGGGAAGGCGAAATCGAGCTGGCGCGCCGCATCGAGCATGGGCAGCGGATGGCGCGCAAAGCGTTGTCCCGCTCCACCTTCACCATCCGGGAAGTTGTGCTTCTCGGTGACGAGTTGGCCCGCAACAGTTGCGCCTGCCGCGATCTGCTCATTAACTCCGATTTCATCTCCAACGAAGAAGAGCTGCTCGAACAGCAGCAACAGTGCGTCACCATCATCCGCGAAGTGGAGAAGGAGTACCGCAAAGCCGTCCAGCTCCGCCAAAAGCAGCTTGCCGTCTCGCGCAGCCTGAAGCCAAAGCAGCATCGCTCGCTGCGCTGGGGGCTGGCTCGCGCGCTGGTACGGATTTCGCGTCTCATCCGCACGGTCCCCTTCAGCAGCACGGTATACCAGCGCCTGGCGGAGCGGCTGCACCAGGTGATGGAAGAGTTCAAGCTGGTGGAACGCGAAGTCGCCAAACTGCAGCGCCGGCTGGAAGAGGCTACCCAAAGCGGACGCGGCTCCGCGCGCGACCTGCGGCGCGAAGTGCGGACGCTGAACCTGCGCATGCAGCAGCTCGAAGAAGAGTGCGGCGCCACCGCGCCCGAGCTGCGGCGCACGCTGATGATTGTCGAGCGCGGTGAGGCCGAGGCGGACTGCGCCAAAAAGCAGTTGATCGAGGCCAACCTGCGACTGGTGGTTTCCATCGCCAAGCGCTACACCAACCGCGGCCTGCAGTTCCTCGATCTGATTCAGGAAGGCAACATCGGCCTGATGAAGGCCGTCGACAAGTTCGACTACCAGCGCGGCTACAAGTTCTCCACCTACGCCACCTGGTGGGTACGGCAGGCCATCACCCGGGCCATCGCCGACCAGGCGCGTACCATCCGCATCCCGGTGCACATGATCGAGACCATCAACAAGCTGGTGCGCACGCAGCGCCAGATGCAGCAGGAGCTGGGACGCGAGCCCAGCGTCGAAGAGCTGGGCTGGCGGCTGGAGCTTACGCCGAACAAGGTTCGCAAAGTGCTGCGCATCGCGCAGGAACCGATTTCGCTCGAAACGCCGGTGGGCGAAGAAGAGGAATCGCACCTCGGCGACTTCATCGTCGACAAGCAGGTGACTTCACCGTCGGAAGCGGTGATCAACCTGAACCTGCGCGAACAGACCGCCGAAGTGCTGAAGAGCCTGAGTCCGCGCGAGGAAAAGATCATCAAGATGCGCTTCGGCTTGCAGGACGGCAGCGAGCACACGCTCGAAGAAGTGGGCCAGCACTTCGCCGTAACGCGCGAGCGCATCCGCCAGATCGAAGCCAAAGCGCTGCGCAAGCTGCGCCACCCCAGCCGCAGCCACCGCCTGCGCGCGTTTCTGGAAGCCAACCGCGACTAGCCGGAAAAGAGGCTGCTCTCACAGGGCGGCTTTTGCCGCAACCAAACGACGCTTCGGGCGTCCTAACAAAATCGTCGTGTCGCGCGAAGATAGCATCCATTTGTCGTAAAGGTGCAAGACACCCCCACCGGCGGCTCCGAATTCAAAGAGGAATCACCATGCGCAAGTCGATTTTCGTTGGAGTGCTGACGATTTTTGGCGTGGTTTGTTCCCATGCCCAAACCATCACGATAGCCGGCGCCGGGTACTGGAATCCGGTGCCGATAGCCGCGGCGCCCGGCCAGGTAATAACGCTGTTCGTCGCGGGAATCGGAAAGTCGCTTACGGAACCGGTGCGCGCGAAAACGACGCCGCTTCCGATCTCGCTGGCAGGCATCTCGGTAACGCTGAGACAGTTCGGCGACACGCCCGTGCCCTTGTTCGAGGTGCGGCCCCTGTCCACCTGCCCCACCACCCCGTCGGCGCAGAACTCGTGCGGGCCGCTTGTCGCCGTCACCATCCAGATCCCTTACGAGCTGCAGCCTCCGTGTCTGCCCTGTGCCCGCCCGGTGCCGCTGAGTTCCCAGTTACTGGTGACAGAAGACGGCAGCGCCGGCGCGTTGATCGATCTATTTCCACTGGACGACCAGGTTCACATTCTCACTTCCTGCGACCTTACGGTGGCGCCCTCGGCTACTGGGGTGAACCGAACGGGTTTGCCCTGCCCTCCGTTGGTCACCCACGCGGACGGCACGCTGGTTTCGGCTCTTAGCCCGGCCCGGCCGGGAGAGCACCTGGTGGCCTATGCCTCCGGTCTGGGGCAGACCGACCCTCCCGCCACAACCGGCCAGGCGGCTTCGACTGCGATGCCCACCATCATCTCGTTCGCCATCAATTTCAACTTCGCGTTGAATGCGCTGCCGGCGAAGCCCACTCCCATTCCGCTTGCCGGCGAGCCAACCGCTTTCGGTCTCCATCCGGAGTTCTCAGGCCTGACACCGGGTTACGTCGGGCTGTACCAAATCAATTTCACCGTGCCATCGGTGCCGGCCACGCTTCTTCCGTGCGAGGACCCAAACGTGGCTCCGGTACGGCCCGACGTGGTGCAGTCGAACCTCACGGTGAGTTTTGGATCGCAGTACTCCTTTGATGGCGGGGGAATTTGCGTAATTCCCGGCGGTTAAGCGGACCGGAAAACTCGCCGGAACTCAGCGGGAGTAAATCCTGGCGGCCAGCTCTACAACTTCCCGCGGCACCAGGTGCTGCCACGGCTCGCCGGCGGCGATTCTGTTCCGGACTTCGGTTGCCGAGCATTCTTCCCATTCGGTTCCGACGGGAAGCGGGTGAATCCTCTCCCGCAACGCCTCGGGGGGAATGTAGAGGCCGCCGCGGCGGGCCACCAGTAACTCAAATTCGTCGAGCATTCGCGGCACCGCTTCGGGGTGGCCATAATCCCAGTTGATAATGCGTTCGGCGGCGTCCCGGCCGCAGAGGAAGAACAGGCGGGTTTGGTCCGGGTAGATCTCACGGCACTCGCGTGCGATTTCGATAAACAGCCCACCCTCGGAAACCCCAACCGAGAAGCGCGGCCCGGAAGCGGTGGCAGCCAGCAGCATCTCGAGTCGATCTTCAAGTCCGGCTCGATCGTATTCCTTGTGCGGGAGGGTGCGTGGCAGTACGAACAGGACCTCATCGCAAACCGCCAGCGCCGCGTCCGCCAGCGCCATGTGCGCCCGCGTCGGAGGATGAAACGTCCCCGGAAATACCGCAAGGCGACCAGAGTCCCCGTTCGCTTTGCGATACAACTTCATCCCAACATCGTAGTGCATCCCAGGCTGGACCTTCCAACGATCGAGGAAGGGCGGCCCGGTGAATGCCGAGAGGGCTCGAAACGGAATTGAAACGGCAAGCGAAATCCTCCAGGCGAGCGCGCCTGGACGTTCCCCAGCCGGCGCCGCCCGCAGTCCGGCGTTGTTGTATACTTCTTCAAACGCGAGACTTTGAACGCGCGTCGGAAGCCGGATGACGGGCCAGCCACCTGGAGTATCCGAATGGCCAAGTTTGAAACAGAAGTCCGGCTAAGCCGGGAAATGACGCTCACCGACGTCACTCTGATCGGCGTCGGGGCGATGATCGGCGCCGGCATCTTCGTTCTTACCGGCATCGCCGCGGGCGTCGCCGGCCCGGCATTGCTCATCACCTTTCGCTTAACGGCGCTATCGCTTTGATCACCGCCGATGTCCTACGCCGAACTGGGTTCCTGTTACCACGATGCCGGCGGGCGGCTATCTGTGGGTGAAGGAGGGCCTGCCCGAAGTGGAATGGCTTCCTTTCCGGATGGATGAGCTGGTTTGCCCACGCGGTGGCTTGCAGCCTCTACGCGCTCGGTTTCGGCGCCTATTTCGACCACCTGCTGAACGAGCCTGGCTTCACGGTACCGCATTGGGGGTTCCTCGGCCCCGAGAAGCTGCTCGCCGCCGGCATCGCGATTCTGTTCGCCTACATCAATTTCCGCGGCGCATCGGAGACCGGCAAGATCGGCAATCTGGTCACCATCGGCGAAGATTGTCATGCTGCTGATCTTCATCGGCTTCGGTCTGGACTTCATGTTCGGACGGCCCGACTGGCAGGCGCCGTTCACTCCGTTTCATGCCGAATGGCTGGCCGGGGGTCATTCGCGCCATGGGACTGACGTTCATCGCCTTCCAGGGTTTCGAAGTGATCGCGCAGTGTTCGGAGGAAGTGAAAGCACCCGAGACGCAACATTCCGCGGGCCACGTTTCTCTCGCTGGCGATCGTTGTGCCCATCTATCTGCTGGTGGCCTTCACGGCTCTCGGCTCGGTCAAGCCCGGAGGCATGACGCCTTGGGACTACCTGGCGCGCAATACAAGGAACCGCGCTGGTGGAGGTGGCCAAGAACTTCTTCGCCGGCGGGGGCATCATGATCCTCCTGGGCGGCCTGATTTCCACCATGTCGCGCGCTGAACGCCACCGTCTACTCCTCGTCCCGTGTCGCTTTCGCCCTGGGGCGCGACCGAAATTTCCCCGGCATCTTCGGCCGGGTCACAACGGGAAGCACACGCCCCACTGGGCCATCCTGTTCTCGATGCTGATCGTCGTCCTGATGGCCGTTTCCCTGCCGATTGAAGACGTCGCTAGTTCGGCCGACATCATGTTCCTGCTGCTGTTTCTGCAGGTGAACCTGGCCGCCATCAGCCTGCGCAAAAAACGGCCCGAGCTCGACCGCGGATTCGTCATTCCGCTGTTCCCCGGGCTTTCGATCTTCGGCATCGCCCTGCTGCTGTTCCTGGCCGTCTACATGTTCACCTACAGTCCGAAGGCATGGATCGTCACGGCGATCTGGATCGGCATGGGGCTGATCTTCTATCGGAGCTACGCCTCGAAGCGAGAGGTGCAGTACGTCCGCAAAGTGCGGTTGCTCAAGCGGATCGAAAAACGCGAATACCGCATCCTCACCTGTCTGGCGAACCCGACCCACATCGCCGATCTCTCCCACCTGGCGAAAGCGTTGGCCATCAAGAACCAGGCCGAAGTGATCTTCCTGCATGTGATCGACGTGGACGAAGGCCAGCCGCTGGCGGCGGGCCTCGACCAAACGGGCCCGGTGCGCCCCATCCTCGCAAAGGCCGAATCGGAGGTTGCCACCCTCGGGCTGCCGGCGCGTTCCATCGTGACGGTCTCGCACGGAGTTCCCGCGGGGCATCGTAGACACCGCCGAGGCGGAGGACTGCAACCTGATTATCCTGGGCCGGAAGAGCGAGCCGGGGTTCTTCGACCGCTGGGCCAACCGCGATTACCGACTCGGTGCTGGAGCAGACCCCCGCCGAAGTTGTCTTCCTTCACGGCAGCATCTACCGCGCAAGCGGCGTGAAGAGCATCCTGCTGCCGTTCGGCGAAAACGTTCATACCGGACTTGCGCTGGAGCTGGCGCCGGCCCTGGTCGAGCACTTCCAGGCGCGCCTGGTGGTTGCGCTGGTGGTGCCACCCGGCATCGACAGCGCCGAGCGCGAGCGCCGCTGCCTGAAAGCTACGAAGATTCGTTGCGAAGAAGATTGCCGGCGCGGAACTCGGACCCTCGAAGAGGAAGACGTGGTACGCGGAATCGTCGATGCCTCGAGGTCGACCGACCTTTTGCTGATGGGCGGCCGCACCGGTTCGTTCTGGGAAATGCTGGCCGCCAGCTCCCTTACCGAAGACATTACGCGCCAGGCCAACTGCCCGGTGGTTTGGGCCGAGGAGTACGAAGAGAGCAAACCGCTGATCGCCCGGCTGCTGAGCCGATCGGATGAGGAAAGGAGCGTGGGGTCCCATGAGGGTTGAGGATGTGCTCGGCCGATTTCTGAACCGGGTTGTCGACTACCTTCCGAGTCTCGCCGCCGGCCTGCTGCTGGCGGGTCTCGGGCTGATGGCCGGCTGGTTTGTGAAAAGGGTGGTTGTCCAGCTTTTGATTATTCTGAGGCTCCATCGGGTGTTGGGCGGCTTCCGCTGGGGGAGCGGTCTGTCGCGGGTGGAGATGCGGCTCTCGCTCTATTCGGCTGTCGGCAACCTGTGCGGATTCCTGGTGTTCCTGGTATTCCTCAACGCGGCCTTCACGGCCTTGCAGTTGACGGTGGTTTCGTCGCTAATCGAAAAACTGGTCCTGCTGGTTCCCCGCATCCTGATCGCTTTCACCATTTTCGGAGTTGGCTGGCTCATCTCCTCCTGGGCCGCCCATGGTGTTCGGCGCAGTCTCATCCGGGAGCACGTGCCCAAGCCGAGCCTGGTGGCGAGCTACGTCCGCGCCATGCTGGTGGTGCTGTTTGCCGCGATGGCGCTGGCCGAGCTGGAACTCTCGCAGACCGTGGTGGTGGTCGGCTTCACCGTCGTGTACGTCACAATGGGCGTCCTGACGATAATTCTCGCCGCCCGCGGTGGAAAAGAGATACTCGGAAAGCTCTTCGGAACCGCCGAACAGGAACACAAGGGATAATCTCCCAGCAGAGATTTTGGCGGGAAATTCCAAGTCGTCTCGCTTCTTCCAAGAGTCCTCCGTCAGCTTCGACTGACCGGGCGACGGCGGGTTCGAGGACGGGATGGCGCAAGTGATTATTTCTGATTCCCTCGTATATTTCACAAGAGAGGCCGGGGTAAACTGGAGTCATTCGATCTGGGAGGTTTCACCTTTGGAAACGCCGGCGGGCGATGTTACGGATCTGCTGCGCGCCTGGGGCGCGGGAGACCGGAGCGCCGAGGAGCGGCTGTTCGAGGTCGTCCTGCCGGACCTGCATCGTCTCGCCCAACATCTTCTGAAAGGAGAAGCGCCGGGCCACTCGGTCGAGCCCACCTCGCTGCTCAATGAAGCCTATCTGCGACTGGTGGCAGCGCGCGAGCGCGACTGGCAGGACCGACGTCATTTTTTTGCGTTCGCGGCCCGAATCATGCGCCGGCTTCTGATCGACCACGCGCGCGGCCGGAAGCGTTGGCGCAACGTGCCTCTCGAGGGGATGGAAAACCTGATGCGAGACCGCGCCGCCAGCTTCGAACAGGCCGTCGCCATCAATTCCCTGCTGGACGATCTCGATACCCTGCATCCCGACTTGTGCGAAGTGGTGGAAATGCGTTTCTTTCTCGGGCTCACCGATGAAGAAACGTCCGACGCGCTGGGGGTTCCACTGCGAACCGTGCAGCGCCGGTTCGGCGACGCCCGCCGCTGGCTCTACGAGAAGCTGGAGTCCCGCCCATGCCAGACGAAGTCGAACGCGACGAACTTGTAATGACGCTGGTCGAATCGGCGCTGGAGCGGCCCTCCGACGAGCGCGAGCCGTTTCTTCAGGCCGTCTGCGGCGGCAACCAGGAACTTCACCGGGAAGTGCGCACGCGCGTCGAGTGGGAAGAGCGAATGGGCGCTTTCCTGCGCGAGCCGCTGCTGGCCGCGCGCGAGCTGGTAGACCGGCCCTTTGAGCCCGGCGCGCTGATCGCGGACCGCTTTTGCGTCGTTCGACAGATCGGCAGGGGCGGCATGGGCATCGTCTACGAAGCCGTCGACACCAAGCTCGATCGCCGGATTGCCATCAAATGCGGCAGGATTGGCCATCGCGATCACCTGCCCCCCGAAGTACGGGCCGCCCGCGAGGTGAGTCACTTCAACGTGTGCAAAGTCCACGAGCTGCACACGGCGCAAACGGACGCCGGCGAAATCGAGTTTCTCACGATGGAGTTCATCGAAGGAGAAACGCTGGCATCCCGTCTTCGCGGTCCCAATCCGCCCGGGGAAAACGAAGCGCGGGAGATTGTTTTGCAGATCGCCGCCGGACTTGGCCAGGCGCATCGACAGGGCGTGGTACACGGCGACCTGAAGCCCGCCAACATCATTATTGCCCCGCTGCCCGGCGGCGGACAGCGGGTCGTGCTGATGGACTTCGGCCTGGCGAAGATGGGACAGGCCGCGGGAGCCCACGTCATGAGCCGGCGGGGCGGTACCTACCGCTATATGGCCCCGGAACTCCACATCGGCGCCCGCGCCACCATAGCGAGCGACATTTTCGCGTTTGGTGTGATGATCCGCCAATTGCTGAGCGTGGCGCTGACGCGTCCCGAGGGCCAAACGGCCCGCCGGCCGGCGCCCGGGCCGGACTCCACCACGGTCACTCAGATCTACCGGGCCGGCGAAGAACTTTGGGAGTGCGACGTCGAATCCTTGCCGCCCCCTTGGTCGGCGCTGGTCCGGCAGGCAACCGCACCCGATCCGGAGCAGCGTTTTCACTCGGCCGAAGAGCTGGCGGCTCGACTCGTCCCCCGGCGCACGAAGAACAAATGGCTGCTGGCCGGGGCGGCTTTGTTGGCCGCCATTGCCGGTTTCGGTCTGTGGCAAGGGCGGCAGCCGGTCTGGCAGCCCGTCCGCCTGGCAATTCTCCCGCCCGTTGTGGAGGGCCGGCCCGCGCCGGTTGCTTCCGGGGTTCTGTACGATGTGGCGGCGCGGCTCTCCGGATTGCGCCGTGGGTTTGTGGTGCTGCCGCCCGCCGACGCGCGCCAGTTTGACGTGGGTACGCCCGAACAAGCGGCCAAAGTCCTGGGCGCCACCCACGCCCTGCGCACCAACATCCGGCATCGCGGCTCACAACTGGTTTTGCACGCCTCCCTGGTGGACGCCGTTTCCGGCGAAGCGGTGCGCAACCTGGACGGCACCTATCCGGAAAGCGAACCCGGCGGGGTCGCGAAAGCGCTCATCGCAACCGTCACCGGCGGCTTCGGATTAAGTTCCCCGGTCAGCGCCGAATCGGTCGCGCCCGCCGCTTACTCCGATTACATCCAGGGCGTTTCCTTGTTGCGCCGCGACAACGACAGCGCCGACGACGCCATGCGGTTCTTCGCCAAGGCCGAGGGGTCGGACCCGATGTCCGCCCTGCCGCCTGCCGGCCTGGCGGAGGCGCAGTTGCTGCGATTCAGCCGCACGCGCGATCGTAGCTGGCTCGATCGCGCGCAGGCGTCCGCCGCCCGGGCGAGGAGCCTCAATCCGGATTCCTTCGCGGTGCTGTTGGTGCAAGGACAACTGAAGATCGAAAGCGGCCGGTACGAACAGGCGGCACTGGATTTCGCGCGCGCCACCCAGCTTGACCCCGGCAATCCGGACGCCTGGGACCGCCTGGCGCACGCCTACGAGTTGCAAAACCGGCCCGCCGACGCGGTGGCCACTTTCCGCCGGGCGCTCGAAGTGCAGCCCGACTACTTTCGACATTACCAGCTACTATTCAAGTTCTATTGGTACCGCGGCCAGTTTCCGCAGGCCGAAGAGACCATCCGTAAACTCGTACTGCTGGCTCCCGGCCTGTATACCGGCCACACGAATCTCGGGTCGGTCTTGTCGGACGAGGGCCGTCTGGCGGAAGCCGAAACCGAGATCCGGGAATCGCTGCGGCTACGCAACACTTACGTGGCCACCTACCTGCTTGGCATCATTTACTATTACGAGCGGCGTTTTCCGGAAGCCGCCGGGCAGCTCGAGAAGGCGGTGGCTTTCGGGAATCCGGAGCCGGGCGACTATATCGCGCTGGCTTCCGCGTACCGCCCCCTGGGCCGCGATGGCGATGTGCGCGAGGCCTACCACAAGGGCATAGCCATCGCCGAGGAAACCCTCGCCCGGAATCCACGCGACGCGTTCACGCGTTCCGAGCTGGCCCTGATGGCCGCCTTTCTGGGCGACCGCGGGCGTGCCCAATATGAGCTTGCGCAAGCGCTGCAGATGGCGCCGGATTTCGGCCAATTCGTCGCCAATGCCGCCCTGACCTATGAACTGCTGGGACAGCACGCGGAGGCCATGGCGGCTCTGCGCAACGCACCCACCGCACTGCTGCGCAAACTGATGCTCGATCCCGATTTCGACACCTTGCGGCGCGACCCCGGCTATGCGACGCTGCTCGCCACTAATTCAGACCACTGACCGAGACTAACAAGGAAGGCATCCCATGCCGAAAACGCACAAAATCAGATTGACTGTGAAAAACGACAAAACCGTGACACCCGACCCCGATCCGTGCACCATGTCAATCAAGGTGGACGATCATTTGACCTTCGAATCGAGCGACGGCTCGGTAGAGATTGATTTCGGCGCTGAAAGCGTTCTGTCCCCGACCAAATTCGGACCCGGTTCGATGCCGATCAAGGCGGAAAGAGAAGGGGAGTTTGTCGGCCGCTGCTCGATCACCCTGCCATCCGGTGAAAAAGTAGGCTGGACTATGGACAAGACGTCCGGCGTGAAGGGAAAAGTCGACGGGCGCTGAGCCGTTTCTGTGCCGGCGATATTGATTTCAAATTGGCGGGGCGGGGCGCAAAACAGCCTCACTCTACGCTGCACAGTTGAGGTAGCGCAAATAGTTCAGCATCACTCCGGAGGAGCGATGATAGCCCGCCCCGTCCAATTTCTCCGGGTAAGTGACGGCTCGCTGCCGGTGGAGAAGCCTGGCGGCTACTGCTTGATGACCGTTCCATCCCGCTTGCGAATCACTCCCCAACCGCCATTCAGACCTCGCGTGCCGCTGCCTCCCGAACCGCCAAACGGGTATTTCGCGGCGGCCTTCTCGTCGATCTCGATTCCCCAACCGGGCGCTTCGTTGGCGTAAAGGTAGCCGTCTTTCATCACCGGACAACCCTGGAACACCTCCTGCAAGCGCTCGTTGAACGGGGAGTACTCCTGAATGCCGAAGTTGTAACAGGCCAGGTCCAACGCGACGTTGGCGGCGTGGCCGACGGGCGAGACGTCTCCCGGGCCGTGCCAGGCCGTTCGAACCCCCATAAGTTCGCCAAACGCCGCGATCTTCCGGCAAGGCGTGATTCCGCCTGCCTGTGAAACGTGGATTCGGATGTAATCGATCAACCGCTCGCCGATAAGCGGATTCCACTCGTGCGGGCTGTTGAACAACTCCCCCATCGCGATCGGAGTGGCGCATTGCTGCCTTACCAGCCGGAAATAGGCGATGTCCTCAGGCGAGAGCGGATCTTCCAGGAAGAACAGCTTGAACTGCTCGACATCCTTGCATAACTGGACCGCTTCCGACGGGGTTACCCGCTCGTGGACATCGTGAAGCAATTCCACTTCGTCGCCGAGTTGCTTGCGGCACTCTTCCAGCAGCTTCAGCGCCCGCCGGATGTACGCCTTTGGCTCGAAAACCGGCCCATCGTGAAGCGCGGCCACTTTCACACCGCCCCGGCTGCCGCTTCCATAACCCGCCATGCCCGCCACGCCAACCTGAACGCGGACGTTCCGGAACCCCTGGGCCATGAACTTCCGGGCGTTTTCGATCACTTCGGGAATCTCCGCTCCGGAAGCGTGTGTGTAACAGTCCGCCGCTTCCCGGCATTTGCCTCCCAGAAGCTGATACACCGGCATCCGCGCCTGCCGGCCCTTGATGTCCCACAGCGCCTGGTCGACGCCACTGATGGCGTTGTTGAGAACCGGGCCGTTTCTCCAATAGGAGCTGTCGTAGCAGGCTTGCCAGGTGTCGTCGATGCGGTCGGCCGGCTTGCCCACCAGCAACGGCTTCAGGTATTTGTCCACGGCGGGCACCACCAGATCGGCGCGTTGCGTGTAGGTGGCGCAGCCGTACCCGTAGAGGCCGTCCTGGTCGGTGGTCACCTTCACCACAACCAGCCGCAGCCCGTTCGGAGCCGTCGCGATCGCTTGGACGTCTTTGATGCGGGGAGACGGCATCCCACGGGTGGCGCGCTCCACCTGTGCCTGGGCCAGCAATTCCTTTTTCCCGACCGCCGTCATCACGGCGCCCGAAGCCAATGCCTTTGCAAAGATCCTTCTGTTCATATGACAATCACACTCCGTGGCTGGTATCCGGCGGCGCCGAAGGAATCGTCCAATAGCCGAAAGGGCTCCGCGGGATTTGGAGAAACTCCACGGCGCTCCGCCGGAATTCATCTTACCTCGCCGGGCCACCCACCGAGGCGCGAGTTCTTCAAGGCGGCGCGGAACCGTGACCAAACGGCACCGGCGATCTACGCCGCTGCACCAATCTGTGTATGCGTTCCTAACGTTGTGTGACGGATTTCCGTGGACGAACGCTTCGCGATCAGGGCCGACCATGAGCCGGCATGGCCTCAGTCGAACGGCAAGCCGTTGCTCAGATAAAACGTATTGCGTCCACCACGCAGATCGCGCCCATAGGAAAGAACGAGCGATACCAGGCCGAGAACACCGACCTTCATTTGGACTCCCGAATCCAACTGCCAACGACGCCGGAGCGGATCGCCGCGGTAGTCATTGATCTTTCCGCAGTCTAGAAAAGGCCCGGCGTGAATCGTGACCCACGGCAGCCGCAAAACCCGCTTGTCCCATTCCCAGTTGAACAGGACATAGTCGCGGCCGATCAGGCCGCTGCCTTTGCGGCCGTCACGCGTGGCGGAGTGCCCCCTCAACCAGAGATCCGTGTCCCTTTCGACGCCGAGCACGAATGATTCATCGAAGGGTGCACGGCCAATCGTCTGGCCGGCGCTGAGGCGAGCGCGCATTGCGTAGTCATCCCCTTGTGCTTTCGGAAACCAGCGGGCGACCAAATCCTGGCGCAAACGGGAATACGTGGGCGTACCCACCGTGAACCACTTGCCCAGTTCCACGGTGCCCCGGCCGGTGACGCGAAGGCGGTGCTCCGGCTGTAGGAGCAACACGTAGCTTGCGGTAGTTCGCTGAGTCAAAGTAGTGCCGTCTTCGAAGCCCGGTGCTCCAAGGTACTGGTGGCTGGTGACACCCACTCCGGTTCTCCAGGAAAATCGGCCACTCTCGATGGCCCCGATATCGAAGCCGAAAGAGGACGTATTCAGACGAAAGTCGTTCGGACCGCCAGTGTTCCATGTCTCCCGCCGCAGGTCCGACAGTACCCCAGCTCTCCATTTGCCGCTTCCAGCCAGAGGCCAACTGAAGCGCGCCATCGCACGCCTGTGTTTCGCGCCCCAGCGGAACAAAGCTTCCCCATCGACTCCTGTCCCGTTAATGTTCCGCCACTCGGGCGCAAGCGAGTCGAAGAGCCCCTGAAGAGATCCGATGGCAACCTGCCGCCAGGTTTGGCGTGGCACTTCCAGCGCCACCCCATAGTCTCCGCCGGTAAGCGCCAACAACTGGATTCCGCCGGAGTCTGCCCCGTACGGCCGCAGCCGCGCGAGAGTCGTCAGGTAGTCCGCCAAACTCAGTGGTTCCCCAGGGGCGAACCGAAGAATCCCCGCCAGAAGACCGGGGCGGATAGCGGCATCTTCCGTTCGTACGGAGCCGATGCGCGGTTTGCCGGCCCTGTTCCAATACTTCAGCGCGGCTTCCTGGTTGTGTTCCAGGAAATAGAGTGTCCCCAGAAATTCATTGCCGTACGGGTCGGACGGGTCCAGACGTAGTGCGCGATGCAACTGCCGCTTGGCGGCGTCAAGGTCGTGCTGTAACCACGCGATGCCCGCCAATTCCAGCGGAAAACGTTTGTCGCTTGGTTCAGACGCCGCGCAAGCGGAAAGGATCGCCCGGGCTTCGTCAAGCTTGCCCTCGCGCGCAAGTTGCATGCCGCGATCAAAGTGAGGGCACTCCGCGCAAACTGAAGGAGCCAGAAAGAGGATCAATGCGTAGGCTGCTGACGCGGCACCGCCAGGAGTAGCCAATTCGCGGCCTCCTTCCAATGCGTGTCGAATTCCGACCAGGCAGCCAGGTGAGCTCTCCCGTCCGCCGGATCGTTCAGCCAGACGCCCAGCCGCCCGATGCCTCGCACCACCTCGTAGTGCAACTGATGGCCCTCCCGCAGGCACACGATCAGCGGCCGACCCTTCCCGATGTGATCCGCCAAATCCGCCCGCGTGCCAGCCATGGCGAACACGTAGAACCCGCTGCGCTTCAGGTAGCTCTCCAGAGAATCGGCGCGAATGCCGTGATCTGCCCGGGAGTAGAGCGCCTGGTAGATCCGGTCATTTCCGGTATCGTCGGAGCCCAGCTTCGCCCCCTGCCCGGCCCAATACTGCAAAACCATCGCCGCGGCCGCGGCTCCACATCCGTCTTTGTGCTGTCTCACCAAGGGAACATCAAGCCAGATATCCGCCGACAGCCCCGGCAGAGCCATCAAAAGGAAGATGCAGAAGGTTCTCATTTGGTGGTCCCCGCTAACGGGCTGCCACAATCACGAGGATGAGAACGGCAGTCCCCAGTGCGATGACAATGTACGTCAGGTGTTCGTTCGAAAGCGCACCGGCGGAGAATTGGCTGTTTACTTTGTCCGCCCGGGCCGCCAGTCCGGCCAGTTCCTCATCGGAGAGCATCGACGCCGCCCGATGTATATCGGCCGGATTCATGCCTGCCGAGTGAAGCGCCTTGCCGGCCGGAGCGAGAGTAAACAGTTTATCCAGCGATCGCAGGCTGGCTTCGCGTGACTGCGTGGCAGCCGCCGCCTGCCGTTGCACATCCGCCAGGCGAACCAGATGGTCTTGAGCCGGGAAGACCGGCGCTGTCACCAGCAGTACGGCCAAGAGGGTAGCCGATACCCCAGATAGATTCATAAGTCGACCTCCACCTCTACTTGTACTAGTTATTTTATGCCGGGAGTTCGCACACGTCGACTTGCCGTAAACATTCCAGAACTGCGAGATCGACGACCGCCGTCATGCGTCCCCGCGCTCTGCGGGCAGTGGAGGCAGCAACCGGGCGCAGTGACCGCGTGCGCCTCCAGAAGAACAGAAGCAATTCAGTTACCACGCTGAGCCAGCCTCCAGGGCGTCGAAAGGGGTATGCCGCGGGCTGGCGGACGAAGATAGCCTTCCCCCGCATGCCTGGCCAGGCACCGAATAAAGGGAGCTTCGACGAAAACCCACTCCCTAAGCCGCCTCCACTCGGAATCTTCTTACCCCGCGAGTGAGTCGAACGGCATCGGCCAACCAGGTAATAATTACAAGGTCGCGGCTTCCGGCAGGCAGGATTGCCCGACTCTCCACGGGACAAGGGCAAAGAATGATTCCGAATTGAAGCGTATTTCCGAAACTGCGATAAAACTCTCGGGCGAGTATCGCGGGCCGTTCGTATCTACACTGGTGTTGCGGGACAATTCCATGCCAACATCGTTGTACATCCTCATCTGAATACCATGAAGATCAAAACCGTTGAAGCATTCGCCATCTCGATTCCGCTCGAGCAGGCCGTGGCCGACGCCGTTCGCCGCATCACCCGGCGGGACCACCTGATCGTCCGCATCCGCACCGAAGAGGGACTCGAAGGGGTCGGGTTCAGCCTGGGATACGACGGGTCGAAGGCCATGGTCTCGATGGTCGATGAAATCTACCGGCCGATGCTCGAAGGCGCCAGCATCTTCGACACCGCGCACCTATGGGACGAGATGTACCGCCAATCCATCCAGGCCGGGAGGCGGGGAGCCGCGCTGCGCACCATCAGCTCCATCGACATCGCGCTATGGGATCTGCGCGGAAAGGTGGCCAAACTGCCCGTGATGGAGCTTCTTGGCGTCCACTCGCGCAAGCTGCGCTGCTACGCCACCGGCGGCTACTACCGCGCCGGGCAGACCGACGACGAGCTGATTGCGGAAGTGAACCTGTATCTCGAAAAAGGATTCGACGCGGTGAAGTTGAAAGTGGGTCGCGCCTCGGCGCGCGAAGACGCACGCCGGGTGGGCGCGGTGCGGAAGGCGGTGGGCGACGATATCGACCTGCTGCTCGACGCCAACGGTGGCTGGCCCGACGCCCCCTCGGCCATCGCCGCCATGCGCTGGCTGGAACAATACCGGCCGCTGTGGATCGAAGAGCCGGTGAGGGCCGACAAGGTTGCGGCGATGGCCCGGATTGCCGAGGCGCTGGATACGCCGGTGGCTACCGGCGAGCTGGAAGCCACGCGCTGGGCCTTCGCCGACCTGATGGAGCGCAAGGCGGCCGATGTCTTGCAGCCGGACGCCACCGTCTGCGGCGGCGTAACCGAATGGCTGCGGATTGCCCACATGGCCGCCGGTTACGACATTCCCGTGGCGCCGCATTACAATTGGGACATTCATTCCCAGTTGTCCACCACGGTGCCGAATCACCTGATTACGGAGTACTTCGTAAGGGAATCGGGCGTCAAGGTGTTCGACGACGTGCTGGAAAACCCGATCTACCCGGTAAAGGGCTGGCTCGAGCCGCGCAGGGAGCCCGGTTTCGGTCTGGTGTTCCAGGAGCGACGCTTGGAGGGTTTTCGCATCTCTTAGAGGGAAGGGGAATTCCCGGCCTCGGAAAGCGCCGGCGATCGGCCGTACCCCAGCTCTCAAGTCTGGCGTCTGAAAGAATAAGAGAAGGTCATGTTCACTTACATCTGTCCAAAGTGCGGGCGGGAAGTTCCACCGTCCTATGAAGAATGTCCGGATTGCTCGCCAAAAAAGGCGCAGGCGGGCGAAGGAGAGGCGGCAGCACAGCCTCCCCAACCACCACCGCCGCCGCCTGCCTATCCGGCGGCCTATTCGCCACCACTCCAGACGGCGCCTCCATCGGTCGCCCCGGGCCCTCCACCGGGCGCCTATCCCTACCAGACGCCTGCCCCGGCTCCAGCGCCGCCTCCGCCGGCCGCCCCGGCGACCGCCGCGCCGCAGCAGACGTACGTGCTTCAGGAGCCCCGTCGCCACATGCCGGCGTGGCTTGTCACCGTGCTGGTGGCGCTATTGTTTGGCGGCCTTCTGTTTCTGGCGTACCGGTATGTGCTCCCAGCCGTGAACGGCGCCAGCGACACCGGACAGGCAGTGGCTTCGGCCCAGGACGTGCCGAACCCGCTATCGGCGGCCCCGGCCACGGCGCTCAAACCGCACCCCTATGCGAAGTATCTGGAACTCACCGGCTTCCGCATCAGCGAGGACGCCAAGAAAAAGGCGCAGATTACCTTGCTGGTGGTGAACCATGCGGTGACAGCCCTCGACGGTCTGGAAATGCGTGTCGAACTTTACACCGACAAATCCGGACCGAACGATCCTCCGATTTCGACGTTCAACGTCACAGCCGACACAATTCCGGGCCAGGGATCGCGGGAGTTCACCGAGAAGATCCAGACCAATCTACGGGCGTACGAGCTGCCGGACTGGCAGTTTCTGCGCGCCAAGTTCGAAATCCTGAAGCCGCAATTGTAGGCGCCCCGGCGACGGCCCTTCAGCGAGCCACCCGGGCCGTGCCGCCCTTCATCACGCGCTCCACTTCGGGGAGCGTGGCCATGGTGGTGTCGCCCGGCGTGGTCATGGCCAGCGCCCCGTGCGCCGCGCCGCACTCCACGGCGTATTGCGGACCCTTGCCGGCCAGGAACCCGTAAATGAGGCCCGAGGCGAAAGAGTCGCCACCCCCGACGCGGTCGAAGATTTCCAGGCCCTCGCGCATGGGGGCTTCGTGAAACTGGCCGTCGTGGTAGCAGATGGCGCCCCAGTCGTTGACGCTGGCGGTTTTGGCGTTTCGCAAGGTGGTGGCCACCGTCTGGAAGTTGGGGTAGGCAGCCACCGCTTTCTCGATCATTTTTTTGAAGTTGGCCGGGTCGATCTTCGAGAGGTGCTCGTCCAAGCCCTCGACGCGGAAGCCCAGGGCGGCGCTGAAATCCTCTTCGTTGCCCAGCATCACGTCGATATAAGGCGCCAGTTCGCGGTTCACGCGTTGCGCGGCCTCCTTGCCGCCGAACGATTTCCACAACGACTCCCGATAGTTCAGGTCGTAGGAAATGATGGCGCCGTGCTTGTGCGCAGCCTGCATGGCTTCCTTGGCCACCAGCGGGGTGCTGGCCGAGAGGCCGCAGAAGATGCCTCCCGTGTGGAACCAGCGCGCGCCTTCGGTCCCGAAGATTTCATCCCAATCGATTTCACCCGGCCGGAGCTGCGAAATGGCGGTGTGGCCGCGGTCTGAACAGCCCAGCGCCGCGCGCACCCCGAAGCCGCGCTCGGTGAAGTTGAGGCCGTTGCGCACCGTGCGGCCGACTCCGTCGAACTTCACCCACATCAGGTGCGAGGAGTCGACGCCGCCCTGGTAAATTAAATCCTCCACCAGGCGCCCCACCGGGTTGTCCGCCAGCGCGGTTACCACCGCCGTCTTCATGCCGAAGCAGCGTTTCAGCCCGCGGGCGACGTTGTATTCGCCGCCACCCTCCCACACCTGAAACGTGCGTGTGGTGGAAACGCGGCCGTCGCCGGGGTCCAGCCGGAGCATGATTTCGCCGAGGCTGACCAGGTCCCAACGGCATTCCCCGGGAGATTTGATGTTCATGAGTGCTGTTCCTTTCCTGCAGAATCCAGGTCCATTCGATACTAGTCTCCGGCACAGGCATGCCGAATGACAACTTTCGCTTCGCCGCCAGACTCAGTGTCTGCCGTCGTGCCAGCAACTTCGTCGCCGAGTTGAATGTGATTTATACTTCAACAGTCCAATTCAATATCGAGGTTTTACATTTTTCAATTGATGAAAGATTCTACATTCTAAAAAGTGCTTCCGGCCCTTGCAAAGGATAATGAGATGTGATGATCTTAAATTGTAGACTTCCGTCCAACTCCCGCCATGAAGACGACAACGGCCGAAGAACATCGCCCCGTCCTGAAGAACCAGGATTGGATTGACAAGCTGATCGCCACCCATTCCGGAAAGCCCGGAATGCTCCTGACGCTGCTGGAAAACCTCCAGGAAAGCCATCCCAACAAGTATCTGCCCGCCGAGGTGCTGGATTACGTCGCCTGGAAGCTGGATATTCCGCCGGCGCGGATTTACAGCGTGGTGACGTTCTATTCGCTGTTCAACCTGAAGCCGCAGGGCGAGCACACCGTGTGCATCTGCCGCGGCACGGCCTGCCACACCCACGGCTCGCGCAACCTGTTGGAACGCCTGAAGCTGCAACTGGGCGTGAAGCAGGACGATGAAGAGGGCAGCGCCGACAAGGTTTCGGTAACCACGCCCGACCAGCGGTTCACGCTGCGCACGGTGGCCTGTTTCGGGCAATGCGCGCTGGCGCCCGTGGTGGAGGTGGACCATTCGATTCACGGCCACGTCAACGAGAGGACGCTCGAGCGCGAGGTGGAGGCTTTGAAGAAGGAGAGCCGTTGAGGATGAAAATCACCGACATCAGCTCGTTTCAAGCGGCCCGCGAGGCGGGACTGGCGAAACTGCTGCCCGCCCGGCCGCGCGTCGCTATCGGCATGGGGACCTGTGGTTCGGGCAACGGCGCCGAGGGCGTTTACCACGCCATCCGGCACGGCATCGACAGCCTGGGCTTGGGCATCCACCTGGCCCGCTGCGGCTGCTTCGGCTACTGCGCCGAAGAGCCGCTGGTAAATGTCCGGATGCCTGGCATGCCGCTGGTGGTGCTGCGGCGGGTGCGGCAGGGCGACGTACCGGCCCTGCTGGACGACATCGCCGCGGGGCGCATTCCGGCGGAGCTGGCGCTGTGCAAAATCGAAGAGTGGGACCACATCACCGGGGTAGTCCGTTACGGGGCCGGCTACCCGGAAATCCCGAGTTGGAACGACGTTCCATTCTTCAAGGGCCAGAAGAAGATCGTCTTGCGCAACTGCGGGCTGATCAACCCGGGCGACATCGAGGAGTACATCGCGGTCGGCGGCTACCAGGCGCTTTACAAGGTGCTCATCGATGGCAACCCGGAGCTGGTGATCGAGCAGATCAAGGCCGCCAAACTGCGCGGCCGGGGCGGCGCCGGCTACCAGACGGGCATCAAGTGGGAGTTTCTGCGCAAGGCGAAGGCCGACAAAAAGTACGTCATCTGCAACGCCGACGAAGGCGACCCGGGCGCCTACATGAACCGCAACGAGTGCGAAAGCGACCCGCACTCGCTGCTGGAAGGCATGATCATTGGCGGCTTACGTGATGGGCGCCACCGAAGGCATCATTTACGTGCGCGCCGAGTATCCGCTGGCGGTCCACCGCCTGAACCTGGCCATCGAGCAGGCCAAGGAATACGGGCTGCTCGGCGAGAACATCCTCGGCCGGGGCTTCCACTTCGACATCAGCCTGGTGGAGGGCGCCGGGGCGTTCGTGTGCGGCGAGGAAACGGCGCTCATCCGCTCGCTGGAAGGCAAAGCCGGCCGGCCCACGCCGCGCCCGCCTTACCCCGCCGAGAAGGGGCTGTGGGGCAGGCCCACCAACATCAACAACGTCGAGACCTGGTACAACGTAGCGCCCATCGTACTGAAGGGGCCGGCCTGGTTCACCGAAACCGGCAGCCCGAAGAGCCCCGGCACCAAGGTGTTCTCGCTGGTAGGCAAGGTGCAGAGCACCGGCCTGGTGGAAATGCCGCTGGGCACGCCGCTCAAGACAGTTCGTCTACGACATCGGCGGAGGCGGCGCCGGCGGGCGCGCGGTGAAGGCGGTGCAGACCGGCGGACCGTCGGGCGGCTGCATCCCGCAGGAAATGTTCGACACGCCGGTGGATTACGAGACGCTGGCGCAGCTCGGCTCCATCATGGGCTCGGGCGGCATGGTGGTGATGGATGAAGACAACTGCATGGTGGACGTGGCGCGGTACTTCATCGAGTTCACCCACTCGGAAAGCTGCGGCAAGTGCGTGCCGTGCCGGGTGGGGCTGGACAAGAGCCTGGCTATTCTGAACAAGTTCACCGAAGGGGAGGCGACGCAGGAAGACCTGGCCACGCTCGACGAGCTAAGCCGCATGATCCGCGACATGTCGCTGTGCGGGCTGGGGCAGACCGCGCCCAACCCGGTGCTCACCACCATCCGCCATTTCCGGCACGAGTTCGAAGACCACATCCGGGCGCACCGCTGCCGCGCGGGCGTGTGCGAAGACCTGGCGCTGTCGCCCTGCGAGAACAGTTGTCCGCTGCACATGAACATTCCCCGGTTCCTGCAGCTTTTCCGGGAAGACCGGCTGGAGGAGGCTTTCGAATCCATCATCCTGGACAACCCGCTGCCGGCTTCCACCGGCCGCGTGTGCCAGCATCCATGCGACGACCGCTGCCGGCGCAAAGGCATCGACGAGGCGGTGAACATGCGCGAAGTGCACCGCCACATCGCCGATTCGATCTTCGCGTCGGAGGGCTTCGGCGCGCTGCTCTCGCGCATCGCCGCGCGGCGGATGCCGTCCACCGGCAAGCGCATCGCGGTGGTGGGAGCCGGGCCGACGGGCCTGAGCTGCGCCTACTACCTGGCGCTGCTCGGGCACGACGTGATGGTTTACGACGCCAACCCGGAGGCGGGCGGAATGCTGCGTTACGCGCTGCCGGAATACCGTCTTCCGAAGGCGGTGCTGGATAAGGAACTGGAGGTGATCCGCGCCGTGGGGGTGGAGTTCACCTTCAACGCGAACGTCGGCGAAGACGTGCTGCTGAACGACATCGAAAGCCGCTACGACGCCGTGTTTCTTTCCATCGGCACCTGGAAGGAGAGCTGGGTCTACCTGCCGGGGACCGAATTGCGCGGCGTCATGCCGGCGCTGACCTTCCTGGAGGCGGTGGCCAAGAGCCAGCCCGTGGAGCTGGGCAAGAAAGTGGTGGTGATCGGCGGCGGCAACGCGGCCATCGACTCGGCCCGCACGGCCTTGCGCGTCGGCGCCGAGGTAACCATCCTGTACCGCCGCGAGCGCAAGGACATGCCCGCCATTCCGGAAGAGACCGAAGCGGCCGAAGCCGAGGGCGCGCGCATCGCTTTTCTGGCGTCGCCGCACCGCATCATCGGAAACGCCGAGGGCGGTGTGCAGGCCATCGAAGTGGTGACCACCCGGCCGGGCGCCTACGATGCCAGCGGCCGGCGGCGGCCGGTGCCCACCGGAGAAATTCTGCGGTTCGACTGCGATCGACGGTGATTCTGGCGGTGGGCGAGACCGTGGATATGGATTTCGTGCGGGCCTCCGGCCTGCGCGTCAACGAAAACGGGCTCATCGAAGTGGACCGCTACACGCTCGAGACCAGCCGCGCCAACTTCTTTGCCGGCGGCGACCTGATCTCCGGAGCGTCGAACGTTTCGAATGCCATGGGCTACGGCAAGAAGGCGGCGCGCATCATGGACGAGCGGCTCACCGGCCAGCGCCGCTGGGAGTCGGTCTTCCCGCAATTCGAATACGACAAGACACCGCCCACGCATCCCAGCGAGACGGCGCGCCACCACGCCTCCGAGGCGCCCGCGGAGGACCGCGTGAAGAGCGTCGCGCGAGGTGTCGCTGGGGCTCACCGCGGTGGAGGCCATGGAAGAGTGCGCCCGCTGCCTGCGTTGCGACATCCGCAACGGCGGGCAATAGGCAAGGAGAGATCGAAGTGCCGCGGAAGATATCTTTTCGCATCGACGGAGAATACGTTTATGCTCGACCGAGGGCCAGACCATCCTGGACGCCGCCTACGCCAACGGGCGCGAGCTTCCGGCGCTCTGTCACATGGAGGGTCTGCACCCCGGTGGGCGCCTGCCGGCTGTGCGTGGTGGAGGTTGCGGGTGTCAACCGCCTGTTGCCGGCCTGCACCACGCCGGTGCAGGAAGGCATGTCGGTGACCACCGATTCGGAAAAGCTGAGGCGCTATCGCCGCATCGCGGTTGAGCTGCTGCTGGCGGAGAAGAACCACATCTGCGCGGTGTGCGTTTCGAACGGCCACTGCGAGCTGCAGGCGCTGGCCGAAAAGCTGGGCGTCACCAGCGTGCGCTACGCCTACAGCTATCCACGCCTGCCGGTGGACTCCACGCACCCGCGCTTCGTGCTGGATCACAACCGCTGCATTCTGTGCACCCGCTGCGTGCGCGTCTGCGCCGAGGTGGAAGGCGCGAACGTGTGGGACATCGTCAGCCGCGGCGTCGGCTCGCGGCTGGTTTGCGAGATGGACCGCAATGGGGCGACTCGCGAGCTTGCACCAGTTGCGGCAAGTGCGTGCAGGTGTGCCCCACCGGCGCGCTGGCGGAAAAAGGCTGGGCGGTGGAAGAGATGGTGAAGAGCAACCAGCACATCAGCGGCTGGCTCTGCACCGGGGAGTGGAAGCGATGAAGCAAGATCAAGCTGGCCACCGTGTGGCTGGACGGCTGCTCCGGCTGCCACATGTCGTTGCTCGATATCGACGAGGGCATTATCGGCGTCGGCAGGAAGGCCGACCTGGTCTACGGTCCGCTGGTGGACGCGCAGGAGTTTCCGGAAGACGTGGACGTGACGCTGGTGGAAGGCGCCGTCAGCAGCCAGGACGACTATCAAGCTGATCCAGAAGATCCGGAAGAGCACGCGGCTGCTGGTGGCGCTGGGCGATTGCGCCGTCACCAGCAACGTTCCCGCCATGCGCAACACCGTGCCGGTGAAGAAGCTGCTCGACCGCGTGTACGTCGAGGGCGCCGACACCAACCAGCGCATCCCCACCGAAAACGTTCCGGCGCTGCTGCGCCACGCCGCTGCCGGTGCAGGAGGTGGTGAAGGTGGACCTGCACGTGCCCGGCTGCCCGCCGCGGCGCCGACGCCATCTGCGTTCGTGATCGGCGAGCTGCTGGAAGGCCGCAAGCCGGACCTCGCCGGCAAGGTGAAGTTCGGTTAACGAGGAGGCGAGCAGTGGGCAAAACGATAACCATCGAGCACGTCACCCGCATCGAAGGACACGCCCAGATCACCATCCACCTGGACGACGAAGGCAAAGTGGATTCGACCGCAGTTGCACGTCACGCAGGTGCGCGGCTTCGAGAAATTCACCGAAGGGCGGCCGTTCTACGAGATGCCCTCCATCACGGCGCGCATCTGCGGCATCTGCCCGGTGAGCCACCTGCTGGCTTCGGTGAAGGCCTGCGACGCCATCATGGCGGTGCAATTCCGGAAACGGCCGCGCAAGCTGCGCGAGCTGCTGCACTGCGCGCAGTTCGTGCAGTCGCACGCGCTGAGCTTCTTCCACCTCTCCTCGCCCGACCTGCTGCTGGGCATGGATTCCGACCCGGCCCGGCGCAACGTGATCGGCGTGCTCGAGAAGTTCCCGGAGCTCGGCAAGAGCGGCATCGCGCTGCGCAAGTTCGGCCAGCAGGTGATCGAGCGGCTGGCGAAGGAGCGCGTGCATCCGTCCTGGACGGTGCCGGGCGGCGTGAACGCGCCGCTCACCGCGGAGCAACCGCGACGCGATCCTGAGCGAGCTTGCCGCTGGCCAAGGCCGTGGTGCGGCACACTCTGAAGTTCTTCAAGGGCGTCGCTCGATAACTTCAGCGAAGAGGTCAGCACGTTCGGCACCCAGCCCACCATGTACGCCGGCATGACGGACGCGCGAGGGCAACGCTGCAGACTCTACGACGGGCAGATTCGCTTCCACGACGCCGAGGGCAAGCTGGTGGATGTGCTCGACCGCCACCGCGACTACTCGAAATTCATCGGCGAGGCCACGCTGCCGAACTCCTATCTGAAGGCGCCCTACTTACAAGCCGATGGGTTTCCCGAGGGCGTCTACCGCGTCGGTCCGCTGGCGCGGCTGAACGTCGCCGACAGCTTGCGGAACTCCGGAAGCCGACGGGAGCTGGAAGAATTCCGCCAGCGCTTCGGTCGCGTGCCGCAAGCGCGTTCCTGTACCACTACGCGCGGCTGATCGAAGCGCTCTACGGCGTCGAGAGAATCGAGGTGCTGCTGGAGGATCCGGACATCTCTGGACACGCATGTACGCGCGCGCGCCACGGTGAATGCCCTCGAAGGCGTCGGCATCATCGAAGCGCCGCGCGGCGTGCTGATCCACCATTACAAAGTGGACGAGCAGGGCGCCATACAGTGGGCCAACCTGATCGTGGCCACCGGCCACAATAACCTGGCCATCAACCGGGACATTCAGCAGGTGGCCACGCACTACGTCGACGGCAACACACATTCAGGAAGGCGCGCTGAATCGCGTTTCGGCGCTGGTGCGGGCCTACGACCCCTGTTTCAGTTGCTCGACGCACGCCGTGGGCAAATATCCGCTGCACCTGACCCTGCTTGGCCCCTCCGGAGAGATGCTGGACGAAAAGTTTTCCTGATCTGCTACATGTCCCCAACTTCAAGGCGCCCCTTCGCAACGGTGAGGGGGCCCCTTTTGTCTGTGCAGGGCGCCGGTTGGGTGATACTAAAGATGTAGCCGGAATGATAGTTCTGGATTCCGCAACCTTATCATTGTTATTGGTCGCCGCCGCACTGCTGGCCGGCGACTGGTGGCGGCGCCGCCATACCGGGCCCGTGCTCCATTTGAACCGGTTCCTGTTCGACCCCGAGCAGCCTGTGCTGCTGGCGGTCGCCGGACGCCCCGCGGGTTTGTGGGCGCGGCTGGCCGCGAATTTCCGGGGAGAGACGAAGGTCTTCCTGACAGTGACCGGCGGCGCGATCGAGGTCGTGCGTCTGAAGCCGGGCGGGGCGAAGAAATGGTTCGCTCCACTGTCGGAAGTGTCGAGTTCCTATCACGGTGAGGAACGCGCGGCCGGACTCCTGGCGCTGGCGCTGGTCGCTTTTTTGCTCGAGATATCCGGCAGCCTCTATTTGCTTTTCCGGAACTCTCCGGACGCATACGCGAACCTGGCGCGCTACCGCGAGCTGTCGCTTCCACTCGCCGTTTGCGCCGTTGCCGGTCTGGTTTGCTTCTTGGTATACCGGTTTTCGAAACGAATTGTCCTGAGCGTGGAAACCAACGGGGGAGAGACCATCGGGATCTCGTTCCGGCGCTCTGTGGTGGATGGCGCCACGGTTGGAATCAACCGCGTGGCGCAAGCGGCCGGCGCGGTGAACGCTCGGATTCTGTCCGCGAAAGGGCAGCTTGCGCAAGTGACGCAGCTCCGGCCGGCCAGCGACGCCCGGGCCGGCAATCCCGTCGTCGCCGCCGCCATAACGCTGCTCGCGGTGGCCATGCTGGCGCCCGCCGGCCTGTTTTACCTTCTCTCGCTGGGAACGGTTCTGGTGGTGCGCGCCAATGTGCCCGGCGCCCGAGTGACGGTGGATGGCGGCAAGGCATCCGGCGTGGCGGGCAAAGACGGCTCCGTCCGCATTCCAGGATTGCCCGCCGGCCGGCGGTCCATCACCATCCGCCACGACGGTTACCGGGACCTGGTGGTGGGACGGGAAATCGGCTGGTTTGGCTCCGCCCGGCTGGAGGCCCCCCTTCAGTACAGCCCGGTAGAGTTCGACCTGACGACCACGCCCGGCGCCGAGGTCTATCTCGACCAGCAAAGGTTGGGCGTTGCCGATGCCGACGGCCGGCTGGCTCAAAAGGACCTCAAGCCCGGCACCCACCGGATCCGGGTGGCTTTGGAAGGCTATGTGTCATGGGAGCAGGCCATCCAGTGCGCGCCCCCAGCGTGCGCCGCATCGGCGGTGCTCGAAATGACTCCCGAAAAGCAGCAAGAAGTAGCGCGCCAGAAAGCCGAGATCGAGCGGCACATCCGGCGGGCCAACGAACTGTTTGACGGACGCCACTATCAGAACGCCTTAGACGAGCTCGACGCCGCGCTGTCCATCGATCCGGACAACGAGGCCGCGAAAGGACTTCACTGGAAGATCCGGCAGATTCTCAATGTGCTTCGATAAAGATACGGGGACTGTTTCACCATGACGTGGCAAGCTCAGGTGGCGCTGGCGCTGCTCATCGTGTCGTTTCCGGCGGCGGCGCAGCGGCGGCCGCGAAACGCTTCGTCCTCCAGGAGATCCGCGTCCAGGCAACTGAGCTTAAAGCAAATCGAACAACTGCTGAAACTCCGTACGCCCGACGTTGTTGTCAGCGGCGAGATCTCGAGCCGCGGGGTGTCCGATGCCATCACCGAAGAGACCATCGGCCGGATGAAGCAGGCCGGCGCGGGTCCGCTGGCGATCGCCGCGCTCGAAAAACTACTGCCGCGCGCCACCCTCCGGCTCACTACCGAGCCGGGGGCGGAGATCTTTGTGGACGGCGCCGCGGCGGGCCGGGCGAACGCAGAGGGTGTCCTGCTGCTGGATGGTCTGGAGCCGGGTAAGCACGAACTGGCCGTGCGAAAACCCGACTTTCACGACGCTTCGCTCAGCGTGGACCTGTCTTCCACCCGCACCACCGAAGTGAAGGCCGCGTTGACCCCAACCATCGGATACTTGACGCTGGCGGCGGACATTCCGTCCTTCCGCGTTTCGCTTGATGGCAAGCCAGTGCCGGAAGGCAGACTCGACGCCATCCCGGTGGCCGCCGGCGAACACACGGTGGTTTTTGACGCCCCCTTGCACAAACGAATGGTGAAGAAGGCGTTGGTGGAGGGCGGCTCAAAAAGCGTGGTCTCGGTGAAACTGGAGTTGGACACGGCCGCCGTTCAATCGCTCGAAAACTCGATCGTGGCAAGCTACGAGGGCAAACACTACCAGGCGGTGTTGCGAGAGGCTGGCCCGTACCTGGATGCCGTGCCTGAGCCATCCAAAAACGTTCTTCGCGCGGTCACCATCGCCAACTTCAAAACCGGCGACATCGCGAAATTCAAGCAATACGCCGGACGCCTGTTCGAACGCGGCGGAGAACTTGAATTCCCAATGACGCATAACCACTCCGGTTGGGCTCGCTCCTCGCACCACGATGCCACTCTGGTCGTTTCCGGTTCGACGATCGAATATATCCCGCTGGGCCCTTGCAAGGTGCCCCGCTTTACGGTGCCGATTTCTCTGGTCCAGGTGGAAAGCCGGCAGGTGGAGGAAGGGGTGAGCGAGGTGTCCATCTCGATGGCCGATCCGGAAAACGCCTCCAAACAGCTTGTTCTCGATCTCGACACCGCCAGCGACACGGTGGCCCGGTCAGTGGCCGACCTGGCCACCAAAGCGGCCGCCGGCGCCTATCTCGACCGGCCGGCCAGCAACGGTTTGCCACCGTTGCCGGACGTGGACACACCCTTCGCCGTCGTGAACGGAAACCTGCTGGTGCTCGAATCGGTGGAGGCGAAAGAACACCGGACGAAGACGGCATCCATTTACAGCATTGCGGTCGGCACGTCGGCGGTAAAGGTCCGGGCGCCGAAACCGTCCTTCGCGCTGCGCTTTGATAAGCTGTCGCCAACCGGGCTGGAACTGTTTCGAGTCGAGTCGTCGCGCGCGCAGAGGTCGCTGAACGTCGGCGTGGCGTCTCCTATTCGCATGTCCGCGCTCCAGATGAAAAACGGAGTCATTCTCTACCGCGCCGAGCAGGCCTTGTCACCCGGAGAATATTGTCTGGTTCCTCAGGACGCCAATCATTTCTACTGCTTTCATGCGGAGTAGGCCGCGGATAGCTGGTAACTGCCGGGGATCCCCGGCGGGAGGTTGAGGCATGGATCGCAAGGAATTCTTTCACAAATCCATTCAGGCCGGCTTGTGCTGCTGCGCTTCGCTGGTCTCTGAAAACCCGGCCGCCGCCCAGGATTCGGGCGGCCGGCTGGCGGAGCTCGAGAGGGAGAAGCAGTTTATTCAAAACTGGCTGGCCGATCTCATGGAAACCATAGACACCGAGCTCGATGAATCGGCAAAAATCAAACTGATGGCGGGCTGCGGTAAAGGCTGCTACCGCCGCTTCCCGTTCAAACAGGACATCGCCCGGCAGGGCGCCGGAAGCCTGGAAAAGCTGATGGAAGCTTATCGCAAAAACTTCGAGATCTGGCGCGAAGGCGACCTGGTCCACATTCGATACGGAGAAGTTTCAAAAGGATGCTACTGTCCCGCGGCGCGATATCGGCCCGCCAAGCCTCACGACCTGCATTGCGAATGCACTCGCGCCACCCACCAGACCATCTTCGAGACGGCTCTCGATCGCCCGTTCCAGGTGGACATCCTGGAGACGCTGAGGCGCGGCGGAAAGACCTGTCATTTCGTAGTGCACGTGGCTTGATTGAGCGCGGGCCCACGGGAGCGGATTCAAGACCTGCCCCGGGTGATATACTACTGGCGGCCGACAGAATTGTGTGGTTGGTTGAATGATCCCGGCAATCAGGGACTCCTTGACCCAGGCACACCCCAACGAAGCTGTCTCGGATCCATTCAGCCTCTCGCAAGCTCTTCATAAAGCCATAACAAAGGAGATAGCAGGATGGCGTCGAAAGAGATCTTGAATCGTCGCGAGTTTCTGGCGCCCGCCGCGGCCGGCTTGGCATTCACTCTTGTCCCGCGGCACGTGTTGGGCGGTCAGGGATTCGTGGCTCCAAGCGACAAACTCACGCTGGCTTACATCGGGTGCGGCACCCAGGGAACGCGGGAGATGCTCAGGCTGGTTGCGAATCCCGAGGTGCAGATTACGTCTGTCTGCGACCCGGTGAAGGACGGCACCTATTACATCGACTGGGACAAGACCGGCATCCGGGACAGCGTGCGCAAAACACTGGAAGATCCCAATTGGGGCGAAGGCGTCCAGGGAATTCGCGGCGGCCGGGACATGGCCAAGGAAATCATCACCACTTACTACGCCAAGAAGCGGTCGGCGGAAACCTACAAAGGATGCAATACCTACGCCGACTTCCGGGAGCTGCTCGAAAAGGAACAGGACCTGGATGCCGTCAAGATCATGACACCCGACCATCTGCACGCGACCATATCGGTGGCGGCAATGCGAAAAGGCAAGCATGTGGTGATGCACAAGCCGCTGGCCAACCGCGTGTCCGAGCTCAGGCTGGTGGTGGAGACCGCTCGCAGCACCGGGCGGGCCACGCACCTGCTGGCCTGGCGCGCGCCCATCACCGCGGTGCGGGACATGATTGTCGAGGGCGCCATCGGCAGGCTTCGCGAGGTGCACAACTGGACCGACCGGCCGTTCTGGCCCCAGCAGCTCAGCCTTCCGGAAGACCGGCCGCCGGTTCCCGAGGGCTTCGACTGGCAATTGTGGCTGGGGCCGTCGCTCGACCGGCCCTATTCTCCGAAATATACCTTCGCGGTGTTTCGCGGCTGGTATGAGTTCGGCGCCGGCAGCATCGCGGACATGGGTAACTACAGCCTGTGGCCCATTTTCATGGCGCTCGATCTGCCGGTCCCCACCGTCATCGAGGCGCAGTCCAGCTCGAGTTGCGAAATCGTCGACCAGGTAAGCGGTATCAACAAGAACGATTTCGCGTTCCCCTACGCCAACCGGGTTTGTTTCACGTTTCCCGCCCACGGCGACTGGCCCGAGCTCAAGATCTACTGGTACGACGGCGGAATGCGACCCTTCACGACCCCGGAGCTGGCGGAAGACAACAAGCACATGCCCGCCACCGGAACCTTGTTTGTCGGCGACAAGGGAGTGATTCTGAACAACGCCATCATTCCGGAAAGAAAGATGAAGGAATACCGCGCCGGCAAGCCCGCGCCCGAACGCGGAGGCAGGCGTCGCGGCGGCGGTGACAGCGAGTGGGTGACGGCGTTCAAGGGCGGACCGGCTTCGGCTGGCAACTTCCTGAATGCGGCGAACTGCTCGGAAGCCATCGCGCTGGCGGGCGTGGCCATTCGTCACAGCCGCAACGTGTTCAACGAAAACGTCTGCGCGCCTCCGCTGATGTGGGACGCCGGGAACATGAAGGTCACCAACATTCCGGAGGCGAATCAGTACCTGTATCGCGAATACCGGGACGGCTGGAAACTGGTGTAGGGCCGATACGGCGCGCTTTTTGAAACACGCGCAAGCGGCGCAAATGGCCCCTATTCTTCCCGTAAAGCCGTCATCGGATCGACGCGGACGGCGCGAAGTGTCGGCCCGGCGGACGCGATCAGCACGATCAACGCGAGAAGAGCCGGCGCCAGTAGAAACGTCACTGGGTCGAGCTCGCTGACGCCGTGCAGCATGGAGCGAATGAAGCGCGTGAGTCCCCATGCGCTTCCGAGGCCCAGGGCGGCGCCCAGCAAGACCAGGACGCCGGTTTCACCGATCACCATTGCGATTACGTCCGTCGGACGTGCGCCCATGGCTACTCGGATGCCGATTTCGCGCGTCCGGCGCACGATGAGGTACGTCATCACGCCGAACACGCCGGCGGCGACAAGAACAATGGAGACGATGGCGAAGATGCCTGCCAGGAGGAGTTCGAAGTTTTCCGGCGCCAGCGCCGACTCGCGACGCTCTTCCATGGTTTTTAGATCGAAGATGGGCTGGTCGCGGTCTACCGCGCGAACGGCCTGCCGCACCCACGGGATGGCGTTTTTCGGTTCTCCGGCAGTGCGGACGAGGAATCCCGCGCCGAACACGGGATTGCCCGAGCACGTGCAGCGGTAGATCATAGCCGGCGGGTCCGCGCCGAGCGTGGCGCCGCGGATGTCGCCTACTACGCCGACGATCGTCCAGGTAATGTTGAGCCGGTCGGGCCCAAACACCAGAGTGTGACCCAGCGGGTTCTCCCCCGGGAAGATTCGGTGTGCAAAAGTCTCGTTGATCACCACGGGTTCCGCCGCAATGAATCCGGGCGCCACGGCGCGTTCCCGCCCCCGTGATTCATGAGCTTTGAAGAAACGGCCGTTCTTGAGCGGAATCCGCAGCGCTTGCAGGTACTCCGGACTTACCAGCGAATTGATGATGACGGGTCTTTCGGGAAATGGAATCGGAGACCGTCCCACGACGCGAATCCGCCCGGTTGAACAAAAATCGTCGGCGTTGAGGGGCATGCAGGAAACCAACGCTGCCGAGCTTGTCAGAGGGATTTGCAGCAAGCGATCGAGCACCTGTTCGTAGAACTTCGCGTAGTTGTGGTCGAGAGGCCCGATGGGGCTCACGCGAAAGGTGAGCAAATGGTCCGGGGAGAAGCCGAGCTCCGCATGTGCCAACCGAAAGAGACTGCGTGCCAGCAGGCCAGCGCCGACCAGCAGGACGAGAGACATCCCGAGTTCCGCGACTACCAGCGCTTTTCGCAAACGAGCGGCGCCGCGCCCCGGACTGTGGGCCAGCCCGGAGTTTCTCAACGTGTCCTGTATAGCGATTCCTGAGGCGGAGAGCGCGGGCGTCAGTCCGAACAGCAAGGCGGTCGCAAGCGTCAAAGCGAGGGTGAAGACAAGCACTCGCAGATCCATCGAAATCGGCGGGTAGCGCACCAGCAGTGCGGGCTGGATCGAGTCGATCGCACGCACGGCAATCCAGGCAAGGCCGGCGCCGGCCGCGCCGCCCGGCAACGCCAGCACGAGGCTTTCGGTGAGCATCTGGCGCACGATGCGGCCGCGGCCCGAGCCGAGCGCCAGCCGCACCGCGAACTCGCGCTGGCGGCTGCCGGCGCGCGCCAAAAGCAGGCTGGCCAGATTGACGCAAGCGATGATCAGAAGCAGGCCGGCCGCCCCGCTGAGCGCCAGCAGCGCCGGCCGAACGTCGCCGGTGAGATGCCGCTGCAGCGGGACCGCGGCAAGGTTCAGGTCGGATCGAAATCCGGTCGCCGCGAATACCTTGTACTGAGCGCGAATCTCAACGCTCAGACGGCTCATTTCCGCCTCGATCCGGGGCGACGTCAGATCGGGCTTGAGCCGGGCGACGATGGAAACCGTGAAAATTGGGCGTGCGGCCGAAATAGGAAAACTCTCGGTGGATTCATCCAACCCGAGGGGAAGCCACAACTGCGTGCCCCTCGG
The DNA here is from genome assembly GCA_963810595.1 of Bryobacterales bacterium. GTDB lineage: Bacteria > Acidobacteriota > Terriglobia > Bryobacterales > Bryobacteraceae > CAWEOG01. The sequence continues at coordinate 424,213 of CAWEOG010000041.1, read as the reverse complement.
GAAATCGAAGCCCCGCGGCATGACGCCGACGATGACGTGCCGTTGTCGGTCCAGGGCAATGCTCTTTCCCAGAATATGGGGATCGCGGCCGAGGCGGTCCCGCCAGTAAGCGTAGCTCACTACCACGACGGCCGGCGCCGCGGGCCCTTCTTCTTTCGGGGTCAGATAGCGTCCGAGCATCGGCTGCATGCCCATCACCCGGAAGAACGAGGCCGAAACCCTCGCGGCATCCAATTGTTCGGGCATTTCCACGCCGGTCCGGTTCAGGGTTATGGGGTTAAAAGCGGCGACGTCTTCGAAAATGCGGCCCTGGCGGCGGAGATAGTAGTAGTCGGGCGCGGCGCCGACTTCTTCCTGGGTGGGGCCGTACCTCTCGCTGATCCAGTCGATGCGCGGGGCGTCGGGGTAAGGAAGAGGGCGGATCAGGATTGAATTGGCCAGGCTGAAAACGGCCGTGTTCGCTCCGATACAGGCAGCCAGCGTCAGTGTAGCCGTAAAAGCCAGAAATGGATCGCGGCGCAGGTTGCGGGCGGCATAGCGTATATCTTCGAAAAAGCTTTCGAGTATTCGAGTCCCTCTTGCGTCGCGGCACTCCTCCTTTTGTTGGGTGAGACGGCCAAATTGCCGCAATGCGGCTGTGTGAGCCTCTTCCGGAGTCATTCCGTCATCCAGGTTCTGCCGCACCTGATGGTCTATATGAAATTGCAGTTCCTCTTCCAGCTCACGTTCCACTGCCGCTACGCGGAATAGGGAGCGAAAACGGAGACGGAATATCTGAAGCCACCGCATTGGACTCTCCATCAGGCGCGCACGAACGCCGAGATTGCCGTGGCCAACCGCTCCCAACTGGTCGACTCGCGCTCCAGTTGCCGCCGGCCCGCCCGGGTCAATGAATAATACTTGGCTCGCCGGTTGTTTTCGCTTTCGCCCCATTCGGCCCGGATCCAGCCCTTTTGCTCCAGCCGGTGGAGGGCTGGATAGAGCGAGCCCTGCTGGACCTGAAGAACCTCCTTGGAAAGCAGCCGAATCCGCTGCGCGATCGCCCACCCGTGCATCGCCTCTAGCGCCAGCGTCTTGAGTATTAGCAGGTCGAGAGTGCCCTGCACCAGGTCGGTTGGTTTGCTCATGCGCACTCCCCTAGGTTATCGACAACAGATTACACCCAGCCGTTGTAGATAATCAAGGGGAATCTGACGTTCTGGCCGGTACCCGAACCAATCGGATCGAGGACCGTTTGCCCCTGGTGGACGCGATCTTGTCAGCCTGACTGGACTGGTGCAGAATGAAGAAAACAGAGTAACAGGTCCTAAATTAACAATTGGATATGAAATCAATGGCAGTCAGGGAGACAGAATGGAAATCATGGACGATTGCGATCTCAAGTCTGGCAGCTTGGCGGGCGCGCGGGTATTCCGGCCTGTCAAGGTCGCCATGTTCTCGCTTGCGCTCTGCTCGCTGTTGGCGGCGCAGCCGTCGACCGGCGGCGCCGTGGCGCGGATTTTGCGTTCCTTTCCTTCGAATGGACCGGCAAACGGGCAGAGTTAGCTGGCCGCGAGAACCAATTGATGACGTCGACAACGCGCGTCGGCGTGATCGCGCCCCGCCAACAGGGATCGCCGCCAGTGACTCCGCTTCAAGATACTTCGTTCCACCCATGCCCCATCCGTACGCCGGCCGACGCCCAGAACCTCGGCGCAGACCCGCTCCGTTGCCGTCGCGGCTGAACTCCAGGCCTGCGGTTCAACCACAAGCTCGAGCGCCGATCGTAAGAGAGGCGGTTTCTCCGTCGTCATGTGGCGACTTCTTGCGGCCATGGTGGCGGATCGAGGCGCCGTCGCCAGAAAGCGATGAGCCACCAGAGTCACCCTTACTGGGAAATATTGATTAATGGATCTGAATAAGACACTTAGCTGTAAAATCAATATAGGTGAGGGAGCCAAAATGGAAACCTTGGACCATTCCGATGATGGCTCCGGCTGTCGGGCTGGTGCGTGGATATTCCGGCCCGTCCAGGTTGCCATCCTCTTTTTCGTGCTGTGTTCGTTGTCGATGGCTCAGTCGGACGCCGGTGGCGCCGTGGTGCTCCAGACAATCAGGGAGCGGGCGGTGGACAATCTTCGCGCGCTTCCGAACTACACCTGCACCGCCACCATCGAGCGCTCCGGCCGGCAGTCCGCTAGCCGCCGCTACGAGAACATCGACCGGATTCGCCTCGAAATCGGGTACGTCGGCGGCCGGGAGTTGTACGGCTGGCCGGGTGGCGAAAAAATCGCCGAGGACGATTTGCGGCAGCTTGTGGGCGGCACCATTACCAACGGCGACTTCGCCCTGCTGACGCGCGTCGTGTTCGCCGGCCCGGGCGTTGTTTTTCGGAATATCCGCCGCGAGGATGTGGGCGGTCGCGCTGTGGTGAGCGGCGAGTTTACCGCCTCCCGCGAGGGCAGCCAATGGATTGTCGGGCTCGGGCCGCGGACGGAGCCGGTCGGGTATTCCGGGTCGTTCCAGGTGGACGCGGAATTGCTCCAGTTGATCGACTTGCGAATGACGGCCGAGCGCATTCCGCGCGAGTTCGGCTACCGCGGAATCACCCGGAACCTCGAGTTCCAGCCGGTGCAAATCGGGTCGCGCGAATTTCTGCTCCCGTCGCGCGCGGAATTGTCGACGGTGGCGAGGGATGGCCCGGAGGTAAAGAACGAAACCCGCTTCACGAACTGCCACGAGTTTACGGCGCAGAGCGTCGTCAGTTTCGGCGAGCCAAACCAGGAAGCGAACGTCGAAACTGTGCATCGGACGCAGGTTTCGGCGGCCGATCTGCCGGACGAGTTCGAGGCCCGCCTGGAACTGGAATCGCCCATCGACTCCGACACCTCGGCGGTCGGCGATCCGATAACAGCGCGCTTGGTGAAAAAAATCACGGGAAGAGGCGGCATGGAGATTCCCAAGGGCGCCACTCTTCATGGAAGAATCCGCGTGCTCGACGTCACCGAGGGGCACCGCTATGCGAATTTCGCGTTTCTGTCCTTCGAATGGGCTGGCAGTCGGGTAAATATCGCCGGCCGTGTGAACCAACTAGTGACGGCATCAAGTCGCACCGCCAGGATCGGTCGTCAGCCGGGAACGTGGACGCCGCAAACTCCGCTTCCAGTTCCGCATCAAGTGACTTCGCTCCAGGCAGGCCCTATCCGCGCGTACGGCAGACATCTCGTATTGCGGCGCGGATTCCAGTTTCGATTGAAGAGCCGGGCGGGTGCGAGATAGTCCACTGCCAGGGGCGCCAAGCGGGCAGAATCCCGCCACGCCCCTTCGCACTCCGAACCCAGGCCCCATCCGTACGCCGGCCGACGCCCAGAACCCCGGCGCAGACCCGCTCCGTTGCCGTCGCGGCCCAACTCCAGGTCTGCGGTTCAACCACAAGCTCGAGCGCCGACCGTAAGAGAGGCGGTTTCTCCGTCGTCATGTGGCGACTTCTTGCGGCCATGGTGGCGGATCGAGGCGCCGCCGCCAGAAAGTGACAAGCCAGCAGTGTCACTCGCCGTGGAAAATCCTGATTAACGGGTCTAAATAGGGCAAATAGCTGTAAAATAGATTCAGGCGAGGGAGCCGAATGGAAACCTCGGACTATTCCGATGACGAGTCCACCCGTCACGCTGGCGTGTGGCTAATCCGACCCGTCCAGGCAGCTATCTTCCTTCTCGTGTTCTGTTCACCATTGGCAGCCCAGCAGGACGCTGGCCGCGCGGCGGTGCTCGAACCGATCAAAGAGCGTGTGGTGAATCATCTCCGCGCACTCCCGAATTACACTTGCGCGGTCCTGATCGAGCGCTCCGGCCGTAAGTCTGCGCGCCGCAGCTTTGAGAACATTGACCGGATTCGCCTCGAAGTCGGATATGTCGGGGGCAGCGAGGTGTACGGCTGGCCAGGCGGCGACAAAATCGCCCAGGACGATCTGCGGGAGCTTGTAGGCGGCACCATAACCGACGGCGACTTCGCCTTGATAACGCGCGCCGTGTTCGCCGGCCCGGGCGTTGTATTTCGGAATATTCACCGCGCGGATGCGGGCGGCCGCGCTGTGGTGAGCGGCGAATTCACCGCCTCTCGCGAGGGCAGCCAATGGGTACTCGCGGTTGGGCGCCGGGTGGCGCCGGTCGGATATACCGGATCATTCCAGGTGGACGCGGGATCGTTCCAGTTGATCGATTTGCGCATGACAGCCGAGCACATTCCGCGCGAATTCGGCTACCGCGAAATCGCGCGGACTCTCGAGTTCCAGCAGGTGCGAATCGGGTCGCACGAATTTCTGCTCCCGTCGCGAGCGGAATTGTCGACGGTGGCGAGGGACGGCCAGGAGACAAAGAACGAAACCCGGTTCACGAACTGTCATGAATTTACGGCGGAGAGCGTCATCAGTTTCGATGCGCCGAGCCAGGAAGCGGAGCTGGAAGCTGCACATCAGGCGCCGGTCTCGACTGCCGACCTGCCGGACGAGTTCGAGGCCTATCTGGAACTGGAATCGCCCATCGATTCCGACACCTCGGCGGTCGGCGATCCGATAACAGCTCGCCTGGTGCAGGACATCACGGGGAAAGGCGGGATGAAGATTCCGAAGGGCGCCATCCTTCATGGGAGAATCAGCCGGCTGGATGTCACAGAAGGTCACCGCTTGGGCACCAATGACGAAATCGAGCAGACAGCGGGCCACCGCTATTTGAATTTCGCGTTTACATACTTCGAATGGGGTGGCAGGCGAGTAGAGATCGCCGGCCGTGAGAACCAACTTGTGACGTGGTCGCCGCAGTCGTTCCAGGCCAGTTCGTTCACCATAGGCCCCATTCGGGCGTACGGAACCCATATCGAGGCGCATCCCGGATTCCGGTTTCGATTGAAGAGCCGGGCGGGTGGACAATAGAAAGCGGGATGCGGATCGCGTTTCTAATTTTCGCGCTCTCCGCTGTCGGCGTCGCGCAGCCGCAGCCGCCGGTGCGGGCATTTCCCGATTACAGCAACGAAGAACTCCTGCGCGCTGTTCCCGATCTCGCGGGCATCCGCTTCGCCTCCAGTCAGACGGAACTCGATAGCGTGCTGCGCGCCACCGGCGAAAACTTGAACAACATGCTGGCCGGCTTTATCGGGGTTTCCGCGGCCGAGGACATTCACGAGCTGCGCTTCGACCGGGGTGGAACCGTAGCGGGCCGACACGAACGCTTCCGCTACGTCGCCCGGTTCGCCGCGGGCGGAACCGGGCCGGTCCTGAACGAGTTTCGTGTGCTCCCCACCGGAGACCCTCCCGCGCCAGCCGGCGCGAGCAGTTTTCTGGAACTCGGCCATTTCGTTGCCTTACTGAGCTACCTGCAACCGGAGAATCGGGGCCAATGCCGTTTTCGCCTTGTAGGAAGCTTGCGCGCCGGCGGCGGCGACGAGTGGGTGGTCGCGTTTGCGCAGCTTCCGGGATCGATGCTTCGAAGCAATGTGGTGACGGCCGACGGCACGGCGCGGCTCCACGGACTGGTGTGGATTGACGCTGCCACGCACCGGGTCGAGCGGATGCATGTCGAGCTCGCCGACCGGATCCCCAACTTTCCGTTTGAAACATTGGCGACCGACATTGTATTTGCGCCGGTGTCGTTCCGGGCCGTCGATGGCGCATCGTGGCTGCCGGCCCGGGTGACGGTTCACGCGCGGTTCGCCGGCGGCGAGTTGCACACCGTTCATCGCTTCTCGGATTACCGCGTCTGGGACGACGGTCTCGATTCGGCGAAGAACGCCGGAACGCCGGCCACGGTTGCGGATACCAGCGAAGACGCTTTTGAAGTGCTGGCCCGCGGGATCGCACTGGCCGAGGAACATAAAACGGCGGAGGCCGTCACGGCGATGCGCGAGGCGGTGCGGCTCGACCCGGCCTCGCCGCTGGTGAGGTTTCACCTGGCAGTGGCGCTGAACTCGACGGGCGACGCCGCCGGCGCGGAGACCGAATTGCGCGAGGGGCTGCGCCGGTCGCCTGACTACGGTCCGGCCCACAATTACCTGGCCATGGTGTTGTTGGAACGCGGCGACGTTCGCGGGGCGGTGGATGAGTTTCGCACCAGCGCGCGGCTCCAGCCGAAAGAGGCGGTGGTCGAATACAATCTCGGACAGGCGCTCGAGAAACTGGGCGATCGCAAGGCGGCGATCGACGCATATCGCAATGCTTCGGCCCTGGCGCCGGACAATGCCGATTACCGGGCGCATCTCGAGCAGGCCGAGCGGACGGCCGGCCAAGGCGAGGACACCACGATTCGGGTGGACGTCCGCCAGGTGCTGGTGCCGGTGATCGTCACGGACAAGGACGGGCACCACGTGACGGGGCTCACGCAAGCCGACTTCCACGTGTTCGAGGACGGCGTGGAACAGAAGATCACATCATTCCACTCGGAGGATGCCAGCGGAGAGGCGCCGGACAGCCCCGGACCGGAGCCTGCGCCGGCGGGCAGCGTCGCGCCCGCGCAGAGCGCCGCGCCGGAGCGCCGCGTCATCCGGCGAACCTACGTCATCTGCCTCGATACGCTGCACACGGACCCGGGAAATCTCGTGTATGCCCGCAAGGCGTTGGAGAAGTTGTTCCGCGCCGAGCAGGCGGGCGACTCGCAATACATTGTGGTGGCCGTGGGGACCTCGACGGAGATTCTCGAGAACACCACGCCGGACCCGGCCCTGGTGCTTCAGGCGCTCGACAGCCCCGATTTCCAGAAGCATCTGCTCGACAGCCGGCGGAGCGCCAGAGCAGCCGACCTCAGCCGGTTTCGCCGCTCGCTCGACGACGTTTACCGATTGTGCATCGTCGGCGATCCGGCCTGCGAGTCGCGAAAGCGCACCCTGCCGTTAGAGGCCGACCAGGTCGCCATGCAGGAACGGGTCTACACCGCCACCTTCCTGGACCAATTGCGCGGCGTGGTGGCGCAGCTCTCGCGCGGGACCGACCGGCGAAGCCTGCTGCTGATCTCCGACGGTTTCCAACTGGTGCCCGGCAAGGAGGCCTACGAGCTACTGCGCGCCTACTTCCCGGAGTTCCGCTTTGAGTCGCTGAAGGCGGTGGATCGTATGCAGACCGAGTTCGACCAGGTGGTGCGCCTGGCGTCGAAGAGCAACGTTACGATGTACACGTTGGATTCGCGCGGTCTTTACACGCAGAGCGCTTTCGACGCATCCAACGGCGGTGGCGCCGCGCAAGTGTCGCCGGCGGTACTGAGCATCATGGATCGGGCTGCCTCGGACGACCAGAGCACTCTCGCTGAGATCGCCGACGCCACGGGCGGGACGGCCTTCAGAAACAACAACGACATCCTGGGCGGCCTGGAACGTGCGTTTGCCGACGGACGCGAATACTACATGCTCGCCTATATTCCCAGCAATCCGAACATGGACGGAAAATTCCGTGCCATCACAGTCCGGGTGCGCGGCCACAACGTCGCCGCCCGCGCCAAGCGAGGTTACTGGGCGACCGGGCAGTGAGAGACAGACGTGCGACTTGCTGCGCCGGTCAAAGTCGAGGGACCTACACGTCGTTGCCCAGTGTGGAACCTCTCCGATCCTGGTTCAGGTCCCTAGTCTGAGTGCCGACGGCAAAGGAGGCAACCTGCTCCTGCAGCATCCCACCTGCGAGCACCACGGAGCCCCCTTTACTGTCGGGCAAGCTGGAGCCTGAGCCGCGCGTGTTAACAAGCGGGTCCGCGCTGCAACAAAGACGGGTCGCTGGGCAGACCCCCTCCTTCACAGTCGGGGCTCAACCTCAAGACTGAGCGCCGGTCGCCCGCCGCTACCCGGCCGGCTAGAACGGCGATGCACCGGATTCGGCCGGCAGGATCAGTCTGGCCACGCAGCCAGGCCCGCCCGGGACGTTCTCCAGCGTCAACGTCCCGCCGTGGGCTTCGGCAATCCTCCGGCTCAGCACCAGTCCGATTCCAGAGCCCCCCGGCTTGGTGGTGAAAAAGGGCACGAACAGATTGCCGGTGTTCGAAAGCCCCTGCCCGGTGTCGCGCACCCACACTTCCACCGCGCCGGGTTTGTGATTCCAGCCGATTACCGCTTCCCCGTTGGTCTCCATCGAGGCGTCCACGGCGTTGCGGACCAGGTTGATGAGCACCTGTTCGAGCTGGTCGCCGTCGCCGCGGATCTCGAGCGGCGCCCCCTCCTCCACCCGGACCGGACGCCGGGTCTCCAGTTGCGCGACGCGTCGCACCCAGGTGCCGACGTCAACCGGACCCATCTGCGGCTTGGGCAGCTTGGCCAGACGCGCGTAGGAGCCCATGAAGCGGCTTAGCGCCTCAGAGCGCGAAGCGATGACACCCAGCCCGCGCTTCATGTCGTCTTTCCAATCCTCCGGCGGCGGCTCCCGCGAGATCAGACTTTCCAGACTGCCGGCGATGGACTTGATGGGCGTCAACGAATTATTCAGCTCGTGCCCGATCACCCGCACCAGCCGCTGCCATGCCAGAAGCTCCTCTTCCCGCAGGGCGCGCGTCAAATCGGAGATCACCAGAAGCTGGTGGGGGCGTCCCCCCTCCCGGAAAGAACCGCAGCGCACACCCCACCGCCCGGGGCCGGCCGGAAATGTCCGCTGCACCGTCTGGCTCTGGTCGCCGTGGAGAAAATCGGCCAGACCGAGCGCCTCGGCGGTCTGGTTCAATAGCCGGGAGGCCGGCTGTTCGAGCAACTTTTCGCCGGCCCGGTTGACCAGGCGCAGACGCCCTTGCTGGTCGAAGGTGAACACCGCCACTTCGATCTCTTCCATCACATAACGCAGCAGCGTGGTGGCCTCCAGCGCACCCAGGCGCTGGGCGCGCAGGGTGGTGCTCATGGCGTTTACCTGAAACATCACCTCGCCCAGGGTGTCGTCGGGGTTGCCGCCCCGAGCCCGAATGGAATAGTCGCCTTCGCGCATCGCTTCCAGCAGGTTTGCCAGGGTCCGCAAGGGATTGGCCACGAATTCCTTGGCGCTGTGGGCAAAGCCGAACCAGAACCCGAAGATCACCACGCTGAGTGTCCAGCGGACCTTGGGTGTGAAGTCGCCGGCCCACAGAAGCGCCATCGAAACGACGACGGCGGGCAGGCCGGCGAGCAGGGCATTCAGAAGCACATGCTGCTCGTGCGTGGGGCGAAGCCGGTAAAGGAGTTTGTCCCAATCGACGCTCAAGAGACCCTCGTCACTTTCGCGGCCCCTCGCGAGCGCGGCGGCGCAACGCTCGCCGCCCGGTGGAACCGGCCTATAATCCGTAGCGCTGCAGGCGGCGGTAAAGGGCGCTGCGGCTCAGGCCCAGCGCCGAGGCCGCGTGGCTGACGTTGCCTTCGTAACGCGCCAGCGCCTTCTTGATGAGGAAGCACTCCACATCCTCCAGGCTCATATCTTCCAGCCGGGCGGGCGCCTCGCGGGCGGCTTTTAACGCCAGGTCTCCGGCGCGAATGAAGGAATCCTGCGCCATTAGTACGGCGCGCTCCACCACGTGGTTCAACTCGCGCACGTTTCCGGGCCAGCGATGCTCGAGAAGCATCTGCATGGCCGCGGCGTCGAACCCTTTTAACTCTTTGCGATATCGGCGCGCGTGTTGGGCCAGGAAGTGACTGGCCAAAAGCGAGATATCCTCGCGGCGCTCGCGCAATGGCGGAATGTGAATCTCGATGGTGTTGAGCCGGAACAGCAGGTCCTGGCGGAAGCGGTTTTCGGCTACTTCCCGGTGCAGGTCGGCGTTGGTGGCCGAAATCACGCGCACATCCACTTTGTGGGTGCGCGACGAGCCCACCCGCTCCATTTCGCCGACTTCCAGCACGCGCAGCATCTTGGCCTGCAAGTTGGTCGGCACATTGGCGATTTCGTCCAGAAACAGCGTGCCGCCGTCGGCCAGTTCGAAGCGGCCCACGCGGTCGGTTTTGGCGTCGGTGAAGGCGCCTTTCACGTGCCCGAACAGCTCGCTTTCGAACACGCCCTCGGCCAGGCCGCCGGCGTTGACGGTGACCATTGGCTTGTCTTTGCGGCCGGAAATGGCGAACAGCGTTCGCGCCACCACTTCCTTGCCCGCCCCGGGCTCGCCGGTAATCAGCACGTTGGCGTCCGAGGGGCCGACCCGCGAGATCAATTGCAGCACCGGCTGCATGGAGGAGGACTCGGCGATCAGTTGCGGAACTCCTTCGGTGCGAAGGATGCGATTTTCGGCTTCCAACCGCTGCCCCTGCCGCAGAGCCAGGCTCAACTGCACCTGCGTCTTGATGATGGTCAGCAAACGGGGATTATCCCAGGGCTTCTGGATGAAGTCGCGGGCGCCCCGGCGAACCGCCTCCACCGCCAGTTCCACGCTGCCCCAGGCGGTCATCACCACCACCGCCAGCGTGGGGTCGATGCCCACCACCCTGGTGAGCAGGTCGATGCCCTCCTGCCCGGAAGTGGTATCGCGGGTGTAGTTCAAGTCCATCAGAAGGCAATCGAATTCCTTCTGGTCGAGCGCCGCCAGTACGCCTGCGGGGGAGGAGGCGGCCTCGATATCGTATCCTTCCCCTTTAAGCAGCAGCCGGAGGGCTTCCAAAACGTCTTGCTGGTCGTCGGCTATCAGAACCCGCGGTCGAAGAGGGCTGGATGGTTTCATGCTTGGGCGTGATTCATTATAACCAAAGGGGCGCGCCAAGCTGTCCGCGCCCACCCCGGCTTGATTCGCGTTCATCGGTACTGCTCCTGCCACCGGGAATCCGAGCATTCCGAGGCCCACTCGGAGCGGGTGACCCCAACCGATTCTTGAGAGTTGAGCGCCGCCCGTGAGGGAGGCGGCCTGCACAACGTAGCAGCGTCGTGCCCCCGGCGCAGACCCGCTCCTTTCCAGTCGCGGCTCAAGCTGAGCGCCGGCAGTGAGGACGCCGGTTGCCGTCAGATCGTCCGGTGAAGATGGATTCCGCCGTTCACGGTTTTCAGGTACAACGCGGGTCCACCGCAGCCGATGCGCGCGTCCAGGTGGCGGCTGTCGCTCGAGACGAAATCCTTCAGCGGAAACTCGGATTCAATTTCGCCGCTGCGCGATTCGGCATGGACGTTTAGCGAGGCTTCGGCGGGCAGGTCGAGCACGATTTCGCCGTTGACGGTGGAGAACTCCCGGGCCGCCTTCCACTTGGTCGAACCCACCGCCGCGAAGATGGCGCCGTTTACCGTCTTCGCCTGGGCGCGGCCGGAGGTGAACACCCGGATAGTTCCGTTCACCGAGTAGGCTTCGACGTCGCTCCGGAGGTTTTCGGCAACCACCTCGCCATTCACCGTCCGCGCGATGAATTTCACACCGGGTGGGACCTTGACGCTGAAATCCACGTGAACGTCGCTGCGGACGGGCGTCCCGGCGTCGTCCTGTGCGGAGCATCCCCGGCGCGAGGTGCGAGCGGGGTACGGATAAACGGCACAAACCGTTACTCCGTTGGCGTTCTCCTCGACGGCGATCTCAATGCGCCGGGTGTCGCTTTGGGTCGAGTAGCGGGTGGCGTGGACTTCCACCAATGGCCCGTCTCCCTCCACCGCCCTCACATTTCCATTGACGCCCCGGATTTCGATAGCCTGCCCGGGAGCGACGTACCCGCTCCATTGATGTTCCGAAAGAAGAAAGCTGGGGATTGTCCCCGACAAAGAACCGGCAACTGCTACCGCGGCCAGGATACTCAGCACGGAAACCCCTCCTTCGCTCGACCAGACAAACCCAACTCGCATTTCGAGCCTGGGCCGGCCGTTTAGCCGTCACCCACTGCAGTTTCGGTACCGGATCGGCGCTCCCGGCGGCGGAGCGGAGAAACCGGCATATTCGCCGGACGCGTTAAGAAGAATAACGCTGTCGTCAAACGATTCGTTCACTCAAACGTCGAGTAACATTTGTAACATGTGTCCGGCTGTGGGATTAGGGTGTTCAGCCGCGGACAGGTGGGATTACGGGGAACCAATCGTCGGCCGCCGCCTTCAAGGCGCGAACTCAGTCTCCATCCTCGCAGACCGCGGTAGCCGAGGACGGGCAGAAAGGCGCTCTTTGCTAAACGGACCGGCCCGCCAGGCCGAAGGATGGGGCAGCCGCGAGCATGTATCGGTCGTTGGTCCACACCTCGTGCTCTCCCAACTCGTCGGCGGGACGCAGGAAGAGATCGAGGGGAGCGGAAATCATCAGGGCACTGGTTCTCCTCAGTAGCGCTTCGGTGACGGGAACAAGGTTCCACAAACCTTGCTCGACGTGCTCGGAGAAGCGCGAGGCCAGATCGCGCGTGTCGCCGGGCGACAACAGGCCTTCGCGCAGGTGGCGATGAATCACGGTGTGGAGCTCGGCCAGAGCCCACAGCGACGAATGGATTGCACCAGCTCTTCGGACCAGCCGGCGAACCTGAGGGGATTCGGGTTCAATGAAATAGAATTTTGCGATGGCTATACGGACATAGGGTTCTCAGTGGCTGAACTCCTGCATAGTGCGCCGCGGGGCCCTGCGGGTTGCGGGGCAACCCGTTTTCAATCGCACTGTGGTATTTTGAGCTTTCAACGGGCGGTTATGCGCAGGGCTGTCAGGTGGCCAGAAGTCGTCGTAAGCGACACGGGCCTCCTGGTCCTGTTTGGACTGGGAGTGGTTCTTCTGCATGTCCTCGTCAACGGCCAATACGGCTTCCACCGCGACGAACTGCTCACTTTCAACAATGCGCGGCACCTGGACTGGGGCTACGTTGTCTACGGGCCGGTGACGGCGGTTCTGGGCCGCGTGGAACTTGCGCTGTTTGGGAACTCTCTCACAGGCTTTCGGTTTTTCCCGGCCATGACACAAGGGGTCGTGCTGGTCCTCACCGGCCTCATCGCTCGCGAACTGGGCGGACGGCGCGAAGCGCAGCTCGTGGCAGCAACGGGAGTCGCGATTTCGGGAGCCTCACTGTTTTCGGGAGGGTCCCTCTCTTACACCACGTTCGATTATCTGTGGTGGGTGGCAGTGGCCTATTTTGTAGCCTGCCTCCTTCGTTCGGAAGACGCGCGCTGGTGGGTCGCGATCGGCGCGGCGATGGGTCTTGGCATGCTGACCAAATACTCGATGGCCTTTCTGGTTATGGGTGTGCTGGGAGGGATGCTGCTCACTCCGGCGCGGCGCTTCTTAAGAAGCGGGTGGTTCTGGTGTGGAATTGGCCTTGCGTTCCTCATGATGGCGCCCAACCTGATCTGGCAGCTTCACCACGATTTCGTGTCGCTCGCTTTTTTGAACAGCATCCACAAGCGCGATATTAGCTGGGGTTGGACGGACAACTTTCTGCTGAATCAATTGTGGAAGTCCCAGAACCCTGTGACAATGCCCCTGTGGTGCGCAGGACTGTGGTACCTGTTTGCGACGAAGGAAGGCGGGCGGCAACGGATGCTGGGCCTGATGTATGTGATCCCCCTGGTGGTGCTGCTTGCCGCGCGGGGCCGTGACTATTACCTGGCGCCGGCGTACCCCATGCTGCTTGCCGCCGGAGCAGTGTGGGGTGAGAAGTGGGCCAGCACTCTCAGTGCGCCTGCGGCTGGCAGCGTGAGGGGTTGAGATCTGGCGCGCGTTTGCTGTGGGAGGACTGATCGCGGCCGCACTCTCGCTTCCGATCGCCCCGTTAGGCTCGGCATGGTGGCGCGTGGCGGATGGCGCCAATGGGCAATTTCAATATGGAGGTCGGCTGGCCGGAACTGGCGGCCACGGTAGCGAAGATCCGTGCGACTCTGCCGGCTGAGGATCGGCCTCACTTGGCATTCTCGCGGGCGATGAAGGAGAAACCGGCGCCATCAACCTCTATGGACCGGCTTATGGTCTGCCGCCCGCCATCAGCGGGATGAATTCGAACTGGATGCGCGGTTACGGCGATCCGCCGCCGCAAACGGTGATTACGTTAGGGCTGAAGCGCGAAGTAGTGGATCGTGCTTTTGGTTCGTGTGAGCTGGCGGGCCGCCTCACCAATCCATGGGGGATCGATAATATAGCGATCAAAGGATACGAGGACATCTTTATCTGCCGGCATCTGCGCGAACCGTGGCCGGAGTTCTGGAAGCACTTCAGGTACTACGGCTGAGGCAGGCGATCTCCAGGGAAGGGCCGCCCTTATTTCCAGAGTTCTGTCCGATTCGTTTGGGAGACGCTGATCGGACAAATGCTTCGAGTCCGCGCCGGGGTCACCGTCAAGTGGGGCCATTCCGGAAGAAACGTCGGGAATGCCCGTAATAAAATCAATCAGATAGCGTGAAGTCGAAAGGTTTCAGACTGGCTCCCCACCTTGGACACTCCTCCGAACTCTTCGGCGTGCAGTTTGCCCGGTCAGTTTATACGGCGATACTGTGAATATGTGCGCAATATCACGGTAAGCCTGGATGACGACGTTTGCCGGCGAGCCCGCATCGCTGCCGCAGCCATGGACACTTCCGTATCGGCTTTGGTGAAGATCTATCTCCAACAATTGGCTGCAGTGGAAACAGAAACCGAGCGCCTGAAACGGCAGGAGCGTGAGATCAGGAACTGGTTCGTGGAGTTCACCGCATCCGCCAGGCTCTCTCGCCAAGACACGCACAATCGGTCCTTGTGATGCCGCCGTTTCTCGATACGAACATTCTGTTGTATTCCATCAGCACTGTCATTGCAGCCGCGATCGCGCTCGGATGCGACCGCCTGTATACGGAGGACTTGACGGACGGTCAATCAGTGGATGGACTCACGGTAGTTAACCCGTTCCGCTGAGCGCGACATTCACGGCTTGCCTGCCCGAAAGCGACACAGCCGCTTCATTACTGTTCCGCGAAGAGAAAGCCGGGGCGCGGCTCCGGGCTTTATCCCCTGCCTTTTTCCACGGCCGAAAAGCGGCAGATCGTCGCCTTTCGGCGTCGTTTGAACGGCTGCGAGATCGGCAGACAGCCTTCCTCTCGCCCGAGCGCCTCACACCTTCTCGGGAATGACGAATGGCGCCCGGTATCCCCGGCCGGCATCGCACAACAGCTTTTCCGCTTCCGGATCGCCGATCACCCGCTGGGTTTCGGGGTCGAAGTTCAACGTGCGCCCCAGGCGGTAGGAAGCGTTGGCCAGGTGCATCATGCTGCAGGAAATGTGTCCTTCTTCGATCGGCGCGTGCAGGTCCTCCTTTTTCCGGCTCACCACACAATCGATGAAGTTCTGGAAGTGTGCTATCTCCTCGCCCTTGTGAACCGCCGGCTGCGGCTGGCGGTGCCTTCCTAACCAAACCTTGTAAGTGGCCGCGTCCTCGTCTCCGTTCGACAAGTAACCTTTTGTGCCGAAGAATATGTCACCAATCGTGTTACCGTCTTCCTCCGCGCCCAGCGCCGGCGTTCCTATCTCCGCCTCGTGATTCGTCATCCAGTGCCTTACTTCGAAAGTGATCATTTGACGCTTTTTTCCCGGCGCGGAATACTCAAACGAGCAATTTAGGTCGTTGGGCGTCTGCTGATCGTCGTCGAACACGAAATGGCCGCCGATGGCGCTTACCTTGTTCGGAAATCCGAGGCCCATACCCCACCTCGCTACGTCCAACTGGTGCACCCCCTGGTTGCCCAGGTCGCCGTTGCCGTAGTCCCAAAACCAATGCCAGTTGTAGTGAAAGCGATTCTGGGTAAATTCGTGCTTCGGCGCGGGGCCGGTCCAGAGGTCGTAATCGACGCCGGCGGGAACCGGCGATACCGGGGTGTGGCCGATGGTATTGCGCCACTTGAAGCACAGGCCGCGAGCCATATAGAGATCCCCGATGATTCCTTCGTGCAGCTTCTCGACGGCTTCGCGCACGGCGGCGTCCGAACGGGTCTGGGTGCCGTGTTGCACGATGCGGTCATAACGCTTCGCGGCGGCCACTAACTGCTGGCCCTCCCACAGATTATGCGTACCCGGCTTCTCCACGTAGACGTCCTTGCCGGCCTGACAGGCCCAAATCGCCAGCAGCGTGTGCCAATGGTTGGGTGTAGCGATGGAGACGGCATCGATGGACTTATCCTCCAGCAGCTTCCGCACATCGACATAGGTGGCGGGCTTCGGAATTCCCATCTTGTCCATCTGCGCCAGCTTCTCGCGCATCACGTTGTCGTCGACGTCGCACACCGCCGCAATTTGCACGTTCTGGATTTTGGAGAAGTTCCGGGCGTGGTCCATGCCTCGCCCGCGCAGGCCGCAGATCGCCAGCCTCACCCGTCCGTTGGCGCCCAACGCCTTTTCCGGTCGCGCCAAAAAGCCCATGCCGCCGATAGCCGTCAACCCGGCGGCGCCGCTGCCCAGAAAGGCGCGGCGGTTCAGATCCTTTGCTTTTGACATCAGTGTCTCCTCTAACTGCAGTGTCTACGATAGTAGCGCTCATCGTCATACGCTGCACTCCCAACCAACCCGGCGTGAAACAAAGTTTGCGTTGCCATGCCCGTGGCACGGACATTCGTGTCTGTGTCAGGTGCCACCGGCATTGCTGCCGGTGTCGTGCTCGACGCGGACGCCAGAACCTGCTACGATTTTCGAAACGGGATACACTCTCCGAGTGCTGCCTCCGGGGAACTCCCCCGGGGAACCCAATCCGACCGCCATGCGTTTAAAATGTTGGGACTTGTAGTCGCCTCAAACCTTGCGGCCGGTGTACTTGCCGGAATCGAATCCGGTGACGATGGGCAAGCCCGGTGGTACCCTTATGCCCTGCCAATTGCTAATTCAATTGCCCGACGGCAATCAGCGTGCCGTTCCGCTTACCGGGGGAAAGGTATCGTTGGGCCGGTCGGATACGAACACGCTGGCATTTCCCGACGACCCCATGCTCTCGCGCCAGCACCTGGTGTTCGAATGCGAGGGCGGCACCTGGTTTGTGACGGACCTCGGCAGCAAGAACGGAACCATGGTAAACGGTGCGGGCGTCACCGGCAGGCTGCGGCTGGATCGAATGGATGTCGTAACCGCCGGCCATCTGCAGATCACCTATCAGGCGCTCCAGGAGCCGCCCGAACCGGCGCCGTTTGAATTCGTCGATGAACCGGTGGCTCCGTCGGTCGGCAGCTCCACCGTCACCATCAACCTGGAAAACGTTCTCCTCGAACCAGCGACCGGCGATTTGGCTGCCACCGCCCAGCACGTCGCGGCCACAAGCGAGGTGCGCCGCATGAAGGCGCTGATCGACGCCGGGCGGGAGTTGGCCGACCATCGCCCACTGGATGAACTGTTTGACACCATATTGAAACTGGCCTCGGAAGCGGTGGGCGCGCGGCGCGGCGTCCTGATGACGCTCGAGCGCGATGAGCTGGTGGCGCGAGCCGCGCAAGGCGAAGGCTTCCGCATCAGCACGGCGGTGCGCGACAAGGTGCTCCGCGAAAAGGCCTCTTTGCTGGTGCGCGACGCCAGCCTGGACGAGGCTCTTCGAAGCAGCCGCACCATTGTCCAGCAGCGCGTGCGCAGCCTGATGGCGGTCCCGCTCCAGACCAAGGAAAAGGTCATCGGCCTGCTTTACCTCGATTCGCCGGATTTCGTCCGGCCGTTCACCACCGAAGATCTGAACCTGCTGACGGTGATGGCGAACATCGCCGCCATCCGTATCGAGCACGCCCGGCTGGTGGAAGTGGAGCAGGCCGAGCGGCTGCTGGCCAAGGAACTGGACCAGGCGGCCGTAATCCAGCGCGGCTTGCTGCCCACCGCGGCGCCCGAAGTTGCCGGTCTCGAACTGGCGGGTTCCAGCATCCCCTGCAAGGGCGTCGGCGGCGACTACTACGACTTTCTGCAGTTCCCCGACGGCCGCATCGGCATTGTCGTCGCCGACGTGGCGGGCAAAGGGATGCCGGCCGCGCTGTTGGCCTCGAACCTTCAGGCCCGCGTGCAGGTGCTCTCCCAACAACCCATCGCGCTGGATATGCTGGTCGCGCAGCTCAACAACAGCATCCAACCCCAATGTCCCGACAACCGCTTCATCACCTGCTTCATTTGTGTGGTGAACCCCCAAACCGGCGAGCTGGTGTACTGCAACTGCGGTCACAACCCCGCCATTTTGCTGCGTGCTACCGGCGAAGCCGAGTTGCTCACCGAAGGCGGCTTGTTTATCGGACGCTTGCGCAACCTGAAGTTTAAGGAAACTGCCATCCAGCTTCGCGAGGGTGACCTGGTGGTGCTGTTCAGCGACGGGGTAACCGAAGCGCGAAGAATCGACGGGGAAGACTTTTACGGCGACGAAAGGTTCGAAGCCATTCTGCGCCAGAGCGCCGCGCTGCCGGCCCACGAGGTGGTGAGGGCGGTGCGCGACTCAGTCAACCGGTTTCTCGAAAATTCACCGCCGGCCGACGACATCACGCTCGTCGTGGTCCGGAGATCCACCCACCGGAGCGCCCGGCCCGGTGCCACGGCCTTGATCTGAGCCAGCTCGATTCTCCAAGACCGACGAAATCTTTGTCAGGGTGAAAAACCGCTTGACTGTTCTATATAACTAGTACAATAATATTCTAGATGATAGATACTCGAAGAGGACGCAGGCAATTCGAGTTTCACCTGGACAACTCGACCGGCGTGCCCGTTTATCGCCAGATCATCGACCAGGTGATGGCGGGCCTTGCGGCCGGCACGCTGGCGGGAGGCGACCAGCTTCCCACCGTCCGCCAGGTGGCCGTGGATCTCTCGATCAATCCCAACACCGTGGTGCGGGCTTACCGGGAGCTCGAGATTCGGGGCGTGCTGGAAACCCAGCAGGGTACCGGCACCTTCATCAGCCATCACAAGCCGGACCAGGGCAACGAAATGGAGCGGCAGCGCCGGCTAAACCAGCTTGTCGGTGAATTCGTAGCCCGTGCCGGCTCGGCCGGCTTCACCGTTGGTGAACTATTGGAGCAATTACATGATCTTCAAACCGATGCTGAGAGGAACAGGAGATAACCCCATGCGATGGGAACAGGAGCGAATCAGCGTTTGCAGCGCGGCGGTGACTTTATCCCTGCTGTCGGTGGCGGCCGGTGGCGGTGCCGCGTGGCTGCTTCGGAATCCGGGGCCGCTGGTGGCGGGGGGCGTGGTGGGCCTCTACCTGCTTTTTGCGATCAAGGTGGCCGACCAGTGGGAGCGGGTCGCGGTGCTGCGCCTGGGCCGGTATCTGGGCCTGCGCGGCCCGGGTATTTTCCATGTCATCCCGGTGATGGACAGGCTGAGCCGATTTGTCGACCAGCGCACGCGGGTGGCCAGCGTAACGGCCGAATCGACCCTCACGCGCGACACGGTCCCGGTGAACGTGGACGCCATCGTGTTCTGGCTGGTGTGGAACGCGGAAAAATCGATTCTGGAAGTCGAAGACTTCGTGCAGGCGATTACGATGAGCGCCCAGACGGCGTTGCGGGAATCCATCGGCCGGCACGAGCTGGCCCAGATGATCACCGAGCGGGAGTCGATGGGGCGCGAGCTGCAGCGGATTCTCGATGATAAGACAAACCCCTGGGGCATCACCGTGCAGTCGGTGGAGGTGCGGGACATCCGAATTCCGCAGGCGCTCGAAGACGCCATGTCGAGGCAGGCGCAGGCCGAACGCGAGCGCCAGGCCCGCATCATCCTGGGCCAGGCCGAAACCGAGATCTCCGAAAAGTTCTCGCAAGCCGCAATCACCTATCAGAACAACCCGGTGGCGCTGCACTTGCGCGCGATGAACATGTTGTATGAGGCCATCAAGGAGCGAGGCTCGATGGTGATCGTGCCCTCCTCGGCGGTGGAAACCATGGGTTTGGGAGGATCGCTGGCAACCGCCTCGCTTGCCGGTGCGAAGCCCGCCTGAGGGATGAACGACCCGGACAAGGGTGCGAGCGGGAGCTGCCTCGAAGCCGGCTCCCCCAGCGCCCACGTCAAAATGTTTTCGCTGGTTTTTCCCCCATTTCCACGGCTGGCAACATCCAAACCATCAGGGGCAGATCATCGACCAGATCCCGTATGTCTTGAAAAAGTGGATCGTAAGGCTGGTGGCGGCGATAACGCTGGCGAGCGGCGCGCTGGACTTGTATTCACTGATGGGCTCGCCCCTGCCTGGGCGGGCTCAGATCGTATTTGAGGAGTCGCCGCTCGGTTTCTTCCACCTGGCACGGTTCGTCACCCTGCTGATCGGGTTCGCCCTGGTGATTTCGTCGGCGAACCTGTGGCGCAGGAAGAAACGCGCCTGGCAGGCGGTAGTCCTGCTGACGGTGGTGGCGGCGGCAATCCACCTGGCCAGGGGATTGGACTACCGGGAATTGTCCCTTTCGGCGGTACTGCTGGGCTTGCTGGCGGCGACGCGGCGGAGTTTCTCCGTTGGCAGCGGCGTCCCTAACCTGCGTTGGGGGTTGGTGCGGCTCGGCCTGGCGGTCGGAGCGGCGTTGGCGTATGGCACGGCGGGCTTCTGGCTCCTGGATACGCGGGAATTCGGCATCAACTTTCACTTCGGCGGCGCCATGCTGCAGACGTTGCTTTTCCTGACGCTCCAAGGCGACCCGGCCATCGTGCCGCATACCCGGTACGCGCGGTGGTTCCTCGACTCGCTGATGCTGACCACCGGCGTCACGCTCGCTTATGCGCTGTTCGAGGTCTTCCGGCCGGTGCTCTACCGCTACCGCACTTTGCCGCTGGAACGCGCGATGGCCCGGGCGATTGTAAGCCGGCACGGGCGGACTGGTCTCGATTACTTCAAATACTGGCACGATCGGTCGTTCTTCTTTTCGGAAACTGGCGAGAGCTTTTTGGCCTACAAGGTGGGCGGGGGGCACGCGATCGTGCTGGGAGATCCGGTGGGTCCGGAGTGCGAATTCGAAGAGCTCGTGCGCGGCTTCGAAATGCTCTGCCGGGAAAACGACTGGCGGGTGGCCTTCCTTCAGACGCTGCCCGATTTCCTGCCGCTATACCGCAAGCTAGGCTACCGGAAGCTGAAGATCGGCGACAGCGCATTCGTGGATCTCGCTGAATTCAGCCTGGAATGCAAGCGCTACCGCAGGCTCAAGGCGAAGGTGGGCCAACTGGAGATGCAAGGCGTGCGGCTGGTGCTCTACGAGACCCCGTTGCCCGACGATGCGCTCCTCGAGGCGCGCGAAGTCTCGGAGAGCTGGCTGCGAATCCCCGGCCGCCGCGAGCGGGCGTTCACCTTGGGACTCTTCGAAGAACGCTACCTGCGCCAGACGCCGCTGTACGCGGTGTTGGACGCGAAGGGCAGGATGCTGGCCTTCGCAAACGAGATCCCGTCCTACGCTGAAGGAGAAGCCACGCTGGACCTGATGCGGCACCGTCAGGACTCACTCCCGGGAGTTATGGATTACCTGTTCACCAAAGTGATTCTCGAAAAGAAGCGCCTCGGCTACCGGCGGTTCGGCCTGGGGATGGCGCCCATGTCGGGCTTCCACGAAACCGAGGAATCGACGCTGGAAGAGCGGGCGGTGCACCACTTCATGCAGCGTCTGAACTTCCTGTTCAACTACCAGGGTCTGCGCCATTTCAAGGCGAAGTTCGCCACCGGATGGGAGCCGCGCTACCTGGTTTACCGGAATGTGTTGACGCTGCCGCGGGTGGCCAGCGCAATTGCGGACGTTTTGGAGATTCACGATTAGGGCCGCTGGCCCCAAATGGTCCGCGTTGAAATGGACGCGCTTTCCGCGAATTCTCAAGCGCCGGTTCGCAAGGGAGCCACGGTTCGACGGGGTTTCTGAACCTCCAGCAGGGATTCAGAGAGCTTGGCCGCCATCACGTCTACATTTGGTTCCGCGAAGATCTGACTGTGGTCCCCCGGAACCTCGCAAACCTCAAATTTCCCGGTGAGCAACCCGGCCCATCCCAACAGCGGGTCCTTGGGAGCGCCCTCAGGCCGGCTGGCGTGCCGGAACAAAAGCACCCGGCCCGAATACGGTTCGGGCCGATATTGGCGAAAACACTGAATCAGGATGTCGTCGGGCTTCCGCATCCACCGCGGCAGGCGGCGGCCCAGACGTTGATGAACTTGGTAGGATGCCGACCACATGCCGATCCGGCTGCGGAACCTGAGCCACTTCCAGCGATCTCGCAGGTAAGGGAGGATGTTTGCGGAACCGCGCCGCGCCAGGTTCGACGCGTGGAATCGCACCCGGACAGCCATCCGGGAGGTGCGTTCTTTGAGCCTTTCCAGACGGGTCTGGTCCTGGGAAGCGGCAGGGTTGACGCCGTCGAACAAGACCAGCAACGACACCTCCTGTCCCTGAGCGCGGAGTTGCTGGGCTACCTCGTAAGCCGCCGCGGCGGAAGCTGACCAGCCCCCCAGGCAATAGGGCCCTTCGGCCTGAGTTCGCCGAATCGACTGCGCCTGCGCGGCTGCAAAGTCTTCAAGCCGGAACGGAGTGCGCAGCGTCGCGCCGTCTGGTGCGGGCACTCCCAGGAACGGCTGATCCGGGCCGAGCAAACTGGCAAGGCGATAGAACATCGGTCCGGCGCCGAGACAATGGAAAGGCGGACGCAACCCTGACGGCTGAATCGGAATGGCGTCCGGACGCGCTGGAGCGGAGCCGTTCCGGATCACGGTGGCCAGCCTGCGCAGGGTAGGAGATTGGAACAGGGTACTCAGACTCAGCCGGATGCCGAATTCTTTCTCCACGCGCCCGATCAACCTCGCCGCCAGCAGCGAGTGCCCTCCCAACTCAAAGAAGTTGTCGTTTGCGCCGACGGATCGCACACCCAGAATGTCCCGCCACATGCGTGTGAGACGCATCTCCACCGGGTCTCCCGTTACGGCTTCGTTTGCGGTGCGCACCCCGCCTGGTTTCCGGCGGACTCCGCCGCCACTCGGTTTGCGGCTCCTCGGCAGCTCGGGCAATGGCGGGGCTATAATCGCCTGACCTGGATCCCTGGCGATTGCGTCGAGCAACGCATGGTAGCTTGCCATCAGCTTCTCGACAGTGATCGCCTCGAACAAATCGGCGTCATACTGCGTGCGGATGGCCAGGTGGTCGCCTTGGGGCTCCACCGAAACCGTCAAACTGAACTTCGTCGTGCCGTTTTCGGGGCTGATGACCCGCGCCTGCAATCCCGAAAGGAGCAGCTCCTCCGCGGGCGTGTTTTGGAGCACGAAGACCGCCTGGATAAGAGGCGCCCGATAGAGACTTCCCGCGGGCCACAGGGTTTCCGCCAGTTTCTCGAACGGCGCTTCCTGGAACCGATACGCATCCAACATGACTTTGCGAACGTCGCCCAGGAACTCGCGGAACGGACGGCCGCCCTCTACCCTGCAGCGGACCATCAGTGTGTTGATGAACAGACCGATCAATCCCTCGGTCTGTTCCTGCATCCGATTCGCCACCGGCGTTGCCACCAGAATGTCTTGCTGCCCCGTGGAGCGGTGCAATAAGGCCTGGAACGCACCCAGCAACACCAAGAACAAGGTCACGCCTTCCCGCCGGGCCAACTGGTCCAGCCGGGAACGCAGGCCGGACTCAATTTGCGTTTCGAGCGTGCCTCCGCGAAGCTGTCCACTGGGAGCCTGCGAGTGATCCAGGGGCAGGCGCAAGGTTTCCACGCCCTGCAGTTGCCGGCGCCAGTACCGCAAAGCCCCCTCCATCGCCCCGCTTCTCAGCCGTTCTCGCTCCGCTTCGGCATAATCGGCATATTGTATCGGCAGTTCCGGCAATTCCGGCGGTGTCCCCTGGGTGAGTGCGTTGTAGAGTTGGCCGAGTTCGCGGAACAGAATACCGAGCGACCAACCGTCGAACACGATATGGTGAACCGTCAGGACCAGGACGTGCCGTTCGTCGGCCAGACGGATGAGGACCGCCCGCATCATCAGGTCGGCCGCCAGGTCGAACGTTTTCGCGGCTTCCTCACGGAGCACGGCAGCACAGCCGCCGGGGTCCGAAGTAAGATCCAGTTCCCGCAGCGGGCTGGCCCACCGGGGAGAGGCCGCTTGCATCGGAACGCCGTCCACCGGCACGAAAGTAGAGCGCAATACCGGGTGGCGTTCAACAACTGTGTTGAGGGCTCGTTCCAGAGCGGTCCGGTCTGGCCGGCCGTGCAATTCCACCGCCCTGCACATGTTGTACGCGGCGATTCCCGGATACAGCCGGTCGTGCATCCACAGGTTCTCTTGCGAAAACGAGACCTGGCGAAGCTTCGGCAGCTCCGCTCGGCGGTCGCCGGCGGAGGCGGAGGGATGCGCTCCGTCCGGAAGCGGAAGGGCACGCTTGTCCAACTTGCCGTGGGCTGTCACCGGCAGTGTGCGCATGACATGAAACCAGGACGGAACCATATAGGGCGGCAGGCGATCGGACAGGAACGCCTGCAAATCCGCGGCCGTGGCGGGCTGGCCGGCGTGCAACACCACATAGCCGGCCAGGTGCTTGTCGCCCGGCGTACGCTCGAACACCTGGACCGCCGATTGTGCCACTGCCGGGTGCTGGCCGAGGACGGCTTCGACCTCCCCGAGCTCGACGCGGAAGCCGCGGATCTTTACCTGGTCGTCGATCCGGCCCAGGAATTCGATATTCCCGTCGGGCAGGTAACGGGCCAGGTCCCCGGTCTTAAACAGGCGCGACCCGTCAGGCCGCAGAGGGTTCGGAACAAAAGCGGCACGGGTCAACTCGGGTCTGTTTCTATAGCCTCGCGCCAGGCCATCGCCGCCGATGTACAGCTCGCCGGCCTGCCCGACGGGCGCCTCGGACAACTGCTCGTCCAGGATATGGACCTCCGTGTGGGCGATCGGCCGGCCGATTGGAATTGAATCGGGGGCCTTCCCCCGCCAGCGCGGAATCGGGTAGCAACAGGCAAAGGTGGTGCTCTCCGTGGGGCCGTAGCCGTTGATGATTTCGGTGTCCGGCAGCAGTTCCAGCGCGCGCGCCACGTGCGGAACCGACAGCGCTTCCCCACCGATCAGGAGCTGCCCGATGGTATT
Organism: Bryobacterales bacterium; assembly: GCA_963810595.1. Taxonomy (GTDB): domain Bacteria; phylum Acidobacteriota; class Terriglobia; order Bryobacterales; family Bryobacteraceae; genus CAWEOG01. The sequence goes on along the minus strand of CAWEOG010000041.1, from coordinate 399,394 downwards.
CAAAACCGCGGGATCGTCGTCAATCAGCGCATTGAACAACGACGCCGTCAGCCACACCGTAGTCACCCGCTCGTTCCGCAGCAACGCGCCTAAAGTGCCCGGGTCGGGAACTCTCTCCGGGTACAGGACGCAGGTTCCGCCATGCAGAAGCGCGCCCCAGATCTCGAAGGTGGACGCGTCGAAGGAAAACGGCGCCAGTTGCAGGAAAACCGTGTTCGGGCCAAAGCGGGCGTAGTCGGTTCCAAACAACAGACGGACCACGCCGCGATGCGGGATTTCCACCGCCTTGGGTGTACCCGTGGAGCCGGAAGTGTACATCAGGTAAGCGAGGCTTTCGGGCGTTGCATCCACGCCAGGCGAAGCCTGGTCGCTACCTCGGATATCCCCGGCAATCAACGTCGCCCCGCTCCACTGGGGAAAACGCTCCAACAGATCGGACTGCGTGATCAGGACTCGCGCGGAGGAATCCGCCAGAAGCTCCGCGAGACGCTGGGGAGGGTTAGCCGGGTCCAACGGCAAATAGGCCGCGCCTGCCTTCAGAATTCCGAGCATCCCGGCGACCATTTCCGGGGAGCGGTCCACGCACAGCGCCACAACTTCATCTGCGGAGAGTTTCCACTTCAGAAGCTCGCGGGCCACCCCGTTCGCCAGCTCGTCCAACTCCCGGTAACCGATCCTGCGGTTCTGGTCCACCAGCGCCACCGCATGCGGGCGCATCGCAACCTGTTTCTCGAATAGCTGATGGATGCACTGTTGGGGGAGCGCCGGATTCTGCCGGGCCGATGGCGTGCCGGGGCAGGTGGGCGTCGGCCCCAATACCGCGGCCCGGGCGGCGGCCGCCGGCGGGCCTGGCTGGCACTGTGCGATCAGCTCGGCCATGTGCGCAATGGTGGGCGCCGCGAAAAAATCGCGCACATCCAACTCCACCCCGATCCTGGAGTGCACCCGCGACAGCACGCGGATGGCGGCAATCGAGTGGCCGCCCAACTCGAAGAAGTCGTCGTGAATGCCGATCCGGTCGTGGCCTAACAGGCCACCCCAAATCGCGGCCAGCGCCTCCTCAGTCGCGTTCCGTGGAGGCACAAACGAAGCGGGAGACACGGGGCCGGATTCCGCGGCCGCCAGCAGCGCCGCACGGTCGACCTTTCCGTTGAATTGCAGCGGCAGCCGTTCCAGTATGACGATCCGAGCGGGCACCTTGGCCGCCGGCAGCCGGTTGGCCAGGTGCAGCCGCAACTCCGCCCCGGTTGTGGCGCTCCCTTTCCGGCAGACCACAAAGGCCATCAGCGCTTCCCCGTGCGCGAAGACGAAGGTCTGCCGGACTTCGGGGTGCTGCTCCAAAACGTCCCTGATCTCGCTGGGACTGACCGATGTCCCCTGAATTTTCACCTGGTCGTCGAGGCGCCCCAGGAATTCCAGGTTTCCATCGTCGCGGTAGCGGCCGCGGTCCCCGGTGCTGAAAAGCAGATCGTGATCGTCGTCGCGGAATGGGTTCCTGATAAACCGCCGCGATGGTTCGGCGGGCGCATTCAGATAGCCCAATGCGCGAAAGGGCGTCCGAATGACGATCTGGCCCGACTCACCGTCGGGGCACACCTCACCCTTTTCGTTCAGAACCAGCGCCTGGGTCTGCGGCAAAGGTTGTCCCAAGGGCTGAATTCCGGGCAGGGCAGGATCGGGAACCGGGAAATAAAGCTTCACCGAGGTGGTCTCGGCGGGGCCGTAGAAGTTGATCGCCTGGTAGTTCCCCGGAAGCGCCTTTCGCCATCGCTCCACCAGCGAACCATCGAGCGGTTCACCGGCAAAGAACACCCACCGCAGATCCGGCAACGCAACCGGAGCTTCGATCTCTTTCAGAAAGCTTTCCGCGAGGGAAGGACCGAGGTGCAGAACGGAAATCGCCTCGCTGGCCATCCAAGCGGCGAAATCCGATGCTCCTCCGGCAGCCATGGCCCGGTCTGGCAGGCAGAGAGTGGCGCCGCTGCTGAGGGGGAGAAAGATGTCCCCGAGCACCGGATCGAACGAAAGGGCGGTCAGTTGCGCGACGCGGTCCCCCGGCCCGATCTTAAAGGCATCCCGCTCCCAGTTCAGAAAATGAGCCAGCGATTTATGGCAACCCAGAATGCCTTTCGGAGTTCCGGTGTTCCCGGAAGTGAAAAGGACGTAAGCGGCATCGCCCGGCTCCGGATGAGGAAGCCTGACTTTGGAGTCTTCCCCGCGCTCCGGGAAGGCGCCGGTGGCTGGGTCGATGGCGATCTGGGCAATCGGCTCAGGGGCCCAGTCCTGGCCCACCGACAGCAGAAAAACGGTGTGGGCTTCGCGCAGCATCACTTCCCGGCGCCGCGGCGGAAGCCTCGGGTCGACAGGCAGAAGCACTCCGCCACTTTGGAGCACCGCCAAAAGCGCGGCGATCACCCCAAACGACGGGTCGCCGGTCACAGCCACCACATCGCCTCGCCTGAGTCCGCGTGCAAGCAGCAAGCGCGCAATGGCGTCGCTGTGTTCGGACAGTGTCTGGTAGCACCAGGTCTGCCGGCGCCATCGAATCGCTGTCGCTTGGGGCGTCTGCGCCACATGCCGGGAGAAGGCTTCGGTGGTTAGGATCTGTTCCGGCTCGTCCAGAGGCTGCCGAGCCATGTGAAGTCGGCGGTCCGCCGAACTGTCACCCTTTACGCTGTCGGCTTCCCCGGCTACGAAGTCCAACCGTTTCTCCTATCGGTGAGTGCGCCGCGGACTCCCGGCGCCCGGACCGTAGCGGCGCCGCAATCCACGAAAAGTGTGCAGGAGCACAAGCAATCGCTGTCTCACTCGAATGGATGAATCGTACCACAAGACGTTCGCGGCGCTACGGGCTCCGCTATCTCAGTCGGCGATCCACCGATGTGACAAATTTGGCCAGGATTCCCGGGAGTCACAACGCCATTCAGTCACGCCCCGGCGCGGACCCGCTTTTTTCAGTCGTGGCTCAGGCGGATGGCTGTTGGTGTATCTGAAGGGCGTTCGAGTAAATTCACGTCAGAGTGCGAGCCTTCGCAGAATCGCCTGGAATCGCGATGTGCCTCGCAATCGATCGAATAGCGGATTGACTTTCGCGGTGATCAGGCCGACTTCGTGGCGATCGGCCATGTATTCCAACCAATTCAGCGCCCGGCCGCTATCCCCCTCACGCTCGTAGGCCACCACCAGGGCCAACGGCGCAACGTGCCGCGACTTCGCGCCGGCATCCAGTTCCCGCAGCGCCGCAACCGCCGCTGCTCCGCCGCGCCTGGGGAGCCAGGCCGTCCAGGTCTTACGGCAGTCGGAACCCGGACCGCAGGAGGGTATCTTTTCCACCTCCCGCCACGCGTCGTCTTCGCGTCCCTGCAACATGTAGACCCAGGCCGCGCGTTCGTGGACCAGCTCGAACTCAGGCTCTATTTCAGCCAGGTGATTCAGCATCTCCAGCGTGCGGCCGTAGTCTCTTTCAAAGAAGTACAATTGCGCCTCGTCGGCCTGAATGATGGGGGAAATCGGATCGACGCGGCGCGCCAGGGCGAACTCCCGCTGCGATTCGTCGAACCGGCCCAGAATCGAGAGAAACTCGGCGTACCAGTGATGCGCCGTCGCGTAATTCGGGTCGAGCGCGATGGCTTGCCGATAGTGTTTTTCCACCGCGGCCCAGTCCCAATCGAGGTTCTGCGTAATCAGTCCGAGAGTGGCATGCGCTTCCGCCAGCGACGGATCCAGTTCGAGCGCGCGCAAGGCCATGGCCTTTGCTTTCGGCAGCATCTCCAACTGCGGGTAGAAGCTATAGGCGCCCAGCAGGAGGTAACAATCCGCCAGCCCGGCGTGCGCGCGGGCGTACGACGGATCGAGATCGATGGCCTGCCGGAAATAATCGGCGGCTGCCTCGAAGCCCTTGCGGGTTCGTTTCCCCCACTCGTACCGGCCCCGGACGTAGAGTTCGTGCGCCGCCGGATTCAAGCCGCGCGCACGCAGATTCTCCCGTTCAGCGGGCGAGATTCGCACCGCGAGGTTCTCCGCGATCTGCTCCACCAGAGAATCCTCGATGTTGAGCAACTCGCCCCGGCCGGAGCTCATTGTGCCGGCCCACCACGCCTTCCCATCCTTCACCCGCACCAACCTCACGTTTGCGCGAGCCTTCCCATCCACCAGTTGCAGGGTGCCCTCGACCACCGCGTCCACCGACAACTCGACCCCAGCCTTGCGCGAGTCGACCGCCTGGCCGGTAAACCGCCGCACAACCGACACCGGACGCACAATCAGATTCTGCATGCCGCTCAGACGGGTGATCAGCGAATCGGCCATGCCCAATCCGAGCACATCGCTCTCTCCGGCGCCGCCCACTACCTGAAACGGCAGGACGGCGATTCGAAGAGTCTCGCCCGATTCGCGCCGGACAAAAGCGAACGCCAAAATCGCGATCGCTGCCAGTACGGCTGGAACCAGGGCCGGCGCGAGTTTGCGGCGACGAGGGGGACGCACGGCTTCTTGCTTGCTCCCCTCCACCCTCACGCCGGCGGCGAATCGGTATCCGAATTTTGGGACGGTCTCAATCCAGACCTCCTGCTCGGTCTGCCGCAAGGACCGCCTCAGGTCGGAGATCATCCGGGTGACCACCGCCTCGTCCACGTGCACGTCCTTCCATACCGACGCCAGCAGTTGACCGCGATCCACCAGCCTGCCGCTATTTTCCACCAGCAGAAGCAGCGTGTCGAAGGCTTTCGGGGGCAGCGGAATCGGCGATCCGGCGCGCCGCAGCAGGCGTTCTCCCTCGCTTAACTCGAATGGTCCAAAGATGTATAAGCGCTTCATTGGCAACCAGATTCGGGCCGGGAGAAAATCTTCAGAAAATCCGGAGGCTACTCCCGCCGCACTTATCTATAGAATTGCCCAGAAGGAAAGCGTAGGGACAGTCTACCACGACCCGAGCCCTACGAGAATTCTATCTGGGTTCCAGGAGTAACAAAAATGAGAAATTCCCTGGTCTTGCTTGCAGGAGGTGTGCTCTTCTCCCTGGGCATTCCGCAGCTTTCCGCGGCTCCAACCATCAACAGCATCGCGAACGCGGCCACCAATATCCCGGTCAATGCGCCACTGGCGCAAGGCTCGATCTTCGTTATCTACGGGAGCGGCTTGGGGCCAGAACAGATCTCCATCGCTCCGACACCGTTTCAGAGCACGAACTTAAGTGGCACGTCAGTGACGGTGATACAGGGTACGACCACCTTCAATGCGCCAATGTACTACACCTCGGCGAGCCAGGTTGCCGCACTGCTGCCCTCGAACACCGCACCGGGTGGAGCAACCTTCAAGGTCACCTATAACGGCGAGACCAGCAACGGCGTTGGCCATGGTACGACGACAAGCAACGTGGGCATCTTCACCATCGATTCGACGGGACAAGGACCGGGCATCGTCACCTACCCGGACTACAGCCTGGTCTCGGCCGCCCCGGGCACACCGTGCGGAGGTCCGAACACTGCTTGCGGAGCTGCCAACCCCGGTGACACGCTGATCCTGTGGACTACGGGATTGGGTCCGGTCGACGGGGATGATGCCTCCGGGGTGGGCCTGGGCCAGAACATGCCCGACATCCCCCTCAAAATCTGGCTGGGCGGAGTCCAAGTTCCGGTGAGCTACCAGGGGCGGTCCGGTTGCTGCGTCGGGGAAGATCAGATTGTCTTTAAGGTGCCGGACGACGTTCCCACGGGATGCGCCGTACCGTTAGTGGCTCAGATCGGCAACGGCACCAACACGATCAGCAACACCGTCGTCATGCCGGTGGCTCATGGGAGCCGGAGCTGCACGCCTACCAATCCCGCGGCTGCATCGGTAGATATTGAGCAAGCGGTCATGGCCGGACCCATCACGTACGGTTCGGTGAAACTGTCCCATGAACGGGAAGATCCCAACTCTCCCGGAATCGAGGACCATGCGCGATTCGAATTCGCAAAGATCGCCGACTATGGCCCGGGTAGTAAGCCTTACTTTCTCTCCTGGATTGACGATCAGCCGGCTGGTACTTGCCTCGTATCTGCCTTTCCGGACAGCCTCGGTAGCCCGCCGGGCGGAGACCCTACTCCCCTTGACGCCGGTTCCAGTTTCACTGTGAAAGGACCGAACGGAAGCGTGCCGGTGCCAGGGGAGCCTGGCGACTCCCACGTAACGCTCAGCGCGGACGGGACTTATCTGGTCCCTGGCGACTATACCGTCACGGGCGTCGGTGGACCGGACATCGGCGCTTTCCAAGCATCCATCACGTTCCCGGCCCAGCCAACGCTGACCAGTCCGGCGAACGCCACCACCGTGACCCGTTCTGCCGGAATGACGGTCACCTGGTCCGGAGCAAGCCCGGACACATACGTCACAATTCTTGTGGACAGCCCCACCAATAACGGCCCCTTCCTGGCAAGTTGCACGGCGCCGGGAGGCGCCGGCACATTCACCATTCCGCCTTACGTCCTGCTGGCGCTTCCCCCCTCACCCAACGCGGGGATCGTTTTGAAACCCGCAAACGCGGTTGTCCCGTTCACGGCAACGGGTCTCAGCATCGGATTCCTCGCCACCAACAATGACGGTACCGGCTGGGGTTTTGGAGCGGGCACGGGCAGCTTCATATTGAAGTAGGCGCGGCGGGCGACGAAGGTGGATCGCAGGGTGACGCTGGGCGAGCCGTAAGGGTGCGCAGACTACAAAAGCCCGGCGGCGTTCGGCCACCGGGCTTTCGAGGCTTGCGGGAGAGGCGCGGTCTACTGCCGGCGCTTCAGTACGGGACGCTCGTCGGTTGACTGATCGCCCTGTTGGTTCTGATCGTCGCCCGAACGGCCTTCCACCGGAGTCGAGGCCGTGTCCGGAGTGTTGCGGCGAAGACGGGGCTTGTTGGCGTCTTCCGGCGCCACCTTCCGGCGATTCTCCAGATCCATTAAACGCTGCTTTACGTTCTCGAACTCAGAGGTGTCAACCACGTATTCCGGCCGTTGCTTCAAATACAAGGCGATGTTCTTCTGCGCCGCCTCGATGCGGTCGTCGGTGGGCGGGTGCGAGCTGAACAGCTTGGAGACGGTGCCAGGTTTTCGTTTTTCGAGCGATTGCAGCCTTTCGAAGAAGTCCACCAGCCCGGTGGGGTCGTAGCCGGCCTTGTACATGTATTCGAGGCCGAGCAGGTCGGCTTGCGCTTCAAATCCACGAGAGAATTTCAGGAAGCCCATCGGAATTGCCAAACCGGCTGCCTGGCGGGCGCCGAAGCCAGCCCAGCCGCCCATGAAGATCAGCGGGATGGTGGCCAGGTTCACCAACTGGCCCCGGGTCGCCTGCCGTGTTCCATGCCGGGCGGCGATGTGCGCCAGCTCGTGCGCCATCACGCCGGCCAGCTCCGATTCGTTGTCGGCCAGCAGGATGAGTCCGGAATTAACGTAGAAGAACCCGCCCGGCAAGGCCATGGCGTTGGGCTCTTCGGTGTCGAGAACTTTGATGGTGACGGGCACCTTGCAGTCGGAGTTGCGGACAAGGTTCTGGCCGACGCGGTTGACGTATTCGGAAATCACCGGATCGTCGATGATTTTCGACTGCCGCTCCAGCTCATTGGCGAGGCTCTTGCCGAGGGCGATCTCCTTTTCGAGCGAGTACCAGTTGAGGCTGCCGTCGACGTCGCGGTCGCCGATCTTGTCAGGATCCTTCATTGGATCCTTGATGGGTTTTTGCTTCTTCTGGGTGGTCTGGTCGGTGGATTGGTCGGTGGTTTGGGTGTCCTGCGCGGCTAAGGGGGCCGACACCGCCAGAACTACTGCGAGCGAAACGGCCAATGAGGTGATTGCATTCCAGGAGATCCTACGGAACATGGCGCCTCCCGTCACGGTGCTACTTTTAATTATATGCTTCCAAGCGCGGAAAGGTTCCGCGAAACGTTCCGAGACACCCCAGAGTCCGGCTAATTGATTGAACGAAGCCCGAAAGGAAAGGGTTACAAAGATTTGAGCCAGCCAGCCCCGCCACCCGGTTTAGAACCGTTGTGGGAGACCTACAGAGAAGATTTTCCGGTTGCCAGCCGGCTGATTTACCTGAACCACGCCGCCGTGGCGCCATTGTGCGCCCCGGCGGCCGCCGCCATGAAGGAGTTGGCTGAGGATGCCTGGATGTACGGTTCGTTCCACTACGACCAGTGGTTGGCCGCCTACGAAGGGCTGCGCCTGGCCGCCGCCCGCATGTTGAACGCACACCGGGACGAGATTGCCATCGTGAAGAACACCTCCGAAGGCATCGCCACCGTGGCCCTGGGTATCGACTGGAGGCCGGGAGATCGGGTGGTGGCCTTCGCGCGAGGAGTTTCCGGCCAACCTGTATCCCTGGCAGATGCTGGAAAGAAAAGGAGTTGCGATTACTCTGCTGCCAGTGGCGGCGAGCCCTGAAGAAATTGACGAGCGCCTGCCGCGGGGCGCGCCTGTTGGCCATCAGTTTCGTGCAATATCTCAGCGGCTACCGCGCCGACCTGGAGGCGATCGGCGAGATTTGCCGGCGCCGCGGCACGTTCTTCTTCGTGGACGCCATTCAGGGGCTGGGGGCGTTCCCGCTGGACGTCGGCAAGGCCAACATCCAGGCGCTGGCGGCGGACGGGCACAAATGGCTGCTGGGCCCGGAAGGCTGCGGGATTCTGTACATCCGGAAAGATCGTCTGGAGAGCGTGACGCCGGTGGAGTTCGGCTGGACGAACGTCGCCAGCTACGCGGACTACGCGTCGCGAGACATGACGCTTCGGTCCGACGCGGGACGCTACGAGTGCGGCACGCTGAACACCATCGGGTGCTTCGGTTTGCGCGCGGCCCTCGAGTATCTGAACGGGATCGGCGTCGAGAAGATCGGCCGGGTGGTGGGAATGCTGGCCGGCCGGGTGGCGGAGGGCGCCGCCGCGAAGGGGTACGAGATTCTGGGAGACCGGACGCCCGAAAACGGGTCGGGCATCGTCTCCATCCGAAAACCCGGCATCGATTCCCGGACGGTGGTAAGCCGTCTGCGGCAGGAACGAATCGTGACGGCGCCGCGGCAGGGATGGGTCCGCGTGTCGCCCCACTTCTACATCAGCCCGACCGAAATCGACCGCATGTTGGACGTGCTGCCTTAACCGGACGGGGCCCCTTCACGGTTTCGATAGAATAGCGGTTCAGCCACTGAACTTTCCCACGGAGTGGAAGCACCCATGCGCTCGAACGTGTTATCGGCGATCGCCGTGCTGGCCGCCGCTTTATCGGCGCTGCCGGCGGCGGCACAATCGGCCCCCATCGCCCCGGAGAAATACTTCGGATTTCGAATGGGCGACGACCGCAAGTCGCTCGACTGGCCGCAGGTGGTGGGCTACTTTCAGAAGCTCGACAGCTCGAGCGACCGCGTGCTGGTTCGCGAGTACGGGAAATCCACCGAAGGCCGGCCCCTGATTGTCGCGTACCTGTCGGACGCGGCAAACCTGTCGGCGCTGGATCGGTATCAGCGTATCCAGGCCAGGCTGGCCGACCCCCGAAAAACGCCGGCTCCGGAAGCCGAGCAACTGTTTCACGAGGGCAAGGCGATTGTCATGATCACCTGCTCGATACATTCGACCGAGGTGGGCGCCACGCTGACCGCGATTGAATTCGCCTACCGGCTGGCCACCGACGAAAGCGAGAAGTTTCGGGCGATCCGTGAAAACACCATCCTGCTGCTGGTGCCATCGCTGAATCCCGACGGCCTGGACCTGGTGACCAACTGGTATCGCAAGACCCTGGACACGCCCTACGAGGGCACGGCTCCGCCGGAGCTGTACCAGAAGTACGTCGGGCACGACAACAACCGCGACTGGTACTTCTTTACGCAAGCCGAAACCCGGGCCACCGTGGCCGAGCTGCACAACGTCTGGCACCCGCAGATTGTGTACGACGTTCACCAGCAGGGGGCCTACGCCTCGCGGATGTTCCTGCCTCCCTGGCAGGACCCTATCGATCCGAACATCGATCCGGTGCTGGCGCAAATGTGCAACGCCTTCGGCATGGGCATGGCCATGGACCTGACGGCGGCGGGGCGCAAGGGTGTGGTGGTGGACGCCATTTACGATTTCTGGTCTCCGGCGCGGCATTACCAGGCTTACCACGGCGGCATGCGGATTCTGAGCGAGGCGGCGAGCGCCCGGCTGTATTCGCCGATCACGGTGAGGCCGGACCAGATTGCCGACCGCGCCCGGGGCTACAATCCCAACGAATCCGCGTGGAACTACCTGGAGCCTTGGATGGGCGGCACCTGGCGGCTTCGCGACATCGTCGACGAGGAGATGGTGGCGTTCGAATCGCTTGCCTGGCAGGCGGCGATGCGGCGAGAAGACCTGCTGCGGAACTTCTACGGCATCGGCAAACGCGCCGCCTCGCGCCGCTTGCCGTACGCCTTTGTGGTTCCCGGCGCGCAGAGGGACCCCGGCGCGACGCGGGTCCTGCTGGAGAAGTTGGCGTTCGGCCAGGTGGAGACGGAACGGGCCTCGGCGGCGTTCGAGGCCGGCGGCGAGAGGTACCCGGCCGGCAGCTACGTCATCCGGATGCAACAGCCTTACAGCTCGTTCGCCAAAACCTTGCTCGAGCGGCAGGACTACCCCAACCTCAGGCAGTATCCCGGCGGACCGCCGGCGCCTCCTTACGACGTCACCGCCCAGACGCTGCCGCTGCTGATGGGAGTGCAGGTGGATACCATCGAGCGGCCGTTCACGGCGCAGCTCGAGCCGGCGCGCGGATTCGCGGTGCGGTATTCCGGCGGCGGCGAAGCTCTGCCCGCTTCCGACACGGATAGCTGGAAAAAAGTGAACGCGGCGTGGAGGGCCGGGCGGCCTGTTTACCGCGACGCCAAGGACGGCCACTTCCTGGTGGGGGCCTCCTCCTTCTCGGAACCGTTGCGGCAGCCGCGCATCGGCCTGTACAAAAGCTACGTCCCGAATATCGACGAAGGCTGGACCCGCTGGGTGTTCGACCAGTTCGGGTTCGCCTACGCGAGCCTGAAGAACGAAGAGATTGTCGCCGGCGGACTGCGCAAACGATACGACGTCATCGTGTTCGCCGACCAGTCGCCGGGCGTCATCCGCCGGGGCTACTCCGCGAACTCCATGCCCGCGGAGTATACCGGCGGACTGGGGGACGAAGGCGCGCGTGCGCTACGCGAGTTCGCCGAACAGGGTGGAAGCCTGGTGTTCCTCAACCGGGCTTGCAACTACGGGGTGGAGGCGCTGAAGCTCGACGTGAAGAACGTCACCGCCGGCGTGCCGGCGGGCAAGCTCTACGTGCCGGGGTCGTTGCTCAGGGTCGAATTGGAGCAAGACAGCCCCTTGACCATCGGTTTACCCAAACAGATTGCCATCTGGGACGAAGAGAGCCCGGCGTGGGAGCTGCCGAAAGGGAGTCTGCCCGGCGCAGTGTCGGTGGCTACGTTTCCCTCCGAGGGTCTGCTCGAGTCGGGGTGGCTGCTGGGCGAGGATGTATTGGCCCGACGGTCGGCGTTGCTCGACGTGCCCGTGGGCGAAGGAAGGGTGATATTGTTCGGAATGCGCCCGCAGTATCGCGGACAGAGCTACCTGACCTACAAGCTGTTGTTCAACGCCCTGGTGGATGCGCCCGCCGGCGCCCGGGGCCGGACGCACAATGTTTCCGCCGGGTCGAGATAGGCCGAATCCGCGGAAGAGACCGATGTTTCACACTCCTTCTTCCCGCGTGCTGGCGATGCCGGTCGCCATTTTCCTGGCCGGGGCGGTGTTGTTCGCCCTGCTGCAAACCGAGCCGCCGCCGCCCGGCCCCGCCAGCCTGCCGGCCGATCAATTCAGCTCGGCGCGGGCGATGGCGCACTTGCGGCGCATCGCCGAGGAAGCTCACCCCACCGGCAGTGAAGCCGATGCGCGAGTGCGCCGGTACCTGCTGGACGAGTTTCACAAACTGGGCATTCCCGCCGAAGAACAGACGTCGGCCGTATTGATGGAGCGCCGCGGCGTTCTGGTGGGAGCGGAGGTGCGGAACATCGTCGCTCGCCTGGCCGGAATGGTGGAAGGCAAAGCGGTGCTCGTGATGTGCCACCACGACACGGTCTACGGCGCTCCCGGCGCGGGCGACGACGGGCACGCCGTGGCGGCCACGCTGGAGGCGGCGCGCGCTCTGGCGGCGGGTCCCCGGCTCCGCAACAGCGTAATCTTCCTCATCACCGATGGCGAGGAGATGGGGCTTGCGGGCGTTCGTGCATTTATCGAAAACCACCAGTGGGCGCGCGACGTGGCGGTGGTCTACAACATGGACGCCCGAGGAACCGGCGGCGCCCCGTACCTGTTCGAAACCAGCGATGGCAACGGCTGGCTGATCGAGCAGTTCGCCGACGCCGCTCCGTATCCGGTAGGCTCCTCGGCGGGATACGAAGTCTACCGGCGCATGCCCAACGGCACCGACTTTACGGCCTTCAGGAACGCGGGAGCCGCCGGGCTGAACACCGCGTTTCTCGAAGGAGAGCCCTTTTATCACTCGCCGCGGGATTCCGTGGACCACTTCGAGGAGGGCTCGCTCGAGCAGCAGGGCGCCAACCTGCTGGCGATGGCGCAACGGTTCGGCTCGCTGGTGCTGGACGACCTGGATGCGCCGAACGCGGTGTTCTTCAGCCCGCTGCGGAGTTGGATGGTCCATTACCCGTCCAGTTACGCCCTGGCGTTTGCGGGTTTCGATGTCGGATTGCTGGTGGCGCTGGTTTTGGCGGCGTTGTGGAACCGGCGGATTACGTTCGCGAAGATGGTGGCGGGGGTTGGCGTCTTTGTAGGTCTCGTGATCCTGGCGAGCGGACTGGTGTGGCTGGTTTGGAGCGGCGTTCGCGCGCTCGACCCGCAGTATCTCAGCTACGGGTACGGGATGGAAATCTACAACGCGGTATGGTACCGCTGGGCGTTTGTCGCGCTGGTGGTGGCGGTGTTCGTTGCCGCGGACGCCTGGCTCGCGCCGCGACTGGGCGTGGCCGCGTTGTACAGCGGAACCCTGCTGGTGCTGGCGGTGGTGCAGGCGGTGATCGCGTTCCTGGTTCCCGGCGCCAGCTACGTGCTCACCTGGCCGGTGCTGTTCTCGCTGGCGGCTTTCTGGTTTTTGGCGAGGCGGACCGCGCGACCGACCCAGGCGCCGGAAACCCCCGGGCCGGCCGACTCTCCCCCGCCCGCCGTGGACCAACTCGCCGCCGTTCTGGCCGCCTCAATCGGATCCATCCTGGTAATGGCGCCGATCGTCTACATGGTCTGGATCGCGATGGGGATCGGCTATTCCCCGCTGATTGTGGCGTTGGTGTCGATTCTGGCGGGTTTGCTGATGCCGGCGCTTTCGGTTCTTTCGGACGCCGGGCGCGGGATGCTCCCCTGGCTGGCGGGAGCGGCATTTCTTGCCCTGCTGGCCGCCGGCTCCCTGACGTCCGGCTTCAACGCCGAACGTCCCCTGCAGGACTCCGTTTTCTACGCGCTGGAAGCGGAGACGGGGAAGGCGGTATTCGCCACCTCCGATAAGAAGGTGGACGAATGGACCAGCCAGTTTCTGGGCGCGTCGCCGGGGCGAAAGGAATTACCCGGTTTCTCTTACACGCCGGGAGCGGTGTACCGGGTGAAGGACGCGCCAGCCAGCGAACTCTCCCCGCCCGACATCCAGGCCGAAGTGGCCGAATCGGACAGCGACCGGCAGGTGATCCGGCTCACGTTACACTCGACGCGTGGCGCGGACGGCGCGGTTGTCATGCCGCTCGAAAGCCAGACAGTATTTGCCGCGCGCCTGGAAACGCCTGGCGTTTCGAAGCCGGCCTTGTTCCACGCGGTTTCCGGCGGCAGCCCGCTCCGCGCCATCGTATTCCCGTCGTTTCCGAGAGGCGGGGTGACGCTTTGGCTGGCCATTCCACCGAGGCCCGATTTGCGTCTGCGGATGCTGGACATCTCCGACGGGCTACCCCAGCTACCCGGCTTTGCCTGGAAACCTCGGCCCGCCTGGATCATGCGCCGCCAATCGGGTGTCTTCCCCGCCGATGCCGCCATCGTCGGCAAAGACTTCGAGTTTCACCTCGCGAGCAAACTGAAAGATGCCGGCCGCTGACGGCACGGCGCGCGTCAGGGTTCCAGGGGTCGGGACGGCGGCGCCGCGCTGCGGCTGTTATTGACGAGTTTCACGTTGAGCGACGAGTCGGGAACCAACTCGAAAGTGGCCGAAGCCAGACGGATCTTGTCCTCCGACTTATCCACTTCCTCCAGGATGCGAGTAAACAGGCGGTGCTTCATGGTACGGCGCTTGCGATAATCGACCACATAGCGGACAGTGAATTCGATCCAGTTGTCGGTGGCGCGCAGCGTGATCATGGGCTCGACATTGGCCTCTTCCACCCGGTACTTCCGCACCAGTTGATGCCAGGAATCCTCCACTTGTTTGGCGTATTCCACCAGCGCCTCGTCCACAATTTGCCGCAGCATCTGGCGCGCCAGTTTCCAATCGGAGCCATACTTCACCGGCAGGGTAATCTCGTCCCAGAGAAACGGGAAATCGCCGGAGTAGTTGAATACCGGCGCCTTGAAGACGAAGCTGTTAGCCACCTTGACGATGCGGCCGGTGTATAGGTCGCCGGCCACCCACTCGCCAACTTCCATCAGCGTGGTACGAAGGATGGAGACATCAATCACGTCGCCCTTGATGCCGCCGAGTTGCACCCTGTCGCCCGGCGAATAGAAGCCGCCGAACGAGACGGCCACCCACCCGGCGACGCTTGCGATCACCTCTTGCAAAGCGAACGCCACGCCGGCCCCGGCTACGCCGAAAGCCACGGTGAAACCGCCCATACGGTCGCTGTAGACGGTAGCAACAGCCAGCGCGGCCAGGATGTAACCGGTAAACGTGATGAACTTGCGAACCCGGTAGCGGCTGTTGGTGTTGGCGATCCGCTTGCCAACGGCGCTCTGAACAAAGCGCGAGATGGCGATGACCAGAATGACCGCCACAACCGCCGCCAACAGCTTGCCAATGGCGGGATTGAACAGGATTTTTGTCAGCGTCTCTTCCATGCTTGCCAATCCTTGGTAACGGACCCGCCCGAAGAGTTTTGCGAGATTGACAGGCTCAACGCCCGCCTGCGTCCTGCTGCAATCCCGCGTACATTTGCTCAAGCGTGGCGATGACCCCGGTATTCAGGGCCGTCAGGCCGGACACGACTTCGTCGCGCCGGTTCAGGATGGCCTCGAGCTGCCGCCGCGTTCCTTCGTCGGTGGTTTTGGCCGCCACGTCGCGGATGCCATCGAAGAAGGGGGTCGAGCGGTCTCGCGCTTTTCCGAAGTTGCCCTGGTGCAGATCGATGACCATCATTCCCAGCTCGCCTTGAAGCCGCGCCAGCCGCAATTCGGTTTCGAGCGTCGCAATGCGCGCCTCTCTTTCCTGAATTACGCTGGAGGACGCCGCCCGCAAGCTATGGAGTTTCCAGTACTGGGGAACGAATCCGGCCAGGAAAACCAGCACGAACGCAGCCGCGAAGATAAGAAATCGTTTCACATTGTCCTCCGAAAGCGGTCTCACATGTGGGCGCCGGACCACGGCAGCCGTACTCTATGATCGCCGCGAAGGAATGTTTTCGGCAACCGGAAAACGCCGCCTAACCAAGTTCCGACTGAATCGCGGAAGCGATGCTGGCCGTGAATTGCTCGACGTGTTCGGCGGCGAGCGCCTCCACCATGACACGGGCCAGCGGTTCGGTGCCCGAGAATCGGACCAGCACGCGGCCGGCGTCGCCGAGGCTCCGTTTCGCCTCCTCGATGGCCGCCATCACGGAAGGCAGCTCTTCGAGGGGGCGCTTGCGGCGAAAGCGGACGTTTACCAGCTTCTGCGGGTAGACGGTGAACGATGCCGTCAGCTCGTCCAGGTTCTTGCCCGACGATTTCAGAATCTCCAAAATGCGTAGCGCGGTGAGCAGACCGTCGCCAGTGGTGCCCCATCTGGAAAAAATCACGTGTCCGGATTGTTCGCCGCCCAACCTTGCCCCGGTGCGCAGCATCTCTTCGAGCACGTAGCGGTCGCCCACCTGGGTGCGCGCCAGACGAATGCCGCGTCCTGCCAGGGCCCGTTCCAGGCCCAGGTTCGACATGACCGTGGCCACCACCAGGGGCGCGCCGTCGGCGGCATTCAACGCGCCTTCGGCCTCCATCGCCATGGCGGCAATCCACAGCACGTGGTCGCCGTCGATGATCTTTCCGGAAGCCGACAGCAGCATGACCCGGTCGGCGTCGCCGTCGAATGCGATACCGGCTTCCATCCCGCCGGCGAGTACCGCTGCCTGAAGAGAATCGAGGTGGAGCGCGCCGCAGTTCAGGTTGATGTTACGGCCGTTCGGCTGGCAGGCAATCCGCTCGACGCGCGCGCCGAGGTGCCCGAGCAACTCGGGCGCAAGATGCGTGGCCGCCCCGTTGGCGCAATCCACCAACAGGCGCATGCCGTTCAGGTCGCCCTCGAAGGTGGAGGCCAGATAGTCGATGTAGTGCCTGTCCAGGCTGCCGTCGACGCCGAGCGGCAAACGGTCCGGCTCGACGCCGTCTTCGAGCAGCCGGAACATCTGCCGCTCGATCTCGCGTTCCACCTCGTCGGGAAGTTTGTAGCCGGAATGGTCGAACGCCTTCAGCCCGTTGTCTTCGTACGGATTGTGCGAGGCGGAAATCATCACCCCGGCAACAAACGGGAGGCTGCGCGCCAGGTAAGCGACGCCGGGTGTAGTGGTGAGGCCGGCATAACGAACTTCCACGCCTTGCCGCGCCAGCCCGGCCGCCACCGTTTCCGCCAGCCACGGACCCGACTCGCGCGTATCGGTTCCGATGACAATCGCCGGGACATGGCTTTCTCCCCGAGCCCGCGACCTGCCGAGCGCCCATTCGCCGAGCGAGGCCCCGAAGGCGAACACGGTACGCGGATCGAGCGGGTAGCTGCCCGCCACTCCCCGGATGCCGTCGGTGCCGAACAGCACTCTGCTCATCGCTTCCCTTTCTTCTGGGCGTCGTGCTCCAGGTCCACGGTCACGGTGACTTCGTCGGTGTCGCGGATGCTGACGTGCGGGTCTTCCACGAACACGTTGACGTGGTAGGAGGTTTTGCCGGGGTTCAACATCCTCTGCAGGTCGATGGCGTCGGTTTCGACGGCGTCGGTGGAGTGCACGTTGCTCTCCGGACCGACGATCCACACCTTGGCCGGCTCCACGTCCACGCCGTCCAGCCGATAGCCCTCCGGGGGAGGTCCGCCAAACCGCACGTCCACGGGAACCTCGCGCGAGGCGCGGTATTCCAGTTTCAGACGAACCTGCGATGGCATCGCGCGGTCCAGGCGGATGCCCGGCGGCAGGCCGAGATCCTCTTCGCGAATCGTAAACGTCCGCTCACCGGTCTTGTTCGTGTCCCCCAGGTTCAGTTGCACGCTGACGTTTTCCCGCGCCAGCCGGTTCAATTTGGCGGAAGGGCCGCGCAATTGCAGCCGCACCGTGTCCACCACGTCCGAGCTGATGATTTCGTCTTTCGGAATGTTGCGGTACTGCACCGGCGCCGCGATGGTGGTGGTAAGTTCCTCGTCGCCGATGAAGATGACCCACAAAGCCAGAGCGATAACAAACGCCAGCAGCTTCCAGCCCCAATTCTCGGTGAGCCTGCGAATCATTCCGGCTTCGCCTCCGGCAGGTTGGTGGCGGCGCGAGGCACCGAGGTGGAGCCGGCGGCTTTGGCGCGCACGATGCCCATCGCCGTCTTTCTGCCGAAGTGCCGGGCCAGCCTGGTTTCGACGCGCTTCAGCGATACGTCGACTTCGATTTCACCGAAGGCGGCGATGGAGATGCGCCCGGTTTCTTCGGAGACGATCAGCGAAAGGCAGTCGGTTTCCTCGGTGATTCCGATGGCGGCGCGATGGCGCGTGCCGAGCTTGCGCAACAACTCGGGATTCATCGTGAGCGGAAGGAAGCAGGCCGCGGCGGCAATCCGGGTTTGCTGCACAATCACCGCGCCGTCGTGCAGCGCGCCGCCGGGCTGGAAGATGGAAAGCAGCAGATCGCGGCTGAGCACGGCTTCCATCAGTACGCCGCTCTCGACGAAAGTCCGCAATCCGATGTCGCGCTCGAGCACGATCAGCGCGCCGGTACTGGTTTGCGAAAGCTGCTGCAGCGCCAGCAGGATTTCCTCGGTGACGTCGCGTCCCTCCACCCTGCTTCCGATGCCCAGCACGCGCCGGCGGCCGATGCGCGCCAGCATGCGGCGAAGGTCCGACTGGAACATGACGATCAACGCGAAGGCGGTGTAAGGCGCCAGGGTTTCGAGGATGGTGCGCAGCAGGTCGAGGTTGGCCATCACCGAGACGACGTACGCGCCGAGCACCATCAGAATGCCCACAATCACGTGCGCCGAGCGCCGGCCCCGAATAATGACAATGAACTGGTAAATGAGAACGGTAACCAGCAGGATGTCGATGACCGAAGTCAGCGTGAAGCGGGGTGTTAGCGTCAGCGGATTTGGAAAAAGAAGGGCCATGCCTGCTCTCAAACCGGTCTTCCGATCTTCATTGTAACCGGATTCCCCAGCCGGACGAGCAGCAAGTCCCGCATTTTGTTTGCCTTTGGAAGGCGCCGGAGCCGGTAGGCGGCGCTTCGTCCCGATTCGGGTCGGGCATTTGACTTATCCGCTTCGAACATTCATTCTGATTCTCGTGCCCCGCCCATCGACCACTATTTCCACCTGGCTCGGCGTTATCGGCAAGCTGCTGGTGTATGTGTTGTTGGTGGTGGCCGGCGGCACGGCCGTCCGAACGCTGCTGCCCACGCTGATCGAACGGATGTCGCCGGAAGTTGGGGGAGACGTGCTTTTGTGGGCCTCCATTCCGGCCTTCCTGGTGGCCGCCTTGGCCAACGCGTTCTGCCTGATGAAGCTGGAGCGGCGGGCGCCCTGGGACGTGGGTTTGCGCGTGTCCGGCAGAGCCGCGGCGAACCTCGGCTGGGGCTTGGTGGCGGGCGCGCTTCCGGTGGTGGTCTTCACGCTGCCGCCCGTGCTGACTGGCCTGGCGGTGTTCCGGCGGATCGACGTGCCGGGGGTCTCACTCCGGGATGCAGTTTTTGCCGTACTTCTGCTGGCGATCGCTGCCGCCGCCGAGGAACTGCTGCTGCGCGGTTACTTCTTTCAGTTGCTGCTTCGTCACAGCGGCTTGACGGCATCTTTGCTGATCACCGGACTGCTGTTTGCGATGGGCCATCTGCGAAACCCAAACTTCTCCGTGTTGCCGATGTTCAACACGTTCCTGGCAGGGGTAGCCCTGGGTTACGCGTTCTGGAGAACCGGCGACCTCTGGTTTCCAATCGGCATGCACTTCGCCTGGAACCTGGCGTTGGTCCTGTCGGGACTGAACGTCAGCGGGCTGGACATCCGGCTGACGCCGGTGGAACTCCACTGGAAAATCGGCCCGCTTGTGACCGGTGGCGTGTACGGACCGGAAGGAGGCCTGCTGGCGACCTTCGGATTCAGCTTATGGTTCCTGCTTTGCGTGACGCTGCCGGTTCGCCGGCAGCCGGTGGCCATGTTGCAGCCGCCGCCCAGCCGGCCGCCCGGAGACGACGGGCTGCGGCTAGCCGAAACTGACGCGGAGGCGGCAGCGCCGGACGAGCAGGAAGAACCTTGAGTCTCTGTGCCGCGCAGCCTGCCTGCCGTCACCGATACAGGTAGACAAGATAGCCGACGGGGTCGCCGCGCTTCAGGTCGGGGATGACGGGAGCGCCATTGGTTCCGCCCTGGGTGTGGCAGACGATGCACTCGTCGCGGCTCGCCTTGACGGGCTTGACCTGCACCTGCCAACCGCTCAGCGACTCCACGGGAATAGGGGTCTGCGCCACCCGCGGGAGTAACGTGCGGCGCACTTCGTCCATTTGCTGCGGATTGGGATTGCCCAAAACCACCGGGCCCTCGAGCGTCCGGTGCCGCGCCCCTACCAAAAACGCCCAGATCTCGACCTTCGCCCGGTTCACTTCGCGCGCCACCCATTGTTCCTGCGGGTTGCGAGGTTCGAAGGCAGCCCAGTCCCGACTGCCGCACGCCCAATTGCTCCACCTGGGGTCGCCGGGCTGCGGAAGCCGGCGGAGGGTCTGCGCAGGCCGCCCCAGCGGCCCGTGCCGTACGGGACCGCAGAGCCGGCTCATGCCGAATCCCAACCGCACGTCTAAGAATCGCAACTGCAACTGCTCGTCGAGCGCCGCCACCAGCGCGGTTGTGGTCAACGGCTGCCGTTGTTGCACCTGCTGCGCAGGCACGCTTGCCGCGAAAGCCACCGCTACGGCTGCTGCACAGAACGCATAGCGCCCGCGGCGTCGAGACGGCGGCGACCCTGACCCGTGCTCAGCCATAATATTCCAGTGTATGCCCGGACGGTACACTCCAGCCCTACCGGTGGCCGCGGGGCACCGGGCCACCCTGTAGGGAACTCCAGGATATGCCGGACTCCTGATTGACATGTGCCGCACATGTTTCTATGTTAAAGACATGTCCAAAATGATTCAGATCAGGGACGTTCCGGAGCGGGTGCACAGCACTCTGAAGGCTCGTGCCGCCGGCGAGGGCATGAGCCTCTCCGATTTCATCAAGAGGGAATTGGAGCGCACGGTGGAGCGGCCGACCATGCGGGAGTGGTTGGAGCGCGCAGGGCAGGCGAAACCGATCCCGACCAAGCGGAGCGCGGCGCAAATCGTGCGCGAATTGCGGGATGCCCGATGATTGTTCTGGACGCTTCGGTGGTTGTGGAACTGCTTACGAACGGCCCCTTGGCCGATTCCGTCAGGCGCGACCTGGACCGGCGAAACGAATCGTTCCTGGTTCCTCATCTGCTCGACATAGAGGTGACCAGTGCGCTCCGAAATCTGATAGGCGGCCGGCGAATCGATTCGCACCGGAGCGATCAACTTCTCACGGCGCTTGCCGCACTCCCCGCGGAGCGGTATTCGCATCTGCCGTTACTGCACCGAATTTGGGAACTCCGGCACAATTTTACCGCCTACGATGCGGCCTACATCGCTTTGGCTGAGGCAACAAACTCCGTCCTCTACACTACCGATTCGAAACTGTGCAAAGGCCATCGCGCGAGGGTTGTGCTCTTCACTCACGAAAAGCACGTCCGGAACTACAATGCTCCAGGACACTGTCGATAACATTCGAGGCGTCCCGCGTTGCCCGACTTCACCCAGACGACCCTTCCCGGTCATACAGGTTGTTTCCACGCGGGCTGTCAATTTAAGAACAGGATTTGACGGTTGCTTCCGATCAGGCCATTTTCACTTCGGTCCAGAGCCGGTCTCGCAATCGCCTAACTTTGGGCGGCAGGGCATCGATCCATTCGCCTCTCTCGACCACTTCCGGCGGCGGATACAAGGCTTCCAGGTTGCGCACTTTTTCGGGCAGCAACCGCCAGGCGGCGCGATTGGCGGTGGCCGTGCGGCAGTACTCCACAATGCGGGCCGTCACCTCGCCGCGTAACAGGAAGTTCAAAAACTTGTGGGCCAGCTCGGTGCGGCGGCTCTCCCGCAACACCACCGCCACGTCACAGTACATGGGGAACCCTTCGGCCGGATAACAGTAACTGAGATCGGGCGATTTATCTATCGCCAACTGCGCGGTCATCGCCCAAGCCATGCAGGCGGCCAGGTCGCCGGACACCACCTGATCGCCGGCCTCGGCGTTGAGGTAGGCGCGCACCAGGGGTTTCTGCCGGATGGCCTCGCGCTTGGCGGCCTCGAGCGCGTTTTCCGAAGTGGCGTTCACCGAGTGGCCGATCTTCTTCAGACAGGCGCCGAACGTGTCGGCGGCGTCGTCGTGCATGGTGATGCGGCCGCGAAACCGCTCCTCCCACAGGTCGGCCCATCGGGTCACTACGCCGGCCATCCGGCGGTTGTAAAGGATGCCGGTGGAACCCCACATGTAAGGCATGCTCCAGCGAAGACCGGGGTCCCACGCGGGCGAGAGGAATCGAGTCTCCAGGTTGGAAAGGTTGGGCAGCAGATCGTGGCGCAGAGGTTGCAGCAGGCGCATGGCGGCCAGCGGCTTGACGAGATTCGACGGGGGGAATGCCACGTCCCAGCCGGAGTTGCCGTAGCTGATGCGCGCCAGCACTTCCTCGGTGCTTTCGAACAGGCCATAGCGGACGCGCACGCCGAACTCCTTCTCGAACGCGGGGATGGTCTCCGGCGCGATGTAGTTCGACCAGTTGAAGACGTTCAACCGCGGACGCGGATCGCGCGCGCAGCCCGCCAGGCCGCCGAGTGCCAGCAAAAAGCGGCGGCGTCTCATCGCCTTTGAAGCCTCTCCGATACCAGGATAAGGGTTCCCAGGCCGGTGACGATCATCGCAGAGATGGCGTTCAGGGCTGGATTCGCGCCGCGTCTGGCGATGGCGTAGATGACCATGGGCAGCGTTTCCGGATCGACGCCGGCTACCAGGCTGGTGATGACGTAGTCGTCGAACGACAGGGTGAACACCAGCAGCGCGGCCGCCACGATGCCGGGCGCGAGCGCCGGCAGCACCACTTTGTAGAAGGCCTGGTATTCGTTGGCGCCGAGATCGAGCGCTGCCTCTTCGAGCGCCGGGTCGAGCGTCCGCAGCCGGGCCATCACCACGAAAACCACGTAGCCGAGCGAAAACATCACGTGCGCGGCAATCACCGTGTGGATGCCCAGACGGATGTCCAGGAAGCGGAAGATCCAGTTGTAGAAGGTGAGCAGCGCCACGCCGACCACGATATCCGGCGTCACCAGCCCCAGATACAGCGACCCGCTTAGCACCGGAACGTCGCGTTTCCACAGGCCGTAGGCGCACAGCGTGCCGATGGAGGTTGCCAGCAACGTGGCCACGGTGGCGATGAGCAGGCTGTTCCAGGCGGCGTCGCTGAGCTGCGGGTCGAGGAGCACCGCTCGATACCATCTGAAGGAAAACCCTTTCCACAGGATGCCCGACTGAGCGTTGAAGCTGAACACCACCAGCGTCGCCAGCGGCAGATGGAGGAACGCGTAAAACGCGGTTGCGTAAAGCGCCAGCGGCTTTCTCACGGCAGATACTCCTCCTGCCGCCGCAGCACGCCCATCAGGACGAGCATGACGATTGCCATCAGAACCAGCGAACAGGCAGCCCCGAAGGGCCAGTCGCGGGCGGTGGTGAACTGGTTCTGGATGAGGGTTCCGGCCAGAATGGTGCGCCCGCCTCCGAGCAGCGCGGGCGTGAGATAGGCGCCCAGGCAGGGGATGAACACCAGGGTGCCGCCGGCCACGATGCCCGGCCTGGAATAGGGGATGATGACGCCGACGAGAGTCTGCCAGGGGCGCGCGCCCAGGTCGGCGGCGGCGTCGAGAAGGTCCGGATCCATGCGCTCCAGGGTGGCGTATAGCGGAAGCACCATGAACGGCAGGTAGGCGTAGACCAGGCCCAGGATGACCGCGCCGTAATTGTAAAGCAGCGGTAGCGGCTGGCGAATCACCCCCAGCGATATCAGCAGCGTATTGATGAGTCCGGTGTCGCGCAGAAGGAACATCCAGGCGTACGTGCGCACCAGAAAACTGGTCCAGAACGGCAGAATCACCAGGCTCAGGTACAGGTTCCTCCGCTTGCCCGAACGCGCAATGAAGAGCGCCATCGGGAAACCGGCCGCGAGACAGATGCCCGTCGCAATGGCCGCCACGCCGAACGAGTGCAGCAGGACGCGCAGGTAGATGGGGTCGAGCAGCCGCTGGTAGTTTTCCGCCGTGAAGGGCCGTTCCGCCCCGCCATAAACGCCGTTAGTGAGAACGGAATAGACGACGATGATCAGCAGCGGACAAAAGTAGAGCGCCAACTGCAATACCGACGCCGGAGCCAGAAAAAGCCGACGAAGGTGTCTCATGATTCCGGTGGAAGCTTCAATTCGTCTTCCGGTCTCCACCAGATGCAAACGGGATCGCCGGGCCGGTATTCGCCGTCGGTGCGCGGCACCTCGGCCACGATCGGCTCGCCAGCCTGGAGGCGCGCCTCGACCCGAACACAACCGCCCAGGAAGACCGAGTTCTCCACCACCGCCGCGCGAAACGGCGTACCCGGCTGGGGGCGGTGAGGGGAAACGTGCGTGACCTCGGGCCGCAGGCCGACGCCGTTGATCCAGTTGACGGTGCCGAGAAAGTCGGCGACGAATCGCGTCTTCGGATGCAGATAGACGTCCCGCGGCGAGCCGGTCTGCTCGATGCGGCCACGGTTCATCACCGCAATCCGATCGGAAAGAGAGAGCGCCTCTTCCTGATCGTGGGTAACGAACAGGAAGGTTACGCCCGTGCGGCGTTGCAGCAGTTTCAACTCGGCGCGGACGTCCTTGCGCAGGCGCGCGTCGAGTGCCGAAAGGGGTTCATCGAGCAGAAGCACATCGGGCGCCAGCACCAGCGACCGGGCCAACGCCACCCGCTGTTTCTCTCCGCCGCTCAACCCGGACGGCTTGCGGTCCTCTTTGCCTTCCAGTTGAACCTGCTCCAGGACTTTCCGTACCCGGCGTTCGATTTCGCCGCGGCCGAGCCGGCCACGGTGCCGCAAGCCAAACTCGACATTGCCCCGGACGCTCAGGTGAGGAAACAACGCGTAATTCTGGAAAACCGTGCTGACGTTGCGCTGGTAAGGGCGCAGCGCAGTCACCGCCGATCCCCGCAGCAGAATCTCTCCGGATGTGGGATTCTCGAAGCCGGCCACCAGGCGGAGCGTGGTGGTCTTTCCGCAGCCTGACGGACCGAGCAGCGAGAAGAACGAGCCTTCTTCGACGGCCAGCCAGACGTCATCCACCACCCGCTGCGCGGCGAAATCCTTGGATACTCCCCGAAGATCGAGAACCGTCCCCATTGGCTTCAACGGAAATGTTACCGCAGTAGCGCAATGCGGGGAATCGTCGGGCCGCCGTCAGGAGGACCGTCGCCGGCGATAGATTCCCAATCCCAACAGGCCAACCCCGCAGAGCAGGTACGTCGAGGGCTCCGGTATCGGCTGGGGGCTGTTGGTCGAAATCTTCACGATCATGTCGTTGTAATCGAAGTCACTTGCGGAGTTAGCACAACAGGCGCCGATCGAAGAAGTCACCGGCAGGTCTTCCACGCCAATCCAGTAAGCCTCACTTCCAGGGGTCTGGTCGGTGGTGAAGACCGCGAAGTGCTGGGTGGATTGCTGTCCGGCGAGGGTGTTGTCAGCCGACTGCGTGTAGTAGATGACGTCTCCCGATTTCAAATAGAAGCCGTAACTCGAGGAAGGGTCAAAGGTGGTTGAAAGGATCGGTGAGTCCGGGCCGGTGAAAATTGGATTGAGGGTCGACGGGCTGCCTACCTGGTACCAGCCGAATTCATTGATATTGGCGTTGCCGGCGACTTCGATTTGCAGGGTCGCCCCGTCGTTAAGGCCATTCTGCGAAAAGGAAATGTTCGTATCGGCCGAGCCGTTTGAGTATCCCCAATAATCGAGCGGGCTGACTCCCAAGCCGACGAGCTGGAATCCGACGTTCTTGTTCGAACCGTCAAAAGACGTATTGTCCCAATAAGGAGTGCCATTCTCGTTGACGTTGGCCACCGGGTAGGTTTGAAAACCGGCGCCGGAGGAACCGACGATGGTATCGGCGAAACTGGCGGAGGCCATCAGAGCGAACAGGCTCAGGGTCGCGATGGTGAGATTTCTCATGATGTCCTAGCTACCTCCAGCTAGCGAACGCCTGGTCATTATCAGGCAATCTACTCAGGAGGTTAACCGCCGGCGCCTGAATCTCCTATGGGCCGCGTGGTGCAACCGGTACTGGTTCCGGCACGGAGCGAAAAGTAGCGACGTGCCACATATTGAGGGTGGAGCGGAGGTAGCAGAAACGAAAAACGCGGCTCGTTCCAGTACGAGCCGCGTTGGGGAAAGCACAAAACGACGGAAGTATTGTTACTGGCGTCCTAAGGTTCGGAAGTAATGAGCCACCGCCTCGATGCCGCGGTAGAAGTTAGGCAGGTGAAATTTTTCGTTGGGAGAGTGCAGGCGGTCGTCGGGCAGGCCGAATCCCATCAAGACGCTGGGTATCCCCAGACTCTCCAGGAATACGCCGACAATCGGGATGCTCCCGCCGGAACGAATAAAAACCGTCTGCTTCTTGAAGACTTCGGTTAGGGCACTGGCGGCGCTGCGGATAAACGGATTTTCCGGGTCCACCAGAGACGGCGCCGCCGAGTGAATCGGCCGGTATTCCGCTGTAATGCCTTTGGGCGTGGCCGCCGCGATGGCTTTCTTCAACATGTACGCGCATTTCACCGGGTCCTGATTCGCCACCAGGCGCGAGCTGATTTTGGCCACGGCGCGGGCCGGGATAACAGTTTTGGCGCCTTCGCCGGTAAACCCGCCGCGAATTCCGTGTACTTCCAGAGTGGGCCGCGCCCACAGCCGTTCGAAGAGGTCGATATCCGGCTCGCCTACCAATTCCGTGGCGAACATTTCCTTTTCGAGGTATTCCTTTTCGTCGAAAGGCAGCCGCGCCCAGGCTTCGCGCTCGGCCGGCGACGGGGCCTGAACGTCGTCGTAGATAGCCGTGAATCAGAATGTGCCCGTCACGGTCCTTGAGAGCGCAGAGGATTTCAGCAATGGCCTGGATGGGGTTGGGAGCGGCGCCGCCGTAGACCCCCGAATGCAGGTCGATCTTGGCGCCTTCGACCACCAGTTCTCCGTAGATAATGCCGCGCAGGCCGACGCACAACGTGGGCAACTCGGGCGCGAACATTTCGGTGTCGCAGATGATGGCGGCGTCCGCTTTGAGGTTGGCCGGCTTGCTGCCGACATACTCCTCGATGTGCTCGCCGCCTACCTCCTCTTCCCCTTCGATCAGGAAGCGGACGTTCACCGGAAGCTTGCCTTCGGTTTGCATCAGGCCGCGGACCGCGCGCACCAGGATGTAGGTTTGTCCTTTGTCGTCGCAGGCGCCGCGGGCGTAGATATTGTCGTTGCGAATTGACGGCTCAAACGGCGGCGTCTCCCACTCGTCGAGCGGGTCGGGCGGCTGTACGTCGTAGTGGCCGTAGAGCAGCAGGGTCGGTTTGCCCGGCGCTTCCAGCCACTCCCCGTAGACCAGCGGATGCCTGCCTTCGGCGTTGATGAGATGCACATTCTTCATCCCCGCCAGTCGGAGTTCGCTGGCCACGAATTCGGCGGCGCGTACGACGTCGGGCTGGTTTTCCGGCGCCGTGCTGATGCTGGGGATGCGAATGAACTCGATCAGACCGTTCAACAGCTCTTCTTTTGTTTGTCCGAGAATGTCCATGAGAGTCTCCTGTACGCGGCGCGGGGCCGGCAAGCCGGTAAATCCGCCACCGCCTGCCATTTTACACGGTCGAGATCCCGCGCACCTGCGACCGCTCGGCGACTGCCCGGCGGCGGTGATTCCCGCCTGGGAGAGGTGGTGGCCAACGCTGATTAAGGTCGGTATATGGCGGCTTGGAATGATCGGTCCTGTGGGCGCCGAATATAGCAGCGAGCAGGGATGAACGAACCGTGGGAACCCGCCGACTGCACCGGCGCCGTTGGCGATCAATACGTTACCGCCTGCCTTGGCGACTCGCGGGACTAAAGCATCTTCTCGCTTCGGTCGAAGACTAAGGCATGCGCGCTCTCAAGATGGTGTTAGCGGCACTCACCGGGCTTGTAGTTTACATGGCGATTGCTCAGCGCCCCCTCGGGCTGGCTTTCCTCAGCAAAGCTTTGGGAGGCGACCAGCCGTGTCCCTGGTCTGCGCTGGTCAGTTATCCGTGGACCGTTGCAAGGTTTGCCGAAGCGCAGATCAACTCTCAAAAGCAACTCATAGTGGAGCGCGAGGACCCAGCGTATGGAATCGAACTGATCCGAGATACGGGGCGGGCATTTTGGATCAGGAAGAACGGGGCGGAGCTTGGTGGTAAGTCCACTCTCGCTTACGTAATCGCCGAGCAGGAGTGGGTCTCGAGCTACGCGGGGAAGAATAATGTACAGCCCGGTGACATCGTGGTCGACGTTGGCGCCCACGTTGGGACCTTCGACACGGACGCTCTTCGCCGTGGTGCGGCCAAAACGATTTTGGTCGAGCCCGATCCGACTAATTTGGAATGCATCCGCCGCAATTTCAAGAAAGAAATCGCTGACGGCCGTGTGGTTGTGGTCCCCGAGGGAGCCTGGAGCAGCCGCTCAACGTTGCAGTTCTCAAAGGGTGCGGCCAATTCCGGCTCTGGGAGTTTCGTGCTACACGAAAAGGGATCACAAACGATCACAGTGCCGGTGCGGCCCCTGGATGAGATCTTGGCGGAGCTCCACATCGGCAAGGTCGACTACATAAAGATGGACATCGAGGGTGCGGAGCGCGAAGCGCTAAAGGGTGCCCGTAAGACGCTAGCCCGCTGGAAACCTGTACTGATGCTGGATTTTTATCACTTACCGGACGACGATGTGGTCTTGCCACGCATCATACTGGCGGCCAATCGAGGGTACCGCGCCACGTGTGACGTATGCTCGCCAGACCGCCTCGGAAGCAAGGATCGGTTTGTACCCTACGTCATGTTCTATCGCTAGCAGCCTGTCCGGTGAAGTCTGCGGGGGATGTCCGCGACTGCACACTGCCGGAATCCAAGCCGGCGTCTCTCAAGTACATGACTTCCAAAACAAGGTCACTTTCGGCGGCAATTCGCATACCTGCCGGGAAGCGATCCGCAAACGCGGGCCATGACGCGGTCCAAAGAGAAGAGGCAAAGTGCCCCGTAAAAAGCAAAGCGCATCATCTAATAAGTGTTGCATGCCTTAAAATCCAGAATAAACCGGACGGATTGGAGACAAGCCCGCGGATTCACCCTCGGATTACACTGGTAGAGAGGGGCCGCCACATAAATGTCTGCAAACCGTCTACTGCACGAAAAAAGTCCGTACCTGTTGCAGCACGCGCATAATCCCGTGGATTGGTTTCCGTGGGGAGCCGAGGCGTTTGAGAAGGCGCGCGCGGAGGACAAGCCCATCTTTCTTTCGGTGGGTTATTCGACCTGCCACTGGTGCCACGTGATGGAGCGCGAGTCGTTCGAGTCGGACGAAATCGCCGAGCTGCTGAACCGGCATTACGTTCCCATCAAGGTGGACCGCGAAGAACGTCCCGACGTGGACCGTGTGTACATGACCTTTGTGCAGGCCACCACGGGCAGCGGCGGATGGCCCATGTCGGTGTGGCTGACGCCCGACCGTAAACCGTTTTTCGGGGGCACCTACTTTCCTCCCGACAACCGCTACGGACGTCCCGGCTTTCAGACTGTTCTTGAGAAGCTGGCCGAGGGGTGGGAGAGCGACCGCGCGAGAATTGTGGAATCCAGCTCCGCCATCCTGGAGGAACTGGAGAAGCAGACGGCGCTGGGCGACCAAAAATCGCTGTTGAGCGAGGACGCCGTCGCTTCCTGCTATGCCTATTTCCGCCGCAGCTTTGACGCCAACTACGGCGGATTCGGCGGCGCTCCCAAGTTTCCGCGTCCGGTCTCGTTGAACTTCCTGTTCCGATATTACGCCGCTCACGGCAGCGACGAAGCTCTCGAGATGGCGCTGGCGACGCTTCTCGAGATGGCCAAGGGCGGCATGAACGATCAGTTGGGCGGCGGCTTCCACCGCTATTCGGTGGACGAACGCTGGTTTGTGCCGCACTTTGAAAAAATGCTTTACGACCAGGCGCAATTGGCCACGTCCTATCTGGAGGCGTACCAGATAACCCGCGACCCGCTGTACGCCAAAGTCGCCGTGGATACCTTCGAATATGTCCTGCGGGACCTCTCGCACCCGGAAGGCGGCTTCTATTCGGCCGAAGACGCCGACAGTGTAATGGACGCCGCCAACCCGGGCGAAAAAGGCGAGGGCGCATTTTACACCTGGAGCCGGGGCGAAGTGGAATCGCTGGCGGGCGCCGAACGCGCCGAATGGTTCGCATACCGCTTCGGCATGGAACCGGAGGGCAACGTGGTGAACGACCCTCAGGGAGAGTTCACCGGGAAAAATATCCTCTATCAGGCGCACTCCATCGCCGAGACGACGCGCCGTTTCGGCGCCACCGAGGAGGAAGTAAAGGAGGGCATCCACCAGGTTTCGCGTCTGCTTTTCGAAGCGCGCGCGGCGCGCGTGCGGCCCCACCTCGACGACAAGGTTCTCACCGCCTGGAACGGGCTGATGATTTCGTCGTTGGCTATCGGAGCCCGGACACTTGAAGAGCGCTTTCCCGAGCTGGCCCAACGTTATCTCGAAGCGGCGGCGCGCGCGGCGGAGTTCGTCGAAAACAAACTCCGCGCGGAAGGCTCGGGCGATCTGTTGCGGCGGTTCCGCGACGGCGAGGCCGGCGTTGCGGCCTGTCTCGACGACTACGCGTTTTTCGTTCAGGCGTTGCTCGACTTGTATGAAACCACGTTCGAGCCAGACTACCTGGCAACGGCCGCCAGGATCACCGAACGCCAGATGGAACTCTTCGAAGACCGGGACAACGGCGGCTTCTACAGCTCGCCCGAAGGCGCCAGCGAGTTGGTGATGCGTCTGAAGGACGACTACGACGGCGCCGAGCCCTCGGGCAATTCGGTGACGGTTCTGAACCTGCTTCGGCTCGCGAGCTCGACCGGCAACGAGGTGTTTCGGCGCTCCGCCGTACGCACGCTCGAGCTCTTCGCCTCGCGGCTGCTCACGGCTCCCGCCACGGTGCCGCAGATGATTGTGGCCTACATGGCCAGTGTCGCGAAATCGGAGCAGGTGATTGTTGTGGGAGACCGGCGAAGTCCGGAGACCCGCGAGTTTCTGCGCGCAATCCGGCGGCGGTTTCTGCCCGATACGCTGGTGGTTTTGCTTCCGGACGATCCGGAGGCGCCGGAGCGCCGGCTGCTTTCGAAGTGGTTGCCGGCGCTTGCCAACATGCGCGCGCTGGATGGGAAAACCACCGCTTATGTGTGCCAGGATTTCACCTGCCGGCTCCCGGTGAACGAGGTGGAGCGGCTGGACGAGTTGCTACAATAGGCAGGTTTCGAGAATCAACGGAGGATAGGATAGGTATGTCACGTCAGACGACATTCAAGGGGAATCCCCTGGATCTGGAAGGCCCGGAGCTGAAAGTGGGCGACAAGGCGCCGGAATTCGACGCCGTGGACATCGGGTTGCAACCGGTAAACCTGGCCGGAACGGGCTCGGGTGTCCGCATCTTCAGCGTGGTTCCCTCGCTCGACACCCCGGTGTGCGACGCGCAAACCAAGCGTTTCAACGACGAAGCCGGCAAGATGCCGCCGCTCACCATCTACACCATCAGCATGGACCTGCCGTTTGCGCAGAAGCGCTGGTGCGGCAACTTCGGCGTCGACCACGTGAAGATGGTCTCCGATCACAAGTTTGCGTCGTTCGGGAAAAACTACGGCACGTTGATCAAGGACTGGCGCATCGAATCGCGGGCCATTTTCGTGGTGGACAAGGATAACGTGGTCCGCCACGTGGAATACGTCAAGGAAGTGGCCGATTTCCCGGATTACGAGAAGGCGCTCAGCGCGGCCAAGGCGCTGCTCGGCTAAGGACCTCAATCGACATCGGGTAGGCTCAACCAGCCAAAATAGTCGTCCTGGTAGAATGGTAGAATATAGGTAGATTTCTACCATGGGACTCAATATCAAGAACGCCGATGTCGAGCGATTGGCTGGTGAGGTAGCCAAACTGGCCCGTGAGACGAAAACCGAGGCCATCCGGCGGGCGTTGCTGGAACGCCGGGCGCGTCTTCGGGGCCATGCCGGAAGAGTGGGGGAGGGCAAGGGCCTGCGGGAGTACCTGGAGCACAACGTGTGGCCCCTGGTTTCGGCGGCCGAGTTGGGCCGTGTTCTCAATCGCGAGGAGGAAGACCAGATCCTGGGCTATGGGCCGGGAGGCTACTGAGCCGTGGTTTTGGATAGTTCCGCGATCGTCGGCATTCACTTGAAAGAGCCCGGCCACGACCGGCTGATCGATGCAATTGAGAATGCTGAAGTGGTGGTGGTCGGCGTGCCCACCTTGCTGGAAGCCGCGATGGTCTTGACCGCGCGTTTGGGCCAGGATGCCCGTCCGCTCCTGTTCGCATTTGTCCGCCGCCTGGAGGCTGAAGTGGTGGCGTTTAATGAAGAGCATCTGGATGCCGCCACGTCCGCCTTTCTCCGTTTTGGACGCGGACGCCATCCGGCAGCCTTGAATTTTGGGGACTGCATGGCGTACGCGGTAGCGTCGGTTGCCGGCATGCCCCTGCTGTTCACTGGCGAAGACTTCTCACGAACCGACATCGCGCGAGCGTAGCCGCTGGTCCACGGCATCCAGCTCGGCATCGCCCCCGGTTCAAGGGATCCGGACGAAGCCCATCCCGACTTGTTCGAAATGGGAATCGCCGGTGAGCACGCGGCGCAGCTCGAGTTCGCGCATGACCACAAAACTGGTTAGATCGGTGAACGAGATGCGCGGCTTATCGCGATAGCGAAGCCGCAATCGCCATGCGCGAAGGAACCGCTCCGGTGTGACGTGTTCGATATCCAGGAGTCCCTGGCGGGATGACTCGAAGATTCCTTCCGCAAACCGGCGCGCCGCGGCGAACGGCGCTGCGGCGAAGAGACGGGTAAAGGTCTCGTCAAGAACGTAGTCTGTGGTCAGCCACGCGCCAGTCTGGCCGGCCGCGCCGGCTCGGATTTCCGACACAGCTCCGAACGCCGGGTCGCGGTCGTTCGCCAGCACCAGCCACCCCCAAGTGTCGACGAACAGACGTTCAACGGCCATACAGCGACTCGTCGATGTCACTTGACAGAACGGGGCCACGGCAGACGCCGGCTACCTTGAGAATCGGGTCCTTCGATGGCCGCCGCCTTCGGGGCGGGCCGGGTGCGTCAGCGAGCTTCGTGCGAATGAGCTCCGCCATGCTGATCTTGGCTTGGAAGGCGTCGCGCCGGAGCTTCTCATGCAACTCGCTGCTGAGAAAAATAGTCGTTCGCACCATACTGGCAGCATAACATATATATGTCGCCACCGTACGTGTTCTCCAGGACACCCGTCCCGCTTGGGTTGGCATGACACCATTCTGAAGTCGGGTGTTAGGCGAGGGCGTGGTAGTCGCTGTTGAAGAACACCAGCGGGTGCCCGCTGCGACAGTCCGCGCGCATGACTTCCCCGAAAACGACAATGTGATCGCCCGCTTCCACCGTTTGGTGACGCTTGCATTCCATGCGTCCCAGCGCTGCGTCGAGCAAAGGAGCACCGGATTTGCCCACATGCCACGCCACGCCGCGGAAGGGGTTCTCGATTCGCGACGCAAAAAGGTAAGAAAGATGCCGTTGATTTTCGCCCAGGATGTTGATAGCGAAGTACTTTGCCTCGATGAAGAATTGCCGGCGGCGACTCTTCCGGTCGACGCAAAACAACACCATCGGCGGCTGTAACGACACCGAAGTAAAGGAGTTGACCGTCATTCCGTGGGGCGTGCCGGGAGGCGATTCGACAGTGGCGACGACGACGCCGGTGGCGAAACGGGCGCATACGTGCCGAAACTCAACCGTTTCCACCGATTGTTGCATCGCAGCCGCTCTTGACAAGTCTGTAACCCTAATCTTATCATGAACTTTTGCATGGGTAAGTACCCGCCTCCAGGCGCCGGCCGTGGCGCCGGCGAAACTGGTGTCAGGAATCTGTACCGCAGACTGCTCAAAGGCAGGAGGAGACCTTGATCAAGCTCGACATCGTCAACGAGGTGGTCAACCGGACCGGTATCACCAAGACCAAAGCCGAGATGGCCGTGGAAACGGTTTTCGAGAGCATGAAGCGCGCGCTCTCTCGCGGCGAGCGTATCGAACTCCGCGGCTTTGGCATCTTCAACGTGCGGCCGAGGAAGACTGGCATTGGCCGCAATCCGCGGACGGGTGCCGAGGTTTCCATCCCGCCCGGGAAGGCCGTTCGCTTCAAGCCCGGAAAGGAATTGCAGTCGCTTCAGTAGGCAAGGTGGCATCGAACGGATTTCCACCCGAACCTGAGCGTGAAGGGGCCGGCACGCCCGCTCGAGCGGTGCCGCGCGCCGAGGCGCCGCTGATCGCGGGCGCCGGTGAATACCCGCCCGAGGCAGCGGAACGTGCCGCAACTCCGACGCGCGACCGGTATTGGTTGCACGTCCTTCTTTTTCTTGTCACAATTCTCTCCACCACGATTCTGGGCGCTCGATTCGCTTACAACTTCAACAACAATCTGCCTCCGTTTTCGAGCGAAGGAGAGATGTACATCTTCCTGCGCATCTGGCGCGATCCGTGGATGCTGGTGAGCGGGCTGCCGTATTCTCTGACCTTGCTGGCCATCCTGACGGCGCACGAGATGGGCCATTACCTGGCCTGTCTGTTCTACCGCGTAGACGCTTCTTTGCCTTACTTCATCCCGTTTCCGAGCTTCATCGGAACGTTTGGCGCGTTCATTCGCATTCGCGCGCCGGTCTACACGCGCAAAGCATTGTTCGACATCGGCATCGCCGGACCGGTGGCGGGCTTCCTGCTGCTGGTGCCGGCATTCGGCGCCGGCCTGGCTATGTCGAAGGTGATACCGGGCGTGGCCAACAGCGGCGATATTACCTTCGGAAGACCCCTGCTGCAGTGGATCCTAGAGGCGCTGATATTTCCGGGAGTGAACCACAACTACATCTACCTGCATCCGATTGCGCGGGCGGCGTGGGTTGGCGTACTGGCCACGGCGTTGAACCTGCTTCCCATCGGGCAGTTGGATGGCGGCCACGTTCTGTATGCCCTGGCCGGCCGGCTTCACAAGAAAGTCTCCACCGTCTTCATCCTGCTGCTGATTCCGCTGGGATTCCTGTACACGGCATGGTGGATCTGGGGAGCGATTTTCTATTTTCTCGGACGCCGCCATTTTCCCATCTACGACGCCAGTCCGATCAGTCCGGGCCGTCTGCGCCTGGCTTGGGCGACTGTGGCGATATTCCTGCTATGCTTTATTCCGGCGCCACTGGTTCTGACCAGTATTGTGTAACTGCTGACCCGATGCTGCGCGGGCTTCCGGGCCAAACCGAACATGAAGATTTCCGCCACGCTCATCACCTGTAATGAAGAGCGCAACCTGCCGAGGGCCATCGAAAGCCTGCGGTGCTGCGACGAAGTGGTGGTTGTGGACAGCGGTTCTACCGACCGCACGGTGGAGATTGCGGAAAAGTTGGGAGCCCGGGTCATTGAATCCCACTGGCGCGGCTACGCGGCGCAGAAGAACTTCGCCTCCGAACAGGCGAGCCACGACTGGGTGCTTTCGCTCGACGCCGATGAGAGCCTGAGCGAGATGCTCGAGGCCGAAATCTGGCAGCTCAAAAAGAAAGGCCCCGACTGCGAAGCATACACCATGCCGCGGCTGGCCCAGTATCTGGGCCGCTGGATCCTGCACTCGGGCTGGCACCCCGACCGGAAGGTGCGCCTGTTCGACCGTCGCCGCGCCCACTGGGTGGGGGAATTCGTGCATGAAAGCGTCCAGGTGGATCGGGCCGTATCGGACACCTGAAGGGCAACCTGCTGCACTTCACCTGCGGCTCGATTTCCGAGCACATCAAGTCGATGGACCGTTACACGACGCTCGCCGCGCAGGAACTGGTGTACCGGAAAAAGAAGATCGGCTGGTACCAACTGGCGCTCGACCCGCCGTTACCTTCCTGCAATCATACATTCTGAAACGCGGCTTCCTGGATGGCGTCGAAGGGCTGACGATTGCCTACATGGCCGCGGTGTACAACTTCATCAAGTACTACAAAGCCCGCAACATGAGCTGATGCGCCTGCTGCACCTGGATACGGGAATTGAGATGCGCGGCGGCCAATGGCAAGCGCTGCTGCTGATGAAACAGCTCGAGGACAGTGGCGCGGCGGGCACGTTGCTGGCTCCCGGCGGCATCCCGCTTGCTGGAGCGGGCTCGGGAGGCCGGCCTTTCAGCCGGGCCCCTGACTCCCGGCTCTCTCTTCCGGCTCTCTCGGCAGGTGGATCTGGTGCACTGTCACGACGCGCGCGCGCACAGCTATGCCGCCGCCATTTCCGGCGCGCCGTTGGTGGTGTCGCGACGGGTCGGATTTCCGGTCCGAACCGGGCCGGCCTCGCGGTGGAAATACCGCCGAGCTTTCCGCTTTCTGGCCGTTTCCAACTACGTCAGCGGGAAACTGAGACAGGCGGGCGTACCCGAAGAGAAGATCCGCGTGGTCTACGACGGCGTCGATCTCGACGGCGTGGCCGAACCGGCGGCCGTGCGCGACCGTATCGTGGCGCCGGCCACGGAAGATCCGCGGAAAGGCAGCCGGCTGGTGCGGGAGGCGGCGCATCTGGCGGGGGTCGAGATTGATTTCAGCGGGGAGTTGAACGCCGTGTTGGGTCGGGCGCGGCTGTTTGTGTATATTACCCAAGAAGAGGGACTGGGCTCCGCGCTGCTGCTGGCGATGGCCGCCGGCGCGCCCGTCATCGCCAGCCGGGTCGGAGGAATCCCCGAGATTGTCCGCCACGAGGAGACCGGTTTGCTGGTGGAAAACAGGCCGGACGAGGTAGCCCTGGCCATTCGGCGGCTGCTCGACGACGAAGCGCTGGCGCGCGGCCTGGCCCGGAGCGGCAGGCGAATGGTGGAAGCGGGTTTCACCATAAACACCTTGCCGCGAAAACCGCCGGCGTCTATCAGGAGGTGTTTGGATGATGTTGGCGGTGCTTGCTGGGCCTGTTCGGACTTCTCATCGGCAGCTTTCTCAACGTTTGTATCCATCGCTTGCCGCGCGATGAAAGCGTCGTCCGCCCGCGTTCGCATTGTCCCCACTGCCTCGCCACCATCGCCTGGTACGACAACATTCCCGTGGTGAGTTTCCTGGTTCTTCGCGGGCGCTGCCGGCATTGCGGCTATGGCATTTCGTGGCGCTATCCGGTGGTGGAACTGCTCACTGGAATCCTGTTTTTCTTCTCGGTCCGGATGTACGGACCGGGGTGGGAGGCCGCCCGCATGGCGGTGTTTTCCGCCGTCATGGTGACGCTGTTTTTCACCGACCTCGAAGAGAAGATCCTGCCGGACGAGTTTACGCTGGGAGGCACGCTGGCGGGCCTGCTGCTCGCGGGTTTTTCGCCGCTTCAGCAGGGGCTGGTGTCTCTGTTGCTGTTCCAATACCCTCCGGTGGTGCGTTCGGTGGCCGAATCGGCCGTCGGAGCGGCGATGCTCGGCGGCATTCTGTGGCTGATCGGCGAACTGTATCACAAGGTCCGCGGCCGGGAAGGGCTGGGGCTGGGCGACGTGAAGCTGGCGGCCTGTATCGGATCGTTCCTGGGCCTGCACGGAGGGCTGATGTCGATGATTGTCGGCTCGGTGTTCGGCTCGGTCCTGGGGTTGGGCTGGATCGTCTTCCACCGAAAAGACCCGTCGACCTACGAACTACCCTACGGCTCGTTTCTGGGAGCGGCGGCGCTGTTCGTGGGCATGTTCGGAGAGGGCATCATGAAGTGGTACCTTCAACTGGGCCGGTAACGTGGCGCGCGCCCATGCCGGACAAATGACATGCGGTACGATGGTGTTTTGAGTCGATGAACGCGCTTTATGAAATCCTGAAACCGGGTTCGGTGGAGTGGAAGCTGGCCGAGTCCCTCGATCCCACCAGATTGCCGCGCCACGTGGCGATCATCATGGACGGCAACGGCCGGTGGGCAAGGCGGCGAAGCCTGCCGCGCGTGGCCGGACACAAGGCTGGCATCGAGGCCGTGCGCTCGACCGTGGAAACCTGCGCCCGCCTCGGCATTGAAGCGCTTACGCTGTACGCGTTCTCGGTGGAAAACTGGAAGCGGCCGCGCTCGGAAGTGGAGACCCTGTGGCGCCTGTTGCGCCATTATATCCGCATTGAGATGCCGCAACTGATGGAAAACGACATCCGCCTGAACGCCATCGGGCGGTTGGCGCAGTTGCCGGATAGCGTCCGCGCCGATCTCGAACAGGCGGTGCGCGACACTTCGTCCAACCGCGGGCTGCTGGTGAACATCGCCATCAACTACGGCGGGCGCACCGAGCTGGTTGATGCCATCAACCTGCTGGTGGAGAGGGCCCGCGAGCAAGGCCGCCTGGAAGACCTGCGGGTGGACGAGCAAGCCATCAGCGGCGCGCTGTACACCTCGGGCCAGCCGGACCCCGATCTGCTGATCCGCACTTCGGGCGAGATGCGCATCAGCAACTTCCTGCTCTGGCAGATCGCCTACGCCGAGCTGTATGTCACCGAAACCTTTTGGCCCGACTTTCGCTGCCTGGATCTTCTGAAAGCCGTCTCCGAGTACCAGAAGCGAGACCGGCGATTTGGCGGCATCAACAACATCGGTCCCGGAGACACCGGCGTGACGCCCGAGTTTGAGGCCATTGCCGCCCCTTCCCGATGAAAAGAGTCGTTACCGCCGCCATTTTGGTCCCCACATTTGCCGCCGTTGTTCTGGTGGCTCCCGCCTGGTTGTTCTTCGCCGCGTTGTTGGCGGTGGCGCTGCTCAGCTTCTATGAGTTCAGCGGACTGGTGAAGGCTTATGGTTATCCGGCGCCCGGCCCCGCGGCTACGGGGCGGGAATCCTGCTGGTGTCGGTGGCGGGAGCCGGATTACGCGCTGCTCACGCTGCTGGCGCTCGTGTTCCTGACCTTGGCGGCCAACCGGCGGGACCTGTCCGCGTCGCTGCCCTACTCGGCTTGCTGCACACTGGGCCTGCTCTACGCGTTCGGTTCCTGGAAGTGCGCAATCCCTTTGCGCTCGATCAGCCCCGTGGTGGCTGCTATTCGCGCTGGTCATCAACTGGGTGGGCGATTCGGCGGCGTATTATGCCGGCAAGAATTTCGGCCGGCACCGCTGGCGCCGGCGGTGAGTCCGAAAAAGACGTGGGAAGGCACGCTGGCCAGCCTGGCGGTGACGGCGGGGTTGGGTGTGCTGTACATCCTCTGGCGATTCCCCCACTATCCCTGGCTGCAAGCCGTATTGGTGTGTGTGCTGGCGAACGCCGCCGGGCAATGGGAGACCTGGCCGAATCCGCGCTAAAGAGGGGAGCGGGAGTAAAAGACAGCGGCCACATCCTGCCCGGCCACGGCGGCTGGCTGGACCGCGTCGATTCCTCCATGTTTTCCATCCCGGCAGTCTACTGGCTGCTCAAATACCGTGGTTCTTCGATAACAGTCCGCTGCGATATTACCGTATCCGACCCGCGTCACTGGATCGTCCGCGTCTTGCGGTTCATGTAATCCATCAGCAGGTATTGGCCCAGGTTGTATGGCGTGGTGAAGTACGCCTTGCCGCGGCACATCTCCGTCACCTTCTGCATGAAATTCACCAGGCCGTAGTCGCTGGCCAGCATGAAGGTGTTGATCAGAATGCCCTGACGCTTGCAGCGGCTCACTTCTTCCAGCGTTCGGAAATTACCAGCGGGTCCAGGCCGAAAGCGTTGCGGTACATGCGGCCGTCTTCCAGCGTCAGCGCCGACGGCTTTCCGTCGGTGATCATGATGATCTGCTTCATGTCCTTCTTTTCGCGCGCCAGCAGTTTCTGCGCCAGGATCAGGCCGTCCCGCGTGTTGGTGTAGTAGGGTCCCGACTTTCACGCGCGCCAGCTCGCCGATTCGCAACTCTTCGGCCGAATCGTGGAACAGCACCACCCTCAGCGAATCGCCCGGGTATTGCGTACGAATCAGGTGCGCCAGCGCTAGCGCCACCCGCTTGGCGGGCGTGAAGCGATCCTCCCCATAGAGAATCATGCTGTGGCTGCAATCCAGCATCAGCACGGTGGCGCACGAGCTTTGATACTCGCTCTGCCGGACGTGAGATCCGCGTATTCCAGGTTCAACGGCACCTTGACGCCCTCCCGCTTCATTGCCGAGAACAGCGTCGCGCTGATGTCCAGATTCATGCGTGTCGCCGAACTCGTAGGGCTTCAAGGCGCCGCTCGAATCCACTGCCGGTGGCGTAATCGCGGGTATCGTGCGCGCCGAAGCTGGCGCGGCCGAGCGCGCCCATCAAATCCTTGAGCGTGCGGTAGCCGAGGAAGTCGATGGATTTGTCGGTGATCTCGAAACGCGCCTCGTCGCCGGAGCCCGCGGCCCCCTGGCCGGCGGGCGGCTCGCCGGGTTCGGCGTTGCACATTCAGGTAGCCCTCGTCGATCAACTTCTGCGCCAGTTGGTTGAGCAACTGTTCCAGTTGCTCTTCGCTCATCTTGTCGAGTTGCTGGCGGACGCGCTGGGCCTTTTCCGGTTCGAACATGTCGCCCCGCCGAAGCGCCTCCAGAATCATCCGCTTCAGCATCTCCATGGTGTTCGGATTGTATTCGTAGAACTGCGAGTAGGGGTCGTCGAAGCCGCTGCCCAGAAAGTAGTCGGCGAGGGCCTGCATCAGGTCCTCGGCGTCGACATCCAGATCGTCGCCGGTGAATCGCGTGTAATTGATCCACTTCATACCGGCCTCCTGTCGCCTCAATTGAATTTGCGGCGGTTGCGCCGGCGGGCGGAGCTTTCCTCCTGCTCGTCGCCGGCGATGTCAGGATTCGGGACGATGCCGGGCGCCTCGGCGCCGTGGGTCGACTCGAATCCCACCTCCTCGGTGCGGGTGATGCGGCGGTGAGCATACAGCCCTTCCAGGATGAATTCGGCCGCCGAGGCGCGGACGGCGTCGGGCTCGTGGGCTCCCAGGCCCAGGGCGCGGGTCTTCTCCATCAATCCCTGGATTTTTTCCAGTTCGCGGAGCATCGAAGAGGCCGCCGAAGCTCTCGTCCAGCTTGAGAGAACCGCCCAGGTCGAACCATTTCACGATGTGCGAAACGTTCACCCCTTCAAAATAAGCTGCTGTACACCCGTCCTACAGCGCCGCGGATCAACTCGCGCGCCACAGCGTCGCCGCCCTTCAGCTCGCCTTCGTATTCCAGCTCCAGCTTGCCGGTAATCGAAGGCAGCGCGGAGTAGATGTCGAGCACGCCTCGGCACGGCCACCTTGTCGTGCGCCTGCATCGCCCGCCGCTCCGCGTTCGAGACGACGTTTTCCAGCGCCGAGATGGGCAGCCGCTGCGAGACGCCCGAGCGTTTGTCCACTTTCTTGTCCTCGCGCGCCAGAAACGCCAGCGCTTCCACCACCTCGCGGATGTAGACGGGCACCCGGATATCGAGCGGCGACGTCCGGGCGGTCCACGCCTCCTGGGCGGTGATGTTCATGCCGGCTTCCACGCTAAGCGGGTAGTGGGTGCGGATCTCGCTGCCGATGCGGTCCTTCAACGGGGTGACGATTTTTCCGCGGGCGGTGTAGTCTTCCGGATTCGCGGTGAACACCAGCATGACGTCCAGCGGCAGCCGCACCGGATAGCCCTTAATCTGGATGTCGCCTTCCTGCATGATGTTGAACAGTCCGACCTGGATTTTGCCGGCGAGGTCTGGCAGCTCGTTGACGGCGAAGATGCCGCGGTTCGAGCGCGGCAGCAATCCGTAATGGATGGTCAGCTCGTCGGAAATGTCCTGGCCGCGCCGGGCCGCCTTGATGGGGTCGATGTCGCCGATCATGTCGGCGATGGTGACGTCGGGCGTGGCCAGCTTCTCCACGTAGCGTTGCTCGCGCGTGAGGTAGGAGATGGGCGTCTCCTCGCCCATTTCCTCCACCAGGTTTCTGGCGTAGCGGCTGATGGGTTGGTACGGGCTGTCGTGAATCTCCGACCCTGCGACCACGGGAATATATTCGTCGAGCAGCGTCACCAGCATGCGCAGCAGGCGTGTCTTCGCCTGGCCGCGCAGTCCCAGCAGGATAAAATTGTGGCGCGACAGAATGGCGTTGACGATTTGCGGCACCACCGTGTCGTCGTAGCCGACAATGCCCGGAAACAGCTCTCCGCCCTCGCCCAGCCGAGCGAGCAGGTTTTCACGCATCTCTTCCTTTACGGATCGGGATCCGATGCGCTCTTCGGAAAACAGCTTGCTGCGCCGTAGTGCGCCCAGGGTGTGCGGCAGGTCCCAGACCTTAGGTATCATGGCAGAGCCCCCCAGAGAGTTGTAGATAATGGTAGCACCTTGCCGCTTCGCGCAGCGGTGCACCCGCGCCTAAGTGTTGGACGCGGCGAACGGCCGGATGGTGGCAAAAGCTGGAGAAGACCGACTCGGCCCCGAAACTTCGAGCGGTGCCAGCAATCGGGCTTCGAGATTTGATATAACTGACGTTCCCGAAGGTAAACCACGGAATGACGCAAGATTTGCCGGACTTGGAATTCCAACGATTCTGGCGGAAGCTGCAGCAGATCGGGCTGAACGCTTACGAAGCCAGGTCCTATCTGGTTTTGGTGGGGCACCCGCGCTTCAAGGCGCTGGAACTGGCGGCCCGCGCGCACGTGCCCCGGCAAAAAATCTACGAGGTCCTCGACAGCCTGGTGGAGAAGGGCTTTGCCCAGGTGGTCCAGGAAAAAACGAAGCTCTTTTCGGCGGTCGAGCCGGGGCTCGCCATCCCCGGCTATCTCGAACGGCGCAAGCAGATTCTGCAATCATCAGCTTGCCGACCAGGGCCGCCTGGCGCAGGCCGTGGCCGAAGACTTGAATCTGGCCTACTCCGAAGGGCAAGGCGGCCGCGGCACTCTCGACTTCCTGAAAATCGTCAGCGAGCCGTCGCAGACGGCGTCGCACTACCGCGCCATGCTCACCGAGGTGCAGAGCGAGTACCTGGAATTTTCGCGGCCGCCCTACGCGGTCGATCCGCTCGAAGAACAGCTTGTGAAACAGGCGGTGGAGCGCGGCGTGAAGTGCCGGCTGTTGGTCGAATCCGGCAGAATCGAGGAGCGTTACCGCGCCCGGCTGAACGAGTATGCGGCGGTGGGAGTCGAAATCCGCAAACGGAGTCGCTGCCCATGAAACTGGCGCTTTTCGACACGGCAAAGGGCATGGTCGCGCTGCTCGATCCGGTAATCACCCGGCCCATGTGGACGTCGCTGGTGTTTGAGCACCAGGGCTTCGCCGAGGCCATGAAGGCCCTTTTTGAAGACCGCTGGCGCCAGGCGGAGGCGTTGGACGCGGCGTAGGCTCCTGGATGCCTTCGATTCCGCAGCAAACGACACCCGCTTAACGCTAAAATGTCCCTAGGAGTCCAATTAGCTGTTTGGGGTCTGATTATTTGATAACCTGTGTTCGCCGTCCGCGGCATTTGGCGGACGCTGCGATAAGGAGACAATGCAATGAAAAACGTAAGTATCGCGATATTCTTACCCTTGTGCTGCTGATGATTGTTGCCGTCGTTTTCGGCGCCGATGCCGACGGCCGGCAAGGATCTTTACATGAAGAAGTGCAAGGTCTGCCATGGCGTGGACGGCACGCCTTCGGCCGCGCTGTCAAAAGGCGAACCCGGATTTGAAAGCGTTCAGCTCCACCGAGTTCCAGGCGCTGAAGGACCCCGACATCAAGAAGAAGATCACCGATCTGCCGAAGCATAAGATGTCGGCAAAGGGCCTGGCGGAAGCGGACCTCGACAACCTGGTAGCGTTCTTCGCACATTGAAGAAGTAGCGGACCTGCGGCCCTGTGCGCGGCCGCAGGATCTTTGCGGCCGGGTTGGCCGCGCGAAGACGAATTCGAACCCCAACAGGCTTCCGGTCTGGCCGTACACGGCTCCGGGTGCCTGCGTTCGCGTCTATCAGGAGGTGAGATTCAATGCCGACTCCGGAAGAGTGGGATGGTACGCCCGCCGCGATTCGAACGCGGGACCTTTAGCTCCGGAGGCTAACGCTCTATCCAGCTGAGCTACGGGCGCACACGGGTGATTCGTTCTGAACCCATTCTAACCGCTCCGTCCCTGTAAAGGAAAGCGGCCCGGAGGAATGCGCGGGCTCATTTCTCCGCCAGCAACTTCATAATCACCGCGCCGGCGTTCTCTTCTTCATTGCTGAAGAAGACCCGGTCGTCTCCGGTGTGCTGTGCGCGAATGACGCCCTTCTTGTCGATGATCACTATCGAGGGCGACAGCAGCATGATCATCGACGAGTGCT
Source organism: Bryobacterales bacterium (assembly GCA_963810595.1). Lineage (GTDB taxonomy): Bacteria > Acidobacteriota > Terriglobia > Bryobacterales > Bryobacteraceae > CAWEOG01. The sequence continues at coordinate 355,394 of CAWEOG010000041.1, read as the reverse complement.
GAAGAAAGCCATACACGTCTCCTATCTTGTCGATGCCGATGGGGAAGCGGGCGCCGCTCTTGGCGCGGAATTCGGCGATCTTCTGGGCGTTGGCATCGTCGAAGGCCACCCCCAGCACCTGCAATTTCGAGGTCCCGATCTCCTGCTGCAATTTCTCCATCACCTGTCCGGCATGCTGGCAGCCGCCGCAATACGTCAACAGAAACTCCAGCACCACCACCTTGCCGCGGAACTGGCTGAGCTTCAACTGCTTTCCGTCGGGCAGCTTGACGGCGTAGTCGGGGGCCGGGCGGGGCACCTGAGCGGCCGCGGCCGCGAGAACGGCGACGGTCCACACCGCCAACATCCGAAGAACGTTTTTCATGGGAGCATTTCCTCAGCCCGAGACGTGGCGCCTTCCATCCGCCGCACGGCTACTTACCGTGCTCGTGCAGCATGGTCACGATCAGCGCCCGCGCGTTCTGCTCTTCCTGTTTAAAGAAGTCGTCGATGCCGCCGTGCTGGGCGCGGATGACGCCAGATCGGTCGATGAACACCAGTTGCGGTACGTAGTGAAACTCATCCTGCAGGAAGTCGTAGGCTTGCGGCCGTGGAGTGGTGCCCACCGGGAACTTCAAGCCGAGCGCCCTCACAAATTGCGGGATGTCGGCCTCCGTGTCGATGGCGGCAACCAGGGGCTGTAAGCCCTGCGACCCGTACTCCCCATACAGCTTGTTGACGATGCGGCACATGTCCTGGCAGTGGGGGCACGTCGTGAGGATAATGCCCAGCACCACCACCTTGCCGCGGTATTTGGAGAGCAGTTGCTGCCTGCCGTCGGGCATGAACACGACGAACTCCGGCGCCTTGCGCGGCACCTCGATCGCCGCCAAGCTCACCGCCAGCAGCGTCATCAGAGTCGCCGCGGCGAACAGCTTCACCCAGATAGAATTCCAGCGTTTCATAGAATTTAGTTTACCCCACGCGGCCGCTCGCGCCAGGCCTTGGCGTCCCGCGCATCTGACAGACCTTCCATCACCCAAACGCGGGCACCCTCCCGATGGACGACAAAGGCCCCATCGGCGGCCCGCCCGGTGAGCCACGTACTATTTTCGTAGACGAACTTCGTGGATTTTCGTTTCGCTTGCAAGAGCTTGCGATAATCCTGGAGGAAGCGCCCGGCGGCCTGCTCCGAAGCCCACTCCGAGGAAAGCAGGAGAACGTCGTTGCCCGGCTGGTTCCACGGTCCCGGGTGGCGGCGCTCTTCGAGGCGGTAGAGCGAGCCACAGAGCAGCGGCGCCAGCTCCTTCGACTCTTCCGGGGAGACAAACTCCTCCAGCATCACTTTATAGTCCATCTCGCCGAGCGTGCCGTCCATGAGCTTTTTGTAGTGGTCTTTCGAATCGAGTTTGGGAAGCGGCGGGCGCGCCGGCTTCTCGTGCTCGAAATACTTTTCCGGGTGCAGGATCTGGGCCGTGCTCACGGGCGGATGGCGGAACACCTCGGCGAAGGCCCGCTTCCCCATTTTGCGATAAACCGCATCCTGAAAACGCACACCCCAGGTGTAGGGGAACAACAGCGTCTGCTGGATGTAGGGCGGGGCCTTCGCCAGCACCGGATACGAGCCGTCCTGCTTTTCCATGGCGGCGGCCAGGTTTTCGAGCAGCCCGGGATTGGTCTCGAGCGACATGCCGCTTTGGCGCAGCGTGTAATCCGCCATCAGCCACGTCGCCTGTCCCTCCATCACCGCGGTGTGCGCCATGCTTTCGTCGTCGCTGTCGGAGTCGTCTTTCTGGAAGCGCTTGAGATTGAAGTGCTGGTCGGCCAGCGCGTGCGCCAGCTCGTGAACCAGGACCGGCGCCAGCTCGCTGCCCCGCGTTCCGCTGTCGACGATGTAGAGCTTGCGGTCGTCAAAGTCGTAAAAGGCCTCGGCCTGTTCGGTCAGCAGATCCACGGTTTCCTTGCGCAGATCGAAATCGGGGGGACCAAGCCCAGCTTTTTGAGCAGGATTTCTTCGGCGCGGATTTCTTCGACTTTCACCTCCTTGTCGATTTTGCGATCCAGGTAGTGCCGCAACTCGTCCCGGCTGATATGGTTCACCGGGACCGGCTTGCGCTCGGTCAACCCGCTGATAGCGGCCAGCTCCCGAACCAGCTTGGCGGTATCGGGGATGCCGGAGGGGGCCTGAGCGAACGATAGGGCCGCGCCGGCCAACAGCAGGGCGGCCAGCAACAAGCTGGCAATCTTGTTCTTACGAAACGGCGTGCGCACTTTTGAGGGTTGCCTCCCGGACGCTTAAGACAGATGATCGGCGATTGTGTCCGCCGGCGACAGGCCAAGAACCATCATGGCCTACCGCGCGGCTGCGTGTCCCACGGAGGCGCCAGAGGCGGTGGCAAGGAGCGAAACCGTGGCCTGTTGGTGGAAGCGCCTCATCGCTCAACAAAAGTGGACGGTTGACGGTGGACGGAGTGAGGAGGGAACCGGGCACCGGGTACCGAACAAAGACCGTGGTCCGTGGAAAGTGTTTCGTGGCCCGTCTGTGGAAGAGTCTCTTTCCTGGAAGGCTGACGCCTTGGAGTAACAATGCTGCGCAGCCACCTGCAAGGGACCACGGTGCGGCAGCCGTCAACGATCAGCTCCGGGACGATTCGCATGGTCAGGAGCGAGTGAAGAGAAAGAGATTGCAGTCACCATCGACGTTCCCGCGAAGGAACGGACGGAGCACCTGAGAAACGAGGCGCACGGCAAGGCGGGAACATACAAAACCCAGGAGCGGGACCTGCGCCAACAGGGTCAAGCCGGTGGTGGGGACGATGCGACGGAGCAGGAACGAGGTGATTGGAGTGATGTGAGACCTGGCGCCCCTGGGATCGAACATTCGGAGGTGACCATCGTAGAGGAACTGCAATCGGCTGGGCACGTTCTCGACATTTGGCGAGGTCACGAACAGCAGGCCACCGGGGACAAGACAGGTGGCGCACTCTCGCAAGAAGTGAGCGGGATTCTCAAGGTGCTCGATGATTTCGATTGCGGTTATCGCATCGTAGCGCGGCTCCTCGCCCGGGAGGAGCAGCGCTCGGGAGAAATCCGAGTCCAGATCGAAGTGGACGAATCTGGCCTGGGCAGCGAACCGTTCTTCCTGGCGTCGGCTGCAACGAGTGTGCGGTAGCCCGCTCGCGACAATCGGTCGACCCATGCTCCAGAGCCAGCCCCGAGGTCCAACACGCGAGCGGATGCCGGCACACGAGAAGTGAAAATCGGAAAGAGCGCCTGGTGGAGGCCAGGAGCGGTTCTTTCGACCATTTGAGAGGGCGGCTCAGGCAGAGGCATGGTCAGCTCTGAGTATAACTGCCGGCTGGCAATCCGGCCATCGTTTGGCCGGCGCCGATCAAACACGGTCGACGGTGGCCGGTCAAGACCGTCGTCCGTGGTCCGTGTTCCGCTGAAGGAAGAGCCTTCACCACATTAAAATGGACTGTTAGACAAACAATTCGGATCGGCGTTGTTCGCGCTCGGTTGTTATTAGGGAATCGAAGGCGTCAGCGTGTCTGTTCCGCCAGGTCGATAAATTGGTCGGCTCGATCCAGGTGAATCCGAACGTCTTCTTCCGATAGAATCGCGTCGACTTGGTAGTCCCCCACGTTGCGAGCGTCTTGAGCGTCGATCATGCCGTGATGAAATTCCCGAAGCACTTCGTCGTTTTTCGCAAATTCGTGTCCGAAAGAGGAAATAACTGCAGAATGTTTGACGAAGCGCAGGTTGCGGCCAACCAGGAAGGCCTGGGCCGTGTAGAACACGGCGGCTTTAGCCGCAATCTAACCGCGCTCCGGTGAGCCTTGGCGAGCAACCCACGCTGAAGCTCGTTCAAAGGGGAACTCCGTCTGCCCGGATGTTCTGAAGGAGTGGGCTATTAGCAGCTTGAGCCTCATCCGCCGAGAGGTAAACGCAGGTGATCACCACGTCGTGGCGGAGGCAGAGATCGCCCCGGAACCTGCTGATACGGCTGGCTTCTTTGAGGGGATTCACGGGACCATGCAGCACCACCAGGATGTCGATATCGGAATCCGGGAGCGCATCACCGCGAGCTTGCGACCCGAACAGTACGAGGCCTTCCAGTCGAGGACCGTAGATTTCCTGGAGCCCGTCGCGGAATTCGTCGAGGATGTGTTGCAGGGCGGAGGTCATTTGGCTCGGGCGCTCCAATTCCTAGTTTGGCACAGGGCTGGGGGAGTGAGAGCCGGGGCCGGCCTAAAACAGTGGACGGTGGACGGTTGGTGGAAGAGCCCTCATCCTTTTACAGGCGGCGGACTGATCGGAGGCTCGTCGCGTTATTCGGTCCTGGAGGGACCGGCTTCGAGCTACGGATTCAATGGACGGAGTGAAGAAGGGGACCGGGGACCGATCAACAGAGGTTGAAACAACTGGCTAGAGGTCGCAATCTGCGACCTCTAAAGCCGGTGTCGCGACCTTGAGCGCTACTTGCACAACTTGAGGTTTGAGGACCATATCTCTATTCCACATTCGCGAATCGCGAATCGCGAATGGCGGCAACGTCCAGCTCGTCCGACTGGCAGTCGCTTCTCCCGATGTCGCCGGCGTCGTCGCTGGCACACGGCTGACCGTGTTGGCGGCCGTCTTGATCGCAGCCGGATTTTACGAAAAGGACAGAGCCGACTGATAGCTTCGCGATTTCCGCCAATCGCTCGCGTCAGACTGACGATCTGGCATGCCGGTCGTGCGGGTGGATGGTTGCGCCGCAGGCGCTGCGGATTGCCAGCCCAGGATTGCGCACCTGGCTATCCTGGGTAAACCATCAATCAAACGAGAACCCGGAACGGGGTTCCGGAGGTGTCGCTCGGTCACGAACGTATCGTTCATCGATTCTGCTGCGATGTTGGAGGAGGAACCGGTGCCCTTTCAGGGCACACCGGAATTGTGGCCAGGCCACCCAGGGTAGCACCTCACTGTGCAACCCTGGGCTGCAAATCCACAGCGCCTTCGGCGCAAGTGCGGATTACTCTCGAAAGCCTGTCGGCGTTCTGGTTGGGTGGTGATTCAACGCGACTCGTCCGGCCCGATCGTCTGTACGCATCCGGCGAACCTGGCTTTCGCCTGTTGTGTTTCGGCGACATAATTCTCGGTGGTGAAAGGTTGGCTGCACGTGTGTGCTTCCGGCCATCAGCCGCAGGAGATGTTGACGAAGGTGAAAAGCATACCTCACGACCATCCGGCATTTTAGAGTGATGATTCCACCCAGGCACCCGGCTGCCTCTTCGCGGTAGTGTTTGCGCCGCCATGGAGGCTTCGCGTTACTATGACTTGACGATTGCGTGCTTGGGCAACAGCGTTTGAAACGGCGCCATTTCGTTCTCGACTCGATGTCGCTGCGGGGCTTGAACCGCTGCCACACTGGCGCTGGCCAGAGATGGTAGCTCCCTGATAAAGATGAACAACGCACGTTGCAGGAGATGAAACCAGCTATGATACAAATTTTTTTGATTGCCAGCGTTCGGCGGACGTGGATGCGCGCGCTCTCCCTGACGGCCGTTGCAGGCGTCCTGACTCCGCTTTGCGCGCAGGATTGGAAGCCCGCCGCCAATACTCTGACTACTCCTTGGACCTCGCAGGTTTCGGTGGACAAGGTGTTGCCGGAATACCCCCGGCCCCAGATGGTGCGGCCCGATTGGACCAATCTGAACGGATTGTGGGAGCTGGCGGTGGTTCCGAAAGGGGAAGGACAGCCCGAGAAATTCAGCGGCCACATTCTGGTTCCGTTTGCGATTGAGTCGGCTCTTTCCGGGGTGAAACAACCGCTGCTGCCCGACCAGCAGTTGTGGTACCGGCGCTCGTTCGCGACTCCGAAACTGGCGGGAAAACGGCTGCTGCTGCATTTCGGCGCGGTGGACTGGCGCGCTACTGTCTATGTGAACGGAAAGCAGGTGGGCATTCACGAAGGCGGGTACGATCCTTTCAGTTTCGACATCACCGATGCGCTCAAGCCCGACGCCGCCGTCGCAGGAGCTGGTGGTGGCGGTTTGGGACCCGACCGATACCGAGCTTCATCCTCGCGGCAAGCAGGTGCTGGCCCCCAAGAATATCTGGTACACGGCGGTCTCCGGAATCTGGCAGACGGTTTGGCTGGAGCCCGTTCCCACTTCCTACATCACGGCGCTGAGGATGACTCCGGACGTCGACGGACGCCGGCTGCGGCTGAAGGTCTCGGCGGAAGGCGGCGGTGAGTTTACGGCGGTCGCGCGTTTGCACGGCGAGACCGTCGGACAGGTTTCCGGCAAGGTTGGCGAGGAGGGCGCGATCCCGCTCAGCACGCTCGCGCTGTGGTCCCCGGAGACTCCGGTGCTTTACGACCTGGACGTTTCTTTGCAATCCGGCGACTCGGTGGACAGCTACTTCGGGATGCGGAAGATCGAAGTCCGTAAGGATTCGGCCGGGTATAACCGGCTGTTCCTGAACGGCGCTCCGGTGTTCATGATTGGCCCGCTCGACCAGGGATGGTGGCCGGACGGCCTGTATACGGCTCCCACCGACGAGGCGCTGAAGTCCGACATCGTGACGCTCAAGAAACTGGGCTTCAACATGATGCGGAAACACGTCAAGGTGGAGCCGGCGCGTTTCTATTACTGGTGCGACAAACTCGGACTGATGGTGTGGCAGGATATGCCCAGCGCCATGATCAGCGGCCAGAAGGACCAGGTCCGCAGGGGCGAGGCGGAGGACGTCGAATTCACGGCGGAGCAGGATGCGTCTTGGCGGAAGGAGCTGCGGGCCCTGGTTACCAACCTGATCAACGTGCCGAGCATTGTCGTGTGGGTGCCGTTTAACGAAGGATGGGGCCAGCATTCCACCAACGAGATTCTGGCGGAGGTGAAGGCGATGGATCCGTCCAGGCTGGTGGATGGTCCCAGCGGGTGGGAAGACCGCGGCTTCGGCGATATGAAGGATATGCACAAATACCCGGGCCCGGATATGTACCCGGTGATGGAAGACCGGGCTTCGGTGCTGGGTGAATTCGGGGGGCTGGGCCTGCCGATTGAAGGTCACCTGTGGTGGAATCAGCGCAACTGGGGCTATCGGACTTTCGAGGAACGGGATAAAGTGCAGGCCGCGTACGAAGAACTGATCGCGAACCTGGCGCCGCTGGTGAAACAGGGGCTCGCCGCCGCCGTTTATACCCAGACGACGGATGTGGAGGGCGAGGTCAACGGTTTGATGACCTACGATCGAAAGGTATTGAAGTACGATGCCGCCAAACTTGCGGAATTGCACCGTAATTTAATTAATATGGTGGGGCAACAAACGCCAGATAAGTCCGGCGGGAAATAGACATTCCACTCGAAGTCTATATCGACCAGTAGAATCAGTAGCTTGCGTCAGCGGTTGGCCCCACGTCGAAACGGGGGCATCCCGGCTGAGAATTTGTCAGGGAGAGGCGAAGTTCTCCCTGCACTTTCTTTTTCTCTTCAGGCGGCCGCCCAACCATAGGCGTTCGGCGAGAGAAACCGCAGAAGGCAACCGACGCCTCCCAAGTGCATCAAGACTTCGCTCTCATGAACGATCTCCACACCGCATCCTGTCAATTCAGCCAGCCTGACCAGTTCTTCCTTTACATCCAACTCGCGCGTGTTAGGGCATCCGCAACTCGGACAGACGGCGGGCCTGGGCTGCCGGACGTCACCTGCGTCGCAGCCCGTGCACTTCCAGGCAGGTTCCGACCTGTAGTCTGTGGCCATCACGAGCAAGTCCACCTGCCGACCTTTCAGCGCCTGCAGACTAGCTCTTGATCCAGCCACTGCAAGGCCATGGCTACAGATTTCCTTCTGAAGCCTCTCGACGGCTGCTAGAGATTCCTGTTGTTCCTCTTCGATGAAACTCGCAAGGGTAGCCGATACTACATCGCTGGTTCGGTCATTCGCGGAGGCCGGCACGACGTCAATCAGCTTGGAGGCCAGGCGCTTGGGCAGAGCCTCTCGGAGCAGGGCCGTCATCTTCGGGGGGCCGGCCAAAATGAGATGCCCATAGCCGCCCTTCGACATCACCCCATCCGCGACCGCTGCGATCTCGTTCACGTACTGGTGGTTTCGTTCACGCCGGTGGTTCTGGTAGTGCTCATGAGTCCACCCTCTGCCGACCCTCTTCCTCAGATCAGGGCGCTTTGTCCACAAAGCCTCAGTGATTGATCCCAGCTGGACCTCGAGAATCCGTGTGTCGTGCTCACTCACCAGAACGACAACAAACCGGTGATAGGTGTCCTTCAGTTCGACCAAGTGGAAGATGTTCGCGGTCGAGTTGACCGCTATCCAGGTAGGAACGGGCACGCGGAACTCCAGGTCGAGGAAAAACTCCTGGCAGCCGCCACGGGAAAAGACCGCCGCACCCAGGATCTCAGACCGGAAACCTGCTGAGAGCCGAGAGTCGATTCGGAGCAACGCCTGTTCGAACATGTCCCGTCGTGGCGCTGGAAGGGTCTTTCGCAACAGGCGTACACGTTCATCTAGAACCCGTTTCGCCGGGGCCAGGCCTCTCTCGAGATTCAGATAGCAGCTGATCACCGGAGCGCCCGATTCTACGAGCGTCGCCAAAGTCAGGATGTGCCTTTGAAGAGTTTGAGTATTCAATTCGTCTATTCCTTTCGAGTAGCGGACTTCCCAAGATCGAGGCCCGGCCTAACCGATCAGCTGCACGGGCAGTTGTACGCTTTTGTCGGCAGACTGTTTAAGCAGTTGAGGCGTCAGCGAAAAACACCCAACATTTTCGAAATGAATCCACCCTCTTTCTTGCGGATGACGTCAAGTTCCCCCTTGTCCAGCCAAAAGCCCTCGCAAGAGAAACATTTATCGACTCGTACATTGCCGAAGCCAATCTCCTCAAGTTGCATGCCGCACTTTGGGCACTTCATGAAATGGAGTGCCCGCTCGCGTTCGCGCTCTTCGGCCAGGAGCTTTGCCTGACGCTCCGCGGCCAATCTCCGCTTGCGTTCGGCTTCCTTGCGCGCAAAGTATTCGTCTTCGCTCGCACTTCGTTTTTCGATCATAGTCTCTGTCCTTGTAGGTGGATTTAACTTGGTCAATACAGCTGCAGCGCATTGCTCTTTGTCCTAATCCGCCGTTCATTCGAGCAATCCTCCGATGTTAGGGGGGCCACCTGCGTTCAACGATGAAGATGGTCATGGCGCAGTACTGATCCCCAGTGGCTCCTGCCGCATCGATATCCTCTCGACTGCTTGCGCGACTCTGCCCTGTAGTCTGCTTACGGCAGCCCGCGCGATTAACGGCAGTCCGCCGTAAAGCGCGGCGGCAGGATTCAACAAATGAATCAGAGTTAGGCCGTCTTGGCCGGCCACCACTACGTGCAGCGGGAGCAGGACGGCGGCCGAGCGATCGAGGGCAAGTGCCTCCAGCAGCGCCACGGGGCAGTCAACGCAGAGGACCCTGCAGGGCGGGAAATCAATCCGCAGGGCCTTCCTGATGCGTCCCGCCATGTCGAGATCCGCGGCAATTTCCAAACCCTCCTCAGCCAGTGCGCGGCGAATCAATTTGAGAGCTTCATTGAGCGGCTGCTGCATGATGAGAGTTGCGGGTTCCTGTTCGCCAGTCATCGGGTCTCCTATTGCCTTTTGCACGGATAGATGGCATTTCACTGGCCATTTCCGGACTGGCGTTCAACCTGGACGAACAAGCGCCAGATTGGCGCTGATGCGGGCTGAAGCGGAGACGGCGCGCCGGTCCGTTGCTGCCTCAAAACCGGCACGATGCCAGATATGGAGCAGCCCAAAACGGAGGCGCGCGCGCGTGCGACGTGAATGACGATTGGCCGGCGGGCAGCGCCGGTTCGCTGCACACCACGCGCATCTGGTCAAAGATTGGCCCTTGACGTGCTACTCTCAGTCTCACCGACGGATAGTCCGGCGTCTTTACAGGCGGTAGCGCTCCGATGTCGCCGGCCGGCCGTAGTGACTGCGCTTCGGGCAGAAACTCGCCGCCATCGATTCGGAGGTTGCGCAAGCAGGGATGTCCAGAACAAACGTGTCGGAGAATACTCCACGGTCCGGCGGCACGAGCCTCGACCTCACCGGGTTTGCGGGCCTCAGCGAGGACGACGCCCGCCGCAACATCGCAACAGGACGGACCCAACGAGATCGCCTCGCAGAAGAAGCGCGGGCTTTTCGCCATCGTGATCGAGGTTGTACGGGAGCCGATGTTCCTGATGCTGGTGGCAGCGGGCGCACTCTACCTGCTGATGGGCTCACCGGGCGACGCACTGATGCTCCTCGGGTTCGTTTTCGTCGTCATGGCGATCACGATTGTCCAGGAGCGCCGCACGGAGCGGGCTTTGGATGCCCTGCGCGACCTGTCCAGCCCTCGCGCTCTGGTCATCCGGGGAGGCATCCGCCGCCGTCTGGCCGGCCGTGAGGTCGCCCGCGGCGACATTCTCGTCCTCTCCGAGGGAGATCGGGTGCCGGCCGACGCCATCCTCAGGCGCGCCATCAATCTGAGCGTGGACGAATCGCTCCTTACCGGAGAATCGGTCCCGGTGCGGAAGACGCCCTCGGCGGACGCGAAAGGCCTCGAACGGCCGGGCGGCGACGATCTGCCATCCGTATACTCCGGAACTCTGGTTACGGCGGGCCAAGGCATCGCGGAGGTAGTGAGCACGGGCGGGCGCACCGAACTCGGCAAGATTGGGAAGGCCTTGCAGCAAATCCAGCCCGAGGCGACATCGTTGCAGAAGGAGACGGGGCGACTGGTTCGCACGCTCGCCGTGGTGGGACTGGCGGCCTGCGTGCTTGTGGTCGTCATTTACGCCCTCACGCGAGGCGGCACGGCGCAGGTCTGGAAAGAGGGCCTGCTGGCCGGCATCGCGATGGCCATGGCCATCCTGCCGGAGGAGTTCCCGGTGGTGCTTACGATCTTCCTGGCCCTTGGGGCATGGCGGATCTCGCGCAGCCGGGTGCTCACACGTCGCATGCCCGCAATCGAAACGCTGGGGGCGGCGACGGTTCTTGTGCGTGGACAAGACCGGAACGCTCACCCAGAATCAGATGACACTCAAGAAGCTGGCTGATCGGCGGCCGCACTGCCATCCTCGGCGCGGACGCCGGCAACCTCTCTGAGGAGTTCCATGCGCTGCTGGAGAACGCCATCCTGGCCAGCAAGCGGGACCCGTTCGATCCCATGGAACTGGCGCTCCAGGCAGCAGGCGACCGGCTGCTGATGCAGACCGAACATCTGCATCCCGAGTGGTCGCTGCTGCGCGAGTACCCGCTCACGCCGCAGTTGCTGGCCGTCAGCCAGGCGTGGAAGCTGGGCGCAGGCGAAGATGTCGTCGTCGCCTCCAAGGGCGCCCCGGAGGCGATCGCCGAGTTGTGCCGGTTGTCGCCGGAGAGACGCGCATCCGTGGCGAGCGAGGCCGCGGCGCTCGCGGCGGAAGGGCTCCGGGTGCTGGGAGTGGCTGCTGCCCGGATGGCAGCGGACAGCCTGCCCGGCGAGCACAGCCAACTCGCACTCGAGTTTGTGGGACTCGTGGGTCTCGAGGATCCGCTCCGCGCTACGGTGCCGGCCGCGGTCGCTGAGTGCCGGACGGCGGGCATCCGCATCGTGATGATTACCGGCGACTATCCCGCCACCGCGCAGAGCATCGCTCGCCAGGCCGGCCTGGCGAATCCCGAAAGAATCATCACCGGTCCCGAACTCGAGCGGATGTCCGACGAGGAACTGGCGGAGCAGATCAAGGAAGTGCAGGTATTTGCCCGCGTAGTGCCCGAGCAGAAGCTGCGCATCGTAATGGCGCTGAAGGCAAATCAGGAGATCGTCGCCATGACCGGCGACGGCGTCAACGACGCTCCGGCGCTCAAGGCCGCCCATATCGGCATCGCGATGGGCGGCCGCGGCACGGACGTCGCACGCGAGGCGGCGTCCCTGGTCCTGCTCGACGACGACTTCTCTTCCATCGTGGCGGCGGTGCGGCTCGGGCGGCGCATCTTCGACAACATCAAGAAAGCCATCGCCTTCATCTTCGCGGTTCACGTCCCGATCGCGGGCCTCTCCATGCTGCCTGTCTTCTTCTCCGACTGGCCGCTGCTGCTGTTTCCCGTGCATATCGTCTTTCTGGAGCTGATCATCGATCCCTCCTGCTCACTCATCTTCGAAGCGGAGGAGGCCGAAGCCAACGTGATGGAGCGTCCGCCGCGAAGCGCCAGCGAACGGTTGTTCTCGCTTGCCACGGTCGGATGGGCGGTGCTTCAGGGACTGAGCGTGCTGGCGGCGTGCCTGGGAGTGTTCCTGTTTTCCCGCTCCAGCCAGCAACCCGACGCAGCCCGCGCCTTGACCTTTCTCACCCTGGTGGTGTCGGTGCTGGTCATTATCCTCGCCAATCGGTCGTGGACGCGCGGGATCGTCAGTATGATGCGCGTGCCCAATTCCGCGCTCTGGTGGGTGGTCGGCGGGGCGGCCGCCTTCCTGGCGCTCGTGCTTCTCGTCCCCGCGGCCCAGGGTCTGTTTCATTTCGCCCCGCTTCACGCCGGGGACATGGCGCTCAGTTTTGGGGCGGGCGTAGCCTGTCTGATGTGGTTCGAACTGGTCAAGCCTGCAAAGTGGCGAAGAGCGGCCCATGGCGGCGTCCCGCAGGAGCGAAGCGTTTGAAGGCGTGCTGGCAATGTCTGGACGTTTGACACAAAAAACAGGGGCACCTCACGTCGCCACTGGTGCTCCCTCCCTACCGCGGAGGCGTGGCGTCGGGCCGGCTCCCCTCCAGTTGTTCTTTTCGCAATCCGAACTTCTCCATCCGGTAGATTAGCGTCTTGCGGCTCAAATCCAGAAACCGGGCCGCATGTGTCTGGTTCCAATCGAACTTCCTAAGTGCGCGGAGTATCAACTCCTTTTCGATGGCCTCGATGTTGATGCCAGATTCGGGCAGTTCCATCGGGAGGAAATCGAGCGCAGGCTGTGGTCTTCGAAGCGGCTCCGGCAGTTCGCCGAGGGTGATTTCGTCCGACCTGGCCATGACGACAATTCGCTCGATCACGTTCTCCAATTCGCGGACATTCCCCGGCCAACGATAGCTGGAGAAGTAGGGCAACAGTGAGGGAGGCAGAATCAGATCGGGCCTTCCATGCTTCTGCTTGATTCCCTGGAAGAAATGCAGCGCCAACTGCGAGATGTCTTCTGCGCGCTCCCGCAGAGGCGGCAGATCCAGGGGGATGACGGAGAGCCGGTAGTAGAGGTCCTCGCGGAATGTGCCGTCCTCGATCATGGCCTGCAAGTCTCGATGTGTCGCTGCCACGATCCTGACGTTGACGTTGATGGTTCCCGTCGCGCCAACCTTGGCGATCTCTCCCTGTTGAATCAACCGCAGGAGCTTGACTTGAAGATCGAGAGGCAACTCCCCGATTTCGTCCAGGAACACCGTCCCGCGATCGGCGGTCTCGACCTTACCCTTCTTATCCGCAACTGCACCGGTAAACGCCCCTTTAACATGGCCGAAAAGCTCCGATTCGAGCAACTCTCCGGGAATGGCTCCGCAATTAATCGTCACGAATGGGCGATCCCTGCGGGTGCTGTTGAAGTGGATGGCTTTGGCCAGGAGTTCCTTGCCTGTCCCCGTTTCCCCATGTATCAACACCGTGGCGTCGGTTTGAGCGGCGCGTGCCGTCTGATCCAGCACATAGAGCAAGGCGTCAGATCGGCCGAGGATGTTTTCGAAGCCATACTTCTGGTCCAGCGTGCTGCGGAGAGTGCGGACCTCCTCCAGCAAGTGGAGGTGCTGAAGCGCTCTGCCAACGCACATTTCCAGCGCGTCGGGATGAACGGGCTTCGTGATGTAATCATAAGCACCCAGCTTCATGGCTTCCACCGCCGTCTCGACAGTCCCAAAAGCCGTAACAACGATTACGATGGTCTCCGGATAGCCGGCGCGCAACTTCTTGATCAGCTCGATGCCGGACATACCAGGCATCCTCAGATCTGAGACCACCAGTTCCCGGGTGCATGCGTACAGCGATCGCAGAGCCGAATCACCGTCGGCGGCGGTTGCAACTTCATAGCCCAGGTCCTCCAGTTGGACTTGCATGACGCGACGCAGGCTTTCGTCGTCATCGACCACCAGAATGCGTCCGCGACTCATAAGACTCTCCCGTGCTGGATTGGCAGGAACAGGCTAAACGTAGCGCCACGGTCGGAATTGTTCTTCGCACTAAGGATGCCTCCATGCTGGCTCACGATCTGGTGCGCCACCGAGAGCCCAAGCCCGGTCCCGGTGTCCTTCGTCGTGAAGAAAGGATCGAAAAGTTTATCGAAATGCTCGGGACTGACCCCGGGTCCCTGGTCTTTCACTTCTAGGGCAACCCGGGCGCCGTCCACCCGCGTCGAAAGAACGATCTCCCCACCACCTGGCATGGCCTGAATAGAGTTGATCGTCAGATTCAGCAGCACCTGCTTGATCTGCTCCGGATCACACACGACTGCCGGAACATCGGGCGCGGTGTCGGTCCGCAACTGAATCGGCTGACGCTCTACCGCGTGGGCGGCCAAGCCGACAACTGATTCCAAAATGGGTCCGACCTCGGCCAACTGATACTGAGGCGGGCTGGGGCGCGCGAACTCCAGGAAATTCGTGAGCAGGCGATTCAGGCGGAGGCTCTCCTTCTCTATGATTTCCAGAAACTCCTCACGCCGCTCCTCCGACGCGGGTTTCTTTCTTAGGATGGCCGCCGCCCCACCGATACTCGCCAGGGGATTGCGAACCTCGTGGGCGAGTCCGGCAGATAATTGGCCGACGGCGGAGAGCCGCTCGGAACGCTTCAATCGCTCAAAGTTCTGCTGTAATTCCTGATAGACGGCGTTCAGCTGTGTCGTCGTCCGTTGGAGCGAGTATTTCTGCTTGCGTTCCCGGTCAGAGAAGATTCCAGCAACAAGCCCAACGAGGAAGAAATCCAGGACCTCCATCGCTTCACTGCCAATGTAGCTCCGCGATTCTGTGCCTTCGCCTAGGCCCATCATGAAGTGCGGGGCGTAGCACAGAGCGGCCAGGATCGCGGCGCCTATCCCTCCCTTCCGGCCAAAATAGATGGCCGCTGCCGCTATGGGGGCGAAGTACAGATGCTGCAGGATGTTGTGCATCCACACCAACTGGTCTTGCGTCGCGTAATACAGTGTGCTGATCAACCCGATCGCTACAACCGGAGCCGCCAGTTGGATGAATTCGGTTCGTCGCATCTCCGCCTGAATTGTCTGGTGCCGGGTGCCACCTGACCGATTGTATCGCCGGGCGGGATTTTTGGACATCAGGTCAGGACCCTCGCCAATTCGCGAAGACTAGCCAAGGGCACACTCAAGAGGCCATTCAGGCCTGACCCCTTTGCGTCTGAGCATCGAGAGGACTCGTCCGGGTTCTCCCAAATCGCTCCAACCAAGGTCACCGCCAGAGTGCACGGCGAGTCTTTCGGGATATGTAGCAAGCACGTCGTCGGAAAAGCTGCTTGGAGTAATGCCCGCATAGAGTTCAAGTAGGGCCGGGTCCTCCAGCGGAGTACGAAATGTTGAGCGAAGCGATTCGAACGAGTGGAACAGACCTGGAAGTGCCCGGCGAATCAGGTTCAGAAAAGAGTCCACCCGGCCCACCATTATGAAGCTGTTCCAAAGACAACCGCGCTCCATCAACGCCGAGGCTATATTGATCGACGGTTTTTCCCAGAAGCGACTGACTCGAAAGACCGAGCCGGAACCAAACCCTATTGGTGCGCCAGGCTCAATCCAGCCATATGCCACCTCTGGGGAGTCCGGCACGATTCCCAGCAAAACTACTGGTCCGGAGGGATGTTCGGCCGCCTCGAAGGCCAGGTTGATATGAGCGACAAAGCCTTCTTCATCTGAAAAGTGATGATCTGCCGGAAAGCATGCGACAACTGCCCTGGGGTCCAGTTCGCGCAGGCGCATCAGAGTGTATACGATCGCCGGTGACGTGCCCTGATTGTGCGGCTGGACCACCCATGTGGCGCCGCCGGCTTCATCTGACCGGGCATCAGCGTAGAAACGTTCGTGCGACTTGGTCACGACCACCCAGATGCGCTCGGGGGAGACCAAATCTCGGACTCTTGATGTTGTTTGATCTAAAAGCGTTTGGCCGCCCACTATGGTACAAAACTGCTTCGGCCGCTCGTCGCCGGCAATTCTTCTGGTGAGCGGGAGCAAACGTTTGCCGTCGCCGCCGGCTAGAATGACGCCCCAGCGGTGGACGGATTTATGTCTCCCGTTGCCTTCCAGCAACGTCGCCTCAGAGGCTCCATTCCCTCGCTTCCTTCGTTCTGTCATTTCCCCCCCCCTTCTATGCAGGAAGTTTCAAAAGTGCCTGACACGTGTCGGCAGCCCCCAAATGAGGCTCCGTCGCCGAACCGGGCGCCAACTCGAGTGGCTACTCTTCGCACGGCGTCGATATCGCCGGTCCCAAGGCCTCCTCGGCCCAGCACCGGGCCACGGGTCCGAGCCTGCGATCCCGACCCAACGGCTACGATGAAGCCGTGGCCCATCGCGAGGGTGGTCACGATAGTGACCTGGGCTGCCTTTTTAGTGACGCGCATCTTCAATTCTCAACAACGATGGATTCGTTGCCGGCCTGTGGGCGGTCCATATAGCGAAACGTCGCCAACCTCAGGCTTAACGAGCATTCCAAGCGCCATCTTCCTGAAGACCCATAGCAGGTGCTTCCAAAACAGTCTCCAGCCCTAGAGCCCATCGATTGCTTCAGGAACCAGAAGGCCGCCCGACAGCGCGGTGCAAGGTGAGAAGGTGGACAACTCGGCGGCCCCTGCTCCTGTTCAGGTCACTGGGGTCGGAACGCGTGGCCGGCTCGGCAGGACACCGCCGCGGCCGAAAGGCAAATTGCAGAACCGTCGTACCACCTTTAGCCGGATCGCATGTCCAAAAGAAGTCCTGCAGCAGATTCGTTCCTCGCCAGATGAACCTCTTACGCCCGTGCGTCACCAGTCGCAGTGCCCATGAGGGTTCACCGGGCGCGGTGTGAGCGCGCTTGCGCGGAATCGATGCCCCAGATGGGACACCAGTGGTCGAAAAGGTCCTCAAGACCAAGACGGAGACTACCGTCATGGGAGCGCGCAGGCCGAAAGCGCGTAGGCGCCGCCCTCAGCAGTCGGCGGGATAGCTGTTCGCCTGCTTGCTGGCACTATGGAGTTGCAGTGGGAAGGGAGTCAAGCGGTCAATGCATCCCTTTTTGACGTTCATGGTGCACCCGATGCCCGCGCATATGGTTGCGGGGGCCGGTGGCGACGCTCGGGATTCGCTGAAAGTTTTCCGATGTTTTTCGGGCGCGTGCTCTTCGTTGGGGGACACGCGATTCATGATCGTCGGCCATGGCCTTGGCGAGCAGAAGCGAATGGGTCGGAGAAGAAGCGTCGAGGATTTCCGCGAATGAGTTGTCTCGCGGACCATCCGTCGAGACATACGCTAGCTGCTGCGCCAGCTCTCGGTGTTCTCCACGGCAACTCCGGCTCGCCCCTGCCGGTTGCGCCGGTTGGGGGGCGGCTCGTAAAATGATGGATTCACTCCGGTTTCCCCTCGTCGGGTAGACCGGCGGCGCTTGAGTTCGGCGGGCGCATCCGAGTTTATCATTCAGCTTAGGAGCAAAGGGTACACATCATGGCAGTTACAGGAGCGGGCCTGGAAGGCGTCATTGCGGCGGACTCTTCCATTTGTTTTATCGACGGCGCCGAGGGCATTCTGTCCTACGGCGGCTACAACATTCACACGCTGGCCGAACACGCCTGCTTCGAGGAAGTCATCTACCTGCTGTGGCACGGCAAGCTGCCAAACACCGTGGAGCTCGAGAACCTGAAGAAGAGCCTGGTGGAGTGCCGCCCGATTCCCGCTCCGGTGGTGGACTTTCTTGCGATCGGTTCCGCAGAGCAAACCCATGGACGTGCTGCGCACCGCGGTCTCGATGCTGGGCATCTACGATCCGCGGGTGGGCGAGACCACCATCGACGCGAAGATGGCCAAGGCGCACCGGCTGATGGCCCAGACCGCGACGGTGGTAACCACTTTCGACCGCCTGCGAAAAGGGAAAGAGATCGTTCCCGGCGATCCGGAGTTGGGGCTGGCCGCCAATTTCCTGTACACGCTGAACGGCAAGCGGCCCGACGAGGTGATGGAGCGGGCCTTCGACATCGCCCTGATCCTGCACGCCGACCACGAGTTCAACGCCTCGACCTTTGCGGCGCGCGTGGTGGCGGCCACGCTTTCGGACATTTATTCCGCGGTGACGGCGGCGATTGGGGCGTTGAAAGGTCCGCTGCACGGCGGCGCCAACGAGGACGTCATCCGGATGCTGATCGAGGCGGAGAATTCCGAGACCGCGCTGCGGATGGTTCGCGAGCGGCTGGGGCTGAAGATCAAGATTCCGGGCTTCGGCCACCGCGTGTATAAAACCGAGGACCCGCGCGCCACCCACCTCCGCGAGCTCTCCGAGGAACTGGGGCGCCGGACCGGCCAGGTGCACCTGTACCAGGCTTCGAAGGCCATCGAGGAAACCGTAAAGGAGCTGAAGGGCCTGAACGCCAACGTGGACTTCTATTCGGCTTCCACCTACTACTCGCTGGGCATTCCCATCGACCTGTTCACCCCCATCTTCGCGGTGAGCCGGATGTCCGGCTGGACGGCGCACGTCATGGAGCAATACCGGAACAACCGTCTGATCCGGCCGCGCGCCGACTACAAAGGGGCGCCGGTGGGCAAGCCGTGGCTTCCCATCGACCAGCGGTCCTGAGGGACCCGGCGCCATGCACGATCTCGCCACCTTCCGCGCGAACCTCGACCAGATCGCCCGGCGGCTTTCGGAGCGCGGCTTCCAACTGGACGTCGAGAGCGTTTCGGGCGCTGGACGCCGAGCGGCGCGCCGCGGTCACCGAAACCGAACAACTTCGGGCGCGGCGAAACACCGAGAGCCAGGAGATTGCCAGGCTGCGAAAGGCCGGCGAGGACACCAGCGAGCGCCAGGCGATGGTGCGCGAAATGGGCGACCGGATCGCGGAGCTGGAGAGCTGGCGCCAAGGCGGCCGACGAAAAGTTTCGCGAGCGGATGACCACGATTCCCAACGTCACGCACGAATCGGTCCCGGTGGGGGCCGGCAGCGAGCAGAACGTGGAGGTCCGGCGCGGCGGCGTGCCGCCGGAGTTCGACTTCGAGCCGAAGGCGCATTGGGACCTCGGCGCCGATCTGAAGATCCTCGACCTGGAACGCGCCGCCAAGATCACCGGGCGCGCGTTTTGCGGTGTATTGGGGACTGGGAGCGCGTCTGGAGCGGGCGCTCATCAACTTCATGCTCGACATGCACACGCGGCGAGCACGGCTACACCGAGGTGCTGCCCCCGTTCCTGGTGAATTCGAACAGCCTGTTCGGCACCGGGCAGTTGCCGAAGTTCGCCGAGGATCTGTTCAAGTGCGAAGGCCACGACTTCTGGCTGACGCCGACCGCGGAGGTGCCGGTGACCAACCTGTTCAGCGGCGAAACGCTGGACGGCGACCGGCCTGCCGATCAAGCTGTGCGCCTACACGCCGTGCTTCCGCAGCGAAGCCGGCAACTACGGGCGCGACGTGCGCGGCATTATTCGCCAGCACCAGTTCCAGAAAGTGGAGCTGGTGAAGTTTACCCGGCCCGAGCAGAGCTACGACGAGCTGGAGAAGCTGACGGCCGACGCCGAAGACATTCTGGATCGCCTGGGACTGGCGTACCGCCGCATGGCGTTCTGTGCACCGGCGACACGAGCTTCAGCGCGGCCAAGACGTACGATTTGGAAGTGTGGCTGCCCAGCCAGCGGCTGTACCGGGAAATCTCGTCCTGTTCGAATTTCGAAAGCTTCCAGGCGCGGCGGGCCAACATCCGGTTCCGGCTCGGGAAAGGGCAAGGCCGAGCACGCCCACACGCTGAACGGCAGCGGTTTGGCGGTGGGCCGCACCTGGGTGGCGATCGTCGAGAACTACCAGCAGAAGGACGGCTCGGTGGTGGTTCCCGAGGCGCTGCGGGGTTACCTCAACGCCGAAGTAATCACCCCGGAGGGCGATCCGCGCTAAGTTCGAAAGCGGCGTTGCTCCAGAACCCGTTCACAACCAATCCTCGAAAACATTGATAGGGCCGAACCCTTGTTTTTAAAGGAGTTGGGCGCGCCAGCCGGATTCCGACAGCATGCGGAACGCCAGGACAGGGAGGCTAAACTGAAGCTGCGAGGGAACTTGCGCGATCGGCGCCGGCCGCCGCGGCCCCGCGACTCGCGATGGAGGATCTCGATTCAGTATGCGCTCGATTCCATGCGGCCGTCTCGCGGCGGCCTTCTCCGGCCTCTGCTCGCGGCGGCGTCCTCACGGCACAGCCGCCTTTGACTCCTATCCAGGACGTGATCTACCGCGCCGATGGAACCCGCTTCCAGGGATCGGTCTCCATTCGCTGGGGGACCTTCATGGCGATCGACCGATCGAGCATTCCGGCCAGCGAGATTTCGGTTCCGGTGGTGAACGGCGTGTTCCGCGCCAGCCTGGTCCCGACCACCAATGCCATCCCCCGCACCAACTACACGGTCCGCTACAACGGCGACGGCCGAACCCAGGCGGTGGAGTACTGGTCGGTGCCCCAATCGCAGGCGGCGCTGAAGATCGGCGATGTGCGGACCTCGCTAACGGCAGGCGATCAGACCGTGGTCAGCGTCGACACCCAGATTCAGGTGGCCGACGTGGTTGGCCTGCCGGATGCCCTGGCAGTGCGGCCCACCCGGGCGGTGGATTACGTGGCGAACCATGTTCTGATGGCGAACCCGGCGGGCGAATTACAGAGCGTGCTGGGCGCGGACGGCGATTGCATCCGGGTGGACGGCTCGACGGGGCCGTGCGGCGGCGGCTCGGTGCCGGAATTCGTGGATGCTGAAACGCCGGCAGGAACCGTGGACGGAGCGAACGCTTCTTTCGTTTTAGAGGCCAGCCCGTTTCCGGTGGCCAGTCTGCAATTGTTCCGGAACGGTCTGTTGCAAAAGCCGGGGTTGGATTACAGCCTCTCCGACCGAAACATCGAATTCAACTCTACCTCAATCCCCCAGGCGGGGGATTTGATCTCCGCCTCCTACCGGACGGTGGCGACCGGTGGCGGCGCAAGCGTGCCAGGCTTTGTCGACGGAGAAACACCCGCGGGCACGATTGACGGAGTGAACTCGACTTTCCTGCTCAACACCGCCCCTGCTCCCGCGGCGAGTCTTCACCTGTACCGGAACGGAGTCCTGCTGACGCAGAATGCAGATTTCCTGATAAACGGCGCAACCATCTCCTTCGTGCCGGCGGGGGTGCCTCAGTCCGGAGACATCCTGGTGGCGAACTACCGCGTCGCGGCGCCATAGCGACAGTCGGAAACCGTGGAAGAATCAGCGTGGTGGAGAGCTGAGGGAGACGGAGCGAATCGGAGTTTCGAGAGATTTCCATCCCGTAGCACTTAGGTACCAGACCTACTAGACCGAAATTGCTAAGGGAATTATTAAGGCGTTCTACGAAGAACGCTTGCTTGTTGGAAACTGCCCGATCCGCCAGACTAGATTTAGCCAGAGCAGTATGAGAGGAGGAAGTTTACCATGCTGGCAAATGCGAAGAATCAAGTCGTTGCTTTATTTCTGCGGATGGGCGCTGACCGCAGGGGACAGGATCTAATTGAATACGCCCTCATCACTGCTTTTGTTGCGGTGGCTGTTGCGGCCTTCCTCCCACCCACAGTAGCCCCCGCCATCAGCGGCATTTTCTCGAAGGTATCGAGCCTGTTGGCAAGGGCGCCGAACTAAAAGGCGGCACGGACCCGCCGCGCCCTTCTAACCGACGCCGGGCGTGAGGGCGACAACCAGCGCCAGCAGGTTCCACACCACCAGAGCCCCAAAGAACAGGTTGGCGAAAACCAACACCCGCACTTTCCCCCGCCACATACAGAACAACCCCAGCAACAGCGCCGCTGTCTTCACCAATAGCAAACCCATCACCGGGTGCGGCGAGCCGGCTATCACAAGGCGCACCAGCGGGTTGGCTTCATGGACGCCGTGCGTCAAAAACGCGAATGTGGAAAGCACATCGAGTGCCTGCAAGTAGGCAAACAGAAGGAACGACCGCACCGGCAGAGATACGGTGATGACCTGAGCTGTTGCAGTCGCCATAAATCCACTTTAACCGCCTTGCGCCTGGCTGTAAAGCGCTGATTATGTTTAAGAACCGATTCCAACTACGGCGCCTAAGGTACTACTACTTGCGATGTGGTCCGACAGTACGTTTTCTTAGACGAAAGTACTAAGATTTTGGGGCTGCGGAGGGTGGCTGGCGCTTCCCCACCGGATGATGCGCCAGCGGAAACGGGGCTTTTGCCGCCAGGGTGACCGGTTGATGCATGGAAGATCGCCTCCGGGTGCGCGTCTGTTGATTGAAAGAAATTAACTGTAATCAGTTAGTGAGATTCCTCGTCTCTAATGGCGAAGCGAGACGCTCACGTTGCTCGACGACTGTCGCCGGTGTGCCGCTGCGCGGAAGATGCGCCAGAGCAACGCAATGAAGGCAATCCGCCAACTCCCAGAGAGTTCCGGGAGGATGGGAGTGCGCGCGGACCGAAAAACCGGCGCCTCGCGACCAGCGACTGGAAGCTCTGGGAAAAGCACAAGCCCATGTCCACCAGGCAGTCACTTCCGTCGTCGTATCGCGATCCGGCGGGGTTCATGACTGTCGATGACAAGGTGTTCAAAAGGGTGATCACGCCGGTCGGGTTGGACGATTATCAGCGCTACACGGCGTCCGGTCTTCACCGGGAACTGGTGCGAGAGGGCTGCGTGCTGGATCACCGCGAGGAGCCCGCGCCGCGCGAAGAAGCCGGATGGTCGAAGGTGCTGATCCCGGAACAGTTAGGCTTCATTTCCTACCCTTATGAATGGTCGTTCGACGAGCTGAAGGACGCGGCTTTGCTGACGCTCGAGATCGAAGAGCGGGCGCTGGCTCACGGCATGTCGCTAAAAGATGCGTCGGCCTTCAATATCCAATTCCGGGGCGCACGGCCCGTGTTTATCGACACCTTGTCGTTCGAGCGCGCGGAAGGAGGAGCGTGGGTGGCTTACGAACAGTTTTGCCGCCAGTTCCTCGGTCCGCTGCTTCTGATGCACTACGTATCCGGAGACGCAAACCGCGATTTGAAGGCGGAGCTCGAGGGTTTCTCACTGGAGCGGATCTCTCGGGCTCTACCGCTTCGAACCTACTGGAGAGCCGGGCCGCTGCTGCACATCCACCTTCACAGGCGGGCGGTGACGGGCGAAAGGGCAGCGGGCCAGGCGGCCGGCAGTCCGCGGTTAGCCGCCCGGAAGCCGCTGGTTGAGTCGCTTCGCCGCGCGGTGGAGCGCCTTCGACCCCCCGCGGGCTCACGGGAGTGGACGGGCTACTTCGAGGAATCCCGCTTCTACCCTCGCGAGAGTCAGCTCTCGAAACTCAACTCGGTGGTGGAGTTCGCCAGGCGCCTGAATCCGGCATTGGTGTTCGACCTGGGATCGAACACGGGAGCGTATTCCCAGGCGATGGCAGAGCGGGGCGCCACCTGCATTGCCTTCGACAAAGACGGCACATGCATCAATCGACTCTATCTGGAGGAGCGGGGGAAATCGGCCTCGACTGTTTTGCCGCTGGTGATGGACTTGTCCAATCCCAGTCCCGGACTGGGGTTTGGACTGAACGCCACCCTCAGCCTGTTTGAGCGGGCGCAGGCAGATTTGGTGCTGGCGCTGGCCCTGGTGCACCATCTGCGGGTGACGGCGCTGCTGTCGTTCCGGCGCATCGCCGAGTGCCTGGCGCGGCTGGGCCGCTGGCTGCTGATCGAATATGTCCCGGCCGACGACCCGGCGGTCCGGTTACTGATGGGCTCGCGTTCGGGCTTCGAAGACTATCAGCTTCCCGTGTTCCTGGCGAGCTTTGAGCGCGGCTACTGGCTGCGCGACCGCCGGCAGGTGGCGGGAACCGGCCGTGTACTGTACCTGTTCGAGAGGCGGGCATGACACGGCTCGAAGACTGGCGGATTCGGGCCTTCTACATCAGTTGCCTCATCCTGGTTCCCTTCCTGAAGTTTCTGGCGTGGAACGATCACGGATTCCCGCACCTGGAAGTTCTGACGGCGGTGGCGTGGCTGGCGGCGGCGAGCGCTTTGCTGGGATGGGCGGGACGCGGCGCCGGCTTCTACGTGGTGGCGGGGGCGTGCCTGGTGATGGTGGCCACCTATCCCACCGAGAGGCTGGTTGAACCTGTTGTCCGAATAGCCCTGTGGGAGTGCGCCGCGCTGGTCGGCGCTTTCGCCGCAGCGGCCATGCTGTTAATGCGC
This sequence comes from Bryobacterales bacterium, assembly GCA_963810595.1. Classification (GTDB taxonomy): domain Bacteria; phylum Acidobacteriota; class Terriglobia; order Bryobacterales; family Bryobacteraceae; genus CAWEOG01. The sequence goes on along the minus strand of CAWEOG010000041.1, from coordinate 331,030 downwards.
CGGCGCTTTTTTCCGGTGATGGCGGTGTTCGCGTGGTCGGGCCTGCTGGTGCAGATGTTGGCGGCGTTTCCCGCAAGCGTTCGCGCCCGCGAGAACCCGGGGAATCCGCCCGGTGCGCATGTGCTGTGGCTGGTGCTCGACGAGCACCTGGGCCTCAACGGGTTCCCGGATTGCGCCGAGTGCGCGGCCGCGAAACGGCACCTCACCGCCACCCTCGACAAGTACAACTTCACCGTCTTCCCCAACGCTTACAGCAATTACGCCGACACCATCGACTCGATACCGAGCGTGGTAAACCAGCGGCTGTTGGCACGTCCGCAGGAGTTGATTGCGCGCGCCGGCACCGGCCAGCTTCGCCATTACGTCTTCCGGCGCAACCGGCTGTTCGAAGAGTATCGCGCCCGGGGCTATCGGGTGGAAGGCTACCAGCACAGCTCGTTGCGGAGCTGCTCGGCCGACCTGGGCGTGTCGGCGCCGGGGAATACCGGCAACGCTATCGCCGTTACTGCGAGCAAGTGGATTACCTTGCGGGCCAGATAGACAAGTTGTTTGCGCTTCTCGATCGGGCCGGCGCGCTCAACCGGATGACGGTGGTGATGCACGGGGACCACGGTTCGCGAATCCGGCGAATCCTGGACCACGCGCCGGGCGCCCAAGGCTTCGGCGAGGAGGTGGTGATGCCGGAGGCGCTGGACTACCAGGGCCGGCCGGACGCGCGCGATCTGGTAGATCGCTTCTCGACCCTACTGGCGGTGAAAAAGGCGGGTGCGGCAGCGCCCGCGGAGTGCGACGAAAGGCACAGCCTGCTGACGTTTCTGGCGCGTTCCGTATTTGGCCGGGAGCCGGAAGACGGGCTGGAGAAATCCGACCTGGTGTATTTGGTGAATGCGAGAGGGATGCTGGCGCCGATCGACATTCAAAGCTACTGGAGGTGAGTTTCGATGACGAGTCCCGTTCTCGCGTATCTGGATCCGAACACAGGCAGCATCGCCTATCAGGTGGCGATCTCCGGGTTCCTGGCGGCGGTGGCCGCTGGCCGGTTGTACTGGGACCGATTGAAGCGGCTGATCAACGGCCGCCGGCAGCGCCGCTGACCGCGTGGCTTCACAGACTCGCGCGCAGGTTCCGCCGGGTAAGCACACCGCCAGCTCAGACACGGATCATTCGGAAGGTTTGATTCCTGATTTGTATTCGCCAGCGTGAGCGAAGGCCGCGTGTTTCGGTGCGATTGCCGGGCCGGCAAGACCTGGGGAAACGGCGTAACGGAGCGGGACGTGGGGCACGTTGTAAAGGATCGCGCCAAGGCAGCAGGAATTGGCAATCTGCCCCCGCATGACCTTCGTCGGATCTAATGCCCGCCTATTACGCGCCTATGCCGCGATGCCGGAGGGGGGTTGGGCCAGATCCAATTTCTGCTGGGCCACGTCTCCGTCCAGACGACTGACAGGTATCTTGGTTGCAAACAGCGTCTTCAAAACGCCGGGAACGATCGGATTGGCATCGAGCCCAACAGTTGAGCATGTGTAGGTCGACGACGAACCGTCAACATGGATTTGTAAACCCTTCGCCGTTGATCGCAAGTAATCGGCGGTGTCGTATCGTCTCAATTCCTGGCGGCGCCGTTGTCCAGGCGCGACCGATCATGACTCTACTTCGTTACGCCGTCGCCAGAAGTACATCGCGATCAGGACGGATACCACCGTCAGCGACGCACCAAACTCTCCGGCGATATACGGTGTCTTGCCGTTGTAGACGGTGAGCGGATCAAAGAACCGCTGAAAGAACGTATTGTGAGAGGCGTGCAAAATGACGCAGGGCCAGATGCTCCCGGACTTCAGACGCATCCAGGTCCAGAGGAAGTTGATTGCCACGACCGTGACGGTGAAGAGCGGTAAGTAGTACCAGGTCGGAGTCTGGCTGTGATACGGACCGAGCAGGAGAATGGGGTAGTGCCAGAGTGCCCAGATGATGCCCGAAATGAGGGAGGTGGCAACGAACCCGTGACGCTTGGCTAGTTCCGGTACAAGGAATCCTCGCCAGCCGATTTCTTCGCCTAAGACAGTGGCAAAGTCCTTGATGACGGCAATGGTGGCAGTGAAGAAGAAATAGAACGCGACATTTGCCCACTGCGGAAGCGGACCGAAGCCAAACTCCCTGACGACCAGATCCAAGAACGCCTGGTTGTAGAACCCGCCAAGACCAGTAGACCAGACAAAGCCATATATCAGGCTGACGTATCCCAGGGGGATCAAGTAGCCCGCAATCTCATAACGCGTCTGGCCCCATTGCCAGGCAAGGGTGGACACGCTCCGGCCGAGGTATTTACAGGCGAGCACCGCGCCCAATGCCGGGCACCACATGAGCCATCCGGTATAGTCCACCCACTGTCCGCCGCCAGTGCTGGAGATAGCAATCAGGGAATAGAACACGGAACTGAGGCACAGGGTGAACGACAAGAACGCAGGCACGGCACGCCGATCTTGCAGCGAAAGCATCAGCTCAGTATAGGGTATTGCACCCTGACACAATGGGGATCTCGGGCACAAGGTGGCAGTCCGCGCAGTGAGGGGAGGGCCTCGGAAACGTGTCGCTTTCAGCGTCGCGCCTGTGGAGGCAGCCTTCCAGAAACTGAAGTCGGCCTGACGAGGCCCGGTCTGCGCCATCGAATATCGGATTACCCGCCGCTGGTCGCGCAGTGTAGACCTATTTCCCGTGCTTGCGCTCCACTTTGACGCAAAACGTGCGACCCGCCGATGTGGCTCCCGAACTCTCGCGAAGCCCGGATCGGGGAAATAGCGCTGGCTGTGCCCGCTCGGGGTGTTCGAAGCCGGGGCGGTGGGAGACGCTGGACACTTCGTGGAGCTGTCGAAACAGGCCTTTACGCTAACGCCACTGAATCGCCGCGTGCCGGGAGGGTTACCTCTACTTTGTACCGCTCCCTGATGCGGACGGCGAGGGCGGCGCTTTGCGCGGGTTCGCCGTGTACCAGGAAGACGCGCTTCAGGCCGGTTGCCAGCGGCTCCATCCATTTCAGCAGCTCGTTCTGGTCGGCGTGCCCGCTCAGCTCGTTCAGCTTTACCACTTCCGCCCGCAGGCGCACGGGCTCGCCGAAGATGGGCACCTCCTGCTGCTTTTCGACGATCTTGCGGCCCAGCGTGTTTTGCGCCTGGAAGCCGACAATCAGCACCGTGTTTCGCGGATCGGCAATATTATTCTTCAAATGATGCAGAATCCGGCCTACTTCACACATGCCCGAGGCGGAAATGATGATAATCGGTCCGCGCAGGTCGTTGAGGGCCTTGGATTCCTGCACGTCGCGAATATAAGTAAGGCGCGAGAACCCGAAAGGATCTTCCCCGTTGTTCAGAAATTCCGATGTTTCCTTGTCGTAGCACTCGCGGTGCCGGCGATAGACTTCGGTGGCGTTTACCGCCAGCGGGCTGTCGACGAAAATCGGCAGCGGCGGAATGCGCTTCCGGTTCATCAGTTCGTGGAGCAGCAGCACCACCTGCTGTGTGCGCCCCACCGCGAACGAGGGGACAATCACCCTGCCTCCCCGGGCGGCCGTGCGAGTGACAACGGCGGCCAGCTTTTCGGACACCGTGGAAATGTCCTGGTGGAGGCGATCGCCGTAGGTGCTTTCCATAATCAGGTAATCCACCGGAGGAAGCGGCTCGGGATCGCGGATGATGGGCAGGTTGTCGCGGCCGACGTCGCCGGAAAACGCCAGCCTGCGCCGGTGGCCCTGGTGGTCGTACTCGATCAACTGCGCGGCCGAACCGAGCATGTGCCCGGCGTCATACAGCGTCAACTGCAAGTGGCCGTCGATTTCCGTCGTCTGGTGGTATTCCACGTCGCGGAAAAGCGTCAGCACTTTCTCGGCGTCTTCGGCTGAGTAGAGCGGTTCCGCCAGGTGGTTTTCGTGAGCGGGGTCGAGCAGCCGCCGCCGGCGGGCCCGTTTGTTGATGAACTCGGCGTCCTTCTCCTGGATGTGCGCCGAATCGGGCAGCATGGCGTGCAGCAGGTCGGCGGTGGCGTTGGTGGTGTAGATGGGGCCCTGGTAGCCGTGGCGGGTGAGGGACGGCAGGTCGCCGCTGTGGTCGATGTGCGCGTGGGAGAGCAGCACAGCGTCGAGCGCGCCGGCATTGATAGGCAGGTTGCGGTTGCGCTCAAACGCCTCCTTGCGGCGGCCCTGGTAGAGCCCGCAGTCCAGGAATGTACCGTTTCCCGTTCAACCGGATCTCGTGCAGGAGCCGGTGACGGTCCGCAGCGGCTCCCCAGAACGTGAGTTTCATATCCGCACCAGCATGACACATCCACGGGCCTCGCGAAACGGCAATTCGACCCGCCGCGAGCGGCCAGGCGCTACGTTACAATCAGCATTTGAAACGCATATTCCCACCATGGCTGGTTACAGCCGCCGTCGTCTGTCTTGTTTCGTCCGCCGCAGGGGCCAAAAAGCCGGTAACCCTGGATTCGCTCGGCGCCTCTCTCCGGGAGGGGTACGACGGGCAGGGAAGATTCGTGAATTGGGCGCCGGACGGGAAACACTTTCTGTTCGTGCGCAGCGGCGCCTATTACCTGTTCTCCGTCGAGGATCGCCGTGAGATGAAGCTGGTCGACATTGCGGAACTGCGACGCAAGGCGCGCCGGCCGCCGCCCTCACGGGTGTCCGGCTGGACCAACCGCCACGTCAGACAGCAGTCCGCGCAATGGGCCGGCGGCGGAAAGCTGTTGCTGCTGCTGGTCGAGGGCGATGTGTTTCTCTATCGAACCGCGACCAGATCGGTCCAGCAGCTAACCGCCACCCCGTGGGCCGAACAGGACGCCAAGATCTCGCCCGACGGCAAGCGCGTCGCCTGGGTCCAGGCGAACGATCTGTACACGCTCGACATCGCCAGCGGAAAGATCGCCCGGCTTACCGCGAACGGCTCCGCTACCTTGCAGAACGGCTGGCCGGATTGGGTTTATCCGGAAGAGCTGGACGTGTCGACGGCGTACTGGTGGTCGCCCGACAGCCGATCGATTGCCTACCTGCAATTCGACGTTTCCCGCGAGGCTGTTTATCCGCACGTCGATCTCACCGGCCTCGAAGCCATTTATGAGCCGCAGCGCTATCCCCGCGCGGGCACCCCCAACGCCGCCGTGCGGCTCGGTGTGGCGCCGGCAGCGGGCGGCCGAACGGTTTGGATGGATCTGGGCGACCCCACCCAGGGGTTGTTGGCGCGGGTCGCCTGGACACCCGACAGCGCCTCGCTGTTTGTCCAAAGATTGAATCGCGTCCAGAACCGGCTCGATCTGGTGCGGGCCGAGGCCGCTTCGGGCAAGACCAGTGTCCTGTTTACCGAGCGAGACTCCGCCTGGGTGAACGTGGCCGACGATCTTCGGTTTCTCTCCGGCGGGAAGCAGTTCTTGTGGTCGAGTGAGCGGGACGGCTTCCGGCATCTGTACCTCTATGCGGAAGACGGGATACTGCGGCGGCGCCTGACCGAGGGAAGCTGGGAGGTGACCGACGTTGGCTGCGTCGACGAACCCGGACGCGCGGTGTACTACCAATCCACCGAGCCCTCGCCGCTCGAACGCGCCATCTATCGCGTGTCGCTCGATGGCGGCCCGCGCCAGCAAATCACCACCCGAGAAGGCACCAACGCCGCGGAGTTCGGAAGGGGCTGCGGCTATTATCACCTGCGGCAGAGCAGCCTGCGGTCGCCCGTGGGTGAGTGGATTGAAGGCACCCGCGGCCACACGGAAATCGTCTGGCGAGAACCGCGGTCGCGGGATGCCGAGGAATACAGAGTTGTTCCCACCGAGATCGTGAAAGTGCCGGCCGCGGACGGCGAGACGATGTACGCCCGCCTGACGAAACCGGCGGATTTCAAATCCGGCATCCGGTATCCTGCCATCGTCGTCGTGTACGGAGGGCCGCACGTCCAGACGGTGCTGGATGCCTACCGCAAGCCCAGAAGTTGGGAACAGGTGATGGCCCAACGCGGCTTCGTGATCTGGCAACTGGACAATCGCGGCTCTTTCGGCCGCGGCCACAAGTGGGAGGCGGTCCTCCACGGCCGGCTCGGGAAGACAGAACTGGAGGACCAACTGACCGGACTGGATTATCTGCTTTCGCTCGGTTTCGTGGACCCGAAGCGGGTGGGCATCGAAGGCTGGAGCTACGGGGGCTACATGACGCTCTACGCCCTGTTGAACGCGCCGGGCCGCTTTGCGGCGGGCGTCGCCGGCGCTCCGGTCACCGACTGGCGTCTTTACGACACCATCTACACCGAAAGGTACCTCGGCCTGCCACAGGACAACGAGGACGGCTACCGCGCCAGCAGCGTGGTGAATCAGGCGGCGCGGCTGGAGGCGAAGCTGCTGCTGATTCACAACTACAACGACGATAACGTGCTGTACCAGAACACGGTCCGGATGGCCGACGCGCTTACCCAGGCGGGCAAACAGTTCCGCCTGCTGGCGTATCCGGAGAATACGCACGGCGTAACGGGTAAAGCTCAAATGAACGTGGATCGGGCGATGACAGACTTCTTCGAAGAGGCCCTAAAACCCCAGTAGCCGGCTGTTCGCGAAAGCTCAGCGGCGCCCGCCTGCGCCACCACCCCCAATGGAGCCTCCGGCCGAGCGTCCGCTGGAAACTGGAGCCGAGGTTGCCGCCGGCGAGCCGGCCACAGATCCCATGGAAGTACGCGGGGCGGCGGTCGCCATGCGTCCACTGCTTACCGAATAACCGCGCGTGGAATCGTAGCCGTACGGCGCGCCGCCACCCACAGCGGGATTGCGCCACAGCATAGGGGCGGGAGGATTGTAGACTTGCCAGACGGCCCGCGGCGAATAGAACGACCAGCCAAACGGAGAAGAGAACATGCCGGAGGCAGGCACATAGGTCATCAGGCCGAGATACGGATTCCACATCCAGCCCGAGGTGAAGCCGTTTCCGCCGTATCCCCCGTCGGCAGTGCGAGCCGCGGTCATGTTGGCCATGGAGATGTACTTCGACCGGGACATCGTCCAGCGCATCAAACCGTCATCCACCTCCGGATCGAAGCTGGCCACCTGCGTGTTATCGTTCAACGTCAGGTAGTGGCCCTTTTTCAGCGTCATGGAGGAGTCGCCGGCTGCCACTTCCAACTTGCCCTCGTAAACCTTGATCACACCCGTGTCGGCGTCGAATTGATACACGCCCGATTTATCCAGCGGAACGCTGGCCTGCCCCATTTGAAGGGTCACCGCGTTATCGTTCTCGAGGTTTACCACTTCCACGGAGTGCTTCCCGCCGAGCAACTCGATGCGGGTGTCGGAGAGCCGGTTGGAGACGACCTTCAAAGAACTTGCGGCGCCCATCCTCAGGAAAACACCTGGAGTCAACAACACTTCGGCGCGCCCCTCGCCGGTTTTCAAGGTGCCGTCCACCGGAATCATCGGGAACTGGCCGAATTCCAGCTTCAACAGTTGGCCGTTCAGGTAGACCTCGCCATTGGCGGCATCCACTAAGCCAGATTTCGCGGAAACGACATTTTGGGCAGGAGCGGACAGCGGCAGCACGGCCACGAAAGCGGCCAGCGCGAACAACGGACGAAAACCGGTCATATTCCCTCCCAATCTACCGTAACGTCCCGGCAACTGAGACGACAAGCGCCCGATACTGGTTGCATCTATTATCTCAGATATTTGACGGAAGGAACAGAAATCAATTGGCGGTTTGCCGATCGCCGGCTAAAGGCGTGGCCATCGCGCGCAAGGCCGGAGTTTCGGAACAGTCAGGGCAACCGCCCTTGGAGCTATCTCACATCGCGCTGTTCCGAACTCCGGTGAACCTCGGTACCCGATCATTCAACGGGGATTTTTACCGTGTTGCTGCTCTTTCCTCCGGCGCGGAAGGTGAATGGAACCAGGGCGCCCGAGGGCACCTGGTCGCCGATCTTGAAATTCACCTGTTCGACGCCGATCATCCCCGGTGCCGCGCCGGCCCAATCGGCGGGGACAGTCGCGTCGCCGGCCAAAACCTGAAGCGCGTCCACCACCGTGTTAAGCGGTTGGGTGGGGAAGGGGAATCCGTCGATGTACGGCTTGGACAGCGGACCGATGCCGGTGCTGTAGAAGATGATGGTCTCTCCGTGTTTCGCGGGATTGAGCGCCGAAACCACGGAGTAGTCCAGGTGGAGGGCCAGGCCGATCGGGTCGCTTCCCTCGGGCTGACTGGGATCGACGGTTTGGAAAATGCCCGGATTGTTCCTGACCACCTTCACGTCGCCGGTAATCGGGTCCTGGCCGTCACGAATGATGGTGAGCCTATAGCTGCCTTCCTTCACGTAGGAAGGCAACAGCGCGTTGATCTGCGTGGGCGACACGAACATTATGGGCAGCAGGGTATCGGCGCCGATGCGCACGCTAATGCCCCCCAGAATCTGTTTGAAGGCGCCCTCCGCCTGCAGCACTTCGCCGCCGGTGAATTCGTCGCCATAAATGCTGATCAGCGAACCCGGGGCCACCGCTTGCTCCGGGGTCAGGCCCGCGGCGTTCACCACTCCCGCCTTGCTTATGTGAGGCACCTCGTCCAAGCTGGCCTGGATGTTTTTTGGCGAGGTCATGTTCATCACCACCGAGGGCAGGATGGCGTCGACGTCGCCAGTCCAACGCCGGAACTTGTAGCCGGTCTCGACTACGGCCTTGACCGTCACCTGGGCGCCCGCGCGGTAGTAACCGTCGGGGGAAGTCGGCGCGAACTGGATTTGCGCCCCTTCGGCCGGTTTGGATACTGCGACCAACTGGTAAAACGTCGAGAAGTTCATTTGCAGGTCGTGGTTCTTGTTATCGGGGACCACGTACACGCGGGTTGCCGGACCGCCGTCCGCCCAACCGTCAAAATGGATCTGCGTTCCACTCCCCAGGTCCAGGGCGTCCGCCGGGCTCAAATTGATTGTCGCCCCCACCGAGCGGTCCAGGCCGCAGGGGGTTGTGCACTCGGTTCCGTCCACCACCACCTTTGCCCCGGGGACGGTACTTTTCACCGTGATATGAGCCAGACGTTCGTAGTTGGCGATCAGCCGGTGGCTGGTACCCAGGGTCGCTTCGTCGGCGGTAATATCCTGCGCTACCGGCCCACCGTTCGACCACCCTTGAAAGACGTACTTGTTGCCGGTCGATCCGATCTGGTCGGCCGGAGCGGAGACCGTGTGTTTCGTGCCGATGCCCCAATATACGTAACCGGTCCGTGCCGCAGTAACGCCGTCCACGGTCAGTTTCAGCCCGTCCGGCTCCGTTAATATGCCCACCGACATGGCCAGCATGAACTTCGCCGTCAACGTCTCCTGGTTAGTGTTGGTAACCGTGTATACGCTGTTTTGCCCGCCGCCTGGATCCCATTGGTCGAACACAACCGGCCCCCATTCCAGCGAAGTCTGAGGAGAGGTCGCCGACAGAGTGTGCGACGACGACGGCGCCCAGTCAAGATCGCCGGGACACAGTTCGCGCGGCGAGACGTTGCAGAAGAAACCGGTTGGAGGTGTTCTGATAACCTGACGGTCGATTACGACCTTCAGTCCGGGCGGCGAAGAGCGCAACAAAATTCGTTTGGCCTTGACAAAAATGGGAGCGAACAGCATTGGGCCGTTGGCGGCAACCGAAGTAACCAGTGGGTTTGGCGGCGCACCGTTCACGGACCAACCGAGAAACGCATAGCCCGGGTAAGGGGAAGCACCTAAGTTAAAGGTCTGGCCAGTCGGAAGCCAGGCGGCCCAACTGCCCAGAAAGCAGGCTCCGTTCAAGTAGACCTCGCCCGGGATGGTGGGGTCCGCCGGAAGGAACGGATATGTGGGACACGGCAACGGTTCGGCCCCTATCACCGGCGTCGTCCGGTATTGGAGAGTGACCCTGCTGACCTTTTGGTAGGTGACCGTGTAAATCGTGCTGGCCGGATTGGCGACAATAATCTGAACGCTCTGTTGGGGCGCCGCCAGGCTGCCGTTGTTGACTTGCCAACTTACGAAGGCGTATTTCGTCTGAAAATCGGTGACACTAATGGCGTTGTCCGCCTCTTGGTCGTTGATTGCGGCCAGCGTGTGGTTGGAGCCGGCCACCCATAGGAATGTCGCCGTCCCCTGATAGGTCATGCCGTCCACTGTGAACTTCAAGTTCGCCGGGGAGGACATAACCTGGTAGCTGGCCAGGCCCGTCTGCGCTTGCGCCGCGGTTCCGACCAGCAACGCCAGACAAATCATGCGGAGAATCTGCAAACGTTTCATGGTTGCACCACACCCAAGGCGTTCCATCGGCTGTTACGGCGTTGAAAAGGATAGGTGGAATCGCTTAGCTGGCCGAGCTCAGGGGCGCACCCGCGCTGAATCCGGCAACTTGATGCGCGTCAAGCGGTTACCTCCTGGGCCGGAGTGGCCCCACGGCGGCCTTCATGAAATAATCGGAACGGACCGCCGGACGGCGGCCGATTCGAGGTGGGCCCGCGGGCCCGGCAGGCGGGAAAATGTACGGAGCAATTGAGGCGGGTGGCACAAAATTCGTCGTCACGGTCGGAACCGGACCCGGGGATATGCTTTCTCCGGCCAGTATCGCGACTTCCAACGACAAACCGGCCGAGACCATCCTGGAAGTGGTGGAGTATCTGAAGCGACAGGAGACGCTCCACGGACCTTTGCGGGCCATTGGAATCGGCTCCTTTGGCCCCATCGATTTCTCGAGCGGGCGCATCACCACCACGCCGAAAATCGCCTGGCGGAACTTTCCGCTCCGCCAGCAGATTGTGAGCGCCTTCGGCGTGCCGGTGGGCTTCGACACCGATGTCAACGCCGCGGCGCTGGGCGAAGGCGCTTGGGGCGCCGCGCAAGGGTTGAGCGACTTTGTGTACCTGACGGTGGGCACCGGCATTGGCGGGGGAGCGGTGGTGAACGGAAGGCTGGTGCACGGTGTTCTCCACACCGAGATGGGTCACATGCTGCTGCCACTCCACCCGCGGGAGAAGCCGGACTTCGCGGGTTCCTGCCCCAGCCACCGGAACTGTCTGGAGAGCCTGGCGTCCGGGCCCTCGATCGAGAAGCGCTGGGGGCGCAACGCGGCGCTGCTCGGCCCGGACGAGGAAGCCTGGGATCTCGAGGCCTGGTACCTGGCCCACGGCATGGTAAACCTGGTGTGCGTGCTCTCGCCGAAGCGAATCATCCTGGGCGGCGGCGTGATGCGGAAGACCCACCTGTTCGCGCGTATCCGCCGTGGCGCCGCGGAGCTGCTGAACGGCTATATCCAGGCGCCGGAGATCCTCGATCACATCGACGATTACATCGTCCCCCCGGCGCTCGAATGGCCGGGCATTGCCGGCGCACTGGCACTGGCCCGCGAAGCGGCAGGCGATTGACGGCGCGATTTTTCGTGCCGGCCCCGGCGTCTCTGCTAAAATGAGTCCGGCTTATGGCGATCAGCAAAGACTTACTCGATATTCTGGTCTGTCCGCTGTGCAAGGAACCGGTCGAACTGCTACAGGACCAAAACGGCTTGAAGTGCGTCAAATGCCACCGGGTCTATCCCATCCGGGACGACATCCCGGTGATGCTGATTGACGAGGCCCGGGTCGAAGAGTAGGCTCGTCGAAACGGCATGGCGCGGGAACCGGAAAACCGTCTGCCCGGCGCCCGGGGGGCGCGCACCATGAATCCGCTCTGGCGCCTGCTCTCTTACGTGCGGCCGTACCTCGCCCTGCTGCTGCTTTCCGTCCTGCTGATGGCAGTGGCCGGAGTATCCCAGGCGCTCATCCCCGTCCTCATCGGACCGGTGCTCGGCCGTGTGCTGCGTCCGGAGGTGGCCGACACCCCCATCGAGCTGGTGAAACTTCCGTGGGGCGAGACCCTCTATCTCAACCAGTTTCTGCCGAAGGATATTCACAACGTCTGGGTTATGGTGGCCGTCGCCATCCTGGCTATATTCCTGTTGAAGGGAATCGGCGAGTACTTCGGACAGTACTTCATCACCTACGTCGGGTTGTCCGCGGTGATGGACATGCGCCAGCGGTCGTTCGACAAGCTGCTGCGGATGGACGCCCAGTTTTACGAATCGAACCCCACCGCGTTGTTGATGTCGGCGGTGATGAACGACCTGGACAAGATCCAGGTGGCGACTTCCAGCATCCTGGCCGACTGGCTGCGCCAGAGCTTCACCGCGGCGGGACTGCTGTACGTGCTGTTCTCCCGCGACTGGCGATTGGCGCTGGTCAGCCTTACGGTCATCCCGTTCGTGCTGATTCCCACGGCGCGCATCGGAAAGCGCATTCGCCGCGTCACCCGTCGCGCCCAGGACGACACCGCCGAACTGAACCAGATCCTGCAGGAGGCCCTCGCGGGCCAACAGGTGGTGAAGACCTTCGGCATGGAAAAGCACGCCTCCAGCGCTTTCCGCGACGCCGCCAGCCGGCTGATGAAGAGCAATCTGCGCTACACCCGGCAGCAGGCCGCCGTCACGCCGCTGATCGAAATCTTCGGCGCGGCCACCGTGGTGGCGCTGCTGTGGTACGCGCGTTCCATGATCCTGCTGGGCCGCATGAGCGACGTCCAGTTCACCACGTTCGTGTTCGCTCTGTTCATGCTCTACCAGCCGGTGAAGCGGCTCACCGGCATCTACACCATCTTTCAGCAGGCTTTCGGCGCCTCGCACCGCGTTTTCGAGTATCTCGACCGGGAGGAAACCGTGCGCGAGCGCCCGGGCGCCATCACCCTCGCCGGTTTCGAAAAAGCCGTCGCATTCGAAAACGCCAGCTTCCGGTATCCCAACGCGCCGGACGGATTCCTGCTCGACGGCCTGAACCTGGAAGTGCGGCGTGGAGAAGTGGTGGCGCTGGTGGGTCCCAGCGGAGCGGGAAAGACTTCGATCGCCAACCTGGTGCCGCGGTTCTACGATGTCATCGCCGGCGCGGTGCGCCTGGACGGCCACGACGTGCGCGATCTGACTCTGGCTTCGCTGCGCGCCCAGATCGGCATTGTCTCGCAGGATACGTTTCTGTTCAACGACACGGTGGCCAACAACATCCGGCACGGGCGACCCTCGGCCACCGATGAAGAAATAAAAGCAGCCGCGCGCAACGCCCTGGCCGACGAGTTCATCCTGGCAATGCCGCAAGGCTACGACACCGTGATCGGTGAGCGAGGCACCAAGCTCAGCGGCGGCCAGCGGCAGCGGCTGGCCATCGCCCGGGCGCTGCTCAAGAACGCGCCCCTGTTGATTCTGGACGAAGCCACCTCGCAGCTTGACACCGAATCCGAATCGCTGGTGCAGGTGGCGCTGTCCAACCTGATGCGGGGCCGGACCGTAATCGTCATTGCGCACCGGCTCTCCACCATCCGCAAAGCGGATAGAATTGTCGTATTGGATTCCGGCCGTGTCACGGAGATCGGCTCGCACGACGAGCTCGTCGGGCAGGGCGGTATTTACCAGCGCCTGCATGAGTTGCAGTATTTGTAAAGGAATCTCCGGCGGCCGGGATAACGGAGGAACATCGCTCATGAGCGTCCGCAGCATGACCGGCTTTGCGCGGGTGCGCAAAGCCAATGACATCGGTGAAGTCGTGGTGACCCTGAAAACCGTCAATCACCGGGCGCTCGATCTGCATTTCTATCTGCCCGCCCTGCTGGCCGCCTACGAGCCGGATATCCGGAACCTGGTGAAGCAGCGGCTGGTGCGGGGCCACGTGGACGCACGCATCGTTTTCAACCCGCACGGGGGCCAGGTCTACCAGACGGTTAACACGGCTTTGCTCGAATCGTACCTGGCCGCCTTCCGGCGCGCCTGCGCCGAACATCGGCTCGACCAGCAGCCGGACCTCAATTCCGCGCTTCGCCTGCCGGGCATGTTCGACTTTTCCGAAGCGGGCGAACCGCCGGCTGAATTGGGCGAGCTGGTGTTGGCGGCCTTCGACGAGGCGCTGAATCGAGTTGGATGAATTCCGCTCCCGCGAAGGCGCCCAAACCGCCGCCGTGCTGCTGGAGCGCAAGGACGCCATCCTGGCGCTGGCGGAAGAGACGCGAAACATCCGGCAGCAGGCTCTGCCGGCGCTCCAGGCCCGTCTGCACCAGAGGCTGTCCGAGTTGCTGTCGGGATCCGCCCTCGAGCCGCAGCGGCTGGCGCAGGAGGCGGCCATTCTGGCCGACCGCTCGGACATCGGGGAAGAGTTGGAGCGTCTCGGCATCCACACCGCCCAAATCGGCAGCCTGCTCGAAGGCGGCGGCGAGGTGGGGAAGAAACTCGATTTTCTGCTTCAGGAGATGAACCGCGAAGCCAACACGGTGCTCTCCAAGACCAGCGGCGCCGGCGAGCTGGGAATCCGCATCACCGAGCTGGGCATCGAAATCAAGGCCCAGCTCGAAAAAATCCGGGAGCAGGTGTTGAACCTGGAATGAGCATCCTGTTCATCATTTCGGCGCCCTCCGGCTCAGGCAAATCCACGCTGGTGAAGGAACTGTTGCGGCGCGACCCGAATTTCCACTTTTCCATTTCCTACACCACGCGACAGCCGCGCGGCGAGGAGAGGGAAGGGCAGAACTACCACTACATTTCCCGCGAGGAATTCGAGCAACGCATGGCGCGTGGAGAGTTTCTCGAATGGGCTCAAGTGTTTGGCAACTATTATGGGACGCACGCGAGCGCCCTCGAGGAGGCCCGCGCCAGCGGAAAAGACCTGCTGCTCGACATCGACGTTCAGGGTGCGAGACAATTAATGAATCAGGCCCCGGACGCCGTCAGCATCTTTATTCTTGCGCCTTCCCGTGAAAAATTGGAAGAACGTCTCCGCGGGCGGGGCGAAGACAGCGAAGAAGTCATCCAGAACCGGCTTCGCGGAGCGGTTCGCGAGATCCGAGCCTACGACCAGTACGATTACATACTGGTGAACGATGACGTCAACGCCGCCGCCGCCAGGTTATGCTGTATCGTCGAGGCCGAACGGCAGCGCCGCCAGCACCCCCACGTGCAGCGGCGTGTGCGGGAGATCCTGACAACTTTCGAGTGTTGAATGCCGCTTGCGCTTCGGGCCCGATAAAGATGTAAGGGAGTTTAGACAACCGTCATGATGGATAAGGGATCGCGCGCTCCGATTCACGCCATTCCGGACGATCCGGAAATGAGCACCTATCGGTTTATCATCGTCGCCGCCAAGCGTGCCCGCCAGTTGCAGGGCGGCGCCAGGCCGATGTTACCCACCGCCTCGAAAAAGCCCACCGTCACCTCGATGGAGGAGGTCCGCCGTGGACTGGTAAAATACTTCGACGCGAACCTGGAGAAGCAGGAAGCCTCCCCCGAGGAAACCGAAGTCTGAGCTGGTTGCGCCGTCGAGCGGCGCGGGAAGGGAAACGCGTCATGTCGGTCGAACGTGCAATCAACGCCGTCCTCGGCGTGGGCGGCGGCATCGCGGCGTACAAGGCGGCGGAACTGGCGCGCTCGCTCGAAGAGCAGGGCGTTGGCGTGCAAGTGGTGATGACCGCCGCGGCGCGGGAGTTCATTCAGCCGCTTACCTTCGCGGCGCTCACCGGGCGAAAAGTCATTACGGAAATGTTTCCCTCCGATGGCGCCTCGGGAGATTTGGCGAGCGCCGTCGAGCACATTGGCGTGGCCCAAAGCCACCAGTTGCTCATCGTGGCGCCGGCCACCGCCGACCTTATCGCCAAGTTCGCCCACGGCCTGGCCACCGACTTCCTCACCACACTCTACCTCGCCTTTGAGGGACCGGTTGTGCTTGCCCCGGCCATGAACACCGCCATGTGGGAACATCCGGCGACGCGGGAAAATATGGCAATTCTGCGCCAGCGCGGACATATCGTCGTCGAGCCGGAACACGGCTTGCTGGCCTGTGGCACGGTGGGGCAGGGACGGCTGGCGGACGTCGAAGAGATCGCCCGCGCGGCCGCGGCCGTATGCCGCCAGCGTCACGATCTGGACGGCGAGACGCTGCTGGTCACCGCCGGACCCACCCAGGAGCCGCTCGACCCGGTGCGTTACATCACCAACCGCTCCAGCGGCAAGATGGGTTACGCGCTGGCCGAGGCCGCCGCCGCGCGCGGCGCCCGCGTGGTGCTGGTGAGCGGGCCGGTGAATCTCAAGCCCCCTTACGGAGTCGAACTGGTCCGCGTCGAAACCGCCGTCGAGATGTACAACGCCGTCATGGCGCATCTCAGCGCCGCCACCATCATCGTGAAGGCCGCCGCCGTCGCCGATTACCACCTCGCCGAAGTTCCCCTGCACAAGCTGAAGAAGACCGCCACGCGGCTTTCCCTCCAGCTTGACCCCACGCCCGACATCCTGGCCGAGATCGGGCGCACCAAGGACGACCGGCTGCTCATCGGTTTCGCGGCCGAGACCGACAACCTCATTGAGGAGGCCCGCAGGAAATTAACCTCGAAGAACTGCGACATGGTGGTGGCCAACCAGGTCGGCCCCGACGGCAGTCCCTTCGAGACCGATACCAACAAGGTGGTGCTGGCCTTGCGCACCGGCGAAATCATCGATCTCGCCGTCGCCTCCAAACGCCAGATCGCCGACCAGATCTTCGACCAGGCCTTGCGGCTCCGGCTGCTCATTCATGCGGGACGATGAACCGGGAACTGCTGAAACAGTATCTGGCCTTTTACCGCGACCTGGGTTTCGAACACCTGTATCACCAGCCCGCGCCGCCACCGATTCAGGCGGTTGAGGAGCGGGCGCCTACGACGAATCCCGTACTCCCAATCATCACAGAACCGGCGAAGAGGCCAGCGTCTCAGGCGACTATCGGACTATTTCCCGCCGTTCCCCCCGGTGACACGTTGGCGAAGATTAGCGACGATATTGGAGACTGCAAACGCTGCCGGCTTTGGGAAAGGCGATCCCGGGTCGTGTTCGGAAGCGGCAATAAGAGTGCCCGCCTGGTGTTTGTAGGCGAAGGGCCTGGGGCCGACGAAGACGAGCAAGGGTTACCCTTCGTCGGCCGCGCCGGGCAACTGCTCACCAAGATGATTGAGGGAACCGCCGCCAAAGACGGCATCCCTCTGCTGCGCAAAGACGTCTACATTTGCAACGTGGTGAAATGCCGGCCGCCCGACAACCGTACCCCGCTTCCGGACGAGGTGGCAACTTGCAGCCAGTTTCTGTTCCGGCAATTGATGGCCATCCAACCGAAAGCCATCTGCGCCTTGGGGTCGACGGCGGTGAAAGCGCTGCTCTCGACCAAGGAAGGCGTTACCCGGCTCCGCGGTAGCTGGCACAAATGGCATGACATTCCCTTGATGGTCACCTATCATCCCTCGTATCTGCTGCGCCCTTATAATCAGAACGCCAAGCGGGAAGCCTGGGAAGACCTGAGGAAGCTTTTCCACTTCGTATATGACTAATCCCCAAAGAAAAGCGGAGTTTGACCGCGCCGCTTCGCGCGGGCTGTTCATCACCTTCGAGGGACTGGACGGCTGCGGCAAGACCACCCAACTGAGTATGCTGTCGGAAAGACTGCGCGACGAAGGCTACCGGGTGGTTGAAACCGTGGAACCGGGCGGAACCGGGATTGGCCGCCAGATCCGACGCATTCTCCTCGACCCGGCGAACCAGTCCATGGCGCCGATCACGGAATTGCTTCTCTATTTTGCCGCCCGTACCCAGAACCTGGAAGAAGTGATCGTGCCCGCGCTGCGGGAAGGCGCGGTGGTGGTTTCCGACCGCTACACCGATTCGACGCTGGCCTACCAGGGGGCCGCCCGCGGTTTGGGCGAGGAGGTGGTTCTGTTGCTCCACGAGATTGCCTGCGCCGGACTCCATCCGCACGTCACGGTGTACCTTGAAATCGACGAACAGACCAGTCTTGCCCGCGCCCGTGGCCGCAACCGCGACCTTTCTTTAGCCGGAGATACGCCGGAAACGCGCCTGGACGAGGAAACCGACGAGTTCCACCGGAAGGTGCGCCAGGCCTTCGACC
Organism: Bryobacterales bacterium; assembly: GCA_963810595.1. GTDB lineage: Bacteria > Acidobacteriota > Terriglobia > Bryobacterales > Bryobacteraceae > CAWEOG01. The sequence goes on along the minus strand of CAWEOG010000041.1, from coordinate 313,095 downwards.
GCCTGGCGGACCGCTGGCCACATCGCTACCGCCGCGTGGACGGCCGGGGCACTCCGGAAGAGGTGGCCGCGCGAGTCTGGCGCACCGTCTGGGGGGCGCTGGCGGGCGGCGCCCGGATCGAAGGCGGTCCGCGTCATGTTTGAGAATTTTTACGGCAATCGGACGGTCGCCGAAACGCTCGAACACATGATCGGGCGCGGGCGCATCCCGCAGACGCTGCTGCTCGACGGTCCCAGCGGCATCGGCAAGGCGACGCTGGGGCGCCGCTTCGCCGCCCGCCTGCTGGGCGACGCGCCCCGCATCGAAAAGGACGACCTCAGCCTGCCCGGGAATCGAGCCATTGTCGCCGAGCGCGAAAAGTGGCCCTCCAACAAGCGCGCGGAAGACCCGCTGTATTTCGCCTCGCACCCCGACTTCAACACGTTTCCCCCGGAAGGGCCCCTGCGCCAGGTTTCCATCCAGCAAATGCGCCTGCTGCGCGAGCGCGCGCAGTTGCTGCCGATGAAGGGCCGCTACCGGGTTTTCCTGCTCGACAACTTCGACCGCGCCAACGAACAGGCGGCCAACTCCCTGCTCAAGACGCTCGAAGAGCCTCCGCCGTACCTGATCCTGATCCTCACCGTCGAGAACCCCTACGATCTGCTGCCCACCATACGCTCCCGTGCATTGCAGTTTCACATGGGGCTGGTGCCGGGCGACGAGGTTCGCCAGTTTGCGCGCGACCGCGACCTGCCAGACGCCGAACAGCGGGTTCGGCTGGCAGACGGACGTCCCGGGGTGGCGGCGTCATTGAACCTGGAAGAATTCGAAAAGCGGCGCCGGGCCATGCTGGCGTTCTTGCAGGCCGCCGCCGGCGCGGCTCCGTTCGCGGCCTGGGTGGCGCGCTCCGATGCGCCGGCCTCGCGCAGTGAACGGCTGGAGCCCTATCTGGAGACCCTCTATCTTTTGCTCGAAGACCTGCTGCGGCTGGCGACCGGCGGCGCCGAAGTCCGCAACGCGGATCTCTCGTCCGAGCTCGCCTCCATCACCCGTCTGGTGACTTTCGATTGGATCCGCAACGCCGTCCACCGGATTGACGAGCTCACCAGCCTGCTCCGCCGCAATATTCAGAAAGGGATCGCCCTCGACGCCCTCGTCCTGGAGCTCCGCGCCGGCCGCACCTCCTGATTTCCGAGACCGGAACTTACGGGATCGCCTGCATATCGACAACTACCTCCTTGCCCGCCTGCCCGCAGTGTGCTATCTATAGACCAAGAGTTTTACGATTCATCCCTACCTGTTCCCAACAAGGATGGGGCGCCCGACGGAGTTTTTCCAGAAGGAGTTCAAACGTGGAGACTGCCAACCGACGATTAATACGTCCTTCATTGAACGAACATAAGGAACAAAAAGAGAAAACCAACGGCAACCGTAACGCGAAGAAGGCCACCCCGCCGGACCAGACGCATGCCGAGAACTTCTACTACGTTAAGCAGATGCAGTCCAAAACGCCGATGGTTATCGTGATGACCGATGGGGAGCAGTTGCACGGCGTCATCGAGTGGTACGACAGGAACTGCCTGAAGGTGAACCGCGACGACGAGCCCAACCTGCTGGTCTACAAGCCCAGCATCAAGTACATGTACAAAGAAGATCCGGACTGAGACCCAAGCGGGCGGCGTGCCTGCCGTGGTCGCGCCCGCTAACCCTTCTGGCCCCGCAATTCCTTCACCAGCGACTTGTCCTTCATTTGCAGGCGCAGTTCGCGCCGGATGGCCGCCTCTTCGTAGCGCCTCTTTTCCTCTTCGGTTTCGGGAAGCACGGGTGGAACCGGCACCCGGCGCCCCTGTTCGTCGAGCGCCACAAAAGTCAGATAAGCGGAGCTGGTGTGGCGCACCGCGCCCGTTTGCAGGTCTTCGGCGTAAACCACCACTCCCACCTCCATGGAAGTCCGGAAGGCGCGGTTGACGGACGATTTCAAAACCACCAGCTCGCCGATGTTGATGGGCCGCAGGAACGACATCTGGTCGATCGATGCGGTCACCACCGCCTTGCCGCAATGGCGAATGGCGGCGATGGCTCCGGCCATATCCACCAGGTGCATGACGCGGCCGCCAATCAGCTTGCCCAGCGGGTTGGCATTGATGGGCAAAGCCATTTCGGCATAATCCGATTTCGAATGGGAAACCGTTCTGGGTTCGTTCATCTCTCCGCTCCCTCCGAGTGGCGCAGGAAGCTTTCCAGGAACGCCCGCGCCTGCGCCGCCAGCACTTTCCGGTCGGGAGCGTCGCCTCCCGTTTCACAGCGCAACTCTCCCGGCTCCGCCGACCAGACGAAGGTCCCGTGCGCCGCCGGGTAGTAATTGCGTTCGATGGCGTAGCGGATGGCAATCTCTCCGCCGGGACGTGGCTCGGCGGAAAACCGCGCCTGGTCGCCGGCGGCGTCCGCCGGAAACCTGTCGCAGCCCTGCCGGGCATAGCCGCGATTGCAGCACGCGCGCTGGCGTTCGAGGTCGGGAACCCAGGGCGCATCCTGCCGGGCCAGGCACGATCCGAGGAACAGGCCTCCGAGTGAAGCGGTCACCCAGGCGACGTCGCCGTCTTTGGGATCGGTGGACCTGTGAACCTCCGGCGCGAGCAGCCGTTCCGGCAGAAAAAACGGGCAAGCCATCGCAGGTATCTTAGCATTGCAACGCCGGAGGGCAGAATCGGAACGCTGGTGTCGCGAATCCGCGGCTAGAAGAAGAAACGAAGCAAAAGCTGCTGGTTGCGCACGTCGTTGGTCTTGCTCATGTAAACCTCTGTGGTAAACTTTGGTCCGGAATGGATCGGTGGTCGAAAAAGGGTAGACGGTTTTTGCATGTTTAACCGGGATTTCGATGTCAATCGGTGCTGCAGGAGTTGCGAAGCAGGGCGCAGGGGAGAAAGTGGCCATGCGGAATGAAACGGATCTATCTAAGCCGGAGGACGCTGGTGAAGCTGGCCGGGATTACCGTCGCCGGCGCCGTCGTGGGTGTCGGGAATACGGAAGGAGCCGCATCCTCGGCGATTCCGCTTTTCGACGGTAAGACGCTCGACGGGTGGATTCAAATCGAGAATAGCGCTACCGCACTCGCGAGCGGCGGCATTACCGATCCGGCGGCCTTCGCCGGCAAGCTCACGAATGGATCCGACGCGCTGTCTGTATTTCTGCGCGGCCGGCTGCAGGATTCGGTGAAGGCGGACCTGGCCGCTTATTCCGCATCGCATGAGAACGCCAAGGCTGCCATATCCGCGCTGGTGAAGGACCTGAATGAGGTGATCTCCGGGCCGTCGATTTATGAGCCGGCGCGTTTCAGCGACGTTTCGCTGCGGTCTGAGACCAGGCGGCTACTGCAGCAGAATCCGGGCGGCCAGCAACTGGCGCGGCTGAACAAGTTGTTGCTGGAAGACGCTTATCCGGGGGAACTGGCGAAGAGCTCTTTAACCGGCTGGATTGTGAAGGACGGCGCGATGGCCAGCACGGGCAGCGGGCGCGGGGTCATCTACACGGCCAAGGACTACGGCCGCTACCGGCTGATGTTTTCGATGAGGCACGTCTCCGGCAATCCGGATCACCAGGCCTGCGTTCTTGTGTTTTGCAGCCGCCCGCAACCCGGGGAGAAGCCCCTCGATGCGCTGGGTGGGATTCAGTTTCAGGTTCCCAACGGAGGGCACTGGGACTACCGGCCAGGTATGAACAACAACGGCGGCCAGGAGTTCACGTCCGTGACGAAGACTCACTTCGATGTCCATCAGTGGAGCCGGGTCGAGATACTGGCGGACGCCGCCACGGGAACCGCCCGCATGGCTGTCGCGCAACCGCCGGGCGCCAAGGCGGTGGAGGTACTCGATTTCAAAAACGCCACCGCGGGCAAGGTGGGGCCGATCGCCTGGCAGATGCACAACGCTGGACTATTTGACGAGTACAAGGACGTCACGATCGAGCCGGACCCGAAAGACTACGACCTGATCTCGGTCAGGTGAACTGCCTGCGGCTCCTGTCATCCTTTGCGTCGCGACGGGCCCTAACGCTGCCTCGCTTCCAGTGGCTGCATCTCGCGCACGTAGATTTTCGCTTCGCGCGGGGTTCGAAACTCAAAACTGAGAATTCCGCTCGAATCCGCCTGCTCTTCGCGCATTTCCTCGTCGTCCACTTCCACTTCGTACGATTTGCCGGGCTGCAAACCCACCATGTAGATGTTCTCGTTTTCCTCTCCAGTGGTGGCCGCCACGATGGGAGGCTGGGAAAACAGCACCGTCGAGCTGCCCAAAACCATCGGCGCCGAACCGGCTTTCCTGGTAAGCGGCACCCGCTTTCCATCGGCGAAGTACTGGATGCCGGCGCTGGTATAACCCAACCACTGCGCCTCGTCCTCCCAGCCGGACCGCAGGAACAGGTTGCCTCCAAAATGCAACGTGGTGGGCATGGTGAAGTAGCTCAGGCCCGGATGGTACGGGTTGGCCCACAGGAATTCGTAGGGCGCGCCGAAGGAGGTCTTCATCATGAAGCGGTCGTGGATCAGCCAGCCCTGGACGAATTGCGCGTACTGGTCGTTGGGGAAGTAGGCCACCAGCGAGAAGTCGGCGGCACGGGCGAGTGCCGCCTCCCTCAGGTCCGGTCCTCCGGCGCCGGTATATACGGGGATGCGGTACTCGTTTTCCACGCCCGGGTAGGGCGCCGGGTAATACATCAGCAACGTCATGGCCGGCAGTTTCTCGAAGAACTTGGCGGCGTCCTCGTCGAGGTCGATTCGCGCGTTGTCGCGGATGGCGTGAAGAAACTCGAACAAGGCATACAATTCTTCGCGCCAGCCGAGCAGGCTCTTGCCGGCATTCAGTTGGGGCGCCATCTGCCCGCGCCACCACCCGGTAACCAGCCGGAGTAACGTGGACTGGGAAAGATCCGGATCGCGGTCCGCCAGCTCGATGGCCGCGAACGCGGCCGAGCGCGCCTCGGCCGCGCTCTTCGGTTCCGCATAGCGCCGGACGCCGTCGGTCAGCAGTGCGGCCAGCTTGTCTTTCTGCTCGTCGGATAGCAGAGGCTGGCACCAGTCATTCACCAGCGCGACTTCGCGCAACGTCTCCGGACTCGCGTCGCCCCGCTGTTCCAGCGCCCAGTTCACCGCCATCCGGCCAACCGCCTCATTGCCGGAAATGTAGTAGTGGAGCGCATAGGCGAAACCGGGTTGCTCGAACTGCGCTTTGCCGGTGACCAGCAAGTCCAGTTCCTGCCAGCGCATGGTGTGACGCTCCCGCTCGCGGCGCAGCAGACGTGTTCGCCGGTCGGTGAGCAAAAGCCGGGGCGGGCGTTCGAAGATGGCAAAGTCTTCCTTCGCCAGAGGTGGCCGCTGAAACGCCGCTCCGGTGGATGCTCCCACAAGCGACAACACCAGAGCCGCCAGCCCCTCGATGAATCGAGTACCCATCGGATTCGATTGTGTCATACTGACACACCCGGCGCAGCGACACACCCGGCAGACACGCTGGGGTCGCCAACTCGCTCTTTATTTTTCAGCCACTTGCAGACCCACCGAGCGTGGAAGCATACGTGCCTATTACAATTCGAATTGATGTAGTTCCCTTGAGACCTGCCCTCTGCTGCAATTGGCAAATGGGGGAAGGGGAGGGCTCTAGGACAGCGTGCTTGCGGGAGCCGATGTTTGAGTTTAAGGCCTTTCCTTGTTCCGTTTGTAGATTGCAACAGAGGGTATTTTTTTATGGAGCGTACTTGGGAACAGATCAAACGGTTTTTTAAGACTCCACGGCTAATTCATCTCGCCGGGGGATCTGAGGGATCCATAAAGCGCCGGACTCGTGGTGGAGATGTGTGGGACGCGGGCTCCACCAGGAGTTAGGGATTGGAACCCCCGGAACCGGGGTTTTATGGAAGGCAGATCCCGACCCTGTAGCAAACAGGGCGGGCCGCATCGGAACCGGATCCGAAGTAACCTCAAAAACCGGCTCCGATGCGGTCTTTCATCAGAGACGAAGTCCCTGAAGCACTAATCATATACCGGAATCAACGGTTTGCACAGCCCTTCTCGCGGACTCCTCCGAAAGAAGTACTACGTCCGGAGCAAAAGCAAGGCGAGAGCCGGAATCGTTCAATAACTCAGGGTCCCAGTTCGAGGGGTCTCGTCGGAATTGGGCAGATACAGCGTCTTGCAGTGCTCGCAGCGGTAGATTTCGGCCTCAGCCCCATACTTCTGTTTCACTTCTTCGCCGAAGAAGAACCAGCGTTTCAGGTGACCGGCGCAGATCTTGCCCTTGGCGTCTTTTTCGTTACAGGCGCGCATTCGGGGCAGGCGCTGTTTTACCTTCGTGCCGTCGCTCAAGGTGGCGACAAGCTGGGGGTCGGCGGCCGGCGCCTCCACCGGAGCGGACTCGTTCGTGGTTGGTTTTTCAGACTCGCTCATGGCCGTAGGAAATCGCAGTATATCACCCTGGCTTGGGTGACGGCCGGCGCGTGACTTCCCGGTCCCTCGGTATTTGGAGTTGCCAGTGTGATAACCTGGGTTTTGCGTCTGTCGCCCGTATGCCGGCTCGGGTGAGCGAATCGCTCATACTTCGAACCTACCCCTTCCGTGAAGCGGACCTCATCGTCAGCTTCCTCGCCCGTGATGTGGGAAAAATGCGAGGCGTGGCAAGACGGGCGCGGAGGCCGAAAAACAGCTTTGGCTCCGGTCTGGAGCGCTTGTCGCACGTCAATGTGCGCTACTACATCCGGGAAAACGCCGAGTTGGGGTCCCTGGATTCCTGCGAGTTGATTCATTCGCAGTTCGATCTCGCCTCGGACTACGAAGCGGGAGTGGCGCTGGACTTCCTGGCGGAGGCCACCGACCAGTTGCTGCCGGCTTCGGAGCCCAGCGAAAAGTTCTTCCGCCTGCTGCTCGCGGTGCTGGAGTATCTGCGGCTCAAGCGCGGCGAAGGCGTCTGGCCCGCGGTTACGTATTTTAGCCTGTGGGCGGTAAAGCTCTCCGGAATTCTCCCTGACGTACGGGTGAGTCCGGAATCGCGGGAAATCGCCGAAGAAATGCTCCGTAGCCACGTCACGCTACTGCCGGAGCGGGTGTGGACCAGGGAAACCGCCGCCGATCTGCGCCGGACCCTGATTCATTCGATGGAAGACCACATCGAACGCTCCCTGGTGACGGCAAGACTGTTGGAGACACTTTAGCCGGATCGCATGGACTGCTATCAAGAGACTCTGTTCAAGCTCAAGCGCTATTGGGCGGATCGCGGTTGCGTGATCCAGGAACCGTACGACGTGGAGGTGGGAGCCGGCACCATGTGCCCGGAAACGTTCCTCCGGGTGCTGGGACCAAAACCCTACCGCGTGGCTTACGTACAACCCAGCCGGCGCCCGGCCGACGGCCGTTACGGCGAGAATCCCAATCGCCTTTTCAAACACTCCCAGCTCCAGGTCATCCTCAAACCTTCGCCCGACGACGTGATGGAACAGTACCTTCACAGCCTGGAAGCGATTGGTATCGACCTCAACAAACACGACCTGAAGTTCGAAGAGGACAATTGGGAATCGCCCACTCTGGGTGCCTGGGGCATCGGCTGGCAGGTGATGCTGGATGGGCTGGAAATCACCCAGTTTACCTACTTCCAGCAGTGCGGCGGCATCGATCTGGACCTGGTTCCCGCCGAGCTGACCTACGGTCTCGAACGCCTCACCGCCTTCCTGCAGAACAAGAAGAGTGTGTACGAGATCGAATGGGCGCCAGGTTTCACCTATGCCGATGTACGCCTGGAAGACGAGCTGCAGAATTCGGTCTACAACTTCGAAATGGCAAGCGTCGACACACTTTGGAAGTTGTTCGAGCTGCACGAAGGGGAAGCGCAGGCGCTGCTCGACGCCTACCGGGATTACCAGCCCAAGGGCCGCTTTCCGCTGCTCTCCGTCTACGACCACGTACTGAAGTGTTCCAACCTCTTTAATCTGCTCGACGCCCGCGGCGCCATCAGCGTCACCGAGCGCGTGGGCGTCATCGGCCGCGTCCGTAAGATCGCCGTTGGCGTGGCGCAGGCGTGGGTGGATCAACACGCGCCCTCGGCGGCCGGGGAGGTGGCGTGATGGGGCTCGACTTCCTGCTCGAAATCGGCGTCGAGGAAATTCCCGATTGGATGATCGAGCCCGCGCTGGCCAACCTGCGGGAGCTGCTCGAAGGCGCCCTGGCGGAAAGCCGGCTGGGCGGCACTCTGCTTTCGATGGATGCCACCCCGCGGAGGCTGGCCGCGCGATTCAGCGGCGTCGTTGAACGCCAGGCCGACACCGACGAACTGGTGATGGGCCCGCCGGCCGGCGTCGCGTTCCGGGACGGCAAACCTACCGGGGCGGCAACCGGCTTCGCCAGGAAGATGGGCGTGGGTGTCGAAGACCTGCTGGTCGAAACCACGGCGAAGGGGGAGTACCTGGCCTGCCGGAAACAGTCCGCGGGACGTGCGGCTATCGAAATTCTATCTGAAAAGATTCCAGAAATCGTTCAGAAAATCTACTGGCCCAAAAGCATGTACTGGACCGGCAAGACCGGCGTCCGGTTCATCCGGCCGATTCGCTGGATTGTCGCGTTGCTGGGGAGCGAAGTCGTTCCTTTTGACGTGGCCGGCGTGAGCAGCGGCGGCGTCACTTTCGGCCATCGCCGTCTGTGCCAGGGCCCGGTGGCCGTCAACTTCGCGGATTATGAGCAAAAGCTCGAAGAAAACTTCGTGCTGCTTTCGGCGGACCGCCGGCGGCGGAAGATCGAGGCCGGCGTCGAAGAGTTGCTCGACGGAACCGGATTGCGGGTTAGAAAAGACGACGCCCTGCTCAGCACGCTGGTCTACCTGACGGAGTACCCCACTCCCATCCTGGGCGGCTTCGACGCCAAGTTCCTGGCGCTGCCCGAAGAGGTGCTGGTTACCGTGATGCGCCACCACCAACGCTATTTCTCGGTGGAGGGCGGAGACGGAAAGCTGGCGCCGCGCTTCCTGGCGGTGATGAACACCAGCGCCGATGCCGAGGGCCTGGTGCGCCGCGGCAACGAGCGCGTGCTCGAAGCCCGCTTCAACGACGCCCGCTTCTTCTGGGAATTCGACGAGCACAAGAAGCTGGCCGACCGCGTTGCCGATCTGGAGCACGTCACGTTTCAAGCCAAGCTCGGTTCATACCTGGCCAAGACCGAGCGTAACGTCGAACTGGCAGCCGAACTGGCAAAGGGGGCGGGGTTGAACGTCGAACACGCCACCCGCGCCGCGCAACTGCTGAAGTGCGACCTGACGACGGAGATGGTGAAGGAGTTTACCGAGTTGCAGGGCGTCGTCGGCGGCCTGTACGCTCGCGCTCAAGGCGAGCCGGAAGAAGTTGCGCAGGCCATCTACCATCACTACAAGCCCGAAAGCATGGAGGACGCGATTCCGCCCACGCCGCTGGCCGCGGTGGTGGCCCTGGCCGACAAACTGGACACCTTGCGCGGCTGTTTCGAAGTCGGCCTGGCGCCCAGCGGGTCGAAGGACCCGTTTGCTTTACGCCGAGCCGCGCAGGGGGTGGTGCGGATACTGGTGGAAGGCAACCTCACGATGTCGGTGCCCTGGCTGGTTGAAACTGCCCGTAGCAAACCCATCCGGAATCTCGCTCCGGCGCAAGGGGCCGGTGCCGCCGGTGAACTCGAGAATTTCATTCAGGACCGCGCCCGCTACTACTTCCGGGAGATCCGCGGCTTCGCTTACGACGAAGTAAACGCCGTCGTGGCGGCCGGCTGGGACGATCTGGCGGACGTCGAGCGCCGCCTGGCGGCCATCCAGGCGGTGCGCCCCACTGCCGATTTCGAACCGCTGGCGGCCAGCTTCAAACGCATCCGGAACATTCTGAAACAGGCCTCGTTCGAGGGCGGCGCGTCAGTCGACGCCGCGCTGCTCGAGCCCGGCGCCGAAGCCGGACTGGCGGACGAGTTCCATCGCCTCCGCGAGGTTGTCCACGCCAGCCGCGCCCGGGGCAACGACCGCGCCGCTCTCGAAGCCATCGCTTCCCTGCGGCCGGCGGTGGACCTGTTTTTCGACAAGGTGCTGGTAAACGCCGAAGACGCTGGAATCCGCGCCAACCGGCTGGCGCTGCTCGGCGAAATACTTTCAGAGTTTTCATTAATTGCTGACTTTTCGGAGATTGTGACGTCATCCGTGCAATAAACAGATTCTTAATTAAATTGTGTAAGGAGAACGCATCAGAATGAGCAAATACGTATTTTCGTTCGGCGGCGGAACGGCCGACGGCGACGGCTCGATGAAGGACACCCTCGGCGGCAAGGGCGCCGGCCTCGCCGAGATGAGCCGCGCCGGAGTTCCGGTTCCCCCGGGCTTCACCATTGCCACCCAGTGTTGCAATATCTATTTCGAAAACAAGGGCAAACTTACCCAGGAGATTGAAGACCAGATTTCCGCGTGTCTCGCCAAGCTGGAGAAGGCCATGGGCCAGAAGCTCGGCGACCCCGCCGACTCGCTCCTGGTGAGCGTGCGCAGCGGAGCCAAGTTCTCGATGCCGGGCATGATGGACACCATCCTCAACCTCGGCCTGAACGATAAGACCGTCGAATCCCTGGTGGCCAAGAGCGGCAACCCGCGCTTTGCCTACGACTGCTATCGCCGCTTCATCCAGATGTTCGGCAACGTGGTGCTCGAAATCGGCAAGGACGAATTCGAGCACCTGCTAGACGAGCAGAAGAAGCGCAAGAAGGTCAAGCTCGACACCGAACTCGCGGCTGACGATCTGAAAGCCGTTATCGAGGCGTATAAGAAGCTGGTGGCGAAGAAGACCGGCAAGCCCTTCCCGCAGAACGCCCTGGTGCAGCTCACCATGGCGCGCGACGCCGTGTTCGGGAGCTGGTTCAACCCACGCGCCAAGCATTACCGCAAAATGAACAAGATCGCGGACGATCTTGGCACTGCGGTGAACGTGCAGGCCATGGTGTTCGGCAACATGGGCGACACCTCGGCCACCGGCGTGGGCTTCACCCGCAACCCGGCCACTGGCGATAAGGAATTCTACGGCGAGTACCTGGTGAACGCCCAGGGTGAAGACGTCGTGGCCGGAATCCGCACTCCGCAGCCCATCCAAAAGCTGAAAGACCTGATGCCGGAAGTCTATACCCAGCTTCGCGACATCACCACCCGCCTGGAGCAGCACTACAAAGACGTCCAGGATTTCGAGTTCACGGTGCAGGAAGGCAAGCTCTACATGTTGCAGACCCGCAACGGCAAGCGTACGGGTCCGGCGGCCGTGAAGATTGCCGTGGACATGGTGAACGAAGGTCTCATCACCAAGGATCAGGCCGTCATGCGCGTCGACCCGCAGCAGCTCGATCAGATGCTGCACCCGCTGCTCGATCCGGCCACCAAGAAAACGCTCACGCTGATTGCCAAGGCCCTGCCGGCCTCACCGGGCGCCGCTGTCGGCAAGATCGTGTTCACCGCCGACGACGCCGTCGAGAAGGCCCCCCAGGCTCCGGTCATCCTTCTCCGCAAGGAAACGGTGCCCGACGACATTCACGGCATGGAAGTGGCGAAGGGCATCCTCACGGCCCGCGGCGGCATGACCAGCCACGCGGCGGTGGTGGCCCGCGGCATGGGCATTCCGTGCGTGGCCGGCGCCGAAACCATCAGGGTGGACGAGCACGCGAAGGTGGCCACCGTGGTCACCGCCGGCGGCGACAAGGTCACCCTGAAGGAAGGCGACTGGATCTCGCTCGACGGCTCGCTCGGCGAAGTCTACCACGGCCAGGCCCGGACGGTTGATCCCGATCCGTCGTCCGGCACCCTGGCGGAGTTCATGAGCTGGGCCGACGAATTCCGCGGCGAGTTCGGGGTACGCGCCAACGCCGACATCCCGCGCGACGCCAAGGTGGCCCGCAAGTTCGGCGCCGAGGGCATCGGCCTGTGCCGCACCGAACACATGTTCTTCGGCGAAGACCGTCTGCCGCACGTGCAGGCGATGATTCTCGCCGACAACGAGAAAACCCGCAAGGCCGCTCTCAAGAAGCTGCTGCCTCTCCAGCGCAAGGACTTCGCGGGGCTGTTCAAAGCCATGGACGGCTTCCCGGTGGTGATCCGCACGCTCGACCCGCCGCTGCACGAGTTCGTTCCGAAGCGCGAGCAGATCATGGTCGACCTGGCCGTGCTGCCTTACGTCGGCGCGAAGGAAAAGAAGGAGATGGCGGGCCGTTACAGTGTCACCGTGGGCGAGCTGAAGAAGTACCTGCCCAACCTGCTGCGCCGCGTGGAAGAGCTGCACGAGTTCAACCCCATGCTGGGCCATCGCGGCTGCCGTCTTGGCATCACCTACCCGGAGATCACCGAGATGCAGGCGCGTGCCATTTTTGAAGCCGTCGTCCAGGTGGCCAAGAAAGGCGTCAAGGTCATCCCCGAGGTGATGATTCCGCTGATTGGCGGCGTCGAGGAGCTGGCCAACCAGAAGGCAATCGTGAAGGCGGTGGCCGAGGAAGTTCTCGGAAACGCCGGCATGAAGAGCCAGAAATACATGATCGGCACCATGATCGAGATTCCGCGGGCCGCCATCACCGCCGACGAGGTCGCCACCGAAGCCGAATTCTTCAGCTTCGGAACCAACGACCTGACGCAGACGGGCATGGGACTCTCCCGCGACGACTACGTCAAGTTCTCGAAGGATTACGAAGAGAAGAAGATCTTCAAGGCCGACCCGTTCGCCGTTCTGGACCAGAATGGCGTCGGCAAGCTGGTGAAGATGGGCGTGGATCTCGGACGCAGCACCAATCCGGATCTGGAGATTGGCATCTGCGGCGAGCACGGCGGCGAGCCGAGCTCGGTGGAATTCTGCTACCGGGTTGGCATGGATTATGTAAGCTGCTCTCCCTACCGTGTACCGATCGCCAGACTGGCGGCCGCGCAAGCCGCCATCGAAGCCAAGTCCGCGGGCGGTAAGAGCGAGACCATGCGCACCGCGTAGCCGGCGGACCGTTCCGTTGTTTTTCTTCAAAAGGCCGCGGCCAATCGCCGCGGCCTTCTGTATTTGGAAGATTGGCTTGCCGGTCTCGAAACCCAGGCTGCAACCCGAAGCGCGTCTCCGGCGCCCATTCGGCGAGACACCGAGCGCTAACCCGTGCCCCAGTTGGCTTCGAAACGGGAGACGACGTTTTCCCGGATGGTGAGCGTCGTCTCTTTCTCGCCCTGTCCTTCGAGCGACAGACGGATGCGATGCTGCCCGGCCCTCAGCCTCAACATGGCCGGGGTTTTGTTGCCCATCAGCTTGCCGTCCACGTAGATGGTCGCGCCGGCGGGAGTGGTGCTGATGTACAGGGATCCAAGCCGCTCTTCGAGACCGAATGTCAGGGCCTGGTCGCCGGGTACGTTGAGCACGCGGAGCGCATCTTGATAGCCGCTCAAAGTGGCCACAAATGTGTGCCGGCCGTTTGACAGCGGCAACTCACACGGCGTGACGCAGGTCAGGTCCGGATTTTCATCCACCACAATCCGTGCGCCCGCCGGCGTGATGTCAAATGCCACGGACGTGACAGCCGGCTTTGCCGGAGCCGGCGGAGGCGCTTTAACCGGCGGTTGACTGACGGCTTCGGCCGCCGGGGCCGGGGCCTGGACGGGCGCAGGAGCCGGGGGCGTCGCCGCCGGAGACTCCGCACCGGTGTCCGTGACAGGTTTAACCGGCGGCGGAGGCGGCACATTTTGTTTTTCGGAGGAGGAGGCGTTCTCCACCGGCGGCCGCGCGGCCGGCGCCATCAGCTTATTCATCAGCAGGATCGCGCCTACTCCCAACACGCCCGCGGCAACGGCTGCGCAAATCAGATTGCGCACCAGGTGAGATTCGGACTTTACCGGCGGGGCCTCCACTTCCCGGCGCAATGGCTCAAAGGGGCGTTTTACCGGATCCTCGGGGTATTCCGGAGAGCCACGTGTGATGGGTTGCTCGGGGAGCGAGGCGGCGGCCGGCGGCGCGGGCGGGTTCGGCGCCTGAATCAACTCCGACGGGATTACCGCTCCGAGCGGCGGCGCGGTGCGCTCACCGGACGACGAGGTAGATCCCGGCGGAGGCCCGGCGACGGTCTGCTCCCCCGCCAACGGCAGGTCGTGGGTGGGCATCGTTCCGGCGGCGGTCGGCAAGGAAGCGCTGCGGCCCTGCGGAAGCGGCTGCCAACCGGGCTGGGCGGCGCAGGCCTTGGTCAGCTCGTCGATGAAGCTGGCGCAGTTTTCAAACCGGGATCCCGGAGACTTCGCCAGACCCCGATGGATCACCTCTCCGATTTCCGGGCTCAGCGTCGGGTTCAGCCGCTGGGCGGGAACCGGCTCCTCGCGGACCAGTTTGAATAGCAGCGTCGGCAGATAATCGGCGACAAAGGGTTTCTCTCCGGTGAACGCCTCGTACACGATGACGGCCAGGGAAAACTGGTCGGCGCGGCCGTCTATCGTTTGACCTTCGATCTGCTCCGGCGACATGTAGCTGGGCGTGCCGAGGATGGTGCCCGCCTGCGTCATCTGGTGCGAAGAAATTTTGGCCACGCCGAAGTCGGCGATCTTGGCCAGTCCGCCTTCCGCGATCATGATGTTGGCGGGCTTGATGTCCCGATGGACAATCCCTTTGCGGTGGGCGTAATCCAGCGCTTCGGCCGTCTGCCGCAGAATGCGGAGCAGCAGGCCGCGATCCATCGGCTCGGGCTCGGAGAGCAGTTTCTCGAACGTCGGGCCGTTGACGAACTCCATGAAGATGTAGGCGGTGCCATCTTCTTCATTGATATCGTAGATGGTGACGATGCCCGGATGCGAGAGCCCGCCGGCCGACTGCGCCTCACGCACCATGCGCTCGCGAACGCGCGAATGCTCAGCTTCGTTGGCAATCGTGCCGAGCTGGATGGCCTTGACGGCGACCGTACGTCCGATAGCCGGGTCCTTCGCACGGTAGACGACGCCCATGGCCCCACGGCCCAGCTCGTCGATGATTTGATACCGGCCTATCTGCTTCATATCGCGTAACGATTGATTGTAGCGCACGCCGATCGTTTCAATGTCGAAGGTCACTTAGGAGACGCAGCCCTTGGCGGGCCCGTTGCTACAATGAGATTTCGACGGACGCGATGATTCAATCACTGTTCGGTTCCGGAAAACAGGAACCCAGCCTGCTCGACCGCCTGAAACAGGGCATTCAGAAGACCCGCGCCGGCCTGATGGAGAAACTGGAAGACACCATCCAGGGCCGCAAGGAAATCGACGCCGATCTTCTCGAAGAACTGGAATACGCGCTGATAGCGGCGGATATCGGGGTGAAGGCGGCTGGCGACATCCTGGAGAAGATCCACCAGCGCGTGGACCGCAAGCTGGTCAGCGACGCGGGCGAGTTGCGCCAGTTGATTGCCGACGCGGTGCTGGAGATTCTGGAGGCCTCGGAGCGGCCGCTTCCCCGGGTGGAAGCGCCGCCGGCGGTGATCCTGATTGTGGGCGTAAACGGAACCGGCAAAACCACCACCATCGGCAAGCTGGCCAAGCGCTTCCGCGACGAGAACCGCACGGTGCTGCTGTGCGCCGCCGATACGTTCCGCGCCGCCGCCGTCGAGCAGTTGGAAGTGTGGGGCGAGCGGACCGCGACCGAAGTGATTCACCAGCGGCCCGGCTCGGACCCCAGCGCGGTGGTGTTCGACGCCCTGCAAGCGGCCAAGGCTCGTAAGGTGGACTACGTGATTGTGGACACCGCCGGACGCCTGCACACCAAATCGAACCTGATGGCCGAGCTGGAGAAAATGAAGCGCACCACAGAGCGGGTGGTGCCGGGCGCGCCGCACGAAGTGCTGCTGGTGCTGGACGCCACCACCGGCCAGAACGGGCTGGAGCAGGCGCGCAAGTTCACCGAATCGAGCGGGGTGACCGGCATCGTGCTCACCAAGCTGGACGGCACCGCGAAGGGCGGCGTGGTGGTGGCGATTGCGCGCGAGCTGAACCTGCCCATCCGCTATGTCGGAGTGGGCGAACAGGTTGACGACCTGCTGCCCTTCGACCCGCAGAAGTTCGTCGCGTCGCTGTTCGAGCGCGAAGGGAGTTCATGAATCCGGACTACATGCGAGAGGCGCTGGACCTGGCGCGCGAGGGTGCGGGGCGCACCAGCCCGAACCCGGCGGTGGGCGCCGTGCTGGTTCGCGACGGAAGGGTAGTGGGCCGGGGCACGCACGTCTGGAAGAATCTCAAGCACGCCGAAGTGTTGGCCATCGAGCAGGCCGGCGAAGCGGCCCGCGGGGCCACCCTGTACATCAATCTCGAGCCCTGCTGCCACCAGGGGCGCACCGGCCCGTGCACCGACGCGGTTATTGCCGCCGGCGTCAAGCACGTGGTGGTGGCGATGCGCGATCCAAACCCGAGAGTGGCGGGTGCGGGTTTGCGGCGGTTGCGGGAAGCCGGCATCTCCGTCATCGAGGACGCCACCCACAGCGGCGAAGCCGCCAAGCTGAACGAGCCGTTCGTACACTACATGCGCACCGGGCTGCCGCTGGTGACCCTGAAATCGGCGCTCACCCTGGACGGAAAAATCGCCGCACCGGAGGACAACTCCGGCTGGATCACTTCCGATCGCGCCCGCGCCCACGTACAGCAATTGCGGCACGATTCCGACGCCATTGTCACCGGAATCGGCACGCTGCTGGCCGACGACTGCCTGCTCACCGATCGCAGCGGCATCGACCGCAGCCGCCCGCTGCTGCGCATCGTGCTGGACTCGCAGTTGCGCACGCCGCTGGCGAGCAAAATGGTGCAAAGCGCCAACGGCGACTTGATGGTGGTGGCGACCTCGGCCGCACCCGCCGACCGGCGGGCGGCGCTTGAAAGTATGGGAGTGGAGGTGCTGGCGCTGGACGATCAGAATGGCCGCACCGACCTGAGCGGACTGGTGAACGAGCTGGCGCGGCGCCGCTACCTGTCGCTGATGGTGGAGGCCGGCAGCAAGCTGAATTGGGCGATGCTCGAAGCGGGCGTGGTGGACAAGATCTTTTTTTACTATGCGCCCAAGATCTTAGGCGGTATGCAATCGCTGCCGGTGGCCGGAGGCTTGGGACGGCGGCGGCGCGTGGACGCCATCGAGCTGCGCGACGTGACGCTGCACACCATCACCAGCGAAGAGTTCGCGGTGGAAGCGTTTGTAGTGCGCTAGTGGCACAGGCATTCGTGCCTGTGTCAGGTTCGACGGACATTCGTGTCCGTCTGATATTCATGTTTACTGGAATCATCGAAGAAGTAGGAGTGGTGGCGGGCCTCGCGCGCCGCGCCGCCGGCTCGCGTCTGCGCATCGCCTCGAAGCGTGTCACCGAAGACCTGCGTGAAGGCGACAGCATCGCGGTGAGCGGCGTGTGCCTGACGGCGGTGGAGCCAAGCGCCGATTCATTCGCAGCCGACGTTTCTCCGGAAACGCTCGAACGAAGCGCCCTGGGCGGCCTGCGCCAGGGCTCGCGAGTGAACCTGGAGCGTTCGCTGACGCCGTCCGCCCGTCTGGGCGGCCACATTGTGCAAGGCCACGTGGACGGCACCGGAGAAGTGGCCGGGCTGGACCTGTTGGGCGACAACAACTGGTGGCTCACCGTGCGCGTGCCGCGCGATCTGGACCGCTACCTGGTGTTGAAGGGCAGCGTCTCGATCGACGGCATCAGCCTGACCGTCGCCGCGCTGGAGGACGATCTTCTGTCGGTGGCCGTCATTCCGCACACCTTCGAGAACACCACGCTGCGCGACCGCCGTCCCGGCGACGTAGTCAACCTGGAAGTGGACATCCTGGCCAAATACGTAGAAAAAATGCTGGCCGCGCGCGAGCAGCCGAAATCCGGACTCACCGAAGAAAAACTGAGAGAACTGGGCTATTAAGGAACAACCGTGCGACAAGTCTGTTTAGCAATAAGCTTTCTGACATTCAGCCTGATGCTGGCATCCGCCGCGCAGCCGGGCGGAGGCTTGCCTGGCAACGGCCTGGCGCAGCACCCGTTCCTGTACTGCGGCGAATGGCAGGACCGCGGCAACTCCGACCAGACCATGTATCTGGTTCGCGGCGGGAAAGTGGTTTGGACCTACTCCATTCCCGGAAGGGAAGAACTGGACGACTGCACCCGGCTTTCGAATGGCAACATTGTGTTTTCGCGCCGGTTCGGCGCCAGCGAAATCACGCCGGCGAAGAAAATTGTGTGGAACTACGTCGCCCCGCCGAACACGGAAATCCACACCGCCCAACCCATCGGCAACGACCGCGTGCTGATCATGCAAAACGGAGACCCGGCCAAGCTGCTTTTGATCCGGAAGAAAACCGGCAAAGTCGAAAAGGAACTGATCCTTAAAACACGCGATCCGAAAGGCATCCACGGACAATTCCGGCATGTCCGCATGACCAAGGCCGGCACCTTCCTGGTGGCCCACATGGATATGAACAAGGTGGTGGAATACGACCAGAGCGGCAAGGAAATCTGGTCGGTCGCGGCGCCTTCCGCCTGGGCGGCCGTGCGCCTGAAAAACGGCAACACGCTCATCAGTGGGAACCAGAACGGCTACGTTCGCGAAGTCAACCCCAAGGGCGAGACGGTGTGGGAGATCGACAAAGACGACCTCCCCGGCATCAAGCTGCTTACGGTTCAGGAAGTGACCCGGCTGGCGAACGGGAACACGCTGATCAACAACTGGGCGGGCAGCCTGCCGATGGAACAATGGCCGACGGTAGTGCAGTTGATCGAAGTGACACCCGCCAAGAAAGTGGTGTGGGCGTTGCGCGACTGGAAAACGTTGGGCCCGGCCTCCTCGACGCAACTGCTGGACGAGCCGGGAGTGCCGGAAAACGGCGATCAGCAGCGCTGAGCCAGCGGCGGTTACGCACTCACTTTCTTTAACAGCCAGGCCATGTTGCGGCCGAGCGTCCGCATGGTTTCGATGCCCTCGGTGTCCTTCTCGACGTCGCCGACGTCGCGGCCGATGCCGATGTTCCAGTAGGATGAGCCCGGTATGATCATTTCGGTGATCAGGAAGAAGTGATTCAGGGCGTCGAAGGCGTGGATGCCGCCCGCACGCCGCACCGCCACCACCGCCGCTCCCACCTTGCGGCGAAACATGCTGCCGTTGGCGCGCGCCACCATGCAGGCCCGATCGACCAGCGCCTTGATTTCGGGCGACATGTCGGCCACATACGTCGGCGAGCCCAGCAGCACGCCGTCCGCCGCCGCCATCTTGTCGATGTAGACGTTGCCCATGTCCTTTTTCTGCGAGCAGCGCCCGTCTTTTTTGGCCGAACACTTGTAGCACGCCAGGCACCCGTGGATGACGGCGCCGGAAAGCTCCACCAGTTCGGTCTCGATGCCTTCGGCTTCCAACTCTGCAAGCGCGTATTTAAGTAGAATGGCAGTGTTTCCGCCCTTGCGGGCGCTGCCGTTGAATGCCACGACTTTCATATAAATTCCTCGTCCCGTTCAATTCCCAGCATCCACGGCAGTATGCCATCGCCTCTGAAGCTCCTATTCTCGCGCACGAGAGGCGACTCGCGCCCGGGCGAAGTGCTGATTGGAGAAAAGAAGCGCGGCAAGATCCGCAGCATGGTCGCCATGGAGAACCACGCGGTGGGCATGCCCTGGTGGCAGGATTACGACGACGGCGTCTGGTGCGACAATTGCGTGAGTTACGAGTAAGAGCAGGACGCGGGCTGCCCAACCGGGCGGTCGCGAAGACAGACAGGGCAGGGATACGCCGCACTCTTCCACAACTCAGTAGTGGAAGGGCTGCCGACAAAGCGGGAGTTGGCAGCGCGACCGGCAACTGAAGCTCTGATCCACGGAGGACAGCTCTAGCAGCCATGTACGTAGTCGATGAACTGCTGGAAATGCGGGCACCGCTGCCTGATTCGGTCGATATCCGCTGCGGCGGCTACCGCACCGTACACTGCCGGGTCCGCCGGGAGCCTCGCTTGAGAGAGCATCCGCCGGAACAGAACCTTCGCGTCCCTTGCTCCTTCCAGAGGGTCGGCAACGGGTTGAGCAGTTGGGGTCTTGCCGCGCTGTTGTGCAACGACGTTGACCGCGCTCTCGTCCGCCAGCAGCCAGGTCTCCACCATGCATTTAGTCGCGAAGAAATGAACGGGCAGCGTCAGCTTCTCTCGAAATCCCGACTGGTCAAGGATACGACTCAACTCGTTCTCCAAGGCTCGTGAAGCCTCACAGTCGGAGTCGCGAATCACCAGAGCCTTCCCGACCTGGTGCCCCGAGTGCCACTGGAAGTGCTTCAACCATCCAACGAATTTTCTACGCACACCCGCTACACCATGGCACGGCTGCGACAGCACAACATCCACGTCGGGCCGAATTCGTTTTATTAAGGCCCGGTATACAACGGAGTCGCTCTCACCCTCCACAACGATTCCGAAAACCATTATTCGCCGAGCGCCCCTGTTAGCATGAGGTCCCCAAGGCCGAGGGCCTTGTCTTCGACCAGTTTGCGCAGGTTAGATTTGTCACTTGGGCGAACCACAACAGTCTCGCCGCGTCTTTTGTCGATCCAGAGGATCTCATCGAGATTCATTTGATCGACCATGTAAGGCGAGTGAGTGGTCAGTATAACCTGGGACGGCGGGGCGTTGCGGTCCGACACTTCTTCCTGAGCCTGCCGCAACAGCGTGATGATGGTCTCAAGAAGTCGTGGATGAAGGTGATTTTCGGGCTCTTCCACCAGAAACAAAGTCCCGCCGAGATCGTCGGGAGCGCAGACAAGCGAAAGGAAAGCGATAAACGCAAGTTCACCATCGGACATCTGGTCAAGCGGCGTGGGGCGAGCCAGAGTCTCTTCTTGGGACGCCAGGTAAACCGTTCCCTGCTGGGTAGGCCAGGTCAAGAGACGACGAATGTCCGGAAAGACGTCCCGCACGACTTCCGCGATGCGGTTGAAGTTTTCGGGTGCCCTGGTCTGGAGCCACATCAGCCACGCTGATAGGTTCTTTCCCTGGGGCTCGAGGGCTCCTCCCGCCCCGACCGGGTTGAACTGCTTCATCAGGCTTGGAACCAGATTATAGTAGCGCCAGTTCTGGGCAAACCACTTTAGCGGGTAGCCATCCCAGTTCCGCGGAGCAAATTCCATCGCTGACCTCTCCGCCTCAACTACAACCAGTCGCTGTCCGTCGGCGTTAACCAACCAGCGGCCTTCACTTTCGCGTGTGATCAGTGGGTATTGTTTTTCGCCCTCCAGGACAAGCAGCCGTTCCGTTTGAATGTTGACGTACCCACTAGCCCCGCCCACGATTTCAATCCCATATTTGAAGCTTCTCTCTGGTCGGGCTGGGTCAGTAAACTCGACACCCACCGAGAGAAGTCTATCCGCCCCCCCCTTCCATAGGACCTCGTCCATCCCTCCGCGTCTCACGAGAGCGTTTACGGGGCCGTACGTTCCCGCCTGAGGAAACCAGGATTCATGGAGGAATTGCAAAGCATCAAGAAGATTGCTTTTGCCCCCCATATTAGGGCCGACCAAGACATTGAGCGGCCCCAGAGGAAGATCGAGGCTTCGGAGGCTCTTGAAGTTACGGGCTAGCAATCGTGTAAGCACGGCAGTTCCATTGCTATCGTACCCCGCGCCCGTTCCTACCTCAAGCCGCGCTCGCGGTCGGGTCACATGTTTTCGCGTCTGGTGCGCTCGAAATCCAAGAGACTGGCTGCTCGGCAAACGGACTGTTCGTAGGCTTAAGGAGCTGTTGACACTACCCGATCGACGATTGCTCCAGGTTGACGCGCCATCCGGAAGCTGGGCCCACAGCCGTGGCGCCCGCGGCAGGTCCGGCTTGGTTCTTCCGGAAGTCCGGTTCTGATCGGCTGCCGGGCTCCGCTGATTGGGGAGATAAAACCGCCTCGAACGCCGTCTGCGGAAGTGAACCAGCACAGGTCAGTGCAGGCGACTTCTCGCTCATGTGGATTGCTTCCGGTCGACCGACAATATGCCCGGTGTCACTCCTCGCGCAGCAATTTTGAAGGATCGGTGGACAGCGCCCGCAGCGCCGGAGCCCAGGCAGCCACCAAACCCACCAACACCATGGTCAGCAAGACGCCGCCCAGCACCACCGGATCGCTGGGAGTGGCTTGATACACGATGAAAGCCAGCACCTTGCTGGCCGCCACACCCAGCAGCAATCCCGCCGCCGACCCGAAAGCCAGTAGCCGCAAAACCCGACCCAGCGCCGCCCACAATACCTGCCGGTGCTGCGCGCCCAGAGCGACGCGAATCCCCAATTCCCGCAGCCGTTTGCTGACCGAGTACGCAGCCATCCCGAAAATGCCCGTAAGTGCCAGCATCGCGCCCAGGCCGCCCAGCACTCCCAGCGACACGGTCGCCACTCGCGCCGGAAACAGGACGCTGTCCAACTCGTTGTCCCAGGACCTGATCGAAAACAGCAGTCCCGGGTCCAGACCGCGCATGGATCGATTCAGCGCTGCCGCCGTGAGCTGCCGTGGATCGCGGTTCGAGCGCACCACCAGCCATATGCCGCTCGACGGCGATTGGAGGATTGGAAAGAACACCGCCGCCTGTGGGTCCTCGGTGAGGTTCACATACTTTCCGTCTTCCGCCACACCGACCACCTCGATCCGTGTTCCGTCCCTGTGTTTGTAGTGGCCGCCAAGGGCTTTTTGTATAGAACCGAAGACCTCGCGCGCAAACACCTGGTTCACCACCGCCACTCGAGGCGAGTTCTCGTCGTCATGCCACGTAAAGGACCGGCCCGCCAGCAGAGTTGTGCCCGCCGCCTTGAAGTATCCCGGAGAGACGGCGTATTCCACCGTGTGGGCAGCCGCATTCGACTCTCTCAGGTCCGTGGTGCTCTCCGCAAAAACCCTCGAGTGGAGTTGATCCAGATTGAGCGGCAGCGTGTTTGCATAGGCTGCGCCCGTGACGCCGGGAATGGCCAGGGCCCGATCCAGCATGCGCCGCTGCATGCCCGGCTGCCTCTCGCCGCTGTAGTTTGCCATTCTCAGGTCTGTGTGCAGCAGCGTTACGTTCTGTGCCACGAAGCCGAAGTTGCTGTCGAGCGACCGCACCAGCCCGCGCACCGCAACCAGCGACGCCGTCACCAGCACGGCGCAGACGGCAATCTGTCCCGCCAGCAGCAGATCGCGCAGGGTGAATCGGCGCCCCACCCCGGACGCGCTCGACTTGATCACCTGGTAGGGACTCGACGCAAGTACCTGCCGCACGGGAATCACGCCGAGGAGCAGTCCGCTAACCAGAGCCAACAACAACGCAACTCCGTAGACGGTGGCGTCCGGATTGACCGGCACGTTGATCGGAAAATCAGGAAAGGGTTGCCACGCGCTGAGCCACGGCAACAGCGTTACGCTTCCGGCCAGCCCCACCAAGCCGCCGGCCAGGGAGATCATGACTGCCTCCGTCAGCAGTTGCCGCATGATGCGGTTGCGGCTCGATCCGAGTGCCAGGCGCAAGGCAATTTCTTTGGACCGGTCGGCGGCCCGGGCGGCAAACAGGCTTCCCAGGTTGGCGCAGGCGGCCAGCAGAATCAAACCCGCCAGCAGCATCAGGCCCGCTATGAACGCCCGCGCCGCCTTGCCGATGAAGTCGCCCATGAGCTCCGGGCGCGCCAGGAAGAAGCTCATGCCATCGTTTGTCTTGGGGTAGGTTTTGGCCAACGCTCTGGCGATGGAATCGAGATCTCCGGTGAGCTGCGCCAGGCTCACTCCGGATCTCAGGCGCCCGACGATCCAAATGTCGCGGCGCCCGCGAAGGTTCAGCTTGTTCTCGCCCTCGATTTGCGGCTGATTGACCAGCGGTATCCAGAGATCCGGAAGGAAGAACAGCGCGGTTCCGCGAAAGCGCGGCGGCGCCACGCCAAGCACGGTGTACGGATACTTGTTCAGTTGAACGGTCCGGCCCACCACACCCGGGTCACCCTGGTAGTGGTTTTTCCAGTAGGCATAGCCCAGCACAATGTAGGGAGCGCTGTCGGGGCCGTGCTCATCCGAGCGGTGGAAGAAGCGGCCCAGATACGGCTGAATTCCCAGGACGTCGAAGTAATTCCCGCTGGCCTCCAAGAGCCAGGCCTTCGACGAGCCTTGGCCGTTGTCCAAAGCGGCGGCAGTAATGGTGAAGGCCGCCACGCCCTCGAATCCGCGGCATCGGTCGCGCAGATCGAGGTAATCGGGATACGACTGCTCAAAGTGGTGCGTCCCGTACTCGACCATGTAAAGGTTTTGCGCCTGCGGCAAGTCGATCGGACGCAGCACCAGCGCGTTCAGCACGCTGAACACCACCGCATTGGCCGCAATTCCGAGGGCCAGCGTCAGAACGGCGACAGCGGTAAATCCGGGATTTTTGCGCATCATGCGGAAGCCGAAGCGCACGTCCTGGAGAAGCGTTTCTCCGAAATGGCCGCCGGCGGCTTCGCGGCATTCCTCCTTGAACCGCTCGTAGCCGCCGAACTCGATGCGCGCCCGGCGCTCGGCTTCCGGGCGGGGAAGACCGGAACGAACCAGATCGTCGGCGCGGTGTTCGATGTGCGAGCGAAGCTCATCGTCCATTTCCCGGTCGATCCGGGACCGCCGAAACAAACTGGAAGCGAGGGAGCGAAGCGAGGCGAAGTGTCTCATATTTCCTCCGGTTGCGCGGCCAGGGCGCTGGCGATGGCAGTGGCAAGGCGGTTCCAGCTCTCGGTTTCTTCCCGCAAGCGTTTGCGGCCCGCGGCGGTCAGCTCGTAGAATTTGGCGCGCCGATTATTCTCGGAAGTGCCCCAGCTTGCCTTCAGCAGTCCCTGACGCACCAGGCGAAATAGACCCGGATACAGCGCGCCCTGTTCAATCAGCAGTGCGCCGCCGGAGATTTGCTCAATGCGCAGAAGGATGCCGTAGCCGTGCAGCGGGCCGAGAGAGACAGCTCTCAGAATCAGGAGATCCAGAGTGCCAGGTAAAAGTTGAGCTTGGGTTGTCACGCGCCCTCCTAAGATGATTAGGAGTCTACCGCATCTCTCCTAAGCTGTCAAGGAGAAAGTGCGGTTCCGAGCTGTCCGGGCGGCGTGGATACGTAATCCGTCCGTAAGGGATTCCCCAGGAACCTGCGACTCGCCCCTGGTCATGAAAGTGAGTCTTTCGGCGGCGTCCGAATCCCAGGACTGAGGCTCAGCGTGTGAGTTTCGACGGAACGGTGCAGTTCGCATGGGTTCGGCTGTCCCGGAAGCGCCGGTGGGGGCTCGCGGAGAGGGAATGCTGCGTCCGCCAACAGGCCCGAAGGGTCTGCCTTTGAATTGCCGTAGTCGCGCGGATGCGCGGCTACGGATGCAAGCGACTAAAAAGAAGGCCCGCAGGGCCGCGCCGCCGCATGGCGTCGCCAGGCCGACAGAATCTTCGCTGATTTCCGGTACCGGCGCACACGGCGGCTTCAGCCGCAACCAAACCATGACCCCGCGTCTCGCTGGAACCGTCTCGACAGGCGACCGGCGGATACGGTTCCACGACCGGCGCCATACGGCGGCCCGACCCTCCGGGCCGGGGACCGTGTGTGGCCGTGAACCGTAACCGCGCGGGCGCGCGACTACGGCAATTCAAAGGCGGCCCTGCGGGCCTTACGAGGCATCGGCCTGCCTCTTCGATGGGAGTCTCCGTGAACCCTGGGTTCGCCGCGACACCCCACAGGTGAGGATTTCGAAACTGCGCCGGCCTCGTTTGTCGCGGTCCCGGCCTCACTCCGACCTTACGGACGGATTACGGTCGATATAGTACTGGTTGCCTTACGCCAGAGTTTAGTAATATTGGCACACTACGGAGGCGAGATGGCAATCCAGTCGAAGTACAAAGGTGTCCTGCTTTGGCCGGTGGTTTTGGCCGCCCTCTTCTTATACTCCGCACCCATCGCATCCCAGACTCGGACCGTGGAGGAACATGAAAAACGTATTGCGAGCCTTCCTCCCGATCAGCGGGCCTATGAACGCTTCCGTTTTTGGAGCACCATGCTCCCGCCGGATCAGCAGCGCGATCCGCATCTGTTGACGCGCTACCGGGAGTATCTGAAGGCCCGCGGTTTTTCGGATCGAGACGCCGATACTCAGATTAAAATTGTTCGTGAGAAAGGCTCCCGCGCCGAGGTCGAACGCTGGAACCGCATCCTGACCGCGAAGAATCCAGCCTTCAACGTCAAACCCAACCAATTCCTGGTGGAGATGGCAAAGGGCCGCAAGCCCGGGACGGCCCTGGACGTCGGAATGGGGCAGGGGCGCAACTCGATATGGCTCGCCCAGCAGGGGTGGGACGTCACCGGCTTCGACCCCGCCGAAAAGGCCGTTGCGCTGGCCCGCGAAACTGCCCGGAAGTTGGGCGTGCATTTCAAGTCGGAGATAACGGGAATGGAAGATTTTGACTACGGGAATAGTCGTTGGGACCTGATCGTCCTCAGCTATGTGGGAGGCCGTGAGATGCCCGGCGTCCTGGAGCGGGCTCTGAAGCCCGGCGGAATTCTCGTCATCGAAGCCTTCCACCGCGACGCCACGAAATCCGAATCGATCGGCGGCGACGTGGTTTTCGACACCGGCGAATTGCCCGCGCTGTATCGGCAACTGCGCGTGGTGCGGTACGAGGAACCCATGGGAATCGGCGATTTCGGCCGGCGGAAAATGCGATTGGTGCGATACTGCGGCGAACGGCCCGAATAACCGCCGCGCCGACTCGGCTGCGAAAGCCGCTGTCTAGTGAATCAACTGGCTTTCCCAGACGCGGGAGAGCAATTGCTTGAGCTGAGCGAAATCCTTGGGCCCAAGCTCAGCGCTCCATTCGCGCTCGATGTCGCGGAGTATGTCGTGGACTTTTGAGTAGGCGGCGTGTCCGCGTTTGGTAAAGCGGACGATTCGCGCACGGCCCTCGTCCGGTGCGTCGTATCGGACAATATAACCAAGACCTTCGAGGCTCCGGAGGAGCTGGTTCATGGCCTGCTTGCTCATGCCGGCCCGCTCGGCCAGGGTGCCCGGGCGGACCCCGTCCGGACCCGGAAACTGCAGCACCGCCATGTGCGGCACACGCAGCTCTCCAAACCCTGCCGCATTGAGTTCCTTGATGATACGGCGATGGATTGCCTGTGCCGGAACGCGCAGCAGTGCGCCGATGAGCATATCCCTCGTTTTGAGCGGTGAACTTTTTGGCAACGAAGGTGTTGACATCTTAAGTAAACTTAGTTTACCATCAAGGCATGGTAAACGCAGTTTACCGAAAGGGGACGCAAATGACACAGCAAACCATCGGCCTTCAGGTGAATCCTTCCGAGGAGACCATCCGGCTGGGGCCGCTCGCGGTGCGCTTCCTGCTCACCGGGGACAACTCGACGGGCAGCATCGCGGCCTTTGAGGTCTTCGTCCCCAGCGCACAGCGCCTCGCGGCTCCAGCGCACAGCCACGACCATTACGAGGAGACGATCTACGGCATCGCCGGAGTGTTGACCTGGACTGTCGACGGAAAACCGATCGACGTCGGGCCGGGACAGGCACTCTGCATCCCGCGCGGCGCCATTCACCGGTTCGACAACAACGGTGCGCGGGACGCGAAGGCCCTCTGCGTGATCACACCAGCCGCGATCGGTCCGCAGTATTTCCGCGAGGCTGCCGAGGTGATCAACGCGGCGGCCGGCGGGCCTCCGGACCGGGCGAAGATGGCCGAGATCATGATCCGCCACGGCCTCACGCCGGCTCCGCCGCAGCCTCAGGCGTAGCGCCGGGCGGCGCTGCAACGAAAGTTCCGGCATCGAGAGGAGGACGAATGTACCGCATCCTGAATCGTTGCGATCAGCGGAAAGGCGCAATCGCCACAGTCGAGTTCGAAGGCGAGTCATACGGTGCAGGCATTTCCTTCTTTGAGGGCAATCTTGCGCCAGGGAAAGGCCCGGGACTGCATCAGCATCCGTATCCGGAAACCTGTATCGTGCTCTCCGGCCAGGCGGCGATGGTCGTCGATGGGGAAGAGGTGGTTGCCGGGGCAGGCGACATAGTCGTGATCGGAGCGGCCACGCCGCACCGCTTTACCGCCATCGGTGACGAACGGCTCGACATGATCTGCATTCACGCCTCCGATCGCTTTGTTATTGAACCTGTCAGCGACCCGACCATATCGAAGCCAGAGGCGGCTTGATTCTTCCGTCCCGTGTCCCGGCGTCTACGACGAACGCACTCCAACCGGATGACAACGTAGCTGGGAGGGGAGATTGAAGAGCGGAATACTCGCCTGCGAGTCGCTCCCCGATTTCGAGCCGAACCAACTTACTTTGTGACCTGAGTCATAGCCTCAACCAGCGCGCCTTGCCATGATTTCTTCTAGTTGGTGCCGAAGGAGGCCCCATTCATGAAGAAGCTCTGGCTCGGCTTTGCCGCCGTCATCATCATCTCGTTCAGCGTTCTGGGCTGGATTGGCACGCGGATCTACCAGGAGATGCCTCCCATCCCCGACAAGGTTGTTACCACCGCGGGAGACGTGGTGGTTCCCTCCGGCGCCATCGGCCGGGGACAAAACGTGTGGCAGTCGATGGGAGGAATGGAGGTGGGCTCGGTGTGGGGACACGGCAGTTACGTGGCGCCGGACTGGACCGCCGACTGGCTGCACCGCGAAGCGACGTTCGTGCTGGACGAGCTGGCCCGCCAGCAGTTCGGCATGCCTTACGAAAAGCTGGGAGTCGAGCAGCAGGCAGGCTTGCGCGGCCGGCTGCAGCAGATG
This sequence comes from Bryobacterales bacterium, assembly GCA_963810595.1. Lineage (GTDB taxonomy): Bacteria > Acidobacteriota > Terriglobia > Bryobacterales > Bryobacteraceae > CAWEOG01. The sequence continues at coordinate 284,405 of CAWEOG010000041.1, read as the reverse complement.
TACCGCTCCAACAACTACGATGCGGCGGACCATACTCTGCGCATCGATCCGGTGCGCGCCCGCGCTTTCAACGCCTGCCTGGCCCACTACTCCGACGTCTTCATGAAGGGTGACGCGGCCTACGCCATCCCCGCCGGCGCCATTCGCGACGCCAACCGCATGAGCGAGTTCGCGGCCTTCATCTTCTGGACCGCCTGGGCCGCCGCCGCCGACCGTCCCGGCGACACCGTCTCCTACACCCACAACTGGCCGCCCGACCCGCTGGTGGGCAATCGCCCGACCGGCGAAAGCGTGATGTGGACCGGCGTCAGCATTCATCATGCTGCTGGCCGGCATCTGCGCCATGGTGTGGTGGTACGCGGCGCAGAAACACGAAGTGGAAGCCGGCGAGCTGCCCGAGGAAGACCCGCTGGGAAGCTGGCGGGCGACGCCTTCGCAACTCGCCACGCTGAAATACTTCTGGGTGGTGGCGCTGCTGATCCTGGTGCAGATCGTGGCTGGGAATCGTCACCGCCCACTACGGCGTGGAGGGCGACGGCTTCTACGGCATCCCGCTTGCAAAGTGGCTGCCCTACGCGGTCACCCGCACCTGGCACATCCAACTCGGCATCTTCTGGATCGCCACCGCCTGGCTGGCCGCCGGCCTGTTCATCGGACCGCTGGTATCCGGCATCGAGCCGAACGGTCCAGCGCCTGGGAGTCAACGTGCTGTTCGTGGCGCTGCTGGTGGTTGTCGGGGGCTCGCTTACCGGCGAGTGGATGAGCATTCAGAACAAGCTCTCCGACGCCGCCTCCTTCCTCTGGGGTCACCAGGGCTACGAATACGTCGATCTCGGCCGCGGCTGGCAGGCGCTGCTGTTCGTGGGCCTGCTGATCTGGCTGTTCCTGGTGGTCCGCGCCGATCCGCCCGGCGCTCAAAGCAACCGGGCGAACAGCGACATCTGCTGTGGCTGTTTCTGATGTCGGCGGGGGCCATCGGCCTGTTCTACGGCGCCGGCCTGACTTGGGGCCAGCACACGCACCTTTCGATCGTCGAATACTGGCGCTGGTGGGTGGTGCACCTGTGGGTGGAAGGCTTCTTCGAAGTATTTCGCCACCACCGTCATCGCCTTCTTCTTCACCCGTCTGAGCCTGATTCGTCCGGCCTTTGCGGCCAAAGCGGCGTTGCTTTCGGCCACCATTTACCTGGCCGGAGGCATCATCGGCACCTGCCACCACCTGTACTTCACCGGCACGCCCACGGTGGCGCTGGCGTGGGGTTCGGTGTTCAGCGCGCTGGAAGTGGTGCCGCTGGTGCTGGTGGCCTACGCCGCCATCGACGACCTTCGCCGCGGGAAGCTGACGCCCTGGGCCCAGCGCTACAAGTGGCCCATCTACTTCTTCGTGGCCGTGGCCTTCTGGAACATGGTGGGCGCCGGGCTGTTCGGCTTCATGATCAATCCGCCCATCGCGCTCTACTACATGCAGGGGCTGAACACCACGCCGGTGCACGGCCACGCCGCGCTGTTCGGCGTGTACGGCATGCTGGGCATCGGGCTGATGCTGGTGTGCCTGCGCGCCTTGGTGCCCGATCTCCAGTGGAAAGAAAAGTGGCTTCGGTTCTCGTTCTGGGCGATGAACATCGGGCTGTTCGCCATGTGTGTCGGCAGCCTGCTGCCGGTAGGGCTGGCGCAGACCTGGGCGTCGGTCGACAAGGGCTACTGGTACGCCCGCAGCAGCGAGTTTCTAGGCACGCCGATGCTGCAAACGCTGCGCTGGATGCGGGTACCCGGAGACACCATCTTCGCCCTGGGCGCCTTGGCCCTGGTATGGTTCGTTTTCAGCATCCGGCCTGCCAGGGAGGCCCGCTAGCGTGAGACCCACGCACCGAACCGCGCCGGCGACTATCCCCATCCGGCTCGCGCCTGATATCCTTCCATCTGATGGCGCAAATACTGGATGGCAAATGGGTTCGCGACCAGATTCTGGAAAGCCTCAGGCCGCGGGTTGAGAAACTGAAGAGTTCCGGACGCGCTCCCGGATTGGCGGTGGTGCTGGTGGGGCACGACCCCGGTTCGGAGATCTACGTACGGAACAAAGTCAAGGCCTGCGGCGAGCTCGGAATCTAAGCGAAAAGATCACTCCGCCCGAATCGATCGGGACGGGCCGGAACTGCTGGAAGATCGTCGAAGACCTCAACCGCCGGAGGAATCGATGGCGTGCTGGTCCAGATGCCGCTTCCCAGGCAGGTGAACTCGCGCGAGGTGCTGCTGGCCATCGATCCGGCCAAGGACGTGGACGGCTTCCACCCGTTCAATGTCGGCAGCCTGGTGGCGAATGTTCCCGGACCGCGCGCCTGCACGCCCGCCGGCGTGATGGAGATGCTGCGGATTTACGGCATCTCGCCGTGCCGGCAAACGCGTGGTCGATCGTCGGACGCAGCGACATTGTGGGAAACCGCTGGCCATGATGATGCTGCACCAGCACGCCACGGTAACCATCTGCCATTCGAAAACGCAGGACCTGCCGGGCGTCTGCCGCCAGGCCGACATTCTGGTGGGCGCCATCGGCCGGCCCGCCTTCCTTACGGCGGAGTTTATTCGCGAAGGCGCGGTGGTGGTGGACGTCGGCATCAACCGCCTTTCCGACCGCGCCAGGTGGCCCGCATCTTCCGCAACGACGCCAGGCAAGCTGGCCCAGTTGATTCGAAGGGAAGTGCCTGGTCGGCGATTTCGATCCCATCGCCGCCGCCGCGCGAGCGTCGGCTTATACGCCGGTGCCGGGCGGCGTGGGACTGCTCACCATCGCCATGCTCATGTCGAACACGGTAATGCTCGCGGAACGGAGATTGTCCGGATGCTACGTGTCGGCCTGACCGGCTGGTCTGGCCACCGGAAAGACCTTCGTGGGCCGGGAACTGGCGGACCTCGGCTGCCATCTGCTGCAGGCCGACGAACTCGGCCACCAGGTCCTGTCGCCGGGAGGCGAAGCCTTCCGAAAGCGTGGTGTCGCGAATTCGGAAGCGATATTCTCGATGAAGACGGCTCCATCAACCGCCGACGGTTGGGCGTGCTGGTTTTCGACCGGCCCGACCGGCTGCTGGCATTAAACCAACTGGTTCATCCCTTCGTGGTCGCCAAAGAAGAGGAGTGGTTCGACCGTCTGGAAGCGCTCGATGCTCACGCCATCGGCGTCGTGGAAGCCGCTATCCTGATAGAGACGGGGAGTTATAAGCGATTTCAAAAGCTGGTCTTGACTGTTTGCAGACGAGGAGGTGCAGATTGCCCGCGCGATCAAACGGGACGCGCTTTCCCGCGAAGAAGTGGATGGCCCGCATCCGGCGCCAGATGCCGCTTTCGGCGAAGCGGAAGTTCGCTGATTTCGTTATTGACACCTCAGGGACCAAAGAAGAAACGGCAGGGAAAACGCGGGCGCTTTTGGATGAATTACGGAGATTTTTGAATATGAGAGGCCGAAGTCTCTTGCTGGCCACCATGTTGGTGGGCGGGTTCGTTTTCCTGACCTCGGTGGCGCGCTGGGGCCTGCCGGCGCATTGGTTTGGAAATTCGGGCAGCGGCGCGTCGCTGTGGTCCGGACCGGACGTGGCCCACTCGGCCGGGCTCAGCACGGACGAGCTGAACAACATTGATATCTACAAGGCTGCGCACGATGGCACGGTGAACATTACCAGCACCGTATACCAGCGCGGCTGGTTTTTGGAGATCTATCCGTCGCGGGAATCTGGCTCGGGATTCCTTATCAACAAGGACGGGCAGATTCTCACAAACAACCATGTCATTTCGGGCAACGCGCAGGAGATCCGGGTGACCATGGCCGACGGGTCGAAGTTTGCGGCGAAGGTGTTAGTGCGCGACGCGGTGAACGATCTGGGCCTGGTGAAAATCGACCTCGGCTCGAAGCCGTTGAAGACGCTCCGGCTGGGCGATTCGGAAGGCCTGAAGGTGGGACAGAAGGTGCTGGCCATCGGCAACCCGTTCGGCCTGAACGGCACCCTCACCACCGGCATCGTCAGCTCGCTCGGCCGCGACATCGAAGACGAAAGCGGGCACCGGCTGGAGGGCATGATTCAGACGGACGCCGCCATCAACCCGGGAAACTCCGGCGGGCCCCTGCTGGATTCGCAGGGCAGCGTCATCGGCATCAACACCGCCATATACGGCCCGGGCGGCAACATCGGCATCGGCTTTGCCATGCCGATCAACCGCGCCAAGGAGATGCTGGACGATTTCCAGGCGGGCAAGAAGTACGCGCGCCCTTACCTGGGTATCGAGGTGGTCTACGTACAGGGCGACCTGGCCGAAGAGCTGAAATTGCCGCGTTCGGGAGGGCTGCTGGTGCAGGGCATTGCACAGGGCTCGGCGGCGGAGACCGCCGGGTTGCGCGGCCCGCAGCGCTGGGTGATTGTCGGCAACTTCGAGCTGGGCGTGGGCGGAGACCTGATCGTGGAAATCGACGGCAAACCCGTCGACAGCAGCGATGCGTTGCGCCGCGCGCTGAATCGCAAACGCGCCGGAGACAACCTCCCGATGACTGTAATTCGAAACGGCAACCGGCAGAAGATCAACGTGGTGCTGGGGGAAGCGCCGCGGCAAAACTCGTAATCCGGCCCTTTCGGCCGCTTCGACCTTCTTTTCCGGAGGCCCGCGGCTCCGGGCAGATCCTGCGGCAGGAAATCTCCTCTTCGCGTGAACCGCCGCCAGCGTGTTGATCAGATCGCGCAAAAGGTCGTCGTAGATGGCGGCAACGCGGCCGGCGCTGCCATCCCGGCGCAGAAACTGGTCTCTCGCGCAGCGGGCCTTCTCGAAAACGTACGGCCGGGCCAGCTCGACGTAATGCTGGAACCAGTCTTCGCGGTTCGCCTCGTCGTATTTCAGACGCGCGTACTGGCGCAACAGCATCCACAGCGCCGTCATCAATCGATGCGCGTCGTGGAGCTGCTGCTCCATTCCCGGCTGGTAGCCCTTCAACAGAACGGCGCGCTCGGTGTCTCCCATGCGGAGCAGCGCCTCCAGGTGCAGCGCCACCGTGGCGCTTTCGAAAATGGCGCGGCGCAGGTCCAGGCGCGGCGCCGGCGACTGCGACAGGCGTTGTTCGACCGCCAACAGGTCGGCGTGAGCGGTTTCGATTACCTTCTCATCGAGCGCCGCGCGGTCCCAATCCGGAGGCGCCAGACGCCCGTCGGGGTGGATGGATGCGCCGTTGCGCCAGCGTTGCCACACCTCGTCCATTGCGATTTCCGGGAAGGGGGGACGAACCGTCCTCGCGCGCTGGCGCCACTCGCGCCAGGCATAGATGGCGGCCGCGGCCACCAGGGCGAACACCAGCGGAAGAAGGTCTCTGATCACGGCGAAGTAAGCTCTTTCAGTATAGGGGGCACGCTCGACAAGCGGCGTGGAACTGCGATAATAGAGCAAACGGCTCCGCGAGCGGAGAACCAGAGGGCGCATGTACCACTTCAACCCGCAGACCGCGCTGGATGAACTGACGGAGGAAAACCTTCTTCCGAATCCGGTGTATTTGCGCGATATGCTGCTGCGGGCGAAACTCTCGCCGGAGGCGGCGTTGGAATTGAACCGCCTGTTTCAAGATTACTTAAGGTCGTTTGGCGAATCGCAGCGGACCGCCAGGGAAATACTGGCGGAGCTGGGCGGCGACCTCTAAATTGTTGAAAGCGCGGCAACCATCAGCCTCATAAAAAGTATTTGTGTAAATGTGAACCGGAATTCATAAGAGTTGCCGGGGCGCATTGGTAAACTGAGAGCAGATACAACCCAACAGGGACAATCGGACGATGCCGAAAAAAACGACAAAGAGCAGCACAGATCCCGCTCTGGAACCCGTTGGCGCCCAGAGCGAAACAATTTCTGAAAAGCCCGTGACCCCTGCAGCCCGAAAACGCTCGGCGGCTGTCACCGGCGCGTCTGGCGTGGAAAAGAAGGCCGTGAAACCGGCGCGCAAAAAGCCCGCGGAAACAACCTCCGCCAAGCCCCGCGCGGCGGGCCGCAAAGCTAAAGCGGCAGTGGCTGCCGCCGAGCCGCATCCGGCCGATATCGTGTCGGAAGACCTGGTAACGCGCGAAATGGCGTTCCTCGGGAACACCCCCGCGGTGGCGCCGCGCGAACTGGTGTCGCGCGCGCGAAACCGTTTCGAAGAGCCGCCGTTCCCCACCGAGGCCGAACGGCTTGAAATCGAACGGGTGGCGTACGGTTACTGGGAACAACGAGGATACCAGCCCGGCGATCCATTCGAGGACTGGCTGCGGGCGGAAGCAGAGGTACGCGCGCGCCGCCGGGTACTCGCCCTGGCCTGAGCCATCCGAGGCCGCATACGGCGCGCCGGCGTTTGTCGGCGGTCAGTACTTTCTCAGGACGGCCAGCACTTTCCCCTGGATGTCGAGCCTTTCGAAAGGCACTCGAATCGGCTCCATGGCGGAGTTTGCCGGTTGCAGCCGCGCCATGCCTTCCGGCTCGCGGTAAAACCGCTTAAGGGTGGTCTCCATACCGTCCACCAACGCGACCACGATGTCTCCGTCGCGGACGTTGCTGTCCTGCTGAACCAGCACGAAGTCGCCGCTGCAGATGTGGTCGTCGATCATTGATTCGCCCCGCACCTCCAGCGCGTACACGCCGTCCTTGCCGGCGAAATCTCCGAAAGAGAGCGTTTCGGCGCCGGCCATCGCCTCCACCGGCGCGCCGGCGGCAATACGGCCCAGCAGGGGCACGTCCAGGCTCCGCCGGGCGGCGTGGCCGGTTCTCTCCCGTGCCGAGAGATAGTCGGGCGACACCTCCACCGAGCGGCTGTGGTTGTAATGCCGGCGCAGGTATTTCTTCGCCTCGAGAGCCGATATGTGCTTGTGAATGGTGGCCAGAGAAGTAAGTTGCAGACCGGAAGCGATTTCCTCGTAACTCGGACTGTACCCGTTGCTCTGGATAAAGTCAGCAATGAAGTCGAGGACTTCCTTTTGCCGAGGTGTTAAAGCCATACTTCCATTGTTGGCGAACAAAAGGTGAAGGTCAAGCGAATTCTTCGAAGGCGGCGCGGCGTGCTACGTCACCCGCCGATGGCCGTCAGTCCAACCCGCACATGCCGGGGGTGGGGCAAACTCCGCCCCCCGGGCACATGCCTGGGCCGGGGCCGTCGCTCGCAGATTGTCCGGAGTGAGCGGCGAAGGTGGACAGCGCCCGTTCGAGGCGCTGGTTCCCGCAGCTCGGGCAGGCCAGTTCGTTCGTGGCGGTGGAAAGCCGCACCAGTTTCTCGAACTTGCTTCCACAGTCCTGGCAAACGTATTCGTAGATCGGCATCTGAGTTGGAATCCTAGCGGAGTATCTCTGAGACAATTCTATCAATTGTGGGGCGGATAGCGCCGGCCTTCGCGTTGTAATTGTTGGCTAGAATGGAAAACGCCACGGTGCCGTAGGTGGCCGACTCGGCGTAGCCGGCGAGCGCCGAAACATGAGTCAAGGTGCCTGTTTTGGCCCGCAACCGGCCGGCGGCCAGGTTCGTGAAACGGTGCTCGAGGGTGCCGTCTTCGCCGCCCACCGCCAGGCTGGCGAGCCACGCATCCTTTTGCGGGGAAGCGGCCATGTATGCCAGCAGCCGGGTGACGGCTTCCGGCGTGACCAGGGCCAGACGCGACAGCCCGCTGGCGTCTTCCAGGTCGTAGCTGGAATCGGGGACGCCCGCGGCCGCGAGAAACGAATTCATTGCCTTCAGACCAGCCTGTCTGCCGTCCTCGCCTCCCGCCGCCAGCCCGGCTTCGCACAGCAGCATCTCGGCGTGCAGGTTCAGGCTTTCCTTATTTACGGCGGCGACGATCTGCTCGAGAGGAGGCGACGTGCGGCGGGCCAGCACAAAACCGGTTCCCTCCGCCTCTGTCTCTGCCTTCTTAGGGACGCCGCCGGGCCACCTGTGGCGGGCGCGCGGCGCGCCTTCCACCTCCACCCCACGCCTGCGTAGCGCGTCTTCGAGCAGGCAGGCCGCAAATTCCGCCGGATCGCCGGCGGCGACCTCGCGCACTACCGCACCGTCGCGAAGCGAGATGCCGCCGTAGAGTTCGATGGCGGTGGAGTTCGGCGCGCGCCGCGCCTCCACCTTCTGGCCCCGGGCGGCGGTTGTGCGCACCTGGTTCAGGATGGTGACGCACTCGACTGAGGGCTGCACGGAAATGCGAGCCAACTCTCCCGCCGCGCGTCCCGGCCGGATGACCACCCGGATAGAGCTGTCGTTCACCACCAGCGCGCTCACTCCCGCTCCATAATCCCAGGCTTCGTCGTCGGCCGCCCAACCTTCGGGATACGGCTCCCATTCGTAGCGGGTGTCGTCGCCGACGATATCCCCCTCGATGCGACGGACGCCGCTTTCCACAACCTGGTCCGCCAGTTCGTCGATGGCCTGGAGCGGATCGCCTCGGGCCGCGTCCTGGCGGTAAGGATAGGTACGTCCGGACAGGGTTGGGTCGCCGCCGCCGCGCAACACGACGTCGCCGCGAATCAGTCCCTCCGGGGTGGGCTTCGAGGGCGCCGAAACCACCGTGTTGAAGGTGTAGTGGGGGCCCAGACTGGAAAGCGCCAGCGCGGTGGAAAACAGCTTCGCGTTCGACGCCGGGACAAACCAGTTTTTCGGGTTTTTCGCCGCCAGAACTTTGCCAGTGCTCAATTGAACGGCCTGGATACCCCAGTAGGTCTGCCGCGAAACCGCCGAGACGTCGATTGCGGCGTCCACCACCGCCTCGAGCGGGGGACGTTCCGGCGGCGGTTCGGTCTGGCTAAACGCACCAGGCGCCGCCAGCAGCGACGACGCCACCGCGATTTCAAGCCAGTAGCGGGACAGGTACATGAACTTCCAGTGTAACGGGAGACCAGCCTGGGTTTGCCGCGGGAAAGGCCGAATTACGGCGTCTTGGCAACGGCGGCGTCCGGGCCGCCGGACAGCCTGGCTTCGAGCAGCACCAGCAGCAACAGGAGAAACACCATGATGCTGCCGATCAGCGGGAGAAGGGCCACCACCTGGATGTCGTAGGCCTCGGCAAAGAAACCCAGCGTCGCCGGAGCCAGTGTACCGCCAGTGATAGCCAGCGAGAAGATGCCGCTGAACAGTCCCAGGCGGAAGGAGGGGAAGCGGCGTCCCACCTTTTCAACTACCAACGGGTAAATTACCGAAAACCCGAAACCGGCGAACAGAATGCCGGTGGAGGCTCCGAACAGGTTGTTCGTCGACCACAGAATGAAGCAGCCGAACATCGGCAGCAGGACGCCGGAAAGCAACAGCCGGGTGTGGCTGACGCGGGAAAGCAGCCATTGGGCAAACACACGCCCGGTAAGCAGCGAAAGAAAATACAGCGCCAACACCAGCAACGAGTTGTCGGGACTGGCCCCGAGTCGCTGCACCAGAAAGATGGGCAGCCAACCGGCCAGCGCCCACTCGTTGCCAAACTGGAAAAACAACAGCAGGGAAAACAGGATGGCGGCCGGGTTATGGACGTCTTGCCACATCTCCCGCCAGGAAACGGGCGGAGGAACATCTTCCGGAGGGAAGCTGCTGCGGAAATAGACGTACACAAACACCGCGGGCAGCAGTGCGATCAGCAAGATAATCACCGGGATCGAATAGACATAGAACGTGCCGGCAACCAGAAGCGAGGTCAACAGGCAACCCGATCCAAAGAAAATGCCACTCAGGTTGACGGTCCCGGCAGGGTCATGATCGTAGACCGGAACGATTGTATAGAAGATGCCCTGCACCAGGCCCCCGCCACCCAGACCGATGAGCGATACACCGATTCCGCGCACGTAGGCGGGAGTGGGGGGGGAGGCAAAAGCCAGAACGACAAAACCCAGACAGGTAATCAGGCACGCCCCGGCCAGCACTTTCGAGATGCCCGTCCGGCGCACCATTGCGTGTCCGCCGAGCGAGCCGCCCAGCAATCCCAAGGTCAAGCAAAGAAAGTAGACGCCGACAACGGAATACGCATAGGGAGACTGGTTCTGCCAGGCGGGGAGAATGGCCCCCAGGAAAGAGACCAGCACTCCGGCGATGAAAATGCCGGCCAGCGACAGACGAAACAGGGGGGCCTTCAAGACGGTTCCCTGGTTCGCGATGGGCAAGTCCTTGTTCTCCAAGAGGGGGGATCTCGTCGGAGTCACCCCTGTATTCTACCGCTTCCAGGCCGGTCAAATGGCTGGAGTCCACTCATTACGACGCTTCCTACGCGATTCTGGATGACGGCCGGCCCGGTTCTATGCCAAATGGAATCCCGGGAGAGCAGGCGTTCTTACTTTTCAACGCGCTGGCGTTGGAGAGCGAATTGCTGAATGTCGGGCAAGGGTCGAACGGTAGTTTCGCAGAGTTGGTGCAGTTGCCTCCAGGTTGAGTGCCGGAAACGTTCCGGTGTCAAACGGTTGTTCCGCTTGGTGTTAGATCGATGTTTTGGTTCCCAGGGCGTTCGACGCCGTCAGGCCGTGCGAGCATTTCCGGGCTTCCTGTTTTCCTCGAACTTCGCAGTGTATCCAACCTGATTTCAGTAGCTTGAGCTTACCAATCGGTTTTTGCAGCGGATGCACGATCTTCGCGATTCCTGCTAAACTGAGTCTTCCTTTCGAGTTATGCTGCGCTGGTACGAGCAGTGGATCCACCGCTGGGAAACCAAACTCGCTACGCGGGACACGAACCGAAAAGTCCGTCCCTTCGAGTGGGGCTTCGAGTGGTTGGAGGATGTTTCGAGCAACGGCGATCCGCACCGCGCGATGGCTGCCTATTTGGAGCACACGCTCGCCGATTCCGACCGGTTCTTCAGCTATTCGCCCCGACCCGAGTTTCGGCTGGACGACGGCTTTCTGAGCTTCCGGAGCGCTGTCGAAACCCCTTACCCGGCAAACAACACCGCCTGGGCCCAGTGGTTTCCCCACACCGGCAATAAAAAGCGAGCGGTGGTGGTGCTGCCCCAGTGGAACGCCGATGCCGGCGGTCACGTGGGTTTGTGTAAGCTCTTGAACAAATTTGGGATAGCCGCCCTGCGGATGAGCCTCGCCTACCACGACCGCCGCATGCCGCCGGAACTCGAGCGCGCCGATTACCACATGTCGGCGAATCTGGGCCGCACCATCGGGGCGGTCCGCCAGTCGGTGATTGACGTCCGCTGCTGCTTCGACTGGCTGGAACAGCAAGGATATGAACGGTTGGGAATTCTCGGCACCAGCCTGGGTAGCTGCGTGGCGTTTGTTACTGCCGCCCACGAGCCCAGATTGAAGGCCGGCGTGTTCAACCATGTTTCCATGAACGTCGGCGACGTAGTCTGGACCGGCCTCTCCACCCAGCACATTCGAAAAGGGATCGAGACGGTACTCACCCGCGAGCAATTGCGTCACTACTGGCTTCCCATCAGTCCGGCCGCCTACATCGCAAGGATGGAGCAGCGGCAGCTTCCCAGCCTGCTGGTGTGGGCGACCTACGACACCTCGTTCCTGCCCGAGTTGTCGCGCCATGTACTGCAAATTTACAAAGAGAAAGGCCTTCCGCACGAGGTCTTCCGGCTGCCCTGCGCCCACTACACCACCGGCCAGTTCCCGTTCAATTTCATGGATGGACTGGCCATGGGGCAATTCCTATACAGAAAATTGTAGGAACACCGTAAGTACCACAATTGGTTGGGGTGCGGTTGCCACTTCCCCATTGACAAACAAGCTCATTCTGTCATAATTATTTCATCACTGAGAAAGGAGGTGGTCCAGGTACATGATTTCTGGCAGTAAATCCACGCGCGAGGTGGTCGACTGTTAAAGTCGAAGTTCTGAACCGTTCAGGTTTCGTTCAGTGACGAGACCGAAGTTCGTGTGGACCGGCCACTAAGCGCGTTTCCCACGAGCCACAGGTTTCCACCCTTGGCTACCTTGTTTCAACCCCGCCGAACCCGAGGGAGCGGCGGGGTTTTCCCCCATTTGTGCCCAGCGGCCGACGGCACGCTGGTGCGGCCCCGACACCCCCAATGCTATAATTCCGAAGGAAGGAAGTCTGCGAACCATGAAGCCTGGGATCCATCCCGCCTATAACGAAGTGAAAGTGAATTGCGCTTGCGGGAGCAGCTTTGTCACCCGCTCCACCCACAGCGGAGATATCCGGGTTGAAATCTGCTCCGAATGCCATCCTTTCTTTACCGGACGCCAGAAACTGATTGACACCGAAGGCCGCATTGATCGCTTCCAGCGTAAGGTGCAGAAATCGGCGCGCATCCGCAAGGAACGCGAATCGGTGAAGGCCGCCAAGTAGTAACGGCAAACCGCGCCTGGCTTAAGCTCGCTAAAATCGGGAAATATTCAGTTGGGGGGTGGCGTGCGGCTCAACAACCCGGATGCGGGTGGCCGCCTTGCCCTTGCTGCTGCCTGCTCTTACGCTTAGCGTTCCACTCGTCCACCATCTTTTTGTACGTGGCCTGCTGGTCGGGGCTCAAGATGGACGAAATGCGGTCGATCTGGTGGTGCTCGATGGCATCCGTTTCGGTGCGCATCCGGCTCCGCATCTCGCGGAAGTTGTTCCGGGTGTCGTCCATGATGTCGTTGAGCTGCGCTTCCTGCTGCAGCGTCAGGTGCAGACGGTCGCGCATTTCCTTAATGAAGCGGCGGCGGAACTCTTCCGGCTTGGGGCGGCTGGCGGTAGTGCCGGCCGAGACGTCTTTGGCGGTGTAAAGGTAATGGCCAACGCCACCCACCACGATGCCGCTCGCGAAAACCAGCAACAGGTAAGCCGCAATTCCCCACAACCGCCGGTTCATTGACCCCGGTCCTCACGCGGGACGTATACCGGGGAGTTTGCGGGCTCCGCCGACACGCCCGCCAGTTGTGTGTCGGCAAGCGTATCCACGTAGCTGGTCCCTTCCGGAAGACCCTTCTGGCTGGGCAGGAAGATCAGCAGGGCGAACAGGATCGACACCGCGGCGGCGAACGTGAGGAAACCCCTTGTCAGCTTCCTCCAGACGAAGGTGTTCGACTCGTGCTCCTCGATCTTCTGCCAAAGCTGAGGTAAGAACAGAGGGCTTGCTTCCACGTCCGGACACGCCTCGCGATAGGCGTTCAGCAGGTCGTCCAACTCCTGTTCCAAACGGTCTTTCGACTCCATCCTTCAGCCCTTTCTTTCCTTCGCGGCCCGGGGGGCATTACCCTCTTCGATGGCCGCGTACGCCTTCAGGACCCTCTGTCTCGCTCGAAACAGACGAACCTTCAGGGCATTCTCGTTGACATCATAGACCTTTTCCAGCTCTTTGAGCGACAAACCTTCCACTTCTTTCAAGGTGAGAAGCAGTTGGTCGTCTTCGGAAACGGCCCCGAGCAACTGTTGCACCAAGTCCCGGACGCGGGATTGGCGATCTTCGTTTTCCATGGCCTGTCCGCTGGCCGCGAAGTCGGCCAGCACCAGCGCCTGTTCGGACAGGTCGGCCATGCGCGATTCCTGTCGTCGTCTGCGCTTGCGCAGATGATCGTAGGCCGCATTCACTGTCAGTCGATAGAGCCACGGCTCGAAGACCTCAGGCGTCCGCAACTGGTTCATGGAAAAATACAGCCGGAGGAACACCTCCTGGCCAACATCTTCCACATCCTCCGGCCTGCCGATCAGCCGGGAAATGGTTCCCAGGATCCGCTTCCGGTAGGCGCCCACAATCTGGTTGAAGGCAGACGAATCGCCTTCCTGAGCGCGCCGAATGATCTCATGATCGACCAGCATGCAGCCTGCGCCGCCGGCCCGAACACACCATTCGGTGCTTCTGCCACTAAGGCGTGCCGGCGAATCCTAAGGTTACAAATATGGAGCATAAAAGGCAAAGGGCTGGAGGCTGAAAACTCGACCTTGGCCGCGGGTTGCGGTTAGGATGGGATAGGGGTCCCTGATCCGTCCGGCGGACCGTAGCGGCACGCGGCACCTCCGGCATCGGGTACACTGGCAATTCGGCTTTTCATGGACTTTTTACAGGGGTTGAACGAACAACAACGGCGTGCCGCCGAGCACGTCCGCGGACCGCTGCTCATTCTGGCTGGAGCCGGCAGCGGCAAAACCCGGGTGATCACCCACCGCATCGCCTATCTTATTCACCACCAGAGAGTTCCGGGACCGTCGATTCTGGCGGTCACGTTCACGAATAAGGCCGCCCGCGAGATGGCGGAGCGCGTCGTCCGCCTGCTGGGCTTGGCCCAATCCGAGCGCGGACCGGTGGTCTCCACCTTCCATTCCTTCGCTGTCCGCCTTTTGCGGCGCGACGGAGGTCCGTTGGCCGGGTGGCGGCCAGGCTTCACCCGCAACTTCTCCATCTACGCCGATGACGAACAATTGGCGCTCATCAAGGCTGCTTACAAGCACCTCGGGCTGGATGAGAAGTTCATGTCCCCGCGGGGAGCCCTCTCGCTGATCAGCCACGCCAAAAACAGCCGCCAGACTCCCCAGGACTTCTACAAGCAGACCACCGACCCCAAGATGGGCCGCCTGGCAGTGGTCTTCGAGCGGTATGAAGCCGGCCTGCGGCAGAACAACGCCCTGGATTTTGACGACCTGCTGCTCGAAACCGCACACCTGCTGAGCGCCGACACCGCCACTCGCGAAGCCTACAACCGCCGTTTCGAGTTTCTTTCGATCGACGAATACCAGGACACCAACCGAATCCAGTACGACCTGATGCGCCTGCTTTCGGAAAAGCAGCAGAACGTCTGCGTGGTGGGCGACGAGGATCAGAGCATCTATAGCTGGCGCGGCGCCGACATCCGCAACATCCTCGACTTCGAGGAAGACTTTCCCAACGCCGTTACCATACGCCTGGAGCGCAACTACCGCTCCACCCAGAACATCCTGGAAGCCGCCGGCCGGGTGGTGGCCAACAACCAGGCGCGCAAGGGGAAGCATCTGTGGACCGACACCGGAGCCGGCCAAAAAATCGGCTTGTACGAAGCCCCGGACTCGGAAAACGAAGCTCTGTTTATCGCCGACACCATCGACCGTCTGCTGCGCCAGTATCCCGGTGAGCCCGTGGCTGTGCTCTACCGCACCAACGCCCAATCCCGCCAGATTGAAGAGGCCCTGCGGCGCTATGGCCGGAAGTACGTGGTGGTGGGCGGTTTCAGCTTCTACCAGCGCGCCGAGGTGAAGGACGTCCTGGCTTACCTGAAGCTGCTTTCGAGCCCCGACGACTCCATCAGCCTGCTGCGCATTGTCAACACCCCGGCCCGCGGCATCGGCCGCACCACCATGGAACAGGTGGAGCACCACGCTGCCGAAAACCCCCTGAGTCTGTGGAACGCCATCCGCCGGATGTTGGACGAAAAGCTGCTTTCCACCCGCGCCGCCTCCGCGCTGACCGTGTTCGTCAAGCTGATCGAGGAGCTGCGGGAAAACATCACCCAGTTTCCGTTGGACCAGATTCTGCGCCAGATCCTGGACCGTAGCGGCTACCGCGAGATGCTCGAGGGCGACCACTCGCCGGAATCCGATTCGCGGCGCGCCAACCTGGACGAGCTGGTGAGCGCCGCCGCCGAAGCGGTGGAGCGCGGTGAACAGATCACCGACTTTCTGGACCACGCCGCGCTGGTGAGCGATGCCGACCAGGTGGATGAAAAGGCACAAATTTCGCTTCTTACCCTGCACAACGCCAAGGGTCTGGAATTTCCCACGGTTTTCCTGGCGGGAATGGAAGAAGGGCTCTTTCCTCACAGCCGCTCGACCGAGTCGTCCGACCAGATGGAGGAAGAACGCCGCCTGTGCTACGTCGGCATGACCCGCGCCGAGAGGCGCCTGTACATGACCTGGGCGCGCCTGCGCCGGAGGTTCGGCGGAAGTCCCCTGGAGCCCTGCACCCCCTCGCGCTTTCTGGCCGAAGTTCCGGCCAATCTCACCGAGCTTCTCTCCAGGGAGCCGGACATCCCGCAGGTGGAGCTTCTGGTGGAGCGCCACTACGTTCGTGAAGCGGCCCGGAAGAATACTTTTACCGGAAAGACTTATAATTCATTGGAGAACATCTCTCAGTTCTTCGCCGAGCGGGGGCAGCCATTCCCGGCGCCGGCTCGCACATCGAAAACGGAAGAGAGCAGACCGGCGCAATCGGCAGCGTCGGCGGTCACAAGTGTGCCCGCCGGCCGGGTGGAGAGTCCGGCGCCTTCGCCGGCGCCAGCCAGAGCGCCGGAAACAGCCGCCAGGCCGCCTGGCCCTTCGTGGAGAAAGACGAACCGCGGCATCCGGCCGGGTGTCACCGTCCAGCATCCGAAGTATGGCAGTGGGCTGGTGCTGCGCAAGGAAGGCGAAGGAGAGGACGCCAAGCTCACCGTCAGCTTTCCGGGCTACGGACTGAAGAAGTTGATCGCAAAATTCGCAAGTTTGAAAGTCGAAGAATGAACACCAAGAACGTAACCGACAAGATCGAACGCAAGAAGAAGAAGCGCGAGGCGCGCAAAGAGGCGCCGGCCAAGCCAAAGCGGGAATCCAGCGTGGCACGCGGCTCGAACAAGAAAAAAGTGAAGAAGATGGTGAAGGGCCAGCGCCGCCGGTAGCACGGACTTCCAGTCTGTGTCAGGTTCCACGGACTTTCCCGTCCGTGTGCGGAACCCCGCGAGCCTTCGGAGGGATGGCAAGGTGAACCAGCTCTTCCGCACCAAGAACATCGACAAACTCCTCCGATCGTCGCTCGAGCCGGGCAAGCGGCTGGAGAAGACCTTGGGACCGTGGAGCCTCATCGCACTTGGAATCGGCGCAGTGATCGGCTCGGGCATCTTCGTGCTCACCGGCACGGCGGCGGCGGGCGAGACGCTGAGCCACAAGTCCATCCTCAACGCACCCATTTGGGACCTGCTGCTGCACGGGGCCGCCACCCATTCGGTGATTGGCCGGCCCGGCGCCGGTCCCGCCATCTGGGTGTCGTTCCTGTTAACGGCGGTGGCCTGCGGCTTCGCGGCTTTGTGCTACGCCGAGCTGTCCTCGATGATTCCCATCGCGGGCAGCGCCTACACCTATGCCTACGCCACCTTGGGAGAGATCTTCGCCTGGCTGCTTGGCTGGGACCTGATTCTGGAGTACGCCGTCTCGAACATGGCGGTGGCGGTGGGCTTCTCGGCGTACTTCAACGACATCCTGGACAACGTATTCGGGTTCACCCTGCCGCCGGAGTTGTCGCAGCCCATTTTCGCCGAGGGCAAGCTTACCGGCGCCTGGTTCAACCTGCCGGCTTTTCTGGTGATCATGTTTCTCACCTGGATTCTGGTGCGCGGGGTGCGCGAGAGCGCCGGCGCCAACAACGTGATGGTGCTCATCAAGCTGGGCGCCATTCTGCTGTTTGTGTTCGGCGCGGCGCACGCCGTCGAGACGTCCAACTGGAAGCCGTTCATGCCCAACGGATTCTCCGGCGTGGTGACGGGAGCGGCCATCGTCTTTTTCACCTACATCGGCTTCGACTCGGTCTCGACGGCGGCCGAAGAGTGCAGGAATCCGCAGCGCGATATTCCCATCGGCATCCTGGGCACGCTGGTGGCCTGCGCCGTTCTGTATATTTCGGTATCCGTGGTGCTGACCGGGATTGCCCGTTGGGATACGCTGAACAACGCCGCCCCGGTGGCCAACGCGCTGAAGGGCCTCGGGATGAACGGCATTCGCCGCTGGGTCAGCATCGGCGCCGTCACCGGCATGGTTTCTTCGCTGCTGGTGTTCCAGTACGGGCAGGCGCGTGTCTGGTTCTCGATGTCGCGCGACGGCCTGCTGCCCAAGCTGTTTTCGAAGGTGCATCCCAAGCATCACACGCCGGACGCCAGCACCTGGATTGCCGGCTTCGTGGTGGGTATTCCGGCCGGCGTGTGGGACATCGGGACCTTCGCCGACCTTTCGAACATCGGAACGCTGTTCGCGTTCGCCATGGTGTCCGCGGGAGTGATGGCGCTGCGCAAGACCCAGCCCGAACGCCCCCGCACCTTCCGCGTGCCGTTGGGTCCCATCTTCCCGGTGCTCGCGATTGGCTGCTGCATCGGCCTGATGATGGGTTTGCCGCTCGAAACCTGGCTGCGCTTCGTGGTCTGGGCGGCGATCGGCTTGGTGATCTACTGCCTGTACGGCAGAAAACACAGCGAATTCGCCCAGCCGGAGTAAACCCGAGTCGCGAAGCTCGCAGTGGCGCCGGGCAAGTGCCGAGCTCCGGAACGCCTACCGCAGTCCGGCGGGCTGACGGGGTGGGGCCTGTGGCACACTGAGCGAGGGGCTTTATGTCGATTTCCATTGTCCAACTCGGCCAACCTCGAAAGCCCGGCGAGGGTTTGCGGCTGGGCACCGTGCGGCGTCCTCCGCGTGGCGTTGCGAAGGCGGATTTCGCCCGGCTCGACTACTATGACGTCTGGTTTCCGAATTTGTCGCCGAGCGCCGGCTTGGTGCGGGAAGCGCAGCAGGCGGAGGACCAGCGCGCCTGGGCTGCATTCACCCGCAAGTTCCGGCAGGAGATGAGCCAGCCCGATCGAAGCCGGGAACTTGACGTGCTTGCGGCGCTGTCACACCACACCAACCTGTCGCTGGGATGCTACTGCAAGGACGAGAGCCGCTGTCACCGGTCCGTGCTGCGGGAACTGCTGGTGGAGCGCGGCGCGGACGTAGTCTGAGCGCGTGGCCGGCGCCGGATATCATGGTTTAGATCATGTCTTTCCACACTTTCGCTCTGGCCGCTGCGCTGGCGGCGTCATCGGTTTTGTTGTCCGCCGCGCCGGAGAGCGCCGCCGGGCCCATGATCGAGGGCAAAGCCGACAGCCAGGTGCGGGTGGACATTTTCGAAGACTTGCAGTCTGCGAATTGCGCCAACTTCCGCAAAATGATGGACGAAATCCTGCTGCCGCGGTTCGCCGGCAAGGTGGCGTTTGTGCATCACGATTTCCCGCTCCCGAACCACGCCTGGGCGAAACGCGGCGCCATCGCCGCGCGGTTTTTCTGGCGGGTGCGCCCGGCGCTGGGTGTGGCTTTCGAAAAGGACCTGTTCTCCCACATGTGGGAAATCACGCCGGACAACTTAAACCTGCGGGTGGCCGCTTTCGCACGCGGCAACGGAGTGGACCCGGCCAACGCGCTGCTGTCGATGGACGACCCGAAGCTGGTCAAACTGGTGAACGACGATCTCGACGACGGCGTGGCGCGGGGTATTACGCACCTTCCCACTGTGCTGGTGAATGGCGTACCGTTTATCGAGACCTTCCGCGTCGAGGATGTAGTAAAGGCCATTGAGGCCGCCCTGAAGGAACAGACCAAATGAACGCCAGACCAGTCGCTATCGTCACCGGAGCCAGCCGTGGCATCGGCCGGGGAATCGCCATCGAACTGGCCTCCACGCACAGCGTCGTCGGTACCTACCGCGGCCGGCTGGACGCCGCCGAGAGCCTGCGCGCCGAAACCGGGGCCGAGATCTTTCGATGCGACATTGCTTCGCGCGCCGACCGCGAAGCGCTGGTCGCGTTTACCCGCGAAAAATTCGGACGCCTCGACCTGCTGGTGAACAACGCCGGCATGGGTCCGCGCGTCCGCGCCGACATTCTCGAAGCCGGCGAGGAGAGCTTCGACGAAGTGATCGGGACCAATCTGAAGGGTCCCTACTTCCTGACGCAGGCGGCGGCGCGGTGGATGGTGGAGCAGGGCGGCGGCCGTATTGTTTTCATCACTTCCATATCGTCCTACACGGCTTCGGTGAATCGCGGCGAGTATTGCATTTCGAAGGCCGGCTTGAGTATGGCGGTGGCATTGTACGCTGCGCGCCTGGCGGCTTCGAACGTGCAGGTATTCGAAATCCGGCCCGGCGTCATCCGCACCGACATGATCGCCAAAGTGGAGCAGATGTACGACGAAAAGATTAGCAATGGCCTGCTGCCGCAGCCGCGCATGGGCGCACCGATCGACGTCGCGCGGGCCGTGCGAGCCATCGCCGGCGGCCTGCTGGACTATTCCACCGGACAGGTGCTCGACGTCGACGGCGGCTTCCATTTGCGGATTCTGTAGGGCCGAAAGCTGGCCGGCGCAAGCCATGACACTCGCGCAACCACCCCGCGGTTTGGTATAACTTTCAATTCACGCCGAGTCAGGAGAATCGCGAGACATGAAGAAACCCTTCTATGGCAAGTGGGTCACCGCCGGGGCTTTCGCCACCTTCGGGTTGTCCGTCGGACTTCCGTATTACAACCTGCCGTTCTTCTACGACTACTTCGAGAAGGCCTTCGGCTGGTCGATCTCGGACATCACGCTGGGCCTGCCTCTGGCGGCGTTTCTCACCTTTGTCGGCACCCTTCATCATCCCGAGGGTGCGCACCCGCTGGCTGATTCTGATCGGAACTCTTCTGACCTTTGTTTCGCTGTTTGGCTTCGGAAGAATGGGGGCCGGACTCACCATCTTCTACCTGCTGTGCCTGGTCTACATGGTCGGCTACATCCTGTCCGGGCCGGTACCGCACCAGATCATGGTTTCCCACTGGTATCGCCGCAAGCGGGGCACCATGATGGGCATCGTGTACGTCGGCGTGGGACTGGTGGGGGCCATCGGCGGCAAGCTGGTGAAGTGGCTGACAGCGGCCTACGGCTGGCAGGCCGCGCTGCAAATTCTCGGCGCCCTGATCCTGCTGGCCTGGCCCATCACGCTTCTGCTGCTGAAGGACAAACCCTCCGACATCGGGCAGAACCCGGACGGCGACGAGGTTCCTCCGGCTGAGAACAAGATCGAGCCGAGCCCGTTCGGGTCGATGATGGGCCAGAGCGCTTTCTGGCTGCTGCTGGCCGGAAGCGTCTGCTCCATCGGTTCCATCGGCGCGGTGAACATGCACATGAAGCTGGTGTTCCGCGATCAGGGCTTCGTCAACCAGGCGCAGCTCAACGACCTGTGGGCCACCGCCAGTCCCCTGATCCTGATTTCGTCGATCGGCGGCCGCCTGGCCATCGGCTGGCTGGCGGACGCGTTCTCGAAGAAGTACGTCATGCTGGCCACCTATTTCATCGTCGCCGGCACCATCCCGATTCTGCTGCTGGTGCGGCCCGACCAGCAGTATTTCGTGTACATCTTCTCGGTGGCGTTCGGCTTTGCCATGGGCGCCGACTACATGCTGATTCCTCTGATGGCCGCCGAGCAGTTTGGTGTCAACACGCTGGCCCGCGCGATGGCCATTATTCTGCCGGCCAACACCATCGGCCAGTTCTGGTTCCCCTACGCGGTTTCGCAAATCCGCGAGGCTTCCACAACTTATTGGGCTGCCATGATGACCGTGTTCGCCGTCTCGATATTAGGAGCGTTGGCGATTGCCCTGCTGCCGAAGCACGGCGCGATGAAGGATGCCTGAGCCCGGCTCGGATCTCTTTGGCGCTATTCGGCGCGAAGCACGCGCGACGGGTCGATGGAGCCGGCGCGCAAGGAGGGCAGCAGGCAGGCCGCGGCGGCCAGCAAGAGCAGTAAGAGGCCCACGCCGGCAAAGGTCAAAGGGTCGGTGGCCGTGATGCCGTAGAGTTGGCTGCTGATCAGCCGGGTGACAAGTACCGAGACTACCAAACCGGCGGCGACGCCGCTCGCCGCCATCGTCAGTCCCTGGTTCATCACCATCCGCACGATATCGCCGCGTTGCGCCCCTAGCGAGATGCGGACTCCGAACTCCTGGCTGCGCTGCGCGATGGAATATGCCATCACGGCGTAAATGCCGAAACAGGCCAACAGCAGCGCCATCCCGCCGAATAGCCCCATGGTGTACATGGCCAGGCGCTGGTTCGCCAGGGTCCCGTTCAACATTCCGTTCATGGTGTCCACGCGATCCACCGCCTGGTTCGGCTCCACCTCGAGGAATTTCGCCTTCACCGCGCCCGCCAGCGTAAGGGGTGGAACCGACGTGCGAAACGCGAACGCCAGATACGGCCACGGGCTTTGGGCATGGGGCTGGTAGATCATCGGCCGGTTGAGTTCGTCGAGTTTCACCTGCTTGGCGTCGCCGACGACGCCCACGATTTCGCAGTGGTGCTCGTATTTTGAAACCGTCAGATCGATCTTCTTTCCAATGGGATCCTCCCGGGGAAAGTAGCGCTTCGCCAGTGTTTCGCTGATGATGGCCACCGATGGGGACCCGAGGCGGTCCCGCGCGCTGAACTCGCGGCCTTTGAGCAGCGGAATGCCCAGCGTGGAGAAGTAGCCGGGCGTCACCGCGGAATAGGTGACCACGTCCCGCTCTCCGGCCGGACGGGCGGCTTGCCCTTCCGGAGCGATCTGCGCCTGCCAGGCCACCTGCATCATGGGCAACGAGGTTCCCATGGCCACCGAAAGGACGCCCGGGATGCCTTCCACCCGGCGCATGACTTCGTCCACAAACTGGTTGCAGGTGGCGTCGTCATAGTACTTCTCGTCGCTCAGCGACATCCAGACGGCCAGTACGTGGTCCGGATTGAACCCCGGATCGAGCCGGTAGAGTTTGTAGAACGAGCGCAGCATCAGACCCGCCGTCACCAGCAGAACGGTGCAAAAGGCCACCTCGCCGATAACAATCAGGTTGCGCAGAATAAGCTTCCGGCCACCTCCGTAAAGGCCCCGGCCGACTTCCCGCAGCGCGCCCTCCACGTTGGAGCGGACGGCGTGCAGCGAGGGCGCCAGGCCGAACACGATGGTGGTGAGGCAGGTTACACCCAAAGTGAACAACATCACCGTCCAATTGATGCGGCAGCTCGAGAGCCGGGGAATGCCGGCCGGGCCGTACGCGGCGAAAGCACGCACCGCGCCATAGGCCAGGAGCATTCCGCAGACCGCGCTTATCGAAGCCAGAACAAACCCCTCGATCAGCATCTGCGCGACGATTCGCAGCCGGCCGGCTCCGAGGGCGGCGCGAATCGACACCTCCTTTTGCCGCGACGCCGCCCGAACCAGCAGCAGGTTGGCGACGTTCGCGCAGGCGATCAGCAACACCAGCCCGACGGCCGCCATCAGCACCAGCAGGGCCGGACGGACGTTGCCCACCTCTTCGTCGAGCAGCGGGGTGGAGTAAGCTTCCCAACCCGCGTTGGTGGCGGGATACTCCCGCGCCAGTTGGGAAGCGACGGCGCGAAGATCCCGGTCGCCGTCCTGGCGCGACATGCCCGGCTTCAGCCTTGCCATCGCATATAAATAACGGGCGTTTCGAGTGCTCAGCTCTTCCGGAATAAACGCCATCGGCACATAAATCTGAGATTTTCTAAACTCTTCCATCGACCGGGGCAGCACGCCGACAATGGTATAGGGTTCCTTATTTAGGATAATGTTTTGGCCGATTATTCCACGGTCGCCGCCAAAATAAGTCTGCCATGCCGGATAACTCAGCATCACCACGCGGTGATTGCCGCGTTTCTCCTCTTCCGGGCGGAAAGACCGGCCCACGACGGGCTGGACGCCAAGCATCTGGAAAAAGTTCGAAGAAACTACCTCGCCGCTGAAGCGCACCGGTCCGCCCCCGTCGAGGAAGTGAAAGTCTTCCGCGCGCATGGCCACGATGCCCGAAAAAGCATGCGTCCGCTCGCGGTACGACAGGAAGTCCGACGGGGATATGGCTGCCTGCGGCGTGGATGCCGCCGAATTGCGCTGCCACACCATGACCAACTGTTGGGGAAACTGAAATGGCAGTGGCTTCAAAAGAA
This sequence comes from Bryobacterales bacterium, assembly GCA_963810595.1. GTDB lineage: Bacteria > Acidobacteriota > Terriglobia > Bryobacterales > Bryobacteraceae > CAWEOG01. The sequence continues at coordinate 260,804 of CAWEOG010000041.1, read as the reverse complement.
TGCCGTCAACAAGACTGAAAATTGCCGTGTTTGATCCGATTCCGAGGGCCAGTGCGGCGACCGCCACTAAGGTAAATCCCGGATTCCGTCGCATCAGCCGTACGGCGAATCGCAGGTCCTGAACGGGAAAAGACATAAGTCTGGATTCGTTCGTCCGTGTAAATCCTCATTATGTTAATCCTTTCAGGTGAGTCAATACAACTGGCGTCCGGCGGACGGCGCTAATTCGGGTTGCCGGGCCGACGGCGGCTACCGGGCGAGAATCTCCAGCAGGTAGTCGTCAGCCTCTTTCGACTTGGAGTTCGAGAGCCAGCGGACGGCCTCTTTCTTCAACTGCGGATCGGACTCGGCGCGCGCGATCTGGATCAGCGAAGCGACGTCGCCCTGGAAATACAGGCCCCGCAGAATGGCGGCCTTCACCTCGCGGTCCTTTTCGTTCTGGTACAGTCCCCGCAACTCCGCCGCGGTATTTTCGGCGTGAATCATGCCGGCCTTCACCACCGCTTCCTTCCGGAGTTTCTCGTCGGGCTCGGTTCGGGCGATCTGGAGCAGTGCGTCGGTCTGTTTGGCGAGAAACAGCCCGTCTATCACGGCATCCTTCACGTCCGGCGACGATTCGCGCGAGTACATGGCGAGCAGCTCCGGACCCGCCCGCAGAACACCCAGGTAGCGGATCGCCTGGATCCGCAGGTCCTGGTTCTTTTCGCTGCGGGCCACTTCGGCCAGGTGGTCTTTATCGCGTGCCATCATGAAGCTGCGCAACACGGCGCCTCGCGCATCGTTGTCGCTCAGGCTGGAATAGAGTTCCGCCAGAACGGCCCGGTTGTTGTCACCGCGGGAAATGCCCAGGTACTCGATGGCTTTTAGCTGGAGGTCGGGGTTTGAGGCGCCCCGCGCGTATTTTGCGAGCAGATCGAACGCCTTGGGGTTGCCGGTGCGGGCGAGCACAAACAGGGCGCGCTCTTTCAGGCGGGGCGACGTGCTTTGGGCCAACATCTTCTCGAGTAGCGGCACCACCCGATCCGGGTCGCTGTTGGCGATCCCGTTCAAAGCGTAGAGTTTGATCTCCTCGTCGTTCTGGTCTTCCGGTGAGGGCGGCTGCCCCGCCGCGCGTTTGATTTCGGCCGCAAGCACGCGCGCATCCTCCTTCCACCGGCTGGCCGGGAAACTGCGCTCCAGTTGATCGAGAGCGGCCAGTGCCTGGTCGCCTTTCCCCTGGCGATTGAGGGCATACGCCTTCCAGTAATAAGCGCCGTCGGCCCGCCGGGCGTTCTGCTCGATCACTCTTTGAAACGATTCGATGGCCCTGTCCCACTGGCGGCGATCGAGGGCGTCGGAACCGCGCTCGTAGTCCGAGTCGATCTGGTCTTTGCGGAATGCTCGTGCAGCCTCACGCGCGGCACGCGGCGCTTTTGGCGGCTTCGGGGGAACCGGCGCAACCGCCGGAGCCGTCTGGTAGGCCATTTCCCACGCCTGTTCCATCGCTTCGCGGGCCGATTCTTCCACTTCAGGCGCCGGCAAATCCAATGCCTCCACGCTGGCGTCGATTCCGGCGAGTGCTGGCCGCAAACCTTCCAACTGCAGATTCATCTCGTCGAGCGTCAGATCAACGCCGAGATCCACGTCAATCGGAGGCAACGGGGGCAGCGCTGGCAACGCCACGGGAGCGGGCGCCGGGGCCGCTGGCGGAGCAGGTGGAGAGGGCAAAGCGGCCGGCGCGGCGCCAGGTGAGGCCGGAGGGGCGGGCGGCGCCGGAGGGGCGGCCGCCAGAAGAGCTGCCGCGAAAAAGAAAGCGATGGTTTGAACCCGCATGGTTGTAACTCCTCGAACTCTAAGTCCTAACTCCTTCCGGACGGAGCCGATAGAAGATCGAACCCCTCCGGTGTGCGTAACTGCCGCCCCAGCAGGCGAACGCGGAACAAGGTTTCCCCGCTTTCGACGCGCTGGCGCAAGGCGTCCATCTGCAAGGCGTCCAGGGTGGAGGGCTCGTGCACGACATCCAGAAAAATCCGTTCCAGGTCGTCGAGCAACGTGGCTGCCGCCAGGTCGCCGTCGGACTGCGCCGCCTCCCGGAGCAGCCGGTTGTCATCCAGCAGCTCGCCGGCCCATTGCTGTTCCAGCCGGATGTTGACGTCCGGTTTGCCCTCGGCGTTCACCAGCTCGAGCAGCACGAACTCAGAGCGTTCGAGGTGGTCCGACAGTGCCGCCAGACGCACCCGCTGGCGGCTGGCTTCGTCCGCACGCCCGGCTTCCTGCGCCTTCGGTTGAGGACGGTAGCGCCCGGCGAAGAAGCCGGCCAACAACATCGCGGCCATCGCGGCCGCCATACGCCAGTTGAAGGCGCCCATCCAACGCGGGCGCCGGAAATGCCGGAACAGCGCGCGGCCGCCGGTCCGATCCAGCCTGGGCGCCAGTTGCAGCCATAGCCGCTGCTCGAAGCCGCTTTCGGGCTCGGCCGGGGGCGGCGCTTCCACCGCGTCCAACGCTGCTCGAAGGGACGCGTAACGGGCGGCGCATTCGGTGCAGGACACAACGTGGCCCTGCATCCGGCCGACGGCGCCGTCACCGTAATAAATTTCCACCAACTGCCGGTCGCTCAGATGACTCATGGCACGGTACTCATTAATGGTTCCAGCGCGCGGCGCAACTTTTGCACCGCGCGAAAAATACTGTGTTTGGCGGCCGAAGCGCTGATGCCCAGCACGCCGGAAATCTCTTCAATGGACATGCCTTCGTGGTGCCGCAGCTCGAAGGCATAGCGCTCTCGCGGGGAAAGGTCCTTCATGGCGGCCTCGATTCCTCGCCGCACCTCTCCACCGTAGACGGCCCGGTCCGCCGGCAGGCTCTCGGCGCTGGCAGCTTCGGCCCAATCGCGGCGCTCGTTGCCGGCGTTGCCGGAACGATCCTCAAACCGGCTTCTGGCCCGCGCGAGGTCCAAGGCGTAGTTGGAGGCAATGCGCGAGATCCAGGTGCGGAAACTCGATCGCGACTCGAAACGATGCAACTGGCGAAAGGCCCGCAAGAACGCCTCCTGCACGACATCCTCGGCGTCGTGCGAATTGCCGGTGATCCGGAGGGCAAGGCGGTACACCGCGCGGCCATATCGTTCGACAAGCGTCCGGTAGGCCTCGCGATCGCCAGCCAATACCTGGCCGATGACCGCCTCGTCGTCAGTGTCCGGCATTCACTCTATAGACTGGAGGGCTGTCCGGCGGTTAGGCGACGGGTGACGAATTAACCGATCCGCGTGCTGCCTCCCGCGGTCCGATTGTGTTGAGCGCCGACCGTAAGGGAGGCGGTCTGCGCCGCGAACGTGGACAGAACCTCGGCGCGGATCCGCTCCGCTACAGTCGTGGCTCAACCCAGGCTCGCAGTTCTCGGAGTACCAGAGGCAGGAAATGAACGCGGGGCAAAGCTCGGTCACGAACCGAGGCTGGTGTTGTCCAGGCCGGTCCGCGCCGCAACCGGCTCGCCCACCGGCTCGCCGCGCAAGGTGCGCGATAGGTGGCGGACCACTCCGACCACGGCCGAAAGGCCATTGTAGAAATGGAACAGAAAGTTCAAGGGCACTACGCGGACCGCGAAGAACAGGCCCCGGCGCTGGTAAAAGAACCAATACAGGCGCCAATTCAGCGCGATCACCGCCAGCATATCCAGCAGACTGAAGAGCAGCCATCCTCCCAAGAAGCCGGGCCCTTCAAAGCCCGCCAGAACGGGAAGCGGCCTCACCAACAGCAGCCACACCAGGATCACGCTGAAGCGCTGGCTCCAACGCAGATTCAGGTCATTCGGCATCCGGCCCTCGCGCAAGATCAGTTCCATCCAGGGGATGCCGCGGTCCAGCACGTCCACCCGCAGCATCGACCGGAAGGTGTATTGTTTCCGGTGTTTCCCCTGAACCTGGGGATCCAGCACGATGCGGCGGCCTTCGCGGCTCATGCGGAGGCCAAAGTCGATGTCCTCCACCGAGGGGCGTTCGAAAGTTTCGTCAAAGCCATTGAAGCTGGTGAACACGCTCCGACGGATGGCTCCGATGCCGGTCCAGAACGTGTGCGCCTTCCGGCTGGATGTGCGGTGTACGAAACAATGCAGCAGGTTTTTGTACTGCGACAGAAAATCGCAAGCCGCCGGCTGGTCGTCGTAGGCGCCCATCAGGGCGTCGAGCGATCGTTCGTCGGCGAAACGCTGGGCCACCCTGCCGATGGCATCCCGGTGGAGACAGACGTCGGAATCCACGAAGAAGATGATGTCACCGGTGGCCTTGCGCGCACCCAGGTTGCGGGCCACTGCTGGCCCCCGGTCACCTTCGGTTTCGAGCAGGTGCGCGCCGAACCGTTCGGTGATCTCGCGGGAGGCGTCCAGAGATCCGTCGTCAACCACCAGAATTTCGTCGGGGCGGCGAGTGGAACGAACCACGTGTTCCAGGCACGCTTCCAGGTCGGCGGCGCCATTCCGAACCGGAATGACTACAGTGACCGTGAGCGGACGTTTGCCGTTGGTCGGTCGCGGTTGAATCGGCACTTCCTTCCATATCCGGTCGCGCAACCAATAAGCTATTCCTTGTTTGTCGCAACCGGCGTCGAATCACTGTGACCCTCCATTCTAACCCAAGTCCAGGTCTTTATGGCTAAAGAAGTTAAGTGCCGGCCGTGCGGTGCAAGCCAAAGAAAAGCAAACCGGCGAGAGAACATCCGACGATAATATCTATATATAAGGAGTTAATGGTTGTGGTGCGTCCATCGGCGAGCCCGCCAGCCAGGTGCAATGGATGGATCAGGGCGGTGGGTCTGCTGCTGGTGTTGGCATCAGGCTGCGGCGCCGCCGTGCCTCCGGTTCTCTTATCGGGCCGCAGCGAATACCTGGTCGATGTCTGGGATACCGACCAGGGCCTGCCGAATTACGGGGTAACCTCCATCACGCAGACTGACGACGGCTACTTGTGGGTGGCCACCTTCGAGGGGCTGGCGCAATTTGACGGTGTCAAGTTCGAGGTCGTAAACCGCCACACTACGCCAGGATTTCCGGGAAACCTGGTATCGAGTGTGTATCAGGACCGCCAGGGTCGTCTGTGGGCCGGCACCGATGGCGGTACTGCCTGTTTCCGTGACGGCCGCTGGCGGGTTTATGCGCGGAACGACGGCCGGCCTTTGCGGCTGGTGACCCGTTTCATGGAAGATCGGCAGGGAAACCTGCTGGCATCCTCAGACAACCGGCTGTTCCGCTTGGCTGGCGAGCGGTTTGTAGGCATGACGGTTCCGGCACGGCTACGGCAGTCAATGCTTTTCGCCGATCGCGAAGGCGGACTTTGGGCCGCCAGCGATCAATACTTGGGCAACTTTCGAAACGGCCGGTGGCAGAACTTCTCACTTCCTCCGGATCTGCGCGGCACGGGCATTCGTGGCGTCGGATCCAGCCGGGACGGCGGCATCTGGCTGGCTGGGGGATCTGGCATCCGCAAATTCCGGAACGGCGTTTGGGAGGAGCCGAGAAACGCGCCGGCGGGGTTTCAGTTTACGGCGCCGGTCTACTGCCTGGAAGACTCGGAAGGGAATGTCTGGGCGGGGGACTATTGGAAGGGAGTACTCGAGTTCCGGGCGGATGGCCGGGTGCTCCAGTTCACCGCGGCCGACGGCATGCCGAATCCGGCGATCCGAACTCTGTTCGAGGATCGGGAGCGGAACATCTGGGTGGGAACCGACGGGGGCGGCCTGGTCCGGCTTCGGCCCCGCCTGGCCCGTGTTCTGGATGCTACCGAAGGACTGCCTGTCGCCGTTGTCGACTCCGTGTACGAACAAAGCTCCGGCCGGATGTTGGTTGGAACGTATGGCGGAGGGCTGGTCCAGTTCGACCAGGCCAGCATGCGTTTCAGCCCGCCGGTTCTCCCCCCGGGGCCAGGCGCGGGGCTCCAGGAGAGGTCGCTGGTGCTATCCGTCGTCCGGGACCCGGCCGGGGACGTCTGGGTCGGGACACATTTCCTTGGGCTCCTTCGGATTCACGAGGGTGTCATGAAGCAAATCCTCGCTCCAGACCCTCACGAGCCGGCGGTGACAGCGCTCTACCTCGACTCACAAGCGACTCTTTGGATCGGCACGCAGACCGGGTTGGCCAGCTACGCCGGCGGGCGCCTCGCCCGTTACGGTGTGGAAGCCGGCCTGCCTCCCGGGAATATCACCGCCATCGTGAAAGACAGCCGGGGGACACTCTGGGTGGGCGGGACGAAGGGGTTGTTCCGCAAGCAGGGGGAGCACTTCCAGGCGGTCGTTCCTCCCGGTTTTCGAGAGTATGGCCGGATCGACAGCCTCTTCGCGGACGACGACGGCACGTTATGGATCGCCGCCGAGGACCGCGTGCTGGACCGCCTCCACGATGGCGTTTTCACCGCCTATGGGCCGGCGCAGGGCCTGCCCGATTCGCGGGTCGGCAGCATTCTGAAAGACGAACAGGGGCGCTACTGGCTGGCGACCGCCAGGCAAGGGTTGGTATGCGTTCCCCGTTCTTCGCTGGACGCCGTTATGGCCGGGAAACGGTCCCAACTGGAGCTGATCTGGCTCCGTAAAGAGGATGGTCTTGCCACCAACCAGTTCCGGGTTGGATACCAGCCGGCGGCGTTCCGGGCCGGTGACGGCAGGCTTTGGTTTGCCACCCTGAAAGGGCTCGCCGTCGTGGATCCGAAACGGATCAAAAGGAATCCATGGATTCCCCCGGTTTGGATCGAAGCCGTCGACATGGGCGGCCGGCGGGTCGATTTCAACGGGAAGCTCCCGGCTAAGTTGGAGATTCCGGCGGGAACCAGCCAGTTGCGTTTGTCCTACACCGCGCTGAGCTTCACGGATTCCGACGCGAATCCGTTTTCAATACCGGCTGGATGGATTGGACACGAATTGGCAGAACGTGACCGGCCGCTCGGTCGGTTTTTCGCACCTGGCCCCGGGCCACTACGTGTTTCACGTGCGGGCGACGAACAACGATGGCGTCTGGAATCCGGTTGGGGCGGCGCTGGCCTTCCACGTCGCGCCGTTCTTCTGGGAGACCCTATGGTTTCGACTGCTGGCGCTGGTGGCGCTGATAACGCTGGCTGGTGGGGTGGTTTATGTCGCTGGAAGCAAGAAACTACTGGTTGCCAAAGAGAAACTGGAGAAGGAAAAAGCGTTGCGCCGCGAAGTCGAGCGCATGCAGGAAGTGCTGCGCAGCTCGGAAAAGCGGTTTTCGACCGCTTTCAAATCCAGCCCCGTCCCGATGGCGATCGCCACGCTCGAGGAGGGGCGGTTTGTGGACGTCAACGAAAGTTTCCTGCACGCAACCGGATTTGAGCGCAAAGACGTCATCAACCAGAGGCGCGCCGATCTGGACCTGTGGATGGATCCCGAGCAGCGCGAACTGGCAATGCGGATCGTTCAGGAGCAGGGGCGATTGCGCGACTTTGAGGCGTCCATTCGGAATCGGAAAGGGCCGCCTCACCGGCATCTGATTTCGGCCGAAGTGATCGAGCTGGACGGCCGGCCCTGTCTGCTCACGGTTTCCCGGGACATTACGGAACGCAAGCGCCTCGAAGAGCAGTTGTACCAGGCCCAGAAACTTGAAAGCGTTGGCCGTTTGGCGGGAGGCGTGGCCCACGACCTGAATAACGTGCTGACGGTCATCATCGGGCACAGCCAGATGGCGCTGCGGGGTTTGCCGGAGGGCGCACCCCTCCGCGGCCGGGTCGAAGAGATCAGCCTGGCGGGAGAGCGCGCCGCGGCATTGACCCAGCAACTGTTGGCTTTCAGCCGGAAGCAGGTGATTCAGCCCCGTCCGATCGACCTGAATGCGGTTGTCGTGGAGATGAACAAAATGCTCCGCAGCCTGCTGCGCGAAAACATCGAAATGGTCACCCGCCTCGACCCGGAGTTGGGGCAGGTGATGTCCGATCCCGGCCAGATCAACCAGGTTTTAATGAATCTCATGGTGAATGCGAGCGATGCCATGCCGGACGGCGGAAGGCTTATCATCCAAACCTCAAACGCGGAGTTGGATCGTAACTTCGCCGATGAGCATCCCGATGTGACGCCCGGACCCTATGTATTGCTGGAGGTGAGCGACACCGGCGCCGGGATGGACGAGAACGTTCAGCAGCATATTTTCGAACCGTTTTTCACGACCAAGGATGTGGGGGAGGGAACCGGCCTGGGGCTGTCCACCGTGTATGGGATTGTGCGGCAAAGTCGCGGCTGGATCGGTGTTTCGAGCGAACCGGGGAAGGGAACCACATTTCAGATATACCTTCCCCGCGTCGACGTTCCGGTCGAGCCCGAAAAGGTAGTGGCGCGCGGCGGCGGCCCACGCCAGGCGTCGGAAACGGTGCTGTTGGTGGAAGACCAGGAGGATGTGCGGAAGCTCGCCAGATCGGTGCTCGAGACCAGCCATTACCGGGTGCTGGAAGCCGCCGGAGGCGCCGAGGCGCTGGCGCTGGCCCGTGAACACGCCGGGCCGATTCACCTGATGCTGACCGATGTCGTCATGCCCGGCATGACGGGTAAAGAACTCGCCGGACACCTGAAGCCGCTGCGTCCGGAAATGAAAGTCTTATATATGTCGGGTTACACCGAGAATATCATTGCCCATGGCGGGTTTCTCGAAACCGGCATTGCCTTTATCGCGAAGCCGCTGACGCCGGATGCGTTGTTGGCCAAGATTGCCGAAGTTCTGGACGCTTCCTCACCGGACTGAGCCGTCCGCCGTCATCGCCGCCCCATCACTCAAAATTGCCAGGAGCGCCCGCCTCATCATTCGGATCCCGCCCTCAGTGGCAACTCAATTCGACGGTGCGCTGCATCTCGCGCAGCCACATCGCCTGAAAGAGCTGAAGCCGCTGTCCGATCACCGAGGCCAGGTTGAGAGAGATGAGGCACCCTACTTCCGGGTAAACGGCGAAATGCCCGCGAAGCGCCTCGCGGGAGATGGCGATTACTTCGGTTTCGAGCGGCGCGGTGGCCTTCAATGTGAAACGGTACGGCGGGATGAGCGCCGACCAGCCCACCGTCTGGCCGGGAGACCGCTCTTCGACCAGGATGTCCTCGTCACGGCCCCGCACCTGCATCGGAAGGGTCAGGCGGATGCGCCCCCGGTCGACCAGATACAGGCAGTCGGCCTGGGCTCCCAGGCTGAACAGTTCCGAGCCGCTGGCGACGGTCACTCGGGTGCCCAGCGCCAGCGCCCGCTCCATCTCTATTTGCCGGAGGCCTTTTAAAAGATCTGTTTGTTCGTTCAGCATGCCGGCCTGCCTTTCACTGCACCAGTGTCGAGATGGTCTTGCTGTGGAGCAGCGCCGAGGTGGGGGATTCCAGGAACGACTCCGCCGCCGCCTGCTCCAGGCGCACGTGGTTTTCTATCTGGAGCAACAGAGCCTCAATCGGGACCCGGGGCCGGGTGATGGCCGGTGGCGTGGCGCCGGCGGCGAAAAAGCGCGCCGGTTCAATCGTGAGGAGCGGTTCGTGCTCCCTCTCAGGGGCCGGCGTGGGTTCTTCCAAACGAGTCGAGGCGCCAAACGCGGCTGCCGTAACGGCCAACGCAAACAAACTGATACAACCGACCATCAGAAACATTTCCATGGCAGAGCCTCCTTTTTCAGGACCCTGAGCAAGCACGCCGCGTGCCATTGCCGGAGGCGTTGCATCTCCCGTAATTTGAAGGACTTGAAGATGCACTGGGGCGCGGTCTGCCAAACTGTCGTGCCAGCCCTGCCATTCGGTCAGTTCACGGCATGTGGCTGGACCCCCACACTCGTATCGCACCCGTAGTTTGAGCGCCGACCGGAAGGGAGGCGGTACGCGCGCCGGCCTGTCGCCAGATCTCGACCGCAGACCCGCTCCTTTCAGTCGCGGCTAAACCCGAAAGTCTGATAACGCGCCGCAGCCATTTCGCAGCCAACTCTTTTATTGACGGACCGCCATAACTCTGGCATCATTCGTGCATCGCAGTGGCGGACGGGATGAAACTTCGCTTTGGCAGCACGACGCTCGGCCTGGCAGCGGGGGTTGTTGCGGCTGTCGTTGCCGCGTGCGCCGCCGGCGCCTACATTTATTCCGCGCATCATTTCGAATCCCTGCTCGATACGGCGCGCTCCACCGCGCAGGCCGAGGGCAACCTGGTGCGGGTGGCGCTCGAGCATCAGATGATCGAAAACGATCGCAGCCTGATCGGCCGGATGATCAAAAGTTTCGGCACCCAGCCTCGGGTTGAACAGGTGGTGTTGCTCGACCGCTTCGGGCGGGAACGGTATTCGAGCGGACCGCCCCCGCCGGCCGGCGATTTCCGAATCAATTCTCCGACCTGCCAGGCCTGCCATCAGTTCCCGCCCGCGCAACGCGGCACCAGCCGCGTGATCGAGACGCGCGGCGGGGAAGTTCTGCGCACGGTGGTGCCCATCCACAACCGGGAAGCGTGCTACCGGTGTCACGATCCGAGCCACAAGATCAACGGCATCCTGATTTTCGACTACAACGTCGGAGAAGTCCGCGCCGCGATGAACCGCGATCTGCGCTGGATGGTTGCCGGCACCGGCGGGCTGGCGCTTCTGCTTATCGGCGCCATCGCGCTGGTGATCCGCATTGTTCTCCTGCGCCGGCTGCAGCGCTTTGAGACCGCCGCCCGCCACATCGCGGCCGGGGACCTCAGCCGGCGCGTGCCCGCCGAAGGCTCCGATACGCTGGGGTGGCTCGCCCGCGAATTCAACACCATGGCCGATTCGGTAACCGGCCTGGTAGGCGAGGTTCGAAATCAGAGGGAACGGCTCGAGACCGTCATCAACAGCATCGACGACGGGATTGTCGTCCTGGACACCGAGCGAAATATCATCGCCGCCAACGACGCCTTCCTGCGACGCGCCGGCCGCCCCCGCGAGCAGGCGCTCGGCTGCTGCTGCCGCGACCTGGCGCCCGGCGCGTGTAAAGTCGACGACTGCCCGACGCTCGCCTGCCTGCGGGCGGGCGGACGCCAGGTCCGCATCTGCGAGCGCCAGACGGCCGATGGCTCGGTGGCCTGGGAAGAAGTGCATGCCTCGCCGATCCTGGATCCTTCCGGCAACCTGATGCACGTTGTCGAAGTCTGGCGGGACATCTCGGAGCGGCGGACGGCGGAGGCCCATCTGGCCGAATCGCACCGGCTGGCGTCGCTCGGTCTGCTGGCTTCCGGGTTTTCGCACGAGTTGAACACGCCGCTGGCGACGGTGTTGATGTGCGTGGAAGGCATCCTGCGCGAAGTTCCCGCGGACCTGTCCAAACAGGCGGACTGGGCGCGCATCCGCGACAACGCCTCGATTGGCCGCGAACAGGTGCTGCGCTGCCGGGGAATCACGCAGCATTTCCTGCGCCTCTCGCGCGGCCAGAAGGCCTCCCAGGACATCGTAGATCTGGGCGCCGCCGTAGCCGCGGTCGGGCGTCTGATCGATCCGACGGCGCGCGCCCACTCGGTGGAGGTCGAAGTTCAGCCGGTCGCGCCCGGCGTTCAAGTCCGGGTGGACGAGGCGGAATTGCAGCACGCGCTGGTTAACCTGCTGCTGAATGCCATCCAGGCCTCGAAGCCAGGGGGCAAAGTAGTGGTCCGGACCGAGCTGAACGACGCCGTGCACATCCGCGTGACGGACCACGGTTGCGGAATCGCGGCCCCGTATCTCAAGCGTATCTTCGAGCCGTTCTTCAGCCTCCGGAATGGCGGCACGGGCCTCGGCCTGTTTTTGTCCCTGAACTTTGTGCGCCGCTGCAACGGCGACATCCTGGTGGAGAGCGCGGCGGGCGAAGGATCGACCTTCGACGTCGTGCTTCCCACGCTGGCGAAGGCCCCGGCCGGAGAGGCGGTCTCGTGAAGACGGCGGCTTCCATCCTGCTGGTGGACGACGACGCGGCATTCCGCCAGGTGATGTCGGGCGAGCTCGGCCGCCTCGGCTACCGGGTGGCCGCCGTGGGGACGGGCGAAGAAGCGGTCGCGAAAGTGGTGACTCTCGAGCCCGACGTGGTTCTGCTCGATTTGCGCCTGCCTTCCATGAATGGCCTGGACGTGCTCAAGAGCATCTGCGCCAGCAATCCCGCCAGCGAGGTGATCATGCTCACCGGCCACGGCTCCATCGACACCGCCATTGAATCCATTCGCATGGGGGCGTTCGATTACGTGGTGAAGCCTTGCCCGCTCGACGAACTGCAGATTCGGATTCAGAGGGCCATCGAGAGAAGCGCGCTGCGGCAGCGGGCCAGTCTGCTCGAACGAGGCTTGACCCCACCCGACCTGGGAAGCTGGTTCGTCGGCGAGAGCCCGGAGTTCCGCCGGCTGCTGCACCTGATCGAACGGGTGGCGCCGAGCGACTCCACGGTGCTCATTACAGGCGAAACCGGGGTGGGCAAAGAAAGGGTGGCAAAGCTGATTCACGCGCGCAGCGCCCGCCGGCTGCGACCCTTCGTGGTGGTGGAGTGCGCGGCGCTGCAGGAAAGCCTGCTGCAGAGCGAGCTGTTCGGCCACGACCGCGGCGCGTTTACCGGAGCCGAGCGCGCGAAGCCGGGTTTGTTCGAGGTGGCCCACGGCGGAACGATATTCCTCGACGAGATCGGAGAGGTGAGCCCGGCCACCCAGACCAAACTGCTTCGCGTGCTGGATACCTCGACGTTCCGGCACGTCGGCGGCACCGCCGAGGTGCACGTGGATGTGCGCGTGCTCGCGGCGACGAATCGCGACGTGCAGGCGATGGTGCGGCAGGGCCTGTTCCGCGAAGATCTCTTCTACCGTCTCAGCACCATCAGCCTGGAGATCCCGCCGCTGCGCCAAAGAGGGTCGGATGTGGACCTGCTGGCGGAGCATTTTGTGGGTGTGTTCAACGAACGATTCGGGTCGTCCAAGCGCATCGGCAGGCAAGCGTTCGACATCCTGCGCCGGCACCACTGGCCGGGAAACGTGCGCGAGCTGCTGCACGTGGTGGAAGCCGCGATGATTGTGTGCGAGGGCGAGGAAATCCGGCCGGAACATCTCCCGCCGGCCATCCGCCCGGCTGCGGCCGCGCCGGCCGCCGACACTCCGGCGGAAAACGCTCAGCCGGAAACGCTGGAAGAACTCGAGCGCAAACACATCCGCCTGGCCCTTCAGGCTTCAGGCGGCCACCGCGGCAACGCGGCCAGGATGCTCGGCATCAGCGAACGGAACCTGTACCGGAAGCTCCGCGATCACCGGCTGTTGCCATGAAAATCAGAAGGCGGGCAGCCCGCTTCAGAGCGATTCGATGACGGTGTGCTCGCGGTGCCCCCGGTACTGACAAACCTCCAGGGCAAAGGCCACCACGCCGCGGGTGTCCACCGGATCGATGAGCGCGTCCACGTGGCCTCGGGCGGCGCCGTGCCGGGCGTCCAGCCAGCGGTCATAATCGGCTCGCGTCCTGGCGATGCGCTGCTTCAAATCTTCCGGCACGGGCTGGCGATTCTTGCGCAGGTTTTCGAGCTCCGCTCCCTCCATCGCCTCCACAGCCGAGTCGCCCTCCATCACCCCGATGCGCGCCGTGGGCCAACCGAAAGTGAAGCTGGGGTCGAAGCCCTGTCCCGCCATGGCGTAATAGCCGGCGCCGCTGGCGTGGTTGAGAGTGACTACGATCTTCGGCACGCTGGCGCAGGCCATCGTTTCCACCATCTCGGCTCCCGCGCGGATGATGCCCTCGGCCTCGGCTTCCAGCCCCACCATGAAGCCCGAGACGTCCTGTAAATAGACCAGTGGAAGATTCTGCCGGTCGGCCATTTCGACGAAATAAGCCACCTTGCGCGCCGACTCGGTGTAGACAATGCCGCCGACCCGCGGTCCGGCGCTGGTCTTGAGAAAGCCGCGGCGGTTGGCGATCACGCCCACCGGATAGCCGCACAGCCTGGCGGTGGCGCACAGCAGCTCCGGCGCGAAGTCGGGCTGGAATTCCAGGTAGCCGGCGCCGTCGAAAACGCGGCTGATGATTTCGCGGATGTCGTAGGGCAGCCGATGATCCGCCGGAAGCACGTCGCGAAGACCTTCGGCCGGCTTCGCAGGCGGCGTTTCCGGCGGCGGTTGGGGCGCGGCCGGAAAGCGGCGCACAATCCGCCGGATCTCGCGCAGGCAGTCTTCGTCGTTGGCCGCCCGGTAGTGCGCCACGCCGCTCGATGCGGTGTGCATACGCGCGCCGCCGAGCGATTCGGCGTCGGTCACCTGGCCGGTAGCCCCCCTTACCAGGTTAGGTCCGCCCAGACCCATGAAGCTGGTCTTGTCCACCATCAGGATGACGTCGCTCAGAGCGGGCAGATACGCGCCGCCGGCGATGCACGGCCCCATCACCGCCGCCACCTGTGGCACGCGCAGCTTTCGTCGCATCAGCGAGTTGTAGTAGAAAATACGCGCCGCGCCGTACTGGCCGGGAAAGATGCTGTCCTGAAGGGGAAGATTTACGCCGGCCGAATCCACCAGGTAGATGATGGGGACCCGGTTGCGCATGGCGATTTCCTGGGCGCGCAGAATCTTCTTGATGGTCTCGGGCCACCAGGCGCCGGCTTTCACGGTTGCGTCGTTGGCCACGATGACGGCGGGCCGCTCCGCAACCCGTCCGACGCCGGTAACAACTCCCGCCGCCGGGGCCTGGCCGTCGTATTGGTCGTAAGCGATCAGCAGGCCGATTTCGAGAAACGGAGTGTCGGGGTCGACCAGCAAGGCGACGCGCTCGCGAGCCGTCAGCTTTCCCTGGCTGTGCTGCTTTTCCGCTTTCTCCGCGCCGCCGCCGCGGCGCAGGCGGTCTTCCAGTGCATGGAGTTCGGCCACCAGGCGTCGCATGCGCGCGCCGGACTCATTCTGTTCGGTTTGTGCTGTGACAGGCTCCACTGGCTACCAGTTTACCGGTTGGAAACTTCCGCCGCGGCAGCGTCCTTCAGCGACGGTACACCACGCCGCCTTTCATCACGAACGAGACTTTCTCGACGGCGCTGATGTCTTCGAGCGGATTGCCGGCGACGGCCACGATGTCGGCCAGGTAGCCCGGCTTCAACGCACCAATGCGGTCCTGCCAGCGGAGCAGTTTGGCGGCGTTGAGCGTACCGGCCTGCAAAGAGGCGAGCGGCGTCATGCCGTACTTCACCATCAGCACGAACTCGCGCCCCTGGGTGCCGTGCGGGAAGGGGCCGACGTCGGATCCCATCGCGATGGGCACCCCGGCCGCGAGCTGTTTGCGGAACTGGGCCGCGTGGTACTCCAGAATCCGGCGGAGGCGCGTGGCTTGCTCCGGGGTGGCGGCGTGGTCGGCGAAATACTCCAGGATGGTGAAGGTGGGCAGGGCGAAGATCTGTTTCTCGCGCATCAGCCGCATGGTCTCGTCATCGAGCTGATAGGCGTGCTCGATGGAGGCGACGCCGGCCCTGACGGCATCCAGCGCTCCAGGTTCACCGGTGGCGTGGACGCTGACATAAGTGCCGACGCGCGCGGTCTCCCGCACGGCGGCGGCGAGCTCCGCTTCGGTGTATTGGTAGGGGGTCGAAAAGCGGCCGTCCAGCAGCGAGTCCTTGCCGGTTTCGTAGATCTTGATGAAATCGGCGCCCTCCTTGATCTGCTGCCGGATGGCCTTCACCAGCTCGTCGGCGTTGTTGGCCAGCGTGGCGTTGGGCAGCACGTGTTGGGCGGGGTTATACCCGAGCGCGTCTTCGTGCCCGCCGAGAATGCTGATCGCATTGCCGCTGATGCGCAGGCGCGGCCCGGGAAACTGGCCCTGGTCGATGGCATTGCGCACCGCGGTGTCGGCCGAGCCGGCGCCTTCCGTCCCCAGGTCGCGCTCCGCGGTGAATCCGGCCATGAGATCGGCGCGGGCAGCCAAAACCGCCGTCAGCGTCCGCTGGGGCACCGACTCTTCCACGGTTTGCAGGTCTTCGGCGCCGGGATGCAGGAACAGGTGCACGTGCGCGTCAATCAAGCCCGGCAGCAGCGTGCGGTCGCCCAGATCGATGGTCTCCGCTCCCGCCGGGTGCGTTACCGCCGCGCCGACCTCGCGAATCCGGTCCCCTTCCACCAACAGCTCGCCGGGAGTCAGCATCCGCCCCGTCTCCACATCCAGCAGCCGCGCGGCGTGCACCACGACAGCGTGCGCTGCGGCGCCGCCCGGCTGTGCGGGAGCGGTGGCAACCGCGGCGCCGGTCAGGAACAGGACGGCAAGCGTAACAAAGCTACGGTAGTTTGCCATGGCGGTTTCGATGATAGTACAACTTGCGCGGTGGTTCGCAGTCCGGAGATTGCCGCGGCGTTGGTGCTACAGCCCCACCATGTCGAGCGCTGCCTGGATTTCGCTGCGCGTGTGGTCGTCGCCGGTTCTGGTGGTGACCTCGATTCCCTTCTCGTAGGCGTCGCGCGCCTCTTCGAGGCGGTCGAGGCGCTCGAGCGCCTGGCCGCAGTGGAAGTAAGACGCGGCGTAATCCGGATTTGTCTCCATCAGCAGACGGTATTCGCGGACGGCCGCTTCGAGGTCCCCGTCGTTCGCGTACTCGTGTGCCAGGCCGTAGCGCACGAAGGTGTTCGTGGGGTCCTGTTCGGCCAGCTTCTTCAAGGCTTCCAGACGTTCGTTAGGCATAGGAGTTGTATCGGTAAATTCAGTCTAACGAGACCATGGCCGCCATCACAACGGGGTGGCGCCGGCCTGGCGGTATTGTCCGTGGGCCTGGCGATGCAGACTCTTTCAATTAATTAGAAGTAATTAGTATGTCATATTGCGGTGCCGCGCGGGCAAAAAATCAAATATTGAGCGCTAAAATACTTGAATAAGTGCGATTCCGATGATAGTGTAAAGGCGGTAACACAGGTGGGTGGTCTCCGCGGGTTAAGCATCTTCACCAGCGCTGTGGCCCCGCGTGCTCTAACGCCACAGTATTACGAGTCCGCAAGGAGTCTCGCTTTTTGTCCTAGCAATCCGGAATCGACGTCGCGGCCTGCCGAGACAGGAATCGGACCGTTGTTTCCGAGTGAGGAGCATTCATGAATAAACGAGTCTTTCTCGCATTTGCGGTCGTATTTTGTCTGGCCTCCTGGCCATTAACGGCGCAGGTGACGACCGCCAGCATTTTTGGAACCGTCAATGACAGCTCGGGAGCAGTGGTGCCGGGAGCCGATGTCTCGGTTACGAATATCGCGACAAACTTCACTCGAGCGACCACGTCAGACGGCGCCGGAGAGTATTCCATCAAGGCCCTGCCGCTGGGCAGCTATCGGGTGGAGGCGACCGCGCCGGGCTTCAAGAAATTCCTGCAGACCGGTGTCGTGCTCGACGTCAGCCGGAATGCGAGGGTGGACGTCAAACTGGAGCTCGGCGCGGTTTCCGAGACGGTGGCCATCACCTCGGACGCCCCACTGGTGAACGTCGCCGACGCCCAGATCGGCCGCACGGTCCAAAACCAGGAAATTATCCAGCTTCCGCTGGTAAACCGGGACGTGTACGCGCTGCTGAACCTGACGCCCGGCGTGGAGATGAACACCGAGGCCAACACGGTCGGCTTCCGGCAGTGGACGGTGGCCATCAACGGATCGTCGGATGGCGGCACCGGCTCGGTGAGCTACTACCTGGACGGCGGCAGCAACATGACCGGCCTGCGTAATACCGGAAATGCGCTGCCGAACCCGGATGCCATTCAGGAATTCCGGGTCATCACCAACGGCTACTCGGCGGAATTCGGTCGCTTCCCGGCGGGGGTGGTGGATGTGGTCACCAAGTCCGGAACGAACATGTTCCACGGTTCTTTGTTCGAGTACCTGCGCAACGACGCGCTCGACGCCAACACCTGGGGCGCCATCAGCAAGCCTCCGCTGCGGCGTAACCAGTTTGGGGGCAGCATCGGCGGACCCATCAAGAAAGACAAGCTGTTTTTCTTCGGCAGCTATTCGGGGCTCAGGCAGCGGGAGCAGACCTTCAACAACGGGGCCATCGTGCCCACCGACGCCGAGCGGAGCGGAGATTTTTCGGCCTCGGCGAAGGTACCCAAGGCCACCGGAATCACCAACGGCGTCATTTCGCCGTCCGCCCTCGATCCGGTGGCGATGAAGATCATCAACGAGTACGTGCCCGCCGCCAATCTTTCCGGACAGCACCTCCAGTTCACCTCGCCCCGCCCATCCAACCTCAACGAATTCAACTTCAAACTGGACTACACGCTCTCGTCAAACCACCAGATTAGCGGCAGCTACTTCTTCTCGAAGGCCGACGAAACGCCGGCGCCAAGCGGAAACATGCCCTGGTCGACGAAGAGCTACCAATCGACGCAGCAGAACTACAACATCGGCGATACCTGGACCATCAGCCCGACGACGTTGAACCAGTTCCGCCTGACCTACGTCCGCAACTTCGGCGGCCGGCTGAACCTGCCTGCCCTGGGACTGGAAGACTTTGGCTCGACCTTTAATACCCAGGGCCCGAAATCGCTGCCGCAGATCTCCGTCAGCGGCTTTATGACCTTCGGCCAGGCGATTCAGGGGCCGGTGGCCGGCAGCAACTTCTACGGCATCCGCGATTCGGTAAGCATCGCGCGGGGACGCCACTCGCTGAAGATGGGCGCCGACGCGTCGCTCGAGAAATTCCTCCAGGACACTTCGCTGAACAACTACGGTGTCTGGTCGTTCGACGGCAAAAAGACCGGCAACGCGCTGGCCGACTTCATGATGGGTTTGCCCGCCAGCTTCAAGCAGGACACTCCCACCAACAAGATCGACAACGACTGGTACGGCGGCTTCTTCTTCCAGGACGACTTCCGGGTTCATCCGCGTCTGACGCTGAACCTGGGCCTGCGGTACGAGCTGCCGTTTGGCATGACCGACCCCTACGACCGGAAAATGGCGTTCGCCCCCGGCGTGCAATCCACCATCGCACCGTCGGCGCCGCTGGGGCTGCTGTTCCCGGGCGACCCGGGCATCGGCCGCAGCATCATCCGGGTGCCCCGAAAGAACTTCGCCCCCCGGTTCGGCCTGGCCTGGGATCCGTTTGGCGACGGGAAGACGTCGGTCCGCGCCGGCGCCGGCCTCTTCTACGGCAGCATCTCCAGCAACAACATGAACATGACCACCGACTATCAGCCCTTCGCCGCGCGCCAGACCTTCCCGAACGTAGCCACGCTGGCGGATCCGTGGGCCAACACTCCGGGCGGCTCTCCGTTCCCGCTAACCTACGACCCGGCGAATCCGCAGTTCATCCTGCCGGCCGACGTTTCCACCGTGGCGGTGAATTTCCACTTCCCTTACACTTACCAGCTCAATTTCTCGGTGCAGCGGCAACTGGGCAAGGACATCAGCGTTACCGCGGCGTACGTGGGCTCGCTGGCGCACCGCCTGCCGTTCACGGTTGACAAAAACTACCCGGTTTACGGCCCGGGCGCGACCTCGTCCAACCGGAACAACCGGCGGCCCTATCTTCCCGGCACGCTGGGAATTATCTATTACGAAGATTCCATCATGAACGCCGACTACCACGGCATCCAGACGACCGTGGAAAAACGCATGTCGCGTGGATTCTCGCTGCGGGCCTACTATGTTTACAGCAAGAGCCTGGAGGACGCGCAGACGCAGAACAACCAGCCCACCGGCGGCGCCGAGGACTTCCTCAACCTGGCGCTGGAGCGCGGCCGTACCAACAACGACCGGCGCCACAACTTCACGCTGTCGGCCATCTGGGACATCAACTACTTCAACGGTTCCCAGCCGGTGGTCCGGCAGCTTCTGAACAACTGGACGATTTCGGGTATTGCCCGCATCCGCAGCGGTAGCCCGTTTACGGTGACCTCGGGCCAGGACATCAACCTGGACGGGACCAATAACGATCGCGCCGACCTGGTGGGCAACCCCTACCTCGATCCGAACCGTTCGCGCGACGACGTCACCAACGCCTGGTTCAACACGGCCGCTTTCGTCAAGCCGGCCAACGGGGCCGACGGTAACGCCGGACGGAACATCCTGGATTCGCCCGGATCGACGGTGATCGATATCGAGCTGTCACGCCAATTCCGGCTACGGGAAGCGATGAAGGTGGAGTTCACCGCGGAGGCGACCAACGCCATGAATCTGACCAATCTCAATGGGCCGACGTCGAACCTGAATTCCGCCGACTTCGGCAAAATCCGGGGAGCCGGCCAGATGCGGCAGGTCCAAATGGGTCTGCGGCTGGTATTCTAGCCGCTACCCCCAACCGCCACCGGAGGGCGTCCGGCGTCCAGCCGACCGCCCCCGGGGCGTGGCCGTATTCCCACACGGACAGGGGAAGGTAGCGATGGTGAGCGAGTCATGGTAGCACGAATGCTTCGGGATCGAACTTAGCCTAATCCAACGGAGCACTACCATCGAGGGCCATCGCTTCACTGTCGTGGGTTGTCATGGGAGCGGGTCGGAACCCGCGCCTTCACCGGTGAGGAATTGCTCCAGCGCCGCCTGGAGTTCCGGTATCCGGAAGAATGCCACGTTCCAGACTTGGTCCAGGTCGACGCCGATGTAGTCGTGAATCAGGACGTCGCGCATGCCGCAGATCGCCTTCCAGTCCAGTTGAGGCAGACGGCCCCTCGCGTCGGTAGAAACTCTCTTGGCGGCCTCGCCGATCACCTCGACGTTCCGGATAACGGCGTCCTGCAATTCCTCCGATGCCATGAATGCGTCTCTGCCCGGAACGATAAAACGCGTGATGCGGTGGCAGCGCTCCAGCATGTGGTGCAGGTACAGCAGATCATCTTTCACAGCGGAGTGGCCTCCCGTAGAATCCTGTCGCGCACGTACCAGTGCAGAGACTTCTCCGTGCCGACATGGACTTTGGTGCCGAGCAACTCCTGAAGGTCCTGAACAAGCCCGGCGTGGTCGAGCAGACTCCGCCCCGGCTCCCAGGTGACCAGCAGGTCCAGGTCGCTGTTCTCATTGGCTTCACCGCGGGCCACCGAGCCAAACACACGCACGCTGTGCGCGCCGCGCCGCTCAGCCAGACGCAGGATTTCGTCCCGGCGTTCCGAACGCAATGTGTCCAGGCTGAGCATGTAATCATTGTGCGACAATTCCGAGCCACAATCATCCAGACTCGCCCCGTATTCGCGTAGATCTGCAACGGCGGATCCTCCGGATTGCGTCCGCACTCTCCCGAGAAGGTACCAGCCCGGCCAGCTTCTTCAAGGCATCCAGCCGTTCGTTTGGCATGGGATTTATGTGGGCAAGTTCAGTCTCACCAGCCGATGGCTGCGATCACTACGGGCGGTTGACGGTCCGGCTGCGCCGCCCTATGCTTGAATTCGATGTCTCGCATTGATGAGAAGCAGCGCCCGTCGTTTGCGGGCAATCTCGGAAGCGGCTTTGTCGCGGACCTGCGCTATGCGGCTCGCACACTCGGCCGCGCTCCCCGCTTTACCGCCGCCGTTGCCGCGACGCTGGCGCTCGGCATTGGGGCCAACACCGCCATTTTCTCGGTCGTGGATGGCGCGCTGCTGCGGCCGCTGCCCTTGCCTGCTCCCGATCGGCTGGTCGCCGTCTACAACTACAACCGGACAACTTCACGCTATCTCTCCACTTCGTTCCCCGACTACCAGGACTTAGCCCGCCGCTCCCGGTCGTTCGAAAGCCTCTCCGCTTACGTCCGCTTGCCGTTGCGGTTCACCGCCGGCGAGCACACTGATCGGATTCCGGTGGAGGCAGTGACCACGAACTATTTCTCGATGCTTCGCCTTCCTCCGCTGCTCGGCCGCGCGTTTCGCGCCCAGGACGGCGAGAACTGGCGGACGTCGCCGGCAGCCATGGTGAGCGAGTCATTCTGGCGCGAACGCTTCGGGAGCGACCCGGGCCTCATCGGGCGGAGCATAACGATCGAGGACCATCGCTTCACCGTCGTGGGCATCGTCCCGGCCCGCTATCGCGGTACCAACCTGAACTGGAGCGAAGCCCCGCGCGTCTGGATTCCGATCGAGACCACCTACCTGGTGCTTCCCCGGTTTCAGGAGCTCGACATCCTGCACCAGCGGGCGATGCGCTGGCTGTTGGCCATCGGTCGGCTGAAGCCGGGAGCAACGGTGGAGCAGGCGCAGGCCGAGCTGCAAACGCTGGCTGCGAACCTGGCCCGCTTGGAACCGTCTTCCAACCGGGACGTGACCGTGATGGCGTTCCCCGCCAGCCACGCCAAGTTTTGGCCTGCCTACCGCGGCGCCGTTACCCGGTCGCTGGCGGTGTTCTCCGGGGCGGCCATCCTGGTTCTACTGCTGGCGTGCGCCAACGTGTCGAACCTGCTGCTGGACCGGGCCCTGGGACGCCGCCGCGAAATCGCCATCCGCCTGTCGATTGGCGCCGGGCGCGGGCGCCTGCTGCGCCAATTGCTGACCGAAAACCTGCTGCTGGTTGTGCCGGGATTTCTTCTGGCCCTGCCGGTGGCGCGCGGTTTGCAGAGCGTGCTGCTCGAATTCCCCAACGCCCTCGGCCTTCCGCTGGCTTTCGATCTGCGGCTGGACGGCCGTGTCCTGGTCTTCTGCTCCTTGCTGGCAATAGCAACGACGCTGCTATTTGGCCTGGCGCCGGCGCTCGAAGCCACGCGACCCGATCTGGCGCCCGCTCTGAAGGACTCGGGAAACGCGTCTCCCGGCGCGGGTCGCAATTCCACCCGGCACCTGCTGGTAACCGTGCAGATGGCTTTTTCCATGATTCTGCTGGTGGGCGGCGCCATTTTCGCTCGAAGCCTGATGGCGGCCTACGCGACAGACCTGGGATTCCGCTCCGACCATCTGCTGACCATGTCGTTCGATCTGCCGGCCGACGAGCGTTCCACCGGGGAGGACAGCCGGTTCACCGAGCTCGTGCGCGAGCGGGTGTCGGAGATTGCCGGCGTACAATCGGCGACCTTGGCGTCCGAACCGCCACTCTCCGCCATTCACGCCACCAGGCAGGTCAGCGAGGAGAGCGGTAGCTCCGCACCGTTGGAGGTGGAATACAACATGGTGGGACCCAGCTACCTGAAAACCATGGGGATTGCCATTGAGAGCGGACGCGACGTCGGAACCGGAGACAGTGGCGGCACTCCGAAGGTGGCAATCCTCAACCGCACGCTGGCCGCGCGCTGGTGGCCGGGAACCAATCCGGTGGGGCGTTTCATTCTGGTGGAGCAGAGTCACGGCCGGCAGACGCCGGTGGAGATCGCAGGCGTGGCGAACGACGCCAAATACCGGTCCGTTTGGGAAGAGCCGGGGCCGTATCTTTACCTGGCCGCCGCGCAGTGGCAGCATCCGGTGAGCACCCTGATCGTGCGGACCCTGGAGAAGCCCGAGAGCCTGGTCGCCGCTATCCGGCGGGAGTGGGACACCGTGGCCCCGCGCGTGCCGCTTTATGATATCCGTACCGGCGGGGAGTTGGTAAACCATTCCCTGGCTCCGCAGCGCCTGGCGGCGGGACTGCTGGCTTCCTTCGGCGTGCTGGCCGCCGTACTCGCCTCCATCGGTTTGTACAGCGTGATGGCCTGCTCGGTGTCCGCGCGGAAGCGGGAGATCGGGATCCGGATTGCCGTGGGAGCCCGTCCCCAAACCGTGGTGCGTCAGATTCTGGGACGCGCGATGTTGTGGGCGCTCGCCGGGCTCATGGCGGGAGGCGCCGCCGGCGCCGGATTGATGCGGCTGGCGGCCTCGCAGGTAAAGGGGGTTTCTCCGTTTGATGCGTCGGCGTTCGTTGCGTCCGCCCTGCTGCTCGCGGCGGTTGCGGGAATCGCCGCCCTCGTCCCGGCCGTGCGCGCGGCGCGTCTCGACCCGCTGGATGCACTGAAGTACGAGTGAGCCGGGGGAGCGAACCAGAGTCCGCGCAGCGATCATCGAACGACGGGACCGCGAACTACACCTGCGCAGGCGCTTGCACCACGTAAACCTGCGCGACGCCGGTGCGGTCGCTGGCGAACGCAATCTGGGTTTCCTCCAGCGACCAGGAAGGGTGCGGATGGGTCCATTGCGGCCCGTAAACCGTATCCACCGCCGCCTCCATCCAACTCAGCGACGCCGTCCCTTGCCGCGCCCGGGCGAAATCCTCCGCCAGCGCGTATCGGGACGTCTGCCACTGCGAGCCCTGATTGCTCGATTCGGTCAGGCAGACCTGCCGCCGCGCGCCGGTGGCCGCATCGATAATCTGCAGCCCTTCGTCGGGATGATTGGTGTCGCACAGCACCCGATCGCCGCGCCGGTCGGGCGCGATGTGCCAGGCGTTGTATTCCGCAATCGTGCGAATTTGCCGCGTGGTCCAATCCATGCGGCAGAGCAGCCGCGGCCACACCGTGAACACCAGGTCCCCCGTCATCCCCAGAAATGTCTCGTGGACCAGGAACTCGTCGTTTCCGTGCTCGTACAGGCATTCCAGGCCCGATCCATCCCGCCGCACGCGATGCATACGCGGCGCCGGATCGCCGGAAAACTCGATCCACTCCGGCTCCAGCGGATGGAACTGCGGATGGATGACCGTCCGCGGGAAGGGAATTGTCCGCCACCCGGCGCCGTCGCTGCGCCCCACCGCCAGTCCGCACTCCTGGCCCCGTTTATAAGCCGCCGTCAGCCACTCGCCGTCGCGGCTGATGGAGCACTCGCCCAATTGTGCCCCCTCCAGCTCGGTGATGCGGCGCTCGCCGTCGCCGGGCTCGACTTTTACCGCCCACAGCCCGCCGCCGCGTGTCACCACCAGTTCCTTGCCGGCCGGATGCAGCGCCGCGCTGAACGGATGCACCGGCGCGCCGCTGGTCAACGGCCGCGCTTCGCCCGACTCCAGCGACGCCTCGAACACCTGCGCCGCGCCGGTCCGGTAAGAGGTGAAGAACATCCGGCGGCCGCCCGGGAAGAAGGAGCTTTGCAGGAAGTAAGTGGGATGATTGATCGCCGGCCCTTCCGTCACCTGCACCACCGGCGCCCCAGTGGCTTTGTCACGGTAGCGAATCATGCGCACCCCAGATACAGATCGCGGCCCTTGGCCAACGCGGCAATCTTGCGGTCGGCCACCGACCGCTTCAGCATCCAGAGGCCGCAATCCGGATGAATCCAGGCGATGCGTTCCGCGCCCAACGCGCTCGCGGCCCGCTCCAGGCGGCGCGCGATCTCTTCCGGCGTCTCCACGTGGTTCACCTTGACGTCCACCACGCCGATTCCCAGCTTGATCCGCGGGTCCACATCTTTGAGGCCTTCCAGATCTGCCGCCGGCCGGTGTGCCATTTCCATCACCAGGTGGTCCACGTGCAGCAGGTTCAGGAAACCGGTAAGCGCCCGCCACTCACCTTTCTGCACCGTCTGGCCGCCATAGTTTCCAAAGCACAGATGCACCGCGCGGCGCCCCGAGAAGCCGTCCAGTACACGGTTAATGGCCGCGGCCGCGATGGGCCCGTCCGCCGGGTTGCCCGGGATATTGGCCTCGTCCACCTGCAGGCAGTCGCACGGCAACCCGGCCACCTGCAGTGCCATTACCTCGGCCAACGCCATCAGCAGTTCTTCGAACGACCGGTAATGCCGGTCGAGCAGCGTGCGCGCCAGCATGTACGGGCTGGTCACCGTGAATTTGAACGGCCCGCCCGCCACACTGGCCGCCAGCTCGCAATCCGCCAGCAGGTTCAGCGATCCTTCCCCGAGCGGCGCTTCCACCACCCCCGCGGCCTTGCGGCGGAACTGCATCGTATGCTTGCGCGCGAACGCCTCGTGGTCGCTGCGCCCCACGTCGGTGCGAATTCCCGCCAGGGGCCTCAGGAAATATTCGATCATTCCATTGGTTTCCGGGTGATTCACATCGAAGCGATACAGTTCGCCGTCGGTCGGCAGGTCGATGCCGGCGGCGCGCTGGATGCCGACCACCACACGGGTGGCGTCCAGGCGCGCCTGTTCGCTGGGCAGCGCCACCAGCCATTCGGGCACCGGATAAGAACCCACCGTCGTTGTCAGAATTGCCGGTTCAGCCGCCATAATCCAAGCCTTCCCCCCTGAAAATTCC
Organism: Bryobacterales bacterium; assembly: GCA_963810595.1. GTDB lineage: Bacteria > Acidobacteriota > Terriglobia > Bryobacterales > Bryobacteraceae > CAWEOG01. The sequence continues at coordinate 234,878 of CAWEOG010000041.1, read as the reverse complement.
GCTGCGCCTCAATCGGGCGCTGCAGGTTCCTTTCCATATTGCCGCGCAGCGGAAAACACTGCAAGCCGGCGAGGGCCCGTGGAGTCGGTGGACGGTTGAAAGAAACGCATCGTCTTCTGAGAGCTGTTCGATCAGCGCCGAGAGTTCGGAGAGGCATGCCGGACCGTGGGTCGGCCGATTATACCCATTAGCGGTCGCGTATGGAAAGGGAAAGGGACTTAATCCGAATCGTGAAGTACAATTTCGCCGCAATGGGTGCCCCCGCTCCCCGCAACTTCTTCACAGATATGATTCATAAGTTCCTGGCAACGAACTTGCTAGGAAATCCACCGTTCCGGCACGCTGACTCCGCCAGGTCGAGCAGGGTTTTCCCCGCTCTTCGGTTCCAACCCGAAACGTGCCGCCAATTTCACCATCGGAAGGGGGACGATGATGACTTGTAGTACCTATGACCGATTGGCCTCCGGCGCGGCCCTGTTGGCTCTGATTGACCGCCGCCGGGAGAAGTCTCATTCCCCCTCTCTGGGTTCCAGCATCGAACGAATCATCATCGAACGTGAGTTGCGCGAGTTGGAAGAAGAAGCCGTACTCGCCGCTCAACGGGACCTGCCCGGAAGACTCCAGAAGACAGACCTGCCCTGAAGCACCCCTCAAAAAATGGAACCCGTGAAGGCGGAACCCGGCGCGCCCTGGGGTTCTGCGGATAAGCGGCGTTGCTGCAATCACTTAGGGCCAGTGCCGAAATAACTGTGCCAATCGCATCCGTCGAACCCCCTACGCGGCCGCGGTGCCCCCTCGAGCGCCGACTGGAAAAGAGGCGGCCTGCCCAACGCTCTGACTCGGTTGCCCTGGTGCAGACTCCTTTACCCTCGCGGCCCCACCGGGAAGATCCGGCCCGTCTGTGTCAAAAAGCGGATCGGTTGTTTCGAACGGACCCACAGGAGAGTCCCGGAACGATCGGATGGTAGCGGGCTGAGGGGCACTGGGATCTGGAGCGAGATGAATGAGGGGACCTATCGCCAAGTCAGTCCGTGCCGATTGCTTTGGAAGTCCGGGCAGTACGTCGCCCCTGGAGCCTGCACACCGTACGGCCGCCGGCCGTCCGGACGACCGGAAAGGTCCATCGCGAGCCGCAGTTCCGCCCTGCATTTACCAACTTGCCAAATTTAACCAACTAGGTTAATTTGGATTTATGGAGAAACGGACGCCGCACTGTAAGCTGGCGGTCGTCAAAGCCCTGATCGCGGCGGGCAAAGTCCGCGCCACCGTTTCGGCGCTGGCCGGTGCCGCGGCATTGGGCTTCCGTTTCGAGGAAATCATCGGCGTTGTCGCGGCGCTTACGGCGCGCGACTTCTACAAGAGCATGACCACGCACGCCGATCACCGCATCTGGCAGGACGTCTATCGGCCGAAGACGCCGGCGGGCGAGGTGTATCTAAAGCTCACGGTCATCGACGACGTATTGATCGTGTCGTTTAAGGAGTTATGAAGGAAGGAACAGTGCGATGAAATGCCCATCCTGCGGGGGTGCGAAACTGGTACGCGACAAGCGCGACATCCCTTACACCTACAAAGGCGAGACGACCACGATTCCGGCCGTGCGCGGCGATTTCTGCCCGGCCTGCGGAGAGAGCGTGCTCGCCGCGGGGGAGTCCTCACGAGTCAGTGCGGCGATGCTGGAGTTCAATAAGCAGGTGAACGCCTCCCTTGTCGATCCGGGTTTCATTGCGCGCGTGCGCAAGAAGCTGGCACTCGACCAGCGGCAGGCGGCCGCCATCTTCGGCGGCGGCCCCAATGCCTTTTCCCGCTACGAAAACGGCAAGACCAAGCCGCCGCTCGCGCTGGTGAAGCTCCTCATGGTGCTCGACCGGCACCCCGATCTATTGAACGAAGTACGGTCCGAGCAATAGCCGTGCCGGAGCACGATTCGAGGGCTCGTCTCGGAAGTGCTGATCCCATCGGCGCGACGGACAGGCGTGCCACCGGCATGGGTTTCGGTGTCTTGTCTTCCTAATTGGGTTCTTACCTTCATCCGCACTGGCGGCAGGCCGTACGGACACAAGGTGCGGGAGATTTCTGCGGTAAACACGGACTTGGATGTCCGTGACACTTGACACAGGCCCGAACGCCCGTGCCACTTAGCTTCGGGACAAGGACCAGTGGGCCGGATGTCGAACTGGTTGCCCGGCGGCTAAAGATGGCACAGCAGCATTACGAGGAACGACATGGCTAGGCAGAAAAGTGAAGGGAAACGCGCGGTGACCCCGAGTTCCGGCAACGTCTTTGCCGACCTCGGCTTCGCCGACGCCAGAGAACGGCAGACCAAGGTCCGCATGGCGTCCGCCATTAACTCAATTCTCGAACGGCGGCGGCTGCCCCAGACCAGGGCCGCGCGGCTGCTGGGCATCAACCAGCCGAAGATCTCGGCTCTCGCGAACTACCGGCTGGAGGGATTCTCGGTTGAGCGACTCATGCATTTTCTCAACGCCCTCGATCAAGACGTGGAAATTGTAATCCGGACGAAGCCGAATTCCCGCCGCGGCGCCCGGATCGTGGTTACGGCAGCGTAACGGCCGCACGGTTTGGCGTCGGCAACCCGCATGGCGAACTGAAATCTTGTGGTTCAGAAGCTTCCGGAAAGAATTCCTCGTGTTCCTGTTCCGGAATTTGGCTTCCTTTCCAGTCCACGCAGGTAGATTCACGCCTCGGGAAATATCTTTTTCCTGCCTACAATCCTGGATTCATCCAGCTCGATACCTAGGCCGGGCAGATCCTGAAGGGTAATCTGGCTGTCTTTTGGAATGAGCTGGTTTTTGTCGAAATAGTAGAGATTCGGCTGTATGTCGATCTGGTATTCCATAATCGGGCACACCGCCGGCGGCTGGCTCGCTACCAGGTGAGCCAGGGCGGTCGATCTCTGGTTGTGGGGACACACAATCAGGCCGTGCACGGAAGCGAGCGCGCAGATTTTCACCAGCTCGCTGATGCCGCCGCCCCATTCCGGGTCGATCTGAATGACATCCACCGCATTGTGCTCGATGAGATTTTGGGCATCCCAGCGGCCGTAAGAATGCTCGCCGGTTGCGATCGGAATGAAAGTCATCTGTCGCAGGCGGGCCAGACTCTCCGCCTGGCCGGCTGTCGGAACCGGTTCCTCCAGCCAGCGCGGCCGGTATGGTTCCGCGTCTTTACACCATTTCATCGCATAGGCGAGGTCCCATCTGATCAGCGCGTCGATCATGATGTCGTAATCCGGCCCGACGGTTTCGCGGAGGTTCCGGATCAGCGCCAGGTTCTCTTCGTATCCGATTTGTCCGTCCGATGGACCGCGCGTGGGGAACCATTTCTGTGACTTGTATCCCTCCTTCTTCAGTTGGGCGGCGCTTTCCCGGACACGGTCGGGCTCCAGGGACTGTCCGATGCAGCTTGCATAGACATCGATGGTTTTCCGCGAGCCGCCCAGCAGCTTGTAAACCGGAATATCGAGAAACTTTCCCTTCAGGTCCCACAGGCAGTTGTCTATCGTGCTCACGCCGAACATGTAGGTTCCGCTATACCGATGAGCGCCGCCGTGCATCCTTTCCCAGATGGTATTGATGGCGAGCGGGTCCTGGCCGATCAGGCTCGGGGCGATTCTCATGACGGCATCGGCCGCGGTCTGATCGAACGTCCCATAGAAACCTTCGACGCCTTCGTTGGTGAGTATTTTCAGATACAGTTGGCTGGCCGGTAAGGTTCTCAGATTTCTCGTGGTCCCATGGCCAAAGCTGGCCTGGTACGCCTTCATCTGATCCGGATTTCCGGTTAACCGCCAGATCTCGACACCGGTAATCTTCAGGTTGGCCGATTTGGTCGCGCCCTGAACGCCCGGTGAAATCACCGGCATGCCACCCAACGCCGCGGCCGCCGCCAGAAATGAACGTCTTTGCATGGTGTACCTTCCGTTAGTCGACCAGGATTTCCTCTTTTGCCAACTGGGTGAGATCATTCTACGCCCAATCTGCCCCGGCTGGAGCCACCCTTCTCATCCCAGCTTTGCCGAGGGGCAATCTACGCAAACGGTTTCAATAGAACCAAATAATCCAAAACTTGAGAAGGTGGCAATTGCCACTTTCATCAGATTCACCAAACCGTCGCAGCAGGCCTTCCCGGTCGCCCGGTCGCGCAGCAGATTTCACAGGCTGCTACGGGTACATGAGGCGCCTGACTCCCGTCCCGAGTTGCTCGATTCCGGCAACCAACGGATTCTATTCGGCTTTCATCTGCACAGTTGTGGCTCCACCAGACTTAAGAAAGCGCCTTTCCAGCGACCGGGCGGATATTCCTCCAGCCAATACCCGCATTTGCGGTGTTGACTGCGCGTTCGGAAGGCAGTACGCTGGCTTAGCAGAGTGGCCTGCCATTGCAACAGAAGCTGTGGCGTATTATTCCTGTGAGGGGCTGGATCGAAGGGATTGAAAAGGGCGATTTGGCCTCCGAACGCACTTCCGCAGTAGGCTTCTAGTACTATTCGCATCCTCCCGATGCGTGCTGGATTAAAGCGCGAATCTAACTCGGTGTACGGATTTGTTCCGTCTCAGGCTGAAGGGTTTATCTCCGCTGTAGACGGGTAAACTTCTCGCGACATGTGAGTTCACAAATGCTGAAATAGATGAGGCGTCTCATGAATCAACCCTTCGCTAAGCCAATTGAAATCCCGGATCCGATTCGGTGCGTGAGTGTGCTCGCCGTACAGCCGTCCGACGGGCACCAGCATTGTCTGGGGGAGATCTTCCGACACTCCAACTGGGAAGTTCATTTTGTAACGAGCTGCCAGGCCGCCTTGGACGCGTTGCGAAGCAAGCGGCAGAACATCGTTATCTGTGAAGCATCCCTGCCAGATGGGGGTTGGAAGGACATTCTTCGGGAAACCTCAGCCATGAGGTCACAGCCACCGATCATCGTCACTTCCCCTCACGCCGACGACCTGCTGTGGGGGGAGGTGCTAAACCTCGGCGGCTACGATGTCTTGAGTAAACCATTCGAACCAGAAGAAGTGGTGCGGATCACCAGTCTTGCCTGGTTGCACTTGAAAAGCAAGGCAGTCCCCGCCATGCGGCCGACCAGCGAGAGCCGTCGTACCATGTTGGCGTCGGCGTCCTGACCTCGCTCGGCGGCTTAGTGTCCCCCTCGGGGATGGTGGAAACCCATCGCTTCCACCCCGGAAACCGGGACAGCGCCGGAGCCTGTCGGAGATAGATTGCTGCTGATTGTAACCACAAAGTACTTGTCTACACGAAGTCATTGCCTCATAATTGGTCTTAATGAACAAGCGCTTCCGGACTTGCTCGCTCGATCAACCGTTCCTCCTGCCGCCATCTTTGCAGGACTGGCTCCCGCCACATCACCTGGCGCGGTTCATCGCTGAGGTGGTTCAGGAATTAGACCTCAGCGCTATCTACGCTGACTACGCTCGCCAGGACGGTCGCGGGCTGGCCGCCTACCATCCTCTGATGCTCACTCGCGTGCTGCTCTACGCCTACTGCATTGGGCTGACGAGTTCCCGCCGCATCGAGAAGGCCACCTACGAAGATGTGGCGATTCGCTTTCTCTCCGCCGATCAGCACCCCGATCATGACACCATCGCCGCCTTCCGCCAGCAGCATTTGGAGCGGTTGGCAGCACTGTTCCTCGACGCGTTGCGCTTGTGCCAGCGCGCCGGGTTGGTCAAGTTGGGCAACGTGGCGTTGGATGGAACCAAGATGCACGCCAACGCCAGCCGCCATCGCTCGCACCCGTATCTCCGGCTCTCGGAACAGGAAAAGGAATGGCAGGCGAGCGTGGAGCGCTTGCTGGAACAAGCCCAGCAGACCGATCGCGCAGAAGACGAGCGCTTTGGCAAGGGTCGGTCCGGCGATGAGTTACCTCCGGAACTGGCCCATGCCGAATCCCGGCTGCAGAAGATTCGCGAGGCCAAACGCGTTCTGGAACAGGAGGCCGCCGAACAACTGGCCCAAGCCCAGCGCGATCATCCGAACGCCGGTCACCCCGGCCGCCCTCGCAAAGATGCGCCCGTGGCGCCAGCCAGCGAGACGGAACGGCAGAAGCGCAAGAGCCGGTTGCGGCGCGCCAAGCGCAATGCGCAACAGCCCAGCCGCCAGTACAACTTCACCGACCCCGACTCGCGAGTGATGCACGATAACGGCACCAAGACTTTCATCCAAGCCTATAACGCGCAGGCCGCTGTGGATGGGCACGCCCAAGTCATCGTGGCCGCCGATGTGACTCAAGAGGTAGTCGACCGCAGCCAGTTATACATGACGTCTTAAATTATTGCGCATAGTCGCCTCAGATTGTCGCTTCGCCTCGCCCAAGTCGTGAATTCTGTTTCCACCGCCGAGATAACCTCCTCCAGTGACTTGAAATGCCGATTGTGCAAACAGCGACGTCGAGTGAACTTCCACACCCGTTCGATGGGATTCAAGTCTGGACTGTAGGGCGGCAGGTAGTCCAGGGTGAAGACGCCCGCGTGTTTCTCTCTCCACTCTCGGTGCAATCGGGCGTGGTGGTATTTCGCATTGTCCGTGATCACCACCACGCGGCGGCCTTTCGTGGAGCTGGCCCGGCGGAGCTCCTTCAGGAACTCGAAGAAGGTCACGGCGTTGAACTTGTCCGTCTCGCGGCGGAAGCAGAACTTCCCGTCTCGCAAACGCACGGCGCCGAAATAGCCCACGCTTTTCCGCGTGGGATGGTGCAGCAGAACCGGATCCTTGATTTCCGGCGGCACCCACATCTGGCAGCGAGATCCGTATTGTTGGAAGTGGACTTCGTCGGTCGCCCACAGATCGACCTGGGCATCGAGCATCAGGGCTTCGAGTTTTTTTTATGTGCCTGCTGCTGTTCCGGATCTGCCCGGGCTATCGCTGGCCGCGGTTTCCGTCGCCGGAATCCCAGTTGCCGAAAGATTCGTTGACACTGGCGTACGCCGAGGCGGATCCTGTACTGCTGCTCAATCCAGGCGGCCAGCGTCTTGCCGTCCCAAAGGTTGCCGCCAAGACCCACATCCCGCGGCATTCCTCGCAGTACCTGGTCCACTTCCTGCAACTGGTTCTCATTCAGCCGTGGCGGACGCCCGGGCCGTTCGCCCTCCCGCAGGCCAGCCAAACCTTCTTCTTCGAACCGGCGCACCCAGTACTCCACCGACCGCGGTGCGTCCCCCAGTAAACCGCCGACCTGCGGGCACGTCAGCCCATGCGCGACAAGCAGTACGCCATGCAATCGATGATCATAGCGAGATTCTTCCGAGCGTCTGATTTCATCCTGGAGTCCCAAGATGATCGCGTCAGCATCCGCAATGCTCAGTGGCCTCATGCCACTATCAGAACACAACGCGTCATGATGCGCAATTACTTATGACGGTATGCATAGTTCCGATGTGCGAGCACCTGCGAGCGACGCTGGGCGAGTTACCACCAGTCATCACCGCTGACACTGGCTACTGGGATGCTGCGAGCATCGAGAACCCGGAGCTGGAAGGCACCGAACTGCTAATCCCGCCAGCCGACACCCGCGCCGGGACGAACCCGGATTCGCCCAACGTCAGTCCAACCGTGAAACGCATGCGGGAGAAACTGAGCACCCCCGAAGCACGAGAACGGTATGCACAGAGGCAGGCGATCGTCGAACCTGTATTCAGCCAGATCAAGAGCGTTCGAGGCATCCATCGCTTCGCACTCCGCGGTCTGCAGAAAGTCAAAGCCGAATGGCAGTTGATCTGCCTCACCCACAATCTGCTGAAACTGTTCCGCTACGGCTGGGCGGCTCAGGCCGCCTGAGCACGAGGAAATCCGCCCACTATCAGCCTAAAGCACGAAGATAACGCCCATCGGGCGCCCGAGTACATGTCGTGTGCCCAAAGCTAGAGGAACTGCCGCGCAGCCGACACCCCGCCAAGAAATCGGCGGCGGATTTCTCTCCGACAGGCTCGCCGGATTTCACATTTATTGTGCGCGATAAGCGAAAGCGGACTCCGGTGTTCAGCACACGATGTTTTTGTGTTTGTCGCCGTTCGGCTGGAGTATGTACAAATTCTTCCGGCGAATGGGCGATCGCGGTTGCAGGCGGGCGCCATGCCCCGGCTCGGCCTTGCGGGCCGATGGGTATTTGCTGCTACGGGTCCCACCCTGGGTGGCGACGGACGCCGCAACCCAGGGCTGGCAATACGTATCCCGCGTTGCGGGAAGTTTCGGATTGCCGGTTCGGCCGCCATGATCCAAGCGTTTCCCGTCGACGGTTCCACCGCACCACAATCGGCTGCTTCCGATTCGCTCTGTTGTTGCCGCGCAGCCGATAACACTGCAAGCCAAGGCGGCGAGGCGGCCGAAGTCCGGCACATCGAGCTTGTTCATATGGAGAGCGGGCGTTCCGGCCCGCACAAAGGAAGGGCGATTGTCGGATCGGCAAAAATCAGTAAGCCTGACCGCGATTGTCGATGTCGCTTACGATGATACTGCCGGGCTGGTCGAGACTGAAAAAGACGCGCCACTTGCCGACGCGCAAGCGGAATCGGCCTTTGAGCGCACCGTTCAGCGCTTTGATGTCGCGTGAGGGGTGGCGGCAAGCACCTCCAAGGCATGGATAATCCGTGCGGCATCAGAACGGTCGATGCGATTGAGTTCGCGCTGAGCGGCATGCCTGTAGACTAGGAGCCGCTTCACAGACCCAGCCGCCGCTTCAGTTCGCCGTGAGTGACCATCTCTCCTTGTTCGGCCTCGGCGGCGAGAATACGTGCAACCGTCTCTTGGTCGGCTTCTTCCTCGGGAGCCTCAGCGAGCAGGCGGGCGAATTCCTCATCACTGATGTATTGCGCAGGTTCCAGTAGGGTCAAAAGAGCGTGGACCCGCTGCGGTGGCAGAGTGTCGATAATCTCGTGAAGTCGGTCCAGGTCACTCATGTTGACTCCGCTGTTCAGCAGGTATTCTGGCTTCAGTATACCGCGCGATCCGGCCTTGGCCGGCCATTTAATCGCTCCGCCGGCGGCCGCCCGAGGTTCAAGATCAGAGCCAGCGCCACTTCCCGCGCAGCCCGGAAGATCACCCCCAAGTCAGGGTGGTCGTGTTTCCCGGCGAGTTCCTCCAGAGCCATCCGGTACGACTGGGATGGCGCACGGAAGTTTTGCTCTCAACGGGAGATCGTCTGCACGTTCGCGATGGGGTCTCCGGATTTGGCGACACGGCATTCTGAAAAGCCTGTCCATTGCGACCCGGGAAACCCGTCGCGGTAGGGATGTGAGTCGCACGCAGCACCGAGTCGGCGCGGCCCCAAGCGTCCCCTCACTTGCGTTCAGGGTTCCGGCCCCAAGCCGGGTGAAGACCACTCGCTGGCGGTTGGCGCCGCGGTGCGTGACAGAATCAGCGAAGCTTGACTACATACATCTCGCGTTTGTGAACAAATGTTGAGAACGGTGTGGCGGCTCAGATCGCGGCTTGCGGTGCGGATTGGATTTCGACCAGGGGGCGGGCCGGTGGAATTGGTTCTCATCGGGCAAGCGATTCTACTGCCGGAATGAGTTACAGGCAGAGTGCCGTTTGGAATTGGGGCTTGGATACCGATTCTTGATCGGTAAAGGTCTCAGAATCGGCCACGGTAAACGAGCTGTCTGCCCCTTTCATCAAATTCACCAAACCGTCGCCGCAGGTTGTCCCGGTCGCCCTTTCTTCGCCCGCGTCAAGACCGTCTGGCGGCAATGATCGACCGCAGTCGGCCACGCAACCCCTGCCTCAAGGCGGCGGCGTCAGCCAAGTGCACCAGGTTCTTCAGTTCTCGCGGATCCTCGGCGTAGTCGTACAGTTCTTCGCCTTCGCGCGTCTCGTCCCACATCGTGTAGCGGTAGCGCTCATTCCGCAAGGAGTACCCGCGGACTTCTCTCTCTCCGCTCATCCGGCGCACCTGGGTTATGGACGGCCGGTCCCACTCCGCCCGCGGATTGTCGAGCAACGGTCGCAAGCTCCTGCCGTGCAGGCCCTTCGGAATATCCTCGAACCCGCACAGGTCCACCAGGGTTGGGTACATATCCAGGAACTCCACGGTTCGCCGGCATACTTGCCCCCGGCTCCGAACACCGGCGCCACAAATCATCAAGGGAGACCTTGCCGCATATTCAAACACAGTTTGTTTCATCCACTGGCCGTGTTCGCCCAAACCGTATCCATGGTCTCCCCAGAACATAACCGTTGTGTTCTGCTCCAGCCCCAGGCGCCGTAACGCACTCAGCAGCTTCCCTACCTGCGCGTCCAGGAACAGGATGGCCGCGTAGTAAGCTCGCATCGCTTCCAGACGCTGCCTTTCCGACATGCCCCAGTTCGCCGGCACCGTAAAGTAAGCCCAGTGCGGAGCGATCTTCATCTCCCACTCCTCAAAGGGCACCAGTTTGACCTTCTCGAGCGGCACCATGTCGAAGTATTTCGACGGCGAGATCCAGGGGCAGTGGGGCTTGTAGAAGCCGGCGCCAAGAAACCAGGCTCTGCTCCGGTTCTCCTCCATCAGGCGAATCGTCTCCGACGCCACAATGCCGTCGGTATGCTCCTCGTCTTTCGCCGGAGAGGCGTAAAAAGCCACGGCGCTGCCAAGGCCGCGCTTCGGCGTGTAGTTCGTCAGCAGGGGTTCTTCTTTCGTTTTATCCACGCCTATTGGATTTACACGCTGGTTCCACGTAGGCGCATCGTCCAGCCCGTTGGTGCCAATCTGCCCTGGATTGCCGTAATGGTAAATCTTCCCGACCCGGGCGACGAAATAGCCGTTCCTCTGAAATGCCTGCCCCAACGTAACCACATCGGGAACACTTTCGCGGAAGTGCTTCTGGAGGTCGTAGACACCGGTTGCGTCCGGAGACAGGCCCGTCATGATCGATGTTCGAGACGGGCTGCACAGCGGGAACTGGCAGTACGAACGATCGAAGCGCACACCACGTTGGGCGATGGAATCCAGATGAGGCGTGGGTACGAGCGATTGCCCATAAGCGCTGAAACGATTGCTCAGGTCGTCGGAGGCGATAAAGAGAACATTCTGCCGCGGGGTGGGACGCGTTTGGGCGGCCAGCGTGCCAGCCGTGGAAACGAAGAATTGCCGGCGGGTCAAGTTCAAAGCCATAGCCCGAGATTACAACCAAATCCACCTAAGGGGAAGAAGGGACGCACAATGTGCTAAAAAGTTCGATCCTCAGGCGGGCGGGTGCATGGCGAATTAACTATCTGCTTCAAAAATCGGCATAACCGGAAGCGATCTGCTGTATACCAGTCGCCACCTGGGAACCCAATTCTCAAGGTCGTAACCAACATGCAGCAGGCGGGAGAAAAGCGAAGGCGGACTCCTGAGTTCCGTCCTGGATGTTCTTGGGTTTATGGCCGTTCGGCGGGAGAAGGCACAAATTCTTCCGCAGAATGGAGGATCGCGGTTGCAGTCGGGCGCCATGCGGCGGCTCGGACCCTGCCGGCCGATGGGTTTTTGGGTGATTCGGGTCCGCAGCCGCACGTTTTCGCAACTACGGCCATTCCGATGTTGGCCATCCGGGCCGTTGCCACCACCGTGGCTGTCTCGGGTCCCCGCCGGGTTCCCTGCTTCCGGCCGATGCAGGTGCGCTTCTGACGCCGGCGGATGGGTGCTTCACCACGCCCGCCAGACCACTAACATTTTCCCGCCCACTGGCTTGTGCTCGAAATACGAGAGATCGTCTCTCAATAGGCCCCCGGTACTGGCGTCCGGATTTTGATACGCCACGGTATTGTCGTTGATCCCGTAGACGAGACAGACGTGCCCGCCGCCGATTTTTGGCTCGTAGTAGGCGAGAATCACCCAGCCGGCTCCTAACTTTTGGGCCAGGTAAGCGGGCTTGGCGGTGAATGTGGCCGGATCCCAGGCCTCAATCTTCAAGCCGAAACGCGGCTCGGAGAAGATCTTCCGGAGTCCTTCGGGTTTGATGGTGCCGTCGGCGTAGGTGTAGGTGCGATCGTTTTCCCGGTCGTAGTAGTCGGCGAGATCTTTTTCGGTGACTGTCGGCCTTCCGGGCGAGCCTTTACAGAACGTGGAAAGAACGGCTGCCCAGCAACTGTTATTCCAGGTTTGGCGCTGGTCCTCCGGAGTGACCCATTGAATGTTTGCCATGATGCCCAAGCTCCTCCATTCTTGAGATTCTAGCATTGCGGCCAGGCGGAGCTTGCCGGTCTTGCAGCGGCGCGGTTCTCCGCGCGGCAGCCGAACTGGCGAATTGGTTTGTGCCTCCCGTCTGGCCGAAACTGCGCAAACGGATTCTCCAATTCTGAAACTCGGAGAACGTAAGAGTTAACGCTCCGTAGTCCTGTTTCTCCAGGAAATCAGTGACTTCGCACTCCTTCACACAGGGAAACCCTGCCGGGCGGCGCTACACTCGGAGGAGAGCCAGCAGCCTGGCCCACACGGCGAAAGGAAGAATCTCATAAACCTCTCTCCAAAATCGGACACTCCAGTGGCACGGACATTCGTGTCTGTGTCAGGTTGCACCGGCATTCGTGCCGGTGTCTCGTCGAAAGAACGAACCCAAAATCGGACACCCGCCGAGTGAACAGCTCAATACGGCGCCAACCCATTTTGCGATCTTTGCGTCCTTGCGAGAGGACCCCTCCTCCACCGCTCTCAGGCAAAGAAGGGGTTCTTCCTTCAACGCACCACGGGCCATGGAGCACGGACCACCTCTTCAAGTACCGCCCACTGTCGGCCGTCCACTTCTTCAAGTGCCGGCCACTATCTTTACGGAATTCATCAAATATCCGGTTTCGGCGGATCTCCTGGCCAAATGTTTCGCGGCCAACCACGCAAGAGATACCATCGTTGCAAGTCCGCCGATGTCATTCTGGCGCGGAGCCGGCATGCCGAAACTGAAGCCAAAACGGATTCTGTACGTCGAATTGGTCGGACGCGGCGAATTTCTGTGGACGCTTCCGCTGGCGAAGGCTCTGAAAGAGCGCGGGCATGACGTTCAATTCCTCACGTTTCGGAAGAACGAGGAGGATTGCCGCGCAGCCGGTGTCAAGTTTCGGGAATGGGTTACGCCGCCGTGGAGGGGGTCCACCGCAGGATTCGGAGACAGCCGACCTTACCACGGCAGGTGGATTCGCCAGGGCATTTACAGTTGGCGTCTGCGCGCCGACTTGCAGAACGCCGCCATTCCCGGACTCTATGAAATCATCGAGGAAGAGTCGCGCACAGCGGATTTGTTGGTGGCCGCCCGCCACAACGCGCTGGGCGCGCACCTGGCGTACGAAAAACTGGGCGTTCCGCTAGTGGGCCTGTATCCGCAGCCCGCACCCCTTCGCTCGTGCTTCCACGAACCCGGTTTGCCAATCCCCGAGGGAAGCGATTGGCCACGCCGCGCGGCCCGGTCCTTGTATTGGTGGGGTATCGATTTGGTGGTGGATCATTTCCAGTTGCCTGAGTTCAATCGGCAGCGGCGCCGCCTCGGCCTTCACCCGATCCGGCGCCCCTTTCATGGTTGGGTGCACTCGGCGGGCCTGAACGTTGGATTCTTTCCCGAATTCTTCGGGCCCGTGCAGCCCGACTGGCCGCCGAATCTGGTGCTGGCGGGATTCCCCTTGCCGGCCTATGGAGAAAGCGCCGCGCCGCCGGCCGGCCTATCCGACTTTCTGAAGGCCGGCGAAGCGCCTGTCGTATTCACTCGCGGCTCGCACACCTATCTGGCCTCGGCTTTCTTTGAGAAGGCAGTAGAAGTCTGTGCGCGTCTGGGCGTGCGAGGTGTACTGGCCGGCAACGCATCCGGTTTCGACAGCCGACGTTTGCCGCCGTCGGTCATGGCCCCCGGCTATATTCCGTTTGAGGCATTGCTGCCTCGCGCCTCTGCGATTGTCCACCACGGCGGCATTGGCACCACCGGGCATTCGCTGGCCGCGGGCCTCCCCCAAGTGATCACGCCGATGATCAACGATCAGTTTTACAACGCCCGCCGTGCCCGCCAACTGGGTGTGGCAAACGTCCTCGGCCCCAACGAGTGGTCGGCGGAATCTATCGCCCGTGCGTTGAAAGACGTGCTTGGTTCGCCGGAGATACGTCGGCGCTCGCTTGCGTTGCGCGACGAAGTGCGGCGCGAGACGCGCCTGGAAGCTGCTTGCGTAGCGATAGAAGACTATTGGCGCCGCGCCTCCGACACAAGTTAGACCCTGAATTGATTGCGCCAAGTGCTCACATCAGGCCGACCTTTTGGCGGCCTCTTGGCCCTTGGGATATAGTCTTTTCAAGCGGGCGATGAACAGCGGCATTCCTCCGTGTTCATCAGCGAGGGGACTAACAGGAGCAACCATGCGACAAAATGCGGCAATCCGGCGGACCTTTCGAAATCGTTCTTCCCTTTCTCATCAAGCAGCCCAGACCTTTCTCCTGGGTGTCCTCACGCTGTCCATCGCCGCCTTGAGTCCCGCGGCAGCTCAACAAAATGCGCCCGCCAACCCCCGCCCCGGCATGGTCGGCATCGACTCGCGCACCGTCCTGCTGGTCGACCCCGCCGAGCCCGGCCCGGTGCTGGAAGCCGCCCGGGACCTCGCCGCCGATTTCGAAAAAGTCTTCGGCAAGAGGCCTGCCGTGGTCGACCGCCAACAGGACGCCGCGCCGGTCACCATCGTCATCGGCAGCGCATCCAGCCTCGTCGGCGAGCTCCGCCCGGCCAGCGTCACCCAGCCCGAATCGTTCGCCATCTCCGTTTCGCGGGCGAACTGGAACGGCGCGGCCCCCACCAGCGTCATCGCCTTGACCGGCGCCGATATGCGCGGCGCGATGTATGCCGTTTATCAGTTTTCCGAGGAGTATCTCGGCGTCGATCCTCTGTATTATTGGACCGGCCGCCAGCCCGTCCGCCGCGCCATTATCGAAGTGCCATCAACGCTGAGCAGGACCTTCCCGGCCCCGGTGATCAAGTACCGCGGCTTCTTCATCAACGATGAAGACCTGCTCACCGGCTGGGCTCCGGCCCCGAAAGCGGAGGGAACCGGCATCTCGCTCGAAGCCTGGAACAAGATCTACGAAACCATCCTTCGACTCAAGGGCAACATGGTTGCGCCCGGCACCTGGATCTTCCCCGACGAGCCGCAAATCCAGCTCGCCGGCAAACGCGGCCTGATCGTCACGCAGCACCACGCGATTCCACTCGGCATGAATGTCGCGCGCTGGCCCAAGGACGTGCCCTACTCCTACAGCACTCATCCGGAAATCCTCGAGCGCGCCTGGAAGAACGCCGTGGCCGCGTATCCGCCCGGCGTGGAGGTGCTGTGGACGGTTGGATTGCGCGGCCTTTCCGACGTCAGCTACGCCGTGTCCGATCCCAGCGTCGCGAACGACAACCGGGCGCTGGGGCGCCTGATCAGCAAGGCGATCGCCACCCAGATGAAGATCGTCCGCGCCCGCAATCCGGATGCGCAATTCATCACCAACCTGTGGCAGGAAGGCGCGCGTCTGGTGCAGCAGGGTGATGTGACCATTCCGCAAGGCGTCGGCGTCGTGTGGGCCGACGACGGCTGGGGCTATCTGCAGGACAAGGGCCTGGTCGCCGCCGGCCAGGGCGCCTACTATCACGTCGCGATGATGAACGGCCGGACCAACCAGTTAACCGAGATGGTTCCCGTATCCCGCATCGATGGCGAACTGGGCCGGTACATCAAAGCCGGCGCCACGAATTACATGCTGGTGAACACCAGCGACATCCGCCCTGTGGTGATGACCGCCAGGGCCATCATGGATCTTTCCTGGAAGGGGTTGACGCCCGAAATGGAGGACACCGCGTTCTATCGCCGCTGGTCCGCGTACGAATTCGGCGAAAAAGCCGCCGGCACGGTTAGCGCTATTTATAAGGATTATTTCGCCACGCCCGCCCATCCGCCGGGCGAGCCGGTCCATGAATATGGCGAGCAGTTCTACCACACGCAGGCCCGCCTGCTGATGCTGGGCACGATGATGAAGGCGCCGCTGTACTCGATTCCCGGCCAATCGCCGCTCTGGCAGAATGCGCGCATCCTGGATTTTCCAGGCGATGGCGGCCAGGAGCAAATCAACGAAATGGCCGGAGTGGAAGCCCAGCGCTGCGGTGCCGCGCAGCCGCGATGGGATGCTCTGTGGAACCGCGCCATCGCCGCCGAGCAACTGGTCCCGCCGGACCGCCGCCCCTTCTACCGGGCGCATGTCCTGGCGACCGTCGCGATATCGCGTGAAGGCAACCGCGTCCTGACCCTTGTCGCCGACGCCGTCCGCGCCGCCGGCTCCGGCCAGAAAGAAAAAGCGCGCGCCGCGGCCCAACAGGCGCTCGCCGCCGTCGCCGCCATCCGCGCCGCGGAAGCCGCAGCCGAATACGGCAAATTCAAAAACTGGTACCGGGGCGACTGGCTCACGAACGTAACCCAAACCCACGACCTGCTAACAATTTTCCTGAAGCAGATCGACGACCCGCTCTCCCCCTTGCCGCCACCTGTAATCTGGAACGGCTGGGAAGCGTACTACCACATCAGGCTTTATCAGGGCCGCCGGACGGTAAATGTCGGCGAGTAGACGGTGAGCACGTCACGGAATCGGCGCAGCCCCAAGGGTCCCCTCGCTCATGCTCGGAGCTCGAACGCCATACCGTGCGTCAAACCGCGGGAGCAACACGCGCTGGCGGTTGGCGCCGGCAGGCGCAGCTCGTTTTCACAACGGATACGCGGGTAAATCCCACTCAGTCGCGCTGGCGGGTGGACGTAAAATCGGGCAGGTTGCCGGATGCCGCCGACTGATCCGTCGTTTCCAGCGGCTCGTTGGGATTGCCCGGCAGTGGATTGACAGAGTCGCGGCGGCGATAATGTTTCTTACGCGGCAGCCACGATGCAAAGTTGCGGCGGCAGGACTCGCAGCGCAGCCGTCGGGCGCCCAGCGCAAGCTTCAGCCTGGTCTTGAGAGACGGCCGGTAATGTTTCAGATCCCAGGTGCCGAGTTCCTGCCCGTAACAGTGCGGGCATTTGGCGCAAAACAGGTCGTGGAATGACCAGATGTGATACCGGCGTCTCTTGTGGCAAACTTCACACCGGAATGGAAATATGCCAACCCCTTCCAGCAGGGCCTCATAGATGCCTCTACTTCGGGCGAGGCGGATTTGGTCGCTTCCGCAGAACGAACACTCCGCCACCAGCGTTGGCCTCGTTCTCCTATTCCCGTCCGGCATCTATTTTCTATCCCATAATGTATTACAAAAACCGGGCGAGTTGTTTCCGCATCCGCAGTCCGGGTGCGCTCAGCCACCCGTCGGGACCGGCCGCTGCGCCTTGGCGTGTTCCACGTAATCATTTACGTACCGGACAAACTCGGCCTGCAGCGCTTCCCTCCGGCGCTGGCCTTGCCTGATATGCAGGCCCTCGATTTCGACCACCGGCAGCAGCAGACGGGTGGTGGAGGTGATGAAGACTTCGTCGGCCTGTTCCAGAGCGGCCGGAGTGAGGGCGGCTTCCACCACGTCGATCCCCGGCACCCGCGCTTCGTTGAGCAGAATCTCCCGCGTGATGCCCGGCAGACAGCCCGAGTCGAGTGGCGGAGTGCGGACCGTGTCTCCGTACACCGCGAAGACGTTGGCGGACGTGCATTCGCTCACTTCCCCGCGTTCATTCAGCAACACCACCTCGTCCCAGCCGGCCTTCTTTGCATCTTCCAGGCGGGTGAGGTTTTCGCACCAGGACAGGATCTTCGTCCCTCGGAACGCGCTGGCCGCGTAGCGGGCGAAAGGAGCCACCGCCAGACGGACACCGGCGGGCCAGCCCTCGGTTTTGGTGGTGAACGCGATCAGGTCGCAATCGGTCTCGATCTCCGGCCCTTCCCAGTAGCCGCCCCGGTTGCGAACCACGGCGACCCGCAGGGTGGCATCGTAGGCCTGGTTGGCTTCCACCAGGTCGAGGAGTTGCCGCTCCAGCTCGCCGGCCGTCCATGGGAACGGAACGCGAAAGATTTCGGCGTCCCGACGCATGCGGGAGTAGTGCTTGGAGAAGGCAAACAGAACGCCCTCGAAAATCTTGATGGTGCTGAAAATGCCCCATCCGCTCAGCAAGCCGACCTGCCCCGGAGTGAGGCACTGCGAGGAGGCGGGAAGGACGGAACCATTATGGAGAAGGTAGCGATGCATCGCTTCCATGATAACGCGGCGGTCCGAAGCCGCCTTGCCCTCAGGCGGCGCCGGCGCCCACCTGCACGTTGCGGAATCGCGACGGGCTGGCGCCGTGGCCGGTCCCGATCACCTGCTCGGGCTGGCCTTTGCCGCAATTCGGCACGCCCCACAAGGTCCAGTGTTCCTTGCCGGAGACGGCGTCACACGAGTTCCAGAACTGGGTGCTGATGCCGCTGTAGATGGGGTTCTTCAACATCCGGACGCGGCGGCCGCCGCGGATTTCCCAGGCGACCTCGCAGCCGAACTGGAAGTGGTAGCGCTTGTCGTCGATCGACCAGCTACGGTTGGTCTCCATGTAAATGCCGTTGTCCACGTCGAAGACCTCGTCGAGCGTCTGCTCGCCCGCCAGCAGGCTGACGTTGGTCATGCGGATCAGCGGCAGATTCTGCCAGCTTTCGGCGCGCATGGTTCCGGAAGAGCGGGCCATGCCCACCGCGGCCGCCGATTCGCGCGATGTCATGTAGCCGGTAAACAGGCCCCCGCGGATGATGGACGTCGGTTGCGCCGGCACGCCTTCGTCGTCGAAGGCGAAGGTGCCCAGTCCGGGGCCATGATCGAGGCGGGCGTCGCACACGACGTTGACGATGTCCGAGCCGTAGCGCAAGTGGTGCAACTGGTCGAGCGTGAGGAAGCTCATCCCGGCATAGTTCGCCTCGCTCCCCAACACTCGGTCCAGCTCAATGGGATGGCCGATGGACTCGTGAATCTGCAGGCCCAACTGGCTGCCATCCAGGATCAGGGAAACCTGGCCCTCCGGACACCGGGGAGCGCTGTGCAGCGCGACCGCTTCTTCGGCTACCCGCGGGGCGTTCTCGAGCAGCCGCAACTCGCCCACCAGTTCGTAGCCTTTCAACTGGTGTTGGCCTCCGAACGAATTCGGGTAGCTGCGCTTCTGGATTTCGTCGCCCTGAAAACTGTAGGCCGCGAAACCGGCGCCGGTGGTGGTTCGTGTCTGATCGATCAGGCTGCCGAGGGTGGAAGCGAAAATCTTTCGCTCACGTTCGAAAGAGAACGAGCCTTCCGCCAGGGTGACAGCCGGGTTGCGCCGCAGCTCCCCGTCGATCTTCAACAGCAGAGCGAGGTTGTCGTCGACGGCGGTCGAAAACGGATCGATGGCACAAGGCGAGACCCAGACGGCCTCGTACTTTTCTTCCGGCGCCAGCACGACGTCCCGTGTTTTGGCCAGCGAACCGCTGCGGGCAATCTCGCGGGCCAGCGCCGCGGCGCGCCCGATTCCGCCGCGGCTGAGGTCGCCGGTGGCGGCAAAGCCCCAGCATCCGCCGGCCAGGACGCGAATGCCGACGCCCTGAGATTCGTCCTCGGCGACGACGGAAGGCGCGCCGTTGCGGGTCGAAACACGGCGCGACCGGCTTTCGATCAGCCGCACGTCGGCGTAGGAGACGTCGGAGTCCAGTGCGGCATCCAGCGCTGCGAGAGCGAGATCGTTCATACAGCTACCCAGTCTGCACCACGCCAGCCGGAAATCACAACCGGCGGCGGCTGTTAAAGAATTGTATCGCTCTGTCGCGCCGTGAACGGTTGGGGACAGGCAGTGTTACTGTCAGCGGACGGGCAACCCGGAACACAAAGATGGGACCGGATGGACGCAACTATGTGCCAAATGGCCGCCTGGGAGAGTGCGAGAATGTCAGATAGTAGTGGCGGAATTTCCTATGCTTCACTGGTTCTTCGGCTCTCCTCTCGCGGTTGGTACAGCCGCGCCCGACTTCTCGCTGCGGGATGAGAGCGGCGAAACCGTTGCCTTGAGCAAGCTGCGCGGACACAACGTGGTGCTGGTTTTCTATCCAGCCGACGACACCATGGTCTGCCGCAAACAGCTCTGCGAATTCCGCGACGCATGGAGCGACGCCCAAGCCAAGAACGTGGTGGTGTTGGGAGTGAATCCGGGGCGTGTGGAAAGCCACGCATCGTTTAAGCGGAGGAACCAGTTCCCCTTCCCGCTGCTGGTGGACGAAGGTCAGAAGGTGGCGAAACGGTACCGCTCGGGCGGCCTGATCGTGCGCCGCACCGTATATCTGATCGACACCGAGGGCGTGATTCGATTCTCGCGGCGCGGGAAGCCCGAGCCCGCGGAAGTACTTTCATCCCTGGATTCCGGCCTGGGGTGAGTCGATCCACCCGCCGCCCAGCACCAGGTCGCCGTCGTAGAAAACCGCCGCCTGACCGGGCGTGATGGCCCGCTGCGGTTCGTCGAATTCCACGCTTACGCGATCGGGTTCTGCTTCCACTCGAATGGTTGCAAGCGCCGGAGCGTGCTTGTTGCGAATGCGCACCCGGGCCCGCACCGGCGTGGCGGGCGGAGCGATGGAAACCCAGTTTACCGACGAGGCCGTGAGCCTGCGGCTGAGGAGCTCTTCGTTACGGCCCACCGTCACGGTTTGCGTGGCGGGGTCGGTTTCGATGACGTAGAGCGGCTCGCCGGCCGCAATTCCCAAGCCCTTCCGCTGGCCGATGGTGTAATGATGAACACCGGCGTGGCTGCCCAATTGGCGGCCGGAGGCATCCACCAGCCGGCCCGCGGTACGTTCCCGCTCAATACCCTTTTCCCGGAAGTACGCATCGATGAACGCCGCGTAATCGCCGTTGGGAACGAAGCAGATTTCCTGGCTGTCGGGCTTTTCGGCGATCGAAATCCCCAGTTCGCGGGCTAGCGCGCGCACCTGCGGCTTGGTGAATTCGCCCAACGGGAACTGCGTGCGCTCCAGTTGGCGTTGGGTGAGGCCGAACAGGAAGTACGTCTGGTCCTTGGCCTGGTCGGCGGCGCGCAACAATTGCCTGCGTCCCGAGGCGGCATCCAGGCGGAGGCGGGCGTAGTGCCCGGTGGCGATTTCGCCGGCGCCGATGCCGTCGGCGAGTTCGAGGAAGTCGTCGAACTTTACCATGTTGTTGCACAGCGCACAAGGAATGGGGGTGCGGCCGGAAAGATAGGCGTCGATGAACGGCTTCACCACCTCTTGTTCAAATCTTTGTTCGAAATTCACAACGTAATAGGGGATGCCGAGCTGGTTGGCGACAGCGCGCGCGTCGTAAACGTCGTCGAGCGAGCAGCAGCGCCCTGTCGCGTGGTCGCCCTGCAGTTCGGGCAGGCGCCGCTGGTTCCAGAGCTGCATGGTCATGCCCACCACGTGGCGTCCTTCGCGATGCAACAATCCCGCGACGGTGGAGCTGTCCACGCCTCCCGACATGGCAACGGCGATGGTCGCTGGTTCAGTCATGGGCTTGGCTGGCGGCCGGATGGTAAACCGGCGACAGTTTCCGAAGTCGCGCCACGGACGATTCGACGGCGGCTATCAGCGCGTCCACCTGGGGTTCGTCGTTGGCGCGGCCCAGCGAGAAGCGCAGCGACGAGCGGGCCTGGTCACGCGAAAGGCCCATCGCCAACAGCACGTGCGATGGCTCCACCGCGCCGCTCGAGCAGGCGGAGCCGGTTGAAACCGCGAAGCCCTGCAAGTCGAGCGCAATCACCAGCGCTTCGCCGTCCAGGCCATCGAACCGGAGGTTGGTGGTGTTGGGCACCCGCGGCGCTCCAGCTCCGTTCACCGAGGCGTGCGGCACCGCGGCGAGAATGCCATGCTCCAGGCGATTGCGCAATTGCGCCAGCCTGGCGCCTTCCTCTTCCAGGTTCGCACCCATCCAATGCGCGGCAGCGCCCATTGCTACGGCGCCGGGTACGTTCTCCGTCCCTGGCCGCAGCCCGTGCTCGTGACGGCCGCCGGCAAGAATGGGCTCCAGGCGGCTTCCTTCCCGCACGTACAACACGCCGATTCCCTTGGGGGCGTGGAACTTGTGCCCGCTGATCGCGTAGAAATCCGCTCCGAGCCGGCGGACGTCCACGGCGATCTTCCCGGCCGCCTGCACTCCGTCGACATGCAGCGGCACGCCGGCTTCCCGCGCGATGGCCGCGATCTCTCCGACGGGTTGCAGCACTCCGGTTTCGTTGTTGGCGTGCATGACGGAAACCAGAACCGTATCCGGGCAGATGGCGTTACCGACGTCGCCGGGATCGATCACTCCGCGACCGTCGGGCTGCACATACGTCACCCGCACCTGCTCCCGTTCCAACTGCCCGCAGGCATTCAATACGGCCGGGTGCTCCAAGGCGGTGGTGACGACGTGCCGCGACGGCTTTCCGCTGGAGCGGACCGCGCCGAAGATCGCCAGGTTGTCCGCCTCGGTCCCGCCGCTGGTAAAAACCGCTTCGCGAGCCGAACAGCCCAACCAGGCCGCCACCTGCCGCCGCGCCGCGTCCAGGGCCTGCCGGGCGTGCTGTCCCGTGAGATGGATGCTGGAAGCGTTACCGTACGCTTCCGTGAGCACCGGCAGATAGGCCTCCAGCACCTCGCTCGAGACGGGCGTGGTGGCGTTATGGTCGAAATAGAATCGGGAAGTCATCAGCCGCGGCCGGAATCTTTATATAAGATTTTAACAGGCATGCCAGTTCTCAAAGTTCCTCCCATCATCACGCTTACCACCGACTTCGGCACCTCCGATCACTATTCCGGGGCGATGAAAGGCGTCATCTTATCCCGCTGTCCGGCCGCCTCGATCGTCGACATCACTCACGACGTCGCGCCCTTCGCCGTGCGCCAGGCGGCGTTTCTGCTTGACCAGGCCAGCCGCACCTTCCCCCCGAAGACCATCCACGTAGCCGTCATCGACCCGGGTGTGGGAACGGCACGGCGGCCGGTGCTGGTGGAAGCCGCCGGGCAATATTTCATCGGTCCCGACAACGGTGTGTTCGCCTCCGTCACCGCCCGCGACCCGAAGGCCAAGGGACGCGAGCTGACCAACGCGAAACTTTTCCTTCAGCCGGTCAGCAAAACCTTTCACGGGCGTGATATTTTTGCTTCGGTCGCCGGGCACCTGGCGGCTGGCGTTCAGCCTGCGCGTGTAGGGCGGCGCATCGACGACCTGGTGCGGATCGACTTCCAGAAGCCGATGCGCTACGCCAAGCGTGCGTGGATTGGCAGCGTGGTGCACATCGACCGTTTCGGCAACCTGATCACCAACTTCCACATTGACGAATTCCCTCACCTTACCCGCGCCGGCTTCGATCTTGCCGTCGGGTTGGAGAAGACCAGCGTGCTGGTGGCAACCTTTGGCGAAGCCAGCCCCGGAGAGTTGATCAGCTACTTTGGCAGTTCCGGCCACCTGGAAGTTGCGGTCAGCCAGGGGTCGGCTGCCGGGCGACTGGGTGTGGGTGTCGGAGCGCCCGTCGAGATCACATTTTACTAATTCCTATTAACTATTACGATTCGCTGTGCCCATCCATCCCCGTGCTTTTCGGGAAATCTACAGTGTTGGCGTGATACCTCATCATCCGGTACGTCGATACACTGTAAGTGCAAGTTTTAGCAGGCCTTACGTGCCTCCATAGAAAACAAGCCAGAGGGGATGCTCCATCCCCACCCTCAGGGGCACATGGGGCGGAAAGGAAAAAATAGACGAATGAACCTTGCGGCGTCAGTGGCGGAAGCCCCGAAATTCACAGTGGTGAACAGCAGGAATGTTGCCAGTTTCCCGCTGTGGAAAAAGCTCCGCCCTGGACTGAAGGAGGCCATCCGGGTAGTCTCGGCCGTCCTTCCATTCCGGACCAATAACTATGTGGTAAATGAACTCATCGACTGGGACCGTGTTCCCGAAGATCCAATCTATCAACTGACGTTTCCACAGCGTGGGATGCTCGCGGAGGACGATTATCGGCGAATGGCCGGGCTGGTGCTTTCAGACGCCCCGCGGGCCGAGATCCGCGCCGCCGCCGACGATATCCGTTTCGCTCTGAATCCCCATCCCGCCGGCCAACTGACCCACAACGGGGCTTATCTGGACGGGCGGCCGCTGCCGGGCCTGCAACACAAGTACCGGGAAACCGTGCTGTACTTCCCGATCCAGTCGCAGACCTGCCATGCGTATTGTTCCTACTGCTTCCGGTGGGCGCAGTTCGTCGGGATGGAAGAGCTGAAAATGGCGTCGCGGCAGGTGCAGGACCTGGTGGAGTATTTGAAACGCCACAAAGAGGTCACCGACGTTCTGCTGACGGGCGGCGACCCGATGGTGATGAAGGCTTCGGTGCTGGCAAAGATACTGGAGCCTTTGCTGGCGCCCGAGCTCGCCCATATCCGCAACATCCGGATCGGGACCAAGAGCTTGGCCTATTGGCCCCACAAGTACACCACCGACCCGGACGCGGACGAGACGCTGAAGTTATTCGAGAAAGTGGTGGCGAGAGGAAAACAACTGGCGCTGATGGCGCATTTCAGCCACCCGGCGCAGCTTGCGACGGTGGTGGCGCGCCAGGCACTGAAGCGGATTCGCGCAACGGGCGCCAATATCCGCATGCAGTCTCCCATCGTCCGCCATATCAACGACGACGTGAAAGCGTGGGCCGATCTTTGGCGCACCGGCACGCAGCTTGGAGCCATCCCCTACTACATGTTCGTCGAGCGGGACACCGGGGCCAGACAGTATTTCGAGATTCCCCTGGAACGCGCGTGGCGGATCTTTCGCGACGCGTACCGCCAGGTTCCGGGCCTCAGCCGCACGGTGCGCGGGCCGTCTATGTCCGCCACTCCGGGTAAAGTCCGCATCATCGGCGTGACCGAGATTTTTGGCGAAAAGGTATTCTCGTTAGAGTTTTTGCAGGCTCGCGACCCGGACTTGGTTGGCCGTCCGTTCTTTGCCAAGTACTCGGCCGACGCCACATGGTTCGACCAGCTTGAACCGCTGTCGCCGGAATTTGAGGAATTCTTCGATCCGAGCTTCTACGTCGAATCTGATTCTCCACTCCGCGTATTGGTCAACTGACCGTATGCGTTGACACCGCAAGGCAGACACTTGGCCCGGATGCCAGGGGAGGCACCCGGGCCTTTTTTTATGTAAACTCGTGGGAGTTCTGGTCGAAGGGGCAATGCATCGCATGAAAACTCTGCTGTCTCTCTCTCGCACCGCGATTCTCGTTTCCTTGGTGACGCTTTTTCTGGCGCCGGTGGCGTCCTGTTCCGGCCAGACGCGAGAGCAGGAAGCCCGGCGCCTGGCCGGACTGCTGAAGATCGGTCCGGGTTCGCAAGTAGGGGAGATCGGGGCCGGTGATGGCAGTATGTCTCTCGAAGTGGCGAAAATTGTCGGCCTCAGCGGGCATGTTTTCGCCAACGACCTCAACCCGGATCGCGTGGCCGACATGCGGCGCCGCGTTGAGAAATCGAATGCCAAAAACTTCACCGTAGTGCAGGGAGCCGTCGACTCGACCAACCTGGCGGAAGACTGCTGCGACGCCCTGTTCATTCGTCGAGCATTCCACCACTTCACCCGTCCCCGGGAGATGAACCGCAGCTTGTTTCGTTCGCTGAAACCGGGTGGGCGCCTGGCGGTGATCGATTTCGCACCGGGAGGCTCGCCGCGAAAGCTCACGGGAATGCCGGAGAACCGCAAGAACCACGGCATCCTCAGAAGCGACGTCCGCCAGGAGCTGGAAACGGCGGGCTTCATCCTGCGCAACGATATCGAAGAATGGGGCGATGGCATGTACTGCCTGGTATTCCAGAAGCCCGCCGCCCCGGCAAATCGACCCTAAGATCGTGACGGGAATCAAACGGACCATGTTGACAGTTTTCTCAGCCAGATGCTGCTGCCGCTGTTGCGCAGGAAGTCCGGCATGTAGCGGCGCAGCAATTCCTGGTGGCGATTGCGCAGCAGGTCGTTGAAATAGAGAACCTCGAATACGTCGTTGTAAAGAAGGAAAGCGTGCAGGGCGTACGCTTCGTTCCACGACCTGGTCTCCTGCAATACCCACTCCTCTTTGTATTCGAAGGGATAGAAGATGTCGTGGAGGTGGACCAGCACTCCGGGGCGAAGCACGGGCAGAATCCGGAAAAGATAGTGGTTGACGTCGCTCGCCGTTTTCAGCACGTGGGAGGAATCGATAAACAGGATATCGTTCCCTTCCAGCGCTTCGAACAACTCGATCGGCACGTCTTGCAGACGCCGCGGCTCAATTCGTTCGCGGTAGCTGTCTTGGGTGTCGAGTAAGCCGAGCAGCGTTTCGGGAAACGGATCGATGACGGTGATCTCGCAGCTCCCGTCGAGCAAGCGGTCGTTGACATCCATGATGGCGCAGGAGGAGTACCCCGCTCCCACCTCGATAATCCGTCGCGGCCGGAACTCCAGCATCATGCCGCACAGCGTAATGGCATCTCCGTATGAGAATGAAGGGTTTTCCAGGTAGTAGCGGAACCCGGGGCTCTTCCCGGCCGGGAACGGAATCGCCGGGTAATGTCCGGCGAGGCGTACAAGCCAATCCAGCATAGCCGTTTCGTCGAGACGCAGGAACGCCGCGCCGGCGACGGCGCGCTCCGTTCTGCCGGTTGAAGCGGCGATCACGTGAGGGTCCGCCGGATCGACGATCGGCGAGTAGAAATGGCCGGGCGGCGCCGGCAGCAATCGCTCCATCCGCAGCCAGTGGGACTCCCATTTGTCCCGCTCCTTCCACGCCCCGCGCGCTTCCTCTTCCAGCCGCGCGACATGTTCGAGCAGCGAGTCGCGCTCGGCCATAAGCGGAGCGCGCTGTTGGACCAGGCATTCCAGGTTTTGCTTCTCGCGCCGCAACCTGGCGTTGGCTTCCTCGCGTTCGGCTTCGAGGCGCTGCGCGTGCGCTCGCAACTCGGAGCGTTCGGCCGCCAGCTTCTCGCGCGCGGTCTCCGCGGAGGTCAGCTCCTCATCGAGCGCCTTCAAATGGGCGGCCAGAGAATCCCTTTCGCGGCTGAGCGTCTCCCGCTGGCCCTGCAACCGAACCACCTCGGCCGTAAGACGCTCTACCTCACGCGCGAAGTGCCGCACACCCGGGAGCTTGGCGAATACTCTTCCCAGCACATCCCTAAACTAGCGTATTTGCCGCGGCGCCGGAACATGCGGGTGCGGTTGGCAGTACTCTTCACGGCGGGTCGCCTATGATGGAAAGTTATGGACATTGTCACCGGGGGAATGGGCTGGATCGAAGTCATCTGCGGCCCGATGTTTTCCGGCAAGAGCGAAGAGCTCATCCGCAGGCTGCGGCGCGCCATGATCGCCCGCAAGCGCGTGCAGGTATTCAAACCCGCGATCGACGACCGTTACTCGCACGACGAAATCGTTTCGCACGCCGACCTGCGCATGAAATCCGAGGTGGTCGAGAGCGCCGCCGGCATCCTCGAGATCCTGGATTGGCGCACGCAGGTGGTCGGCATCGACGAGGCGAATTTCATGGGCGAACAGCTTGTCGAAGTGGCCAACCGGTTGGCCGACAGCGGCAAGCAGGTGCTCGTCGCCGGCCTGGACACCGACTACATGGGGCGTCCGTTCGCGCCCATTCCCGATCTGCTGGCGATGGCCGAATCCATCACCAAGACGCTGGCCATCTGTGTGCGCTGCGGCAATCCGGGCAAGCACACGCAGCGCCTGGTGGAATCCGACGATTTAATCGTGGTGGGAGCGGCCGGCATGTACGAAGCCCGCTGCCGCCGCTGTTTCGAACCGGGCATCCCCAAGCAGGAATTTCTGGAATTCGCGCGCCCGCACATCCTGGGAACGGACGGAGCACCCCAGCCCCCCGGCTAAGCTGAATACTAAAGCGGAATGCGTTTGATTATGTGAGTCGTTCCCACTCGTCCAAGGAGATGGTCCGTGATAGGATGTTTTCCACCTCGTGGATCATTTCCTTCAACTGGGGAACCGAATACTCAACCTTGGACGGTGTCGCGAGCCTGCGATGGCCGAACAGCAGGAAGGCGTGCCGGCCGCCGGCAAACGGTCCATCGAAGCCCAGAGTCCGAAGGCGGCGGATGAAGTCGACCCGTCTTCCAGCTTGTCGAACACGGCCTCCGCTAGAGCATGCTCCAGATAGGCGCTCAGAGGGAATTGGGCCGCAATCATAAGAGACAATTCCGCTTGCTCCAGTCTATCGTCTTTCTGACAAGGCAGGCCGACGGCGGACAGTTTGGAGTTACCGGCCGAGAGTCCTCTATGCGATTTCCGGGTGCTTCTTGCCGAAGCCGGTGGCCTGCTCGAACGCGTGCGCCAGTTGCAGGACGCTGAAGTCTTCTTTGTCGCGGCCTACGATCTGCACGCCCACCGGAAGACCTTCGGGCGTGAATCCGCCCGGCACCGACGCGGCCGGATTTCCCGTTGCCGAGATATACCAGCAGGATTTCATCCAGTCGATGTAGTTATCGAACTTCACACCCGCTATCTCTGTTGGAAATGGTGTCGTGACGTCGAATGCCGGCAACTGCGTGGTGGGCAGGATGAAGTATTCGTACTTCTCCAGGAACGCCTGAAAGTGCCGCCAGAGCTGGCCGTGCGCGATCTCGGCGCGTGCGACGTCCATGGCTGTCAGTCGGAGCCCTTCCTCGATCTCGGCCTTGAGCGTGTCCTTGAAAGCATCCGGGTGCTCGCGCAACTCCGGGCCGTGAGTCACCGCCGAATTCCATGCGCGCAGAACGCGAAAGGCAATTTCCGCCAGTTCAAAATTCGGCTCCGCCGGCTCGACGATGCACCCCAGCGATTCAAATGTCTTGCGATGGCCATCCACAACGGCGCGCACGCGCGGGTCGAAAGGCACTCCGCCCAGATCGTTGAACCAGGCCACGCGCACACCCTTGAAGCCGCGGTCGAGCGGACGCGCGAGGCGGTCTCCCGGCTCCTTGATGGAGAGCGGCGCGCCGGAATCCGGTCCCGCGATGGTGCTCAGCACGAAGGCAAGGTCGGCCACCGATCGCCCCAGGCATCCCGAGGTGGCCAGGGTGAGCCATGCCAACGCCGCTTTCGGGTTTGGTACGCGTCCGATCGAGGGCCGGAAGCCAACCACGTTGCAGAATGCGGCGGGATTGCGCAGGGAACCTCCCATGTCGGACCCGCTCGCAACCGGAACCAGGCCGCAAGCCAGCGCGACGGCGGCGCCTCCGGAGGATCCGCCGCATGTCTTTGTCACGTCGTAGGGATTGAGCGTTGCGCCGAAAACCTGGTTGAAGGTCTGCGATCCCGCGCCGAATTCCGGCGTGTTGGTCTTGCCGATGGTGATGGCGCCCGCGCGCTCTATCCGTTCCACCACAATGTCGTCTTCGGTGGGGATGTTGTTTTGAAACAGCGGCGATCCAAACGTGGTGCGGATGCCGCGCGTTTCGAACAGGTCCTTGTGCGCCACAGGCAGACCGTGCAGCAGCCCCAAAGTCTCTCCGCGCGCCTGCATCTCATCGGCCTTCGCAGCAGCGGCGGCAGCCATTTCCGGTACCAGAGTCACGATGGCATTTACTTTTGGGTTTACCCGCTCGATCTGCTTCAGATGCGCGGCCAGCGCTTCCTGCGCCGAGAGCTGCTTTGCGCGGATCAGCCGGGCCATCTCCACCGCGCTCAAATAACAAATGGACGGAGCGGCTTCCGGAGCCTCCACAGTACGCTGCAGGAGTGGCCCGGAAGCCATTCCCATCAGGCCCTCACGACGGCTTGGATCACTCTCACTCATGGGTGTGAGTTTATCAAGCGGTGGGGTGCGCGCGGCGCAACCGTTACTCACTTCGCAGAGCGTTGACCGGGTCGATGTGGGTGGCGCGATGGGCTGGAATCCAGCTTGCCACCAGGGCAACCACCCCCAGCACCAGGGCGACGCCCACGAAGGTGGCCGGGTCGGTGGCCTGTACGCCGAACAGCAGCGAGCTGAGTACCCGCGAGAGCCCCACCGCCACCGCCAGGCCAATCGCTATACCGATGGCTCCCAGCGTCATGCCGTAGCGCACCACCAGGCGAACCACGGCGCCGCGGCCGGCCCCCAGCGCGATGCGGATGCCAATCTCGCGCGTGCGCTGCTCCACCAGGTAAGACATCACGCCGTAGATGCCGATCGCCGCCAATGTCAGAGCGATTCCTGCGAAGACCATCAGCAAGCCGAGCAGGAAGCCCTTGGCAGCCATGGATTTCTGCACCACCTGGTCCATCGTGCGGAACTCGAAGGCCGCCTCGGAGGCGTCAACGGCGGTGACTTCGCGGCGCACCGCGGTCGAAAGTGTCATCGGATCCACTGACGTCCGCACCACCCACGAAAAGGGCAAAACCTTGGTGACGAGCGCCGTGACGATATCGCCCATCTGGCTTTGCGGAACGTACATGATGGGCGGCGCCGGGCGGTCGAGACCGGCTTCCCGCACGTTGCCGACCACGCCCACCACCTCGCGGGTACGGTCTGCAAACGCGCTGCCGACGGCCCTGCCGATGGTGACGCGCTGTCCCAGCGGGTCCTCCTTCGGCCAGTATTTCCGGGCGAACGCTTCGTTGATAATGATGACCGCGGGAGCCTGGGCGCTGTCGTTCTCGCTGAATACCCGGCCGCGCAACAAGGGGATGGAGAGGGCCTTGAAATAGTGCGGCGAGGTACAGCGCCAGTCTTCGTCGCCGGTGGCGTTGGCGGCGGATGCGGCACGCCCCTCGATATCAAACGTCAGGTCCGGCCCCGGCTCGGTGGGAAGCGAGATGGTGTTGGCGGCGGCTTGCACACCGGGCAGGCTCTCCAGGCGCTGTGTGACGAGCCTGCTAAACTGCGCCACCCCGGCCGTGGCGTTATATTGTTCGCCGGTGAATGCGGTTCTGAAAGCCAGCACGCCGCTCGGATCGAAGCCGGGCTGTACCGCGTGAATCGCGATGGCACTTCGGATCAGCAATCCGGCGCCGATGAGCAACACCAGGCTGAGAACCATTTCGCTCACCACCAGCGCGCTGCGGGCGCGAGCCTGGCGGACGCCGGTGCCGGTGCGGGCCATGCCTTCCTTCAACGCGGTGTTGAGATCGAGGCGCGAAGTGTGGACGGCAGGCGCCAGCCCGAACACCAGGCCCGTGGCGAGGGACACCACCAGCGTGAACAGCAGCACGCTCGGGTCCAGGCCGGAAGACGCGGTCATCTCGGCCAGACGAGGCAGTTCGGCGGGCGTAAAGGCAAGCAGTAATTGGAAGCCCCAGTAGCCCAGCAGCAGGCCGGCGGCGCCACCCGCCAGCCCCAATAGCACGCTCTCCGTCAGCAATTGCCTCACCAGGCGGAGACGGCCGGCGCCGAGCGCGGTGCGAATGGCGATCTCCCGTTCGCGGCCCGCCGCGCGCGCCAGCAGCAGGTTGGCTACATTGGCGCACCCGATCAGCAGCACGAAAACCACGGCGCCCAGCGTAATCAGCAGGATGTTGCGAATGGGGCCCACCATTTCGTCGCGCATCGGTATCGCCGCCGCGCTTTCGGTCTTATCCATTGTGTCCGGATACTGGCGTCGAAACTGTTCCGCGGCCGCTTTCAGGTGTGCGGTGGCGGCTTCCAGGGTGACACCGGGCTTCAGCCGGGCGCCGAAGAGCAGATAGTGCCCCTGGTTCGTGCTGGCCGGATCGGCCTGCAGGGGCAGCCAGACATCGGCAGGCGGATTCGGCTCGAAACCGGGTTGGGTAACGCCCACCACCACATACGGAGCGCCGCTTAGCAGCACGGTGCGGCCGGCGATCGACGGATCGCCCCCGAAACGGCGTTTCCACAGCCCGCTGCTGATAACGGCCACCCGGGGGCCTCCGGGGCGGTCTTCGTCCGCGCTGAAGAAGCGGCCAACGGCCGGCGCCACGCCAAATACGGAAAAGTAGCCGGAGGAAGCGTGGATGGCTTTGACCTGGTCGGGCATCCCGTTGCCGCTGAGGCTGACGCCGGGACCCATGAAATCGTAGGCCGCCATGCTGGAGAAGTCCGTGTTGTCCTTCCCCCAGGCGAAGTACTTCGGGATGGAGACGGAAGTGGCGTTGCCGTTGGGAAAGCTGCGCTCCAGAAATACCAGGCGATCCGCATCCTTATAAGGCAAGGGGCGGAGCAGGACGCCGTTGACCACGGTGAAGATGGCCGTATTGGCCCCGATTCCGAGGGCCAGGGCCAGCACGGCTACCGTCGTGAAGGCCGGGTTCTTCCACATGGTCCGGACTGCAAAGCGGACGTCATCAAGTATCGACAACTTTCACCTCCGTCGAACGCTCTCTCAAGGCTGTACGAATTTCGGAGTAAATGGTTCGGTTCATATTTTCAAGAATGGCCGTGCCACGGCGGTGTTCGTTTTCGGGAATGGCTTTGTTTTCTCATTTTTTGTGGCGTGGGATCCGGTGGATTTCCGGGCGTTGCGGCGGTTGGCTCGGGTTTGTCGGTTGGAGGCCATGGGGGGTGTCCTTTCAGAAAATACGGACTTGGAAGTGCGATCCCGCTTTGAGGATACCGGTGGAGGGAGCGTATTTTGGGTGATTTCTCGGGTGGGGATGGGCGGTAAGTGATTGAAGGGCTTGGGGCGTGGGCTTTGAAGAAAGTTGTGAACGGGACCGGCTGAAAGCCGGCAGGCAAGCTGAAAGCTTACCCCACCGCAGGCGTTTGGTTTCGCACGGTTCCCACGACCTCCTGGAGATCCCGAAAGCCGGGATTCCCACATTCCCACCGCGCTTGCGACTCGGGCGGGTTGAATCCGGATCGAAGCGCGAGAGAGGGCGCCTCCTGGCCGGGCGCCGTGACAAGTGGGGCCATGCGGTCCGACTGAGACCTTCGCGGATTTCGGCAGGCTGACGATCTGGCACCGATAGTTCCGGAGCGGTGTGGCGTAGGGACAAAATTGTGTAATCCGAGACCGTCAGGGGTTTCAATCGATCTCATGTATGGCTTGAAGCTTGAAGTACTTGAATCCTTCGGCTGTCTATTGCGTTTCGAGTCCTCACCGAGTCACTCAGCGGTTTGCCTCTGCGGCAGCGGCCCCACTATGAACCAGTACGCCAGCAGACCTGCCACAAGCGTGACCGCGGCGAGCGCAAACCCGGGAAAATACGACCCCGTCCAACTGATCAGGAATCCGGTCGTCAGCGGCGCCATAACCCCGGCGATGTTCCCCGCGAAATTCTCAACACCGGTCCAGATGCCAACTTCCGTTGGAGGAGCGCAAGCCTGGAGGATCGCCAGCAGGTTTCCGGTAGCAAGCCCAACCAGTGATGCGCCGATGATCAGTAAGATCGCGGCGTTGGCATTACCGACAAGGGCCGCGGGAATCAGCAGCAAGCCCATCAGAAACGCCACCGTGACCACACTCTTTCGGGCCAGTGTTTCGCTCATGCCCCGGCGTGTCAAGCTATCCGCAATCCATCCGCCGATGGGCTCGCTCACGCCGAAAACAAAGAAGGGGAGCGAGGCGAAAAACCCTGCCTTCAGGATCGTAAGATGGCGCACGGTGACCAGGTAGTCCGGCAGCCAGTTCACGAGCAGATACCAGTAGTAGTCAAAGCAAAAGAAGCCCAGGCAGATACCGATCAGGTCGCGGTTGCTGATCAGAGCCCAAGCACTATTCCAGATCGAGACGCGCGGCTGGGATTTCGTGGTCCGCTTTGACGAGCGTACATGTGACGGAAAGACAATGATCCAGGGGATTAGCCATAGCATCGCGGAAAAGCCGACGAGCATCAGCATCCGCCGCCAGCCGTAGTGGACGATGATCCAGGGAATGATAATTCCATCCATCACAAGCCCGGTACGGGTGCCGAAATCGAACAGCCCGGAAGGAAGACCGCGCTTGTCGGGTGGGAAGAGCAGGCTCACGATCTTCGTACCCCCGGGCAGATAAATGGATTCGCCAATGCCAAGGACCACCCGAAGCGTCATCAGCATGGCCAGGCTCACCGCGAAACCTGAGAGTCCCTGGGCCAACGACCACAGGAGAAACATCCCGGCATAAAGCCACTTCAAGTTGAAGCGGTCGGCACACCAGCCAATAGGAATCTGCATCAACGCATAAGAGGCGAAGAAGGCTGAGAGCAGTTCACCTTTGGCGGTCGGGCTGAGGCCGAGATCAGCGGAGATGAAGGGCAGCGCCATCGAAACTGTCGCGCGATCCATGTAGTTGATCATGGACGCGGTGAACAACAGGCCGACTATGCCCCAGCGGCGGCGGTCCGAGACGTTCAATGCAGCGTCATCCGCGTCAGGTCCTGAGTTCCGGAGTATCGGGTTCACCGAGTCATTTTAACGTGTTGCCGGGGGCGCTGAAGCCACCGCCCGCCCAGCACGGCTTGACCGCCCTCAAGGAGACCAGAAAAAACTGAAGTTTTCACAGGGCGGAAGAGTTTCAGGTCCGATGCATCCCCCGGTCAGCTACGTTCCCGGGAGCCTCGTGCCATCCGGGTCTTGGGAGCTTTCGATGTTGTCCACATCTGGGAAGTTCAACTTAGGATCGACAATCTTTCTTGCGACGGCTCAAGGGTGCTCCATGTGGAATCGCTGCGGGAACGGTCGAGGCCATCGCCGCGGTGTTGTTCTTTGTCCAGTTTGGGGGTGTCCGGGTCCGGATGAGATAAGTGTTTGACGGGTTAAGGCCGGGTGGCGCCATCTTGCGTCGCAAAAGGCGTGCGACGCTGTCGAGGCTTCGTATCGAAGGACATGAGGACCATCCAGTGCCTTTGCGACAGCCGCTAGGGCCGACCAAGCTCTCAAACTCAATTGCCCCCTGATCGCGGACCACGGAAGACAACGCAGTCGTCGACGTTCAGTCGCAGGTTGCATCGCGTCTTGCTTGACGACCCTCGATTCCGTTTTCACGGATGCCCGTTTCCCAAATCCGATGCCCCGATGGGGCATTTGTTTGTTCGTGTTTTACCCGGGGTAGCGGCTTGCGCCCGCAACCCAGGGCTGCAAATCCGTTACGCCTTCGGCGTAGCGCGTGTATTCTTGGGATCGGCGCGACAGTTTCCACAAGAACGAACAGCAGTCGGCAAAAACAGGGGCCAGAGGAATTGGCTCGGAATCGGCGGGCGATTCGACTGACGGAAACGGCCCAGGGCGGGGTAAGGTTTGGAATTGACGTCGGACGCGGGGCCGTGATTCTCAAAGGCGTCAGAGTCGGCCAAAAGGATGGAGCCGGATGAGACCTTCACGGCTTTCGGCAACCGCTCGTTTCAGATGCTTTCGCCAGGGTGACGATTTCGCCCCGATTGTTCCGAAGCGGTGTGGCGTTGGGACTGAATTGTGTAATCCGTGACTGTCAAGGGGTCTGGCTGTCACGAGATTTGAAACGCCTGCCCGGCCAAGATTGCCGCGATGTAGACTGAGGTTGTCATGGGTTGCTTAGCGTCGGGGTTGCGTAGGAGGAGGCTCTATGAGACCGAAGAAGGAGACACAGAAGTCCGCCGGGAGCGCTAACGCGACCGGCAAGGCGGTCAAGGGATTCACGGACGAGGAACGCGCCGCAATGAAGGAGCGCGCCGAAGAGCTGAAGGCGGAAGCGCGCCGGGGCCAGGGCGCGAAGAAGGCTGATGGGGAAGGTGACGTGCTCGCGAAGATTGCCGAGATGCCGGAACCGGATCGCGCCATGGCCGAGCGGCTGCATGCCATCGTCAAAGCCAGTGCGCCAGCCCTCTCGCCGAAAACCTGGTACGGGATGCCCGCGTACGCCAAGGACGGCAATGTCGTCTGCTACTTCCAAAGCGCGCACAAGTTCAAGTCGAGATACGCGACGTTCGGCTTCAGCGACAAAGCGAACCTCGACGAAGGAAACGTGTGGCCGGTCGCCTTTGCGCTGAAGAAGCTGACCGCCACCGACGAGAAAAGGATCGGCGCGCTGGTGAAGAAGGCAGTGAGCTGAGGAGTCGCCGCACTTCCAGGCGCAGGGCGGCTGTCCCACAAAGGGTAAGTTTCGGGTCGAAAACCGGCGCTCATGAAATCAGGGCTCCGAACGCGGGAGCTTGGCCGGAATCGGCAAGTTCCACGAGTTGACTGCCGGTACGAGGAGTTGTCCAGAGACAGGCCGGGGTACGCGTTAGAATCAAATCAAGCCCGCGCCCGATTCTCGATTCGAGGAAACTATGATGCTGAAGGTGTTACTTTCTGTGCTGTTTTCCTCCGTTTCGCTGCTCGCGCAAAGTGAGGCAGTAGTCGGCGCGGGTTATTTGCCGCCCGCTCCGGTATCGGCGGCGCCCGGGCAGATCCTCACGGTTTTTGTTGCCGGCTTGGAAATTTCGTCGGCCGCTCACGCTCCGGCTGGGGCGCTGCCCACCTCATTAGGCGGTGTCACGGCCACGTTGCGACAGGGATCGGACCGCGCCGTGCCAATTCTGGACGTCCGCCCGGTTTCCACATGCCCGGGTCTGGTGACCATTCCCGAGCAGGTTCAGTGCGCCACCCTCACGGCGGCAACGGTTCAAATCCCGTATGAATTGGTTCCGTTCTGCCCGCTCTGCGCCCGGCCCACCTTGCTTCCGGCGGAGTTGTTCTTCAGCGCAAACGGCCATGATTCGGCTCCAATCGAGCTGAATGCCCTGGCGGATCAGGTTCATATCCTGACGGCGTGCGACCTGATTCTGGTACCGCCCGGAGGCACACTCCCGTCAAATACCACCGGCCTCGGGTGCGCGCCTGTGGTGACCCACCTGGACGGCTCCCTGGTTTCTGCTTCCAATCCCGCGAAGGTTGGTGAGGCGATAACCGCATGGGCGGTCGGGTTAGGTCAGACCGACCCGGCCGCAAGCACCGGCCAGCCGGCTCCGGCCTCGGCTTCCACTCTCCAGACTTTCTCGC
The DNA here is from genome assembly GCA_963810595.1 of Bryobacterales bacterium. Lineage (GTDB taxonomy): Bacteria > Acidobacteriota > Terriglobia > Bryobacterales > Bryobacteraceae > CAWEOG01. The sequence goes on along the minus strand of CAWEOG010000041.1, from coordinate 198,096 downwards.
TGGACTTCAACTATACCGTCAACGCACTCGCGGTGAAGCCCTACACGGGCCGGCCGGGCGTGAAGCCTCCCCAACCCCTTTACGCCGGGCTGGCGCCTGGATACACAGGGCTCTATCAAATTAACTTCGTCGTACCTCCGGAGCCGCCTGAGGGAACGCCGCGGTGTGCCCTGCCGGGAACTTTCGCTCCGGGCGCCGACGTGCCGCAGTCGAACCTCACGGTCAGCATCGGCGGCGGTTTTTCGTTCGATGGAGCCGGCATTTGTGTCGCAACACGCATCCCCGTGGACTGAGCAAACTTGCGGCAGCCTGCACCCACTGTTTGGGAGCGCCCGGGTGTGGATCAGATCAGTGTTTGACAGGTTGAGACCGGGCGGCGCCATTTTGCGTCGCGAAAGCAGTGCGCGGGAATTGGTTCCGATTCGTCGTCGGGGGCGTGCGGTATAATGGCATAAATAGATGGGTCGACCCATAGCATTTTGCCAGGATGAGTACGCACCTCACTATTGATAAAGCCGGCCGCGTCGTGATACCCAAGCCACTGCGGGAAGAGCTGCAGCTTGAGCCCGGCGACGTCCTCGAAATGGAATGCGCCGGGGAGCAGCTCACCCTTCGGCCTGTGCGGGGCACAGGTCCGCTCACGAAAGAGCACGGCGTCTGGGTATTCCACTCCGGCCAGCCCCTCGCCGCCTCCGCCACTGATGACATGCTTCAGAAAATCCGCGAGGAACGCGACTTGACGAACCTGGGCAAGGGAGAATGAAGGTTTTTTTCGATACCTCCGTGCTGGTGCCGGTATTTTACGGCGATCACGTTCACCACAAGGCGAGTCTTGAGCTATTCATCAAATTCGATAAAACCACCGGGTGCTGCGCGGCGCACAGCCTGGCGGAAGTCTATTCCACGCTGACCCGGATGCCGGGCAAGCACCGCATCAGCGGCGATCAGGCCATGCTGTTCATCGGCAGTATTCGCGAGCGGCTTTCGATTATCTCGCTTACGGGTGATGAATACGCCGATGCATTGGCAGCGTCGGCTGCTTTGGGTATCGTGGGAGGCGGCATCTACGACGCCATGTTGGCGAACTGTGCGGTCAAGGCCAAGGCCGAAACGATTTACAGTTGGAATGGCCGCCACTATGCCCAGTGCGGAGAGCATATCGTTCGACGATTGCGGATGCCCTAACGGCGATAGATGGCGGTCCGGCCCGATATCCGTGTCGAGGGCGCTTCGCACCCTTTGGCGGAAGGTCAGGCAGCAGATCCCGCGCGGATGGAATTCGACCGCACCCCCGGTTGTGGCGGGTGTAGCGGTTCGATAACCTATTGTCCGGTTGTCTTGCGGCTCGCCGCTATCTGTTTCCTTCAAGAAGGGACGCAATGCGATTCATCGGTTTGATTGCCCTTTTGGCTGCTCCTTTGCTGGCGCAACAGCCGGTGCGGACCGGCATGAAACTCGGCGATTTCTATTTGCACGACCCGTTCATTCTGGCCGACCAGCCAAGCAAGACTTACTATCTTTACAACAGTGCGGGGCCGCGGCAGGCCGGCACCGGACGATCGGGCGTGCTAGTGTATACGAGCAAAGACCTCGAGAACTGGGAAGAACCGCACATCGTTTTCGTCGTTCCGGACGGCATCTGGGCCAACCCTGCCGAGGGAGTCTGGGCTCCGGAGGTGCACGCCTACCGGGGCAAGTACTACCTGCTCGCGACTCTCCACAACAGTAAAAAGCCCATCGAATCGCCGGGCGAGGAATGGCTGCCGATCTACCGCGACGTGAAGGCCAAGCCCCATCTGCGGGGTACGCAAATCTGCGTCGCCGATGCTCCCGAGGGGCCCTTCAAAGTGTTGGGCGACGAGCCCGGGCCGCCGATGGATTTCATGTCGCTGGATGGCACTCTGTTCGTCGAGGATGGGATTCCGTATATGGTATACGCGCACGAGTGGATTCAGATGCTCGACGGCACGATGGAAGCGATTCGCCTCAAACCGGATCTTTCCGGACGGCTGGGGGAGCCCTTCTACCTTTTCAAGGGATCGGACGCTCCCTGGTTGGAAGACGTACGGAAGGTTTCGAACACGGCGCGCACCTATGTCACCGACGGTCCCGAGCTGTACCGGACGAAGACCGGCAAACTTCTGATGCTGTGGTCGAGCTACCGGGACGGTTCGTATATGGAAACCGTCGCCAGATCGCAGAGTGGAAAGCTGGCCGGTCCATGGAAGCAATGCGAACCGCTTGTCGGCGACGACAGCGGGCACGGAATGCTGTTTCACACCTTCGACGGGCGCCTGATGCTGGTGTTGCACCAACCCTTTCGCAATGCCCGCGGGAAGCTGTTCGAGATGGAAGATACCGGCGATACGGTGCGCATCAAACGGCAGCTCGTGTTCTGATGTGTGGGACGAAGGGAAAGTCAAATGCGCATTGCTACACTCGTTGTTCTTGCGGCGGTTCCATTACTCGGGCAACAGACAGCGCGGACCGGGCTGAAACTCTCCGGCATTTATGCCGATGCCCCCTCCATCCTTGCCGACTCCGACAGTCGAACTTACTATCTGTACACCACAACTCCTCCCGGAGAGACAGCGGGGCAGCGGGGTGTGCTGGCCTACCGGAGCAGAGACCTTCAGATGTGGGATGGTCCGCGCCTGGTCTTCACCGTGCCGGAGGGCTCGTGGGCCGATGCGGCCGCCGGCGTTGTTTCGGCCAAGGTACAACTCTACCGGGGCAGGTATTATCTGCTGGCGACTCTCCGCAACAAAAACGCCGTGATCGAGAAGTCTCCTCCGGCCTGGCGGGAGACTTCGCGGCAAGCGACCCAGATCTTCGTGGGCGACTCGCCCGAAGGTCCATTCAAGGCCCTCTCCGAGAAGCCGCCGACGCCGGACGACTTCATGACGCTGGACGGCTCACTATACGTGGAGGGCGATCTCGCGTACTTCGTCTACGCGCACGACTGGAATCAGGTGATCGACGGGGGAATCGAGGCGGTCCAGATGAAAACGGACCTTTCCGCGCCCGCCGGCGAACCGTTCCAACTGTTCCGGGGATCGGCCGGGCCCTGGCTGAAGCTGCAGCAGAAGGCGTCGCGAGAACCGCGAGCGTACGTTACGGAGGCGCCGTTTCTCCACAAGACCAAAGACTGCCGGCTGTTCCTGATGTGGTCCAGCCGAAGGGGCCGGGCTTCGGTTGAGGCTGTCGCCTATTCGCTGTCGGGCAAGATGGAAGGCCCGTGGCGCCAGCGCGAGCTTGTTACTCGACGACGATAGCGGCCGAGGGGAAATCTTCCAGACGTTCGACGGCAAATGGATGCTGGTGGTGAGCCATCCGGCAGCAAGCGCGCAGGCGCGAGCTCGAATTCTGCAGATCGACGATTCGGGCGACACGCTCAGGCTGGTTCGGTAGAGAGCCCACCAGCCGCCCATTCCAATGGGATGCCAGGAACATCCAGTGTTTTTGGAACAACCTCTGAGGCCGTCCAAGCTCTCGAACTCACCGGTCCGCTGATCGCCGGCCGCGGAACACACCGCGGTCGTCAACAGTTTGTTGGCGCCACCCGTTAGCTATTCCTTGTTCGACGTGAGCGCCGACTTGAGCTCGCCAGGAACTTTCCCGTCGGATGGTAGCTTTTCCCACCTCTGTGGAAAGAAGCTGTTGAATGCGTTGTTCATCTTGACGATCGAGTAGGCAACTCCCGAATGCGTTCCCTTATGGTACGCGCTTATGGCCGGACTGACGATTCCGTCCTGTGCCGCGGAGCTGCCTCCAAGACTGCTTATGCTCTGAAACCATTTAATCCATTCGTAAAGATTTTGGTCCGCGCTGCCGTTGACGTCCAATGTCCTCAGGATCTTGATGTCAAAGCCGCTAAGCCCCATGCCGTTTGGTGAGGGTCCCAGCATCCCCCAGAAATCTCCGATTTCCTTGAGAAAAAACTGAACCAGCATCACGTCGCTCCGCTTATTAGGCTGACCGGGACCGACGGGATCGGTTACGTTGTAAAACTTGACGTGGGTTGCCGCCATTGCTCCTCCAGATTCAAGTGAGTATAGAGTAAATCCGGGAGTGGGGCAACGAGCCAATCGCTTGGCGGCCAACCTGGCCGGCGACAGCCTGCCACACGGTTCCTTCATGATTCCCGATCGATGGTTCTTCGAGGCGTTCGGTCCTGGCGGGAGAGTCTTCGAGCAGCCGTCGGCGCGAGCCTACGGGGACGGCGGCCGGTTCGTGGAAAAACCGTTTCGAATAAACACAAGGGACCGTCCCGGCCGATGGCTGGCGGACTGGTCGCGGGCTGGTGCGGCTGAGCTAAAACGATTACTGCGCGTCGAGCATGACGACGGACTTCGGGGGGAGGACGACCTTCAGAGCGCCGGATTCAATCGCGGCGCCCGTAAAGGCGGCCGGCTTTACCACCGTGGGCTGCTCGAAGGTGTTGTGGGAGTTGATGGCCGGCGCGGTCAGGATGCGGCCGGTAACCGAAGAGGGGGTGGCCCCCGTAAGCTTGGCCGTGACCGTGATCGCGCGGTTGGGATCGACGTTTACCAGTCCAATGTGAAGGCGGCCGTCCTTGCCTCGGACGGCGGAAGCGCTGACGGCGGGCATGGTGGAGCCGTCTTTGTTGTACCAGGGCGACGTGAGGTCGATTCCGAGAGCGGTACTGTCCTGGTAGGACTTGTACATCTCAAAAGCGTGATAGGTGGGCGTGAGCACCATCTTGTCGTCTTTGGTGAGGATCATGGCTTGGAGGACGTTGACCATCTGGGCGATGTTCGCCATTTTCAGGCGGTCGGCGTGCTTGACGAAGATGTTGAAGTTGAGCGCGGCGACGAGGGCGTCGCGGAGGGTGTTCTGCTGATAGAGAAAGCCCGGGTTGGTGCCGGGCTCGACGTCGTACCAGGTGCCCCATTCGTCGACGGCCAGCCAGACGCGCTTGGCGGGGTCGTACTTGTCCATGATGGCGGCGTGGTGGGTAATGATGCCGTCGATGCGGAGGGTGGCCTGGAGGGTCTTCGCGTATTCGGCTTCGTCGAAGACGGTAGCTGAGCCCTTTTTGGCCCAGGTGCCGGTGATCGTGTAGTAGTGGAGGCCGATGGCGTCGAAGTGCCGGCCCGCGTCGCGCATCATGACTTCCATCCAGTTGTAGTCGTCCTCGGAAGGCCCGGAGGCGGATTTGAGGATTTGGACGCCCGCGGGCACTTTGATGAATGTGGAGTAGCGGCGGGTGACGTCGGCGGCGTATTCGGCGCGCATGTTGCCCCCGCAGCCCCAGAGTTCATTGCCGAGTCCGATGTAGGGAAGTTTCCAGGGGTCTGCGCGGCCGTTGGCAGCGCGCTCGGCGGCGAGGGAGCCGGCGGGAGAGGTGATGTATTCAACCCATTCGGCGAGTTCGCGGGGGCTTCCGGAGCCGACATTCCCGCTGACATAGGCTTCGGCGCCGAGGAGTTCGACGAAGTTGAGGAATTCGTGGGTGCCGAACGTATTGGGTTCGGTGACCTTGCCCCAGTGGGTGTTGATCCTGACGGGGCGCTTTGAACGGGGGCCAATGCCTTCCCGCCAGTTGTATTCATCGGCGAAACAGCCGCCCGGCCAGCGGATGACCGGGACCTTCAAGTTGCGGAGCGCCTGGAGGACGTCGTTGCGGTAGCCGCGGGTGTTGGGGATGGCGGAGTCTTCGCCCACCCAGATGCCTCCATAGATACCGTGGCCCAGGTGTTCGGCGAACTGGCCGAAGAGTTGGCGGTTGACCTGGGGACCGGGTTGGTCCGCGTGGATGGCGAGGTCGGCCGTGAAGGACTGTTGTGCCAGCAGGGACACGGCTGAAACGAGGAGAGCGATAAGAGTCCGGGTAAGCATGTTGTATCTCGTAGGCTCCTACATTCTATAGCAGGCGCCCGGTGCAACGGGGTTGCGCCAGGATTCCGGGCGCGGTACCTGCGTTGGCCTCTTTCCGCTTCAGGCCACTCGTTCGCAAATGGACGTTGTCCGCTCCATCTTCGTCGGCGGCAATCCGCGGAGCCAACGCAGCCAGCAACGGTTTTGAAAGTTTTTGGCCTATTGCGAAGTCGGTGCGATGTCACGATCGCGAGCGCCAGAATACGCTTGGCGCTCCCGGTCCTCTTTCCCCGACAATTCTCCCGTCGCACTCATCTTGTATGATGACTTGATCCAGCTTGCTTCAACGGTCACGCCGCGAGCGTTGGTTCCGCGCTTCCGCGGCGCCGTCCTGCGAGCTTCCGGATGAAGGGGGCTTCGTGATGAAAAAACCGTCGATTGGCGCGTTGCTGATCGGACTGATTCCCTTTATCGCCATTTGCTTCTCGGTTCCCCTGTGGGACCGCGTCGATCCCAGGATCGCGGGCATGCCGTTTAACTTCTTCTGGCTCATCGCCTGGTTTGTTCTCACCCCAATCTGCATGTGGGCTGCATACCGTCTGGAGGCGCCGCGAGCCTCCCGCGACAAACAGCCGCATACGAAGGACGAGCGATCCCGATGAGCGCCAGCACCATTGCGTTGACCGTGATTCTCTCGGTCGTCGTGCTGGCCTCGGTGATCGGCTTCCTGGCCGGGACCCGCCGCAAGATGGATCTGGAACAGTGGACGGTGGCTGGAAGAGGCTTCGGCGTGCTGCTGATGTGGCTGCTGATGGCGGGGGAGATCTATACCACCTTCGCCTTTCTGGGAGCGAGCGGCTGGGCCTACTCCCGGGGTGGACCCGCCCTGTATATTCTGGGTTATGTAACTCTTGCCTACGTGATCTCGTTCTACATCCTGCCGCCCATCTGGGACCTCGGCCGGGACCACGCACTGCAGACCCAGTCGGACTTCTTCGGAAAACGGTACAACTGCAAGTATTTGGCTGGATTAGTTGCCATAATCGGAGTGGTCTTTATCATCCCTTACCTCGAGCTCCAACTTACCGGGCTTGGAATCATCCTAGAGGTGGCGAGTTACGGCGGTATCGGCCGCGCGCCGGGGATGGTGATCGGTGTGACACTGCTGGCCGCGTTCGTTTTTGCCAGCGGCGTACGCGCGGTGGCGTGGGTCAGCATTCTGAAAGACGCACTGATGCTGATTGCCGCTGTCTCCATCGGCATTGCGGTGCCCTACATTTACTTCGGCGGAATCGGACCCATGTTCGACGCCCTGTTGCGCGCCAGGCCCGGCCATTTCGTGATGCCGGGCGCCACCACCAACATGGGGCACACCTGGTACATATCTACCGTTCTTCTAACCGCCATGGGGTTCTACATGTGGCCACAAGCGTTCGGCTCGGCGTTCACGGCGAAAAGCGGCGACACGCTGCGGCGCAATGCCATCATCATGCCGCTGTACACCCTCAGCCTGGCGTTCGTCTTCTTTGTCGGGTTCGCCGCAATCCTGGTTGTTCCGGGCCTCAAGGATGGGGACATGGCGCTGCTGACCGTGGTGCGTAAGGCCTTTCCCGCCTGGTTTCTGGGAGTTATCGGCGGGGCGGGCGCACTTACCGCAATGGTCCCGGCCTCCATCCTCATCCTGACGGCTGCCACACTGTTCGCCAAGAATCTCTATCGTCCGATCTTCGCGCCTTCCATGACAGACCAGCAGGTGGCCAGGTTGGCCAAGGCAATGGTGGTCGTGATCGGCTCGATTAGTCTGTATTTCGCGATAAACACCTCGGCGACCCTGGTATCTCTCCTATTGCTGGGATACGCGGGAGTGACTCAGTTCTTTCCTGGGGTGGTGCTGGGTTTGTACTGGAGCCGCGCTACCAAGGTGGGTGTCTTTGCCGGGATAGTCTCAGGTGTGGCCATCGTCGCGTTCCTGATGCTCAGCAAAAGAGACCCATTCTTTGGGATTAACGCCGGATTCCTGGCCCTGTGCGCCAACTTTTTAATCACCGTGGGGATGAGCCTGGTCACGCCCGCCCGGCCTAACGGATTTGACACTTACCGCCAGGACGACCCGCTGGACCGAAGCAATTCCGGAGGCGCCGGCGCGGAATCGGCCACCTCTTGACTCTTCTCAAGCGATTGGAGGATTCTGTTACTCGAAAGCCGGTTTGTTCCGGGGAGGACTGGTGATGGCAGGCAAGCTTGCGGGAAGGGATATTCCCGTTGCGAGAGCTGTCGTTAAGAGGGAGATGATTCCATGTCAATTCGTTTCGCGGTTGCGTTTTCGTTATTGGGCGCCGCGACGCTCTGCGGCGCACCGAAAATCGCCGAGAAAGTTCACAATGACAAGGTGACGGTCAGCGACGTGGTTCTCCAGCCAGGGGACAGCGAGACCGTATCCGGAAACCTGCCCGGCGTGACTGTGTACTTTCAGGCGGGGTCGCTGGAAGTGACGTCTCCTGACAAGGCGGCTATGGAGCTGGCGGTCCAGCGCGGAGAAACGCGGCGCGACGCCGGCGGCCCACGGGTGATCAGGAATGCCGGTTCGTCGGAGCTTCACTACGTGCGGGTAAATTTCCTGGACGCCGGTTCGGGCGTGATGTGGGGGAGAAAGGGACTCGCCTCGAACTACAAACTGCTCTTCGAGGACCGGCACGCGCGAGTATACGACATCCGCATCCCGGCCAACACGAACGAACCGCTGCACACGCATCACGACCGCGTGGTGATCAGCCTTTCGGGAGCCACACTGTCACACCTTTTCCCGGACGGGCACCAGGAGCCGTCCACTTTGGCCACGGGTGAGACTGCCTGGCGGCGTGGAACCACGCACGTCGGCCAGAATCTCGGCGACACCGATCTGTGGGTGATCGCGGTCGAGCCGAAGTAAAGGCTGTCCGCCGAAGACGGCTGCCAAACCCGTGCGCGGAACGCAAATGGGATCCGGCGTTTCTCGGTGTCCAAAGCACCGAGACGCCCAACCGTTACAACGGATACGGCTATGCTATTTTCTCCGCCGGGAGGTGCCAGCACGGATATCTCAACCTGGGCGGAGGAGGCGGCGTCAACTACCGGTTCAAAGAGAGAATCGGTGTTCAAACGGGGGTGCGAGGTCAGATCGTCGGAGAGGAAACCCTGATCGTATTCCGTATCGGAGCCACGTTCCGGTAGTGATCCCGGAATCGCCTGTGTCGCGCCAGAGCGATGGTGAGGAACACAAGGTGGAAGGCGACAACCCCGATGCCCGCGTCATCCGCCTCTGGAGATCACGAAGATCGGGGCGCTGAAACCACAACGGCCTTGTCCCGGGCGAGTGAGATTGGAATGAAATGCCGAAAGAACACCTCCTTGCCATCTTGTGAGACGAGGCCCAGTACGCGTTGGTCCGGCTCGAGAACGGTTCCGTGGTCGACCAGCTCCACTCCGTCGGTATTCAATAGCGCGAGAATATCGATGTCTCCCGCCTGGCTGGACGGAAATGCTTCCTGCATCGTTTTTCCAGTCACCGCGCTTTCCTCGCGCAGGCGGCCCACCACGAGCTGCCGGCCTCCTGGGAGATTGATGGGAATACCCGCATCCATCAGCGCCAGCAGATTCACGTGGCTGAATGTAGCTGTGCGCGGAACCTTGCGGCTGCTGATGAGGCTCAGTGCCGTACGCACGCTTTCCGCGTAGTGCGTGGGCGATTGGGCGCGGCCGGGCACCTGTGCCTCGTAGAGGCTCTTGTACCGGAACGAGGATGTGAGCTGCCTCTGAATGATATAGCTGAGCAGCACCGCAAGCCCGGCCGCGGCCAACAAATTGTAGCCTCCCGTCATCTCCATCACCATCACCAACGTGGCGATGGGAATCCTGGCCGCGCCGCCGAACACCGCCGCCATACCCACCACCGCGAAGGCGCTTGCGGGTTGGTGAAGCCACGAGGCCACCGCTCCGCCCAGCATGGCGCCAACGAAAAGACTCGGGGCGAAGACTCCGCCGGAACCGCCGGAAGACACCGAAAGGGCAAAAGCGAGCAACTTGACGAACAACAGCAGCGCCAGCAGGTTGAAGACCGGGTGGCCATCGATGGCTTGCTGGATCCACCCGTAACCACCGCCCAGCACCTGAGGGAAGGCCAGCGCTATCAGTCCGACTCCCAGACCGCCCAGCGCGGGCTTGGTGAACCGCGGTATCGGGAGAGCGCGAAAGGCGTCACGCAACCCGTAGAAGACGATCGGCAGCAGCGCAGCCACTAGTCCCGAAGCCACGCCCAGAAGGGCGTACCAAAGATATTCGGGAGGCTGAACTGCGGGCAGGTTTTTCGGAACGCGGAAGAGAGGTTCCCAGCCGGCGAAAAATCCGTTCACCGCGTAGGCCACCATCGAACCCACCAAGGTGAAAACCAGAGCGCTACCCTCGAATTCCAGCCCGCCGTAAAGCACTTCAATCGCGAACAGCGCCGTTCCGATGGGCGACCGGAAAATGGCAGACAACCCCGCCGCCATGCCCACCAGGGTCAGCAGCCGCCTTTCGTGCTCCGGACGGTGCAGCAGGGTGGCGTAAACCGAGCCGAAGCCCGCGCCGATCAGCGCGATCGGCCCTTCGCGGCCGGCCGAGCCGCCAGACCCGATCGTCACCGCCGAGGCCAACATCTTCACCGGCGCCACCCGGGCGCGCATATATCCCTTCGCATTATGGAACGCCCGCACGACGGCATCCGTGCCGTGGCCCTCCGCTTCGGGGGCCAACCCGTAAACCAGAAGCCCCGAGATGAGTCCGCCCACGGTCGTCGCCACAGGAATCAGCCAGAGACCGTGCGGACCAATGACTTGCTCCAGTACGCCTCCCTCCTGAGGCAGGCCAGGCGGCTGATAGCCGGCGATGCCCACCAGCAGAAACCGCTGGCACAGGTCCAGCAGCCATGTAAAAAGCAGGGCGCTAGCCGCACCAACGCCGCCCAGCAGCACGGTATCCAGGAAAAGGCGGTGAGCACCTTCGATTACAAAATAAGCGCGGATGTCTTTTTTCAAAACTCGCCCCGTTCCCAATCGCTGTCAAACGCATTCCGCATATGCTGGTGCGGCCAAATCTCCGGTGGTCGATGCCCCAGCCATCGTAAGAACCCGGACACTCCGGATTACACCCCTACTGTTAAGACACAAAAACTCCGAACCCGTTTCGGTTCGCTGTGGGTGGAGGTCCATCGACCCAGGCCGAACGTCGTCTGAATTAGAAAAATAGTTTCTGAGGACGCAGAGCGGGTGCGGCGGTATTGAACGCGGCAATTTGCATCCAGCCAGGTTTACACGCCGTCTACTAAGCATGACCGACCGTTCCGGAATTCGTATCGTCGGAATCCTGGGGAGCGTGCGGCCCGGCAATTACACCGCCATGGCCTTCTCGCTGGTGGAGGATGAGTTCCGGCGTAAGCGCCCCGACGTTTCCCTGGAAGTGATTGATCCGGGGACGCTGAAACTTCAGTTTCCGGGCGTGCACGGCGATCCCCACGATGCCGCCAAGCTGCGGGAAGCCGTTTCAAAAGCCACTGGCGTGATACTTGCAACCCCCGAGTATCACGGCTCGTTCAGCGCCATGATGAAGCTGGTGATCGAGAACCTTGGCTTTCCTTCGGTCCTGGCGGGGAAGCCGGTTACTTTGCTGGGAGTCGCCGCAGGCGAGATCGGCGCCATCAAGTCGCTAGAGGCTCTGGCCGGCGTGTGCCACCACATCGGCGCCATCGTCCTTCCCGGCACCGTGTCGGTGAGCGGCGTCCAGAAGGTGTTCGACGACGCCGGCAACTGCCGGGACCCGGTTGTGGAGAAGCGGATTCGCTCCGTCGCGACAAACCTGATGGATTACATCGCCGGAGCCATCTGTCCGAGAGTCGCGCTGGAAGCCATGGTCCGCGGCGCGGACAAATAGGGCGCCGCGTTTCCTGGTGTGGTCGGCCGGGAACCTGGCCGATGAAAACTCGCTATGGGGTTTTGGACGGCTCGGAGAGCACCCGTTCCGCCGCCGTGCGGACCTCCGAGATTTGCTGAGGATCGTACAGCCGGCCGGGCTCCACTGCGAACGACGTGGTGAGTGAAAGACGCGCCACCAACGCCTCCAGCGCAACGTCGCGGATGGTCCGCGTGGAGTCAGACATGACACCCGGCGCCTCCCGATCGTCGTCCAGCAGGCTTACCGCCGCCTGCAAGGCCTCGTGGTCGTCGATATCCCGCAACACTCCCAGTAGAAACAGCGCGGTTGTCTGGGTGGGCTTATCGAACGCCTGCCGCAACTGGTGCTGTGCCTCCGCGTCGCCGAGCCTCGCCAGCGCTACCGTCGCCGCCAGCGAGATAGACACGGGCTGCGCACTTACCTCGAGTTTCACCATCTCCGGGCGCTTCGCCATCGTCCGCAGACACGGCTTGGCAACCTCGGGCCGGGCGTAGCCCAGCAGCAGGACCGCTCCCGCTTCGGCATTGCCCAGTTCCAAGGACCGGCACAGGCTGGTGCCGAAGTTGATGGCTTTGGCACGGTCGCATTTCCAATACAACGCCGAGGCGGCACGGTTACGGAGGTCAAACGAATCATCCAGCAGAACGCTGGTTAGAGCCGCGCAGTCGGCCGGCCTGGCTTTCGCGGCCCACTGAATCACCTGTTCGAGCCGCGCGTTCTCGTCCAGCTTCTGAGGGGTGGACGGCGCCTGCGCACAGGCTGCCATCATCGCCAAAAAACAGACTACGGAGCGCATCGGCAAGCCTCTATGGGTTAGCGGTGTTGACGTCAGCTTTGCTCAAGTTAAAGCCGCGCTCACCGGTGGTGGGCCACATCAGGTCGATCTTGCGATGGCCAAGGTGCGTAAGGCCAAGATGATGGCCGATTTCATGCGCCAGCGAAATCGGCTGGCCGGCGCCGGCATGGTCTTCAAAGATACACGTGCCGGGATTGCCCGATCCGGCGGTTCCGATGGTGGTTACCGCGTCTACGTCCGCGGTATTGCCGGTTTCCTGCAAGTCCCATACAAAGAAAACGTTTAGATCCACTCCCGCATCACCCGCTGCCCCAATGGTATTGCCGGTGGCGCCGAGCGACCCTTGCGGCAGCATGATCGGGTCCCCAAGATTCTGTGCGATATCCCGCCGGTGGACTCCATGGTTCACCAACTCCACGTTCGCCTGCCGCCGCCAGATGTAGTTCAGCGTGGGCATCCAATGGCCCACGTCCGACGACGAACGATGCGTCGCATGGTGGGCATTGTCATGGACGAAGTTGAACATAATGAGCTGTTTCCGTTTTTCCTTTACGCCGACCTCCAGAAACAGCGGAATCAGTATGCTGCCCCCGATCGCCATAAGCAGGGTGACGCCGTGGGCAAGTCCGTGGAGCTTGAAGTACCGGTCTCCGACATGGCCCGGTGCGCGGTCGTCCGCCGGTAACGCGGATTCACGCACTTCCGTGATCGTGCAGACGGCCGTGTTGAGGCTGGTAACCGTCGCTCCGGCACCGCCATGCAGCGCCACATAGCGGACCCCTCCCTTCGGCGTCATTTGAAACCGCGGGATCGCGTTGCTGTCCATCCCCTGGACCCGGTAAACTCGGTTGAATTCTGCCATACCCAGTAAGTGTCTTTAGTCTATCGTAAGTTGCGCCGGAAAGGAACGAAAAAAAAGGGCCGCCGTACCCTTGGCGAGCCTGCCCCGAATGCCGCCGTCGCCGGGTCAATCGCCTCTCTCATCGCATGCGCGGCCAGCCCCGGCATAGCGCCTTGGAAGCCGGCCGCGGGCGATTGGAGGTCCCGCGCGGTCGGGCCGGCGACTAACTCTTCCCGGGTTCTTTCGCTTTGGGTGGCGCCGTTCAGCTTACCGGCTAGAAACGAGAATCCGTAATCGGCGCGTCCGCGCGCGACCACGCTTTCGCGAACTGTTGTCTTGCCCGGGCAGCTTCGCTTGTTTTCCCTTCTTTCTCGAGGCAAATTGCCAAACCGCACAGCGACCAGCCGTTGGCGCGATGGCGCTTCAGGTCCTGCCGGTACACGCTTTCGGCTTGCTTGATCCGGCCCGCCTCCACCAGCGTGGCGCCGAGAAATTGCCGGGGCGGCAGTGGCCAGTCTGGCGGTTCGCTGTAAAGCAGAGAATCCTCTTTCTGCACCGCCCTGCGGAATGCGGCGACAGAAGCGGGGAAGTTCTCCGACTTCCGCGCGACTTCCCCCTCCAACATTGCCGACGCGATCTCCGCCAAGCTGGAAAGCGAATTTACGTCGAAGATCTTCAGTTCACGCAGTGAGGCATCCTCTTCCAGCTTGCGCAGGGATTCCAACTCCGACTCGGCGTCCTTCAATTTGCCTGACGCCGAAAACGCAAACCCTCGCGCGAAGTGCAGCATCGCTCGACCGAAAATACGATCCGCCGGCGGCTGGGGTTGTTGGAGAATCTCCTCCCATCTCCCGAACCGGACCATCGTCAGGTATGGAATCGTTTTCAGTAAGTGGGCGAAACCGAATCCCGGCTCTTGCATCATTTTGCTGTCGTGCTGCGAAGCAACTTTGTTCGCCGCAGCGAGCGCTTCCGACGAGCGACCTTCCATCATCAACGTGGCATTCAAGAAATGGATGTTGTGCGGGTAATAGGCGGCAGGATAAATCCCCTGCGCCCTGCACTCAGTGATGTAGTCTTCATCCGCGGCAATAGCTTTGACATTCGCGGCGGAAGCGTCGGCGTAGCGCCCCACTCGAATGTACACGTGCGCCGGCATGTGAACCAGGTGTCCTGCGGCGGGCACAAGGCTACCCAACCGGTCCGCGGCCGGCACTGCCAGGTCCACCTCGTCGGATGCCTCCATGAGATGGATGTAGATATGGTTCGCTCCCGGATGCCTGGGGTACTTGCGGATCGCGTTCTCCAGCGCCGCTCTCGCTTCGCTTATCCCCGGACGGGGAACGCTGTCCCGCGACCAGTAGTTCCAAGGCATGGTATTCATGACGGCGTCGGCGTAGAGCGTGGCGACATCCGGGTCGTCGGGGTATATCCGATACGCGGCCTTCATTGCTTCCGCGTAATCTTTGTTCAGTCGGTCGCGGTCTGGCTGGTCGGCTTGAGAGAACCGTTTGGCCAGGGCATTGATGAGCACGCTCTCTTTCCCGCTAACGCGAGACTTCTTCCCAAGCGCCCGCGCGACTGCTTCATAGCCTTGCTTCTCGCGATCGGGGCCGATCGCCGGGTCGTTGATATTGGGTGCCAACGCCAGCGCCGCTCCCCAGTCCGCCATTGCGCAATCCGGATCGAGCCGGGCGCACTCGTGGAACGACCGCAGCGCCTCGGCATGGTTGAATGCATAAACCAGAGTCAGGCCCTGGTCAAAGAAGTTTTGCGCCTCTTGTGACTTCGTTGTGACGGCAACGTGAAGATCGCCGAGGTTCTTGAGAACCGGCGCCAGGCGCCCGTCGTGTGTTCTGTCGCTCAATTCGGCGCGCTTGCTCCCGCACGCCGCCAGCGTCAGCGCGAGAACTCCGCAGATAACGATGCGCACACAGGATTTCCACATCCCTCTGCCCTCCATTAGAGACAATTATGGCGCGCAAAGAGCTGTGATGCTATGGCGAAAGGGGAACAAAACGCCAGGCCCGGCCCATCGCGGACCTGGCGAGTAGCGCGGAAGCGCACAATCACGGGATCTGCTGAACGGTATTGTCGACATTGACGTTGAATGGGTGTTTCAGCTCGATCCCCGTCCCCGTCGTGAAGAAGATGAAGTTATCCTTGAACACGTTGAACGTCGCGGTGGACGCGGCCTGGATTCCGGTGGCGAAATTGGCAACATAATTCTCGTAAACCGTGTTGGCTTGCGCGCCTTTCGGGTCGTTGTCGGCGGGGTTGAAACAGATGCCGAGGACGCCGTTGGTGCCGCCGGTGACGGTATTGTGGGTGATGCTGTTTCCTCGAGACATTCCTCCGCGTACGAAGATGCCCAGGCCAGTGTTGTAGATGACATTGCCGTCAATCGCAACGTTGCTGGATTCAACCAGCATAATGCCGGTTTCCGGGGGCAACTCCACTACCGGCAATCCCTGTCCGCGAATCTGCAAACCGCTCAATCTGACGTTGTGACTCGAATTCACCATGACTCCGAATGCCATGTTGGAGATGAATCCATTTTTCACCACCACGCCGCTGGCGCCCTGAATTTGAACTCCCACGCCCATTTTGCCACCCGGCCCCATGAGGCTCCGGCCATTCAAGTCCAACATCACGTCGTTGGCCATAATCATGATCGCCGGGTTGGAGTTGGAGGCAGACATCCTGTCGCTCTGTAACATGTAAACTCCGGGCTGATCAATCACACCGGTTGTAGGTACATCCTGTCCGGCGGATGTCTGCGCCGCAGCGGGCAGCAAAGCCATGGCCCCCAGGCAGGCGGCCGTGAGTAAACTCGATTTCATTGCAAGCTCCTCCTGTGGATTGCCGGGTGCAGCACCCGGCTATCGGTGTGTCGCGGCTCGAATTGAAAACCCCCTGCGAAATTTCTGTTAGGCTGTAAATAAATGCGAGCCCTCCTGTTGCTCCTTTTCTTCTCGCCCCTGCTTTGCGCGCAGTACAAGTATTTCGTGGGAGCATTTGGCGGCATCTCCACACTCTCGGCGGACGCGCGCACCCAGCAGAGCGGTGAGACAACCGCTTTCTCCACTTACAAGCCGGCAAACGGGCCCACGTTCACGTTGTTCGGGGGAAGGTATCTCGGCGACTACCTGGCATTGATGGCGAGCTACTCCTGGAACCGCAACGACGTCACCATGAACAGCGGTCTATTCGCGGGCTCTCAAACGTTTTACGAGCAGGGGCGCCGCAACACGATGCACACGGTGGTGGGAGAAGGATTGCTGTATTTCCGGCCGCGGGCCAGCCGGGTGCGGCCATATCTCAGCGCGGGGTTCGGCGCCACACACTCGACAGACCGCTCGGCGGGGCAGCCAACTACAATCGGCGCCCCGGAGCTGCCATCAGAAGAGTTCTCGCACACCGGGCCCTGCTTCCGCGCGGCGGTGGGAATCGACCTGTTCGTTCACGGCGGTCTGGCTTTTCGCTACAGCTTCAGCGAGACCATCCAGGGAAATCCGATCAGCGCGCAACTGCATCCGGCCGGCCAGCGAAAACTAGCCAACTTTCAAAACTGGTTCGGCGTCAGTTACTCATTTTGAGTTAGTGGTTCTGGAAGCGAACATAAGGGCAATGCGGCCACCAGATAGGTGCGTGCTCCACGCTTTCCGCGAGCCACCGGGCATGGCAGACCTCGCAGTAGAACTTCGATTTCGCGGAAGTGCCAACGGGCGCGATCTGAACCAACTCTTCGAACACGCAAAGTCTGCCGGCCGATTTCTTCGTCGCGGTGAAATCGAGCAGCGGCCCGGACGTCCGTTGGGCCCGGATCAACCTCGTGAAGGTCCGGCTCTTCAAGCGGGCCGGCGCCGTACGCATGGGATGATTGTCTTCCTGTTCCGCCAGCCGTGCGAAAAACTGATCGTCAGACATCGCCGCCTCCCTCCTGCCAAAATCGACGGAACTGGCTGCGGGCGCGCGCCAGCGACCGTTCCACGCTTTTGACGGTCTTGCCCAGCTCTGCCGCCATTTCCGCCGTGCCGCGTCGCTCCCAATATCGCCACAGCAAGAGCATTCGAGACTGTTCGGGTAAAAGGCCCAGCACTTCCGCCACACGCGCGTCGCGATCTTTCGCCGCCAGCCAATCGGCCGGATCCGTCCAATCGGCCGAATCCGGAATGTCTTCCTCGTCGAGTTCCACCTCGCGCAATCTGGTCCGGAAGAGATCCACCACCTTGTGGCGCGCGATTCCCAACAGCCACGAGGCCAACTCCGAATCTCCGCGCCACCGCGACAGGCTCTGCCAGGCTTCCAGGAGCACCTGCTGGAACAGGTCTTCCACCAGATCTTCCCGAGGCGGAAGACGCCTGCACAGATACGAATACACCGGATCGGCAAATCGCGCCAGAAACTCGGCGGTGGCCTTCCGGTTTTTCTGAAGAACCGCCGCGACCAGGGCGGCTTCGTCCAGATCTTTCGCAGCCGGGGGGCGTGGTGTCAATTTGAACAGTTTCGCACCCCGTGCTGCTCGGTTTCCAATGGCCAATCCATATAGTCGGGCAGCCCCGGGGAAACCCCCTCCGGCGTAGCCCGGGAGGCCCGTTCGAAGGTGGCACCAGCCCGCTTCCGGCGCCCTCCCGCCCCTCGGGACGATATACTGAGCGCATGCGCATGGTGTTGGCATTTTTGTTGGCTATGATTCCCCTTCAGGCTAGCGTCCGTTTCGTGGTTTCGATTCCCGCGACGCGCAGCAGCAAGCCTCTCGACGGCCGTTTGCTGCTGTTGCTCTCCAACGATCCCTCCGAGGAGCCGCGCTTTCAGATCAACGACACTCCCAACACACAACTCGTCTTCGGCATGGACGTTGAGGATTTCAAACCCGGCGATTCCGTGGAGGTGAACTCGCTGGCGTACGGATATCCCATCCGGAACCTTTCGGATTTGCCTCCCGGCCAGTACTTCGTCCAGGCCGTGCTGCATCGCTACGAATCGTTTCATCGGGCCGGCGGATTTACCCTCAAGCTGCCCATGGACCGCGGCGAGGGCCAACAGTGGAACAAGGCGCCGGGCAACCTCTACAGCACGCCTTGGATCGTGACCATCAAGCCGAATTCGAACTCGCGCATCCCGGTGGTGCTGGATCACGAAATCCCTCCGATTCCCGAACCGGAAGACACCAAGTACATCCGCCACGTGCGGATTCAAAGCGAACGGCTCACCCGCTTTTGGGGCCGGCCCATGTACCTGGGCGCCAGCGTGCTGTTGCCCGAAGGCTTCGACGAACACCCCGAGGCGCACTACCCGCTGTGCATCTTTCACGGCCACTTTTCCAACGATTTCGAGGGCTTCCGCACCCAGCCGCCCGATCCGAACCTGAAGCCCGAATACAGCGAGCGCTTCAAAGTCGAGGGTTATAACCGCATCCAGCAGCAGGAGGCTTACGACTTCTACAAGAAATGGACGGGTCCGAATTTCCCGCGGATGATCATCGTGGAAATTCAGCATGCCAATCCGTTTTATGACGATTCGTACGCGGTAAATTCGGCCAACCTCGGGCCCTATGGCGACGCCATTATGTACGAATTGCTGCCCTATATCGAGAAGCGATTTCGCGGCATCGGGCAGGGGTGGGCGCGGTTCACCTACGGCGGGTCGACCGGCGGATGGGAAGCGCTGGCCGACCAGATCTTCTATCCGGACGCTTTCAACGGCACCTTCGCCGCCTGTCCCGACCCCATAGACTTTCACGCCTATACCGTGGTCGACATCTATAACGACCGCAACGCGTACTATCTCGAGGGCGCGCACATGCGCGTGCCGCGGCCAGGCAAACGCGACTACCGGGGACACGTCAGCGCCACCCTCGAGGACTTGAACCGGCTCGAACTGGCGCTCGGGACCAACAGCCGGTCGGGTCAGCAGTGGGACGCCTGGGACGCGGTCTTCTCTCCCACCGGCTCAAACGGCTACCCCCGGCAGTTGTTCGATAAATTAACCGGAAATATCGACCACGAAGTTGCGGAATACTGGCGAGAGCATTACGATTTAACGGATATATTGAGCCGGAACTGGTCTACGCTGGGTCCGAAGCTGCAAGGAAAGATCCATATTTACTGCGGCGAAGCGGATAACTACTATCTCAACAACGCCGTTTACCTGATGGAAGATTTTCTCAAGGGCACCACCAATCCCCACTACGACGGCGAGGTGAAATACGGCGAACGTGCGGAACACTGCTGGAACGGCGACCCGAACCAGCCGAATTACATCTCGCGCCTGCGCTACAACACCATGTACGTCGAGAAGATTCTGAAGCGCATCGAAGCTACGGCGCCTCCGGGGGCCGACCTGAAGAGCTGGCGGTACTGAATGAAACAGACACGCAGAACCCTTCTGCGGAGCGCGGTGCTGGCGGGTGCGGCACAGGGCCTACCGCGATTCCTGTCGGCGGCCGAAGAAAAACCGCCGAACTTCGTCGTGATCCTGCTTGACGACTCGGGATGGGCCGATTTTCGCCCGTTCGGCGCTCCGATCTACCGGACTCCCAACGTCGATCGGCTCGCCTCCCAGGGCTGCTCGTATCGGGACTTCTACGTGCCCCAGGCGATCTGCTCGGCTTCCCGGTCGGCGCTGCTCACCGGCTGCTATCCGGGCCGGACAAAAGTGGTGGGTGCGATCGGCCCGCGCGAAAGAGGGCTGGATCCCAGCTTCGCCACCCTGGGAGAGGTGCTGAAGAAGCGCGGATACCGGACGGCGGTGTTTGGCAAGTGGCACATCGGCGACCAGCCCGAAACCCGCCCGCCGGCCCGCGGATTCGATGAATCGTGCGGCCTGATGTACTCGAACGACATGTGGGAGTATCACCCGGAGAACCCGACTTACTGGAGCAAGTATCCGCTTCAGTTCTGGGAAAACGGGAAGGTGAAGATCGAACGGGTGACTCCGGCGGACCAGGCCATGCTCACCACCTGGTACACCGGGCACGCCGTCGATTTCATTGGCCGAAGCAAGCGACAATCCGTTCCTGCTCTACGTGCCGCATTCGATGCCCCACGTGCCGCTGTTCGCGAGCGAAAAGTTCAAGGGGAAGTCCGGCGCGGGCCTATACGGCGACGTCATGATGGAGATCGATTGGTCCATCGGCGAGATCTCGAAGGCACTACAAACAGCCGGCGTCGAAGACAATACGCTGGTGGTGTTCACCTCGGACAACGGCCCGTGGATTTCGTATGGGAATCACGCGGGAAAGACGCCATTCCGCGAGGCCAAGGCCACCAGCTTCGACGGCGGTGTGCGCAGCGCGTGCATTATGCGATACCCGGGAAAGATCCAAGCCGGCGCCGCTTCCACCCGGATGTTTTCGACCGTCGACCTGTTGCCCACCCTGGCGCACCTGGCCGGCGCCGGCCTGCCGCAAAACCCGATCGACGGCAAGGACGTGTGGGACCTGATTGTGGGTAATCCCGGCGCCGTGAATCCGCATGAATACTACCCGTTTTCGACCAACCACAACTTCGAAGGCGTCATCACCGGCGACGGCCACTGGAAGCTGCACCTCCCACACCAATACCGGACGCTGGTGACGGCCGGCAGGGATGGCATGGCGGGCAAATACGCGCAAAGATCGATCGATCTGTCGCTGTTCGACATGGAAACGGACCCCTACGAAACCACCAACGTCCTGGAAAAATACCCCGAGATTGCCGCCCGGCTCAAGGGCTATGCCGAACGTCACCGGCGCGAATTCTACGCGGATTAGCGAGTGGCGCCCCCACTGCCGCCCCGCCGTTTTGGGTCACGGTCCGTCTGCTGAAAACACAGATGCCGCCGTCGCCCAAAGGATGTTTCGCTTGTCGGGGTCCGGGATGTCGAGAGTCAGGATTTTCCCGATTTCGGTTTCCAGACTCTCCGGAAGGTCCGAGCCGATCATCATCCTCCCGGAGCCGACGTGGCGCAGCAGCTCCAGGACGTGGTGAGGCATCAACGAAGACAGCTCCAGGTAAATGTTGGGGCAGAATAGCGCTGCCACCGCGGCCTCGCCGTGGAACAGGCCGCCACCGCCGCAGTGAGCCAGGATGATCGTCAGGTCCGGGAACTTCCTGGCGGCCGGCATGAACAGCGAAGGCAGCGAGTAGGGAATGCCGGTTCCCGTGTGGCAGATCAGCACCAACCCGTTTTCGAGCGCCGTCTCAAACAGAAAGTCGCTGCGCTCGGAAAGCGGGTTCAGCCCGTGATACTGAGGCTGCAGCTTCAACGCGCGAAAACCGTATTCTTCGCGGCACCGCTTGACTTCCCGGCGGAACTCCTCTTCCGGCAGGAATGGCGGCAGGCAGGCCGCGGCTGTCAGCCTGTCGGGGTGGGCTTTGACGGCCCGCGCGATTTCGTCATGCGCCGCGCGGTGGTCCGCCACCACCGGGAACGGGATCACCACGGCGCGGTCGACACCGGCGCGATCCATGTCCCGCAGGAGCTCGGCGGCGGTGTAGCGCCGGCCGCTGTGCCTGGCCTCGCCGATGTGGGTATGCGTGTCGAAAACGAGAAGACCGTCTCTCATGCTTCACCGGCGCAGGGAAGCGCGTCTCGGATGGCGTCTCCCATCTCGGTTGTGCCCATCCGCCCGCCCATGTCCCGAGTCCTGGCCTGGCGGTCGGCGAAGACCGCTTTGACGGCGCACCGAATCATATCCGCGCCTCGCTTTGCGGACGGGTGGCGCAGCCACTCGAGCATCATCGCCACCGACAGAATCGTGGCCACGGGGTTGGCGATTCCCCGGCCCGCAATATCGGGCGCCGAACCGTGCGAGGGCTGAAACACGGCGTAGCGGTCGCCGATATCGCCCGAAGGCGCCATCCCCATTCCGCCCACCAGGCCGGCGGCGAGGTCGGAGAGAATGTCGCCGAACATGTTTTCCGTCACGATGACATCGAACATCTCCGGCCGCTGCACAAAGTACAGCGCGGCGGCGTCCACGTATATCCGGTTCGTCCGCACGGATGGATAGTCGCGGCCGACTTCGTCAAAGACCTTGCGGAAGAAGGCCATCGAAGGCAGAACGTTGGCCTTGTCCACCAGCGTGACGTGCCGCCGCCGTCCGAGCGCGTGTTCGAAGGCGGCGCGCGCCACCCGCTGGGCGCCCCGGCGGGTTATCAGCATGCGGTCTTCAGCCTGGCTGGCGCCGTCCTCGGCGGGCGCGCCGCGGGCCGAAAACAGACCCTCGGTGCTTTCGCGCACGATCGCGAAGTCGATGTCGCCGCTGGCGCGGCCGCCGAGCGGCGAGTCGGCCGCGTGGTACAGATAGATCGGCCGCAGACCGTTGTAGAGTTCGAGCTTCTCCCGCAGGTCGAGCTGCGGCGTCATCTCCACGCCGTTGGGCCAGCGAACGTCAGGCAGGCCCATGGCTCCGAGAAGTATGGCGTCGAACTCCTTCAAACGCTCGAACGTCGCGGGCGGCATCGGATCGCCGCTTCGCAAGTATTCGCCGGCACCTACGCTGAACTCCTCCAGGTCGAAAGCCACCTCCGCCGTGCGGCTCTCCACCGCCCGCAGCACCTTCACCGCCTCGGCGATTACTTCCGGGCCGATGCCGTCACCGGGCAGCACAGCGATACGGAAACGTCCGGTCATCGGGCTTTCTCTTCCATCCCGCTCGAAACCGAGCGATAGCAGGCCTCCACGGCAGCCACGGTCTTCAGGTATTCCTCCCCTTCGCTTTCAGCCCGGCCGCCTGAAAGCAGGCACTCCAGCAGGTGCGCCTCCACCGCTCTGACGCTGTCGCCTTTGTATCCGTTCTCCGGCTTCTCAAACCGGTGCGCGGCTTCGGGGCTGCCGTATTCGGTGAGCCACAGGTCGCCATCCGGCGTCATGCGAATCGAGGCTTTCTCGCCTTCCAGATGAAACT
Organism: Bryobacterales bacterium; assembly: GCA_963810595.1. Classification (GTDB taxonomy): domain Bacteria; phylum Acidobacteriota; class Terriglobia; order Bryobacterales; family Bryobacteraceae; genus CAWEOG01. The sequence continues at coordinate 174,759 of CAWEOG010000041.1, read as the reverse complement.
GGCCATAGGCAACCTTGGGCGGTGTATCGCCGGAAATGCGGTTGGCGTCGATCAGCCCGTGCGCTCCCCCGGCAAAGCGGACCTGAATCAGCGCGTAGTCTTCTCCGCGGATGACCGGGTTCAGCCGGTCGATGGCGCAAAACACCGTCTCGATTTCGCCGGCGAGATAGCGGAAGGTGTCCAGAAAGTGGACCAGCAACTCATAAATCAGCAGGCGCGGCATCTGGCGGAAGTAGGGCTGCACGCCGTAGGGTTCCGCACCGCGCCCATCGCCGGTGCGCACGCGGAATGCCACATGATAGATACGGCCAAATCGCCCCGCGGCGATCAACCGGCCGACCTCGCGGTACCAGGGCTGCCATCGCCAATTCTCGTGCATCAACAGGCGCACCCCGGCTGCGCGGCAGGCCTCCACCATCTGCCGGCACTCTTCCATCGACGCGGCCATCGGCTTCTGGCAGATGACATGGACACCCTGGCCGGCGGCAAGCCGCGTGAGCGCCAGGTGGGAATCCGGCCGCGTGACGATATCGACAAAATCAGGCCGCTCCCGCTCGATCATGTCCTCGGCGCTGGCATAGTGGGCCGCGATGCCCCATTGCTCGCAGAAGGCCGCGCGCCGGGCGCTGTCGGTGTCCGCCACGGCGGTGATCTTCACGCCAGGCAATCGGTTCCAGCCGTCAACGTGGAACTGCGCGAAGAAACCGGCTCCGATCATGGCGCCCCGCAACTCGCCGCGGCTCATGACCCGGTTATCTCCTTCACCAGCGCGAAGAAGGCCTTCTTCCGCTCCGTGTTGATGGACCAATTGACCGGCGGGCACTGGTAACCGTCCCGGTAGTTGCTCTCCCCAGGGTCGAAGTAGCCCCAGGAGGCGTACTTTCCGATGGCGGCCAGCATGTTGTTTACGGGCCGGTCGAAGTCGAAGTGATCGTCTTCGTTGAACAGGATGGGCATGGGCCGGTAGCCTTCCACCTGGCGCGCTTCGGTGACCATCCTCGCAATGCGCGCCGGGTCTTTTACGCCGTTTCCATGCATCAGGAGGAAGTCGGAGCTTTTCACGACGTTGGCCTTGGGCACCGTGTTTCCGCCGTAACTGGCGCCCACCAGCAGCCGGCGGCCGCCGGCGCGGATGCCTTTGGCCATCCGGATGAGTTCGTGGACGCGCGGCGCCTTCAGGATGTCGTGATCGTAGCGGTCGACGTTGCACTCGTTGTCGATTTCGAGCAGCACGTTGCGGTAGCCGCGGCCCAGAATCCAGCCAACCGCGTTCTGCACGGCACGCTTCACTGCGGCCTCGTCTTTCAGGTGCTGGTCCTGCCCGAAGTAAAACAGGCCGACAATCGGCGTCATGCCCAGCTCGTCGGCGCGGTCGAGGATGCGCTGCAGCCTCGCCAGGTAGGCCGGCCGGAGCCCGCCACTGGCATCGAAGCCGCTGTTGATCCAGGGCTGCGACTTGGAGTAGCCCTCGGGGCTCCCGCCCTGAAGATTCACGGTGAAGCTCAACAGTCCGTGCCGGCGCCACTCGGGCATCGCCGCGACAAACTCCCGCGTGTTCCGCTCGGGGTCCCACTTGCCGGTGTCCGGGTAGGCCCACTTCGGACGGGTTTCCGGATTGCTGTCGTCGAACACCCCCTGAACCATCCGCGAATTCAGCAGCAGCCCCTCGATCTTCATGCCTTTGTACGAGCGGCCCGCGTAGGTCGGCTTCCCGTTAATCAGGAAGCGGCTGCCGTCAATCGCCACTTCGGTCCTGGTTTGGGCCGAGCTTACACCCCCAAGCGCCAGCGGCGTGGCGGCAAGCGAAAGGAACTCTCTGCGTCTCAAGCTACTACTCCTTATCGTACGTGCCGGTAGAGCCCGGTGAGCCTGCGTGGCGAGAAGCCGAGGCTGTAAAGCCCCTGAATCCAGATCCAGTTCAGCATGGTTCGAACCAGGCCCACCTCTTTCCAACGCCGGTCGGAAGTCCAAATGGGCTCATCCAGCAGCGCCAGGCGGCCCAGCTTCCACAGCCGGCGAACGAACGCGTAGTCTTCCAAAACCGGCAGCGGCTGGTAACCGCCCAATTGCTCGAACACCTGTCGGCGGCAGAAGATGGCGGAGTCGCCGTAGAAGATGCCTATATATCTCCGGTAGTGGTAGATGGCGGTGAAGGTCTTGGCCACCCAATCGTCTCCCTCGAAGATGATATCGAAGTTACCGCCAGGCACCGCCGGGTCGCGCATCGCCGTTCGCAGCGCGGCGAGCGCATTGGAGCCAAGCCGGGAATCGGCATGCAGAAACAGCAGCACCTCGCCGGTCGAGGCACGAGCCCCGGCATTCATCTGCAGGGCGCGGGATGTCCGGGTGTGCAGAACCCGGGCGTGCGCGGACGCAATCTCGGCCGTCCGGTCGGTCGATCCACCGTCCACGACAATGATCTCATCGGGCCCCAATTTGCCGAGGTGGTCCAAAAGGGCGCCAATTGTCTTTTCCTCGTTGTAAACCGGTATGACAACCGAAAGGGTGGGCAGGCAGTGCTTCACGCGAGCTGGCGGTGTCAGTCGTGATGCACTTGCTTCGAGATCGTCTGGCGAAGAGGGTGGGATTTGAGGTTCGCGCGACCTACGAAGTATTGATTTATTTAACACCTTCAAGCAAGTTCAGCTCCCTGAAAGTTTCCTATGAATCCGCAAATTCTCTCGGGGCCCGGCCAGTCTCGACGTACCTTCACGGAAGGCAACTACGAGTATACATGGCGCCCGGCTCGTCTTCGCCGCGACCCAATTGCTGCGTCGCTCGCGCAGCCACGCGGCGTTGGCTCCGAAACGCCCGGCGCGGATTACGCGTGATGACAAACACCACGCCGGCCAGGTGAGTACCGAACTTCCGATATTTCTGGAACAATAGGTCAAGTTGGCCGGAGGTGCTGGATGTCCATCTTCGTTTTGGCATTTCTGATCGGTGTAATCGCCGGACTGCGTTCCATGACCGCGCCGGCGGCAGTGAGTTGGGCGGCCCGCTTGGGCTGGGTGCATCTGGAACAGACAGGGCTCGCCTTTCTGGGGGCGGCGGTCACGCCCTACATCGCGAGTCTGCTTGCGCTGGTGGAGATCGTTAATGACAAGCTGCCCAAAACGCCCAGCCGGAAGGCGCCCGCGTCCTTCAGCATCCGGATTGTGGTGGGAGCGCTGTGCGGAGCGGCTCTCGGCGCGGCCAGCCAAGCCTGGATGGGCGGACTTCTGGCGGGTGCGCTGGGTGCGGTAGTAGGGACCGTGGGCGGCTACGAGGCCAGGACTCGCGCTGCCATCGCGATTGGCGGGAAGGATCTGCCCATTGCTCTGATCGAGGATGTCATCGCCATCGGCGGAGCGTTTTGGATTGTCTCTTGATTGTCATGACACGCAAATTCGACGCAATCGTTATCGGCACCGGCCAGGCCGGGCCCAACCTCTTCCGGCGGCTTGCTGCGGCGGGGATGCAGGTCGCCATCATCGAGCGCAAATGGTTCGGCGGCACGTGTGTCAATACGGGATGCACACCGACCAAGACCATGGTGGCGAGCGCTTATGCGGCCAACATGGCCCGCCGCGCCGCGGAATTCGGAGTGGCGATCGAGGGCGGCGTCAGCGTCGACATGCGTCGTGTAAAGGCAAGGAAAGACGCAGTCTCGACCAGGTCGCGGACCGGGCTCGAAACTTCTCTGAAGGGGATGAAAAACGGAACGGTTTACGAAGGCCACGGCCGTTTCGAATCCCCCCGGGAAGTGAGCGTCGGCGACGACCGGCTCACGGCGGAGCGGATCTTCATCAACGTGGGTACCCGCGCCGCCGTGCCTCAACTACCTGGCCTCGATCAGGTCGACTACTTCACCAACAGCTCCCTCATGAACATCGACTATGTTCCCCGGCACCTGATCATCGTCGGCGGCAGCTATGTCGGACTGGAGTTCGGGCAGATGTTTCGCCGGTTCGGTAGCGAAGTAACCATCGTCGAGATGGGGCCGCGGCTGGCCCAGCGGGAAGACGAAGATGTATCCGGGGCGATTCAGGAGATTCTGGAGCGCGAAGGCATAAGGATGCGCTTGAAAGCGAAATGCATTGCGTTTTCCAGGCGCGGTGAAATGACGAGCGCGCAGGTGGACTGTTCGGAAGGCGACAGCGAAATCATCGGTACGCACGTGCTTCTCGCCGTAGGCCGGCGGCCGAACACGGACGACCTCGGGCTCGAAAAGGCCGGCGTGGCGATGGACGCGCGGGGCTACATTGCGGTGGACGACCAACTGCGCACCAGCGTCCCGGGAATCTGGGCCTTGGGCGACTGTAACGGGAAGGGCGCCTTCACCCACACGTCCTGGAATGACTCGGAAATCGTGACAGCCAACCTACTGGATAACGACCCGCGCCGGGTCAGCGATCGAATTCCCGCCTATGCCCTGTACATCGATCCACCCCTGAGCCGCGTCGGACTCACCGAGTCCGAAGTCCGCCAGACCGGGCGCCGGGCGCTGATCGGCAAATGGCCCATGGCCAAAGTTGCCCGGGCGATCGAGAAGGGGGAGACGCAAGGCTTCATGAAAGTCCTGGTGGATGCGGAGACAAGCGCAGTCCTCGGGGCCTCGATTTTAGGTGTCGGAGGCGATGAGGTAATCCACTCGATCCTGGACGTCATGTACGCGAAGGCCCCCTACACGGTAATTCAACGAGCCGTTCACATTCACCCCACGGTGTCGGAACTGATTCCAACCATGCTTGGAGACCTCCAGCCTCTCGCCGGCGAGAGCTAGCCAGGTTCGCAGGGTAATTATCTCCCCTAACCTGGGACGCCGCCGAGGCGGAAGAGGTCTATGCTATTTTGGGATTAAAGACCATCCTGGAATTCTGTCAGCGAAAGAACGCAGGAATTCCGACGAACTGGGTAGCGCGCATCCGGAAAAGCATGGCCCACCTGATCATCCAAGCGCGTCGGCGCCGCTCGAAGCGGCGCAGGTCCTTTTACAAAAATCGCGGCAAGCTTGGGGACTGCGCGACTATTCATCCAAGGACTTTCATGGCGTACCGCGCGAAACCCCGTCCGCGGAGTCACAAAGGGAGGCGAGATGACGAAAGCGACACACGCATTACACGAACTGGGACAGAGAATCTGGCTCGACAACATTACCCGCGACCTGCTCGACAGAGGCACGCTCAAACGCTATATCGACGAACTGTCCGTAACCGGGCTAACGTCAAATCCGACCATTTTCGATCATGCGATCAAGAACAGCAATGCATACGACGCCGACATCCGCCGGAAAACGAGTGACGGAAAGTCGGGCGAGGCTCTTTTCTTCGAGCTGGCGCTGGACGACCTGACTCGGGCCGCCTCGTTGTTCCGGCCGATCCACGACCGTACCGGAGGCGTGGACGGGTGGGTCTCCCTGGAAGTGTCACCCTTGCTGGCCTACGACACAGCCAGCACCCTGGCCGAGGCCAAAGAACTGCACGAGCGCGCGGGACAGCCAAACCTGCTGATCAAGATCCCCGGCACCGAAGAGGGTTTGCCCGCCATCGAGGAAGCGATCTTCGCCGGCATTCCGATCAATGTCACGCTGCTGTTCTCGCGCGAACAATACCTGCGGGCCGCCGAGGCGTATTTGCGCGGCATCGAGCGCCGTATGGATGCCGGGCTGAGTCCCGTTGTCGACTCCGTCGCCTCGGTGTTTATCAGCCGCTGGGACGTTGCGGTTGCAGGCAAGGCGCCCGACTCGCTCCGCAACCAACTCGGAATCGCCATCGCCGGGCGCACTTACAAGGACTACCGTGAGTTGCTCACCGCCGAGCGCTGGCAGCGCGTTTTCAACGCCGGGGCGCGCCCCCAGCGGCTGTTGTGGGCCAGCACGGGGGCCAAGGATCCCGCGGCGTCCGACCTGCTTTACATCAAGGCTCTCGCCGCGCCGCTCACGGTGAACACCATGCCGGAAGGCACCTTGAAGGCCCTCGGCGATCACGGCGAAATCGGTGCGGTCATGCCGCTGGACGGGGGCGACTGCGAGGAAGTGCTGGCACAATTCGCGAAGGCCGGAATCGATGTCGACGCCCTGGCCACCCAACTGCAGCAAGAAGGGGCGAAGTCTTTCGTTAAGTCCTGGAACGAACTGATGGCCGTGATCGCGGCCAAGAAAACCGCGCTCCAGGAGGCCGCGGCCGGCTGAGGAGAAACACGGAAGGAGTACGAAGATGGCGATACGAGCAACCCCAGGTGCCACCAGCCAGGGTCCGGAACCGCTGACGGGAAGGGAGGCCTGGAAGGCGCTCCAATCCCACTACGAGAAGCTTCGCGAAGTCCACCTGCGCGATCTCTTTGCGAATGATCCGGAGCGCGGCGAGCGGATGACGGCCGAGGCGCGCCGGCATCTTCCTGGACTACTCGAAGAATCGCATCACCGACGAAACCCTCAAGCTCCTCGTTCAACTGGCCGAGGAATCCGGCCTGCGGGAGCGGATCGACGCCATGTTCCGCGGCGACAAGATCAACGTCACGGAGAAGCGCGCGGTGCTGCACGTGGCCCTGCGCGCGCCCAGGGGAACCTCCATCGTCGTGGACGGCGAGAACGTCGTGCCCCAGGTCCACGGCGTGCTCGACAAGATGGCCGACTTCTCCAACCGCGTCCGCAGCGGCGAGTGGAAAGGCCACACCGGCAAGCGCATCCGCAACGTCATCAACATCGGCATTGGCGGCTCCGACCTCGGGCCGGTGATGGCCTACGAGGCGCTGAAGCATTACAGCGAGCGCGCCATGACCTTCCGCTTCGTTTCCAACGTCGACGGCACCGACTTCGCCGAAGCGGTCCGCGATCTCGATCCGGCGGAAACGCTCTTCATCGTCTCCTCGAAAACCTTCACCACGCTCGAGACGATGACCAACGCGCACTCGGCCCGCGACTGGTCGCTGGCCGGCCTGGGCGGCGACGAAAAGTCGGTTGCCAGGCACTTTGTCGCCGTGTCGACCAACGCCGCGGAAGTGGCGAAATTCGGCATCGATACCGCCAACATGTTCGGGTTCTGGGATTGGGTCGGCGGGCGCTACTCCATGGATTCGGCGATCGGCCTTTCGACCATGCTGGCCATCGGCCCGGACAACTTCCGCGCCATGCTGGACGGCTTCCACCAGATGGACGAGCATTTCCGCACCGCGCCGTTCGAGCGCAACCTGCCGGTGCTGATGGGCCTGCTGGCCGTCTGGTACAACGACTTCTTCGGCGCCCAGACGGTTGCCGTACTGCCCTACGAGCAGTACCTGAAGCGCTTTCCCGCCTACCTGCAGCAGTTGACGATGGAGAGCAACGGCAAGCACGTCACGCTCGATGGCGACGAGGTGTCCTACGACGACCGGCCCGATCTACTGGGGCGAGCCGGGCACCAACGGCCAGCACTCCTTCTATCAATTGATCCACCAGGGCACGCGGCTCATCCCCTGCGACTTCATCGCCTTCGGCCAGCCGCTCAACCCGCTCGGCCGCCACCACGACATGCTGATGGCGAACGTCTTTGCCCAGAGCGAGGCGCTGGCGTTCGGCAAAACGCCCGAGCAGGTGCGAGGCCGAGGGCACGCCGGACTGGCTCGTGCCGCACCGGGTCTTCGAAGGCAACCGCCCGTCGAACACCATCCTGCCGACCGGCTGACGCCGGAGACTCTCGGCAAGCTGGTCGCGCTCTACGAGCACAGTGTCTTCACCCAAGGCGTCATCTGGAAGCATCAATTCGTTCGACCAGTGGGGCGTGCGAGCTCGGCAAGGTGCTGGCCCAGCGCATCATCCCGGAGCTCGAGAGCGCCGCCGAGCCCGCTCTCGATCACGACAGCTCGACCAACAGCCTGATCCGCCGCTACCGGAAGCTCAAGGCGGCGGGAGAAGGTGTGGTATAGCCAAAGCCTTGTGAACGGGGGGTGAAGGAGCCCCCGAAATGGAAACAGATGCCGTGAAGGCGGCTCGGCCGATCGTTGCGGCCGGATAACGAGAGCGGCAAAGGAGCAAGTGATGCAACTCGGAATGGTCGGTCTCGGAAGAATGGGGGCGAACATGGTGCGGCGGCTCCTCGAGGGCGGGCACGCCTGCGTCGTCTTCGACATGTCGCCTGAAGCGGTCGGCGACTTGGTTCGAGGAGCACGCCGGCGGAAGCTCCTCGCTCGCAGGACTTCGCGGCCAAGCTCGAGAAGCCGCGGGCGGTGTGGCTGATGGTGCCGGCGGCCGCGGTGGACAAGACCATTGCCGACCTCCTGCCACATCTCGAGGCGGGCGACATCCTTATCGACGGCGGCAATTCCTACTACGTCGACGACATCCGGCGCGCCAAGGAGCTCGCGGCGAAAAAGCATCCACTACGTGGACGTGGGAACCAGCGGCGGCGTCTGGGGCCTGGAGCGCGGCTACTGCATGATGATCGGCGGCGAGCCGGGTGTGGTTCAGCATCTCGATCCGATCTTTGCGACGCTGGCGCCCGGCGCGGGTAATATCCCGCGCACCCCGGGACGCGAGAAGCTGGACGGCACCGCCGAGCAGGGCTACCTGCACTGCGGGCCCAGCGGCGCCGGCCACTTCGTCAAGATGGTCCACAACGGCATCGAGTACGGCATCATGGCCGCCTACGCCGAGGGCCTGGGCGATCCTGCGCGACGCCAACGTCGGCAAGCAAAAGCACGGCGTCGATGCCGAAACCACGCCGCTGCGCAATCCCGAGCACTACCAATATGACCTCAACCTGCGCGACATCGCCGAGGTTTGGCGGCGCGGCAGCGTGATCGCGTCGTGGCTGCTGGACCTGACGGCGGCCGCGCTGATGAAAGACCCGGCGCTCACCAAGTTCGCCGGGCGGGTCTCGGATTCCGGCGAGGGCCGCTGGACCATCAAGGCCGCCATCGACGAGGCCGTGCCGGCGCCGGTTCTTACCACCGCGCTGTATCGAGCGCTTCACCTCGCGCGGCGAAGCGGATTTCCAGGACCAGCTGCTGTCGGCGATGCGTTACGGCTTCGGCGGGCACCTGGAAAAGACAGCGGGCAAGTAACTTCGCGAGAAGGAAGCAAGTCCCATGAAGCTCGAAGTCTTTGATGACGCGGATTCGGTCGCGCGGGCGGCCGCGGTGGCCCTCGCCGGCGAGGCTCGCGCGGCGGCCGCCGTACGTGGCCGCTTTCTCCTGGCTCTCAGCGGCGGCCGGACCCCGTGGATCATGCTGCGCGCGCTTGCAGACCAAAACGTGCCCTGGGCGGATGTGCATGTCTTCCAAGTCGACGAGCGCGTCGCGCCCGGCGGACACCCCGATCGCAACCTGACCCACTTGCGCGAAAGCTTGCTCGAACGCGCCCCCCTGCACCCGGAGCAGATCCACGCGATGCCGGTGGAATCGCCGGACCTGGAGGCCGCGGCCGCGCAGTATGCCTTGATCCTCCGCGAATTCGCCGGGACGCCGCCGGTGCTCGACCTCGTTCATCTTGGTCTCGGCCCGGATGGTCACACCGCCTCGCTGGTGCCCGGCGACGCGGTCCTCGAAATTGCCGACGCCGATGTTGCGCTGACCGGAATCTATGCCGGCCGGCGCCGCATGACATTGACATATCCGATGCTTAACCGCGCCCGGCGCGTGCTCTGGGTTGTAACCGGTTCCGAGAAGACGCAAATGCTCCAGCGCCTGTACGCTGGCGATGTGTCGATCCCCGCCGGACGGGTGAGCCGCGCGCAGGCCGTGATGCTGGTCGACCGCGCTGCGGCAGGCCGGCTGACTGGGGAACACAAACAAGGAGGATAGGATGCACATCGGGATTGCCACCGATCACGGCGGGTTTGAATTAAAGGAGGACCTGGTTGCCCGCCTTCGGGCGGCGGGGCACGAGGTAACCGACTTCGGAGCGCACAGCCTAAACCCGGGCGACGATTTTCCCGACTTTGTCATCCCGCTTGCCCGGGCCGTGGCGGCGGGAACGGTCGAGCGCGGAATAGCCGTCTGCGGCAGCGGCGTGGGGGCGTCGGTGTGCGCAAACAAGATTTCGGGGGTGCGTGCCTCGCTGGTGAGCGATCACTTCACCGCCAGGCAAGGGGTCGAGGACGACCACATGAACATTATTTGCCTGGGCGGCCGAGCCGTTGGACCCTTCGTGGCCTGGGACCTGATCGAGACGTTCTTGCAAGCCCGGTTTGGTCAAGCCGAACGCTACCTGCGGCGTCTCGGCAAAATGGCTTCCCTGGAACTCGAAGCGGCCGGTGGAAAGCCCGCCGGCTAGCGAGGAGCAAATCAGGAGTGGCCTCCAAGCGACTCGGTGCGCCGTGGCCGCGAAGGGGGTAATGGCGGAGAGGGTGGGATTCGAACCCACGGAAGAGTCACCCCTTCAACGGTTTTCGAGACCGCCCGATTCAACCGCTCTCGCACCTCTCCGCAGTCTCTTTCTCAAATCTAGCGGATCGGGCGTCGCGTTGGCAATCGAACCGGCGCCGCGAAGCAGGCCCAGAAATGGAAAAAGCAGGCCCGCCGGTTGGGGGCCCGCCCCTCTGTTACCTTACGTCGTACCTTTTAAACCTAACGGGAGATGCCTGCCGGAACCCGGCTTTCCACGGTCGTCCTGAGGTCTAGCGCGTGGCCAACCGGGCCGGCCGGCATTTCCCGTTAATGGGGGTGTCAGCCTAAATCAAGCTGACGGGAATCGTTAAGCCGAGTTTACTTCCATGAACCTTTTCTACCTAGGGAAATGGGGTGAAACGCTTCTATGAAGGGGCGAAAGCGTGTTACAGATGTTACAGAAAGGTCAAACCGGCTTTCCCAGGACCTTGAATAACTTGTCGCGATAATTGCGGCTAAGCGTCAGCTCCGCGCCGGTGTCCAGAATCAGCGTGTAGTCGCCACGAAACAGCGGCTGCAATTCCTTCACCCGGTCGACGTTCACAATGGCGCTGCGGTGAATGCGCAGAAAGCGGCTGGGGTCGAGCTTCGTTTCAATGGCGTTCATGGTCTCCCGCAACAGGTGGGTCTGCTCGCCGGCGTGCAGGCACACGTAATTGTCGGCGGCTTCAATCCAGTCAATTTCGACGGCACGGACAAACCGGACTCGCCCGCCGGTGCGAACGGCGAAGCGGTCGCCCGCCGAGCGCTGGGTTTTCATGTCCTCGAGCAGGGTTCGCAGCTCGTCCCGGAGCGAAGGGCGCTCCTTTCCCTCCAGGTGTTCCCGAACGCGCTCGATGGTCTTGCGGAAGCGCGCCTGGTCGAAGGGCTTCAGCAGGTAGTCGAGCGCCCGCACCTCGAACGCCTTCACGGCGTATTCATCGTAAGCCGTGACAAACACGGTTGCGGGCATGACATCCGGCCCCAGGGCATCGAGCACGGCGAAGCCGTCCATTTCGGGCATCTGAACGTCCAGAAAAATCAGGTCGACGTCGTTGTTTTCCAGGAACGCGAGTGTTTCCCGCCCGTTGGCGCACTCGCCCACGATCTCGAAGCCGGTCTCGTTTGAAAGCAGGTGTCGCAAACGGAGACGCGCAAGCCGCTCGTCGTCGACGATGAGGGTGAAGATGTTCTCCATCGGCTCAGTTTCGAGGTACGGATTCGGCGTCCGGAAGTTCCCAGGGAATTTCGATGAGCGCCGTCAAACCGCCGCCGGAAGGGCTGGAAAGGTGGAAACTCTGCCGGTCGCCATACAGCCGGCGAAGGCGGGCGCGGGTGTTCGAGAGCCCGACGCCTTCGCGGTCCTCCGGAATCGACCCGCCGGGAAGCCCGCAGCCGTTGTCGGCCACCGCCAGCATCAGGCTGCTGTCCTCGCGCCGGGCGGAGATGGAAAGCTCGCCGCCTTCGGTTCGATCCCGCAATCCGTGGCGGATGGCGTTTTCCACCAGCGGCTGAAGGATGAGGTTCGGCACGTGCGCCTCGAGCGTGGCCGGATCGACGTCGTATTCGACCCGCAGCCGGTCTTCAAAGCGGATCTGCTCGATTTCGAGATAGCGCCGGACGAACTCCAGTTCCTGCCGCAGGGGGACCTCCTGGACGGGAGCGTTTTCGAGCGAGAGCCGCAACAGGTCGCTGAGCCGGGCGATCATGCGCTCGGCCGCGGAGGGATCTTCGTGCACTAACGCGGAAATCGTGTGCAGCGTGTTGAACAGGAAGTGAGGGTGCAACTGCATCTTCAACGCCTGCAACTGCGCCTGCGCCAGCTTGGTTTCCAGCCGAAGAGCCTCCAGCCGCTCGTTCTCGTAACGACGGCGGTTTTCGATGGCGTGGGCGGCGCCTGCGATAATGGCGTAGATCATCAGCCCGTATTCAAGCGACGACACCACACCCTGAAACACCGTGTAGGAGGTGGTGTAGGCTTCCAGCGCCATGAGCACTTTGCGAACGACCACCGTCCAGATGTATCCCACCACCGCGCCGATCACCAGCGCCGCCCCAAGGTGCGCCGGAAGACAAAGCATCCAGCGGCAGCGGTCCAGCGGGAATTTGCGCACCAGCCAAAACACCAGCGGAGTAGCCGCGGCCCAGAGGTAGGCGTAGAAAAGCTCCTGCGGCAGGATGCGGAGGAAGGGAAGGGGCTTTTCCATGGTGAGCCGGATGGAATAGCCCTGCACGGCGACAATAAAGCCGAACAGGCTCCAGACTCCCAACAGGAGCCAGACGGACCGGCGGCGATCTGCTGTCATTCGAGAAACCTCACGCCTACGAATCCCGGCCGATTCCCATCGCACCCCGGTGAGCCGCAAGGCCCGGTAGTTCCCATGGTAGCCGACGCGGCGGGATTTCGGAACCCCGGCGGGCGGGCGTCTGGTGCAATGCGCTGGATGGTCGAGCTCCCACGTGTCGGTCGTGGAAGTTCTGGTATGTCCTCACTTCCCGACGGATCGCTCGCCAATCCAGGGGTTGAGGCGTGTCAAATTTTGAGTTCAGAATTACGGTGAAACCAGGAATCTTTCCGGCTGCGCTTTGTGAGGCGTAGCAGACCAATCGCCCCCAAGCCGAGCGAGACCAAAACGAAAGCAGACGGCTCGGGGGTGGCTGTTCCTGTAACTGGCGTGTTGAAAGTCAGCAAGACGTTGGGATCATTTGGATCATTCGCATCTATCCCAATACAGTATTCACCCGGCGCCATATTGGGGTTGAAGATCGTGCCGGTAAAACTGTTTTCACTGTTCAGTGTTGCGGTTTCATCGCTGCTGCAGCTTCCAGCAACACCTTCCGAAAACAAATAGGAGGCTGCTGGATTTGGAACGCCGGTTAGGGAGGCGGTAGCGCTAAACACCCCCCGTACCACAAGAATGAGTAATAGTCTTGCGACCCGAATCCCCCAATTGTACCGGTGATCGACGCCACCGGTTGTCCACTTGGCAGAAGTACGGGGTCGGAAGTTGAACCGCCCAGGAAATTGATCAGCGACGCTGTCAGGAGCGTCCCCGTCAGGGATTGGAACTGAAACGTAGTGGAATAGCCGTCAGGGGGAGTAAAATCGCCAGGGCCCCAAATTATTGTTCCGACGTCTTGCACGGAGTTGTCATACGTAAAATTGCAGCCGCCAACCGAAGCGCACCTAACCGGCGAGCCGGTTAGGTCCAAGCCGGACAAAAACACAAAATGAAGTGCCGTGGCCAGGCAGGGATCGCCGACCGGGCAGCCCGGAGGGCCGGTGGTGGTCGTGATGGTGTCGCTAACGTACCCGTCAGGATTCCCAATGTATACCGTGGCCGGGATAGTGCTACTAGCGACCGTATAAAGGTAAATGTCGACGCCGCTGCACTCCCCACCACTACAACCGGCAACGTAATAAGCCGGGACTGTTTCCGACGCTGTGCCGTAATTGTCGGTGAACTGAATCGTGTCCGCTTTTAGCTGCGGAGCCACAAACGCCGCAGCCATCAACACCAAAACGCCAGCGAGCCGCATTGGCCACCCTCCAACTCATTGCCAGATCAGGGAGTATTCTTGATTTTCCTGTTCGACATCCAGACAGAAGAGAGTATACACCAGGCCGTTTCGAGTGCCAGCAAGTCTTTCCCCACGCCTCATCGGAGGCCTCAGTCGGTGAATTCCGAGAAAGACGCCCTTCGCGGGCAGTCACAACAAATTCGATGAGAAGTCGGGTTAGAGAACCGCTCCGGCTTTCAGCAACTGCTCGGCATGTTTCAACGCTTCGCGGGTGAGCGTCTGGCCGGAGATCATGCGGCCGATTTCCTCGACGCGCGCCCTGGCGGAAAGTTCTTCCACCGTCGAGACGGTGCGGCCGTCGCGCTCCAGCTTCTCGACGCGGAAATGGTGCTGGCCCAGGCTGGCGATCTGCGGCAGGTGAGTGACGCACAGGACCTGATTCCCGGAGGCCAGGCCGCGCAGCCTGCGCCCGACGGTTTCGGCTGTGGAACCGCCGATGCCGGCGTCCACCTCGTCGAACACCAGCGTGCGCGGCACACCAGCCCGGACGGTTCGCCCGCCGGCGCCGGAGATGCTGGTTTTCAACGCCAGCGCGAGGCGCGAAAGCTCGCCGCCGGAAACGATCCGGTCCAACGGACGGGGTTCCTCGCCGAGGTTGGCGGAGATCAGAAACAGCACGGCGTCGGCGCCGTCTTCACTCCACTCCGAAGGCGCCAGGGAGACGCGGAACGTGGTGCGGCCCATGGCCAGGGCGTCCAGTTCCGCCTCGACCCGCTTTTCCAGCTTGCGTGCGGCGTCGCGGCGCCGGCCGCTCAGGCGCGCCGCGGCTTCCTCGCAGCCGGCCCGCAGTCCGGCAATCTCCTTGCGCAACTGCTTGCGCCGCTCGCCCGACGTCTCCGCCGCGGCGAGGTTGGCTTTCACCTCTTCGAAATATCGCAGAATTTCTTCGATGCCGCTGCCGTACTTGCGCTTCAGCTTGTCGATAAGCGCCAGGCGGCTCTCCACCTCTTCGAGGCGAGCCGGGTTGGCCTCCAGCCGGCTGATGTAGGACGCCAGCGTCCGCCCCGCCTCGTCGATGGCGATTTCGGCGGGACGCAGCAGGTCGATCAGCTCCTGCCGCCCGGAATCGATGCGGGCAAGTTGTTCCAGATGGCGGAGAGCCGCGGCCAGCGTGGCGGCGGCCGACGATTCGGAATCGTAGAGGGCCTGGTGGCGCGGCGATGGCGCTCTCTTCCAGCCGCGTGAAATTCAGCAGCACACGGCGTTCGCGTTCCAGCTCCGCTTCCTCGCCCGGAGTGAGGCCGGCCTCTTCGATTTCGCGCCGCTGAAAGGTCCACAGGTCGAGCAGGCGGAGCTTTTCCTGTTCGCCGGCGTCGAGCTCGGCCAGCTCGGCGTCGCGGGCGCGCCAGGTCCGGTACAGCGCCCCCACCTCTTCGAGAAGCGTCTCGTTGCCGGCGAACGCGTCCAGCATCTCCCGCTGCGCCGCGGCCTCGAACAGGCGCTGTTGATCGTGCTGTCCGTGAATGTCGCCGAGCAGCGGAGCCAGCCCGCGGAGCAGGGAGATGGTGACCGCCCGGCTGCCGGCAAAGGCGCGCGACTTGCCGCCCGCATGAACTTCGCGCACCAGCAGCAGCTCGCCCTCTTCCACCTCCACGCCGGCCTCTTCGAGCGTCTTGCGGAGCAGCCCCGCGTCCCGGCCGGCGGCTTCCCCCTCGCCCACCTCGAAGATGGCCGACACCCGCGCCACATCCGCGCCGGCGCGGACGATGTCAGCCGAGGCGCGGCTGCCGAACAAAAGCCCGAGTGCGTCCACCACAATTGATTTGCCGCTGCCGGTTTCGCCCGTCAGCACGTTGAAGCCGGGGTGAAAGCGGACGCGCACGTCCTCCACCACGGCGTAATTTTCCACCGCCAGTTCGACCAGCATTCGAAGGAATTATACGAGGGCGGCGGCCGGGTTGGGAAACGCGGCGGCGGCGGCCCCGGAAAAAAGAATTGATACCGCGGCGCTGAGGAAACATAATGAATGAAGATTGTTTTTGCAATCTTCCGGTGGGCGGGGCGCCTGGCCGGATGCAACGGTTCTCCACCGTAGGCCGTCCAAACTCTGGTGGCATGCCGATGCCAGATCGATATCGGCTGGCGAAGCGGGGGCATCCGGTATGATGAGTTTAGGTGAAAGGAGCAGCCTTGTCCCCGTTTTTCGCCTTTCTGCTAAGTGTGGACCTTTGGGATCTTGTCGTTCAGTCGTCGCTGACGACTAAGTCTGTCCTGGGGCTTTTGCTGGTGTTTTCACTGGCGTCCTGGGCCATCATCTTTTCCAAATGGAGTATGTTCCGCAAAGCCTCGCGGGGCAATGTCCAGTTTCTGCGGGCGTTTCGCAAGGCGACGGCCCTGGAATCGGTGGCCTTGGCCACCGAACAATTCCGCACCGCGCCGCTGGTGGGCGTTTTCGATTTCGGCTACGAGGAAGTAAACCGGCAGGTGAAGTCGCGCGGCAGCGTCACCAACAAAGTCTCGCTGGAACGGACGCTGCAGTTAGGCATCAGCGAGGAAGTGACGCGCCTGGAACGGAACATGAACTGGCTGGCGACGGTGGCCAGTGTCTCTCCGTTTGTGGGCCTGTTCGGCACGGTGCTTGGCATCATTGATGCGTTTCAAGGACTGGGGACGGCAGGCAACGCCAGTCTGCGGGCGGTTGCGCCGGGAATCTCCGAGGCGCTGATCGCCACCGCAATGGGTTTGGCGGCGGCCATCCCGGCGGCGGTCTTCTACAATCATTTCGGCCATGTCATTCGCGAGATGGGCGCGCGCATGGACGACTTCACCATGGAATTCATGAATCTGATGGAACGGGTGTTCGGGGAGTAAACGATGGCCTTCTCAACCGGCATCGGAAATGGCGGGGCGCCGACCCGCGGGCGGTGGGCGCGCGGCGGCGGTTCGATCGCGGAAATCAACGTCGTTCCGCTGGTGGATGTGGTGCTGGTGCTGCTGATCATCTTCATGCTTACCGCGCACGTGATGGAATTCGGCCTGGAAGTGAACGTCCCGAAGGTGAATCAGGTGAAGGACAGCACCGAGGATCTTCCCGTCGTCACCATCACCAAGGACGGCGTGATTGCCCTCGGCGACAAACCGGCCAACATCAACTCGCTCGGGGACGACGTCAAAGCGCGCTATCCGGGGAGAAAAGCAGTATACGTTCGGGCAGACGGAGAAACAACGTGGGAACCGGTGGCCCAGGTGATGGACGTGCTTGGCCAGTCGGGGCTGGAAGTACGAGCCGTCACGCAGCCGGCGGATTCCGCATACACCCGCAAATAGCGGGCTCTGGGGACTGATGGCGAATCATCACGACATCCTCGCCGACCGGGAATCGATGCAGAGGCCCTTTCTGGAATCGCTGGCGCTGCACGCGGGGTTCTTTGCGCTGATCGCGATGTCGGGAATTTTCCTGTCGGGACAAACCGAGCGATGGGGCGACCCGTTGGCCGGCGGCATGGGGAGCGCGGTGGCCGTGACGCCCGTCAATACGATTCCCCTGCCGGCGAAAACGGGTGAGCGCAACCCGGTGGCCAACGACACGAAATCGAAGGTCCCCGCTCCTCCCGAGCCGCAGAAGAAAACCCGAGAGAAGCCGCCGCCGAAGAACGCCGTCGCTCTGAAATCGCGCAAGCCCAAGCCGACGGCCGAGCGTCCCACCCGGCGAAACGTAAACCAGATGAGCGGTCCGGAAGAAGCCAACCAACTCTATTCGTCCTCCGGGCAGGCGGCAGTTTCTCCGATTTACGGGTCCGCGCCAGGCTCGGGCGGAATCGCCGTCGGGCCGGACGGCGTATTTGGCACCCGTTTCGGCGCGTATGCCCAAATCCTCAGAGACCGGGTGGCCAACAAATGGCGCACCGGAGAGGTGGATCCGCGCATCCGCGAGGCGCCGGTGGTGATCATTACTTTTGTGCTCTATCGAAACGGCAACGTCTCCGACGTGCAGGTGACCCAAAGCAGCGGCATTGGATTGCTGGACCGTTCCGCCCAGCGCGCCATCCTGGAAGCGGCGCCGTTTCCACCCATACCGGCGGGCTACGAGAAAGATTCGGCGATCATCGAATTCTGGTTTCAGTTAAAGAGATGAGTCAACAAAAGGTATTTCGAAACGTAATCGTTCGCGCCGCGCTGGTGGCGGCGCTGGTTTTCGTGGCCCACGCCCAGGACCGCATCCGCATCGACATCATGGGCGGCACCAATCGGACCATAGCGATTCCGGACATGCGGGGTTCCGGCCAGGCGGCGGACCTGATGGGCACCCTCAATGAAACCCTCTTCCGCGAGATTCAGGACTCCGGCCTGTTTAATGTAACGGCCAAGAGCTTTCTGCCTTTGAACATTCCGCAGCAACCCCGCGATTTCAAAGGCGCCACGCGAAAGGGTAAGCCGACAAAGAGCACCGAGGGTCTGTACCTCAGCGATTGGAAAGAGGTGCCCACCAGCGCCGATTACTTCACCATCGGCTATACGGCCGAACAGAATGGCCAACTGGTGTTGTTCGGCTGGTTGTTCAGCAGCAACGTCCCCGACGTTCAGGGGGCGCAGGTTTTCGGCAAGCTTTACCTCGGAACTTTGGACGCCGACGGAGCGCGCAAGGTGGCGGAGGAGTTCGCCGCCGACATTCTCGGTCAATTCGGGTCCAAGAGCCTGTACGGTTCGAAAATCTACTATGCGTCTTCGGTCCGGCCGGGCATAAAGGAAATCTGGTCGATGGATTGGGACGGGAGTAACCAGAAACAGTTCACCCACTACAACTCCATCTCCACCATGCCGGCGGTCTCGCCGGACGGGACCAAGGTGGCGTTTACCACCTTCTACCGGGGCAATCCGTCCATCGCCATCTTCTCGGTCGAGACCGGGCGGCAGTTACTCTTCTATAATCAGAAGGCGTCGATGAACGCCACTCCGGATTTCACTCCGGATGGCACGCAACTGCTTTTCGCGTCCACTTTGAGCGGATGGATGCAACTCTACATTTCAAATCTGGACGGAACGGGGCTCAAACGGCTCACTTACTCGCAAGCCGTGGAAGTGGAGCCGAAAGTCAATCCGAAGAACGGCCGGGAGATCGTCTTCATCTCCGGCCGAAGCGGGCCGGCCCAATTGTATAAGATGAATCTCGATGGTACCGATCTGGTCCGGTTGACGAGCGGCGAAGGCGATGTCGGCAACCCATCGTGGAGTCCCGATGGCCGGCACGTAGCGTTTTGCTGGACCAAGGGATTTGCACCGGGCAACTGGAACATTTTTATAATGGACGTTTCCAGTGGGGAGACGGTCCAGCTAACCCACGGACAGGGCCGCAATGAAAATCCGGTATGGGGGCCTGACGGCCGCCATCTGGTTTTCAGCTCCAATCGGAGCGGATCGTCCCAGATTTGGACGATGCTGGCAAACGGGACACAGCTTCGGCAATTGACCACCCGGGGCAGAAACGAGAAGCCGGTATGGACCCGTTGATCCCTATGCCATGCGATGATAGATGATGGAAGAGAAGGAAAGGTCAGAGAATCAGGAGGCTGAGCGTTCCAGGATGAATAAGAACAAAATTTGGTTACTACTGCTAGGGCTGCCCTGCTCTTGTTCGCGGCGGGCTGTAAGAAGAAGGCGCCGGCGCCGCCGCCGCCACCGCCGCCGCCGCCGCCGCCGGTGAAGGAAGTGCCGAAAGCCACCGTCCATCGAGAGCTTCACGGCGAATCCGTCCACGATTCGAGAGAGGGAGTTCGTCCACGCTTCGTTGGGAGGTGGAAAACGCCACCGATGTTTCGATCGATCAGGGCATTGGGACGGTTCCGGCCAACGGCAGCCGTCAGGTATTCCCGAATAGCAATACGACTTACACCTTGACTGCGAAAGGAGAGGGCGGAAGCACGAACAGGACCGTCACGGTTACCGTGAACGTTCCGCCACCGCCACCGCCGCCGCCGCCGAAGCCGCCGGAAAAATCGCTTGAGGAATGGGTGGCCCAGGTTGAGGATGCCTACTTCGACTACGACAAGAGCGACATTCGCGAGGACGCCCGGGCGGCGTTGACGCGGGACGCGGACCTGATTGAAGTCGATCTTCGACAAGTTCCCCGACGCGACCATCGTCAGTCGAGGGGCACTGCGACGAGCGAGGCTCGGCGGAATACAACCTTGGCCTGGGAGACCGGCGTGCCACTTCCGGCAAGGAATTCCTCGTGCAGTTGGGCGTCCCGGCGGACAAGCTTCGAACCATCAGCTATGGCAAGGAGCGGCCGCAGTGCACCGAGAGCACCGAGGAGTGCTGGCAGAAGAACCGGCGCGTTCACTTCTCCGTCGGCCAGTAAAGCAGCCCCGGCTGCGATTCAGCGGATCGAAAGGACCCACCGGCGCCCTGCACGCGGGGGCGCCGGTGAGGTCCCATCTTACGAACTCGAGGGTTTTCGATGAGAAACGTCCATTCGATCGCTATTCTTACGCTCCCTCTCCTGTTTCCCTTGCTGTCTTTCGGCCAGAAGAAAGAGATTCAGGAGTTGCAGAGAGACCTGGCTCTTCTCCAGCAGGACGTGCGCGACTCGCAGCAGAAGAACGAGGAAAAACTGGGCGAGTTGAAGGTGTTGATCCAGCAGTTGCTGGATACCACTACGAAGACAAACACGTCGCTGGCAGTGCTGGACAACGGCGTTCGCGACCGGCTGCGCGAGCAGGAACGTAACGTCGTCGTGCCGGTAACGGCCTTGGGCACCAAGATCGATCGCATGTCCGACGAGTTCCGGTTTGTCAAGGAATCGATCGCCGACGTCAACTCGCGGATGGGCAAACTGGAGCAGCGGATCGTGGACCTGAACAACGCCATCACCATCATGCAGTCACCGCCGGCGCCTCCCTCCACCGACTCCGGCAAGGGCGACAAGAAGGGAGGCGGAAGCGCCACGCTAAACCCTACCAGCCCCGCGGTGGCGCCGCCACCCGGGGGCGACCGAGTCAAACGTTCCACCCGCCGGCCTCACCGCTGAAGGCTTGTATAGGACGCAATGCGGGATAAGAGCGCCGGCAACTACGACCTCGCGCTGCAGGAGTTCAACAACTATCTTCGGTATTTCAGCGATACCGAGCTGGCTCCCAACGCGCAGTATTATATCGGCGAAGTCCATTACATTCGCAAAGAGTACGAAGAGGCGCTGGCGGCCTTCGACCTGGTGCTGGAGAAGTTTCCTCAGAACACCAAAACACTCGACGCCCATTATGAGAAAGGGCTGGTGCTGGAACAGTTGGGACGGAAAAGCGCGGCCGGAGAAGAGTTTCTCGAAGTCATCCGGCTGGCCCCGCGCGGCCACGAGCTAGCCAGTAAAGCGCGCGCGGAAAGAAGAAGGCTCGGTCTCAATACTCCTTCCCACTGAAGCGCCCCCCTAGCAGCCTGTTGTTCGCCCGCCAAGGCCGCCCGCCGCTGTTCTATTCTGAAACGAGAGACTTCCCGCCGGAAAGGATTACAGATACCCGATGGAAACGGTCCCGGAAACGCCGGAACGCCCTGAGCTGGCGACCTATGAAGACGTCGCCGGAAGGCTGGAATTGCCGGTGCTCGCGCCGTCTCTGAACGAAGAGCAGGTGGAGCGCGCCTGTCGCAGCGCGCGCTCGCTTCGCCTGGCCGCGATCTCGGTGCGCCCATCGGACGTGGATCTGGCGGCGCGTTGGCTGGCGGGAAGCGGCGTAACCCTGGCTACCGTCGTGGGCTTCCCGTGGGGCGCCGCGACAACCCCGGTAAAGGCCTATGAAGCACGCGATCTGCTGCGGCGGGGAGCCAGGGAAATCGGAGCCGTAGTGAACATCGGCAGGCTGGTGTCGCGGCAGTTTCAATATATCGAGATGGAACTGCAGCAGCTTGCCGAGGCCTGCCACAAGGAAGGCGCTCTTCTGAAGGTGATCTTCGAGAACGAGTTTCTTTCCGACGATCTGAAAACCATTCTCTGCAAGATCTCCAAGCGCATCGAGGCCGACTTCGTGGACACCTCCACGGGCTTCGGGGCGAAAGGGGCGACGGTGGAAGATCTTCGGCTGATGAAAACGCGCTGCCGCGGTATGGTGAAGCTGAAGGCCACCGGCGGAATCGACACGCTGGAGCAGTTCCGGCAACTCTATGCCGAAGGCGTGGACCGCGCCGCCACCACGCGCGCCGCGCGCATTCTGGACGAGTGGAAACAGGTCCTCGCCGCGTTGGAGGAAACGCGCAGGAACCAGGAGGCCGCGTCGCCGGGCGGCCATTCCGTGGTATCCTGACTCTCTCGATCCGCCATGGCCGTCCAAAAACGGTTTCCGCCCATCTGTATCGCGCTCGGCTTACCCAGTGTTGAGAAACTGCGAGAACACGCGCGGCGCGAATTGGAAAACGGCGAGCAGTTTCTGGAATTCCGGCTCGATTATCTCCCCAATCCACGCGACGGCATCGGCGTCATCGCCGAACTGCTGCGATCAGGCCCCGAGTGCCTGATTCTGGCCACCTGCCGCCGTCACCAGAACCATGGTCATTTCAACGGCAGCGTGGATGAACAGTTCGGCGTCCTGTCGGAGGCCATCCAGGCCGGTTCGCGGCTGGTGGACGTCGAGATCGAGACGGCCGAAGCGGCGAGACAAAAGCTGGAGTCGCTGCGCACCCGCGCCGCCGTAGTGATTTCCTACCATAATTTCGAAGGCACTCCGCAGGTGGACCCGATCATCAACCGGCTTACGAAGATCCCGGCGGACGTCTACAAGATTGTCACCACCGGGCGGAAGCCGTCCGACAACTGGCGGGTCCTCTCGGCCGGACGGAGCCACGCCAGGACGCCGCTGGTGCAACTGGTGATGGGCGAGGTTGGCTTCCCGACGCGGGTGCTTTCCCTGCCGTTCAACGGGATGTACACCTACGCCTCGCCTTCCGGCACCGAGGGCACCGCCTCCGGGCAGGTGTGCGGCCGCCAGTTGCGGAGAATGTACCAGGTGGACAAACTGAAGCGGGCCTCGAAGATCTACGGGGTGATTGCCGATCCGGTGCAGCATTCCATCTCTCCGGCGGTGCACAACCAGGCGTTCCACACGCGCCGCGTCGACGGGGTTTATCTGCCCTTTCTGGTGCATCCGCAGCAGATGAAAGACTTCTTTCAGTTTGCCCAGAACCTGCCGGTGGCCGGATTCAGCGTGACCATTCCGCACAAACAACGGGTCATGCGCTACCTGGACGCCATCGACCCGCTGGCGCGGAGGATCGGCGCGGTCAACACCGTGTGGAAGAAGGCCGGCAAGTGGCGGGGAACCAACACCGACGCGCTCGCGGTCACCGCGCCGCTCAAGAAGCTGCTCCGTCTGTCGAAGTCACGGGTGCTGGTAGTGGGCAACGGAGGCGCCGCCCGTGGAGCGGCCTTTGCGCTGGCCGACGCCGGAGCGAAGGTTTCAATTGTCGGGCGGAACCCCGACCGGGTCCGGGCGCTGGCGCGCGCCTGCGGCGCGGAAGCGGTATCGCGCAAGGACGTCGACTCGATGTACTTCGACGCGCTGGTCCACGCCACTCCCTTGGGGATGTACCCGAAAACGTGCGAGTGCTTTTTCCCCGAAAAGGCGCCCGCCGACGTGGTGTTTGAGATGGTGTATACGCCCCGCGAAACCGGGTTGGTGTCGAAGGCCCTCGAGCAGGGGAGTGAAGTGGTGTACGGCCTGCAAATGTTTCTGGAGCAGGCCGCCGCCCAGTTCGAGATCTGGACCGGGCTGAGCGCGCCGCGTGCGGCGATGGAGCGGGCCGCCACCGAGGCAGTGCAGTCGCAACTGGCGTTTTTGCGGTCGGCGGCGCTCAACAAGGCGAAAGAGGTGCGTAACGGAGTATGATTGGCGGAGATCGAAAACACGGGGTCACGCGCCGGGCGGTTGGCCGCGGCCTGCTGGCGCCGGCCGCCGCCGTTGTTCTGCCGGCGGCGCGGTCGCAATCGTCGAACGCTCCCGACAGCGAGGCCGGCGACCGGCTCGCGAGAGATCTGCGCGCGGTGGCCGCCGTCGAACTTCCACGCGAAACCGAACCGGCCTGCCAGTTCAAGGCGTAGCCCGGCGGCGAGGGGTAGCATGCCCACCTTTGGCGACGATATTTTCTTTGCCTCGAGTGGCGAGATCGTGACTCGACTGAAAGCCGGGGAATTTTCATCCAAGGACTTGACGCGCGCCTTCCTGAAACGTCTGGAGACGCTGGGCGCCCGCTACCGGGCGCTGGTGCTCCCACTCGACAAGGATGCCGATGAATACGCCGGCGACGTCGATTCCGATATCAAGATCGAGCGCTACCGCGGACCGCTCCAGGGCGTGCCGTATGCCGTCGCCGACGTTTTCAGCGTGGCGTCCCGGCCCACCACCTGGGGCTCCGGCGTGTTTGCCGGCCAGGTCTTCGATTTCGACGCAACGGTGGTGAGCAAACTCCAGGATCCGTACGCGGTGCTGCTGGGTAAGCTGGCTGTCATGGAACTGGCGGGGTGTGGCGGATACCGAAGTACGGCGGCGTCGGCCACCGGCGCCTGCCGCAATCCCTGGGACCCCGAGCGTTGGACGGGAGGCGCCTCGAGCGGACCCGCGGCCGCCGTCGCCGCCGGGCTGGCTACGTTTGCGCTGGGGCCGGCCGCCGGCGATTCGCTGCTGGCTCCGTGCGCCTTCTGCGGCATTACCGGACTGCGGCCGAGTTACGGCCTGGTGAGCCGTTACGGCGCGATTCCCTCGTCCTGGACCATGGCAGCCACTGGCGTCATGGCCCGGTCGGTGAAAGACTGCGCGTTGGTCCTGCAGCAGATTTCCGGAGGAGATTTGATGGACGCCTCCTCGGCGGGCAAGTCCTATTACTACTTCCCGCAGTTCAGCCGTCCACCTGAAAAGCTCCGCCTCGGTTATGCGCCCGCCGATTTCGACGCCTGGCCCGCTGAGCGGGAGAGGGCGGTCTTCCGGGAGGCGCTGGGCGTGTTCCGGGAACTCGGGGCACAGCTTACGGAATGGAAACTGCCGGATTTCCCGTACCTATCGGTGGCGCGGGTGATCTCCCAAGCCGAAGGCAGCGCGGCCTTCGAAGATCTCATCACCGGCCGCAAAGTGGAACAGCTCGCCGACCCGTACCAGATTGCCGGCATGAAAGCCGGCCTGGAAATACAGGCTCGCGACTATCTGCGGGCCATGCGGGTGAGGTCGTTGATTCGCGAAGCGTATTACAAATTGTTCGTCGACGTGGATGTTCTTATCGCTCCCACTCGATATTCGATCGCGCCGCCAATCGGAGAGCCGGTGAAGGATCCAACGCCCGCTGCGCCCTCCGCGGACCCCGGCATGTCGGAGTTGGCGGACGCGGGCAGCCTGGCTGGCTTGCCGGCGCTGACCATGCCTTGCGGATTCGCGGGTGGGCTTCCGCTGGGCATCTCCCTTACCGGCCGGGCGTTCACCGAGAATACCCTGGTGTCTCTTGGCGAGGCCTTTCAGGCCCGCACCGCCTGGCACAAACGGCGTCCCCCGATGGACCGGAATTAACCCCGCGGAATTCCAGCCGCCATCCTTCCCGAATTTGCATCCCTCGACGAGTCCTGATACCGTCGTGACTGGCACAGTGAGAATCCGGCGCCCCAGGTAAGAAAACGGAATTTTTCGGTTTTCAACGCATTTCCGTTTGAATAGAATGCAGGAAGGCTTTGTCCGGACGTCTCGGCGAGCGGGAACGAGATGGCAGAAAAAGGGGAAACAGCGACTTTCGAGGATGTGAAATCGGGCGGACAATGCGAGCGGCTGGTCCGCCTGGCGGCGCAGGCGCTCCGAGCTGGAAACGCATACCTGTGTGTCTACGAGGAAGACGTCATCCGTGTTGTCCATTCCGTCGGAGACGTCCTCGGCCCGGAAGTGTTTCTCGGCTATCCCTGCCGCTTCGACGCCGGCGACCCCCATCCTCTGGCGATCGCCGATCTCGAAACCGACCAGCGCGTTGTGGGACCTCGTCAGGCGACTTTGCCGGGCGGCGTCGGGAGGCTTGCGGCCACCCCGCTTTATGACAGGAAACACCAGCCCTTCGGGTTTGTGTGTGTCACCGGCGCGGAGCCTCGCGGTTTTTCCGCTGACGACCTGAGGCTGCTCGATATCTTTGCCGTGGCCATCTCCGAAGAAGTGCTGCGCGCCGGGGCGTCCCCCCTCGCGCTCGATTCTCAAAGCGATCCCCAGCCCAGCTCCTGGATCACCAACCACGGCCTGGATGGCGGCCTGACGGAGGCGAGCGACGATTTCGAGAAGCTCACCGGCTTTACCCCCGGCGAGGTGAAGCGCCTGAAACTGGAAGACCTGGTGGCGGCGGAAGACCGAGAACGGATCCGGCAACTGGTGCTCGAGCAGTTCGGAGGCGGCTCCTCGCGGCGGAGGTCGGTCGGTTTCCGAAACAAAGACGGCAGCGTGCGAGACATCGAACTGGAGTGCCGGGTGCGCTTCGCCGCGGGCAACGTTGTCGGTTTTCAGACTACCGGACGCCCGAAGGGCCGGCGAGAGGCCGAAGACACGGACGTCCGGGCGGAGTTCCCGGCCGGCGGGGCGGTTCAGGTACTGGACCTGCTGCTGAACCAACGTCCTATCGAGGAAGTGCTGGGCCGGATCATTGATGCGGCTCTGCTGCGATATCCCGATTCGAGCGGTTTCGTATTGGTACAGACTTCGGAGACTGGCGATTTGCGCCACCGGCGCCGGATTTCCCGAGGATTTGCGGCAGCGGATTCTGGAGAAATTGACGGGAACCCAACCGGAATCGCTGCGCCACTCGCTCGCGGCCGGTGCGCGCCTCGGTTGGCGAGATCCCGCCGTGGCTCCAGCAGGTGGACGGCGCCTCCGGCTGGTTGCGGGAAGCCAGCCGGAAGTTTTGTGCGACGGTGCCGATCGGTGGCGGCCAAAACCGGGGTGCGCTGCTGATTCTGGCGCCGCGCTCCGATCCTCTGGCCCACGGCGTCATCCGCGACCTGCAAATCGCGGCACGCCTCATCTCGGTCGCGATTGAGCAGGACGACTCTCCGGATGCGGCTGGCGCGCATGGCCGAATTCGACACCCTGACGGGGCTGCCAAACCGAAGGGGGCTGGAGCGCCTGCTTCCGCGGATGCTGGCGGCGGCGCGCGGGCGGGAAAACAGCGGTGTGGTGGTTCTGCTCGGTGTGGAAGGGTTGCGGCGGCTCAAGGACGTTTATGGCCATTACACCTTCGAGCGCATCGTGCAAACCACCGCGTCCCGGTTGCGCGCGCAGGTTCCGGCGGATGCCATCCTGGCCCGGGTTGGAGTTGACGAATTCGTGGTAGCGATGCCCATTTCCGGCTCCGAATTGAAGGCGGAGGCCGAGGTGGTGCGCCTTCAAGCCCTGCTGCGCGAGCCTCTGGAGGTGGACGGAAAAGACCACTATCTTATGGCCAGCGCCGGGTTGAGCGGCTGGCCCTCGGATTCCACCAACCCCAGCGACCTGCTCCAGATGGCGGAGGCGGCGCTGGCGCAGAGCCGCAAGCGGGGCAAGGGCCAGTTTTGCCGCTTCGGCAGCCAGGCGGTGCTGCTCTCCCGCCGGCGGAACCTGGAAAACCTGCTCCGGATGGCGGTCGTCCGCGGAGAACTTCGGCTCAGCTTTCAACCCCAGGTCGACCTATCCGGCCACATCGTCGGGGCCGAAACGCTGCTTTCCTGGCAGAGTTCGCAGTTGGGGCCGGTCTCCACAGGGGAATTCATCTCCGTCGCTGAAGAGAGCGGGTTGATTATCCCCATCGGCCACTGGGTGCGCAAACAAGCGTGCCTCCAGTTCAACGCCTGGATCCAAGCGGGTTACCGGCCGGGAATCCTGGCGGTGAACGTTTCTCCCCTGGAATTCGAACACCCGGATTTCGTGTCGGGAATCCTCAAGGTTCTGGAGGAAACCGGAATCGATGCCCGCTCGGTGGAACTGGAGCTGACCGAACGCCTGGTGCTGAACAACCTCGAGACGGCCGAAAGGAAAATGAACCAGGTCGGCCAGACTGGCGTCCGTTTTGCCCTGGACGATTTCGGCACCGGCTATTCCTCGTTGATTTACCTGCGGGGGCTCTCGGTCCACACGCTGAAAATCGATCGCGGTTTCGTCGAGCGGATCGCCACGCCGTCGGGCACGCTGCCGCTCATCCACACAATGGTGATTCTGGCGCACAACCTGGGCTTGCGAACCGTGGCCGAAGGCGTGGAAACCAAAGAGCAGTGGGAGATGCTGCGCGCCGCCCGCTGCGATGCCATGCAGGGCTTTCTTTTTGGAAGGGCGCTCGATGCGGACGCGTATTCGGAGTTGCTGGCCAGCGGCGCTCCGCTCGGCGGCAGCTTGTGAAAACACGCGTCCGCTGAAGACATCGGGCCCCATTTCGGGGTAGGCTCAGAAGAGAGGGTGCTTTCGCGTCGCAGCGTCGACAACCGGTTTCCAGCACTCCTGGAAGCCCCAACCACAAACTGTCAAGGAGATGAATGAATGATCCGGTCCATTTTGTACTGTGCCGCGCTGACAACGATAACCACCGGCCTGGTATTCGCGCAGCAGAAAATGACTAAGGCTCCCCTGAGCCCGCCCGCCGAGACCTCCGTCACCATCGCCGGGAAAGCAATCACCATCAAGTACTCGGCGCCATCCATGCGCGGGCGCAAGATCTTCGGCCCGGGTGGAGTCATCTCGAAGGACCCGCACTATCCCGTCTGGCGTGCGGGCGCTAACGCCGCCACCTCGCTTCACACCGACGCCGATCTCGAGATCAAGGGTCTGCACGTGCCAAAGGGCGATTACACGCTTTTCGCCGATATTTCCAACCCCGACCAGTGGCAGCTCATCGTCAGCAAGGACACCGGCGAGTGGGGCCTGGCCTACAAGCAGAACATGGATCTGGGCCGCGTCCAGATGGACATGAGCAAGCCGCCGTCGCCCATCGAGACTTACAAGATGACGCTTTCCAGCACCGGCGCAAACTCTGGCAAGCTCCAGTTGGAGTGGGCGGACCACATCGCATCAGTGCCGTTCACGGCGAAGTAACGGCGACGGCCGTCGCCACGGCGCCAGAGGGATTACTTTTCACGGGCCAGCCCCAGCGAGCGGATGCGCTTGTGGAGGTTGGTGCGCTCGATGCCCAGAATGCGCGCGGCGCTCGAGACGTTCCAGTTGGTGTCTTTCAGCACTTTCGCCAGGTGCTCGCGCTCGGCCGATTCCCGCACCTCCTGCAGGTTCGATTTCGGGCCGCTCTCGCGCGCGATCTGTATTTCCATGGGAATGGAACCCACGGTGATGCGGTCGCCCTGGGTTAGAATGGCCATCCGCTCCACTACGTTTCGCAGCTCCCTGGCATTGCCGGGCCAGCCGTAGCCTTCCAGCACCTCGAAGACCTCCGCATTGATGGTCTTCGGCTTGAAATTGTTGCGGGTCGAGAATTCGTCGAGAAAGTACTCGGCCAGCCGCTGCAGGTCGCCCGTGCGTTCCCGCAGCGGCGGCATGCGAATGGGCACCACGCACAGACGGTAGTACAGATCTTCCCGGAACAGGTTCTGCTTTACCATCTCGAGCAGATCGCGGTTGGTGGCGGCAATCACCCGCACGCTCACACGGATGGGGCGCTCGCCGCCGACGCGGTGAAACTCGCCTTCCTGCAGCACGCGCAGCAGCTTCGCCTGGGAGGCTTCGTGCAGGTCGCCCACTTCGTCGAGAAAGATGGTTCCGCCGTCGGCCAGCTCGAACTTTCCGCGGCGCAGGTTGGTGGCCCCCGTGAAGGAGCCTTTTTCGTGGCCGAACAGCTCGCTCTCGATCAGCTCGGTGGGAATGGCCGCGCAGTTCACCTTCACGAACGCTCCGGAGGCAAACGGGCTGCGTTCGTGGATGTGCGCCGCCAGCAGTTCCTTGCCGGTGCCCGATTCGCCGGTGATGAGCACCCGCGCGTCCGAGCCGGCGGCCAGCGTAGCCTGCTCGACGGCGCGCTGGAACACCGCGCTCGAGCCGATCATCCGGCCCGCGCCGCCGACAATCTCGCGCAGGCGCTGGTTTTCGCGCCGCAGGTTCAGTTGCTCCAGGCCGTTCTTCAGCGCCAGCAGCACGCGATCGCGGCCCAGCGGCTTCTCCAGAAAATCGAACGCGCCGGCACGGGTGGCGGCCACCGCTTCGGCGATGGTGGCGTGGCCCGAGATCATGATCACCGGCGCCGGATTGTCGTTCTGCTTCAATTCGCGCAACAAGTCGATGCCGTTCGCGTCCGGCAGGCGGACGTCCAGCAGGAAAGCGTCGGGGCGGGCTGTCTCAATACTTGCGCGAAACCCGGCGGCGTCGGCGCACAGCGTCACCCCGTAGCCCTCCCGTTCGAGGATCAGGCGCAGCGAACGCCCGATGTTTTCTTCGTCGTCCACAATCAGGATGCGTTTTGCCATGGTTCAGGTATTCACCGCGGGCAGCGGGGAACGCGCGCCGGAGTCACGGCGCGGCTGTCCGTTGGCGGCCGCGGGAAGCGTCAGCCGGAAGGCCGCTCCGCCCAACTCCCCATTCACCAAGTCCAGGTCGCCGCCGCACAGCAGGGCGCTTTTACGGGCGATCGAGAGGCCCAGCCCCGTCCCGCCCCTTTTGAAGGAAATGGTCGGCTCGAACAGCGTTTCGCGCGAGTTGGGGCTCAATCCCGGCCCGGAATCGTGTATCTCGACGGTGACCGCGTCGCCGGCCCCGGTGGTTTTCGCCAGCACGCGGCCACCGGCGCCGGCCGCCTGGGCGGCGTTTTCGAGCAGGTTGGTGAGGATGCCTTTCAACAAGTCGGCGTCGCAGCGGGCCTCGAGGCGGCCTCCGCCGGTTTTGAGCTCGTAGCGGGTCTCCCGATTGGCGGCGGCCAGGAACGCGATCCGCTCCTCGATGGCGGCGCCGACGTCCACGCTTTCCAGCCGCACCTCCGGCTCGGCGGCGAACTCCGAGAAGGTCTGGACGCGGCGCTGCAGGCTCTCGATCTCGTCGATGACGATTTGCGCGGCGGGCTCCACCAGCGGGCGGTCGGCGTCGCAACTGCGGGCTACGATTTCTTCGACGTTCAGGCGAATGGGAGTGAGCGAGTTCTTGAGCTCGTGCGCCATCTTGCGCGCCAGCGATTGCCAGCTTGCCAGGCGCGTCAGGTACAGCAGGCGGCCGCGGCTTTGCCGGAGTTGTTCGGCCATGTGATTGAACGCCCGGATGGCGGCGCCCACTTCGTCTTCACCGCCACCCTCGACGCGCGCGTCCAGGTCGCCGCCGGCGAGCTGGGCGAGCCCGTCGTTCAGGCGGCGGATGGGGCGCGTGACGCGGTGCGCCAGAAACACCAGCAGCACCAGAGAGACAACCCACACGGGAGACGCAATCAGCACCAGCGTGGTGATGAGGCCGCGGCGCAGGTCGCGGCGCTGGGCGTGATCCACCAGGGCGCGCGCCGCCCGGTACTGCTCGGCGATCGCCAACATGCCGGGGCCGTCCAGGCTGCGGCTGTATTCGGCCACACCATTCGGCATGCGCCGCAGAAGATGCAGTTCGCGTTCGGCCGGTCCGCTCAGCAGAAAGCGCTGCGGTGTCTCGCTCCGCCAGAACTCGGCCACTTCTCCCGGCCAGCTTGCCGCGTCGGCCTCGGA
Source organism: Bryobacterales bacterium (assembly GCA_963810595.1). GTDB lineage: Bacteria > Acidobacteriota > Terriglobia > Bryobacterales > Bryobacteraceae > CAWEOG01. The sequence continues at coordinate 143,282 of CAWEOG010000041.1, read as the reverse complement.
GTAGGTTTTCGGGCTCAGCCGGCCGGCGTCGACGTCCTGTTCGAGAGCGGCGCGGGCGGCCTGGTAGTAGGTCTGTCCGGTTTGTTCCAGCAGCTTCGAAACCCGGTCCAGCTCGCCGATGGCTCCGTATTCGAGGCTCTGCTCGATCAGCGAGCCGGCCAGCCACAGTGTCGCCGCCAGCGGAACCAGGGTGGCCGCCAGGAACACCAACACCAGGCGGGGAAGAAGGCGTTTCATCGAAGTCTGCGCCGGCCGCCGTCCAATTGCCCGCTGGCTTCCTGCCGGAGCGAGGCCAACTGGTAGGGGCCGGATTGCACTTTCCAGGATTGCTGCCGCCCGCCGGCCGGACGGCTGAAGATTTCCACCAGGGTGCGCAGGCTGAGTCCGTCACCCGCGAAGAGAGGGTCGCGGTCCCGCGCTTCGGCGCGGACCTCCAGGTTGAGCCAGAACTTCTTTGAGGGATCGACGCCGTCGGTGGTCAGGGTGATGTTCTCCAGACACCATTTTTCGGCGGCCGGAGCGGTCAATTGGCTCACCGAGCGTCGAGCCCCTTGGCCGCCGGCGATAGAGAACTTTTCTTCCCAAAGATCGTAGCTGACGACGAATTGTTCGAGGGCCCGGCGTTCCAGGCGCCGGCTGGGGTATTCGAGCAGTGAGAGCTGGAAATTGTAGGCGACCGCCGAACCGTCCTTGAGGCGCTTCAGGGCGTCTCCCTCCAGAATGTGCAGGCCCGGCGCGGCGACACGCAGATAGCCCCCTTCCACGCGCGGCAGCAGGTCTTCCACCGCCGCCGTCAAAGGCAGCAAAGCCAACACCATCAGCGTTGGCTGCCATGCTTTCCGGTATTGCATTCCGGCGCTCTATTAGAGTTCGACGGTCATCATCAGAATCGGTGAGATGCTCCCATTGCGAAGCGGGAAACCAGCCGCCAGGAAAAACGCTCGCCAGCGCAGGCCCGCTCCAACAGCGTCATGGACGTCCCCCGCGGCTCCCCGGTTCCACGCCGAACCGGCATCGTAAAACACGGTCATGGGGCCATAGGCGTACTCCGCCGTCCCTTGTACTACTCTATCCGTTCCCAGGGGCGTGATGTCGTACTTGCTCCATCCGCGCAAGCTCTGGCTGTTGCCCAGAACAAACCGCTCAAAGGCCGGTGCGCGGCCATGAATACTACCGCCGAAAACCCCCAGGCGAACGTGGTGGGGGCCATGGCTCACAGTGTAGTTGGCGTAGACGGTCTGGCGATTATAGACCAAGTCGGAGCCGAGAGATCTGGTGGCCGCGTGCAGTTCATAGCCTGCCTCCAAAGAGCTGGGGAACTCGGAATCCTCCCAGTGCTGGATTAGGCGCAGAGTGGTTTTCACAGCACTGGAGGTTTCCGATTTCGCGGCCGGAACTTCTGTATCCATGGTTTCGAAGCTGACACCCGCTGCGAACGTCAGCGGACGGGCCAGCTTCACTTCGAGCGCGGGCTCCAGGTTGCGCCGGTCTTCGTACAGGTCGGGCAGTCGCGCGCCCGAAGAGGCCACGGCCTGCGCGGCGTTGGTGGAGTTGTTCCACTGCTCGTGATAGTCTTCAAAAATAAAGCGAAACGCCAGCCGATCGGTGCCGAGCGATTGCCGCTCGTAGCGGGCGTGCACGCCGCTGAAGCGCTCGATCAAGTCGTCGCCATTGCTCACCACCCCGCCGGCGAAGAGGTTGTTTCCGAGGCGCAGCTCGCCGTCCAGGCCCCCCGACCAGCCTTGCCCGGAGTAGTACGCCAGGCGTGGCAGCGCCAGCCGGAAATCCCTCTCTTTTCTTCCTACCTCGTAGATCACCCGCACGTGCGCGGGCTGGGTGCCCCGCACGATGCGCTCGACCACGGGGCTGGTGCGGACCTCGTGCTGGATACGGATGCGCAAGTCTTGCAGAGCATCGGTATCTAGCTTCTCGCCCACCAGCTTCTGCATGTCCTTCTGCAACCGCGTGCTGAGACGCGCGAACTGCCGGGGAACCACCTCCACGCTCTCCACCGTGTAGCGGGAGTTGACGTTCAACTCGGCATCCCCCTGGCGGGCCGCCAGCGTCACTGGAGCGAGGAAGATCAGGAAGACAGCCGCGCATTTCATGACGCGCTCTGATATGCAAGCGGAATGCCAACCGCAAACTACTGATTCAAAAAGAACATCGACAGTAATTGAGTGTGCGGCGGATTCACACCGGCCGGCACACCCTATCGGCCCGGGAACGATCAGGGTTCGATCTCGCCGCCCCGCAGCCGGTTCGACAGCTCGGAGCCGCGGCGAAACTCGTCGTCGAGCGCGGCCGGATTTTCCCGAAGCAGCTTTCGAACGGTTCGCAGCCGTTCCAGAAAAGCTTCCAGGTGGGCTTCGATTTCGTCCCCGTTGGTGGCCAGAATGTCGTCCCAGATTTCGAAGGAGCTGCGCGCCAGCCGGGTCATGGAAAGCAATCCCGGACCGGCGGCGGCCAACTGCTCGGGTGTGCTCAACCTGCCTGCCAGCTCCGCCGCCAGGCAGGTGGAAAGCAGTTGCGGCAGGTGGGAGGTGGCGGCCACGGTGCGGTCGTGCTCTTCGGGCGTCATTGCCACCACCCGCGACCCGATGCGTCCGAGCCACTCGGCCAGGCCGCGGAACGGCTCGGCGGCCAGGTCTTCGCCGGCCGTGGGAGTCAGGATATAGGTGCGGCCCTCGAACAGCGCCGCCTCCGCCGCTTCCACGCCGCGCATTTCCTTACCGGCCATCGGATGCCCGCCCAGAAAACGGTTCGCGCCCAAATGCCGGTTGGCCGTCCCCACGATGGCCCGCTTGGTGCTGCCGGCGTCGGTTGCCAGCGCGCCTTCGCGCAACAGGCCCGCCAGCCTGGGGATGGTCGAAAGAATGTTGTGCACCGGCTGCGAGAGATACACCAGGTCGGCTTGCGGCACGGCCTCTTCGAGCGTCGCCGCGTCATCGATCACGCCTTCTGGATGGCGGCTTCAATCGTGCGCGGGCTGCTGACGCCGATGATGCGCCCGTCGAAGCCCGCCCGTCGAAGCGCCAGCGAGAACGAGCCGCCGATCAATCCGACGCCGACGATGGCTACCGTGCGCATGATGTCCTTACAGGCTGCGTCCGACGGCGGCGGCGATCACCGCGAGCTGCTTCATCAGCTCCTCGAACTGCGTGGGCGTGATGGATTGCGCGCCGTCGCTCAGGGCGTGGTCGGGGTCGTGATGCACCTCCACCAGCAAGCCGTCGGCGCCGGCCGCCACCGCCGCGCGCGCCATCGGCAGCACCTTGTCGCGCCGGCCGGTGCCGTGCGACGGGTCGCCGACAATCGGCAGGTGCGACAGCTTCTTCACCACCGGGATGGCCGAGATATCCATGGTGTTGCGGGTGTAGGTCTCAAACGTGCGGATGCCGCGCTCGCACAGAATCACGTCGTAGTTTCCGCCGGCCAGCATGTACTCGGCCGAAAGCAGCAGTTCCTCGATGGTGGCCGAGATGCCGCGCTTCAGCAGCACCGGCTTGCGCGATCTTGCCCAGCTCGCGCAGCAGGTTGAAGTTCTGCATGTTGCGCGCGCCCACCTGGAGGATGTCCACGTAGGGCGTCATCAGCGGAATCTGAATGTGGTCCATCACCTCGCTGACCACCAGCAGCCCGTGCCGGTCGGCCGCGGCGCGCATCATCTTGCAGGCCCTCTTCGCCCAGGCCCTGGAAGCTGTAAGGCGAGCTGCGCGGCTTGAAGGCGCCGCCGCGGATCACCGTGGCGCCGCCGCGGCCACGATTGCCGCCGACCGCTTCAATCTGCTCTCGGCTCTCGATGCTGCACGGGCCGGCCATCACCACCACGGCTTTGCCGCCGATCTCGACGTCGCCTACCTTGACGACGGTCCCTCCGGGCCGGAACTGGCGGCTGGCCAGCTTGTAGGGCGAAACGATGCGGTGGCACTCCTGGACGCCTTCCATCACCTCGAAGTTGGCCAGGTCGAATCCTCCTACCGGCCCCACGCCGCCGAGCACCGTGTGCAAGACCCCGCTCGAGCGGTGCACCGTGAAGCCCAGCTCCACCATGCGGTCGATCACCGCCTGGATCTGCGGCTCGGTGGCGCCTTCCTGCATTACCACAATCATTCGTAGATCTCCTTCCGGGGTTGCGGTTCCCCTTCCCGCCTCTGCTGCTGCCGCATTTCTGCACCGTGCGCATCTCGTCGATGATGCGCTCGAAGAGACGCCGGACGGCGTCGGAATCGAGCGGCCCGCCGTTGTGGCCGATCACGTTCTCGGAAACCTCGTCTTCGCGCTTGGGCTCGTAAATGGGCAATCCGCATCTCGCGTCTTGACGCGGCCGATCTGCTCCACCACGCGCGTGCGCTCGTTGAGCAGCTCGATCAGGCGGCGGTCCATTTCGTCGATCTGGTCGCGGTACTCGTCGAGCGCCGCGACCGCCTCTTCACGGGTCATGGCGCTCCTTTCCGCACGCCGCGCTTCAGCTCGCGCGCCAACGCTTCCAGGTGCGTCTCCAGCGTCGGCGCTCTGTCCGTGTTGCTCCGATCAGCCGGACGAATGCGCTGCCCACCACGGCGGCGTCCACCAGCCGCCGCAGCTCGGCCACGTGCTCGGGCCGCGAGATTCCGAACCCCACGGCCAGCGGCAGGTCCGTCATTTCGCGCATGGCGTCCACCAGCGGGCGCGCGGCGCCGGAAAGCGCGTCGCGCTCGCCGGTGACGCCGGTGCGCGACACCAGGTAGACGAAGCCGGTGGAGTAGCGCGCCACCAGCCCCAGACGCCTTGCCGTGCTGGTGGGCGCGGCCAGGAAGATCGTGTCCAGGCCCGCGCCGCGCATCGCCTCGACGTATTCTTCCGCCTCTTCCACGCTCGATCGGTCAGCAGGCAGCCGTCGATGCCGCAGCCGCGCCGCGTCTTCGGCCAGCTTCCGAAGCCGTAGCGCATCACCGGGTTCAGATAGGTGAACAGCAGCAGCGGAACCTCGGATCGCCTGGCGGATCCGGGCGGCGATGTCGAGCACTTTGCGCAGGGTGGTGCCGGCGGCCAGCGCGCGCTCGCCGGCGCGCTGGATCACCGGGCCGTCGGCCACCGGGTCGGAAAACGGCACGCCCAGCTCGATCAGGTCGGCGCCGCCGCGAACCAGCGCCTCCACCAGCGCCGGCGTGCGCTCCGGCGCGGGATCGCCGGCCGTCAGGTAGGCGATCAGTCCCTTCGCGCCGCTCCGCGCGGAGCCGGTCGAACAGTCGGCCAATGCGTGTCTCGCTCATGCTCTTTCGTCCCGGTATTCGCCGAATCCAGTTCGGGAAAGTTCTCGCGGTAGATGTCGATGTCCTTGTCGCCGCGCCCGGAGAGGTTCGACGAGGAAGATCCTGCCTCCGGCCGCCGGCGCGCGCCGGATGGCCTCCGCCACGGCGTGCGCGGATTCGAGCGCGGGAATGATGCCCTTCGGTCCGCGATAGCAGTTCGGGCCGCCTCCAGCGCCTCCGCGTCGGACGCGCGAGACGTATTCGGCGCGGCCCTGGTCGTGCAGCCAGGCGTGCTCCGGCCCGATCAGCGCGTAATCCAGGCCGGCGGAAACCGAATGCGTCGGCAGCAATCTGCCCGTCCTCGTCCTGCAACAGGTAGCTGTAGGCGCCCTGCAGCACGCCCGGCGCGCCGCCGGCGAAACCGCGCGGCGTGTTCGCCCAGCTGCACGCCGCGGCCGCCGGCCTCCACGCCGATCAGTTGCACGTCGGCATCCGGCAGGAATGCGTGGAAGATGCCGATGGCGTTGATCCGCCGCCCACGCAGGCGAAGATGGCGTCCGGCAGGCGGCCCTCGGCTTTCGAGAATCTGCGCGCCGCGCCTCGTCGCCGATGACGCTTCTGGAAATCGCGCACCATCATGGGGTAAGGATGCGCGCCGAGCGCCGAGCCCAGCAGGTAGTAAGTGTCGTCGACGTTGGTCACCCAGTCGCGCATGGCTTCGCTGATGGCGTCCTTGAGCGTCCGGCTGCCGGTCGAGACGCCCACCACCTTGGCGCCCAGCAGGCGCATGCGGAAGACGTTGAGCCGCTGCCGGCGCATGTCCTCCTCGCCCATGTAGACCACGCACTCCATGCCGAACAGCGCGCACACGGTGGCGGTGGCCACGCCGTGCTGGCCGGCGCCGGTTTCGGCGATGATCGCGCCGCTTGCCCATGCGCCGCGCCAGCAGCGCCTGGCCCAGGCAGTTGTTGATCTTGTGCGCGCCGGTGTGCAGCAGGTCTTCGCGCTTGAGAAAGATGCGCGCGCCGCCCAGCTTCTCGCTCAGCCGGCGGGCGTAATAGAGCGGCGTCGGACGGCCGGCGTAGTTGCGCCAGCAGGTCGCCGCAGCTCGGCCTGAAACGCCGGGCTCGCTTCGCGCCTCGCGATAGGCCTCTCTCAATCTCCTCCAGCGGCGCCATCAGCACTTCGGGCACGAACCGGCCCCCGTAAGGGCCGAAGTGCCCGCCCGCATCCGGCTGCGAAATCATAACCGCATCTCCACAACAGCTTGCTCGATGAACCGGACCATTTTCGTATGATCCTTCACGCCCGGCGCCGATTCCAGGCGCGAACACGCATCGACGCCCCACGGCCGCGCCTGCCGGATGGCCTGGCGGACGTTTTCGGCGTCCAGGCCGCCGGCCAGAATGATCTTCTGCTTCAACCCGCCAATGCGCGCCAATCGAACGTCCGTCCGCTGCCGCCGCGCCCGGCGCCGGGCGCGTCCAGCAGGTATGCCTCGGCCGGGAACGCCGCCATGGCGGCTTCCAGATCGGCGCGCGTGCCGGCAAACGCCTTCCACACGCGAACTCCCTCCGGCGCCTCGCCCGCGCTCTCCTCGCCGTGCAGTTGCGCCACGTCGAGGCCGGCGGTTCGAACCACCGCCAGCACTTTCTGCGGCGGCTCGTTCACAAAAACGCCCACCTTCCACACCGTCGCGGGAAGCTCGCCTGCGATTCGCGCGGCCTCCTCCGGCGCGATGAAGCGCGGGCTCCGCGGATAGAAGTTGAAGCCCAGCGCGTTGGCGCCGGCGGCAACCGCGGCTTGCGCATCTTCGAGGCGGGTAATACCGCAGATCTTAATCACCCGGGCGTGCATCGTCGCATGAAATCAAAGCCCGCGCGGCGGCGGAGGGGTCGGCCGACCGCATCAGGTGTTCGCCCACCAGAATCGCGTTGTAGCCGGCGTCCATCAGGCGGCGAACATCGCCGGCGGAATGAATGCCGCTTTCGGCCACCCGGACGACGTTCGGCGGTATCCGCGCGGCCAGCCGCAGCGCGGTTTCGAGCGTCACCGCGAAGGTGCGCAGGTCGCGGTTGTTGACGCCCACGATCTCCGCGCCCGCTTCCAGCGCCGCGTCGAGTTCCCGCTCGTCGTGGACTTCCACCAGCGCCGCCATCCCGTACAACCGGGCCAGCTCGCGGAAGTGGCGCATCTGCTCCACCGTCAGAATGGCGGTAATCAGCAGGATCGCATCGGCGCCGTGCGCCGCCGCCTCCACCACGTGAAACTCGTCGATGGTGAAATCCTTGCGCAAAACCGGCACGCTGACGGCGGCACGCGCCTGGCGAAGATACTCCAGCGAACCCTGAAAAAACTTCTCGTCGGTCAGCACCGAAATGGCGGCGGCGCCGCCCGCCGCGTAGGCCAGCGCCAGTTCCACCGGGCGGAAGTGCTCCACCAGCCTGCCCCGGCTGGGCGACGCCTGCTTGATTTCGGCGATCAGAGCCGGACGTGGCCGCGGAGAGCGCCGCGCGGAAGTCGCGCCGCTCGCCGCGCGAAGCTTCGGCCGCCGCTTCCAGCGGCTTCCGCTGGCTCGAACGCCAGGAAAGTTCCAACCGTTTTTGCTCGACAATGCGAGCAAGGATGTCGGGAATGGCGCTAGTCATTCAGGGAAAATCTCATGCTAGCACGGCCATTGAAACGATTGAGGCGCCAGTAACACCATCACCCGGTGTTATCGCCCCTCGCCGAGCCGCGCTTTCGGCCGTTCGGTTATCCTGAAAAGACCGGATCACCGACAACGGCCGGCATGTTTCGAATGGAATTTTATGCCCGACACCAACCAGCGAACGCCCGTCCACGAAGTGGTTGAGGCGGAAGGTCACCTGATCGACTCCCACATCATGGAGCGCATCTTCGACATCGTGGTCGAATACGACGGCCGCTTCGAGGTGGAGAGCTTCCACATCGGCCGCACCAACAGCGAAGCGTCGCACCTGCGCATGAAACTGGAGGCGCCCTCGCGCGAGCAAATGGGCCGGATTCTGGCGCAGTTGCTGGGGCTGGGCTGTTCGCCGGTGGAGTCGAGCGACGCGCGGCTGGAAACGGTGGAGCGCGACTGCTGCGCCCCGCGAGACTTCTATTCCACCACCAACCATCGCACCCAGGTGCGCATTGGGGGCGAGTGGGTGGCGGTGGAGGCCCAGCGCATGGATGCCATGGTGGTCGTCGATGGCGGCGCGGCCGTATGCCGGCGGCTGCGCGACCTGCGGGCCGGAGACCGCGTGGTGGTGGGAATGCACGGCATCCGCGTCATCCCCGAATCGAAGGAGCGCGACCGCCTGGCGTTTGCCTTCATGGCAAACGGCATCTCGAGCGAACGCCAGGTGGAGACCGCGGTGCGCCAGACGGCGGCGCTGATCCGCCAGACGCGCGAAAGCGGCCAGAAGGTGGTGGTGGTTGCCGGTCCGGTGGTGGTCCACACCGGCGGCGCCCAGCACCTCTCCGCTCTCATCCGCGCCGGACTGGTGGATGCGGTGCTTTCCGGAAACGCACTGGGGGTGCACGACATCGAGGCCGCCCTGCTCGGCACCTCACTCGGCGTGCGCCTCGAAGACGGCCGCCAGGAGGAGCACGGCCATCGCAACCACATGCGGGCCATCAACGCCATCTATCACGCGGGCGGCGTGCGGCAGGCGGTGGAGCAGGGAGTGCTGCGGAAAGGTGTCCTGTACGAGTGCGTGAAGGCCGGCGTTCCCTTCGTGCTGGCCGGCAGCCTGCGCGACGACGGCCCGCTGCCCGATACCATCACCGACATGAACGCCGCCCAGGACGCTTACGCGGCCGAGCTGCGAGGCGCCGGCGTGGTGCTCTGCCTGGGCTCCATGCTGCACTCCATCGCCGTCGGCAATATGTCGCCGAGCTGGGTGAAAATTGTCTGCGTGGACATCAACCCCGCGGTGGCCACCAAAGTGAGCGACCGGGGCACCGGACAGGCTATTGGCGTCGTTACCGACGTCGGGCTTTTCCTCGAATTTCTGGCCCGCGTGCTGGCGCCCGCGCAGACGCCGGCCGAAGCAGTGAGCAACGCATGAAGAAGCGCACCCCTAAAAAGAACAAGCCGGCCGCCTGTATACCGAAGAACACGCCCGCGCCGGCGTGAAGGCCGAGCTGCCGGCCATCGAGTGTTGGGAGAACCAGTATCCCAGCTACGAAATCGAAATCGAGATGCCCGAGTTCACCTCGGTATGTCCGCGCACGGGTCTGCCCGACCACGGCACTCTCACCATCCGTTACGTGCCCGACAAACTGTGCCTGGAACTGAAGTCGCTCAAGACCTACATGCTGGCCTACCGCAATCTCGGCATCTTCCAGGAAAACGTGGTCAACCGGTTCTTGCGCGACATCGTAAAGGCCGCCAAACCGCTTGAGGCGACGGTGGTGGGCGAATTTACGCCGCGCGGCGGCGTTTACAGCAAGATCACCGCCAACTGGAGCCGCGAGCGTGGAGAGTAACCCAGCTTCGCTCGAAGAAAAAGCGGCGGAGCTGGCGGAGGCGGTGCGCCTGATTCGAGAGCGCGTCCGTGCCCGCCACCCCAGCGGCGACGCCCGGCCATTCTCCGTACCCCTGGCTGACCTGACGCCGGTTCTGCACGCGCGCGACGCCGCTTCCGCCAAAGTGGCCTCCATCGGCACGGTGAATCCGCGTCCGCCGGGCGCCCTCAACACCCTCGCCCAGGCTTTCAAGAAGTTGCTGGCGCGCTCGCTCAACTGGTATGTCCGCGAACAGGTGGAATTCAATCGCGCCTCGCTGGCTTACATGGAAGCCGCGCTCGAAGCGTTGAACGAGGAGAATCGGGCGCTCTCCGAGCTCGCGGCCGCGGTGTCGGAACGGTCCAATCAGGCGGAGCGTCGTTTGGAAGTGCTGGAACAGGCTCTCGGCGAGGCGCAAGAAAAACTGACCGGAATCGGCGCGCTGGATGCCAAGATCGATACCATCGAGGCGAATCTGAAGGCACTCATCGAACAGACCGCCGAAGAGCTCGAAGCGGGATTTGCCGTCAACCTCAAGAAAGCCACCGACGAGCTGAGCGGAGAGGCCGGCGAGCTCAAGGACATCCGCAAACACTGGCACGCGTGGCGGCAGGAGTGGGAGCGAAAGGTGGCGGTCAACGAGATGCAGTTTCTGCGCGGGCTGGCCGACCTGCAATCCGCCTTCAACCACCGCGCCACTCTCATGGAAACTAACTTCCGCGACATCACACGCGCCCAGCACCGCGATTTCGAGGGGGCGCTCGAGCGCAGCAACGTCGATATTCAGAAGCGCTTGTGGGACGACATGGAGCGAATCCGGGCGGAGTACGAACGCGTCATCCATACCGAGCTGCGCATCATCCGCCAGCGCGCCATCGCGCAGGCGGCCGCGGGGTTGGTGGTGGCGCCGCCCCCGGCCGCGCCGGCCTCGGTGGAGAGCGACAGCGGAAACATCCCCGGCTTCGATCCGCTCCGCTTCGCCGACCGCTTTCGAGGAACGGAAGAATATATCCTGCGCTACGTGGATCTGTACACCAGCTACTTCGAGGGCCGCAAGCGGGTGCTGGACGCCGGCTGCGGGCGGGGCGAGCTGTTGGCGGCCCTGAGTGAAGCCGGCATCGGCGCCGCGGGTATCGACAGCAACCTGGAATGCGTCAGCATTTGCCGGGACCGTGGACTAAACGTGGAAGCGGCCGACCTGTTCCCCTATCTGGACGGCCTGGCCGAAGGCGAGCTGGACGGATTGGTGTGCGCGCAGGTGGTGGAGCACCTGCCGGCGGCGCGGCTGCCCGAGTTCATCGCGCTGGCCTCTCGCGCGCTGGCCCGGGGCGGCAGGCTCGCCATCGAGACCCCCAATCCCGAATGCCTGGCCATCTTCGCCACCCACTTCTACCTGGACCCGACGCACACCCGCCCGGTACCGGCGCCGCTGCTGGCCTACTACCTGGAAGAAAACCGATTTGGTTTTCTGCGGGTGGAGAAACTGTCGCCGGCGCTCGAAACCATACCCGCTTTGGCCGAGTTGCCCGAGTCGTTTCGCAAGACATTCTTTGACGGCCAGGACTACGTAATTTTCGCCGAGAGGTTATAGGCGGCGGCTCAAATGAGGCCTAGAACGTCGCCCACCGGCTGACCCGCCAGCCGGCGGCGCCACATCTCCAGAGCCTGGGCACAGAACGCCACCGAAACGGGGTTGAGATACGGCAGCACCTGGTCCGCCTTTCGCCCGAACCAGAACCCGCCGCCGGTGCACGCGCCGGGCTCGTTCGACTGGAACGACAAGGCGGCGGACGCCTCGCGCGCCGCCTCGGGCCGGTCCAGCGGCACCATTCCCAAAGCCTCCGCGTACAACCGGACGCGCAGCAACTGCGCGTAAACGTCCGACCGCGCGAAGCGGCCCTCGATGGCCCGCAGATATTTCCCCACGCGCCCGATTCCGCGCTCGATCGCCGGCGCCACGTTGGCCTGGCTCGCGCGCGGCAGCAGGCCTTCCAGGAAGTAGCAGTAGGCATGCAGGCGGTCCATGGTTCGTTCTTCGCCGGAGGGATCGGGCAGGAATTGCCCTTCGGAGGCAAGCGCCGCGTCCAACGCCTCTTCGTACCAGCGGCTATACTTCGCATCGGAAACAGCCTCGGCCAGTTCCAGCCAGGCCATGGCGGACTTAAGCTGATAACAGCCCGGCGATCGCGACCAGCGCGGCTCGAGCGGCAACGCCTTTTTGGCCGGCAACGCGATTACCGGGGCGAACTCGCCGGGCCGGCCTTCCGCCAGGCGGAAGTCGCGGGCCATCGATTCGCCGCACGCCACCGCTCTCGCGAGCGCGGCCTCGTCGCCGGTCCGCCGCCACCACCCGAGCAAACCCCGGCAAATGATCCCGCAATCGAAGAAGTACGCCAGCCCGCGAGAGTTATCCTGGCCCGCCTCGTACTCGAAAGGGATGGTTTCCAGTTGGGTGTTCCAGGCCTGGCGGGTGAGAAACTCCACCGCGTCCGAAGCCCGCCGGTAAAGCTCCCTATCGCCCGTCTGCTCGTGCAGAAACAGAAGCGCGCCGACCGCGTAGCCGGTAATCTCGGTGGATACCGGGGCATTGCCGGCGCCGACATGATGGAAGCGGGCCACTCCTCCGGCCGGCGACTGGATGCCGGAACCCAAAAACCACTTGGCCACCCCGGCCAGGCAATCGGGGATTATTCTGTCAACCGCGCTTTCCGGCACCAATCGTCTCCCACCCAAGCTGAGAAATCAGTAAGGAATTGTAGCAGTTTCCGGCCATGAAGCCGCGGCGCGACAGCTCAACAGGCAAACCACAATGTCGTCTTCGGTCGGTCGCGAGCTGCCAGCCGCCAGGAGTCCATCGCGCAGGCACGAAAGCATCTTGGCAACCGGCCGGCTCCGCTGATGCATCAGCGTGTCGAGCATGGCAGCCTCGCTCCAGACGCGGTCGTCCGCGGCGCGGACAACCCGGTCGCTGAATGCGACGAGGACATCTCCGCCGGCAAATGACAGCGAACCAGCCGGAGAAGAAGCCGAAGGGTCCTCACCCGCAAGGCGCAAAACCTCGCCGCCCTGGTCGTTGAAACGCAGCAGACACGGCGGCGCCATCCCGCGGTTCACCGCGTCCAGGCGGCCGGCGTCCGGATTATACTCGGCACACAGCCAGCGGCAAGGCCCGGCCTGGGCGAGCGGGCCGGCGGGCTGCTCCAGCGGCGCCAGCCGGGCGGCCAGGGCCCCTTTCCCGGAGGCTAGCGCTTCCCACAAGGCGCGTTTCCACTGCGCCGCGCGGCCGAGAGCGTCCAACCCGACTCCGGCAACCTCCCCCAGGAAGAATCCCAATCTCTGGTCGGGCCAGCGCTGGAAGTGGCAAAAAGCGCCGCCAGGCGGGTCGGCGGGGAGGTACAAAGTCAGAAATTCGTAACGCCTGGTGGCCACCCCGGAAGCCGGCGCCAGTTCCGCCAACAGCCTGCCGGTCTCTTCTTCCTCGCGCCGGCGGCGTTGTTTGGCCGCCCGAAGCTCGGCCTCGCGCTCGCTGGGGATCAAGTGCGCGAACGACTCAGCCACGTCGTCGCATAATTCCTGGGCCAATTGAACCTCGTCTTGCGAGTAAGCCTTCCCGCGCACCTTGCGCCCCAGCGCAATGAATCCGATGAGGGCCTGGCCGAAAACGAGAGGCAGAAGCAGCTTCACCCCCGCCGCATCCAGGCGCTTCCAGTCTTCGGTGGCCCGTTCGCCTTCGGCCACCACTTCGAGACCCGCCACGCTGCCCGTAAGAGGGAGTGGTTTTCGCGTTTGCGCGAGCGACTGCACCACCCCCGACTTTTCGCGAAACCCCCAGTCGCTCTCTTCATTCAATCCGAGAGAGCCGCGTGGGCGGAACACTCCGTCTACCGCCTCGAGCAGCACTACGGCAAGCTGGGTGTCGAACGCTTCAGCTAGCGCGCGGGCCAAGCCGGAGGCCTTGGCGGCCACGTCGGTCAGCCCCTTCAGTTCGTCGTGGGTAGGGAACAGAACGTCTTCCGCCCGCCGCAAATCGTGGAACAAAAGATTGTCGATCCAATCGGAGAGTGCCTCACCGGCACGTGCCGCAAACAGGACGCCCGCCACGCAGACGGTGAAAACGCCGGCGTAAAGCGGCCAACGCCGCGGAAAGAAAATCGCCAGGACGGGCTGCAGAACGGCGATGGCCAGAAATGCGATACGAACGAAGAACACGGAAAGCGGTGAGAACAGCAGGTCGATGAACGCCCGAACCGAGCTGCGGAAGGGCCGGAATCGGTCGGAAATGACGGTCCAGGCAATGGCCGGCGGCAGAACATACCAGCCGAGCAGGGCCGGCACCAGCAGTGGAGCCGTCCAAGCGCCGTAGCCGTTTTTGGCGAGCGGCGTTTCAGCGATCACGAAGATCGCCAGCGGGCCAAACGCGATGCCCACCGCCACCACCAGGACGGCGATTTTGGAGGAAGCCCCCGAGTGGCGCAACCGCACCGCCTTTGCCACCAGAACGATTCCAGCGAAAACAACCGCCGCGGCGCGGACGACAGGAAACCACGCCGGTGGTCCCAACAGGAGTTGCGCCGCCGTCTGCGCCATCGTGAAGTCGGTGTATTTGCCCACCTCCACGACCGCCCGCAGCAAAGCGAACCAAAGCAGCGGGACTGCCGCGACCGCGGCCAGCCACGTTCTCCGCCGCAGCCACGGAAACGGCACCGGGAACAGCAGCGCCATCAGCAGCAGCCACACCGGCATGCTGTAATGCGCCAGGCTGTGATACCACAGAGCGAACTCTCCGCTGGGGCTGGCCATCCGCACAAACGGCCACCGCGCCACCTGGCCCAGCGAAAGCAACACCAGCATTGCCACCCAGGAAACAGCGCGCTGCGGGCGCAGGCTTACCACCAGCACAGCGAACAGCAGGCAGAAGAAGGGAAACGGCAGCCACAGGCACCACGCGCGGATGACCTCTCGGATATCGGGCCGGGGGTATCTTGGCCGCAGCACCACCGTTCGTTGAACCGTCTCCGGACCGGAGCTTCCCGCCGGTTGAATCTCGAGAGGCACGCCTTGGCCCGGACGGTGCGTTCGCAGCGCCCCACCGATGGTCCACAGGCCGGTATAGGCCGCGCCGTCCATCGAGACCAGCCGGTCTCCGGCGCGGATGCCCGCCGCCCGCGCTTCGGCCAGCGGCGTCAGGATGCGGTCCCCCAGTTCTTCCATGACGAACGGAGAGCGCGGCACGTGCTCGGGCGCAAGCGACGACGACAGCACGTCCACGCTGATGGTCCCCTGCGAGTAAACGGCGCACAGGCACACCGCTGCCAGCAGCAGGTACACGCCGGCTTGTCGTGTCCAGTTCATGGCGGGCGCACACACTAGCGTAATCCACGCCCGCAAGGAAATTCAGGCCAAGCCGTTATTGTTTTTTGAAAACCAGAAAATATTGATAGGGCAGGAAGTCTTCCGAGGCGGTTTTTCGGAAACCGGCCTGAGCGAGTTCCCGGGTTACCAGCTCGGGCGTCAATTTCATCGCCACCGGCGGGCCCACCGGCAGCTCCCTTTTGTAGAAATCGACGATTGCGATTCTGCCGCCCGGACGCAGTGCGCGGGCCAGCTTCGGGTAATAGGCGGCGCGATTTTCGATGTGATGCAGGACGTCGCAAATGAAAATGGTGTCCACCGAGTTCGGCGGAAGTTTCGGATCGTCCGCGGTTGCCAGAACGGTCTCGACGTTTGCCAGGCCGTCTTTCGCGATCAGCTTCAACAGGCCGGCGTCGATGTCCACCGCGTAAACTTTTGCCACGTGGTGGGCGAAGCGGCGCGTGAAGTAGCCGGAGCCCGATCCCAGGTCCGCCACCACTTCCTCGGGCCGCAGTTTCAACGCCATCACCACCTCGTGCGGCTTTTGCCAGGCGTCACGGCCGGGATCTTCGAGTATGTGGGCATATTCGCTCGCGGATTGGGGTGCGTGATGCAGTTGATGCGCCACCTGCGCCGCCGCCACGGGAACCAACACTGCGGCCGCCGCCAGGCCCAGCCGGAAACTTGCTTTGCTTTTTGACATATAAATAGCATTCTACGACCAATGCAAAGGCCCATTTGGACGCCTCAATAGGCGTGGGCATCACCGACAACATCTCCGCGTTCGGCTCGCAGGACATCCCCACGCTGTTCGCGGACTACCGCGGCAGAACCTGGCCCGGGTGGGAAAATACGTAATGGGCCGCGAAGGGCCGTCCACCCCGGAAGCCGCGAAACCGCCGGAGAGATGACCGGTCGAGCCCGGCCGAAATTGTCATCGGACCCAGGCTCGTTTATATTTGTGCACGGGAACATTCAGGCTGTCCGTGATGGCCCCGGTTCTCCGGATCTTCCGTTCGATAGGAGAAGAGAGATGAAACGTCGGACCTTTATTCAAGGTTGTGCCGCGGGAGCCGTGACCCTGCTCGCCGAGGGACCCCAACTGGCTCTTGCTGCGGAAGAAGCTCTGGAAGAAAGCTTCCGTCATCCGCCGTCAACGGCCGGCCCTTACACCTGGTGGCACTGGATGAACGGCAACGTCACCGCCGACGGCGTCACCCGTGACCTGGAAGCGATGCAGCGGCGTGGGCGTTAAGGGCTTCCAGCTCTTCCAGGTTGGCACCGGCATTCCCAAGGGCCCGGTCAACTACGGCAGCCCGCAACACCATCGACTCCTCGAACACGCGGCGAAAGAGGCGGACCGGTTGGGGCTGGGATTCGAAATGCACAATTGTCCCGGCTGGTCTTCCACCGGCGGCCCCTGGATTACGCCGGAGCTGTCAATGCAGCAACTGGTATGGACCGAGAGTTCCGCCGAGGGCGGCAAGGCGGTGAACCTCACGCTGCCGCGGCCGTACGCCAAGCGCGGCTACTATCGGGATGCCTTTGTGTTGGCCTTCCCGACCGTGGCGGGAGAGAACCGTTCCATGCAGGATTCCCTCAGCCGCGCCAGTTCGAGCAGCGGTCCGGTGGACATTAAGCTTTTGACCAATGGCGATCTGGCGGGAGGCATCGAAGTTCATCCCGCCGGCGCCGGCCAGCCGGCGTTTCTCCAGTTCGAGTTTGCCGAGCCATTTGGGGCCAGGTCGATCGTGGCCTACGTGGAACTGCACCGCCGCGGCCGTGGCGGCCCCCCGCCCGTGATGACGCTCGAGGCCTCGGACAACGGCAGCGATTATCGGAAGGTCTGCGACATCCCGGTTCCTTCGATCCGCGCGAATTCCCTCGAGGTTCCGGCCACGGCCACTTTCCCGTTCGAGCGCGCGAAGTACTTCAGGCTGGCTCTCGAGCAGGAGGCGCGCGTCGCGGAAGTTCGCCTTTCGGGCGCCGCCCGCATCGACGAGTGGCCGGTGAAAGCCGGCTATGTGTATTCCACCAGCAGGCCCGAGGGACCTGCCGCCGTGGCGCCCGGTGACTCCGTCATCGACCCGGCCACAGTGATCGACATCACCCAGCACATGGACCCGGACGGCCGCCTCAACTGGCAGGCGCCCGCCGGCGACTGGACCATTCTCCGCCTGGGCCACACCTCCATCGGCATTGAGAACCATCCAGCCCCCGACGGCGGCGGAGGCCTGGAGTGCGACAAATACAGCCGGGCGGCCATGGACTATCACTTCGAGCACTTCTTCGGGAAGCTCTTCGAGATGATGGGTCCGCTGGCGGCGAAGGGCATGGCGGGCGCCTTGATCGACAGCTACGAAGTGGGCATGCAAACCTGGACGCCCGAGTTCCCCCAGGAATTCCAGAAGCGCCGCGGCTACGACCCGCGGAACTACTTGCCGGCGATGGTTGGCCGTCTGGTGGGCAGCGCCGACATCTCCGACCGGTTCCTGTGGGACGTCCGCCGCACCCAGGCCGACTTGATGGCCGACAACTACTACGGCCGTTTCTCCGAGCTGTGCCGCCAGCACAAAATGATCGCTTACACCGAACCATACGATGGCGGGCCGTTCGAGGAGATGCAGGCCGGCTCGCGGGTGGACATCCCGATGGGCGAATTCTGGATTGGCGGCGGCGACCGCAACGATCTGCGGCGCGTCAAGCTGGCCACCTCGGTGGCTCACGTCAGCGGGAAGCCGATTGTGGGGGCGGAATCGTACACCGGACGGCCGGCCCAGGCCAAGTGGCAGGCCTATCCGTTCGCGATGAAGGCGCAGGGCGACTGGATGTACACGCTGGGGCTGAACCGCGTACATCTTCCACCGCTACGCGCAGCAGCCGCATCCCGACGCCGTGCCGGGCATGACCATGGGCCAATGGGGCTTCCATTTCGACCGTACCAACACCTGGTTCGAAAAGGGCAAGGCTTGGCTGGATTACGTCATCCGCTGCCAGCACATGCTGCGGCAAGGCCACTTTGTCGCGGACCTGGCCTACTACACCGGCCAGGATGCTCCGCTGGCCACGCTGCCGCCCAACGAGATGCAGCCGCCGCTCCCCGTCGGGCTACGACTTCGACCACATGGACGCCGAGGCCATCCTCAACCGCATGAAGGTGGAAAACGGCCGTATCGTCATGCCCGACGGGATGAGCTACCGGCTGCTGGTGCTGCCCGCCCGGGCCGACATGACGCTGGAAGTGCTGCGCAAGATTCACGAACTGGTGCAACAGGGCCTGTGCCTGTCGGGTCCCAAGCCGCAGCACTCCCCCAGCCTGTCCGGCTATCCGGGCAGCGAGCTGGAGCTGCTCCGCCTGGCCGACCGGATCTGGGGAGGCTTGGACGGCAAGACTTTCACCGAACGGTACTGTGGGCAAGGGCCGTGTGTTCTGGGGCCAGACGCTCGAAGCGGTGCTCGGGAAGCTGAACGCCAAGCCCGATTTCGAGTTCACCGCCCGCTCGGGGGATGCGCCCATCAACTACATCCACCGGAGCATTGGCGAGGCGGAGGTGTACTTCATCGCCAACCGCAGGCGCACCTCGGAAGACCTGGTTTGCACGTTCCGCGTCGACGGCAAGAAACCGGAACTGTGGGACCCCGCGACGGGCGAAGTTACGCCGGTCGAGTTTTATCAGTCCGTGGATGGAAGGGCTCGGGTTCCGCTGCGGCTCGACCCGGTGGGCTCGGTCTTCGTGGTTTTCCGCCAGCCGGCGGGCGAGCGGCGGCTGCAGGCCGTGCTGAAGGAAAACAAAACGCTCTTGGCAACCGAACCCTTCCCGGCGCCGGTCCGCGGCCTGCATCCCAACGTGACCAACAACTTCACCATCAGCCTGTGGGTGAAGCCGGAGCTGGACATCGTGCTGCCCCGCGAAACCACCGAAGGCCGCTCGCGCGGCGCCAGCTACGCGGTATATCCGCCCCAGGGCGACGTGTTTTACGGCGCCGGGCACTCGGCCTGCGGCCTGTCGGCCGGGCGCAACGGAGTGGCCGTCTACGAGCGCGCCCGCGACTATTTCCCGGCCGTGCTGGTAACGGAGACGCCGCTTTCGGGCTGGACACACCTGGCGCTGGTCTACCAGAACGGCGTGCCCTCTCTATACGTGAACGGCAGCCTGACGCGGAAGGGCCAACGCTCCGGCAAGACGGTCCACCCGGGGCTGGGTGAAGCCTACCAGGACGATGGCGCCTTTTACTTCGAAGGCCACATGGGCGAACCACAACTGTTCCCGGAATCGTTGGCCGAAGAACGAATCCGAACGCTGGCGGCGGCCGGCGTTCCCGACCCCGAGGAACCGCCTGAGGTGGAGCTGGCGGGCGGCGCGAATGGCGACCTGCTGGTCTGGCAGAACGGCGTCTACTCCTTGCGGGGCGATGGCGGCCAGTCGTCCGTATTTGAGGTCAAGGACATCGGCCGGCCGCTGGAAGTCTCCGGCGCCTGGCAAGTCAGCTTCCCACCCAAGCTGGGTGCTCCGCCGAAGGTGACGCTTCCCCGGCTGGCCAGCCTGCACCTGCATTCCGACCCCGGCGTGCGCTACTTTTCCGGCACGGCGACCTACACAAAGCAGGTTCGCGTTCCCTCCGGCGCCGTCGCCGGCAAGCGTCTGTATCTGGACCTGGGGCGCATCGAGGTGATTGCGGAAGTCCGCTGGAACGGCAAAGACCTCGGCGTTCTTTGGAAGGCCCCGTATCGGGTGGATATTACTGATGCGGTGCGGGCCGGGGACAACGATCTGGAGGTGCGGGTGACCTCTCTGTGGCCCAACCGCCTCATCGGCGATGAGCACCTGCCGCCGGAAAACGAGTTCGGCGACGATCTCGCCATCAAGCGCCTGCCGGATTGGTACACCGAAGGCAAGCCCAAGCCCCCGGGAGGTCGGGTGACCTTCACCACGTGGCACCACTATACGAAGGACTCGCCGCTGCTGGAGTCGGGGCTCATCGGACCTGTGCGTCTGCGCTCGGCTGTAAGGAAGGCGATTGGAGCGTAGACTCCTGTCAGGGCGCCAGCGAGACCTCCTCTCCTATCGGTGACTCCGGCAACTGCCAGCCGCCCGGTCGCGGGCGAATCGAGGCCTGCCCGGTTTGGCAAAAAACTCGCACTTTCCTAATCACAGCCACGGGCAACAACCCGAAGGTTGACTGCCTGCTGGCCTCACGTATGACCTGCTATTCACTCTTTCTGGGGAGGAATGTCGATGGCACGTTCCACACAAGCGACCTTTCGAATCAATGTAGCGATCAACGACCTGCTCGTCCGCTCTGCCACCAATCCGCCAGTGCCGCCCGCGCCGAAAGGGACCACTCTTCCGGAGCCGGTATTCCCTCAACGCCCGAAGTTACTTTCCGACCCCGGCCCGGATACACCACCCGAAAGACGCGTATGGAATCGGGAACAGGTCCTGCGCAAAGTGCGCGGCTGGCTGGTTCCTTACTTCCGCTCCCGGGTGATGCCGGGGAATTTCCATCCCATCACCGCCTACCTGTTTGTCGAGTACAAGTGCAATATCGACTGTTGGTATTGCTGGTCTTTCAACAACCAGATCAAGGGCATGACCGAGGATCTCGCCCGCCGTTCGATCGATTGGGGCACGGTGGATGGGCACAAATTCGACAGCCGGCAACTGGGCGACATGAAGAAAACCTGTCAGCAGCACTGCTTTTCCACCTTGAATCACAATCTGGGCTACTGTTACAACGACGCGCGGGTAATTAAGTGGCTTTGGAAACAGGTGCGCGGGGGCTTTAAAGGCGGCGCGCGCAGCTTTGAAGATTGAAAACGCGGAGCGCCCTTAACCGATTCGTCTGTGGGGGCGCCGCCGGCACTGGGAGCTTCTCTCGGCGGAATGCTCTGTTCTGCGACGGCGCTCGACGACCTGCTGCAAAATTCGACAGTACGGACCCCGCCTTCTCGGCTCGGTCCGCCTCCTCGGAACCCTGACTGTTAGGGAGGGGAACTCTTCGCTCCCCCTCCGATAGGCCAGGTTGCCCAGATGCGCCGCGCGTGCCGCGGCCACGCTGGAAGTGACCGGCGCATTCGGAGCTTTTCTGCTGCGCACGCACTCCAGGAAATTACGCATGTGATCAATGGTGCCGTCGTGCGTTGACTTCGCTGACGCTACCGGATCCGGCAGCGCGGTCTTCTCGGCGGGTATCACCCCTTCCGGGTAAAGCGAGTATCCATCGCGGTTCACGTTCAGCATCGCTTTGGAGCCGCGGAAGTAGATGTTTCCGCCCGTCAAAGTACAAACCAGGGTGCCGCTGTAGTTGACTCCGAATCCAGGATATTTCCAGGCGGCAGTGATGGTGTCCGGGCACTCGAAGTAGTCGAAAGCGTAGCGATCGCCCACTGTCTGAGCGGCGATGGGTGTGTCCTTTTCCATGTACCAATGGATGACATCGCCGAGGTGGCTGAAGAGGTCGGTAAGGTGGCCACCGCCGAAATCCCAAAACCAGCGCCAACGCAGGTAGCGTACCGCGCTTACCGGCTGATCGGGCGCGGACCCGAGCCAGCGCTTCCAATCCAGCTTGTCCGCTTCCACGCTGGCCGTCTTGGGATCGAAGCCCAGATAATTCTGGTACCAGGAAGAGAGCACCAGCGTGATCTTTCCCAACCTGCCCGATTTCACGATTTCCGCGGCCTCGATGAAGTGCGGCCAGCTTCGCTGCTGGTAACCCACCTGCACCACCCGGTCCGACTCGCCAACCGCCTTCTCGACCAGCGGCCCCTCGTCAATCGTCTTTGTCAAAGGCTTCTCGACATAAACGTCCTTGCCGGCGCGAACCGCATCGATGGTCACCGGCACGTGCCAGTGATCGGGCGTGCCGACCACGACCGCGTCGATATCCTTGCGTTCAAGTAACCGGCGGTAATCGATGTAATCCTGCGCCGTGGGCGCCAGTTTTGCTTTGGCCGCCTGGCGCCGTGGCTCGTAAACGTCGCAGACAGCCACGATCTCCGTTTCCGGCTGCTGGTTTACCAGCGTGAGCAGATACGTCGCGCGGCCCCCGACACCGATGCCGCCGATGCGGATGCGGTCATTGGCGCCCAGAATTCTTCCCTGCGACGCGGCGGCGATTCCCAGCCCGACGACGGCCGAGTTTTTCAAAAAGGTTCGACGATGCAGTGCCATCACGGTCCTCACATTGTATTGTGCGCCAAACGCAGGGCGTGCCATGCGAGCGGGCGCGCTATGCCATTGGCAGCGACAACTCCGAAGCCACTTTCTGAATGTAGCTTCGGCCTTCGGCGTACTCTTCGGCGGTGGTCAGGTGCTCGAGCATGAGCGGCGCGTGCTGGGGAAGCCGTGAGAGTTCGCGCAGGTAGGTGCGGTAGTCCATCTGGCCGCGGCCGGGAATTACTTCCTTGAAGTGGACGTTGAACTCCATAATCCACTCCAGGTCTTTGGCGTGGCAGGAAACGATCCAGCGGCCGAGTTTTCGGAACACTCTTCGATAAATTCGGAGTTCCGATAAAAGCGCACCGGGCAATTGATGCCGTTGGCCGGGTCCAGGTGAACCGCGAACGCCGGCCGGTTGACAGCCTGGATGAGCTTCACGTAGGCGTCCGGAGAGTCGGGCAGCGACCAGCCCATGATCTCGATCGTGAAGCGTGTGCGTTTCGGCTTCACCTCGTCCAGAATGCGGCGGCAGTTTTCCACTGTGGCGTCGAAAAACTCCTGGCCCAGGTTTTTCGGGTTGGGCCCGTACCAGACGTCGGGGTTGTAGGAGCCGGCGATGTCGACGCAGCACCTGGCGCCGACGGCTTCGGCCAGCGCGCAGCGCTCGATAACATACTGCAGGTTCGCCTTCCGTTTTTCGGCATCCGGATCGAGCATGTTCTTCCACGCGCCCACCTCGGCGATCACGACGTTCTCCGCCGCGAACGCTTCCTGAATTTCGGCGATGCGTTCCTTGTCGCCGAGATTCACGGCGGGGCAATATGCGGCGCTGTAGCCCAGCCGGCGGTGTTCGCGGGCGAGCTCCCGAGGGTCGTCGCTCTTCAAAAAGATAGGACCGCCCAGCCGGATCCCTGTGGGCCCCGCGGCTCGCAACACGGCCGTACCGGCGATAGCGCCGGCGGTCATCCATTGGCGGCGGGAAATGCCCGGCCGTCTCCGGGACGGAGACTGGTCTCCTGCCGGAATGCGTGAATCTGGTTCCTTCACTTCGTTGGCCTCCCTGATGTGGTCGTCCGAGGTCCATAGCTTAACAACCAGCGACGCGTTTTGTCGACGGCCTTCATCAGGCCAACACCGTCCTGAAAAACCGCTAGGCCGAAACCGCGGGCGAAGACATCTATGGCAGGTTCGATACCACCTCCCCGAATGTCTTGGAAGCAATTACCGGCCTTACTTGCGAGTCCACGCAGCCGTCAACGCTACCCGTTCTGGCATCTTTTCTCCTGGCGACGCCGTTCGATTTGTCCTGGCATGATCAAGCTCTGAATTATGCGTTGTGATTCGACTGACGCGCTGGCGCCGGCTTCCTCAAGCAACACTGAGACCGAGTCGAGAGCTACTTCTTTGTTGTCTTGATCGCTTCCTTCAAGTGCTTGGCGCACGCTTCGGCGGAGCTTTGTTTGCCGTGCGCCGAACTAGCCTTATGAACCGAGTACGCGAAAACGATCTCACTCGACTTAATGTCAGTAAGCTTGATGCTCGCTTGTTCCTTCGAGCGCCAATCGAGCATGATCACTTTCTTCGCAGTGCTGGCCTTTTGACTATCCGCAGTACCAGAGAGTTCATAGTCAGCGGTTTCCCGCTGCTCCACGATTTTTAGCGGCACCTTCTTTTTGTCGATTGCAGCCTTAAGATAGGTCTCGAAACCGTCCATCGGCACAATGTAAACCTTCGAGCCTTCCGGAATGGTTCGCTCGGCGGCAAAGGCGCCGGAAATGATGATTCCAGCTAGCAAGGCTATGGGTATCATTCGAGTCAACATGGGTACCTCACTTCAATTCGATCTTCTCTTTCATGTGCTTCGCACACGCCTCAGCCGCACTCTGTCTGCCACGCGCCGAATTGCCTTTGTGAACTGCATATGCGAAGACAACCTCGTCAGTCTTCAGGTCCACAATCTTGATGCCAGCCTGCTCTCTTGACGCAGCCGACCCCAAGAAAAGCATCTTGGCCCATCCGGCCTTTTCGGACTCAGCGACACCAGAGATCTCGAACTCCGCTTTTTCTCGAACGGTCACAACCACAACGGGCACCTTCTTTTTCTGAATCGCGGCTGCGAGATAATTCTCAAACCCACCTTCCACCGGAGCGATAAAGACCTTCGCCCCACGCGGGATGGGTTTGTCCAGAGCTGGCTTTGAATTCTGGCAAAATGCAAGCTGAGCGCTGAACAGTGTCAGCAAGGTAGCACAACCGAGAATCTGCCTGGGCAACATGGTCACTCCTAACCGGGATTTCCGTCTTAACATCCAAGACGCCATTCATCATACACCCAATAACAGTTCTTTTTGTCTTTTTTCAGCACGTCTACCATTGGAAAAGTCAGACTGGTCCTGTGTCCACAGCTTTATTCCACCGTGGACCTCTCCGGCTTGCCTGGAGGTCCACTCCGAGACCCCACGCCAAACCCGAACGGCAACGAAATCTCACGTGCATCCGGCTTTTCAGCCCATTCTCGCCTTGGCCCCCAAACATCCCCAGATTTTACGGCTGCGCTACAGGCGAATAGGCGTCGCTTCTAACCCCGGAAAGCGTCCCCTCATGAATCTCTACCCGGTCTGCCAAATCCAACGGCGCCGACGCCGCCGGTCCCCAACCCGAACCACATGACTGTTTACAGCCTCCCGTCGCCCTCACCGTAAACATCAGTCCCATCGGCGAACTCGAGCCGGATTTGTTCCGTCAACTCCTCCAGGCCGCCTGTGGTCTACACCCTACCCGCGTCCAGAGAACCGAGATCCACGAATACGCCTCGGACCGGATGATCGGCCCTATCCGCGACGACAGGTTCTCCGCCGCCCTCGACGGCCTCGCCAAACACCAGGTGCTCTTCGAGCGCACCTGCCATCGCGCCCTCGGAAAGCTGCGCCCCCTCCGGACCAACCGCCGCCTCCCGAACCGCCTGATACTGCGCCTGGAACTACCCGGCAAACCCCCAGCCCTGGCCGACTTACGAAGATCTCCGGAACAAAGCCAACACCCGGCCGAAGCGCTACGCTACACTATGGCCATCGCGAAGCGATACGCCGCCCGCGGCCTCGATTTTCACCAGATTGTCGAAGAGGAATTGAACGACCGCGCCAAAAGTGCGGAACAAACCCAATAGAAGCCGAAACACCCGACCGTCAGGAACGCGGTCTGCACCGGGGCAACCAGGGCAGGGCGTCGGGCACGCCGCCTCCTTTGCAGTCGGCGCTCACCCTTGCGCCTTTGCCGCGTCGGGAAAGCATCGAACCACCGGCGCCGGCCGCTTACGGATGCGTCTTCCGAAACTCGGGGTCGCTCGACGGCGGCACGACGCCCTTCAAGCGCAGGTAGACGGCCATGTAGCCATACTCCTCGTTGGAATGGAGAAGGTCCAGCATCAGCAGCCTGAACTTGGATACTTTGCTGTTACGGAATTCAACCGTCGCGGAGGCGTCACCGCCGCCGAAGGCCTTGATGGCGGTTTCGCATGTCGCGAAAGAGGACTTCAGAGCCGCCACCAATTCGGCCTTGGGTTTGTTCCCGGTTTGCTCCATATCCTTCCGGATGCCCATCGAGGCCGAGCAGAACATTTCCTGATGCCGTGTTACGTGGGCGACCAACTCACCGAAGGTCCGCATCTCGGGAGTCGGCTTGAAGCTGTAATACTCCTCGGGCATTTTTTCGGCCATCGCTACCATGAGTTGCATGATTGTGTGGTGGGCGGACTTGGTGTAGGTCAGCGGTTCGGTGTCTTGTGCCCTCAGCAATCCGCCCGCCGCCAGCGTGACTGCCAACACCATCACGAGTGATCGCATATAACCCCTCCTTCCGGATTGAATGGGATTCGGAATTTCTATTTTCAGTCCCCGAACAGCCTCCAACTGGGCCGTCCCCCCCTTTGTGGCGTTACAAAAGGCACAGCCGTCTCCCCTCCTCGTTGTGACGATCGAGAAACGTCCTGCTCAACTGTTGTAACCGGGGCAGTCTGCTCACTGCTTCTCGTACACCGCCGTGTACGGTTCATCGACGGCCACCGGCCGTCCGACTTCAGTGAGGATCTTGCCGTCCTGCGAGACCGTGAACGTGCTCTGGGAAAGCGCCTTTCCTTGCACTTTCTCGAGCATTTGGAAGCTGCGAGGACCCTTACGTGTGAGCGCCAGCGTCAATCCTGCCGGAACCGTCGGGCCCGTGGCCGGGTAATCCTTCCCGTCGAACTTCGCCTTGCAGGTCGCCTTGTAGTCGACGATATCGAGCGTCAAGCCGTCCGTGCCGTAGGGCGTGAACTGAAACAGGTTGGGCGACCCGATCTTCACTTTCGTGCTCTTCCAGGCGCCCAGCAGGCCCGCGCCAGCCCCGGTGCGCTCGTACACCGTCGTGTCCTCGAATTTCTCGCCGTTGGGTTTGGTGCCCCTGGCGACCTCGGTCAGCGTCTTGCCGTCAGAAGAGACCTTGAGCGTGTCAGTTGCCAACACCTTGCCATTCATTTTGAAGGTCGCTTCCCAGGTGCTCTTGTCGATCTGCTTCCATGCTGCCGTGCGGTCCAACAGCGCCGGGCGATCCTGTCCGTCCGTCTTGAACGTGTAGGACATCCCCTCGCTGGTGTATTTGATTTCCCCGGACGGCATGTGCTCGTAACTCTCCGTTTCTCCAGTAAACGTGCTTTTGTCGGGATTCAGTTTCCACTTACCCGCGAACGGGTTGTCGGCCGCTGCCACTATTGCCGCCAGCACCCCGGCGAGGAACAACGCAGATCCGATATGACGAATCATCGGTCTTACCCTCCTATACTCCTAACAGCCCTTCTCATCAAAGGACGTGACGATCCGGACGAATGCTGGAATCGTCATTTGGTTGCGGCAAAAGCCCCCCTGTGCTCCCATCTGGATCTTCCAGTCTCTCTTCCAGTTGCCTGTGAGTATACACCCGGCCGCTAACATCTGATCCCTCGCGGTGCAGTTTTATTTACTTGGCGGCGCCCTTCCGGAGAACGGAGACACACCGTCGAAGACGTAACCTGAGGTTCGCCGATTGCTTGCCAATTTGGGCCTCTTGGGTGCGTCTTCGTTGCGATTGATGGACCGAAAGTCCATGGTCACTTCTTTACAAGCGCGGCTCAGCCGGATCGTCGGCCGGCAGTCCTTGGATCCTGGCCTATGCCACGTTGGGGACCTTCGTCTATGCGACGCCAACTCGGGCTTGAGCGGCGCGGCGATCTCGTGTATGCTCCTGCTACATATGGCACTCGCAATTCAGTGGATCGGTTCCCCAAACAAAACCAAGGGGCGCGGGGGGTTTCGGCCCGAAGCCGTCGTCATCCATATCATGGATGGCACGCTGGCCGGCACCGACGTCTGGTTCAATAACCCCGCTTCGAAAGTCTCGGCGCATTACGGCATAGGCTCGGGCGGCGCCATTCACCAATACGTCGGCGAGACCGACACCGCCTGGCACGCGGGCCGGAAATTCAACCCTACCTGGACGCTCATTAAAGCCGGCGTCAACCCAAACCTCTATACCATCGGCATCGAACACGAAGGGCGCAGCGATACGCCGTGGAGCGAGGCGATGTACCAGTCCAGCGCCGCCCTCGTTCAGGACATCTGTTCCCGCCACGCGATTCCGGCCGACCGCCAACACATCATCGGGCATCGGGAAATCTACGCGAAAAAAACCTGCCCGGGGACCAAGGTGGACCTGGACAAGCTGGTGGAACTGGCCCGCGGCGGCCTGCTGGCGCCGGGGTCGTACAACTTCATCGAGCAGTCCGGCGCAACTCGCGCGCGGGCGGCGCTCAACCTGCGGCGCGGAGTACCCACGACACACGCGGATGTCGTATCGACGGTTCCCGCCGGCACCCAATTGAGCTACGCCGGGTGGACCAGCAACGGCCAGAACGTCAACGGCAACGCCCACTGGTATCGCGATGGGGCGGGGAATTACTTTTGGGCCGGGGCGACGGAAGACCCGGTTCCCGGACTCGGCTGAGGCGGTCGGGGCGCCAACCACACCCGAACGGTCCCTTCCTTTGCAGTCGGGGCTCGCCGTGAAAACCTAGCCGCGTCGCGTCTCCCGCGATCCGGTTGGTCATTCGTAGCGCAGCGCGATCATCGGGTCGACGACGGAGGCGCTTCGCGCCGGTAGGAAGCAGGCCAGCAGAGTCACCGCCAGCAGCAGCGCCGAGATACCCGCAAACATCAAGGGATCGGTGGGACTGACGCCGTAGAGCAGCGAAGCCAGAACCTGGGTGAGCAAAAACGCTCCCACCGCGCCGATGGCCACGCCGGCGAGCCCCAGCGACAGACCCTGGCGGATCACCATCCCCAGCACGTCGCCGCGGCGCGCTCCCATGGCCATACGGATGCCGATCTCCTGCCGCCGCTGGTTCACCGCGAAGGTCATCACGCCGTAGACTCCGATGGAGGCCATCAGCAGCGCCAGCGCGGCGAAGACGGCGAGCAGGATCAAGGTCAGCCGTTCGGAGGATTCCGACTTGCCAATGAGGCTTTCCATGGTCCTGACATCAAAAACCGGTTGGTTGGCGTCGACGCGGTAGACGGCTTGCTTCACCGCGCCCGTCATTGTGGCGGGGTCGCCCTGGGTGCGCGTCACCAGGGATCCCTGGAAACCGCCCACCTGCGCGTGGGGGAAATACGCTGTGGGCTGCGGCTCTTTCGCCAGGCTGCCGTGGCGCACCCCACCGACCACGCCAACAATCTCCCAGGTCCGGGAAAAGGAGAAACGCTTACCGATGGCATCTTCGTTGGGGAAGAACCGGCGCGCGAAGGTCTCATCCACCACCACCACGTTCCGTTTGGTGGAGTCGTCGAATTCGGTGAACGTGCGGCCCTTTTTGAGAGGAATTCCCATGGTGTCGAAGTAGCCCGGCGTAACCACGTTCAAATCGGCCGAAACGTTTTCGGTGGCCGCGGCTCCCGAGCGGCCTTCGATGCGGAACGCGCGGCGGGTGATCTGCGAGTCCATCGGGAGCGTGGCGGCGTAGGCGGTCGAGACTACGCCGGGCACTGCCTTGATTTCCCGTAACACGTTGCGGAAAAACTCGATCTGCTGAGCATCGGTTTTGTACCCCGTATCGGTGGGCAATTCTATCTGCATCGTCAGCAGGCGGTCGGGCCGGAAACCCGGATTCTGGTGTTGGAGGTTCCACACCGTCCGGATCATCAGCCCGGCCCCGATTAGCAGCACCAGCGCCACCGCTACTTCGCCCACCACCAGGATGCGCTGCATGCGGCGCAGCGCCATGCCGCCGCTCAGCGTTCGGCCGGTTTGCTTCAACGTGCCAGCCACGTCGGCCCGCGTACCGTGGAACGCCGGCGCCAGCCCAAAGAGGATTCCGGTGACGATGGACACGGCCAGCGTGAAGAAGAACACAGTGTGGTCGAATTCGATGTTGGCGAGCGACACCACGCCGCCCGCGTTCGCCAGCGGGATCTTGTCGGGCAGAATGCGGCGCAGGAATTCGAGAGACCAGGTGCCGGCCAGCAGGCCGAACGCGCCGCCGATTCCGAACAGCAGCACGCTCTCGGTGAGAAACTGCCGCACCAGGCGCCCGCGGCCCGCTCCCAGAGCCGTTCGCACCGAGACCTCCCGCTGGCGGCCGGAGGCGCGGGCCAGCAACAGGCCGGCCACGTTGGCGCAGGCGATCAGCAGCACGAATCCCACCGCTCCCAACAGCACCAGCAGCGCCGGACGGATGGTTTCCGTCAGCACCTGCTGCAGCGGCATCACCTTGGTGCTCCAGCCCTTCATTTCCTGGTGCTCGGTGGCCAGGCGACGGGAAATGCCGTCCATCTCCGCCTGGGCCTGCTCGATGGTGACGCCGGGCTTCATCCGCGCCAGCACCGAAAAGCGCCGGTCGTCGCGGCGTTGGTTCTGCAGCCAGTCTTCGTTCCACGGCACCATCCCATCGTTGTCGAACGGAAACCACGAATCGCGAGCCATCACGCCGATCAGGGTGTAGGGCAGGCCATCCACCGTCGCCTTGGAGCCGATCGCGTTAGGGTCGGCCCCCAACATGCGTTCCCACATGCCGTAGGAGAGAACGGCCACGTCTTTTCTTCCGCCCAGGCGTTCGTCTTCCCGAAAGCCCCGTCCCATCACCACCTTGACGCCGAAGATGTCCAGCGTATTGGGAGTGACGCGGGCCCCGGGAAACTGCACCGGCTCGCCTTTTCCGGTAAACGTTCCGGTGCCGGGTTCGAGGACGGCCACCTCCTCGAAGCAGGTGGCCCTGTCGCGCCAATCCAGCGCCGTCGGGCCGGAGGAGCCTTCGCGCGTGCTGCCCAATGCCGGATTGGTCTCCCAGATCACCACCACCCGCCCGGCGTGCGGAATCGGCAGCGGCCTCAAAAGCAGCGAGTTCACGACGCTGAAGATGGCGGTGTTGGCTCCGATGCCGAGTGTCAGCGCCACCACGGCCATCGCCGTAAAACCAGGGTTCTTTTTCAGAACTCGCAGTGCGTACCGCAAATCGCCGAACAGGTTGCTCATTTGTCACACCATTTGCAAACGCAATGCCAATGTCGAATTCGCTGACCCTGCCGCGCGAAAGGGGATCGGAGGGCATTCCGGTGCTGTCCGGTTTTGGGACAACGTGTCCGGGATTGGCCGCCTGATTCCCTTGCCCGAATGCTTCAATTGCCCGCATCTTACCGGGCGCCGCGTTCGTCCAAATAACTAAGGCCAGCCCGCGGCGGTCGTTGTTCGCGGTGCGCGGCAAGCTGGATACAGGCGACAGGTTCTGGGGAAGGAGGGCCGTTGCATCGTCCATCCATAACGCGAAGAAATGTGCTGTCGGCGGCTGCGCTGGGGCTGGTATCCCGGGTTGCCACGGCGGCGAGAATGGTCAGGATTGCCGCCTTTGACCGCTGGGGCCGGCGCACAGGAGAGATCACCGTGGAAAAAATCAAGAAAACCGACCAGGAATGGCGAAGCCAGCTCACTCCGGAACAGTACGAAGTGACGCGCCGCAAAGGCACCGAGCCGGCGTTCACCGGCAAGTACGCCGCCAACCACGCCGACGGACTGTATTCCTGCGTCTGCTGCGGGACGCCCCTGTTCGACTCGAAGACGAAGTTCGAGTCGGGAACCGGGTGGCCCAGTTTCTGGGAGCCGATCGCCAAGGAAAACGTGGCGGTAGCCAGCGACAATTCCTTCGGCATGACGCGCGACGAGGTGTTGTGCGCCCGCTGCGACGCCCATCTCGGCCACGTCTTCAACGACGGCCCGCGCCCCACCGGCCTGCGCTACTGCATGAACTCCGCCTCGCTGAACTTCGCCAAGCGGGGCGAGGACCCGAGCTAGCATTGTGGGGCAAGCCTTCAGCCTGCAAACCGGATTTCAGCCGGGCAAGTTCCCACTTTTCGTTGGCAACTCTTTTCAAAACCCCGCTGCAACCCCTTCAACCACTTACCGGCCCCGGCCTTCCACAGGTCTTGAGCAGACGAAATAGCGCCCCGGCCAAACCAGCTCAGGGTCCGCAGAACCTATCCCGCCCGACACGCTTGGCCGGGTAGAGGTGGGCGTCGGCGCGGGCAATCGACTCAGCGACGGAGTCGCCCGGTTGGATCACCGCCACACCGACGGAAATGGTTGGGCGAATGGCGTCGCCCGCCCAATCCACCCGGCAACATCGAACCGGAGCACAGCAGAGCACCGCTACTGCGACGGCCCGCGCCACATCGGCCTTCGATTCGTGTCATTCAAATCCGTCAGCACCAGATTGGAGGATTTGCCGGCGACGGCGCGGCGGTGGCAATTATAGGCATGGTGATTTATTTCCTGGGTGGGGCCTGGAGAGCGAAGTCTCTTTGACCTCATTACGGTTCCCTGGGCGCAACGAGTCAGGATTACACTAATGAACTGAAACGGTGTACTCAGTTTGTGCCCGGCGGCGGTGTGATATGTTGTGCACGGGCGCCGATGGGCGGCTGGCTGAGGGAAGCTGGGTGGCGCGATGCGCCGGAACCGGTGTGCGCCAACAAAAAGACACTCACGAGGAGGAAATCAAGGATGCCTGACAGGACATTTAGCCGAGACAAATTGACACTGGGCCGTCGCGGGATCTTGAAGACATCCGCCGCGATGCTGGGCGGGAGTTTTCTTGCCGGCGGCGCGGATGCCGATCAGGCGCCGGCAGTCCAGAATGTAAATACCAATTCGAGTCCTTCCACGCTGAAGATCACCGACCTGCGCTATGCGACGGTGGTCAAGCCCGGGCCGAGCCCTTGCCCCATCATTCGAATCGATAC
Source organism: Bryobacterales bacterium (assembly GCA_963810595.1). Taxonomy (GTDB): domain Bacteria; phylum Acidobacteriota; class Terriglobia; order Bryobacterales; family Bryobacteraceae; genus CAWEOG01. The sequence goes on along the minus strand of CAWEOG010000041.1, from coordinate 110,726 downwards.
GAATCAGGGAGTCTACGGGCTTGGCGAAGTGCGTGACGGAGCGGGCCCGAATTACGCGCTGGAGCTCAAGAGCCGCATTCTGGGCGAGAATCCGCTGAGGATCGATTATTTGTTTCAGAAGCTCGATCAATTCGGCGGCGACGCGCGGCAGGCCGGCGGCGTAGTTGCCATCGAAATGGCGCTGTGGGACCTGGCGGGCAAAGTGTACGGTGTACCGATTTACCAGATGCTCGGCGGCAGATGGCGGGACAAGATCAGGATCTACGCCGACACTACCGAATCGAAGGATCCGAAGACGTACGCCCAGCGGATGAAAGACCGCAAAGAAGTGATGGGCCTGACCTGGCTGAAGATGGACCTCGGCATCAACCTGATCGAGGACATTCCGGGCACGGTGACGCAACCTTCGGGGTTAAGCCGGTGGGAGCAGAATTTCCAGCCCCACCCGTTTGTTGCCACCGAGGTGACCGACAAAGGGATCGACAAGCTGTGCGAATTCGTGGCGGCGGTGCGCGAAGCGGTGGGCATGGAGATTCCTCTCTCGATGGACCATCTCGGCCACATCGGGGTGAACTCGGTGATCCGCCTGGGGCGCGCCTACGAGAAGTACAATCTCTCCTGGCTGGAGGACGTGATTCCGTGGTTTTACACCGACATGTTGAAACACATCACAGCCGAGAGCCCGACGCCCATACTCACCGGTGAAGACATCTACCGCGAAGAGGACTTCGAGAAGCTGTGCGTGAACCACGCCATCAGCAAGATCCAACCCGACCTGGCTACGTCCGGTGGAATCTACCGGACGCGCAGGATCGGCGAGATGGCGTTCCGATACGGTGTGCCGATGGCGCTGCACATGGCGGGGACGCCGGTATGCTGCATGGCCAGCGTTCACTGCGCCGCCGCCTCGCGGAACTTCCTGGCGCTGGAAAATCATTCCCTGGATGTCGGGTGGTGGCAGGACCTGGTAACCGGCATCGACAAACCGATCGTCGAGAAGGGCTACATTACCGTTCCGGACAAGCCGGGCCTGGGCGTGACGCTCAACGACGACGTAGTCAAGCAGCATCTGAAACCCGGCACCAGTTACTTCGCGCCGACAACCGAATGGAATGAGAAGCAGTCTGACAACGACCGGCTCTGGAGCTGAGGAGCCACTCAGAAAGAACCATCCGATTTAGGCCGGAGGGCGAAAGTCTCCAAGAGAGACCGACGCGCAGACCGCCTCCTTCATAGTCGGCGCTCAGGTTGAGCCGCGAGTGTGATGAGCGGGTTTGCGCCGAAGTTGCGAACCGATGCGCGGACCGCGGACGCAAACCGGGTTGCTCTGCCACGCTACCATCCGGAGTTTTCGAAGTAGCGGCGCACTACGTCCAGGTAGCCAAGCTGGCGATAGTTGGGGGCGAAGAGGCTTTGATAGCTGAAAACCGCAACCCCGGCCGCTCCGCTGTGGTCGAGGCCGTTTAAAACGTGCGCCAGTTCTTCAGGGGGCATCTGGCATTTCTTCCAAGGTTCCTCAATGGTCAGCGCCAGGCCCGGTACCACCCGTGTCCTGCCGGCCGCGTTCCGTACGGCTAGCCTGGTTGTTTCCACGATCCAGTCGCCGGGTTCCCGCAACATGCACGAATACAGCATCGGGCGCACGTAGTCGGCCAGCGAGGCGATGCGATCGAAGTCCTGCCCCTGCCGCCAGCCGTAGCCTTCCCCTTCCGGCGTCATGTAGGTGCGGCGCTGTCCGGCGCCGGCCGTCCAGAGGGAACAGGAAAACTCGATTTCGCTCGCCACGGACTTTACCACCGCCCGCACCTCGGCGATGAACGACGCGATGGCCGAATCCCGCCAGTCGTCCCACGTCGCCAGGGGGTGATCGCCGAGCCACCCCGCGCTCTCGGCCCGGCAGCGCGGACAATGGCACAGGTCCGGCGCGCAGAAGCGGATGTAATCGAGCTGCACTCCGTCGCATCCGGCCGCGGCAAGCGACCTCGCAAGTGCCCGCACCCAGCCGCGTACGCCCGGATGCGTGGCGCACAGCCATTCTTCCGAGCGCCTGCCCGCCGAATCTACCGCCATCGTGGGTGGGTCCCGCCGCGGCGACCCGCCAGGCTCGACGTCGCCGGCCACCATCGTGCTGATCACCGCATGAAACCGGATGCCGCGGGAGTGCGCGGCTTCGATGAGTTCCGAGAGGCGCTGGTCGTCCAGGAACGGCGGCCGCACGGTGCACAGGATAGCGTTGAACCCCGCGCCGGCGAGGTGATCCACAATTTCCAGCGGAGCGGTTTCGTCGAACAGGTTGGGAACGGCGAAGCGGATGCCGCGGAGTTTCCCGGTAGGAACGTTCATGTCGGCTATTTTATCCGGATGCGGCCGGGCGCGGGTCTTTTGGGGCCCGTGCCTCGTATACGGTACGGATATATGATGGCAGCGGTCATGACAACGATGGCGGCCAGCGGGTGGGACGACGAGGCGGCGCGGCTCCGCCGGCGCGATCCCGAGGCTCTCACTGCCCTGGTGGCCCGCTTCCAGCACCGTCTGTACAGGTATCTGCTCCGCTTCGTCCACGACCGCGCCGCCGCCGAAGACCTGTTCCAGCAGACCTGGCTGAAAGTGATGGAACGGATTCGCACCTACAATCCGGACCGCAGCTTCGAGGCTTGGCTGTTTTCGGTGGCCCACAACGCCGCCATCGACCACTTGCGCCGCAAGCGGCCCGAGAGCCTCGACGATCCGCTGCCCTCCGGCGGCGGGCGGGAAGAAACGCTCAGCGCCGAACGGTCGGACGCTCTGGAACGATACCTCGCCCTGGAACGCTCGGCCATCCTCGCCTCCGTCATCGCGGAGCTGCCGGCCATTCATCGCGAGGTGCTGGCGCTGCGCTTCGAGGAGGACCTGAAGCTGGAAGAGATTGCGGTGGTGATCGACGCGCCGCTTTCGACGGCCAAAAGCCGTTTGAAGCGCGCGATCGAAGGGTTGCGGCTAAAACTCGAGCGCCGCTTGCACGAGGGGGACGTACTATGAACAATCATGGCGAAATCCGCGAGCTGCTGCCTCTGGCGGCGGCCGGTGTGCTGGACGCCGGCGAACAACGGGCAGTGAAAGAGCACGTCGCGCGCTGCGAGGCCTGTGCCCGCGAGTTGCGGCTGCTCGAAGCCGTCTCGTTCGGGGTAAGACTGTTGCCGACGCCGGTGGCGCCCGGGTGGCTGGTCAACCGCACCTGTGAACGGGTGCGGGAATCGCTGGCCTCCGAGCGGGACAGCCGCGAAAGCGAGACCGCGTTGGTGTTCGCCTCGTTACTCGCCTGGACCGTCAGCCTGAGCATGTGGTTCCTCTACAAGGTTTTCACCGGCGGCATGCCGGCGCTTTTCAATGCGGGCTTTACCCAGATATCTCTGTACCTGGGCGCCAGCACCGTGCTGGCGTGGCTCACGGCGGCAGTGGCGGTGGTGGCGCTTGGCCGCGTCGCCAGCCAAAGAAGGAGAATTTCATGAGCCGGTTCAAAGAAGAAGTGAAGTTGGTTCCCGGCGTAGCTTGGGCGATCGGGGGGGGTGTTTACGTCGCCGTGTGCCTGGCTATGTACTTTCTTCCCATCCGGCACGACGCGACGATCAATGCCTGGCCGTTGCCCTTCCAGGTGGCGCTGGCGCTGCTGCCGGGCATCCCGATGGCGGCCTACCTTCTGCTGATTGGTTACATCAACCGCGATGCCCGCCGGCGCGGCATGCGGCACGTACTGTGGACGTTGCTCGCCATCTTCGTTCCGAACGCCATCGGCGTCATTCTGTACTTCGTCATGCGAGACCCGCTGATGGTCCACTGCACCGGGTGCGGCACCCAGGCGAGGTCCAACTTCGCCTATTGTCCGGGCTGTGGCGAGCCCCTTGGCCGGGCCTGCCCGCAATGCAAGCAGCGAGTGGAAGGGGCTTGGGCGAACTGCGCCTACTGCGGGCAAAAACTGTAAGGAGAAGCCGCGATCGGTTATCGGTCTTTCGGAAATCGCGGGTCGTTTTTCACTTCGTTGATCTGCAAAACGTGACGCTGGGTGTGCGCCGAAAGAATCAGCAGCCACTGATAACCGTCCATGGTCTTGTTTTCGGTAAGGTGGTCGCGCAGGTCGGCGGGCATTGTCCGGGCGAACTCCAGTGTCTTTTCGCGGCTGGCGGTGAAGTGCGCCAGTATCTCATCCAGGTCATTCCAGCGGCCTGTCGGTTCATACGCCTTTTCGGTTTTGGTTTTGTGGCTGCGGTCGGTCCCGTAGCCAAGCACCCTGGCATCGGTCGCCTTGGGTTTGAGAGCGGCGCTGGGCGGCGAATTCACGATTTTTTGGAGCGCCTCCAGCATCAGGTCTTCGGAAACCGTAATGTGTTCGGCGCACTCGTAGATCGACCACCTGTCGGGCGACGGCTTGAAATGCAGTTGCTCGGGCGTCAGGCCGGCCACCGAGGCCAGAAACATCTGTTGCGTCATCTTCAAATGATCGAGGGCGACATTTCGATCTTTGTCGGTAAGCCGATCGTTGGCAATGGCCAGGGCCACCGCGATGGAAGCCAGTAAAAGCGCCTTGCGCATAATTTGTTCTAGCGCGAAGTGAGATTGTCTTCCCGTGAATTGGGGCGGAAAGCGCAGTTTTTGGGGTGGAACGGAGGCATCAGCGGCGCCACCGGCAGCGCCTGCGAAGAAACGGCCAGATTCCCGGCCGTTTTCCCCTAGCGAAGGTCTAAGGTATTTGGCAGATTCCGCCGAATCTAAGAGATAAGCCGTCTAGTTTCGGCTGGGCGGCTTACGTATCATGGAGGCAACTGCGGAGACTGCAAGTGAAGTGTCTCTATTGCTCGCGAGAACTCGGATTGCTGAAATCGCTGAAAGGCCATAGCTTTTGCAGCGAGGATCATCGTCGTCTCTATCACAACAACGAGAAAGACCTGTTTCTGCGGAGAGTTCAGGAATGGGTGCCCCGTTCCGAACTGCCGACCGCGAAAGGTCAGAAACTCGCCCCGGAACCAAAGGCGGAGGCCCCGCCGGAGAGTGCTGTTCACGCCGAACTGGAGAGCCCGGTTTACGCCGAACCGGAGAGTGCTGTTCACGCCGAACTGGAGAGCCCGGTTTACGCCGAACCGGAGAGCCCCGTTCACGCCGAACCGGAGAGCCCGGTTTACGTTGAACCGGAGCCTCTGGCAAACCGGGCTGGCGAGGAAGCCTGGGAGGCATACAAAAGGTCAGTGGCGGAAGAGCTGGAAGCCCTCACTTCAGAGGCCGATGAACTTCTCTCCAGCGGCAATAACGATGCCTCGGCAAAGGCTTATATTCCCGAGCGAGCCTCCACTTTTGCGCCTTTTTTCAGTCCTGATTTGCCGGAAGCCGGCGCCCCGCTCGCGGACGAAACCCTAATTATCCCTATAAGACAGCGGGAAGAAGACGACGTACTACCCGCTGTGCTGCAAGGTGCCGTAAACGAGGCCCAAAACGAGGCGGCAACGTCCGGATTGTCGGGGTGTCCGACGCTCCCCTTGAAGGAGCTCGAACCCAATCGGGGTGGTCAATCGACTCACTCTAACTGGCTGTTCGGAGCCGTGGATTTTGGCTACGAGGTCGAAAAAGAGCTACGCCAGGCGCCTTCATTTGGCGGTGTAAGCGTATCCCGGCCATTTGCGACGGATGCCGCGGTGGCCTGCCAGCCCGCTAGCGGTGGCGGTCAAAACCTGAATGGTGGACCTCGCTCCCTCTATTTTGCCGATTACCAGCGGGCCTCGAAGGCCCCGGGCGACGTAACGGCGTTGCGTCCTATTTCCTGCCAGACCCTTTTAGCCGGAAATACCCAGCCGGGCTACGACGCCGCTTTCGGCATCCCTTGGGAGCAGCCGGCCGGCGCGAACAACCGGCCCGGGCCGCTCTCGACCACCATCTGCGAGGCGGTGAGCGACCTCGACCAGGACCGCTTTGAATTGCGGTTCCCGGAGCGACTGCTAGGCTCGGTTGAAGGAGACCTGGGGACGATCGCCTCACGGACGCAGGTAGCCGTCGAACGCGCGCCCAATCCGAAACTGCCCTTGAACGGGGCGGCGGCGGTTGTTGATGAGTTTACCGCGCCTCCCGTTTCGGCGCTATCAGAGGCTATCGAGATGACTCACGACGGCGCGAATCAGCTTCTTGACGAGTTGCCGGCGGCGCTTGCACCCCAGCCCGTTGATTACGGAAACGGTGCAGGCGCCCGACCGGACAGCCCGACGGTTCTCAATCCGGCTTTGGCCGACTCGGAAATGGCGGTTCCGCCAACCGCTCCCGCGAATGGCACGAACTACATAGCGGATCGAGCGCCCGAACCGGAGCAAGTCACCGCAAACTCTCGGGAAACCCTTCCGCGGGAGGCGCGCGAGCCCGGAACCGGCGGCGGCGAATCGTCTCACTTGGAGCATATGAATCACCTGGAACCCGAGGTGCAGCGCATTCCCTCGTCGCTGCTGGTGCAAGAGTTTATGGTGCAAGATACTGCCTGTGCGGAAGGTCCGCAAAATCAAGTGCCCCGGGTGCAAACGCTGGATGCCGGCGGATCCGCTCCCGCCTGCATCTCCGATTGGCTGACTGCCGATCGTCTGCAGCCGCCATATCCAGGGTTCCTGTTGCTATCGAGAACTGAGTTGTCTGGGTTGCGGTGCGGCGCCCCCCTCGGTTTTGATGAATCGCCAGCGTTGGCGGCGACGTTCGCCTGGCATGGAGGCCCTGTCTCGCGCCCCCGGCTGGCACGCCCGGCGATTACGAGCGCTTCGACCGGACCGGTCGGCGCGCCACGTATGAAACTCGGTATGGGTTTGATCTCCACCCCCCGGGGACTGGTGCAATTCAAACAGATTGTCAATGCGGGGCGCTCCATAACTTGCGCCAGCCCGCGCCACATCCAGCGTGAACATCCGGCATCCTATGGCGGCGATCTTCCCGGTTGCCTCAAGTTGAAGCGGCCGTTCGGAGCACTAGGTTCGGAACCGCGAGCTTCTTTCCCGGGACAAGTCTCGCGGCCGATGTTCCGCTGTTTTTCGGAGGGTGTGCCAGCGGGCCCGGCTTTAGGGGCTCCGGCGCGTTGAGGAGCAATGCAAAATTGGGCGCAAAAACAAACGAAAGGCCTAAGGTTTGAAAAAGCTGTCTAGGTCACTCTAATATGTTCGCCTCAGACTGCCGATGGATTGGTGGTCCACGCCAGAATCGCTTTCGATCCAGCGGATGGGAATCGATTCGGTTCCGGGAATTTGACGCGCCGATGCGTGTGCGGAGCGGCGGGGAACGATCGTAGTGGATCGCAGGTTGAGGTTCAGGAGAGTAGTTACTCCGGTCCAGGCAGCATCGGAAAGCAGAGGAGGTAACTGGCATGAGCAATACTGAGTCGGTTTTGAATTTGAACGAACAGACTGACGTGGAAGCCGGCTTGGCACAGGGACAAGCTCCGGTGGATGAAAGCGACGCCGTGAGAGCCTTGGCCCGCGCCGTGGGGAATTTCCTTGCGGGCAATGCCCCAGCCGCACTGGAAGCGTTGGAGGAAGTCCGGGGAACGGCCGCCGAAGAGGCGGATATTCTGGCGGCGCGCGCATATTTGCACTACGAACTGGGCAACTACTCGCAGGCAGCCGACAGCTACCGTGCTTTGCAGGAGAGAACGCCGGATCATCCGACGGCCAGCTATAACCTGGCGGTGTGCCTGCAGCGGCTGGGCCGCTGGCAGGAAGCGATTGAAGCGCACGGCAAAGCTCTTGAGCATCCCCAAGCCAAGTGGGAGAGCCGGCTCGGAATCGGGATCTGCCTGTTGAATCTCCAGAGGCACGAAGAGGCGCTGGACATTTTCGAACGGTTTCTCGAACACGATCCCGCCAATGAAATGGCGTGTTTCGGAAGGGCCCTGGCGCTGCAGCTTTTGTGGGAGTTCGAAGAGGCGGAAAAGGCCTACCGCCTGGCGTTGGAATTGAACCCGGCTTCTGAAGAGTGCCTGAACAACCTGGTTGCCATCTTTACCCAGACGCGGAACGACGAAAAGCTGGAGGAAACCTGCCAGCAACTGCTTTCGCTGCGGCCGGACGCGATTGTGGCGCTGGAAGGACTGGCGTCGCTCGCCTTCCGCCGGGAGCAGTTTGCCGAAGCGGAAGAGCGGCTCGAGAAGTTGATCGAGGCAGACAAAACGCGCTACGAGACGTGGTTCAACCTGGGGGTGGCCCGGCACCGGCAGGCGAAATTCGCCGAGGCAATCCCTGCCTATGAAGAGGCGCTCCGACTGAAGCCCGAATCGGTGGAAGCGGCCAGCAACCTGGCGGAGGTGCACCGTTCTCTCAAGGATCCGGAGACCGCCGCGCAGGTGATGGAAGGTCTGCTGGCGCGTGAGCCCGATTGCGTGGACGTCGCCCTGCGTCTGGCTGCGCTGCGGGAAGAGCAGGGTTCGTTCGACCTCGCCCGGGAACTTTATGACAAGGTGCTTCGGCTGGGGGGCGACAATCCGGACGTATGGTTCCATTCCGGCCTGTTGAAACTGGAGGCCACCCCGAGGGAGGCGAGTGAAGCGTTCCGGCGCTGCCTGGAGCTGAAACCCGACTGGACGGAGGCCGAACTCAACCTCGCTCTGGCGCTCTCAAAGTGTGGCGAATGGGCGATGGCTGAAGAGGTGTTGGAGAAGCTGCAGCAGCGGGTGCCCGACAACCTGGAAGCGATTCGCGGGCTGGCGGCTCTGAGCTTGCAGGGCGACGACAACGCAAAGGCGTTGCATTACCACCGGCTGCTGGTCGACAACGGCGAAAATACCCCGGAAGTGCTCTACAACGCGGGCTATCTCTCGCAGAAGACCGGCGCGGTCAACGAGGCGCTCCGCTATTATCAAAGCGCGGTGGGACTCAGGCCGGACTTCGCGGAAGCCCTCATCAATCTCGGCTACGTGCTGAAAGAGCTAGGCCGCGACGACGAAGCCATTAACTATTGGCGCCAGGGTCTGGCAGCCAAGCCGGAGCTGGCCAAGGGCTTCTTTCTAGGCGCCTGAGGAGTGCGCGGGCCCCAAACGGCGACGAAACGCCGCACCGGGCAACTCCACAATGAGACCACAAAGGGGATCGTGGCGCCGGCCGCGGTCCCCTTGTTGCTTTTTCGCCCCTTCCTGGGAGCCTCGCCTGCCGGAGCCGGACCGCCTGCCCCCTCTCCGCTGTCCGCAACGCCTCCGCCTCGAAGATCCGGCTGACACGACGGCACTGCTCCGATTCGCGAATTGCGGTCCCAGTTTCGAACACCCAGACACAGTTCGAACAGCGTAGTTTGAATGGCTTACAGGGTGGAATCCGAGTTGCAAGTCTGATTCAACGAGATGACAGGCATTTTGCAGGATTTGCGGTTTGCCCTCCGGACGTTGCGGAACAACCCCGGATTCACGGCGGTGGCGGTGCTCACACTTGGAATCGGGATTGCGGCGAATGCCACGGTTTTCAGTTGGGTAGACACCCTTCTGCTGCGGCCCATTCCGGGCGTGAGTGACGCGCGGGAACTGGCGGCGCTGGAAGGCGTCGCTCCGGAGGGAGGCCGGCTCTCGCAATTTCCGCACCCCGACTTCCGCGACTTTCAGCGCAAGATGACGCAGGTGTCCGGTGTCACCGCATCCCACGTGGCGTTCTTCACCATCGGACCGGACGACCATTCGCTCCGCGTGCTGGGCGAGGTGGTGGCGGCCAACTACTTTTCGGTGCTGGGCGTGAAGCCCTTTTTGGGCCGGATGCTGCTGCCGGATGAAGATCGCGATGCGCAGGGCGCCTATCCCTACGCGGTGATCAGCCATCGGTTGTGGCGGACGTATTTTCGCGGAAACGCCGGCGTGGTGGGGCGGACGGTGCGCATCAACGGGCATCCGTACACCGTGGTGGGCGTCACCCAACCGGATTTCTCCGGAACTTTTGGCGGCGCGGCGTTCGACGTTTGGGTGCCTCTGAGCATGATTATCCAGACGGGAACCCTAAACACGTGGGCCGCCAACGACAGGAACGCGCGATTCCTGAATGTAATCGTGCGGCTCAAACCCGGCGTGACAATCGAGCAGGCAGGGCAGGAAGCGCGCTCGGTGGCCGCCTGGATTGCGGCGGCATATCCGGACACGCACAAGGGAATCGGTGCATCGCTGGTCCCCATGTGGCGGGCGTCCTACGGGCTGCAGTCCACGCTACGCAATCCGCTGCGCATTCTGATGGCGGTATGCATTCTGGTGCTGCTGATTGCCTGCGCCAATGTGGCCAACCTGCTGATGGCCCGATCGATCAGCCGGCAAAGGGAATTCGGCATTCGCCTGGCGCTGGGGGCGAGCCGCGGGCAGATTGTGCGGCAACTGCTGGCGGAAGTATTGGTTCTGGCCGGCGCCGGCGCGGTGGCGGGCGTGTTGATGGCGCAGTGGATGGGAGAGTCGCTGTTCTACGTGCTGCCGTCCCTGGATTCGCCAGTCCGGACGGCAATCGATCCAATGTTGCACACGAAAGCGAGCGGAACGGTCGTGCTGTTCACGGTCCTGATCTCGATCGGTGCGGCGCTGCTTTCGGCCATCATGCCGGCGCTCTACACCGGCCGCGTGGGTGTGAACGAAGTGTTGAAAGAAGGCGGGCGAGGCGGGTCGCCGGGGGTGCGCTCGCATCGCGCGCGGGGAGCCCTGGTGATCTCCGAGGTGGCACTGGCGACGATGGCGCTGATCGGGGCGGGCCTGGCGGTCCGGAGCTTCCAGAAACTGACGAAGGTGAACCTGGGTTTCGAGCCCGGCGGCGTGCTGGTGGCGCATTTTCACCTCTCGACAAACGGCTATTCTCTGGCTCAGGAAAAACAGTTTTGCAAGAATCTGCGCCTGCGGATGGAATCGGCCGCCGGCATCGAACAGGTGAGCTACGGCGACTCGGTGCCGCTCTCGATTTTCGGGATACCGGGGGAGCGGGTGCAGGCGTTTGGCTCAGAGGCCGACCGGCACGGAGTGATCAGGCTGCCCCGCTCGGTGGTGGCGCCCGGCTACTTCCGCCTGATGGGCATTCCGCTGCTGGAAGGCCGCGATTTCACCGAACAGGACGAATTGGGAGCCAAACGGGTGATCATCGTGAACCAGACGTTCGTGCGAAGGTTTTTTGACGGGAAGGACCCGCTGGGGCGGAAGGTGCGGGTTTCGGGCGGATGGGCGACCGTGGTGGGCATGGTGAAGGACAGCAAGTACCACACTCCGGCGGAGGGGCCGACGGCTTTCTTTTACGGAGCGTTCGGACAGATGTTCTGGTCGGGCAACGACAATTTCTTCTACGTCCGGGCCAGAAACCTGGATGTGGCGCGGGCGGCCCTGCGGCGCGAAGCGGCCGCGCTCGACCCGAACCAGGGGCTGTACGAGTTGTCGACGCTGGCCGATTACACGCAGGCCGGCTTATTCGGCGAACGGATTGCGGCCGGCCTGCTTTCGGCGCTGAGCATTCTGGCGCTGGTGCTGGCGGCGTTCGGACTTTATAGCGTGATGGCGTACGCGGTAAGCGAACGGACCGAAGAGATCGGCATCCGCATGGCGCTGGGCGCGCAGCCGCGGCAGGTGCTCGGCCGGGTATTGTGGCAAGGATTGACGATGACCGCGGCCGGTTTGGCAGCCGGCGTCGGAGCCACGATGGCGGGCGCCCGAATCCTGACACGAGCGCTCGATACGCCGGTGAGCACCGGCGATCCGGTGGTATTTGCCGTCACCGTAATATCGCTGGTTCTTGTCGCTCTATTGGCCAGCTTCATTCCCGCGCTGCGGGCCATCCGGGTGCCGCCCATCACTGCACTGCGCTCGGAGTAGACGAGTTTCGGCAAAGGCGACCCGGCTGGCAGTGGTTTTGACATAGCGCGCCTGCCGGAAAGGCTCGCGGCAGGCGGTTGGATGGATCGAACTATGCGTTGGCCTGGCTGGCTTTCATGGCGGCGATGCGTTCCTGCATCTGGCGGGTGAGGTGCGGCACAACGCCGACCAGGCGCTCCATCACCATGAGTTGCGCGCGGTGGTGCATTTCGTGCTCTTTGGCGCTGATTAACATCTCGAACCGCGATTTACTGGGAGGCACCATTCCGGGCGGGTAACTGACCCGCTCGCCCAGAAAGCTCTCGTCGCAACTGTCCAGCAGTTTGGCGAACTTCTCACCGCCGTCACGGAGCATGGCGATAATCTCCGCCTTGGACCGGGCCACCTGTTCTTCCGCCATGAGACCGCCGATAACGGCGAAGAAATCGAACCCCTCGAGCGTGGTCCGGCGTTCGATAAAGTGAATTTGCTCCGGCAAACGGGGCAGCACGGCGATGTGCACCAGCGTCTGCGCCACGGTTCGTGTCTCGGGCGTTGCCCGGAAGCCGTATTGCTCCTCGGGAATGTCCTCGGCCGCCACGATGGTGTTTTTCCGCACGGTGCGAAAGCTGTCAGCAATTTCCTTGGATCCGTAGTAAGTCATCGACTCTCCCCCCCAGTGGGCTTACAGACTAGTGTAACTGTTCGCCGTCGTTTTTTGGGTGAGGGCCGCGGGCGGCCCCTTCGCAAGGGGTGACTTTGCGGCGTACCGAGCTGGTGATGCCGCTCAACACCATCCGCCTGGCGTTGGTGTTTTTCGGGGGATTCGCCTCCCTGCCGGTGGCGCCCGGGTTCTCCCGGAGCGGCCGTGCCCCAGCCGAAAGGCTTCCATGTCACTGATGTATAATCCATGCTTACGTTCGGCCGCTTTGGCAACAGGCACTTCAGGAGGATTCATGCACGCTGCTCACTCATGTTTTCGTGTCGTAGGCAAAAAGATGCTTTCGGCCATCGGTTTGGGATCGCTGTGCTTCCTGCTCGCGCCGGCCGGCGCCTTCGCGTTGGACAACGGACTGGCGAAGACCCCTCCCATGGGCTGGAATAGCTGGAATAAGTTCGGCTGCAACGTCAGCGAGGACCTCATTAAGGGAATGGCCGACGTACTGGTGAGCAGCGGCATGAAGGATGCCGGCTACGACTACATCGTCGTCGACGATTGCTGGCAGGTGGACCGCGATAAAGAAGGTAATATCATTCCCGACGCCAAACGATTTCCGTCGGGTATGAAGGCGCTGGCCGACGCCATCCACGCCAAGGGGCTGAAGTTCGGCATTTATTCCGACGCCGGTACCCTTACCTGCCAGAAACGCCCCGGCGGGCGCGGCTACGAGTTCCAGGATGCGCGCCAGTACGCGGCTTGGGGAGTGGACTATCTGAAATACGATTGGTGCTCGCACGGCACCCAGGATTCGGAGGCTTCCTATACGTTGATGCGCGACGCGTTGGTGAAAGCCGGGCGGCCCATCGTGTTCAGTCTCTGCGAATGGGGCAGCACCAAGCCTTGGTTGTGGGCCGGGCCAGTGGGCAACTTGTGGCGGACGACCGGTGACATTCAGGATTGCTGGGACTGCAAGAAGCCGTGGGGCGGCCTGGGCTGGACGCTGATTCTCGATCAGCAGGTGGGTCTTGAAAGCTATGCGGGTCCGGGACATTGGAACGATCCGGACATGCTCGAAGTGGGCAACGGCGGGATGAGCGATGAAGAGTACCGCGCGCACTTTTCGATGTGGTGCATCCTGGCGTCGCCGTTGATGGCTGGCAACGACCTGCGGACCATGTCGCCCGCCATCCGTGAGATTCTGACCAACAAAGAAGCCATCGCCGTAAACCAGGACGCCGCGGGTCTGGAGGGTCGCAAGGTAAGGGATGACGGCGATATCGAGATCTGGTCGAAGCAACTGGGCGATGGTAGCCGCGCGGTGGCGCTCTTGAACCGGAGCCCAAACAGCGCCGACGTCAGCGTGAATTGGACCGATATCGGATATCCCGCAACGCTTTCCGCGGCTGTGCGCGATCTTTGGGCACACAAGGATCTGGGGACGATGAAAGAGAGATTCACTGCTCAGGTGCCGTCGCACGGCGTGGTGCTGGTTAAGGTCCGGCCGTGACTTCGGACGCAATAAGCGTCGCGCGCGTGGCTGTTCCGGAAGCCTCTGCGGACGGTCCAGAAGCGCGGCCTCGAGTTCCAGGATTCCGCCGTCAGGCGGTCGGAATGCGGATGGGCATCGCGCGCACGCGCTTGCCGGTGGCGTCGAAAACGGCGTTGGCCATGGCCGGCGCGACGGCGATGATGGGCGTCTCGCCCGCGCCCGCCGGTTCCAGGTCCTTGCGGTCCAGCAGGATCATGTCGACCTTGGGCACGTCCCGGAAGCGCGGCACGCGGTAAGCCGGCGAATCTCGCGTTGGTGATGCGGCCGTCCTTGAACTGGATCTCCTCGCGCAGCGCCGGACCCAGCCCCATCAGTGATGCAGCCTTCCACCTGCGAGCGCAGGTTGGCGGGTTCGATTATCGGCCCCGCATTCGAAGGCCTCGACGATCTCGACCAGCCTGGGCGTCCCGCTTGCCCGGTCCACCTCCACCTCGGCAGCAGGCCGCCACCACGGAATTCTTCTCGGTGCCGCAGGCCAGGCCGATGCCGGCGCCCGGCCGGCGCTTCTTTCTGCCGCTCCGCCCAGCCAAATCGTTCCGCGGCGGCCGTCAGGACGTTCTTGATTCGTTCGTTGTCCAGGTGCGCCAGCCGGAATTCCAGCGGATCCTTGCCCGCCGCCTCGGCCAGCTCGTCGGTGAACGCCTCGCGCGCGAAATTGTTGGCCGTGGCCGCCAGGCAGCGGTAGGAGCCCTGCCGGAGCGGCGAATCGGATTCGATGAATCTCGCCCGCGTGTTCGCGATGCGGTAAGGCGTGTCCGAGCGCCGACGCCGCCCGAATTGTAGTTGGTGAAATCCCACGCGATGACGAGCCTGCCGCGCATCCAGCCCGGCCTCCACTTCGATGAGCGCGGCCGGGCGGAAGTAGGCCCACGTGAACTCTTCGGCGCGGGTCCATTGCAGCGCCACGGGGCGGCCGGCCTCCTTCGCCAGGCGCGCCGCCTCGAGGGCCGCTTCGCCGGTGTGCTTGCCGCCGAAGCCGCCGCCCATGTCCGGCACGATCACGCGCACGCGCTCGGGCGCCACCTGAAAGGCCTCGGCAAGCGCCTGGCGGACGCCGAAGGGATTGCTGGTGCCGGTCCACACGGTCAGCCGGCCGTCCTGCCACTCGGCCACCGCGGCGCGAGGCTCCATGGGCGCGTGCTGCACGTAGGCGACATGGTAGGTCGCCTGGAACTTGCGCGGCGCCTGCGCCAGGCCCTGCTCCACCGAGCCCCTGGCCACGTCGCCGCGCCGCCCTTCGCCTCTGGCGTGCTGCTTCAGGTACTCGAACAAATTGTCGCTGGACGGCTTCTCGAACGGTCTTCCATCGGGCGGTGGGCGCCACCGCCTCCAGCAGCTTTGCGGGCGGCGAAAGCAGTGGGCGCAGCGCACCCCACGAAGTCGCCGTCGCGCACCGCCGTCACCCCCGCCATCTTCTGCGCGGCCGAAAGGTCCACGCGTACCAGCGACGCCCCGTAGGACGGGCGGCCGCAGCACCTTGCCGTAAGCATGCCAGGCCGCACGATGTCGGAGGGATAGCGGTGCGAGCCGGTGACGATTTCACGCGCGTCCAGCCGGACGTGCGGCGTGCCCAGCAGCCGCCAGTCCTTGGCTCGGTGTTAGCAACCGTGCCCGCGGGCAGGGCGTTCTTTGTACGCCGCCGCCAATTCGGGCGAGCGCGCCAGTTCGGCGTAGGTGTACGTCTTGCCGGAGTACGTGACCGCGCCGCCCTGCACGTTGAGGCGCGCGGGATCGGCCCCCCACTGCGCGGCCGGCCGCGGCAGTCAGCAAGTTCGCGCGCGGCCGCCGCGGCTCTCCGCACCAGCGGCACGGTCCGGGCGTCGTGCGGCTGCCGGCGGTGAGTTCCGTCGTTGGGCACCTGGTCCGTGTCTCGCCAGCATCATTCGCACGCGGTCCAGCGGCACCCGCAGTTCCTCCGCCGCAACCATGGCCAGCTCGGTTCGGGCGCCCTGGCCTTCCTCGATCTTGCCGGTCAGGATGGTGATGAGGCCGTCTTCCGCGATGTGCAGCCGCGCTCTCGAGCGAGGCGTCCCCCCCGCCCCTCTGGGCTTCGGAAAGCGGCGTCGTGACGATGATCAGGCCAGCCCCGGCGATTCGAAACTGCGGCGGTTTCCGGCGAATGTCGCCTGCGGTTGCATTCGTGACGCCCCTTGAGTTCCAACATTCTTACCCGCTAGTTCCCCGGCACGCCGTACGCGCGGCGCACCGCCGCCAGATCCGGTGGTACCCGTTACAGCGGCACAGGCTGCCGTTCAATCCCTCGACGATCTGGGCGTCCGTGGGACTGGGATTGGTTCCGAGCAGCGCCACGGTGCGAAGAACCATTCCCGGCGTGCAGTAACCGCACTGCATGGCCCCTTCGTCCAGGAACGCCTGCTGCACAGGGTGCAGTTTGCCGTCCGCGGCGAGACCTTCGATGGTGACGATCTTGCGGCCTTCGGCCGTGCGCACCGGCGTCACGCAGGAGACTATGGCCTGCCGTCGAGCAGCACGGTGCAGGCCCTGCACTGGCCTTCCCCGCAGCCGTATTTCGTTCCCGTCAACCCAGGTCTTCGCGCAGCACTTCCAGCAGGGGCCGCTCCGGCTCCGTCTCCACGCTGTGCGCCTTTCCGTTGACCGTAAATCGGATGGTCGCCATTCGCTCAGACCTCCCAGGAAGTAGGTGGAAGAAGCTCCGCCTCTTGAATTATATGCCCTGCGTGTCGCGATTGCCCTCGTTGACGCCAATTGTCCGCGTCATTTCACACTCGAACGTGGACTTCGACTATTCTGGTTGCATTGACCGGCTTCGGGCCGCCACCGGCCAGGGGCGGCGCGGAGTCAGACATACTTGTTCGGAGGAAATCGACCATGCTCAAAGAGTTCAAAAAGTTTGCCATGCGTGGCAACGTCCTGGATATGGCCGTCGGCATCATCATTGGCGCCGCATTCGGCAAAATAGTCACCTCGTTCGTCGGCGATGTCCTGATGCCGCCCATCGGGCTGCTTCTGGGCCAGCGCGATTTCTCGAGCTATTTCGTGACCCTCTCCGGCCAGAGCTTCTCCTCGCTTGATGAGGCCCGCAAGGCCGGCGCCGCCGTGATCGCCTACGGCTCGTTCTTGAATACGATTATTGATTTCCTGATTGTCGCGTTTGCCGTCTACCTACTGGTGAAGATGGTAAACAAATGGACCAAGCCGCCCGAGGCGCCGCCTCCCCCTCCGGCTACCAAGGATTGTCCATTCTGCCTGACCAGCATCGCCATCAAGGCGACGCGCTGCCCGGCCTGTACATCGCAGTTGGGTTGAGAGGAGAAAGCATGCTTGTCCGAGCAGTTCGAGCTGCAGCAGAGCGTATGAAACCTGCGGTTGTTTTCGCGACGCTGGTGCTGGGGGCCGTCTCGCTGGTGGGCGCGGCCACCATCACCCTCAAGAACGGAGACCGGGTAACGGGAGACATTCTCACTTCCGACGATGCTACGGTCACCGTCAAAACTGAATCCATGGGAGAGATCAAGATCAAACGGGAGGCGATTGCCGGAATCAATTCCGAGGAGCCGTTGGTGGTGACCCTGGCCGACGGACGTAAAGCGGAGGGCACGGTCGCCTCGAAGAACCAGGCAGTGGTGGTGACGCCGGCGCAGGGCCCGGAGGTCCGGGCCAATGTCGGCGATCTGCGGGCGCTCCGCACCGAAGCGGCCGAGGCCGCCTACGAGCGCGAGCAAACGCGCCTGAAAAATCCGCCTTTTTTCGATTTCTGGGTATTGAATGCCGGCCTCGGGCTCGCCCTCACGCGGGGTAATTCCACCACCAGCACTTTGAATACGAACGCCAATATCTCCAGGACGACCGGCTACGACAAGATCACGCTGTACTTCACCCAGTTGTACGCCACTCAAAGCACGACCGAACCCTACGGAAAGACGGCCAACCGTGTCAGCGGCGGCGCGCGCTACGACCGCAACTTCGGGAAGCGGGGCTTCGCGTTCGGAACCACGGATTTCGACTACGACGAGTTCATCGACCTCGACCTCCGCAGCGTGTTCGGCGGCGGTCTCGGTGTGCACATTCTGAAAACGGACAGAAACGTGTTGGACTTCGGAGCGGGCTTTACGTGGAACCGCGAAGCGTTCGGCGACGGACTGGTCAGGAACTCCGCAGAGGCATTGATCTCCGAATCCTCCGACCACAAGATAAACAGCGTGCTCCGGCTTTACCAGCACTCGCAGGTCTATCCCAACCTGACCGACCGTGGCCAATACCGCATGAACTTCGAGGGCGGCGTCGGCGTCAAGTTGACCAAGTTCATGGACTTGAACACCTCTTTCGTGGATCGCTATCTCTCCAACCCGGTAGATGCCAAGCAGAGCAACGACATGATGTTCACCACCGGTGTAGGCTTCACCTTTGCGCAGAAATAGCGGCCCTGGCGGCGCTGGCGCAGGAGTCATTTGCCAGATCCGCGCCCGATGTTCTATTTTTCTAGAGAAGAAGACTCGCGAGAATCTTATGCGAATGAAACCGGTCCGGTTCCATCAGGTCGCCCTGCCGTTGGCGGCGCTGGCGCTCTATCTGGCGGGATGCGGCAACAGTTCAAAACGCCTGGACGACCCGAACCCTCATGCCATGGGGCAGGAGGTGCGCGTCGGGAACCTTTCCTACGTGGCTACCGAGACACAATGGATGAGCGCCATGTCCGACGAACTGGACACGGTGCTGCCCAAGGACCGCTTTCTGGCCATCACCATCAGCATCACGAACAACGGAACCGCCGACCAGACCGTGCCGCTGTTGACGCTGGTGGGGCCGAAAGGCGAGCAATCGCTGGAAGTGTCGCAGGTCCGCGGGGTGGAGCATTGGCTGGGCGCGCTGCGCATCATCCACCCCTCGGAGACGCAAACCGGGAAAATCGTGTTCGACGTGCCGAATGGCTCCTTCAAACTGCGGGTAACCGACGGCGGAGACCTGGAAAACGAACATACCGCGCTGATCGACATCCCGATGAGCGTGAACGTCCCGCTGGTGGTTCCCGGACAAATGGACCAACCGCCCCTTCCGAAACCGTAGCCGGCGCGCCTCTCGAAGTCAGGGCGCGCGCGGTGGCAGAATGAAAGTGACAGAGGAGTGTCGCGATGCGGGCCGCGATTGCGCTTACGATCCTGTTGACGTTCTCGGGTTGGGCGGAGGCCGTCGAACAGCCCCTGAAGATCGTTGAGCCTGTCTTCCGCCAATATGATGGAGGCCCGCTTCTCGCAGCGAACCACGCATTCCTGGAAGGCGAGAACGTGGTATTCGGCTTTCAGATTGCCGGATTCAAAGAGAACAACAAAGACGCATTCAAGTTGCGCTACCAGATCCTGGTATCCGACAAGGACGGTGTTCTGCTGGTGGAGCCGTTCTTCTCGGGCACCGGCGGAGAGATTTCCGAACAGGACCGCAAGTCCAACTGGATGCCCCGGGTCAATTACGAGTTTCAATTACCCACGGTGCTGCCGCGCGGCCAGTATTTCGTGCACGTGAGTGTCACGGACGAAATTGCGAACGCCGAGGCGAAGCAGGATATCCCCTTCCCGGTGAACGGCCCCACGGTGGAGCTGAGCGACGTGCTGGCCGTCCGCGACTTCCGTTTCTTACGCTCCGAAAGGGACGGGCCTCCGCTGAACCCCGCCAGTTACCGGCCCGGCGATCCCATCTGGGCACGCTTCGAGATCACCGGTTACAAGACCGGCGAGAAGAATGAATTTCAGGTGGATTTCGGTCTTTCGGTTACGGATACCTCCGGCAAGGTGTTGTACACCAACGAACCCGCCGCCGAAGACAGCGGGAAGCCGTTTTACCCGCAGAAATACGTGAAGGGGCTGCTGAACCTGACGACCCAGAAGAACACTCCCACGGGATCCTACACGCTGGTTCTCACGGTGCATGACCGGATCGGCAACCAGGTGAACGAGACCCGCTACCCCTACCGGCTGGAGTAGGCCGGGCGCCCGGAGCGCGGTCTGGCTACGGCAGGATGGCGATGACGCGCGCCGGCGCCCCGGACCCGGCGGCCAGTTTGAGGGGCAGCGCCACCAGCGTCGCGCCGGTTTCCGGCAGCCGGTCCAGGTTGGCGAGGTTCTCCAGGTGGAAAATGCCGGCGTTGTTCAGGATTCTGTGCGAAGCGAAGTCTTCCGAGCGGCCGGCATCGATGCCCGCCGTGTCGATTCCCACTCCGGAGACGCCCCGGTCGCGCAGCAGCGCGGCGGCGTCCGGGCCGACGCCGGGAAAGCTCAATCCGCCGGCGTCGTCTTGCCGCGCGCTGCCCATATAAGCCTCGCGATCGGGCCAGTAACGGCCCCAGCCGGTGTGCACCAAGACGATCTCTCCGTTGCCGATGGCCCCGTGACGCCCTTCCCAGGCCAGAATATCGGCAGCGCTCAGACTGTAGTCGCGGTCGCCCGCGCAGGCGGCGCGGACGTCGATAACCACTGCCGCCGCCACCAGACGTTCCACCGGGATCGCGCCCACCCGCACTTGCTCCGCGCCGAAGTGAACGGGCGCATCCAGGTGAGTGCCGATATGCTCCGGCGTGCTGAACCGGCCGGCGGCGTACCAGTGGCCGTCGCCGGTAAATCCCCAATGGTCGGCTCTCCACTCGAACGGCGGATCGGTGGGCCACTGCGGGTTGTCCTCGTCCAGGCTGTAGGTCAGGTCCACCAGCTTGCCGGTGTCAATGGCGCTGCGGCGGTTGCGCGGATTGGCGGCATCCATGGCTCCAGGAATAGCAGGAAACCCGCGGTGGCGAAAGAGGCCGATTTGAAGTTTGTCCCAGTCTGCGCTAAGTTGGAAAGCGGTAAAAGGGAGTGCGGAGTCCGAATTTCGATTCGGCGCCCCGCGATCCCTTCGACTTGCCAGACTACACCCGACGGGGAGTCGCACTCACAACCAACGAGTTGACCAACATCCATCCCCAAAGGGCCTGAGGCGGCCGCCGTCCTAGAGGTGGAGGCCGCCCGTTTTTTCCCGGTACCCGCCGCCAGGCCGATCACTCCCCGTAGATGGTGACTACCACCTCGCGCTTGCGCGCACGGTCGTCGAGATCGCAGAGCACCACTTGCTGCCAGGTGCCGGTGCCCAAACGGCCGTTGTTCACCGGAAAGGATTTTGCGGTGCCGAGCAGGGCGCTTCGCAGGTGGGAATACCCGTTGTGATCGCCCCAGCGGGCGTTGTGGGCGTAATCGTCGGTGGCGGGCGCAATCCGGTCCAGACAGCGCTTCAGGTCGGCGACGCATCCCGGTTCGTACTCGAGGGTGGTGATGGCCAGCGTGGACCCCACGCCCGCCACGTTGCAGATGCCGGTGCGGATGCCGCTTTCGGCGACAATCTTTTCGATCCGGCCGCTGAGGTCCAGGACGTCGCAATTGCCGCGGGATTCGAGGTGAATGCTTTTTTGAAAAATCGCCATTACTATTAGTATGATGACCGGCGGCGTCCGGGCCTCGGGAGTCGGGCATGCTTATTTCGAGTGCCAGGCTGAGGGGAGGTTCGATCCCCGGCCGTGACGAGGCTTAGGGCTCGGCTAAATACAGGAGGAGAGAATGGCAACACCCAACGTACCCCCGGCGGTTCCACCCAAAAAAGGCATGGGGGCGCTCGGCTGGATTTTGATCGGCTGCGGAGGCCTGGTCGTGCTGTGCATACTCGGCGCGATGGCCGGAGGATATTTCATCTATCACAAGGCGAAACAGGCAGGTCTCGACACCGAGCTCCTGAAAAACAATCCCGCCGCGGCCGCGGTGAAAATGGCAATAGCCGCCAACCCGGATCTCGAATTGATGAGGATGGACCAAGGCGCCGGCAAAGTGACCATTCGCGAAAAGAGCACGGGGAAGGTGGTAACGCTCAACTTCGACGACGTGAAGAACGGTCGCTTCTCCATGGAAGGCGACCAGGGCAAAGTGACCTTCGAGGCGCAGGGCGAGAACGGCGGCCACATGAAAGTGACGTCGCCGGAAGGCACCGCCGAGTGGGGCGCCAACGTCAAAGCGCCCGCCTGGTTCCCGGTGTATCCGGGCGCGAAGGCGGAAGGGTCGTACACCCAGAATTCGGGTTCCGAAACCGCCGGCGGATTCAGTTTTGAAACCTCCGACCCGCCCGACAAGGTGATGGCCTATTACTCGAGCGCGCTCGAGAAGGCAGGGATGAAAGTCGGCCTGACGACTCAATCGAGCGCCGCCGCCGGACAGCAGGGCGCTTCCACGCTGTCGGCGGAGACCCCGGACGGCTCGCGCCGCGCGGGCGTGGTGGTGATGACGGACGGTGGGGCGACGAAAGCGATCGTCACCTATCAATCGAAATAACGCAAGCGACGTGACGCGTGGGCGTCGCTACGCCTTCAACTCCTCGACGATTTCCCGCGCCACCTTGCGGGCTTGCTCGACGGCCCCTTTGGGCAGACTGATGGCGCCCACGCGCGGGTGCCCGCCCCCTCCGTGCCGTTCGCAGATGGATGCCAGGTTGTGCTTCAGCTCGTTCTGCGTCCACGGGTTAGAGCCCACCGAAATCTTGGTGCGGAAGCTGGAGATGCTGACCGACACGGTATAGACCGATTCGGGGAACAGATAGTAGGGGATGAACTTGTTGTAACCTTCGAGACCCCGGCTGCTGATGTCGAAGTAGATCACACCGCCGTTGCAGGTGGCTTCCTCGCGGATGATGTCGATGGAATCCAGGTGCCGGCGGTGCAGCGGACCGAAGAGGCCGGCGATTTCGGGCTCGCGCATGATTTCCTCGAACGAAGTGCGGCGCATGAGCCGGATGATCTTCTGCACCGTGTCGGAGCCCTGTGCGCTCTCGATAACGAGCATCAGCTTCATGGCCGGGGCTTCGAGCTTGACCGCCTCTTCGGCGTCCTTGTAGAGTGCGCCGTCGATAATGTCGGCCCAGCAAACCAGGTCGCTAAGGTCGCCAGGGTCGTATCCGAAATGCTCCCGGGTGTAATCGGAGATGAACTTCGTGCAGGAGCGGTAGTTGGGGTCGAAGGCCTGCCGCACGTTCTTGGTGCGCTGGTAGTGTTCGGCGTCCTCGGGAGAGAGGAACGCGCTTTGGTGATGGTCGAACCACCAGGTCAACCTGGGGTTGGTGGCGTATTTGAAGTCGACGATTGCATTTACGTCGCCGTCGAACAAGCTGTCCTCGAAAATCTGGGACGCCTTGTGCGCCATTCCCGTGAAGGCAAATTCCGCGCCGGGGTGGAACTTGTCTTCGAGGAAGCGAGTGAAGAAAGCTGCAGCGGCGGCTCCGTCGAAACAATGGTCGTGGTAGAGCACGCGAATCTTCATAGATAAGGCCCGTAAAGCAAGGTAGAAAACCCATTAGCTTCCCTCATTTTGAAGGCAGAATGCAAGTCGGGTGGCGGCGATAGGTGTAGACCGGGCCGGGCGAGCAGCCTCCAACGCCCGCTATCCGGCTGAAACGGAGGCTGTAACCATTCGCCCGGTCCGCAGTATTATCCGATGTAAGCGCCGGCGGAAACGGGAAAGCGGCTGAATTGGCCGGCGTCGATGCGAGGAGCGGTGGCGGAAGAACTCACCGACAACCAGTTGATGGCCAGCGTTCGCGAGGGCGAAGTGCGCAACCTGGCGGTGCTGTTCGAGCGCCATCACCGCGCGCTGTTCCTGTTCTTTCTGCGCCTGGCCGGCGACCGCGGCGCGGCCGAGGACCTGGTGCAGGACGTGTTTTTTCGCATCCTGAAATACCGGCAGACCTATTACGCGGGGGCGCCTTTCACCACCTGGATGTTCCAGGTAGCGCGGAACGTTTTTCTCGACAGCCGGAAACGGCGGCGCGAAGAGCAGTTGCCCGAAGACGCGGAGGGCAACCTGTTTCTGGAGCCCCGCCATCCGGCGCCGCATGCCGAGGAGCAGCTTTCGAGGAAGCAGGAGATCGGCCTGCTGAAGCGGGCGCTCGACCGGCTGCCGCTCGAAAAGCGGGAGGTTCTCATCATGAGCCGCTTCCAGGAAATGAAGTACGACCAGATCGCCTCCATCCTGATGTGCGACGTCGGCGCGGTAAAAGTCCGCGTGTTTCGCGCCATCCGCGAGTTGGGGGCGATCTACGAACAATTGGCCAGCGAGAGGGCGTCATGAATTGCGAACGATGGCAGCAGCAGTTTCCGGAGTTTCTGGCGGGATCGCTCGAGGCGGCGACGGCGGCGCGCCTTTCGGCGCACCTGGCCGAGTGCGCCGCCTGCCGCGACCAGGTGCGGGCGATGGGCGAGCTGTGGGAAAAACTGGGCGAGATTCCCGCCGAAGAGCCGTCGGTGCGGGTGCGCGGACGGTTCTACGAAATGCTGGACACCTACGCCGAAGGGGGCCGCCCGGCCCGGCGCGCGGGCGTGTTGGAGATGAAGTCCCGGACGGCGGAAGCCCCTTCGGAGCGATGGCGGTGGACCCGCTGGCTGCCGGTGGCCGTGGCCGCCGCGGCGGCTCTGGTGGTGGGCGTCTACGTGGGCCGGCAGTTGCCGGAAGCCCGCGCGCAACGGGACGAGATCGCCGAATTGCGCACGGAGGTTTTCCGCATGAGGCAGACGGTGGCGCTGGCGCTGCTCGACAACCAGTCGCCCAGCGACCGCCTGCGGGGCGTGGATTACAGCGCCCGCATCGGACAGCCGGACCAACGCGTGTTGCACGCGCTGCTCGACACCCTCGACATCGACCCCAACGTCAACGTACGCCTGGCGGCCGCCGACGCACTCGGGCGTTACGCCGACGACCCGCTGGTGGGCGAGCGAGTCAGGGAGTCGCTGCCGCGCCAGCAGTCGCCGCTGGTGCAGGTGGCGCTGCTCGACCTGCTGGCCGAGATGCGCGATTCGCGGGCCCGTCCGGAGGTGATGCGGCTGGCCAGCGAGCCGGACGAAAACCCGGCGGTGCGCGCCCGCGCCCGGCTGGCGCTGGAACAGATTCAGGGAACGGGGAAGTAAAGGGAGTATTGAAATGACAGCGAAGCAGGGAATCATGGCGGTGGCGGCCGGGCTGCTGGTGGCAGCCGTCGCCGCCGCCCAACAGGGCCAGAAAATTAGCGTCCCGCTGACCGACCCCGCGCGGCCCGCCACCGTGAAGGGCAGCCTGATCAACGGCGGGTTTCACGTCACCGGCTACGACGGCAAGCAGGTGATCGTCGAAGTCAGCGGCGGGGAAGGGCATGCCGAGGGGCCCAAGGAGATCGATGGATTGAAGCGCATCGATGTCGGCACCTCCGGCGTCACCGTCACCGAGCACGACAACGTGGTCGAGATCGGGACCGACAGTTGGGGACGCAATGCCGAAGTGGCGATTCAAGTCCCCTACAACACGTCGCTGAAGCTCAATTGCGTCAACGGCGGCAACATCGCGGTGGAACATGTGAGCGGCGAGATAGACGCCAACAACACCAACGGAAAGGTGACTTTGACCGACGTCTCCGGCTCGGTGGTGGCGCACGCGCTGAACAGCAACGTGGTGGTGACGTTCGACCAGGTGGCGCCCGACAAGCCGATGGCGTTCAGTTCGCTGAACGGCGATATCGACGTCACGCTTCCCGCAACCACCAAAGCCCGCATCAAGGTGAAGAGCCAGAATGGCGGCGTCTACACCGACTTCGACATCGCCAGCGAAAAGATCGGGACCACCTCGGGAGGCAGCCGCGACGCCAGGGGCCGCTACCGGGCTTCGCTCGGCACCTCTATCGTCGGCACCATCAACGGGGGTGGGCCGGAACTCACCTTCACCACGCTGAACGGCAAGGTCTTCATCCGCAAGAAGAAATAGGGCTGCGCCGGGCGCCGGGAACTTTTCGCCATGACCTTCGTATCTTCAGTAAAGCTGGTGTTCGGCGGGCCGCGGAGCTTCGCGGCCGCAGGGCACCGGCGGTGGGCTAACCGCAAGCCGGTTTTCCGGTCTAACGTAAGAGGAGCCAGCCGCATGGCGGAAGAAGAGTTGTGCCAATATCTTCGTGGCCTGAACCCGGCGGCGCTGGACAAGGCGCTGCACACGCCGGAACTCGGGCCACGCATTCTCTTCCATACCAGTTGGTGCGCGGCTTGCGCCCATACCGTGGGGCCCATGCTCGACGAATTCACCGAAAAGGCGGCGGAAGAGTTCAACGCGGTGGAGGAGCGTTCCCGGTGGCGCTCGGCCTCGGCCGGAGAAAGATGACGAATTTGTCCACCGTGACACTCCGCGGGAACCCCTGATACAAATCCAGGCGCGCGGCGTCGCCGGCGCAGTCGAAACAGACCACGGCGCAGGGCGCCGATGGCACCGGCTGGCGATAAGCCGCCGACCTGTTGGCCACGTTTACGTGCACAAACAGCGTGCCGGGCCGGCGCTCGCGTAGCAGCGCTTCGAGCGGATACTCCCACTGATAGTTGGTAATGTCCATACCTACCGTGCGGCAGCCGCTTCGCTCCAGCGTAGCCAGGCTGTTCCAGTAGGACTGGCGGTTGTTCAACTGTCCCAGGTCTGAAAAGTATTTGTCGTCCCGGCTGGTGGAGAAGATGCTGGCCGGCCCGGTCAGCGGCCGTACCCAGTTTTGAAGCACGGCCAGCCGCACGTTGCTCAACAGGAACACACATACCGCCACCTGCACCACGGCCCAACGCGCCTGTTCCAACACCACGCCCACCAACGGCGCTCCCAGAACGAAAAGCGCCACGAACATACGGGCGGTGTAGGGCTGCCACTTCAGGTAGAAACTGAACGAGGCGAAACCGAACAGCAGGGCCAGCGCATACCAGCACAGCTCCCGATGACGCCCGCGCCAGCCCTGCCACGCAAGCACGCAACACACCAGCAGGAGCGCGGCCACCTGCCAGCGGTTCGGCGCGTTGGCTTCGTGATTGGCGTTTTGGGGAGGTTTGAACGTGGATCCGCGCCAGGTGGTGTCCGGGTCGTCCAAATCGATGCCGAGTGCGCGGTGCAGCCCGGCCACCACGTCATACACCCCCTGGTTCCAGGCTTCGCTGCGGGCGCCCAGTTGCTCGGAGGTGTTGCGGAGCAGATTTGAGACCGTCTGGCGCCACCCGAAGGTCTCGTTTCGCCAGCGTGAAACTCCGTCGCCTGTGGCCGAATCGTAACCCATAATCGACCCGCTCAGGCGATAATTTCTGAAATACTGCGGCCCGTTCAGAATCACCACGCAGAATAATCCGACCGCCGCCAACCCCGCCAGTTTCGTCTTCAGACGCCCCAGGCGCGGCAGCAGGATGAACAGCGGGAACCAGGGAGCGTAGAGGTACGCGGTGGCCTTGGTCAGCAGCGCCAGCCCCAGCGCGCCACCCGCGAAGGCGGCGTCGCGCCACCCGGCCCGCTCGGCGAAACGCCAGGTGAAGTACGTCATCGCCACCAGCCAAAAGGCCATGAAATAGTCGTTCTTGGCGCCGGAGCTGGCCAGCACTCCGCCGGGGATGGTGGCGCAAAACAGCGCCGCAATCGCCTGGCCGCGCCCGCGGCAGCCGAACTGACGGGCGATTGCCGAGACGCCGAGGATGCTGGCCAGCGCCGCCAGCCACTGCACGAAATTCACAAAACGGTCGCCGCCCGACAGCACGTAGGTGTGCAGCATCAGGTATTCGGCCAGCGGCTGGAGCATGATCTGGTTCAGGTACTGGGTGGGAAAGAAGCGGACGCTTCCTTGCTCCGCCCAGTACAACACGCGGGGCATGTGATAAGCCATCGCGTCGGCGCTGTCGGGTGGGCACCAGGCGGCCGTGATGCCGGTGAGGATGACGATGGCTGCGACGCCCGCCACCGAGATGGCGACCACCGCATCCCAACGCCGGCCGAGGCGCGGGAGGCGGGGACGGTAAAGGCCGCGGCGGGCGGCCAGGGCCAGCGCAGCCGCGAGAACCGCGGCCCAACCGGCAAACAGCGGCCAGGGGCGGAGCGCCTCCATTACGCTGAGGCCCTCCGTGAGGAGAACGACGGCTATACCGAATAAAACCAGCCCGCGGAGGAAACGGTCGCGGAATCCTTCACCGGCGCCCGCGGCAAGCATCAGCGCGGCCGCCGCGGCCGGCAGAATGGAAATCCTCATCGTTGCCCCGCAACACAGTAAAATAACTTCTTATGAGTCAACCCGGAGCCTCACAGCCACAGGCGGGCGGATCGGAGTTTCCCGCGCCGCCGGCCACGTTTGATTTTCTCGTGTTTTCGCTGAAGACGCAGGCGGAAATGTCGCTGGGGCTGCTGGTGCTTGGCGAAAAGCAGGACAGCCCGCCGGACTTCGTCCATTGCCGGCACGCCATCGACCTGCTCGCCATGCTCCAGGAAAAAACCCGCGGCAACCTTACCCTCGACGAACAGCGGCTGCTCGAGAACTCGCTGACCGAACTTCGTTTCCGTTACGTTCAGGTGCTCGAGGAGACCAGGAAGAAGCAGGCCGAGGAAAAGACCACGGCCGGCGAGGAAACTTCCACCGAAAGCCAGACCAGTTGATGGCCGCCGGAACCGTTGCGATGGATGTCACCGTGCTCGGCTCGGGCACCAGCGTCGGAGTGCCCACCATCGGCTGCGGCTGCGGAGTGTGTCACTCCGACGATCCGCGCGACCAGCGGCTGCGTCCGTCCATCCTTCTGGAATCGGGCGGCAACACCATCGTCGTCGACACCTCTCCCGATTTCCGCCAGCAGGCGTTGCGCTGCGGTATTCAGCGAGTGGACGCGGTGTTGTACACCCACGGCCACGCCGACCACATTCTGGGACTCGACGACCTGCGCCCGTTCAATTTCCACCAGCGCGGGCATATCCCCATTTACGCCTCGGAAGAGACCATGGCGATCGTGCGCCGCTGCTTCGCCTACATCTTCGACGAAGGGCCCACCGAGTCTTCGCGGCCCAGGCTGGAGCCGCGCATCTTCAACGGCGCGCCGATTCTCATCAACCAGCTCACCATTCAGCCCATCCGGCTGCATCACGGTAAGGGAACGGCATACGGGTTCCGTTTGGGCAACTTCGCCTATCTCACCGACCACAGCGAGATTCCCGAGGAATCCATGGAAATGCTGCACGGGCTCGACCACCTGTTCCTGGATGCGCTGCGCCACAAGCCGCACCCCACGCACTCAACCGTCGAACGCTCGCTCGAGTACGTGGAGAAGCTGGCCCCCAAGCGGGCGTGGTTTACGCATATCTCGCACGACCTGGCGCACGCCCGCACCGAAGAGCAGTTGCCGGCGCACGTCCGGCTGGCCTACGACGGCCTGCGAATCCACGTGGGGGAGTGCGTCTGAATGCCGTCTCTGCGTGTGTTTCGCGGCCTGCCGGAAGCGAGGGGAAAGTTCGGTCCCTGCGCGCTGAGTATCGGCAACTTCGACGGTGTCCACGCGGCGCACCGCGAGCTGGTGCGCCGGATGGTGAATATTGCGGGAGAGCTGGGCGTCAGGCCTTCGGTGTTGACCTTCGACCCGCACCCGGCGGCCGTAGTCGCGCTGGAGCGCATGCCGCGCCTGCTGATGAGCCCCGAGGAGCGCTGCCGGCTGATTGGCGGGGAAGGGGTCGAACAGGCGTTGATCGTCCCTTTTACGCGCGAGTTCTCGCAGCACACCCCGGAAGAGTTTGTACGCCAGGTGCTGGTGGAAACGCTGGATGCCCGCGCGGTGGTGGTGGGGGATAACTTCCGCTTCGGCTTCGAGCACCGCGGCGATGTGCGGACACTCGCCGCGCTCGGCGGGCAGTACGGTTTTCTCACCAGCTTTCTCTCGGCCATGCGCTACCGCGGACGCATCGTGTCAACCAGCGAAATCCGGCGTCTGCTGGCGGCGGGACGCGTCGGCCTGGCCGCCCGGCTGCTGACACGTTTCTATTGGCTGGAGGGCGAGGTGGTTGGCGGCGGCGGAGTGGGATCGCGGAAGACCGTACCCACTCTAAACCTGGAGACGCGGGCGGAAGTGTTGCCGGCCGTCGGTGTGTACGTCACGCGCACCACCGAACTGGGCGGCGCGCGGCGCTGGCAATCGGTGACCAACGTGGGCTACCGGCCCACCTTCGGCGGCACGGAACTTACCGTGGAGACGTTTCTGCTGGATCCCTTCGACGGCCGGACACCCGGACGAATCCGCGTTGAGTTCCTTCATTGGCTGCGCGACGAGCGCAAGTTCGAATCGCCCGAAGCGCTGAAAACCCAAATTCTGCGTGACGTGGGAAAATCGCTCGCCTGGCATCGCCGTTTCCGCCGGTGGGTGCGGGAAGAAGATGCTCGCGATGTGCTAAGCATCCGTCAGCCCGAAGACTGAAGGATCCGAACCCCGTCCGCCACGCTCGGCGGAATTTGTAACCGGCGGCCGGCTGGCTGCATCTCAGCAAATGAGAATGCTCGATATTTACCTGCACGACGGTTCTCAATCCCTGACTTTTCAATTGGCGGGTAAATTGGCGGACCCGGGCGCCGCCGAGCTGGCGCAATCCTGGACCACCGCCGCCTCGATCTTGAACGGCAAGCAGTTGGTGGTCGACCTCACGAAAGTGACGGAAATCGACGCCAGCGGCGAGCACGTTCTCGATCTGCTAGGCAAACGGGGAGCGCGATTCATCACGGCCTCTCCGCCGAGCGATGCCCTGGCGCGTAAGATCTCCGGCCACGACCCCGCCGAACTGCCTCCGCTGCGCGTTGCCGGGTGGCGCAAGCTGTTGTGTTGGCTGCGACAGCGATTCCCGGCGGCACATGTCTCATTCCTGCAACGGATGCCCTGTTTCGGCCCGGTCCGAAGACTGTGGTAGGCGCCGTCCGGCGAACACATGTTCTCCCTCGCAGAGCTACTTGTCTCTCACCATGGTTCGTGCGGCCGATGAGCAGCATAGGATCGGCTCCGAGTATGCTTCTTGACCGGCCTCCCCGGATGTAATACAGTCGGTAATACGGACATGGCGATACGAACCGTGAGACTCGACGACGAAGCCGAAGCCACACTGCGGGAAGTCCGCGAAGCTACGGGGTTGCCGATTTCCGAAGTGCTGAAGCAGGGGCTCAGGTCGCTGAAACAACAAGTCCGGGACGCACCGGGACAGCGCCCCTTTGACTTCTACGAGCGGCTCGATCTCGGCCCTGGTGGATATGCGATTGCGCCGTCCACGGAGACGCGGCGCGGCGTGTCCGCGGCACTTCGTAAGAAGCTGCGGAAATGATCCTCGTCGATACGGGGCCGTTGGTCGCCCTCTTCGATCCCCAGGACGAACACCACGGCCGATGCCGCCGGACCCTGAAGGAAATCCGTGACGCCATCCTGACCACCACGCCCGTGCTGACCGAAGCGTTTCACATGCTCGGGCCCGCCAGCATCGGCTCCGATCGTCTGAGGGAGTTCGTCGAAGACGGTGGATTGTCAGTGTGGTTCCTTGATCGATCGTGGTTAACTCGAGCCTTCGAACTCATGGAGGTATACGCCGATCATCCGATGGACTTGGCGGACGCATCGCTCGTTGCCGCCGCCGAAGCGTTGGGCACGAGGAGAATCTTCACCATCGATCGCAAGGACTTCGAGACGTATCGCGTACGTCGCGGGCATCGGCACTACCCGGTGGAAATCGTCTCCTGATACGCTGTCCGTCGCGGCGCCGTTCGCTCCGGCTCAACCATACTGCGTCAGTTAGGATCTACGGCCGGCGGGCCATTTCTCATCATCGGGCGTTATACGACCCAGTAGCACACTCGTCATTGCTGGATACCAGCCGATTTCCTGTTGGATCTGTACAGATGCTAGAATCGGCCGACATGAAGGAGCGGTGCGAAGGTGAAAGACTGGCTGCGTCGTCCGGTCTTCTCAGCCGACGTCGTGTTGTTGAGAATGCGATCGAGATTGAAGCAGGACCGGAAGCCGTTTTCGACTATTGCACCGACGTCCTTCGCGAGCCTGAGTGGAATCCGAAGCTGCTCGAAGTCGAGAAGCTCACGGCGGGTCCGATCAGGTTGGGAACACGATTCAGGATTCGACTTGACGGCGTTGGATGGTCGACCACAGAGAATATCGTGTTCCACCGGCCGAGCTTTTGTGCTGCGACGAGCGCCTCGAAGCTGTTGGACGTGCGCATCGAATGGGAGGTGACACCTGCGGGACACGGTGCCCGGCTTTCCGTGCGGACTCTGCTCCTGCCGCATGGTGTCCTGCGTCTCGCCCAACCTATTCTCCGGCCGTACCTGTGGCGACAGTGGGAACACCACCTTCGGAGGATCAAATCGAGACTTGAGCTGCCTGGGTAGCACCTGTAACGGATTGCGGCCCCCGCGCAGGTTGCCCCCTCCCCCGGGACCACGGGCGTGCGCATAGATCGTCCGTTGGCCGTTTATCATCGCCCATCTGGGACTCCCGGCTCCGCTACCGGTCTGGCTTGAGAGAACAAGATAGCCAATAGGCACGCGACAACCAGAAACACCCCCACATAACCCACGATGCCGATGTTTCGCAGTTGCATATCGCCGGCCACGGCACCCCCCAAACCGGCGAGCGCGAGCACTCCGCTTGCGATCATAAGCACGCGGATGGACAAGGTGAGCCGGCTGCCTCTGAAGACTGGGGCAGCGAACAACATCGAAAGCGGGAAGAAGAAGTCCCATGCGACGATGTCGAGTGCGTACACGACCGAGGGCCACCTGAACGACAGGAGCAGCGGCGCCCACGGCTGCCCGGCGAAGGCGGCCTGCCGACTCAAAGTCAAGATAACGAAGTGCACGCTGCAGGTCACTCCAGCCAGGAGACCCATGAACATGACCGCTGTCAGGCTGAGCGTCTTGGCGTTCGATGGCGCCCAAGCGTGCACCGCCACCATGAGCGCAACCATCACTGGCATCATGAGGATGATCAAGACCTCGAGGATCGAGAACATCGGGTCGCTGATCGGTTGCTGTGGAGACTTAAGAGACAAGAATCCAATGGTCAGCGTGATCGCGTAGGCCACTACCAGGACTGTGACGCCCACTGCGGAGAAGATTCCAAGCCGGCGAGCAGTCGCGCTGAATTTAATGGCCACGGTATACCCCCAAATTGATCAAAGATGCCTAAAGTACCAGTAGACCAAACCGTGAAGGCCGCACGGTGCGACCACATGAGCGTGTAGTCGTCTACGGTGAGAACTGCGGCCCGGATAGATAACGTCTGGCCACCTACCGTAGACCAACATGAGGGTTCGCCAACGCGGAGCAATTCCGACGCCGACGCCGCTCCAACGGACTTCCCAGCCCACAGTTCAGTTCGGGCCTGTTCAGCAACCGATGACGGCACGTGATCGGTGGCGGCCCTCTCAGAGGTTCTTGAGAAACGTGAGCATGGCATCCGCTGGCTGGTATCGCTTGACCACCGTCTTCTTGGGGCTGGTCTTGGCGAGCGCCGCTTCTTTACCTGGCGAGGTTGGCATCCAAATAAATTTGCGTCGTCCTAATGGATTCGTGTCCAAACCAGAGTGCGATTACCGTGGGATCCACCCCGGCCCGCAGCAACTCCGTCGCCGCTGTGTGGAAACTATTGCGATCTCGAAATAGGCGCCAAACCGCACCCACCGGCTCGCCCCATGCCAAAGTGTTGCGTTCCAAGCCGGCTTGCACGGAGTCTGTGACCTGGGGCGTTCATTGCGCGTGGCGGCGTGAGCCGCACCCGCTTCGGGCAGCCTCAACGTTACGCCGCCTATTTCGAGGTCTTGGAAGCGGCGGCAACTCCCGTCATTTGCCGAATGAAATCGACCTCCTCTAGCCGATAGGGGCGGCCGTCCCGGTGGAAGATCTCGTGCTGCCACACGGCTGGTTCCCGGTTTACGTACGGCTTCTGCCAGGAATCCCAGGGTAGGTAGGTTTGTGTTTTGCCGGCCACCAATCCCCAGTTGTAGGCCGCCACTTTGTACTTCTTGGCGATCGGCAGCGTCCCCTGAAACGTGCTCTGGACTCCTCGCGCCAGGTATTCGGTACAAAGCAGCGGCCGTTTGTAGGACTGCAACCAGTGCACCCGCTGTTCGAACTCTCGCGGCGCAACGTAGGCGTGGAAGGAAACGACGTCGGACAGCTCCAGTTGCGTTCGCGCCATCGGTGAGAGCTTTTCGGGTGAGGACCAGTCGCCCTGCCAGACGCCGCTGGTCAGGGGCTGCGTGGCGCCGGCCTGGCGGGCCCACTCGAACGCTTTCGGCAGCAGCGCCAATACCAGGGCCACCTTGTTGGGGGGCTCCTGCTTTCCATAACTCGAGGTGTTGAGATTGTCCGGCTCGTTCCACACGTCCCAGGCGAGAATCCGATCGTCGTTCGCGAAAGCGGATACCACTCCTTTTACATACGCTTCCAACCGCGGATATTGGGCGGGGTCGCTCAAGGCTTTGGCGCCCGGACTTTGCACCCAGCCGGAATTGTGTACGCCCGGAGTGGGCGCCCGCTGCTTGCCGAGTTTGGGGAACGGATCCCAACAGGAATCGAACAACACGAACATCGGCTTGATCTTGTGCCTGGCGGCGATCTGAAGAAAAACGCCGATGCGCTGCTTGAAGCCTTCGGGGTCCTGCTTCCACAACAGGTCGTGGAGAAACACCCGCATGGTATTCATCCCCAATCCCTGGGCCCAACCCAGCTCTTTGTCGATCTGCTTCGGGTCGAACGTGTCGGCCTGCCACATCTCCAGCTCGTTGATGGCGGTGGCTGGAATGTAGTTGCTCCCCACCAGCCAGGGCTCGCGGGCATACCAGTCGTTCGCCTTCTCCGCCGACCACCGCGCGGGCTGCGCCGCGTTTGCAATTCCCAACAACAGGGTGGCAAGAAATAAAAGTTTCATCGTGATCCTCACAACATCGGGCATCGGCCCTCCGCCGCCGGCGAGCGCGAGAAGCGGCGATCCACGCAGGTATTATACCCTCCGCCATTTCCGCCGCCGCCGGATGCCTCAAGATAGAGAGATGGCGCTCGAATTCACCACCTCCTATTTGGCGGACGCGCTCGCGCTGTTCCGCCACTACAAGATACTGGCCGAACGCGCGATGGAACAGGTGACGGACGATCAGCTCTATGCGGTGTTGGACGACGAGATGAATTCCATTGCCGTCATCGTCAAGCACATGGCGGGGAACATGCGCTCGCGCTGGACCGATTTCCTGACCAGCGACGGCGAGAAACCGGATCGCTACCGCGATAGCGAATTCGTCGACCCCCCGGCCGGGCGCGAAGCACTGATGGCCCTGTGGGAGAACGGCTGGAAGCTGGTGTTCGCCGCGCTCGAGCCGCTCACCGACGCCGACCTGGCGCGCACGGTCACCATTCGGGGAGAAGCGCATTCGGTGATGCAGGCGATCCACCGCCAGGTCGCCCACTACGCCTGCCACGTGGGCCAGATCGTGATGCTGGCGAAGCACTACCGGGCGGGCGAATGGACCTCGCTCAGCATCCCGCGCAACAAATCCGCGGATTTCAATCGGCGTGTCGTCTCCGGCCAGACCAGCCAACGCTGACAGTTGCAGCCGGATGCGCCGCTTACTGGTAGTGAACGGTAACCTGACAGCCGTTCCCGGAACAGATGGTTTCCGGCTTGCCCCTGGTACTGCTGTCCCGAATGGTCACTTCCGCGGTTGCGTCCGCGGGCAGCGGGAAATGCCACTCGGGCGACGACTTGTCCCAACCGGGATCGTCGAATGGGACACTGCAGAAAAGCGAGAGTCCCCGGCCTCCACCGCGAGCGATGATTCGTACCGACTGGCCGGTGCTCCACGTCATCTCAACCAGGCATCGCCCGCGCCCGCTGCAAGTGGAGTTTTTGGCTCCCGGTCCGGCCACCTCCACGGAGGCCATGCTCTTGTTCTGATTCGGATGATCGAACTGTTGCCTGCCGACGGCCTTCCAGTCTTTTAGGCTCCCCGTCGCGGGCCGGATGGAGATGGAGCGGTCGCGAACGATGATGGGAGTATCGCCTCCCTGTGCCAGAGCGGTTGGAAATAGCCAAGCCGCTAAAAGCAACCCGGCAAACACGGCGGTCCACAAAACGAACTTGTTTCGATTCATCGAATTGGCTCCCGTTTCGTAACTTGTTCACGTAATCTTTTGATATCCGGGCGAACCAGATACCGTTCAAAATCCTCGTGCGTCCAGTCGCGTTCGAGGCCCGCCAGCGCGGCTTTGGCGGCCGGTAGGGCATCGGCGGCGCCGGCGAGGGCCATCACTGCGCCGGCGCGCCATTCCGAATCGAGCTGGCCGGTACGGTGGAAGATCTGCCGTGCCTGGCTCGCCCAGGCAAGCGCTTGTTCGGCGTCTCGCGCTGCAAGAGCAGCTTGGGAACAGTACAACAGCGACACGGAAAGAATCCACTCGACGTGCATTGATTGGGAAGCCTGAATCGCGTCCCGGCACGTTCGAAGGCTCTCGGACGGCTGTCCGGATTCCGCCAGCGCCAACGCGCCGGCGGCGGCCACCACGGCTTTGTCTCCAGGGTTGAGCGGCGGGTCCAATCGGCCGAGCGCGGAAGTGTCTTCACGCGCCTGTGCGAAGCGGAGCTGGCTCAGCTCGAGTTGCAGCCGTTCGATGCGCACGCGGTTGGCCAGATCGGCGGAACCGGACGATTTCGCCTGCGATTCGGCCTGGGCGAGCAGCGCGGCCCCGGCGGCGTAGTCGCCCAGGCGCCACAGCGCCGCCGCACGATCCAGCAGCAGGTAGGGGACGCCGGTGGGCGAATTCAGGTCGGAGTAAAGCCGATAGCTTTCGTCGAACTCGCCCACCGCGGCGCGGTAACTCTCCTTGCGGAAGAGCACCTGGCCGATCGCTTCGTGCAGAAATGCCCGATCTTCGCGGGAACCGGATTTCTCCGCCCCACGCAGCAGGTCGCGGAAAACGCCGGCCGCGCCGTCGAAATCTCCCAGGTCGCGTTGGGACCGTCCCAACAGAATGCGCGCCTGGAACGTATCGGTGACGTAGCCGGCCTGTTCGAAAAACGCTGTCGCCGGCTTCAGCTCAGAGATGGCGCGCTGGGGCTCGCCCATCGAGCTGTGGAGGCTCCCCAGGGAAAGCAGTGCCCGTGCCTCGGTGCCGGAGGCGTGGTTTCTTCGGGCAATCTCCAGCGCCCGGCTGTAATACTTCTCCGCTTCCGCTTTGTCTTTTAGAAAGAACGCTCCACCCAACGTGATGAGGGCGCGGGACACCAGGTTTTCGACGCCGTCGGAGCGCGCCAGTTCGACGGCCTGCTCGGCCAGCGCGTGAACCTGGTCGGCGGCGCCCGATTGCACACCCAGAGTGGCCAGTTGCAGAAGGATCTTGACCTGCTGTTGAGTGTTGCCGGTAAGGCGGGCGCCGGCCAGGGCCTTATCGAGAATGTCCTTTGCCTCGGCCGGCTGTTCGCGATCAAGGGCGAGCGCACCTTGCTCGTATTGCACTTCGGTGACACCCTCGATGTTGCTGGCCGCCTGGTAGAGATGCTCGGCGCTGGAATACGCCTTGGCGGCATCGGCGTATTTCCGGGCGCGGCGATCGAGCTGGCCCTCGCGGAGGTATGCCGCGGCACTCTGCGGATCGGTGCGGGCGGCCTGCCGAAAGCTGTCGGAGGCGCACGAGTAGTCGCCGGCGCGTTCGCAGGCGCGGCCAAGGTCCAGATAGACGAGGGCCTGCGCCGGCCCCTGGACCAGCGGCAACATCTCGCGGTAGCGGCTGGCGCTCTCCTTGAAGTCGCCGGTGACGAAGAAATCTACGGCTTCGAGATGCAGCCTGTCCACTCGCGGCAGCCGCGCCCCCGATCCGCCTGCCCTTTGAGCGCGAATCATCTCCTCTTTGGCGCGGTCGCCATAATCCATTTCGAGCCAGGCCTCGGCAAGGTGCGCGTGGGCCAGGGCAAAGTCCGGATCCAGGCGCACCGTCTCGGAGAGCGCCTTGCTCGCTTTCAGGTAAGTTCCATCCCGCAACGCGTCAAGACCTTCCTGGTACCAGCGGACCGCCTCGGGCCGGGGCTGATAAGGACGTGCGCGCCAGAACAAATAGGCGCCGGCCGCCACCAGTAATAAAACAGTTGCAATGGCCGCCGTCCTGCGGTGCCGGGATAGCAGTGTCACCGGTGAACCGGTGCGGCTCCGCTCAATCGTATGGAGGGCCGCAAGAACTTCGTTCGCCGATTGAAACCGTTCGGCAGGGTCCTTGGCCAGCAGGCGGGCCGTCAGAAGATCGATGCTTTTGGGCACCTCGGGGTTTATCGACGAGGGAGGCGGCGGCACCAGACGGTGAACCTCGAACAGGCACTCCGGAACGCTCCTCGCCGGGAAGGGGCGTTGCCCGGTGAGGCATTCATAGAAAACGCAGCCGAGGGAGAACAGGTCGGAACGCGAGTCAAGCGGCTGGGCCGCGGCCTGTTCCGGAGACATGTAGCCGGGCGTGCCGACCACCGACCTCTCGGGAATCGTTAGATTCGCCGTAACGGTGGCTTCCACCTCCGGGCCGGGCGCGGCGAGCGTGCGGCTTGCCAGGCCGAAGTCGAGCACCTTTACCACATTGTCGTCGCCGAT
This sequence comes from Bryobacterales bacterium, assembly GCA_963810595.1. Lineage (GTDB taxonomy): Bacteria > Acidobacteriota > Terriglobia > Bryobacterales > Bryobacteraceae > CAWEOG01. The sequence goes on along the minus strand of CAWEOG010000041.1, from coordinate 72,321 downwards.
GCGGATGTTCCCGGGCTTAATGTCCCGGTGGACGATCCCATGGCGGTGAGCCTCTGATAGGGCGGAAGCCGCCGCACGCAGGATGTCGAGGCACTGCTCGATCCCCAGCGGCCCGTCGTCGATCAGATCCGACAGATTGCGGCCCGGTACGTACTCCATGACGAAGAACGTCTGTCGGTCTTCCGTCTCGCCGAGGTCGTAGATGCGGGCGATGTTGGGGTGGGTAAGCCGCGAGGCAGCGCGCGCTTCGCCGGTTAGCAAATTCGAATCGACGTCTTGTTCCCGGCTTCCGGTCGCGAACTTGATGGCGACCTGGCGGCGCAAGCTGATATCGGTGGCCAGGTATACGACACCCATGCCGCCCCGCCCCAACTGCTGGTCGATTCTGTAATGCGAGATTGTCTTTCCGAGCATGCCGTAAGGGAAGCCAGAGAATGTAGCTATTGTAAACGAACGCCCGCTGGAGAGTTCGAGGAAGAACCGTTTTCCGATACCGTGGTGCAGTAAGTTCGGTCCCGGCGAGAGTGGCTATGCGCCGGCGGCGGCTTTGCGGGCGGCAGCGCGCAGCGGAAGGCCCGGCTCCGCCAGAGACTCCAGAATTCTGCGTTGCACCGGGCGATCGATCAGGTAGAACAACTTCCCGTCGCGCTCTTCCACCACCGCCATGCCGCTCGATTCCAGGGCCAGGGCGAACTGGCGCTCACCCGGCGTCAGGGCATCCACCGCAACCGCCGTCATCCCTCTGGGAGTGGCCTGCAACTTGGCCAGCAGTCCGCGCACGAATACCTGCTCTTCCACTGAATCGAGCGCCGCCGCGCCGCGGCTCCACAGGGTTTCCGGATTGCCATGAAAGTAGGGGCCGGCGGCGAAGGCCAGCAGGAAGATCACGATGTCGATAAAGGCCGCCAGCGCCAGTGCGAAGTAGTGACGCGCGGTGGGCGCGGAACCCAGCTCCGTAAACGCCCGCAGCAGGTCTTCCTGGCTGGAGGCCGAGCGGTCGACATAGGCGGCGTAATCCGGCACGGCCGGCCGGTTTACCACTTTTCGGCCGGTTATCTGCTCCACCGTGGCCCAGGGAACCGAATCGAAGACGGTCCGGAAGTTCCGCAGTTGACGGTCGGAGGGATCCAGCGGCTTGGCCGAGGCCCGCCAGTCTGCCAACTGGCGCCGGGACGCTTCAATTTCGCGCAGCGCCTCCCCGGTCAACTTGGAATACCTCTCGAAGGCGGTATACCGGACGCCCGCCCCGGACCCTTCCCGATAGGCTGGCCCCACCGCTTGCGCCTCTTTCGCCACCGCTTGACGGATGGCGTCGAGATACGGGTCGGCGTCACCCGCCGTCGAAACGTAGCCGTGCTCGCGCTCCGCCGCCGTCATTTCGTCGAGGGCCACGACGTATTGACGGGCCTTGCCGGCCGCCTCGGCCAGCAGCGTGTCCGTCTGGCCGGCCACCGAGTTCAGATCGTCGTACAGGGCGCGCTCAATCTCGGCCGGCCTTTCGCGAGAGGCGAACCAGTTGTGCAGGCAGACGTATGAGAAAGAGATGGACACCAGCGCGGTGATGATGTAAACGCCAATCAGCAGAGGGCTGCGGTTCCGCTCGATGCCCACCAGCCAGGCCACCATGACCAGCGATACCTGAATTCCCAGCGCGGCCATGACGGCAAACCAGGGCGCCAGGTAGAGAGCCATGCCCTGCTGGGTTGTGTAATAGGACACCACGGAAAGCAGGCACGTCGCCACAAACAACGTCTGGACGATCGGCCGCGTGAAACCTTGGCGCACGGTGCTGCCCGAAAGAGACAAAAATGGCATAGCTCTTCCCCTTAGAAGAGCAGTACGAGTGTTGGGGGCGATTGGTTCCCGGGTATTCCCGCGGCGACTCAGGCGAGCGGTACGCGGGCCAGCTTTCCGAGCCTTGAAGACGCGGCAAAAATCGCGGAGACGGAAATGAGCCCCGCCAACCGGTAGCGCCCAATTGCCGCCAGGCCGGCGGAGGCCATGCAGCCGCACTCGTCGCACACCGGCCTGCCGCCGAACTGACACGGAGTGATGGTGGTGGTGAGATCGGCCGATACCGAGTGGGTGGCCTGCGCGAAGATACACTCTTCAGGCGACGCCGGCGGACGAAGATAACCTTCCAGTACTACATCCGGCGCCTCCACCTTGGGATGCGCCTCCCGCAATTCCGCGATGTCGCTCACCGCACGGACCCGGTCGGCCTCGTTCAGCCGCTCCTCCGATGTGTCCCCTTCCTGCGGGGTGTAGAGGCTGAACCAGATCTTGCGAACTTCCGCGCGGCTCGACCAGAAGCTGCTGAATTCCGCGAGATAGCCCTTTCGCGAGAGCATCGGCCGGGTCACCGTGCAGTGAATGATCAGACGGTGTCCCTCGATGTGCTTGAGGATCCTCTCGTAAGTGGCCGGCGTGCGGCGGCGGTCGTGTTCCGGCTGCAGGCCGTCCACCGACACCGCCAGATGCAGATTGCGGAGATCCGCCCATTCTTTCGGAATAGGCCTGACGGCGCTGGTCACCAGTTGCACCTCGATGCCCATTTTGTCGAGACGCGGCAAAATTTCGCTCAATTCACGGTAGCGAACCAGCGGCTCGCCTCCGACGATGGACACGTGAATTGGCCGGTGCTCTTGAACCAAGGCAAAAAAGGCATCCACCAGCGATTGTCCCCGGTAGTCGGAAAGCTGGCGAAGGGTGACGTCCACGCCCAGGTGGTTTGGCTCGTAGGCGTAACAGCCCGGGCAACGGAGCGGGCATTCCTTGGTAATTTCGACGGAAAGAAGCGGCTTTGTCCCGCGGAGGATCCTGCCCCACGCCGGGAAGATATCGGTCTTCGTCATTTCAGGCACCCCAGATGCCCAGTCCTCATTCAGAGGCCAGCGCACCCATATCTAACAGACGGTACCGCCCTCGTGTTCTTTCCTTTCAGATGCCTGCAGTGATGGAATGGTTTCCCGGATTATCCGCCCCCGGCCGGAAGGCCATCCGCGGTGTGCGGCTGGAGAATCAGAACTTGTGGATCTTCAGGTTGCGGAACCAGACCATTCCATCGTGAACCTGCAGGGCCACCGGCGACAACCGCCGTTCCTGCATCGCCAGCAGAGGCGACGAACCCTTCCGCGTGCTGTTGCGGAAAGCTACCTGGGCTTCGGGCGAGTCGAGGGTCAGATCCAGCACTTTCCGCCCGTCCAGCCAGTGCTCGATGTGCAGGCCCCGCGCGACAATCCGGCCGGTGTGCCATACGTTTGCCCGCGCCGGCGAGGTTTTGCGGGCCGCCTGGTAGCCGTAAAGCGCCGCAGTCGAGTGTCTTGGGTCGTGCAGCGCATCAGGGTTCTTCTCGTCGTCGGTGATCTGATATTCGAGGGCGATTGGCTCAATCCGACCCGGGCCGCCGGGTTTGTCATGCGCCTTACCGTCCACCCAGTATCCTTGAAACCGGTATTTCACTCCGGAATTTGCCCCGGGTTCCGCCTTCCAATCGAATTTCAGCTCAAAATCCGAAAAGGAGTCGCGGGTGAGCAGATAGACCTGCGTGCCGCGGTCCGGCGTGGTGTGCAGCAACCCATCGTCCACCGCCCAACTCGGCTCGGGCGGCATCGCATCGGTGCTCCACATCCATCCCTTCAGCGTTCGGCCGTCGAACAGCAGCCTCCACCCCGCTCGGCGCTCGGCATCGCTCAGCGTGTTGTCCGGCTGGTCGATGCTGACGACGACGTTGTCGAGTCCCCAGCTTTCATCGTTCTCCCCCTTGCCCTCAAACAGGCTGCTTGCGAATTCCAGCGTGAGAGTGTCGGCCGCATGGGCGAAAGTGAAGCTCAGATGATAGGTGCTGTCGCCGAAGAACGTGTAACCCAGCGTCTTCACCGCCGCGGCGCCGGCCTGTGGGGCGCTGCCTGCGTGCGGATAATCCTGCAGGCTCAGATCGAACGAGCCGGTTTTGAAATTGTTCGAAAACGAAGTGTCCAGCAACGTCGGTCCGCCGGGGACGCTCAGCCTCCACCGATCGGGCCCATAGTTGGGATTGTTGCCGTCCCAGGACTTGAGCACATACAGATCGAAGGAAACGGTCGCCGAAGAGTGGCGCGCCAGGTCCCCCAACGTGAGGCGGACGCTCTGATCCATGCGCACGAAGTGCCGCGCGTCGAAGGGCCGCGCGGTAACGACGGCAGGCCCGCCGAACTCCCCCAGGAAGCGCTCGCGCCCGTTCGCGGACTCGACGTTCGTGATCGCCTGCCGGCCGCCGCCGGAAGAAACCGTTCCCGCGTTGTTCGCGGTATAAGAGTATTCGCCTCCGGACCACTCCGGATAGGTCGAGCCGGCCGGTCCCTGGAAGTTGTTTTGGTACACCGTGACGGCCCAGCCGGAGAGACACAGGGCCGGAACTAGGCAGGCCACCCGCAGGGCCGGCGCAGCACGATGCACGAATTTTCCCAATCGCGGCATCACTCCTCCCACCAGTGACGACAAGGCCGGCGCGCCACCATTATATTTGGTTGCCGTCCGACGCGACTTGGGGCTGCTTGGCCGCCGTTGGCCCCCGACCCCGGATCGGTGGGATGTGGAGCTTCCCTGGGAGGTAAGTGGTAATCCTCCGGGGGGACTCCACGAATCCACCGGCGGAGGCGTCATAAGGGTTAACGGGAGCTCCGGCACGGAGCCTTGGAGGACACATGCTGCGCGCAGTTTCGGCCGCTGTTTGCTTTCTGCCGCTGACGCTGCCGGCGGCCACCATCCACGTGGCGGTGGTCGAAAACCAGACCGGCCGGCCCATGGCCCGCACGGTGGTCAAGCTGGAGGCGCTGGCCGCCGGTGTAAGCCGCAAAACGCTCCGTACTGACCGCTACGGCCTCTGCAGCTTCATTGAACTGCCCCAAGGAGCCTACCTGCTAACCGCTTCCCGGGTCGGATTCGTGCCCTTTGGCTATGGCCAAAGATTCTGGGACGCCGCGCCGACACCGGTTTTCGTGGAGGAAAAATCAGACATTAACCTGCAATTTCGCCTGCGGCGTTACGCGGCCATTTCCGGATTTGTCTGGGACGAGAACGAAATCGGCTTTCCCAACGTTCCGGTGTTCGCCTATATCGCATCGGCAACGCCGAAAATCGCCGGCCATTCGATAACCGACGATACCGGCCGTTTCCGCATCGGCGGGCTTCCGCCGGGTAAATACTTCGTGCGCACTGACGCGCTCCCGTTGGAGGAAGGCGAGGCCATTGTTCCCACCTATCACCGCGAAACCAGCGTGCGGGCGGAAGCCGAAGTGGTTCCGGTCGAGCTCGAGGAAGTGGCCGACCTGGTAAACATATTCCCGACTTTTGGTGAGCTGTACAGCCTGCAAGGGCGGGTCATGCCGCCTGCCGCGATGGAACTTACGCTCACCTCGGACCTGGGACGCAAAACCGTCAGCGTCAACTATACCGGGAGCTTCGAATTCACGGACCTGCCGGCCGGTGAGTACGAATTGTTCGGGGTTTCCCAGGACAGGCGTTACAGCGATCCTGTCAACGTGTACACGCGGATCTTACTGCACCGCAACGAGGACGATCTGTTTGTCCCTCTCCGCCCAGCGCCGGAAATTCGCTGGCAGTACGTCGACGCCGCGGGCAATCCTCTGCCGCTGGAAGGTGGCTTCGTCGTGGCCCGCCGTTTGGATCTGGACGGCACCAGCCCGGTCGAGAAGAGGCTTCCGCGCGAGGGTCACTCCTTGAACGCCGGCCGTTGGGAGCTTCACATCGAACCCCCGAAAGGGTACTACGTCGCCGCGCTAACGGAGCCCGCGGCGCCGGAAATCGCCACCTCCTGGCCGGCCGGATGGAGCCAGATCGAATTGCACGCATCCACCTCGCGGCTGATCAAGGTGACGCTCTCCGCGCGGACGGCGTCGATTCAGGGGCGCGTGGTTTCCTCCAAGCGTGATCCGGCCCCTGGCGCTCCGGTCTTTCTGCTGCCCGTCGACGCGGCGTCCGGCGCTCCGCTCTCCGACTGCTATTCCACCCGGGCGCGGGCCGATGGCACGTTCCTTTTCGAGTCCCTCCCACCGGCCACGTATCGACTGTTCTCGAGTTTCGACTATCGCGACCCGCGGCCGGAGCAATTCGACCAGGCGAACTCGCGGTTGGTGGCTCTGAAGGAGAGCGCCTCCGAAGACATCGAAATCGATCTCTACCAACGGCCCTGAAGACGCGTACCGTGCCGCGGTGCGGGCAATACGCCAATTCCCGACGCTGCTCCGTCGGCGCCCTGGCATCATTTGATTGCGGCAAAAGCGCACATATCGGCAATCGGACAGATGTTGCACTGCGGACCGTTGCTATGGCAGATCTCTTTCCCGTGCTGGCGCAGCAGGAGGTGCGCGGCCGCGAGTGCGGAGCTGGACTTGGGGAGCTGGCCGGTGAGCGCTTCCTGTATGGAGGAGTATTGGGTTCCATAATTCTTGGGATTGGTCCGGCCGTAACCGATGCGGACCAATACGCGGCAGCCGTTCGATTCCAGCGGCAGGCCCGAGCCGACGCCACAAAACAGCAGGATTTTTTCCGCGCCGGGGTCTCCGATGACAGGAAACTGTTTCAGCGCCTTTTTCGCTTGAGTGTAGGGTTCCCGCAGGATTCGGCCCAGATTGCCGTCGAACTGGTCGATGGTGATCCGAGCGATCTCGCGCCAGCGGAACACGCGCGTTTCCGGGCGCATACCGCCCCTCTTGGCGAGCGCCAGGAGGATTTCGTGACTGGCGCTCCAGATTTTATGGGGATCCAGGCCGACTTCCCGGCGCAGCCCTTCGAAAACCTCGGCTCGCCTCTCGTCGGACAGTAGGTAACAGGCGTTTTCCCACAGCACAAGTTCGAAGGGACCCTGGGCCGGCGGCGTTTCGGGATTGCCGTAGTAGCGCTTCAGGCGCGCAACAAGCTTCCGGAACTCGGACACGGTTCGGCAATCTTAACACGACACGGTCCTGCCCGGAGCTGCGCTGTCCCTGTGCGCGGTGGTTTTTTAGACTTCCAGCTTCCAGGGTTTGCGGTAGTGCGCCTTAAGATGTGGCTGGATCTCCTTTTGTTCGACGGTCCAGTTCTTCTCGTCCCAGTCCAGTTGCGTCTTGAACCGCATCGCAAGGTTACCCAGCAGGCACACCGTGGTGGAGCGGACGCACGTTTCGATGTCGCTGATCGGCTTCTGGCGCGACTTGATGCAGGCGAGGAAGTTCTTCCAGTGCGGCACGTTCATCAACGCCATCTCTTTGTCTTTTTCAAACGTCACCGCTGCCGCTTTCGAATCTTTGTCGTTCGGTATCACCCAGCATCCGCTGCGGTTGACGATGAGCGATGCTTCGGTGCCGTGTACGGAGGTGCCCGCGCGCTGGTCGCCGAGCAACGGCATCGGATTGCAGGTGCGGCTTTCGTAGCTCGCCAGGAATTTCGGGTAGCCGAACGTCGCGAGCATGGTGTCCGGGGTTTCGAGGTTGTCCTGGACGTAATACTTGCTGCCTTGCGCCGAAATGGCCAGCGGCATCACCTCGTTGAAGCACTGGTGCAGCGGATCGATCAGATGCACGCCCCAATCGGTCATGGCGCCGCCGGCGTAATCCCAGAAATAGCGGAACGAGGACCAGCGCTTGGGAGCGACTCCCCAGCGGTTGGCATTGAAGGGCACCTTGGGCGCCGGGCCCAGCCACATATCCCAGTCGAGACCCGCCGGCGGCTCGCTGTCGGCGGGACTTCCCGAAGCCCTCGCGCGGTGTTAAGGACGCCTGCCAGGTGTGGCAGAAGGTGACGTCGCCGAGCGTCCCGCTCTTCGCGATCCCGGCAGCCTTGAGAAAGTACCCGCCGGAGCGCTGCATGGTGCCGGCCTGCACCACCCGGTTGTACTTGCGGGCGGCCTCCACCATCTTGGGGCCCTCGTCCACATAGGTGCAAGCGGGCTTTTCGACATAGACGTCCTTGCCGGCCTTGCACGCCTCGACGGTGATGTAGGCGTGCCAGTGGTCGGGAGTGGCGATGCACACCGCGTCGATCAATTTGTCGGCGATGATGTCGCGAAAGTCCTTGACCGCCTTTACCTGATAGCCCCCGCGCGCGGCGGCCGCCTGGGCGCGCTCGAGCGCCGGCTGGTAAACGTCGCACACCGCCACCGGCTGAAATCCGCCGGCATCCATGGAGTAGCCGAGGTTTCCGGAGCCCATTCTGCCGACGCCGATAAACCCGACGGAGACCCGGTCGTTGGCGCCCAGCATGCGGCCGGAAAACAGGTTGGCGGCAACCGCGGTGGCGCCCGCCGTTTTGAGAAAGGCGCGGCGATTGGTGTTGGGGTTGTGGTGTTCGGTAGTCATTTCGGGTTCCATTATATCGGCTAAACTGGCGCCGGAGGGACCCGCCAATCAACCCAGTTTGCGGAAGACGCCATACGGCCGTAAGGCTTGCGGTGCGTTCTACTGCTGCGCGGAGAAGAACTTGTGTGCCGACGGGACCGGTGCTTACTGGGGCGGCCATTTTTGCTCGCCGTGCAGGATGCGGCCGATTTCAATGGCGTCGTCGCGAAGGCGATAGATGGCAAGATAGAGCAATCCTGGGACCACCAGCTCTCGGGTACCGGGCTTCCTGCCGAGACGGCCGCGACTGGCACCGCTTTCAGGGTTACTGGGTCTTCAGGATTTCGATGCCGCCGTTGGCGTTGTTCAGGCGAAGCTCGCAGCCGCCGCCGCCGATTTTGCCGTTGAGCGCATCGCCGGAGACCGTGCCGGTCAACGAGAGCGGCAGTTCGGAGGTGATTTTTCCGAATGATGTCTTGGCGGTCAAGTTGTAGCCCACGCCTTCTGAGAGCGAGACTTTCAGCGGCGCGAACGACGTCTGGACCGTGACCGGGCTGCACGTCTTGACGGCAGCGAAATTCACCACCGCGGAGCCGTTTTGATTCTGAACGTCCACCGCACCGGCGGCGCCGTCGATCAGGATGGCGCCGAAAGAGCTTTTGGCGCGGATTCCATACTTGGCGTCCACGATGCGAACCGCGCCGTTGCCGTTTTCCACCGTCACCGGCCCGTAGGCGCGCTCCACCCGGACCTGGCCAAAATTGGTCTTGACGTAGGTTTCTCCGCCCGCGCCGACAACGGTGACGCCGGCGTTACCGGAAACGACCCTTACGCCCTTTTTCACCTCAGCCAGATCGATGGCCCCGAAAGAGCCGTGGACATCCGCGGAACCCGCGACATTTCGCAGCGTGATGCGGCCGTTGTTGTCGGTGATGGTTACCTCTCCGCCGATGTCATGGATGTCCACCGCTCCGAACGAAGTAGTGACGGCCGCCCCTCCGCCGACCTTGCTTCCGGTGACAGTGCCGTTGCCCGACCGCACGATGAGCCGCCCGCCGATGTCGAAAAACTTCACGGCGGCGAAGGAAGTTTTGAGGTCGGCGGTTCCGGTGACGCCGGTAACGTCCACCAGGCCGTTCTGGTTGACGACGGTGAAATCTCCCTTCACGTCCGTGCCGGTGACCGCGCCGAAAGAGTTGGTGACACTGGACGGTCCGCCGGCGCCGGAAAGCTCAACCGCGCCGTTGGCGTTGACGACGATGGCGCCTTTGCCGGGCTTTCTGACCAGCACTTTGCCGAACCGGTTGCGGACGTTCACCATGCCGGAGACGTCGGTCACGCTGACGGCGGCGTTGCCGTTCTCGACCGAAACGTCGCCCGAGTTGCCTTCCACCGAGACTTCACCGAACGAGTTTTCCAGACGCTGCGAGCCCGCGCCGTCGCGGAACACCAGGCGGCCATGCGAGTTGATAATCTCGCAGGACGATTTCATACCGGCAACAGTGACGGCGCCGAAGTCGTTCCGCACGCCAAGCGGCGACGTTTCAGGGACGGTGAGGTCGTAGCTGACCGAATAAGAGATATTGCGGAGGCCGAATAGTCCCCGGAAGTTGTCTTCCGGATAGCGGGTGCGCACCTGCAGGACGCCGGCGACGTTCTCGACTTCGATGACCACACGGTTCGAGTAGTTCTTGGCTTGCTCCATGGTGGAAGCGGAGACCTTGATGACGGCGTTGATCGCCACTTCATTTTTCGCTTGAGTATGCACGTTCACGTCGCCAAAGCGATTCTCCACCTGAACCTTCTGGCCGGACGCAAGCGGAGCCGTCTTTTGGAACTCGCGGGTGAATTCTTCGCGAGCCCGGGCGGAGAAGGGAAGCGCCAGCGCCAGGCCGAGAGCCACACTAGTTAATTTGTTCACGGTGCAATATCTCCTCTAACGTCTGCTGTTTCTCGTGATAGAGCGAGGCCAGCTCGGTTCTCAGGTAGGCGTTGTACGGGTTGCGGTCGAGAGCGCCGCGCAAATCCCGAATGGCGCTGTCGAGGACGATCAGCTTTTCGCGGTAGGTGGTCGAGAGCGGCGAGGTGGCCCTTTCCAGTTTCGGGTTGGCCAGGCGCGAGAGTTTTTCGATGGAATTCAGGTAGGCGGTCTCGGCCTGGCGCACTTCCCGCAGGGCCTGCTCGGTGAGGAAATCCGGCGAGGCTGGTTGGGCGGGGGGCGCGGGGCGAGACATCCACAGCCCCACGGCGACCACGACCGCGGCGGCGGCGGCCAGCGGCAGGGCCCAACGCCAATGCGAAGCACGCGGCTTGCGGGCGGCGGATTCGGCGGCCAGCGCCTGTTGGATGCGCGGCCACAGATCGGGGCTTTCCCACTCGACGTGAAGTTGACTGGCGGTGCTCGACATCTCGCCCCATAGCCAAAGTTGCCGGCGGCATTCCTCGCAGTGGCGGGCGTGCTCTCGGGCGTCGGGCATCAACTCCTGCACTGCCAGGGCCCGCTCCAGGTCTTTGCATTCGAATTTCATGGCAGCTTCACCGCCAGCCGTTTCTTCAATTCCCGTTTGGCTTCGAAGAGCCAGGCTTTAGAGGTGCCGACCGGCACTTCCATGATTCCGGCGATTTCGGCGTGCGTCAGGCCCTCCACCTCGAACAGCAGGAAGACCAGCCGGTGGTGTTCCTGAATCTGGCGGAAGGCCTGTTCGAGGGCCAGCCGGAGGGGGGCGCTGGGCCGCGTGGAAGCCGGCTCCGCCGGACTGCCCGGCCCGATCGGGGAACGGCGGCGTTTGCGGCCCACGTCACGACAGGTATTGATGAGGATGCGGAAGATCCAGGTTGCGATGCTGGACGAGCCGGAGAATCCGTGGACGCCCCGGTACACTTTCAAGAATGTCTCCTGCACGGCGTCTTCGGCGTCGGAGGTGTTCCCGAGAAGGTGAAAGGCGATGCTTTTCATACGCGAGCCGTGCATCCGGTACAACTCCTCGAAAGCGGACGCAACTCCCCCTTTACAGCGCTGGACCAGCTCCGAGTCGTCGTGGCTGCCGGCCAGACTGAGCGGCGCGTGAAACGGCAATCCGATCTCCCGTACCATCAGGCTCTGTTGCTTGCTTGCTGCCCAATAGACGACGGAAGGCGGGGGCGGGTTGGAAAGGCTGTAAATTAACCCGGCTGGGAGGCCGTGCGCCTGCCTGGCGGCCCTCCCGCGGGGTCCATTCCCGCTCCACGGCGGAACGCGGTTTATGGTAGACTAATCGGCGTAAGCACGCCCGGGTGGTACAGGATACTTGTGCGCGTCAGTCCGTCCGCACGTAGTTGCTGGAAACTCCTGGAAATGGACAGGTGGGTGAGTGGTTAAAACCAACAGACTGTAAATCTGTCGCCCCTTGCGGGCTACGGAGGTTCGAATCCTCCCCTGTCCACCAGTTCCCTTCCGGCCCGATGAAGCCCTTGGCGTACAATGGTTTATTAGAGGCCGATGTAGCTCAGTTGGTAGAGCGCGTCCTTGGTAAGGACGAGGTCACCGGTTCAAGCCCGGTCATCGGCTCCAGAGAATCATCCGGAGTGGCGCCCCGCCGGAGACACTCGCGCGGGGCGTTTCCGTGTTACTTTGGTACCGGTTCCGGCAACGCCGGCCATACGAACACCAGAAGTTCAGAATCGCGGAGCGCACTTATGGCGAAAGAGAAATTTGATCGTACAAAGCCGCACGTAAACATTGGGACGATCGGACACATCGACCACGGCAAGACGACGTTGACGGCGGCGATCACGCAAACGCTGGCCAAGAACAACCCGAAGGTAAAGTTCCGGAGTTTCGATTCCATCGACAACGCGCCGGAAGAGAAGGCGCGCGGGATCACCATCGCGGTGGCGCACGTGGAGTACGAGACGGCCGAAGCGGCACTATGCGCACGTGGACTGTCCGGGGCACGCCGACTACATCAAGAACATGATCACCGGGGCGGCGCAGATGGACGGGGCGATTCTGGTGGTGGCGGCGACCGACGGGCCGATGCCGCAGACGCGGGAGCACATTCTGCTGGCGCGGCAGGTAGGGGTGCCGTGCGTGGTGGTGGCGTTGAACAAAGTGGACATGGTGGACGATCCGGAGCTGCTGGAGTTGGTGGAGCTGGAAGTGCGGGAGCTGCTGACGGGCTACGGATTTCCGGGCGACGAGATTCCGGTGGTGCGGGTGAGCGCGCTGGGGGCGTTGAACAAGGAAGCGCGATTGGGAGAAGGGCATCGATGAGCTGATGGAGGCGGTGGACAACTACGTACCGCTGCCGCAGCGGGCCATCGACAAGCCGTTTTTGATGCCGATCGAGGACATTTTTTCGATCCAGGGCCGCGGCACGGTGGTGACGGGGCGGATCGAGAAGGGCGTGATCAAGGTAGGCGAGGAAGTGGAGATCGTGGGCTTCCGGGACACGCGCAAGACGGTGGTGACGGGCGTGGAGATGTTCAAGAAGCTGCTGGACGACGGGCAGGCCGGGGACAACGTGGGGTTGCTGCTGCGGGGCATCGACAAGGACGAAGTGGAGCGGGGGCAGGTGGTGTGCAAGCCGGGCTCGATCACGCCGCACACGAATTTCAAGGGCGAAGTGTACGTGTTGAGCAAGGAAGAAGGCGGGCGGCACACGCCGTTCTTCAAGGGCTACCGGCCGCAGTTTTATTTCCGGACGACGGACGTGACGGGAGTGGTGACGCTGCCGGAAGGGACCGAGATGGTGATGCCGGGCGACAACGTGAACCTGGCGGTGGAGCTGATCACGCCGGTGGCGATGGACAAAGGGCTGCGGTTCGCGATCCGCGAAGGCGGCCGCACGGTGGGCGCCGGTACGGTAACCGAGGTTCTGAAGTAGTCCGCACGGCGGGAGGTCTTTCATGGCGCGCGAAATCATTACGATGCAGTGCACCGAGTGCAAGAACCGGAACTATACCAGCACGAAGAACAAGAAGACCACCACCGGCCGTCTGGAGCTGAAGAAGTTCTGCCCGCACTGCCGGAAGCACCAGGTCCACAAGCGAATCGAAGTAGCCGCGGATTGTAACAGCGCTGCGCGGCCGGGTTCTGCCGACGTTGTTCGCCTGGGTGGGAAAATAGTTATCTTGGTAGCCGAGGCGCGAGCGGCGGCGCCGGTGTCGCGGCGGAGTGCCGCGCAGACCGTGAAACGGCCAGTTACGGGAGATATAGCGATAAGGATTACAGGGGCGTAGGCTCAACGGTAAACCGGCGGTCTCCAAAACCGCTTTTGGGGGTTCGAATCCCTCCGCCCCTGCCACTCCAAGGGTCTCGGCGCCGCCGGAGACGGATCAAATGGCATCGACAGCAATTTCGGAACAAGGTGGCTTCCTTTCGAAAGCCGCCCACTTGCCGGGCGACATCAAGAGCTACGTGGGTGAGTTGCAGACGGAAATGCGCCGGGTTACTTGGCCATCGTGGCCTGAAGTGCGAGCCACCACGCTGGTGGTCATCGCGTGCGTGTTCATGTTCGCGGCCTTCTTTGCGCTGATGGACGCGCTCATGCACGGTGCTATGACCAAGGTGTTCCAGGCCTTCACGAACTAGAAAGAGGCGAAATGGCAGAGTTGGATCCCCGACAGTTGGAAGACCAGAGTCAGGAGCGACCGCCGGGCCGACGAAACCCGAGCCGGAAGACGGAATCGGTGGTCTCCCGCTGAGGGGGTGGAAGCCGAAGAGGTGGCGACCGAATCCGAGCACGCCAGTGCCGCAGCCCGGAGGCAGCGGCGAACCGAGTGCCGGAACGGATTCCGGCGTCAGAGCTGCACCGGAGCCCGCCGCGGAAGCCGAGACCGAGCCGAGGCCGAATCAGAGGATGCCATCGAGGCCGAACCGAGCCAGTGAGGAGACTGGCGCCGAGCCGTGGCCGAAGCCGGCTACGCCGGAATCCAGCTGTTCGCCGAGCCGATTCCGGGCATGAACTGGTACATCATCCACACCTATTCCGGTTTTGAGCGGAAGGTGGAAGAATCGCTGCGCACCAGCGCGGAAGCGTTCGGCTTCTACGACCAGGTCGGCCGCGTGCTGATTCCGGAAGAAGAGGTGATGGAGATGCGCGGCGGCAAGAAGGTGATCAGCAAGCGCCTTCTGTATCCCGGCTATGTACTCGTCCAAATGGCGATGGACGACGAATTCTGGCATCACATCAAGAACACCCCTCGGGTTACCGGATTCGTGGGCGGTGGCAACACGCCGGTGCCGCTGACCGTAAAGCGAAGTCGACCAGATTCTGAACCGCCAGGCTTCCTCCGCAGGAGAAGCCGAGGCCCAAGCTCACCTTCGAGAAGAACGAAACGGTCCGTATCGTAGACGGTCCCTTCACCAATTTCTCCGGCCGCGTGGACGAGGTGAACTCCGGAGCGCAATACGCTGCGCGTGCTGGTGACCATTTTCGGGCGCTCGACGCCGGTGGAACTCGAGTTTTTGCAGGTGGAGAAGATCTGATTCAGGGTGTGCGCAGACGCCGGCCTAAGCCAGTTCGGCGGGGGCGGTGTGTGCCGCAGACCCCGAGAAGAGAGTTTGAAATGGCAAAGAAGGTAACTGCTCAGGTTAAGCTGCAGATTCCGGCGGGCAAGGCCACGCCGGCGCCTCCGGTTGGTACGGCCCTCGGCCCGCAGGGCGTGAATATCATGCAATTCTGCAAGGCCTTCAACGAGAAGACCTCCGCGAAGGACCAGGAAGGGCTGATTATCCCCGTGGTGATCACGATCTATTCCGACAGGTCGTTCACGTTCATCACCAAGACTCCTCCGGTGCCGGTGCTGATCAAACGCGCCGTGAACCTTGCGAAGGGCTCGGCCGAGCCGAACAAGACCAAAGTGGGCACCATTACCTTGGATCAAGTGGAAGAGATCGCCAAGATCAAGATGCCCGACTTGAACTGCTTCACGGTAGAAGTCCGCGATGGAGTCGGTGAAGGGCACCGCCCGCAGCATGGGCGTGGATGTCGTGTAGGTTTCTCCGCTGAGACGATCAAGCTCTCAATTTGCGGGCCTGTCATCGGGCAGGCCCGACAGCCTCGTAATTCCTTCAAAACTGTGCGGCGGCCCCCGACTTCTTCGAACTGGTAACGGGGCTGGCCCGGCCCGGTGGGGCCTTTCGGACCGCGGGCGAAAGCCGGATGGCCGCGGGCGGTCCGACGACGAGTCTGACAGGCAGCGGTCCGTACCGGGCTTGCCGGTTCACGGCGCTGAAGTTTTGAGGACGTGGTTGCGGCCGCCGTCCATTGGGCCTCACAATCGGAAGCAATGCGTCTTGTTGTTTGTGCGGTGGTGGCGGCGTGGCCGGTTGTCCTCGGCGCGCAAGAGTTACCTTGCGCGAGCTGCCACGGAAACAAGGGCGTCAACTGGGTGGCGGCTCCTCCCTGCCAGAGCTGCCACACGGGAACGGCTCTCCACAACAGCGGGCAAATCCGATTTGCCAGCGTCTTTGACTCTTCTGGCAAGGTGCGCGACGCGGCCGACGCGACGTTTGGCGTCGCTCGCGGGGTAAGCTATTCCGCCGCCACCGGCCACGGCGGTCTCACCTGTACGGTCTGTCACGGCGGCCATCACCGCAAGCCGCACATGAAGACCGCGGCGGAGTGCGGGGCCTGCCACCAGGATGTTCCCGACACTGTGAGCGGCGGACCTCACGGCTTGCACCCGGTGGGCGCGGTGTGGCTGCGGGCGCACGGGATCGCGGTGGACGAACAGGGTCCGTCGTCGTGCCGGAGCTGCCACGGCCGCGACGGCCGCGGGACCGTGCTCTCGCGCGCGCTGTCCGAGCGTAGTTTCTCTACTCCGTACGGCCTGAAGCGTTTTGCGCGGGGAACGCGGATTGGATGCTATTCCTGTCATAGCCAGAGCCCGGGCTGACGGCGGGCCACCGCGGCGTTTTCGTGCCGCTTGCCTGACCGGGGCGGATGTGATTATAATTGGATCGTTCGTTCGGACGGCAGCAGACGTGTGGACGAACGGCTCCAGGCTCTGATAACCTGATATTGACAATCCATTCCACGAATGGGAGGCTGGTGCGCCAGCGCACGGCCGATAGGACCATTTCAAGTATGCCGACTAGGGGAAGAAAGTACGACCAGGCTGCGCAGCAGGTGGAGAATCGTCCTTATGGACTGGAAGAAGCCGTCCCGCTGGTGCAGAAAATCAAGTTCACGAAATTCGACGAGACGGTGGAAGTGCACATGCGTCTCGGTGTGAATCCGAAACATGCCGACCAGATGGTGCGCGGCACCCTCGTGCTGCCCAACGGGCTCGGCAAATCGAAGCGGGTGCTGGTGATCACCTCCGGCGACAAGCTCCGGGAAGCGGAAGAGGCGGGAGCCGATTTCGTGGGCGGCGACGACGCCGTCGAACGGATCATGAAGCAGAACTGGCTGGATTTCGACGCCGTGATCGCCACTCCCGACATGATGCGGTCGGTGGGCAAGCTGGGCAAGATTCTGGGGCCCGCGCGGCCTGATGCCGAACCCTAAGACCGGGACGGTGACGCAGGATGTAACCAACGCCGTCAGGGAAGTCAAAGCTGGAAAAGTGGAATTCCGGGTGGACAAGACCGGCGTCATTCACGCTCCGGTGGGCAAAGTCAGCTTCGCCGCCGGGAAGTTGCTCGAAAATGCCCAGGCGCTGGTGCAGGCGGTGCTGCGTGCCAAGCCGTCGACGGCCAAGGGCAAGTATGTGCGCAGCGCGACGCTGTGTACGACGATGGGTCCGGGTGTCCCTCTCGACGTCGCCGTTATGAATGCCAAGCAGTAACCCGGCCCGCGGGTTCGCGGTCTGTGGGGAAACGCCATGAAGAATCGAGATCAGAAGAAGAAAGACTTTGAGTCCCTGCGCCAGGAGTTCGAAAAGACGCCCAGTCTCTTCGTCACGGGTTTCGAAAAGATGACCGTGGAGCAGGACTTCCAGTTGCGGAAAATCATACGCGGCGCCGGTGGCGGCTATGAAGTCGTCAAGAACACGGTTGCCGGCAAGGCTTCCAAAGGCACACCCGCTGAAGGTGTGTTGGGCGCCCTGACGGGGATGAACTCCATCGCCTTTACGTCGGCGGATCCGGTGGCCCTGGCGAAGATCCTCTCGGACTACGCCAAGGGCAATGCCGGCGTTCAGCTTCAAGGCCGGCATCGTGGAAGGTCGCGTCATCGATGTAGCGGGTATCGAAGCCTTGGCGACAATGCCGCCGAAGGACCAGATTTACGCCCAGTTGCTGTACCTAATTAATGCCCCCGCCCAGCGGTTGGCGACGGCCATCAGTGGCGTTGCCCGCAATCTGACGGTGGTGGTGGATCAGGGCGTCAAGGAGAACAAGTTCTCCGGCTGAGACGCCGGCGGCACGGCCGCGGAACGTTATTTGAATGAATCGGGGAGTTTGAAAGAGCAATGGCTGACATTAACGCAATCGCTGAACAGATCCAGGGCTTGACCCTGCTCGAAGCCGCCGAGTCTGGTAAAAGTACTCGAAGAGAAACTGGGCGTATCGGCCGCCGCCGCGGCAGTCGCCGCGGTGCCGATGGCCGGCCCCGCCGCCGCCGCGCCGGTGGTCGAAGAGCAAACCGAGTTCAACGTCATTCTGAAAGAAATCGGCGCCAACAAAATCAATGTGATCAAGGTGGTCCGCGAACTCACCTCTCTCGGCCTGAAGGAAGCCAAGGACTTGGTTGACAGCGCGCCGAAACCGGTGAAGGAAGGCATTACCAAAGAAGAAGCGGAGACGATCAAGAAGAAATTCGTCGATGCCGGTGCAACAGTTGAGATTAAGTAATTCCTTTACGAAGGAATTGCGAGACTATCGCCGGGCGGCGTTGGAGGCTGTTTTGGTTCGATCGGCCGGCCCCGCTCTCGGCAGCGCCGTCGTCGGTTTGACGGCCTGTGGCGTGTTTGATACACTAAAAAAGTCTCGACCGGAGTAGAAGCCGGAAGCATTCTGCTCGTGAAAACTATTCCCTGCGCCCTGGCGACGAAAGCCGCGGATCTGGTGGGGGCCAACCGCCGGATCGTACATTACCGTGGGGTAGTGTATTCGGATCTCTTTCCTTCTTGCCACGATCCTCCACTTACACCTGTCAGCTCGCCGATTCAAGGGGGATCCCGTCTCCACTCCGGCGAATGACATTTTTGATCGAATTTGTACCGCCGGCGAGTGCTTAGCGTCCCGGCGCGTCTCTGGTCTTTGGCCTGAAATGACCGCGCCCACTTTTCCGCCGCGCGGCCTTGTAGGAGTGGAAAATGCAGAATCCGTCGAATGGCGCCATCCGTGAGCGAGTCGATTTCTCAAAAATTAAGACCTCGGTTCCCATCCCGAACTTGATCGAGGTGCAGAAGCGCTCTTACGAACGCTTCCTGCAAATGGATTTGCTGCCCGATGAGCGCGACGACGTCGGACTTCAAAGCGTCTTCAAGTCGGTATTCCCGATCACCGATTTCCGTGGGTTGAGCGAACTGGCTTTCGTCGACTACTCCATCGGCAACTGGGAGTGCAAATGCGGCGCGCTGAAGGGCCTGAATCACCTGCGCACCGTGTGCCGCAATCCGGGCTGCGGCGCCACCATCCGCACCGACCCGTTTCACTCCGGTGACGTTCTGTGCGAGAAGTGCGGCACCTTCAACCGCAACATCGTCACCTTCTGCAACCGCTGCGGCGATCCGGTGGGCTTGCAGTTGAAGTACGACGTTCCGGAGTGCGAAGAGCGTGGCATGACTTACGCCGCCCCGCTCAAAGTCACCATCCGCCTGACGGTGTTCGACAAGGATGACGCCGGCAACAAGAGCGTGCGGGACATCAAAGAACAGGAAGTATTCTTCGGCGAAATCCCGCTGATGACCGAAAACGGGACGTTTATCATCAACGGCACCGAGCGGGTCATCGTTTCCCAGTTGCACCGCTCTCCGGGCGTGTTCTTCGAGCGCGTTCCCGCGCAGGGCTACTACCTGGGCAAAATCATCCCTTACCGCGGAAGTTGGGTGGAATTCGAATACGACAACAAGAATCTGCTGCACGTCCGCATCGACCGGAAGCGCAAATTCTATGGGTCCGTCTTTCTGCGGGCGCTGGGGCTGAAGAGCGACACCGAAATCCTGCGGGCGTTCTACGAGATTTCCGAGCTCAATATCAAAGACGGCAAACTCTCACTGGCAGGTCTCGCAGGCGATGCAGGGGCAGCGCCTTTCCTCACGCCGTGACGGCCAAGGGCGGTGAGACCATCGTGACCCAGGGCCGCAAGATTACCTCCGGCGTGCTGCGGGATCTGAAAAAGCACAAGATCGAGCGGGTGCAGGTTGCCACGGCCGACCTGGAAGGCGCCTGTGTGGCCGCCGACGTGGTGGATATGGAAACCGGCGAGGTGATCGTGGAAGCCAACGAGTTGCTGACTTCCTCGGTGATCGGCCGGCTGGTGGAATGCAACATCCCCATCGGTGGAAATGTTCTTTCCCGACCGCGACGATGTCGGCAACGTCGTCAGCATGACGCTGAAGAAGGACAACGTTCGCACTCACAGGCCGACGCGCTGCTTGAAATCTACCGGAAGCTGCGTCCGGGCGACCCTCCGACGCTCGATACCGCCACACAGCTGTTCCAGGGAATGTTCTTCGACCCGCGCAAGTACGATCTGTCGCGCGTGGGCCGCATGAAGTTCAACATCAAGATTTACGGGAATCATCGACTTCACGCCGCTCGGTTGGGCTCGAAAGCCCGGAGAATCGGAGCAAGAACCCGCTCGACCGCCGCACGCTCGATCCCGTCGACTTCATCGATACCATCAAGTACCTGCTCAAACTTCGCAAGTTCTCCGGACTGGCCGACTCGCAATTCCGTGTCGACGACATCGACCACCTCGGCAACCGGCGCGTGCGGGCCGTGGGCGAACTGCTCGAAAACCAGTTCCGCATCGGCCTGGTCGCATGGAGCGGGCCATCAAGGAGAAGATGTCGGTCTACCAGGAGATGTCGACGGCCATGCCGCACGACCTGGTCAACGCCAAGCCGGTGATGGCCGCCATCCGGGAGTTCTTCGGCTCGAGCCAGCTTTCACAGTTCATGGACCAGACCAACCCGCTCTCCGAGATCACCCACAAGCGGCGTCTTTCGGCTCTTGGACCGGGCGGCCTTTCGCGCGAGCGGGCGGGTTTCGAGGTTCGCGACGTGCATCCGACGCACTACGGCCGCATTTGTCCCATTGAAACGCCGGAAGGGCCCGAATATCGGGCTGATCTCGTCGTTGTCCTGCTTTGCGCGCATCAACGAGTACGGGTTCATCGAAAGCCCGTACCGGCGGGTGGCCGAAGGCCAGGTGCTCGATGAAATCAAGATTCTCAAACCCGGCGACACCGACTTAAAGGTAGGCCACGTTTATCCTTGCCGGGATCTCGAGAAGGCTAACAATGCCCTCAGCGCGAAAAAGCAGTCGGCGGAATCCGAGGCGTACTGCCATTATCTTTCAGCGTGGGAAGAAGACAAATACGTCATCGCCCAGGCCAACGTCAGGCTGGACGACAAGGGCCGAATCGCGGCCGATCTGGTGAACGCCCGCCTGGCCGGCAACTTCGCCTTGCGCCATCGCGAGGATATCCAGTTCATGGACGTCAGCCCGAAGCAGTTGGTCTCGGTGGCCGCCAGCCTCATTCCGTTCCTCGAGAACGACGACGCCAACCGCGCGCTGATGGGTTCGAACATGCAACGCCAGGCCGTCCCCCTGCTGCGCGCCGAAGCGCCTTTCATTGGAACCGGCATGGAGCGCGTCACCGCGCGCGATTCGGGCGCGGTGGTCATCTGCCGGCGCGCCGGCATGGTGGATTCGGTGGATTCCGAGCGGATCATCGTCCGCGTCGAGGGCAACCCAGCACGAGGGCCAGATGTCGCGCGAAGTGGGCGCCGATATCTACCAGCTCACCAAGTTCAAGCGGTCCAACCAGAACACCTGCATCAGCCAGAAGCCCATCGTCAGTCAGGGGCAGCGGGTACGCAAGGGCGACGTGCTGGCCGACGGCCCCTGCACCGAAAACGGCGAGCTGGCGCTCGGACGCAACGTGCTGGTGGCGTTCATGCCGTGGCGCGGCTACAACTTCGAGGATGCCATCGTCGTCAGCGAAAAACTGGTGAAGGAAGATTACTACACCTCGATCCACATCGAAGAGTTCGAGATCGAGGCGCGCGATACCAAGCTGGGCCCCGAAGAAATCACCCGCGACATCCCGAACATCGCCGAATCGTTCCTGCGCAACCTGGACGAGAGCGGCATCATCCGCATCGGGGCCAGCGTGAAGCCGGGCGACATCCTGGTGGGCAAGGTGACGCCCAAGGGCGAAACGCAGCTCACCCCCGAAGAGAAGCTGCTGCGGGCCATTTTCGGCGAAAAGGCGGGCGATGTGAAGGACGCCTCGCTGTACTGCCCGCCCGGCATCGAAGGCGTGGTGGTGGACGCCAAGGTCTTCTCCCGCAAGGGCGCCGACCTGGACGAGCGCTCGAAAGCGATTCTCGAATCCCAGGTGCAGCGGCTGTACAAGAACCTGGAAGACGAAAAGCGCATTCTCAACGACGAGCGCGCCAAGCGGCTGTGCGTCCTGCTCGAGGGCAACGAGCTGATGGCCGACGTGCACGACGAAAAGACCAACAAGAAGCTGCTGGCCAAGGGCACCCCGCTCGACCGCGAGGTGGTGGAGAGCCTGCGGGGCCGCGATCTGAAGCGCATGAAATTGCGCGAGCGGGATGCGCGGCTGAACGAGCAGATCGACGAGATCGAGGAAATGACCTCGCGCCAGATCGCGGTGCTCGAAAAAATCGTCGACGAGAAAATCGCCAAGCTCAAGAAGGGCGACGAGCTTCCGCCGGGCGTCATCAAGATGGTAAAGACCTACATCGCGATGAAACGCAAGCTGTCGGTGGGAGACAAGATGGCCGGAAGGCACGGAAACAAGGGCGTCATCGCGAGAATCGTTCCCGACGAGGACATGCCCTATCTGCCCGACGGAACGCCGGTGGAAATTGTGCTCAACCCGCTCGGCGTGCCCTCCCGTATGAACGTGGGACAGATTCTCGAAACCCACCTGGGCTGGGCGGCCCAGGTTCTCGGGGTGCACTTCGCCACTCCGGTTTTCGACGGTGCGAACGAATCGGATATTTTCAAGCAGTTGACCGCGGCGAACCTGCCGACCTCGGGGAAGATCACCCTGCACGACGGTATGAGCGGTCAGCCGTTCGAGCAGGTGGTGACCGTGGGTTACATCTACATGCTCAAACTATCGCACCTGGTGGACGACAAGATCCACGCGCGGTCCATCGGACCGTACTCGCTGATTACCCAGCAGCCTTTGGGCGGCAAGGCGCAGTTTGGCGGCCAACGCTTCGGAGAGATGGAAGTGTGGGCGCTCGAAGCCTACGGCGCGGCATACGTGCTGCAGGAACTGCTGACGGCCAAGTCCGACGATGTGTACGGCCGCGCCAAAATTTACGAAGCCATCGTGAAGGGCGAAGCGGCCGCCGAACCGGGCGTGCCCGAATCGTTCAACGTACTCATCCGCGAGTTGCAGTCGCTGTGCCTTGATGTGGAGTTGATGAAAGCGCCGCGCGACGTCATGGACACCGCGCTCGCGGCCGACTAGCAATTAATCCGGGTCTCCGGCCTTCCGCGTGCGGTGTCCCGGCGCCGACGCGTCCTTACCGGGCAGCGGCGCAACACCGGGCCGAAGCCCGCCCAGTGCAAACAAGAGTAGGAGGCAGCTTTGTACCGATCCTCACCGTACGATAGAGCGAATCTGATTGCGGACTTCGATTCCATTCGAATCAGTCTCGCCTCGCCGGAAAAGATCCGAAGCTGGTCGCATGGAGAGGTCACCAAGCCGGAGACCATCAATTACCGGACCTTCAAGCCGGAACGCGACGGCCTGTTCTGCGCGCGCATTTTCGGTCCCATCGCCGACTGGGAGTGCTTGTGCGGCAAGTACAAGCGGATGAAGCATCGCGGCGTAATCTGCGACAAGTGCGGCGTGGAAGTCACTCTCTCGCGGGTACGCCGCGAGCGCCTCGGCCATATCGAGCTGGCCAGCCCCTGTTCGCACGTGTGGTTCTTCAAAGGACTGCCCAGCCGCATCGGCTACCTGCTCGACATCACCCTGCGCGAGCTCGAGCGCGTGCTCTACTTCGAAGCCTACGTGGTGGTGGATCCCGGCGAAGTCCCCTCGCTCTCGAAGGCCGAAGTGATAACCGACGAGCGCAAGCGCCAGCTCGAATCCGAGTTCCCCGGGCAGTTCGTCGCCATGATGGGCGCCGAAGGCATCAAGGAGCTGCTTAAGAAGATCGACGTCGAAAGCCTCAGCCTGTACATCCGCGAGAGGATGCAGACCGAGGCGTCGGCGCAGAAGAAGCTGAAGTACGCCAAGCGGTTGCGGGTGGTGGAATCGTTCCGCAAGTCCGGCAACAAGCCCGAGTGGATGATTCTGGACGTCATTCCGGTCATCCCGCCGGAGCTGCGCCCGCTGGTGCCGCTGGACGGCGGCCGCTTCGCCACCTCCGACCTGAACGACCTCTACCGCCGCGTCATCAACCGCAACAACCGCCTGAAGAAGCTCATCGAGCTGCGGGCGCCCGACGTCATCGTCCGCAACGAGAAGCGCATGCTGCAGGAAGCGGTGGACGCGCTGTTCGATAACGGCCGCCGCGGACGCGTGCTGCGCGGCGCCAACAATCGCCCGCTGAAATCGCTCTCCGACACGCTGAAGGGCAAGCAGGGCCGTTTCCGCCAGAACCTGCTCGGCAAGCGCGTCGACTACTCCGGCCGTTCGGTGATCGTGGTCGGTCCCGAGCTGAAACTGCACCAGTGCGGTCTTCCGAAAAAAATGGCGCTCGAGTTGTTCAAGCCGTTCATCTACCATCGCCTCGAGCTGCGCGGCCACTGCACTACCATCAAGCAGGCCAAGGAGCTGGTGGAGCAACAGGACCCGGTGGTTTGGGACATTCTCGAGGAAGTCATCCGCGACCACCCCATCCTGCTGAACCGCGCGCCCACCCTCCACCGCCTGGGCATTCAGGCCTTCGAACCGGTGCTGGTGGAAGGCAAGGCCATCCGGATTCACCCGCTGGTGTGCACGGCGTTCAACGCCGACTTCGACGGCGACCAGATGGCGGTCCACATTCCGCTGTCGCCCGAAGCGCAAATTGAAGCCTCGACGCTGATGCTCTCGGCCAACAACATTCTGTCGCCGGCCCACGGCGCCCCCATCGCGGTGCCCACGCAGGACATGGTGTTGGGCCTCTACTACCTCACCAAGGCGCGTCCCGGCACCAAGGGCGCCGGGCGCAAGTTCGCCTCGGTGGAAGACGTACTCATCGCGCTCGAAATGGGCGAGGTGGAAACCCAGTCGCCCATCACGCTGCGTTTCACCGGCAAGGTGATCGACCTCATCAAGGCGTTCGACAACCAGAACGTCATGCACACCGAACCGGTGGAATACGAAAAGCAGTACATGGAAACCACCGTCGGCCGGGTGATCCTGAACGACGTGCTGCCCGTCGACATGCCGTTCATCAACGGGCTGTTGAAAAGCAAGGGCCTGACGCAGTTGGTCCACTACGGCTATCTGCGGTTCGGTCTGCGCACCACCGTGCAGATGCTGGACGAAGTCAAGGCGCTCGGCTTCGATTACGCGACGCGCGCCGGCATCTCCATCGGCATCTACGACATGGTGGTGCCGCGCACCAAGCAGGAGCTGGTGCTGGCCGCCGAGAAAGCCGTGATCGAGGTCCAGGAGCAGTACCAGGAAGGCGCCATCACCCACGGCGAGCGCTACAACAAGATCATCGAGATCTGGGCCAAGGTCACCGAGCGCGTTTCCGAGGAAATGTTCAAGCTGATGGAGGAAGACGACAAGGCCGGCAAGCTGAACCCGATTTACATCATGGCCGACTCGGGCGCCCGCGGATCGAAACAACAGATCCGACAGCTTTCCGGGATGCGCGGCCTGATGGCCAAGCCCTCCGGCGAGATCATCGAAACGCCCATCACCGCGAACTTCCGCGAAGGCCTGAACGTGCTGCAGTACTTCATTTCAACGCACGGCGCGCGCAAGGGCCTGGCCGACACCGCGCTGAAGACCGCCGATTCCGGCTACCTCACCCGGCGCCTGTGCGACGTGGCGCAGGACGTCATCGTCACCGACACCGATTGCGGCACCGGCGACGGCATCTACGTCGAGCCGATCATCGAGTCGGGCGAAATTATCGAGCCGTTGCGCGACCGCATCGTGGGCCGCGTGGCGCTGGAAGACCAGCTCGATTACGAAGGCAACGTCATCGTCAACGTCAACCACGAGATCACCGAGGAACTGGCGGCGCAGATCCAGGCCGCCGGTATCGAGCGCGTGAAGATCCGCTCGGTGCTCACCTGCGAGTCGAAGCGCGGCGTCTGCCAGTTGTGCTACGGCCGCAACCTGGCCACCGGACGGCTGGTGGAGCGGGGCGAAGCGGTGGGCATCATCTCGGCGCAGTCCATCGGCGAGCCGGGCACCCAGCTCACCATGCGCACGTTCCACATCGGCGGCACCGCCACCGGCCAGGGCGAGCAGTCGCGCCAGGAGGCGAAGTCCGACGGCTACGCCAAATTCATTGAGATCAACACCGTGCTCAACGACCGCGGCGAAACCATCGCCATGAACCGCAACGGAATCCTGGCGCTGGTCGACGACAAGGGCCGTGAAAAGGAACGCTACCAGGTGGTGTACGGCGCCAAGATTCTGGTCAAGGACGGCGAGGCGGTCCAGAACAACCAACTGTTGCTCGAATGGGACCCGTACTCGTTCTCCATCCTGACCGAAGTCACCGGCACCGTCCACTTCCGCGACATGCAGGAGGGAGTTTCCATCCACGAGCAGGTGGATGAAATCACCGGCATGTCCCAGTGGGTGGTGGGCGAAGCGCAGGACGAGAAGAAGAACCCCACCATCGTGGTCCGCCCGGAAGGCGGCGGCCGGGGCGAGGAAAAGCGCTACCTGATGCCGACCAACGCCCACCTGATGGTGCGGGACGGCGATGCGGTGCATGCCGGCGACGTGCTGGCAAAGATCCCGCGCGCCACCACCAAAACCAAGGACATCACCGGCGGCCTGCCGCGCGTGGTCGAGCTGTTCGAAGCCCGCAAGCCGCGCGAGACCGCGGTGGTGGCGGAAATCACCGGCATCGTCCGGCATGGCGAGTTGTCGAAGGGCACCCGCCGCATCATCATCGTCGGCGACGACGGCCAGGAGCGCGAATACTCCCTGCCGCGCGGCGCCCACATCAACGTCCAGGACGGCGAGCGCGTCAAGGCGGGCGACCCCCTGATGGACGGCCCGCTCAACCCGCACGACATTTTGCACGTGCTCGGCGAAAAGGAACTGCAGAAGTACCTGGTGAACGAAATTCAGGAAGTGTACCGCCTGCAGGGCGTCAACATCAACGACAAGCACCTCGAGGTGATCGTTCGCCAGATGATGCGCTGGGTGAAGGTGGAAGACATCGGCGACAGCGAGTTCCTTCCGGAAGAGATTGTCGACCGGTTCAAGTTCCGCGAGGAAAACCAGCGGGTCATCGAAGCCGGAGGGCGTCCGGCGCTGGGCAAGCCCACGCTGCTCGGAATCACCAAGGCTTCGCTTTCCACCGATTCGTTCATTTCCGCTGCGTCGTTCCAGGAGACCACCCGCGTGCTCACCGAAGCCGCCATCAACGGCAAGGTGGACTTCCTGCGGGGTCTCAAGGAAAACGTCATCATGGGGCGGCTGATTCCGGCCGGAACCGGCATGGAGTACTACCGCCAGGTGAAGATCGCCGGCGAAGACGTGGAGGAAGAGATCCTGCCCGAAGTCATGGAGATGCCCGAGGGCATCCCCGGATACGAAGAGGAAACCCGGCTCATCGGCGGCGGCATCACCGACGATTTCACCGTCGAGGATACGCTTGCGGACGCCGAATAGAGCCGTTCAACCAAACCAAACTCCTTGAAATCGGGCGCCCCGGGCGCCCGTTCCTTTTGTGTCCGGAGGTTCTGGGATCGGGTGGTCTCATTTCCGGCAGATCAGGATCTTCGACCGTCCCGCCGGTGGCACCACCTTCTCGACCGCCTCGAAATAGCCTGCCAGCACCTGCCGCTCGTGACGGAGAAAAGCCACCGCCCGTCCCGCGCCGATGAACGTCAGACGGAGGTAAAACAGGGCTCGCACGAAGGGGTTCGGGGGAATATCGTGTTCCATCATCAGGAAGCTTCCGGCCGGCTTCAGGACACGCAGGATTTCCCGCAAGACCTGGTCTCGTATTTCCCCCTTAAGCTCGTAGAAAGCGTGCGAACAGGTGACCGCGTCGAAAGCGCCGGCTGCGAAGGGAAGCTGCCCCGCGTCGGCTTCCACCAGGTGGACGTTGGAAAAGCTCCTGGTTTTTGCTCGGGCGACATTCAACATGCCGCGGGAAAAATCCACCCCGACAACGATTCCATCCTGGCCAACCTTTGCCCGCAGATGCGGGAGGAGAGTAGCCGTGCCCGTGCACACGTCGAGCAGCGAGCCGCCGCTCTCAGCGGATATGCGATCGACGAGAAACTTTCTGGCCAGGCCCCGCGGGTCGCGGGAGTGGAGGGCGACGAAGCGATCGTAATATTTGGAGAACTGGTCGTAATAGACTCTTCGGATATGCCTCATGTTTGGTCAGAGACCCCGGCGTCGCCGCCGAGCATACTCTGAACGATCTCGACGGCGTCCCGGATCAGTTTCCTGCAGCGCAACTGAAACAGCCGTTGCTCGCGCGCCGTGGCCAGCCCCTCGGGTGTGCCGATGTTGCAGCCGAGCAGTTCCAGGCATTGGGTGCATCCGTTGCGCTCCTCAAAGGTACGCAGGAAGCGCTGGCACGTTTCGTAAGTTTTCTCCTTCTCGGAGCGGTTCAGCTCCGGGCTGACGTCTGGCTGCGCCAGGCCAATCGCCATGCACGCCCCGGTGACGCAGCCGCACGTCCCTGCCGACCGAGCCAGCCCGCCGCCGAATCCCGCGGCGATTCTCAACGACACCTCGGGCGCGATATTCCACCGCTCGGCCAGAGCCGAGAAAACCGATTGCGAACAGGAGTACCCCTGCCCGAAACGCGCCTCCGCGATTTCTGCCAATTCCATATCCATCCTCCCCACGCGCACTGCCATTCAACCGCACCGGCGTGCAACCACAGCAAGCTCATGATACAACGGCGGCGGGAACATTTCTCCGGGGTGAACGGCTATTCTTTTTTGAATCCGGACGGGACTTCCAAGAACGTTGCCCACGCGTGCGCCCGCTCCACGTTCCGCCGGTCGCGGAGATCCGCTTCCACTTGAATGCGGCGCCCGCGCTTCTCGACCACCCATCCGCGAACTACCATCGGTTCACCAGGGACCACGGGCCGGCGGAGCCGCACCTCCAGGTGACAGGTCAAGGCGGGTTCCGCGCCGGCGGCGACAGCCTTGGACATGGCCTCATCGAGAACGGTGGAAACGATTCCCCCGTGGATGATGCCTTGAAACCCTTCCCACGCCGTCGATGGCGTCCAGTCAGCGATCACGGAGCCGTTGCCGTTCCCGCGAAATTTCAGCTTCAGGCCGTGCGGATGGCCGGCACCACAGGCAAAGCAACGCGGCTGCGGCCGGGGGAAGGGAATCGGGGCGGCTTTCTGGCTCTGCACGTGAGGTGTCCTCATTGCTCGGAAAGCAACCTGACAATGCTGGCGCGCATCGCGTCCTCTCCCTTCCATCCGGTCTCAATGGAAGTGATTTGTCCCTGGCGGTCGACGAGGACCAGCGTCGGAACCAGCATCAGTTTGTCCGGAGGGTAATTTAGAAAACTGACGACATTTGCGCGCGCCGTGTTTCCCAGAGCGAATGTCAGCCGGTGTTCCCGGGCGTAGGCCTTCAAAGCGAGCGGCTCGTTGGTGTTCAGGGCCACGGCCACGGGAGTGAAGCCCTTTGGCCCCAGCTCCCGATACAGCTTCTGTAGCCCGTCGGATGCCATTTTGCAGGCCGGGCAGACGGTGGTCATGAAATCGACCACCACTATCTTGTCTTTCAACCGCTCGATCTTCACAGATCTTCCGTCGAAGGTATACACTTCGAGCGGCGGAGCCGGCCGGCGTTGCCCGTCCGTTGGTTCGGCCGCTTGCAGTGCCGCAATCGGCCACGGGGAAAGGGTAATTGCGATCGCCGCGCAAAGAAACCGTGAACGTTTCCGAGTTTTCATTTGAACCTCCCGGGATTGCAGCCGGCTGGCAGCTCGTACCGCACCTGCCGGACGCAACCCGGACGCCGCGGGCGGTCAGTTGCCGGCGGCCGTCGCGCCCTCCGGGACCCGGTTGAAAGACTGGAGCGCCAGGTAGCTGGGGCCAAACCGCTTGATGTTGTCAAGCTGCTTGTCAAACTCGTCGAAGTGCCGCTCCTCTTCCTGGACAAGCTGCTCGAAGACCTGTTTGGAGACCGAGTCGGCATTCGAGCCGCACTGGAGCGCCGCTTCATTGTAGGAACCAGCGCTTTCTTCTTCCATCCGGGCGGCCTTCGCCAGCATCCGTTCCGGCTCCGTGATTCGCTCCACCCCGGCGCCCGCCGTCATGTTTACGTCCCCCTTCAGGAACAGGATGCGCTCGGCCAGCCGCTCCACGTGGCCCATCTCCTGAATGGCGATCTGTTTGAAAAGCACGGAGAGCGGCCCAAGGCCCTGGTCGTCGAGGTGAAAGTGGAAGTACATGTACTGGTGCACGGCTTCCAGCTCATCGGCAACAGCGGTGTTCAGCAGCTCGATACTTTTGGCTTTGTCCATCACGTCCTCGCAACAGTCTCACAGTAGCAGCTTTCGTATTCTATGTGCAACCTGCATCTATAGGATTTCGGTGTCTTCGTTCCGATAGGAGATCATCGCATTACGGCGAAACGCAAGCGTTCCTTCCGGGCCGCCTGCCCGACGGTGTTCCAGAGTTCCTCCAGCCGGCCGCGCAGGGCCGCGGAGGCCCCCTCGAGAACCGAACAGGCTGACAGTTGTGCCCGGGTAAATGCCGGATCGTATTCGACCCGTCCGAGAACGTCGCGCCCGGACGCCGCCGCAAAGCTCTCGATGCGGCGGGCAATGGCCGGGTTGATATCCGCTTTGTTGACGACAATGCCGGTGGGAACGCGGAAATGATCGGCGACGGCGGCGGCCCGCTCCAGATCCTTGAATCCGGCGAGCGACGGTTCGCTCACCATCACGACGTAATCGGCGCCGGTGAGCGAGGAAATGACCGGACAACCGGTGCCGGGGGGCCCGTCCACCAGAATCCAGGACGCCCCGTTCCGGGCTGCGAGGGCCCTCGCCGATTGCCGCAGCACCGAGACCAGTTTGCCCGAGTTTTCCTGGCCGGGATCCAGCCGGGCGTGGAGCAACGGTCCGCTGCGCGTGCGCGAGAGGAACCACTCGCCGCAGACCTGAGGTTCGAGCGAAATCGCATCCAGTGGGCAAGTGCGGGCGCAGACGCCGCAGCCTTCACAGTGCAGCGGGTCCACCGCGGCGGCGCCGTTTCGACGAATTGCTTCGAAGCGGCAGACCTCCGAGCACAGTCCGCAATTGTCGCAGGTGGCGGCGTCGATGTGTGCCTTCGCTCCCCCCAGGAACTGGTGACGCTCTTCAACCGACGGATTGAGCAGCAGGTGCAGATTGGCGGCGTCCACGTCGCAGTCGACCAGCACCGGGTCGCGCATCAGGCCTGCGAAGACAGCCGTCAGACTGGTTTTTCCGGTGCCGCCCTTGCCGCTCAGCACCACGATCTCTTTCATGCGCGAACCCCGCTGGCTAAGCATTCGGCAATTGTGGTCATCTCGCCGCGAAAGGATGATACCGCCAGCGGCGATTCGCCGCCGGAGTACACCTCGGCCACCCTGCGATCGTCGGCGATGCGGCCCAGGATGGGAATGCCAGCCGAGGCGCAGAAAGAATCGATGCGGCCGTCGCCGAGCCCGTCCCGGTTGATGACCACGCCCGCCCGCAAGCCGAGGCGCCGGGTCATGTCGATGGCCACGGCGAGGTCGTGGAGACCGAAGGGAGTTGGCTCGGTGACCAACACAACCCGGTCGGCCCCTTCCACGGCGGCGACGGCGGGGCAACTGGCGCCGGGCGGGCAATCCACGATTACCACCTCGGCAGCCGACTCTCGGCGCCTCACGGCACGAATCAGGGGGACGGTGGCGGTCTCACCGGCCCTCAGCATTCCGTGGGTGAAACGGATCGCCCCGGCCACTCCTTCCTCGATTTCGCCAATCGCGCGCGCCCGTTCCGAGATCGCGCCTTCGGGACACGCCCGCACGCATCCGCCGCAGCCGTGACAGATCTCGGGAAAGACAAGCACGCGAGTAGCGGTGGCGGCGATGGCATGAAAGCGGCACGCCGCGCTGCACTCCCCGCAGTGGTTGCAGACGGATTCGTCAACCGCCGGGACCGGGCGCGTCACCTGCCCTGTGACGCTGACGTCCGGCCGGAGAAACAGCGCGGCGTTGGGCGCTTCCACATCGCAATCGAGGAAGTGCACGGAACTCGTGCGAGCGAGTAGAAGAGCCAGACTCGTCGCCACCGTGGTTTTGCCCGTGCCCCCTTTACCGCTGGCTATCGCGATGCGAAGCATGAGTGAGATGCGTTCCGGCGCTCACCCGCGGATAGCCGCGGGCCGGCGCACCGGCTAACGATTTGCTATTTGGCCTCCTGGCCCCCGTCCGGACCGGTCAACTGTTGTTTGATCCGCGCCAGTTGCCTTTCGAGGAAGCTCGCCTGTCGTTCCAGGACGGACTTCTTGTCCTCGACAACCCCGTTTCCCGGCTGCCGTTCAAATTGCATTCCGCGTCCGGCGCCGCGTCCGCGCCCCGCGCCTTGGCCGAAACCTCTCTGCCCGCCGGCGCATCTTCCTCTTCCCCGTCCGCTGCCTGGCCCCTGGCCAAGCGGTCCTGTACCATCCATAAATGGCATTTCTTTCTCCTTTTCAACCTCTCTCGCGCGGCCATCGAGCCGCGCTCTCCAGTTCACACCCGTAGAGGTTATGGCCCGTTGGAATCGCGGAGTTCCGGCAACTGGTTGCGCTGGAAAGCCTCCACGGCCTCCCGCGCCGTTCGCGCGTCACCCCGATAAATCCTGACCCCGCCCGCCTGGAGGACGGCGAAGGCTTTCGGCCCGACGTGCCCGCTGATGACGATGTTCGCGCCCAGCCTGCACACGGTCTCGCCAGATTGAATGCCCGCGCCGTGAGCGGCGGATTGGGCCGCCGCGTTGCCGGCGGACTGCCAAACGCCGCTCTCGGTGTCGAAGACCAAAAAACAGGCCGCTCGTCCAAACCGGGCGTCGACTTCGCTTTCGGGTGCGTTGCCTTTCGCGCTGACCACGATTTTCATCCACGGCTCCTTTGTGTCATACTCAATAGGTGCAACTACCACTTATACTATATTGCCTCCTAGTGCCAGGTCAAGCGCCGCGGCCGGCAAGCTGGCTATCGTCAAGTTGCACAAAGCGGCCGCCAGGTTTTGTTTGAAGTACTTGGAAGGCGAGACGCATGACAAAATTTTCGAACGTCTCGGCCAGTTGAAATGGAACTACAAATGAGTCATCAAGAGAAATTTGTCTCGATCGGCTCCGACCCGAAGGAGCAAGAGGAACGCCGGCTGCGGGAGCGAATGGCGCGAATTCGGCGCAGGCTGGTCGTCGTCTCGGGGAAGGGAGGCGTCGGGAAGAGCACGGCCGCGGCAAATCTGGCCGTTGCACTCTCCTCGCGCGGGCTCCGTGTCGGCCTGCTGGATGTCGATATTCATGGTCCGAGCATTCCCAAGATTCTGGGATGCGAGGGAGCCTCCTTGATTTCCGATGGACAGTCGATTCAACCTGTGGAAGTACGGGACCGTTTGACGCTGATGTCGATCGGTTTCCTGATCACGAACAAGACGGACGCCGTGATTTGGCGCGGACCGATGAAGTTCAAAGTGATTCAACAGTTTCTCTGTGACGTCGCATGGGGCGAGTTGGACTACCTGGTGGTCGATTGTCCTCCCGGAACCGGTGACGAGCCGCTTTCGATTGCTCAATTGGTCGGACGTCCGGCGGCCGCGGTCGTCGTTACAACGCCTCAGGACCTGGCCATTGCGGATGTCCGGCGGTGTATCAGCTTCTGCCGGAAAGCCGACCTGGAAGTCGCGGGTGTGCTCGAAAACATGAGTGGCTATGTGTGTCCGCAATGCGGCGCCCGGACCGATCTGTTCGGCTCTGGAGGCGGCGAACGGCTCTCTCGAGAAATGCGGGTGCCGTTTCTGGGGCGAATTCCCATCGATCCGCGGATCGTGGGCTGCGGGGATGCGGGAAACTGCCTCCTGGAGGCCCATCCGGAATCTCCCGCCGCTCAAAACTACCTCACTCTTGCGGCAAGCCTCGACGAGCAGGCCGATCTCTGGACCGAGGGGCCGGTAGCGGCGCTCCATACAAACGAGGTGACGCGATGATCGAACGGCTGCGAATTACCCTGCTGGCGGACGACCATGTCGCCGCGCCGAACCTGCTTGCCGAACACGGCCTGTCCATGCTCATCGAAGCCGATGACAAGCGAATTCTTTTCGACACTGGCCAGGGCAAAGTGCTGCTTGGAAACGCCGAGGCGCTGGGCATCCGCCTTGCGCCGCTCGACGCGGTTATCCTCAGCCACGGCCACTACGACCACACCGGCGGGTTGGCCGCGCTGCTGCGCGAATGCTCCCCGCGCGCCATTTTCCTTCACCCCGCCGCATTGCAGCCGAAGTACGCCAGGGCCGACAACCCGCCGCACCGCTCCATTGGTATTCCCGAGTCTTCTCGCGAGGCGCTTCGCGCCGTCGAAAACCGGATCGTCCGGACGGAATCCGCCACCGAAATCGTGCCCGGCGTCTGGTCGACGGGCGAGATCCCGCGGCTTCCGGCGAATGCACAGTCCGTGGCCGGCTTCTTTCTCGACGCGGACGGCTGCGACCCCGACCCGCTTGCCGACGACCAGGCGCTTTTCATCGAGACCGCCAGCGGGCTGGTGGTGATTGCCGGCTGTGCGCATTCCGGCATCGTGAACACCCTCGATCGCGTCTCCGCGCTGACCGGCAGCGACCGGGTGTATGCGCTGGCCGGCGGCATGCATCTGGGGCGCGCCAATTACGAACAACTGGAAGCGGCCGGCAGCGCCATCGGCAGGCGAAACTTCCAGATCCTGGCCCCCTGCCACTGCACCGGAATGCGGGCGCATTCCTATCTGCGTGCCCGCTTCCACTCGCTCGTGATGGACGCCGGGGTGGGCACGGAAATTGCGCTGGATCGGTGAGCCGGGGCGGCGGCCGCTTTCAACAAAAACACTGAGGCGTGGGTTATGACACACCTGCTGGCCGAAAGCCTCATGATCACCGGCTTCGTCGCCGCGATGATGCTGCTGATTGAGTATCTCAACGTGGCCACCAGCGGAAAGTGGAGCCAATGGCTCGCGCGCGGTCCGGGGTGGCAGTACCTGCTGGCGTCGCTGCTCGGGGCCACGCCGGGATGCCTGGGCGCGTTTACCGTCGTGACCTTATACGCCCACGGTTCCGTGTCTTTCGGTGCCGTGGTGGCCGCGATGATCGCCACCAGCGGGGATGAGGCTTTTGTCATGTTCGCCCTCATTCCCAAAACCGCTCTCGCGCTCACCGCCCTGCTGTTTGTCTTTGGGATGCTGGCCGGGGTGGTGGTGGACCTCCTCGCGGGGAAGCGTTTCCCCGCCTTGCCCCAATGTGATGCCCTCGTGCTTCACGTCGAAGAACCGCCTCCGCTTTTTCCCGTCCGCCAGGTTCTGGCGCAGTGGAAGGATTGCTCCGCGGCTCGCGGCACCCTGACCACGGCGCTTGCGCTGTTCGCAGCCGCCACCGCGGCCGGGCAGATCGGGCCGCCCGAGTGGAGCTGGATCCGCGTCAGCCTGCTGGCGGTGTCCGGCGCATCGCTCTTTGTGGTGGCCACCGTCCCCGAGCATTTTCTCGAAGAGCACCTCTGGCGTCACGTCGCGCGGAAGCACGTCCCCCGCGTCTTTGTCTGGACACTTGCCGCGCTGGCCGCCAGCGGGCCCATCGAAGGGGCCCTTAGAGTCGGTGGCGGCGCCCCCCAAAGCAACTGGCTTCTGCTCCTGATGGCTTGCGCGATCGGGCTGATCCCGGAGTCCGGCCCACACCTGATTTTCGTTACCCTGTACGCGCAGCACGCCATTCCGTTCGGCGTCCTGCTGGCCAGCTCCATTGTCCAGGACGGGCACGGCATGCTCCCGATGCTGGCGCACTCGCGGCGGGCATTCCTGGCCGTCAAGGGCATCAACTTTCTTCTGGGTCTCGCCGCGGGAATCGCGGCGGTGAGCCTGAGACTTTAAATACTGCTTCCATGAAAGGATCAATACAATGGCACTCAAACCTGAAGCGATGCGAGAGACCGTCAAGGCGGTGGTGGTTGTCCAGGCGACGCCGCTGAATCGTGACGGCAGCCTGGACCTGGATGGCCTTAAGGCCAACACGGAATTCCTGGTGGAACGATGCGCCGGCAAGCGGCTTGTCCTGGTGCCGACCGGCAGCACCGGCGAAGCTTATGCTTTGTCGGACACCGAGCGGCTCCAGGTCATCGAGACGGTGATCGGCCGCGCATCGGGCAGGCTGCCCGTGGTCGCCGGCACCGCTTCGGCGGGGACGGCGCAGACTATCGAGCTCTCGAAGGCCGCCGAGAAGGCCGGGGCCGACGGAGTTCAGGTCGTGCTGCCCTACTATCACGTGCCGAGCGAGGAGGGGCTGGTTCGCCATTTTCTCGAACTGGCCGACGCTCTCAACATCGGTGTAATGATCTACAATAATCCGGCCGTCTCCAAGCTCTGGATGCCGCCGCACCTGATGGCGCGCTGCGCCGAGCATCCGAATATCGTGGCCGACAAGGAAAACGCCGGTGAAGTGACACTCTACAAGGCGATGAGGGACGCCATCGATCCCGCCAAAATGTCGGTGCTTTGCGGGCTGGGCGATCTTCAGTTCGCCTACACCGCCGCGCTCGGCTGCCCGGGCTTTGTTTCCTGGACCGCTAACCTGGCGCCGGAGCTTTCGCTCGAGCTGCTGGATGCGGCCGACGCCTGCGATTTCAAGCGCGTGCGCGAGGTTATCGCCCGGACGGCAAGGCTCTACGAGTTTGCCGGCGTGTGCGCGAAGCGCAGGGGCCGCGATCCCTGGATTCTCCCCGGTTTCACCTCGGGTCACATTTACGTCGGCATCTTGAAGGCGGCCATGGAAGTTGTGGGCCTGGCCGGCGGTCCGGTCCGGGGGCCCGGCGACGATCTCACCGTCGAAGAACGGCAGGAGCTGAAGGCCCTTCTTCAGGACGCCGGCATAATCTGACGGCCGCCCCGGAGTCCGTTATGCTGATCGATCGAGTCTGCGATCTTCTGCTTCCCGCCGCGGCCAGGCGCTCCATCGCGGATGTGAGGCTGGGCCTCGGCTACACTGCGGTCCGGCTGGACGACGGACGCTGCGGCCTGGCCTACACTTTCCGCGACGAGATCGGAGAGGGTTGCTGTGTCATTCGAGAGGCCGGCACCCTGGCCGGCCGCCCGGCATCCGATCTAGCCGAATGGGCCAGATTGACCAATCCGGTTGCCGCCGCTGTGGGTCTGGCCACGCTCAACGCGCTGATCGAGATACCTCCGGGCGCCTTGGATGCGGACTTGTTGGCTCAATTGAAGGTCATTCCGGGTGATAGCATCGGTATGGTAGGCTACTTCGGGCCGTTCATCGGACCCCTTCGCGCGCGCGGCAACGTGCTGCACGTTTTCGAACGCAGGCCGGACAGGCAATCCGGAGTGCTTCCGGAGTCGGCCGCGGCCGAGATCCTCCCTCAGTGTCAGGTTGTGATCCTGTCGGCGACGGCCCTGCTGAACCGCAGCATGGATAACCTTGTGGCTTGCTGCCGGAACGCTCGCGAGATTGCGATTGTGGGCCCCTCGACGCCAATGCTCAGTGCGGTCTTTCGAGACTGCGGAGTGACGCTGCTTTCCGGCGTTCACGTGGCCAACGCGGAGCGTGTCCTCCGCCTCGTGAGCGAGGGTGGAGGCACGCGCCATTTTGGGGACGCGGTCCGCAAATTGACGCTTCGTTGCGCTTCATCATAAGCCATACCGCTGCACAACTCGAACGAAGGAAACTTTATTAATGAACGAACTCAGTGAAACGGCTATCTCCAAAGCAATTGTGGAAAGCTACCATCGGAAGCTGCTGCGCTCGATAGAGGGCGATGTGGTTATCGTCGGCGCCGGTCCGGCAGGCCTGACTGCCGCGTTCCACCTCGCGGCCCGGGGCCGAAAGGTCACCGTAATCGAGAAGCGGCTCGCGCCGGGCGGCGGCGTGTGGGGCGGCGGGATGGGAATGAACGAGATTGTCGTCCAGCCGGAAGCCATCCCGATTCTCGAAGCCGCGGGCGTCCGCCACGATCGCCGGTACGAAGGCCTATGCGTCGATCGATGCCGCGGAGCTGGCTTGCGCCCTGTGCCTTCAGGCGATTCGCGCCGGAGCGGTCCTGCTGAACCTGATCACGCTCGAAGACCTTTGCGTTCAGGGCGGCAGGGTGACCGGCGTGGTGGTCAACCGGACCATGATTTCCGGCGCTCTTCCGGTCGACCCGATTGTCTTTCAGGCGGAAAGCGTGATTGACGCAACCGGACACGAGGCGGTAGCCGTTGAACGGCTTCGCGCGCGAAACCTCCTCTCCCCACAGTTGGCCTCCGCCGCCACCGGCGAGGGACCGATGGACGCGGCGGCCGGTGAACGGTTCGTCGTCGAACGCGTCGCGGAAGTGTTTCCGGGTTTGTGGGTGGCGGGTATGGCTGTCTGCGCCACCTTTGGCGGTCCCCGCATGGGGCCGATTTTTGGAGGCATGTTGCTGTCGGGGAAACGGGTGGCCGAGCTGATTCTGGAGCCGCGATGAAGAAGATTGGCATCCTCGGCGGCATGAGTCCCGAATCTACCACGCTCTACTATGAGCACATCACCCGGACCTACACCGCCCGCTTTGGCGACTACGGGTACCCGGAGATCCTGATTTACAGCGTCAACTTTCAAAAGTTCGTGGACTGGCAGCACACAGGCCAATGGGACCAGGCAGCCCGGGAAATGGCGGCGGCGCTGGAACGGCTGCGCCAGGCGGGCGCCGATTTCGGGCTCATCGCAACCAACACGATGCACATGGTATTCGACCAAGTGCAACAGGCTGTCGGCATGCCGCTGCTGAGCATCGTGGAAGCCACGGCGGAAGAGGTTTTGGGAGCAGGTCTCCGGTCGGTCGGGCTGTTGGGGACCGTGTTCACGATGAGTGAGCGATTCTTCCGCGACGGGTTGGAGAGATCGGGCATCGCGGTGCTGGTTCCCGATGCCGCCGATCAGCAAAAGGTAAACGACGTGATCTATCGGGAATTGTGCGCGGGCGACATCCGGCCCGGTTCCCGGCGACTGTTTCTGGAGATCATCGAACGTCTGCGCGGCCGGGGCGCGCAGGGGATCGTCCTCGGATGCACGGAAATACCGCTGCTGGTCGAGTCCCAGAACTGCGACTTGCCGCTATTCAACACGACCCTGCTACACGCCGCGAAGGCTTTGGACTTTGCCCTCGAACCTGGAGCTTGAAAGGCAAAGGGCGCCACTCCGGCAGCGTGGAACGAAGTAGAATACCGGCAGGCGAACCGCCAGCCAAGCGCCTTCTGCGGTTGCATCTTGTGGCAGATCCAGGAGTGCGCCTGCTCGAAATGCTGTCCGGAGGCGAGCTGCAAATAAGCGTGGTAGGTGGCCGCCCACTGGTCGAGGCGCCTAAAATCAGCGGCCGCGGAACACTCAAACGTACTACTGTTCGCGTTCTTTCCGACGATACGCCTCGTCAAGCACCTGAACCACGTGGAGCACGCGCTGCCCCTTGCCATGACGGGCCACTCCGGCCCGCAATTGGAGGATACATCCGGCGTTTGCGGTAACGATCCATTCGGCGCCGGTGGAATTGGCGCATTCCATCTTATTTTCGAGAATTCGCCCCGCCATTTCCTGGTGGGTGACGTTGTACACGCCGGCGCTTCCGCAGCACAGATCGGAATACGGCATTTCCAGAAACTGCAGGCCCGGAACGGCGCGCAGCAGGTTCCGCGGCTGCAGCCGAATGCGCTGGCCGTGCGCCAGGTGGCAGGAATCCTGGTAAGTGACTTTCACCGGCACCGCGGCCATTTCGGTGTTCAACTCGAGGCTGCCCAGAAACTCGTTGACGTCCTTGATCAGGCTGGAAAACTGCCGCGCTTTCTCCCGGTAGGCCGGGTCGTCTTCGAGCAGCTCGCCGTACTCTTTCAGCGTCGACCCGCAGCCGGCGGTGTTGGTGATGATGGCGTCAAAACCCGCGCCCGCCAGCGCGTCGATGTTCTTGCGCGCCAGCGCCTGCGCCTCGCCGCGCCGGCCGGCGTGCACGTGCAGCGCGCCGCAGCAGGTTTGTTCCTTGGGAATGTGCACTTCGCAGCCGTTTTTTTGCAGCACGCGGATGGTGGCCTCGTGCATCCGCGCGAAAACGATGTTGGCGATGCACCCGCCGAGAAATGCCACCCGGTGCCGCGCCGGCCCCTCCGCCGGAAAGATGTGCCCGTAGTTGCGATAGAAAAACGGAGCCTCGGCGTGGGGAGCCAGCGGCACAATTTCCCCCATTTTCCCGAAAAACCACAGAAATCCGGAGCGCTCCACGGCTTTTCGAAGGCCGCTCATCTCGTACAGGAAGAGCAGGGTGCCGGCCAGCACCAGCGCCCAGCGCCGGGGCAGCAGGTGTTTATAGAACAGATTCCCCAGAATCTTCTGCTTGCGGGTTTTGCGGACGGTGGCCTCGATTTCCGAGCGTGCGGCTTCAATCAGGCGTCCGTAGGGGACTCCGGAAGGGCAGGCCGTCTCGCAGGCGCGGCAGGCGAGGCACAGGTCCAGATGCCGGACGTAGTGCGGGGTAATGGATGCCTGTCCGGTGGCCACGCGAACCATCTGGTAGATGCGGCCGCGCGGCGAATCCATCTCCCAGCCGAGATCGCGGTAGGTGGGGCAGGCATTCAGGCACAGGCCGCAGTGGACGCAGCGGTCCAGATCGATCTGGGCCGGGGCGCCTTCCGGCCGCCCCGTGAGCACCGAAGGGAATACCGCCGGAGGACCGCTAGATGACGCCATAAAGCCTCCCGCGATTCAACAGGTTTCCGGCGTCGAACATGTGCTTCACCTTGCGCATCCATTCCACCGTATCTCCCGGCCGCCGGCCACAGCGGAAGCGCCGGCTTGCGGTCGTCGGGGGCCGCCTCGACAACAATTTTCCAGCCCTTCTCCGCGTGCGCGGCGACCCACTCGCCAGCCGTTTCGGAGTGGTCGAACAAACCGTAGCACACACCGTTCGCCGCACGGCAGACGGCGCCCTCGGGAAGCGCGCCGAGCACTTCGTTAAGTTGGGACCGGGGGACGCTCACGCGCACCACCGCGCCAGCCGGGTGCTCTTTGAGGTGCATCGGGACGGCGTCGCGGACAACTTCCCAGAAGTGGGCATCGGACGGTCCTCTGCTTTCCTGGCCGTCCTGGAATTCGCGCTGGTACCGTTCGAGAACGGCGTGGCTTCCCGCGGCGCGCATCGCCAGCACGTAGTTGCCGCATTCGACGCGGGCCGAGGCGGCCGGGTTGAGCAGGTCCATGGCCTGGAGCGGGAGCGGACCGTTCAGAATGCGATCGCGGATTTCCAGGATGCCGGCGAGGTCCGGCGATTCGAGCAGGTAAGTACGCGTCTCGGGGGGCGCCGGAAACAGGCGGAAATTGACCGAGGCAATGGCGGCCAGGGTGCCGAAGCTGCCAATCATGAGCTTGGCCATGTCGAGGCCGGCGACGTTTTTCACCACCATGCCTCCGGCCTTCACCAGCTTGCCTTCGAGTGTGGCGAACGTCATGCCGATGATCATGTCGCGCGCCGAGCCGTAGAACAGGCGCCGCGGCCCCGAAAGATTGGCCGCCACCACCCCACCGACGGTGGCGTCGGAATAATGCGGGGGATCGAGCGGCAGCATCTGGTGGTTTTGGGCCAGCAGTTCTTCCAGCCTGGTCCACGCAAGGCCCGCGTCGACGCTGATGGTCAGATCGCGCGGCTCGTACTGGCCCACGCTGTCGAGCGCCCTGGTTGAGATGACGACGTCCGCCTCCTCGAGCGGGCCGCCGTAGGCATTCTTGGTGAAGCGTCCGCCCAGACGGACGCGTTTGCCGGCGTCGCCGCTCTCCCGCAGGCAAGCGGCCAGGTCTTCCGGCGTGGCTGGCTGAAGAGGAGTCATTGGTCTGATTGCAGGTTCTTACTTTACCAAACCGCTTGCCCGGAGGTCACGATGGCAAACAGGCCCGGAGGCCCGTTGCACCTGACACAGGTCGAAGACCCGTGCCACCAACTGCCGCGGACGCCGAGCGGGTGTCCGATTTTGGGTTCGTTCTTTCATTTTGACCCGAGTTCCGAATTGGGTTTGTTCCGTTAAATTGCCGGGGCACGCCACGTCGCTTTGGGCCATGCTCTCCTACTTGAGTGTAACGCTGGGGAGCAAGAGCTTCTGGAACTGTCGGTTTGGAAGTCGTTGGTTCAGCACGACGAAGGTTTTCGCCAACCGCTCCCGTCAGGCCGACGAAGACTCTTGACAAGGTGATTACTACGCGATACGAGACTACGTAGGACGTAATATTCTATGTCGGATCCCAGCCTTCTCGTACTTGCCAGCCTGGCCAACGGCGACAAACATGGCTACGCAATCATGGAGGATATTCAGGCCTTTGCCGGCATCCGGCTCGGCCCCGGAACTCTGTATGGCGCGATATCGCGTCTCGAACAACGCGGTTGGATCCGGGGTCTGAAAGCAGACTCTCGCCGGCAGCCGTATCAGATTACCGCGCAAGGTGCGCAGTATCTCAAAGAGCAGCTCGCGATGCTGGAGCAAGTTGTCAGGACGGGAAACAGGCGGTTGAGAGAGGTATGAGAACACTGACCCGCTGGGCAACAAAGCTATAC
Source organism: Bryobacterales bacterium (assembly GCA_963810595.1). Lineage (GTDB taxonomy): Bacteria > Acidobacteriota > Terriglobia > Bryobacterales > Bryobacteraceae > CAWEOG01. The sequence continues at coordinate 29,936 of CAWEOG010000041.1, read as the reverse complement.
CCTCCCACGTGGCGTAACCGGTATGGTGCGGAGTTGGATGCCGTACTGGAAGACATCGACCCTCGCTGGCGGGATGTATGCGATATCTTCGGCCGTGCGCTGGCAATGCGATGTCGAGCACTGATCCATGCCGGGCTGCCGGTGTGGAACGAGGCGTTTCCGCGGACCACGACGCCTCACCTCCGCACAGGCGTTTTAATCGCGCTGATCGCACACAGCATGGTTCTTAGCTTCTTCGTCGTGGCGTCATGGGTTGTCGTGGCACCTATCAAATGGGCTGGACCGGCGGCACCGTCGCCGCCTCCTCCCCCTGCTCCGCCGCAGGAAATCACGGACCCGCGCGTCTTCGGTGATATGCCGCTGGTGTACTCTTCGCTACCACTCCGCTCGTCCGAGAATGGTGGTGCGCTTTTTACCCGTGTTGTTGATGGAGTCGGAATCTACTTCCCGCCACTCCCCGACATGGGGACCACCGACCGGCGACGGTACCCGATCAGGCGTATTTGGCCTGGCCGGGCGCTGGAAGCCAGTGTCACGCAGCGCGTAATACCTCGGTACCCGTCTGGGACACATGGGCAAGGAATCGTCTCGGTGTTTCTGGAGTATTTGATAGGCACAGACGGGTCGGTTACAGTTCTGCGAACTTCCGGACCGCCTCTCTTTGCCGACGCTGCTCGATCGGCGCTCGAACAATGGCGCTATCGACCGCTCAGGTTCGAAAATAGCGTTGTCGAGGTTATCAGTCGAGTGGAAGTAAGGTTTGACGGTGAATTTGTCAATACCGGGGATTAACCTCGCAGCCACCGTCCACTGGGGGATAACTTTGGACTTTCGACTGCACCAGTGATTGAAGAAGACTCCTCTCCCCGGACCAACAGATAGTGGTTGAATCTGCAGAGGTCCTGCCATGAAAGAACCTGAACTGCAAGGCTTCGACACCTACGGACAGCCGTTTTTTTCACCGCTCCTTAGCTGGCTGCCTTTGTTCACTGGATTTGTCGCGGCCACCTGCATCTCATGGATGACGTGCCCCGTGCCGCGGCCTCCGACGTTATCCGGTTGGGAGGCACTGTTCATCTCGACAAGATACGCCATGACAACTGTGGTGGTGGGCGGATTCGCACTCGCCGCGGTCCACCGTACAACGTCAGCGAAATCTCAGATTGTTTTCAAAGCGGTGTTACTTTGGTTTTGTGGTGCCGCGGTCTGGTTCGCACCCGCGGTGGTGTTTTTCGCCCGACGGTCGAACTGGGCCATTTCGATGGCTGCTGTATTAGCGGCGAGTGCAACGGCACTGATACACAGCTACTACAGTGGTTTGCAGCCTACCGAGGTAACGGCGCCATCCGGTTCACCCAGAGACATCTTCCATCCGGCCGTTTCGACCCCCTCACGTCTTCGCGTAATGATATGCGTCGCATTCTGTGCACAGTTCGCGATTGTGTCTGCTATTTCCGGACGGCCCCGCCTGGCCGCGGGGGTGCTGGCCGCAGGTGTTGTCTTGATCACGTGGTTCTACAAATCAGCCGTCGCATCGGACAAATTCCGGTCTCGCACTTTCGCGTCACACGCCCTTCAGTGGTTTTCAGCGGTTGGGCTCGCCGTAGCCTTCACCGCGGCCGGATTGATACCTTACCTGTCGGTTGAAAGCGGAGCCGGTGGTCACCAACGGCTAACGCAGCGGTTGTCGTCCCAAGAGCGGCTGGCAGGAGATGAGGACTTTCAGTCAACCCAGCAAGGATATCTCCAACGTGCTCGTGCAGTCTTGAGCGCCTTTTTGGCCAATACGGCCCTACACCGGGGCAATGACGGCGATGGGAAGGAGACTGCAACAGGACTGACTCAAGCCGTATATTCGGCACTTGACGAGCTCTTCGGAGATGAGGCGGCGTCGCCGGCCGCAGACGCGCGGACGCCCGGCAGCCGCTCGAAGAGAGATGCGGGTCCGGTCGCGATTGGTGGATCGTATCCCGGGGTGATTCTCTGGCGAAAAGTGAAGCATTCCGTTACGCTGGTTGCTCCGCCGTTGCCTGAACGTCGGGTCTTTGCAACACGCGGGTATAGGCAAAAAAGCAGACCTTTAACAATCCCGTTCCTTGGGGCATACTCGTTTTTCAGAACATCGGATGGAGGATTGCCGGCCAATTCCTTTGAGTCTCGCGGCGATCCGGAGGCAACATCCTTTATGACGACCGACATGACACCGTTGTCGATGGAGGCGCGCCAGAATTTGGCGTCGTTAATCGACTTGAGTTGCTGTCGGGCAATTCAGGTGACTTTCACAAACAGGGATCTTTATCCGGGAACCATTTCGCTCGAACTGATCCTGGTTAATACCACTATGCCGGGACATCCGAGTCAGTCATTGGGCAGAGCGCCAGTAAACACCCACTCAAGCCGGAGACCCACGGACACTGGTGCGCCCAGTGAACAAACTGTAAGCTTTTCCGTGCCGGCGCACCCGGTGATTGAGAAGTTCGACGAGGTTCTCGTACGCTTTGAACTGGGTTCCCCCCGAGAATACCGAAGTGCGCGGATGGCAATTGACCGTCTTCGTTTCATTCCGAGAGGGCTCTGATGTATCGGCTCGGGCTGAACACGAGTCTCTGACGGTGGCCTCGATTCGGGGCCGGTGGTGCATTGCGCGGAAGCAGGATTGCTAGGGGCAATTATGGCCCATTGGAGCAAATCCGAAATAATCGTCCATGCTCCATCTGTCGACGCCCCTTTCGGGGCCGCAGCGCGCCCCGGAGCGCCGACCGCGAGGGAGGCGGCCTGGCCAACGCACTGCCTCCATCATTCCTGTGCGGACCTGCTCCTTCCCAGTCGTGGCTCAGCTCTGAAGATCCAACGAGAGCGATTCACTAAAGAGGGTGGTGGGTGGACCACAGTTGATCGGGGGCGCCATTCGGTGACACGGTCCTTCGGACCTATTTTGTTGGGGGCGGTTTTCCGTAGCCGCGCGTTTGCACGACTACGGCAACTCATAGGACGACCCTTCGAACCGTTGGTTCGCGGGGCAATGCTGTAACTCCCGGTTGAGCAACGCTCGGGGTGCTTGCGGCTGAGTCCGGTGACGGCACACGTACGTTCGATCTTCAGCGACTCGCCTGCGTACGACGAAGCATCTCGGCGTGGGACGCTCTGCTCTGATGAGTCTGTCGCGGGATCTCATGCGTTCTTGAGGTCGTGAATCAAATTCTCTTCGCCGATGTCGAATGTATCCGCGCCATAGTCCGCCAGGTGGCTGAGGAAATATGGCTTTGGTACGCCAGCAAGCTGGGCGGCTGCGCCCGCCGAAAGCTGGCCCATCTCGTACAACTTGAAGGCCTCGGCTAGACGAATCGTAGCCGCAAGAGCCTCCGGCGTCGTTTTCAAGGCAAGTAGGATCTCATCGGGAATGGAAAACGTGATCTGACTCATCGGTAACCGCGTCTGTTCGTTTTAACGCAGTTCGATCAACCTGCTCCCCAACTGTACTTGCCCGAACCGCAGCGTCTACGGCGACCTGGCATGCGGCAGCCTGGGTGGTTTGATGGAGCTCCGCTCTCTCAACCTCCTCGAAGTTTCTCCGGGCCCAGGCGTTATGGCTGATGCACAGTTCGTGCCATGACATTGCACGAAATGAACACAAACCATTACTATGGTAGAGAAGGCGGGTTATCCTATGCGACGCCAGATTCAGAGTGCCGAATCCCCCACGCCGTCGAAGACGGTTGGCACCCGGACCGCCCAACTGATGACCGCTCTTTATGAGAGTGGCCAGACGACCTTCACCCATGCCGATGTCGAGAGCATCACGGGTCTGCCACCGGTGTCGGCACGGAGTCTGATCCGGCATGCCGTCGCCCGCGGCGTCGTGTCCAGGTTGGAGCCGGGCCTCTTTGTGCTTGTTCCGCCGGAGCTCGGCCGTGCGACGGAATTCGCCGGTAATCCGTATATTGTCGCCCGACAACTGGTGACTGGCGCCGAATACTTCATTTCACACGCCTCCGCCATGGAGTTACACCGAATGGTCACGCAGCCCCAGTTCGTGATCTTCACCAGCGCAACAAAGAGGCTTCGAAACAGGACCATTCATGGTACCGAGTTCCGGTTTGTTCTCATTCGTCAAAAGGATGTTTTTGGCATAACGGAACACTGGGTCTCGAAGCAGGAGTCCGTCAAAGTGAGCGACATGGAGCGCACGGTGATTGACGGCTTGCGCCTCCCGTTGTATTGTGGCGGCATCACCGAGGTCGCAAAAGGCCTCTGGATGCGGCGCCAGGACGTGACGCCGGCGCGGCTGATCGACTACGCCCTCCGCCTTCGGAACGGCGCCGTCGTCCGGCGGCTCGGTTACCTGCTTGATCTGTATCAGATCGCAGCACCCGACCAACTGGACCGACTCCGACGTTCCCTCACCGCCACGTACGCCGTGCTCGACCCGATGCTGCCGGCCCAAGGCCCGCACGTTTCCGGCTGGCGCCTCCACGTGAACGTATCACGCGACGAACTCGAAGCAGCCCGGAGCACCTGAATTGATCCCGCAGCGCAATATCTCTCTGCTTGCCAACCGCCTTGCAAAGGCCGGCGGCCGTCGCATTCCAGAGAGCGCGCTCGAACGCGACTACTGCCTGGCTTGGTTCCTTGCCGAACTGGCTCAGAGCGATCTCCAGCCGAGCCTTGCCTTCAAAGGAGGCACAGCGCTCAAGCGCTGTTACTTTGGCGACTATCGGTTTTCCGAAGATCTGGATTTCACGCTGCTCGCGAGAATGCCCTTTGAAGACATCCGCCAGCGATTGGAGCCGGTCTACGATGCCGTTCGCAAAAACAGCGGCGTTGAATTCGCTTTCGACCGAGAGGATCGTCACTCGCACGCCAACAGTCATACGTTCTATTTGCAGTATGTGGGACCTTTGCCCTCCGGCGGCAGCGTCAAAGTGGATGTCACGATACGCGAGCTGCTTGTCTTCCCGCTCAGATGCGCCCTGTGCTCCGAGCGTACGAGGAGTTTTCGGACCTGCCCGAAGGCCGAGTCGTCCTCGCGTACACGCTTGCCGAGACCGCCAGCGAGAAAGTTATGGCTCTTGCGGGTCGCGCCCGGAGCGAGCCGCGCGATCTTTATGATCTTTGGCATCTCGTCTCTAACTAAGGTTTGGATCTCTCCCGGCTGGTGCCGGCCATCACCCAGAAACTCGCTTTCCGCAACCAGGACGCCACAGGAATCCAGGAGGCGATCTGTGCGAAAGAAGCGCGTCTGAGGGCGCTGTGGAATGCACGCCTTGCAAACCAGATGGCCGTGCTCCCATCATTCGATCAGGTCTTCCGGGAGTTCCGTCGGGCACTGCGGCAGTCAAATCTACCATAGAAAGAAGATTGCTCCACTTCGAGCCGTTGCTTCGCGGGATGATGCTGAAATTCCCGGTAGTGCAGCGCACTCGGGTTTTGTGGTAGCGTGCGGCGCCGGCACGCTTACACTCAACCGTCCGCAGCCCGCTCGCGCATAGCCAGTTACACCAGATGATGGCTGTTGGCGGTTGCGGCGATTTCTCTTTCCGGGTGTGGGGCCGCCGTGGAGCCGCGCACGATCAGACGGGTATCGAGTGGGTAGGTCGCACCTTCGGAGGCGGCGGCGCTCTCGATATCCGCAATCAGGGCCCCGAAGGCCTGGTGGGCCAGGTCTTGCCGCGATAGCCGGATTGTGGTTAGGGGCGGCAGCGTAAATTGCGCCATGTTGATGTCGTCGAAACCGATCACCGACATGTCGCGCGGCGTGCGCAAGCCTTCCGCATCCAATCCGCGCAAAACGCCGATGGCCGTCAAATCGTTCGAGCAGATCACCGCCGTCGGCCTGTCAGGCGCGCTGAGCAGTTCCTGTACCGCATGGAACCCGCCATCCAGCGTGTGGTCGCCCTTCACGATCAGCGGATGTTCGGCGTCCCTCTGCGATTCGGTGAAGCATTCCAGAAACGCTTCGCTCCGGAGACGGGCGGATTTCAAAGTGAGCGGGCCGCTGATGAAAGCCAGGCGGCGATGTCCCAGCCGGCGCAGGTGCTCCACCGCCTGGCGCACTCCGCTTTGGTAGTTCACACAGATGTTGCTGACGTGGGGCGCCGGCGTGCCCACGTCGACGAACGCCAGGGGGATGTGCCGGTCCGTCAGTTGCCCGAGCAGGGAGGGGTCCATCTCCGACGTCATGACGGCCACGCCTTCCACCTTGCGCTCGATCATGCGGCGCACCGTGTTGGCCATCAAAGCGGGATCGTAGCCGGTGGAGGCCAGCAGAACTTCGAAGCCCGCTCGAACAGCCACCTGCTCGAAGCCGTGGATCAACTCGGGGAAGAACGGGTTGGTGATGTCGGAGACAATCAGTCCGAGGATCCGGCTGTGGCCAGAAACCAGTGCGCGCGCCTGCGTGTTGGGGACGTAGCCGACCTCCTCGATGGCTCGCCACACCTTGGCGGCAATGTCGGGACGAACCGCACGCACACCATTGACGGTGCGCGATACTGTCGCTATGGAGACGCCGGCCCGCTCTGCTACCTCGCGGATTCCCATCTGTCTTCCTCAACTTATCACAGGAACCGGAGTCGGGCAATCGTTTTCCCAGAGGAAGATTACTATTGACTGGTGGCTCTATAAATGATAGGTTTCCTTTTGGAAAACGTTTTCTAAACTGCTGGAGAGCGGCTTTGACTTCCTCCCCACCCGTTCGCCCGGGAATCGCCTGGAAGGCCGCCCGTGTGCTCGCCGCCGGCGCTGCCGCTTCGGCCCCTCTGACTGCCGCTCAAACTGGCAGGGCATCCCGTCTGCTGACCCTGGCCCCCGCCGATCTTTTCGTCATCTGCCTGTACTTCGCGTTGGTTCTGGGAGTGGGCGTGTACCTGAAGCGCCGCGTCCGGGCCAGTAAGGATTTCTTCTTCGCGGGCAAGGGCGTGGGTGCGTGGGTGGCCGGCCTGAGTTTCGTCGCCGCCAACCTGGGCACGCTGGAACTGCTGGGCTGGTCGGCTTCGGCGTATCAGTACGGCATGCTGGCCGCGCACTGGTATTGGATTGGCGCGGTGCCGGCGATGCTGTTTCTCGGCATCGTCATGATTCCCTTCTATTACGTATCCAAAGCGCACTCGGTGCCGGGATACCTGAAGCTTCGCTTCGGCGAGGGAACCCGGCAGCTTTCCGCTTTCTCCTTCGCGGCCATGACGGTGCTGATGAGCGGGATCAACATGTACTCGATGGCCCTGGTGATGAAGGTGATTCTGGGTTGGGACATCAACTTTAGCATTCTGGTTTCCACCGCCACCGTGGGGGTGTACGTCGCACTCGGAGGCCTGCTCTCGGCCATCGTGAACGAGGTGGTTCAATTCGTTCTCATCTGGGTTGGAACCATCTCCATCCCCATTTTCGGCCTGATTGAAACAGGCGGCTGGAACGGCATGCTGGCTCGCATCGCGGCGCGGGCCCCTTTGCAGGACTACACGCACATGTGGCGGAATATGGGCGCGGCGGCGGACAACCCGATGGGTGTGCATTGGACCGGGATCGTGTTCGGCCTGGGATTTATCGGCGCGTTCGGCTACTGGACCACCGATTTTCTGGTGGTGCAGCGGGTGATGGCGGCGCGCGATTTGAGGTCGGCGAAGATTGCCACCACGATCGGCGCCGCATTCAAGATGCTGTTGCCGGCCATCGTCATCCTGCCCGGCCTGCTGGGGTTGGCGGTGCTTCCGATGACGCTGACCGGCGAAACGCAGGCACTGGCAACCGGCGGCCACAGCTACAACGAGGTGATGCCGCTGATGATGGAGCGGTACCTCGGCCCGGGCTTTCTGGGCATCGGAGTCACCGCCCTCATCGCCGGCTTCATGTCCGGCATGGCGGGAAACATCAGCGCATTCGCCACGGTGTGGACCTACGACATTCATCGCCCCCTGTTCAACCGGGCGGCCGACGACGCGAAATGCCTCAGCATCGGGCGCTGGTGCACCGTGGTCGGCCTGACGGCCAGCATTGGCGCCGCGTACCTGGTGATGCAATTCGCCAGCATCATGGATTACGTCCAGGCGTTGTTTGGCTTCTTCATCATTCCCCTGTTTGGCACGGTGATCCTGGGCATGATGTGGAAACGCGCCACGCCCGCCGGTGGATTCTGGGGTCTGTTTGCCGGAACCGCATCGTCCATCCTGCTGTTTGTGTGGGTGAAATTCCAACCCGCGGCGCTGGCGATTCTGGCCTTTTCTCCCGACGCCAAGCCGATGGCCGAGAACCTGTACCGGTTCATCTGGTCGTGGCTGGTGTGCGTTCTGGTGACGGTTCTGGTAAGCCTGGTGACCACTCCCAAACCGGTTTCGGAACTGCGGAACCTGGTATACGGGTTGACATCAATGCCGTCCGAGGAGGCTGTTCCCTTGTATCGCCGGCCCATTTTCGCGGCGGCGCTGGTGGCCGCTGTTTTCGTCGTTTTGAATTTGATTTTCTGGTAACTCCCATGAGCTGTTTCAAACCACTTTATGGCGCAATCCTGAACGGGGACGACAAGGCGGCCGTCGCCCACACGCGCGAGGCGCTGGCGGCACACGCCGATCCCATGGACTTGGTGCAGACCACGATGATTCCGGCAATGGATGAAGTTGGAAGGCTTTTCGAAGAGCAGGAATACTTCGTGCCGGAATTGCTGCTGGCCGGACGGGCCATGCGCGGCGCCATCGATCTGTTGCGCCCGTTGCTGGCGGCCAGCGGAGCGCAGCCGGCCGGGCGTGTGGTGATCGGCACGGTGGCTGGGGATTTGCACGACATCGGGAAGAACCTGATTGCCTCGATGCTCCAGGGCGGCGGGTTCGAAGTAACCGACCTCGGCGCCGACGTCAAACCGGAGCGATTCATCCAGGCCGCACAAGCGAACAACGCCGATATCGTCGCCCTATCCGCGTTGTTGACCGTCACGATGCCATCGATGAAGCTGACGATAGCTGCCCTGAGCGCGGCCGGCTTACGCGATCGCGTGAAGGTGATGGTTGGCGGCGCGCCGGTGACGCGCCAGTATTCCGAACAGATCGGGGCCGACGGATACTGCGAGAGCGCCAGCGGGGTGGTGGCGTTGGCCCGCAATCTCATGGCGGGGTACCATGCTCACTGAAGCGGGACTGGAGCTGGCCTGCCAGAGTGTCTCGGAGCTGGTGTTCGGACGCTGCAAGAAACCGCTGCGGTGCGGCTTTGACCTGACCATCGGCGCCGGACATGTTTTTCCGGAAGTGAACTTCACTCTGCCCGCAATCAGTGTGGAACAGGCCACCTGGAGCCAGGTGCTGGCCCACTACGAGGAGATGGCAACCAAAACTCTGGAGCGCGCCATCGACCTGCGGGTTCCGGGACTCGTTCTGGAATTTGAACTGCTGCCCGCCATGACTCAGACCCCGGAGTGGGGGGCCGAGCTGACGCGCCTGCTCGAGAGCCACCTGCGCCGGGCGCACGAGAAGCACGGCCTGCGCTGTGCCTTACGCGTCACTCCCACCGACATTCGCGACCAGGGCAAGCCGCCGTCGCTCCGTAGTGGCGTCCCCTGGGAAACACTGAAGCACTCGTTCGAACTGTGCATTGAAGCCGGCGCTCATCTGGTTTCGATCGAATCGATCGGCGGAAAGGAGCTGCACGACCCCGGCCTGATGTACGGCGACATCCGGGCTATCGTTTTCGCGCTGGCCGTACTGGCACCGCGCGACACCTCGTGGCTTTGGGACCAGATCTCGGCTATGTGCGCGCAAAACGGCGGTTCGATTCCGGCCGGAGACAGCGCCTGCGGGTTTGCCAACACGGCAATGCAACTGGCAAACCAGCACATGTTGCCGGAGGCGCTTGCGGCGGTAGTGCGGGCGATGAGCGCCGTGCGCAGCCTGGCTGCCTTCGAGCACGGAGCGGTGGGACCATCGAAGGACTGCGCCTACGAAGGGCCCATCATCAAAGCCATCACCGGCTGCCCCATTTCCATGGAGGGCAAGTCGGCTGCCTGCGCGCACTTCAGCCCGATCGGCAATATCGCTGCCGCAATGTGCGACTTGTGGAGCAACGAATCGGTGCAAAACGTGCGTTTGCTGTCGGGCAACGCACCCGAAGTTTTCGCCGAGATTCTGGCGTATGACTGCCGGCTGATGAATGTCGCCTCCGACAAGGGCGACGCTCTCCGGCTGCGCGACTGGCTCACCGAGTCCGATGAATGGCTCAGTCCGCAAGCCGCCGTACTTTCCCCGGAGGCGACCATGTGCATCGCTCGCGCGATTGCCTCCGAGAAGGGTTTTTACAACCAGACCATCGCAGCGGGCCAGGCCGCTATCGGAGTCCTGCGCGCCGGCATGCAACGCGGCCAGTTGACGCTGCGGGCCAGGGAAGCGCAGTGGCTGGATCGAATCGAGCGCGAGCTCGATTCCCTGGCCACGCACGAAACGGACCTGGTCGACGAGATGATGGCTCAACATGGCGCCGAATTCGACAGATCGAGCTATGGCCTCTGAATCATCCAAGCGGGAGCGCCTGCTGCGCGCTCTGCGGCGCGAACCGGTTGACCGGCTCCCCACACAGTCGAACTACACGCGGGCCATGGGCCGGATGCTGTCCGCGCATTTCGGAATCGCCGAGGCGGAGCTGCCGGAGCGCTTGGGGAATCACCTGTTGCGAGTGGACATCGATCACACACGCAGCACCAATGCGGACGGGTCGATCGAATTCGACTGGTGGGGCGCGGGGTGGGATACCCGCACCGAGGGCTACTGGCACGCTTTCGCTCCCCTGAAAGACTCGCTTGACCTCGATCGCTACCCCTGGCCCGATCCAAACGTCGCCGCGCTTCTCACGACGGCCAAGCGGACGATTCTGCGCCACGGCGCGGACAACTTCATCGCGCCCAATCTCGGAATCTGCCTGTTTGAACGGGCGTGGGCGCTGCGCGGTTTTGATGTCCTGCTGATGGATATGTTGGAGCGCACCGGGTGGGTGGAGGAGCTATTGGACCGTATCCTGGAGATTCAGTTGATTCTGTGCCGGCGATTCGTCGCCGCCGGCGTCGCCGGGGGATATTTCGGCGACGACTACGGCGCGCAGCGCGCCATGCTGTTTTCCCCGCGGCTGTGGCGAAGGCTGATCAAACCGCGGTTAGCAAGGCTGTTCGCGGTCTTCGTGGACGCGGGGCTTCCTGTGATTCTGCATTCCGACGGCGACATTCGGGCGATTCTGCCGGATCTGGTTGAGATCGGGTTGACCACTTTGAACCCGGTGCAGCCGGAGGTGCTGGACCACGCCTGGCTCCGCAAAGAGTACGGGGCGAAGCTGAGTTTCTACGGGGGGATTTCGACCCAGGGCGTGCTGCCGGGCGGTACGGTGGAGGAAGTGCGCGCCGCCACCAGGGCGTGCGTGCGTGAGCTGGCGCCGGAAGGGACGGGGCTGCTGCTGGGGCCCTCGCACCGGATGCAATCCGACATTCCGGCACGGAACGTGGAGGCGATGCTGGATGCTTTCGACGAAACAACTGGCTGAGTGGGCGGTGGATTCGCAGGCGCGCGCGGAGGGCGTCGCGGCCGGCTTCCGCGAGAAGTTCGAGGGCGAGCCCGAAGTGTGGGCGCGCGCCCCGGGCCGCGTCGATCTGATGGGCAGCCACACCGACTACAATCTGGGCTTCGTGCTGACGCTGCCGCTCAGCCGGGATACGTGGATTGCCGGGCGGCGCCGGGACGACGGAACCGTGCGCGTGTATTCGATGAACCTGGACGCGGAGGACGAGTTCCGGCTGGATGCGATTCAGCCGGTTTCCGAATCGAGGTGGCGCAACTATGTGCGGGGTGTCGCCGCGACCTTGCAAAACGAGGGTCTCGCGCTCGCGGGCTGTGACGCGATGATCCACAGCAGCGTTCCGGTGGCGGCCGGTTTGAGTTCGTCGGCGGCGCTCGAGTGCGCCGTGGCCACGATGTTCGCGGGGTTGGGCGGCTGGCAACTGGCGCCGGAACGTATGGCGTTGTTGTGCCAGAAGGCCGAGAACGAGTTTGTGGGCGTGAAGTGCGGGATTCTGGATCAGTATTCGTCGTGCCTGGGGCGCCAGGGGTGTGCGCTGCTGCTTGACTGCCGCGACTTGACCACCCGCCCGGTATGGATTGCCGGGGGGATTCGTGTGGTGGTGTGCAACACGATGAGCCCCCGCCGGCTGACGGGCGGCGAATATGCCCAGCGCAGGGCCGAGTGCGAGCGGGGCGCCGCGGCGTTGGGCGTGAGCGCTCTGCGGGAGGTGACGCCCGAGATGCTGGCGGCGAGACGCCACGAACTTCCGGAGCGGACCGCTCGGCGATGCGAATTCATCGTCGCCGAGAGCGCGCGGTGCGAGTCACTGGCGCGGGCGCTCACGGCGGGCGACCGGCCGGCGGTGGCGCGGCTCTCGGCGGAATCGTTTGCGGGCGCCAGGGACCTTTACGAGATCTGCTCGCCGGCGATGGAGGCCATGATGCAAGCGATGCTCTCCGCGCCGGGTGCGATCGGCGCGCGCCAGGCGGGCGCCGGATTCGGCGGTTGCATGGTGGCGCTGGTGGAAGCCGCGCAAACCGATGCCTTCCGCGCCGCCGTTCTGGACGCCTATCGGGGTGCGACACAACTCGATGCCGAGATCTACCCGGTTGAGGCCGCGCCGGGAGCGGGGGTGTTCCACCGAGAGGAGATCGGCGAATGAGCGGCACGATGCTGCCGGAACTTACCGCGAATTATCATGTCTCGGCGGAGCAGGCGGCCGGTTTCCAGCGCAAAGGACACATCCTGCTGCGGGGCGTCGCCTCGCCGGAAGAAGCGGCAGCGTACCGGGGCGCCATCCTGGCGGCCCAGGAGCGGTTCGGGGGGGAACGGACTCCGCTGGAGAGCCGTGACACCTATGGCAAAGCTTTCCTGAAGGGAATGAACCTGTGGCCGAAGGACGAAGGTGTGCGCCGCTTCGTCCTGGCGGGCCGGTTTGGCCGCATCGCGGCCGATCTGCTCGGCGTGGCGGGGGTCCGCGTCTATCACGACCAGGCCCTGTTGAAGGAACCGGGGGGCGGAATCACCCCCTGGCACCAGGACCAGCACTACTGGCCGCTGGACACAGACAACACTATAACCATGTGGATGCCGATGGTGGATCTATCCCCCGAAATGGGAGTGATGCGTTTTGCCTCCGGATCGCACCGCGACGGCTATCTGGGAGACATGCCGATCAGCGACGACTCGGAGCAGAAGTTCGAGGAGTACATCCGGAGCCGCGGCTACGAAATCGCGGTCGGGGTGGCGATGACGGCGGGTGATGCGACGTTTCACTATGGATGGACTCTGCACGGCGCTCCCGCCAATGCTACGGATCGCACGCGCGAAGTGATGACGGTGATCTGGTACGCCGATGGCGCCAGGGTGACGGAACCCGATAATTTCAACCGGCAGCGCGATCTTCTAAGGTGGCTGCCGGGCCTGAAGCCTGGCGATTTGGCGGCAAGCGACTTGAATCCGCTGGTATTTCGGCGCTAACCCGTGGCAAAAGTCATTAGCGCACTACGGTAAGGTCACGGCTCGATCTTCGAGCCGAGGACCTCCAGGAATTTTCTGACGAACGCGGGATGCGCCGGCCAGGCGGGTGCGCTTACCAGGTTTCCATCCACGTAAGCCTCGTCCATCTGAAGATCGACGTAGCTGCCGCCGCCCTTGGTGACTTCGGGCGAGACGGCGGGATAACAACTGCACGACCGGCCCCCCAGAACCTCCGCCGCGGCCAGTACCTGGGCGCCATGACAGATGGAGGCGATGGGCTTGCCGGCGCCGGCGAAGTGTCGGACGATTTCGACCACGCGGGGGTTGAGCCTCAGGTACTCCGGCGCGCGGCCGCCGGGGATCACCAGCGCGTCGTAATTTTCGACACGCACCTGGTCGAAATCGGCGTTCAGCGTGAAATTGTGCCCGCGCTTCTCGCTATAGGTTTGATCTCCCTCGAAGTCGTGGATGGCGGTGCGGACGACCTCGCCCTTGCGCTTGCCCGGGCACACGGCGTGCACGTCGTGGCCCACCATGAGAAGCGCCTGGAACGGCACCATCACTTCGTAATCCTCGACGTAGTCGCCCACCAGCATGAGAATGGTTTTCCTGGCCATGCGGATTCCTCCCCGAGTTCATTTTCGCACCGGCCGGCTCTTCATTGACCCAGCCTGCGTATCCAGATATTGCGATAACGCACCGGCTGATTGTGGTCTTGCAGGCTCAGGGGTTCTTCGGGTGGGTGCGGTTTGTAGGTGGCCACTTGCCGCCAGATGGTCGTGCCGAGAAAGTTCTTGTGGTTCTGCACCAGCACGCCGTTGAAGACCACCGTGGCGTAGGCGGGCTTCACCAGCTTGTCACCGTCAAAGTGCGGCGCCTCAAAGAAGATGTCGTAAACGTTCCATTCGCCCTTAGGACGCGCCGGATTGACCAGCGGCGGCCAGACACCGTAGATTGCTCCGGCGCCCCCGTCGGCGTAAGTCAGGTTCTGGTTGGATTCGAGCACCTGGATTTCGTACCGCGTCATCAGTTCCACGCCGCTGTTTCCGAGGCCCTGCCCCGAGCCGGTGTCGCTCTCGGGGATCATCCACTCGACGTGAAGCTGGCAATCGCCGAACTTCTGCCTGGTGACCAGCCGGCCCGTTCGCGGCACGATCGCGATGTGCCGTTCTCCACCTTCCACTTGGGCTGCTCACCTGGCCGTTACGGCCGATGGTGACCCACTGCGAAAGGTCCTTGCCGTCGAACAGGACGATGGCGTCGGAGGGCGGCGCCTCCTTCAGCAGGGGCATCCCGGGCGAGACTTTCACCGGGCGCGGACGCGCCATGTCGTGCACCTTCCATTTCTGCCCCGGCAATTGCGGCGTATCGTTGTACCCGCGGATGTCGTCGCCGGCGGACGCCGGTGGATGCTGCGCCAGCAGCGTCGAGAGCGCCAGAAAGAAAACAAGGAACCTCATAGCTGTATGCCTTTCTTGTCGGAGTCGCCTGAGTCCGTCCATCTCGTACAATCCGATGTTTGAATTTATCACGAGTCCAGAGCGATTGGTGCATCTGGGTATGATTGAGGGGGACCGCCCACGCTCCCGGCGGTGCAGTCAACGTCGTGACCCATTCACCCATTCCTAAGCCGCGCGCAGCCCTGGCTGGCCTTCTATTATTCACCCTCGCTTTCGCCTGGCTCGGCCGGGAGGTGGTCGAAAACCATACCGTTCGGTTCGACGAGTCCGTCAGGGCCGCGGTCCACCGGGCGTCGGGCCCGGCGCTTACCAAGCTGATGATCCTCGCCAGCAGCTCCGGCGGCTTTCCCGGCATCGGAATTCTCACGGCGTTGGCCGCGCTTGCGTTTTTGCTTCTGCACCGGCGCCGTGATGCCGTGACCGTCGTGGCGGCGGTGATCGGCTCGGAGATCCTGAGCGAAGTCCTTAAGATCGGCTTCCAACGACCGCGCCCACAACCGTTTTTCGGGTACCCCGCGCCCGATTCGTTCAGCTTTCCGAGCGGACACGCGCTGACGGCAGTGTGCTTCTATTCGGTGCTGGCTTACCTGCTCACCCGCCGCATCGGGCCGCTGGCGGGACGCATCGCTGTCTGGACGGTGGCGGCCGCGATGTTCCTTCTGATCGGGTTTTCACGCATCTATCTGGGCGTGCACTACCCCAGCGACGTGCTGGGCGGCTATGCGGCCGGCGCCGCGTGGACGGCGGCCATCATCCTGGCCGCCACCCGCGGACGCCGGAGTCATGCTACCAATGCCGCTCGGTAGCGTGACGAGTAATTGGTCATGTACCGCGATTCGCCTTCCAGCCGCTCGAACACCGAGTTGACGGCCACGCGTCCCGGGCCCGGTCAAACGCAGCCACATGTAGCTTGATTGCTCCACGAACCCCAAATGCTGTAAGTGGCGCGGGGGTGCTCGAAGTGCAGTTGCATATGGACGGTCGGGTCCTTGAAGATCAGCGACGTCGGCTTCACCAGGATGGTTGCCTCGGCGCCAAGCTCGCGGATAAACACGTTGCCGGCGGCATGCAACAGTAACAGCCCGGGCGTCCGTGCCGCCGAAAAGCGGTCCATGAACATACCGACGGGATAGTGCGTTTCCTTCTCGTCGCCATTCTTGGTGGTGAACCAGATGTTGGTGGAGAACCAGTCGTAGGGGACGTTGCTGGTGGCGGCCAGGAACAGGTGCTCGCGCACGTCGATGGATTGTCCCGGGTGAATGGGCACGGCAATCAGCTCACCGGGAGCATCGTGCGAAAAGGCGATCCGGCCGGGGCCCGCGGCCTGGGTCATCACCAGCGGCAGCCCGGCGAACAGACGCTTCCAGCCGCCCCGCAGCGACATGGTGGTGATGTTGATCTGCGGCTCCTTCCACAGCAGGACGTGGTGCGTGAAATAGACGCTGTCGCCGGCGGCGAGATTCATGTCGGCCACCGGGACGAAGGTACCCTCGATCTGGCAGACGGAATTGCCGAATTGCAGCTTGGCCATGTCTTTCCGGCCCGGCAATTGGGTCCAGCCGGAGCGGGTTGCTGGCAATCGGTTTGTTGAGCGTGGCGCCGCAGGCCGGGCAGCTCAGCTGGAACGCGTCGACGGGCGAACGGCACCAGGGGCAATGGCTTGACGGAGCGGTTGCGGGGGCCTGTGCGGCTGCCGGGCGGCTGCCGGTGCCGCCGCCGGCTGGCTCGCCTGCCACGCTGGAGCCTGCGTCGCTTGAGGGTGCCTTACCTGGCTGCCGCAGATGACGCAGAAATTGGCGGAGTCGGGAACTTGCGCACCGCAGTTTGTGCAGAACATGGCTGGTCTCCTCCTTGTGTCCGTCAATCCGTGTGGTGGTGCACGTACATCGACTGGATGCCGACGCGGCCCGGACCGGAAAGCCGGGCCAGGCTCATGTTGGTGCCGCCGAACAAGCCCGAGGTCAGCTTCTGAAACTCCACCTGCATGCCGACGCTGGAGTCTTTATAGAGGAACGCGCCGGGCTCCACCATGATGCTGCTCGCCGGCCTTCAGCGTGCGCTCGAAGACGTTGCCGTAACCGTGCAGAATGAGCATCCCCTGGGTGTTGGTGGTGACGAAGCGGTCCATGAACATTCCCTGGCCGCCGAAGAGGATGTTGGTGAGCCCCTTGATTCGGAGGTAGGAATAGTTGATCTGGTGCGAGGCCAGCAGGAAGGCGTGCTCGCGCACATCCAGCTCCATGCCGGGGTGGAGCGGCAGCACCACCAGCTCGCCGGTGGCGTCGCGGGAAAAGGCGATGCGGCCCGGCCCGCTGGCGACGCTGATGATGAACGGCATGCCGGCCAGGGCGCGCTTGATCCCACCGGTCAACTGCAGCACGGTCAGCGGAACGGTTTCGTCTTTCCACAGCATGACGTGGTGCTCGAAGTAGACCGAATCCCCGGGGCCCAGGTTGATTTCTGCCACCGGCACGATCTCTCCTTCCACCTGGCAGGTGCTGGAGCTGAATTGGATCTCGGTCATGTCCTTGATTCGCGGCGCCTCGCGCCAGCCCGACTCGCTGACCAGGTTGCGGATGTCGAGCGGCGCTCCGCACGAGCGGCAGGAAAGCGCCGTTTTCTCGTTCATGCTCTGGCACCACTGGCATTGCAGCCGCTCGAACGCATCGGCGGCGGCGGTGTTAGGGGCATTCATCATGTGAGACCTTCCTTGTTTTTATTTTCGCCGGTTCCAGCGGGAAGAGCACAACGCAGACACGTGCGAGGGAAGAGGTCTCTCGGAACAGGTTGCGGGCGAGACGGCAGTTTGGCCCGCAATCGGCAACGATGTCGCGTGACGGACCGGTACTCTTCGACACTTTTCAGGCGCTTCCAGTTCAATACGCCACCACCGGCGGGCCCAAGCAACGGCCGAAGCCGCGCATCCACATCCACAAGTGGGCGAACGAGTATTCCTTCTATCTTACGGCATGGAGCGTTGGGTTTGAGGGAAAATTCCCGGCCGGCGGACGCGCTTCCGGCAGGACGCCGGGAATCGCCGATCGGTTTTGGGAGAATGAAGTCATCATCGGACGGCCTTGGTGATCTTTGGAGGAGTCTTCGGCAATGTCGGGTTCCACGTCGGCGCTCAAAGCCATCTTGGAAGATCGCGCCCGAATGAATCCCGCCGGCGTGGCTTTGGTCGCCAGCGGCAAAGAGCCTTGCACATACGGCCAATTGTCCGATCACGTCGTCAACACGGTGCGCCAGCTTCGGGCCGCCGGCGCTTCGCCGCGCGACCGGGTGGCGGTGGTGCTCGCCGACGGCCCGGAGATGGCCGCCTGTTTTCTGGCCGTAGCTTCGGGCGCGGCATGCGCCCCGCTGAATCCGCGCTATCGGGAGAGCGAATTCCGGTTTTACCTGGAAGACCTGCATCCGAAGGTACTGATTGTCGGAGCGGAGGGGGATTCACCGGCCATCAACGTGGCGCGCGAGCTGGGGATAACCGTGCTGCGGCTCCATAGTTCCGCGGGCGGCTGTGCCGGGATGTTCACTCTCGAGACGGCGGCCGCGCCGGAAGCGCCCGTCGAATGGCCATCGGCCAGCGACGTGGCCTTGGTACTGCACACCTCGGGAACCACCTCGAGGCCGAAGATGGTTCCGCTCACCGGAGGCAATCTCCACGCGTCGGCGCGCAACATCGCCTCAACCCTTCGACTGACCCCGGAAGACCGCTGCCTGAACATCATGCCGCTGTTCCACATCCACGGCCTGGTGGGCGCGCTGCTCAGCAGTATTTACGCCGGCGCAGAAGTGGTGTGCACGCCGGGCTTTATTGCGACCGAGTTTTACGGCTGGCTGCGGCAGTTCGAACCAACCTGGTATTCGGCGGTGCCCACCATGCACCAGGCCATCCTGGAACGCGCCGCCGGCAACCAGGCTGTGGTGGCCAACGCGCGGCTGCGCTTCATCCGCTCGTCGTCGGCCGCGCTGGCTCCCAGCATTCTGGAGCAACTGGAGAGCACCTTCCGCGCCCCGGTGGTGGAAGCCTATGGCATGACCGAGGCGGCGCACCAGATGGCCAGCAACCCGCTTCCACCACTCCAGCGCAAGCCCGGCTCGGTGGGTCTGGCAGCGGGGCCGGAAGTGGCTGTCATGGACGCGGCGGGCAGCCTGGTTGCCGCGGGTGTCACCGGCGAAGTCGTCATCCGCGGCGAAAACGTTACCGCCGGGTATGCCAACAACCCGACAGGCCAACCAGGGGGCCTTCACGGACGGGTGGTTCCGAACCGGAGATCAGGGCCATCTGGATGAGGACGGCTACCTGCACCTGACCGGACGTCTCAAAGAAATCATCAACCGCGGCGGCGAGAAGATCTCTCCCCGCGAAGTGGACGAAGTGTTGCTTTCGCATCCCGCGGTTTCGCAGGCGGTGGCTTTTGCGCTGCCTGACCAACGCCTGGGGGAAGACGTCGGCGCGGCGGTGGTGCTGCGCGCCGGGGCACGGGCAACCGATCTGGAATTGCGCCGGTTCGCCGCCGCGCGCCTGGCCGATTTCAAGGTGCCGAGAACGATCGTGTTTCTGGAGGCAGTACCCAAGGGCCCAACCGGCAAGCCGCAGCGCATCGGACTGGCGGCCAGGCTGGGGCTGGACCAGCCGGAGGCCGCGGCGCCCGCGCCACCGGCGCCGCCTCCCGCGGGCGGCGAGCTCGAGCGCCGGGTTGCAGCCCTGTGGAGCGAAGTGTTGGGGCGCGACAGCGTCGGGCTGGACGAAACGTTTCTCGAGGCCGGCGGAGATTCCATCCTCGCCGTTCGCATGTTCGCCCGCGTCGAAGAAGACTTTGGCCGGGCGCCCAGCATGGCGGAGTTCTTCGATCTGCTTACTGTCAGGAAGTTCAGCCAATGGCTGCGCACATCGGGCCAGCGGCCTTCCGATGACGGCGCGGAAGTGAATGCCGGCCCGGTATATGCGCCATCGCCACAGCAATTGCGCCACATTTTCCTGGAAGCGTACGAAAAGGATGGTTCGCCGTCGGCGCGGCCGCTGGCCTTGCGCCTGCGAGGCGCGCTCGACCGCGAAGCGCTGCGCAAAAGCGCGGCGTGGATGGTTGCCCGCCACGAGCCGTTGCGAACTCATTTCGTGCACTCGGAAACCATCGAGGCAGTGGTCGGGCCGCCGGGCGATTTCGCGGAGATCCCGGTGGTCGACTTCAGCGCCGCTCCTGAGCGGGAGCGGGACGAACGCCTGCGCAACCTGGTGCGCCGGGAAGTCTCCCGCCGCTTCGATCTGTCGCGGGACATCCTGCTGCGGCTGCGTCTGGTGCGCCTGGCAGCCGACGATCACGTGCTGGTGATCGTGATGCACCACATCGCCTCGGATGGATGGTCGAACGGCGTCCTGTTCGAAGAACTGCAGTTGGCTTATGGGGCTTACGCCGCCGGTTCGATTCCGCTTCTCGAGGTAATACGACGACCCTATTCCGAACATGTTCGCGAGCTGAACGAAAGCTTGCGGAGCGGCAAGCTGGATTCTCAAATTGCGTTCTGGCTGCGCAGTCTCGAAGGACGCAACCCGTACGTCGAGCTGCCGGCCGACCGGCCGCGTCCGGCGTTCCAGACGTTTGCCGGCGGCCGCGAGACCGCGTCGATCTCCCAGGAGTTGGCGGACCGCGTCCGCCGGCTCAGCCTGGAACACGAGGCAACGTTATTCATGAGCGTGGCGGCGGCGTTCTATGCACTGCTCTACCGCTACACCGGGATGAGCGATCTGTGCATCGGCGTGCCCTTTGCGAACCGCCCGCGCCGGGAGGACGAAAACCTCATCGGCTTGTTCATGAACCCTCTGCCGCTGCGCGTGGCGTTCGACGGCAAGGCCGCCTTCGGTGATCTCTTGCAGCGTGTGAAGCAGGCCGCGGTGGCGGCGGCGGCGCACCAGTCGGTGCCTTTCGAGGTGCTGGTGGAGAGGCTGCGGCCGGAGCGGGATCTGAGCCGGCCGCCGGTTTTTCAGGTTCTCTTTCAACTGCGGAATTTTCCGAACCGGATGGCCTCGCTGCCCGGATTGTCGGTGGAGGAAACGTCCATCGATCCCGGCATCGCAGCGGCCGATTTGTCGTTCGAGGTGGAGGAGACCTCCGGCGGATTGTTGCTGAAGGCCGATTACAACGTCAGTCTTTTCAACCCCGGCACGGTGCGCCGATGGCTTGGAGATTACCGGAGACTGCTCGAGAGCGCCGCGGAAGCACCGGCTACGCCGGTAAATCGGCTGGCTCTGCTGAGCGAAGAGGAACGGTGGTAGATCCCGTTCGATAGGAACCGCACCGCCCGGGAGTGCCCCGTCGAGCGGCAGGCCGATATGGCGCCGGTTCCCGGAATGGCGACGGACTTCTGCAGCCGCGAGCACGCCAAGGGCTTTGCGGACGCACTCCGGGCGTCGCTCGATCAAAGTCGGTGAAACGAATTTACGCCCAGGGCCAGGAAGACACGGCGGCGGGCGCCGCGGCGGCCATCCAGGCAAACAGTACGAGGCCCGCGGCAGCCGGTGAACGCTCGCGCCACAGCCGGAACAGGGCTCCCGGCAGTCCGAAAAACAGCAGCGGGAACAGGATCGCCTGCAGCGGATTGCCGCCAAACAGCCAGTCACCGGCGACACCGGCGCCCGGTACGCGCCGAACATCGTCGACAGTGGCGAACGGCGCCGCTGATTCGAGCCGGGCGGCCAGTTCGTCTCTCATGCCGCGCAGCGTGAACAACTCGGTCCGCGAGGCGGTGTTCAGATCGAAGCTGAGCGGCTGCGGCAGCACGCGAAACTGGTCGAACAACGAATTGCCGATGCGAACGGATTCGGCGCGCAGACGGATCGGCGGCCCTTCCGGAAGGGCGTCCCCGCCGAATACATCTCGAAGCAGCCCGTCAATGGCGGGCGCCTCTTCGGGAAAACGCCGTTTGTACGCGGTGACGAACTCCCGAGTGGTCTGGGGCTTGGCCGCGAGCCAGAAACCTTTGCGAGGAAAGCCGCCCTGGTTCGAAGTCAGCGCCAGGTAGGCGGGCTCCGGCGGCAGGCGCGAAACATGCGAAGAGAAGGATCAGACAAACGGGTATCATGATAGGAAAGACGGCCTGCACTGCCGGAGATTTCGGGTGCGCTCGCGCCCGTTCAAAAATAGGAGAACCAGCACATGCCAAGCGGTTCCGCCACGGCGGCGAACGCGCAGGCGGCTGATGCGCGGTGGGCTTCAGCACGCAAGGCGATTCGCATGGCCGCGTCCCCGGTGCTGTGGATCGTCGCTCTATTCGGCGGCGCCGGCAGCTTGAATTGGAGCCGGGGTTGGATCTCGGTTGCCATGTATGTGGTGGGAATGTTGGCAATCGGCCTGGTGGTGCGCCGCTACAATGCGCCGGTGATGGAAGCGCGCTCCCAGTGGCGCCGCGCCGACACCAAGCCCTTCGACAAGTTCTTCCTCGGCGTGCTTTTCCCGCTCGTCTTTCTGCAGCCCGTGGTGGCCGGGCTGGACGCCGTGCGATTCCACTGGTCGTCCATGCCCTTTGAGACGGTCTACGTCGGAGCGGCTTTGTTCGCTCCGGCCATGGCGCTGATCGCCTGGACCCTGGCGGTGAACCGGCACGCGGAGACTTCCGTGCGAATCCAGACCGACCGCGGCCACACCGTGGTCTCGTCCGGACCGTACCGGGTGGTTCGTCATCCAATGTACGTGGGCGCGATTTTAATGTACGCGGCCACGCCTTTGTTCTGGGGATCTGTGTGGGCGTCGGCGATAAGCGGTCTGCTCATAGCGCTGTTCGTCTGGCGCACCGCGTTGGAAGACCGGACCCTTCGCCGGGAACTGCCCGGTTACGAAGAGTACGCCCGGCGTACGCGCTATCGGCTGCTGCCCGGGCTTTGGTGAGGGCCAATGGGCTAACGCGGGGTATTGAAAACCGGGCCCGCTCCATCCTACGATTGTCTGGAAGAACTGGTGTCCGCGGGCATAATCGAGCGAGGGGCGGGCGATGAACTATCCGTATCTGCGGCGAGGGAACCGTCTCCCCACCGTCGGAGTGTTGCAGAAACTGTTGAACCGCGCCGGGGCGACGCTCCAGGTGGACGGTACGTTCGGTCCGCTTACCGAAGCTGCCGTCCAGGACTTTCAAAGACCGCGCGGGATCGAGCCGGCCGGCATCGTGGATGAAGCAACCTGGGGACGCTTGGCAACCGGGGTGGACCTTCCCATCGCCGACTGCATCGACGTGTGGAATCCGGCCCGATTCCAAATGGAAGTGAGCGACATCCGGCATGCCGCGAGCAATCCCTTGCTGATCGGCGGCGCCTGCAAGGGCGTAGAGCAGGCGGTCGAGATGATTCGCAGCCAGTGGAGCAACGTGTTCCTGCTGCGCTTTCACGGTCACGGGGCTCCCGGGGCGGCGGGTGGCTCGAGGGGCCGTGGTGAACTCGATGCCGACTCCCGCCAGCGGTCTGATATCAGCTCCGACTGGCAGTTGCTCCACCTCCTCGGAAGGTTGCGGCCGATCTTCGGCCCGTATGGCTCGGTGCAGTTCATGCACTGCGAGTTGGGGCGGGGAAGCAAGGTGCACCGAACACTTTGGAGACTCGCCACCGAACTGCGCGTCCCCGTTAGCGCCGAAGTGAACGACCAGTTTGGTAGCGGTATTGATTCGTCTAAGTTCGAGGGTCGGACAGTGACCATCGTGCCGGCGGATGGCCCACTCAGCCACTGGTGCGCGACACGTCCGGAGTTTCCGGACTCTACGGTACCGTAATCGAAGGGACTGTCAGTCTCGCTGGTCACTGTTCACGTTTTTACGTGCTACACTGAAACTGTGAAAACAAGAAACGTCACCCTCGCTTTGCCCGAAGATCTCCTGCGGCGGCTGAAGGTGGCGGCTGCCAAACAAGACTCCTCAATTTCGTCAATGCTGACTGAGGCCCTGCGGCGCCTGGTCGACGAAGAAGGATATGCAGAAGCCCGACGCGGGATGTTGGCCGACCTGCGCCGGGGTTATCCCCTCGGTACCAAGGGCCAAATCCGCTGGAGCCGCGACTCGATCCATGAGCGATAGGGAGTTCGTCGATACCAACCTGCTGATCTACGCCTTCGATCGCACGGCCGGCGCGAAGCGAACGCTTGCCATTGATTTGTTGGAACGACTGTGGGAGGAACGGTGCGGCTGTGCAAGTATCCAGGTGCTCCAGGAATTCTACGTGACTGCCACGAAGAAACTCGGAATGCAGCCGGCTGCGGCCGCACGGCAGATAGCGCGACTTGGAGCGTGGACCATTCACCGCCCGAGCTTTGAGGACGTCATGGCGGCGATCGAGATCCACCAGGGTGGGCAAATCGCATTCTGGGACGCCATGGTGGTGCGAAGCGCGATCAAGCTGAGCTGTGCGGTACTGTGGTCGGAGGATTTGAACGATGGCCAGTTATGGGACGGGACCGTCGTCAGGAATCCTTTCCTCGCCGCTGGCAGTTAGTCAGGTAAGCAGATCCAAACCTGAATCTGAAATCGTCTCCTTGTCTGCTCAAATTCAAACAAATACAAAAAAGCTGTACTCTTTCGGAGAGTTTCGGTGTACAATACCGCCCAACTAAAGTATTCCAAGGATCAGTATTCCAAGGATCAGAGGAGGGAATGCGATGATATTCAGAGGGCTTGTCCTAATCTTTGCGCTCACCGCTTGTGCGGGGTTGAACGCGCAGACTTTTGGCCAGATAACCGGCACGGTAACCGATGCCAGCGGCGCGATTGTCTCCGGCGCTAAGGTCACCGTGACGAATGCAGCCACCAATGCCACCCGAACCAGTTCCAGCAACTCGGCGGGCATCTACAGCTTCCCGTCCCTTCCACCAGGCACCTACAACGTCAAAGTAGAACTCGCGGGTTTCCGAACTGCCTTCCACAACGGGGTGGAGGTGCAGGTTCAGCAGGTGGCGCGCGTTGATTTCGCCATGCAGGTCGGCCAGGTAAATGAGACCGTGGAGGTGAAGGCTTCCGCGGCCATGCTATCCACCGAAAACTCCACCGTGGGCACCGTAATCGAGAACCAGAGGATTCTCGAGCTGCCGCTCAACGGCCGCAACTACCTGCAGTTGGTCTCGCTGGCTCCCAACGTGAGCTTCGGTTTCCCCTCGGCCGGCCAGGCAGGCTCGCGACAGGGCGGCATCCGCGCTGACGAGAGCATCTCCGTCTCGGGCATGCGGGCCCAGTTCAATCGCTACACCCTGGACGGAGTCGAGAATACCGACCCTAACTTCAACACTTTCGTGGTGATGCCGTCGGTGGACGCGCTGCAGGAGTTTAAGGTGCAAACCGGCATCTACCCGGCGGAGTTTGGCCGGGGCGCCACGCAGATCAATGTTTCGACGAAGCCCGGTACGAATGAGTATCACGGAACCGTGTTTCACTTCCTCCGCAACGACCGGCTCGACGCCAAGAACTACGCGTTCACTTCGGCGCGCCCGCCCAAGGATCCTTTCAAGTGGAACCAGTTCGGTTTCACCCTGGGCGGCCCCATCAGCATCCCGAAGATCCTCAACGGCAAGGACCGTCTCTTCTTCATGGTCAATTACGAGTGGTTCCGGCAGCGGCGTCAGGTGCAGTCGGTTTACAGTCTGCCCTCCGCAGCCATGCAGACCGGCGATTTCTCCTCCCTGCCGGACGGCATTTTCGACCCGCTCAGTCGGACCGACGTGAACGGCACACTGGTGGCAACCGCTTTTCCCGGGAACGCGATCCCGACGAATCGCATAAACGCGACCTCCCAGAAGCTGCTGGAGTTCCTGCCCGTTCCCAACCTGCCTGCCGCCGGGCTGAAGAACAACTTCGTCGAGGCGCAGGGGCGTCCCATCGACCGCGACCAGTTCGTCGGCCGGTTCGACGTGATCGAGTCCTCCAACTCGCAGTGGGCCGGCCGTTACAGTTGGGGCGACGAGGATCAGACCACCGAGGCGCTGAAGGAAAACGGGACCAAGATCGTCACCAATTTCAAGCAGGTGATGGTGTCCAACACCCGCATTCTCTCCGCGTCCACCGTAAACGAATTCCGCTTCGGCTACACGAAGTTCTACAACACCAACGGAACCGAACTGGCGTTCACCAGGAACGTGGTCCAGGAACTGGGCATCCCCGGCCTCGATCCGGGCCCGCCGGTGCAGTGGGGCATTCCGAACGTCTCGCTCCAGGGCGTATATAGCGGGTTTGGAAACGATTCCGAGGGCCCCTACGAGAACAACAACTCGTCGCTGCAGTTCATCGACAACCTT
Source organism: Bryobacterales bacterium (assembly GCA_963810595.1). Classification (GTDB taxonomy): domain Bacteria; phylum Acidobacteriota; class Terriglobia; order Bryobacterales; family Bryobacteraceae; genus CAWEOG01. The sequence goes on along the minus strand of CAWEOG010000041.1, from coordinate 3,721 downwards.
AGCTGGATTCACGGAAAACACTCGTTCCGCTTCGGTGGCGAGATCCGCAACGACCATTACGACCAGGTGGGCAACCAGTTCGCCCGTGGCCAGTTCACCTTCACCGTGAACGCCACCCAGAACCTCGGCATCAGCGGCCCTTCCGGCGACCCGTTCGCGGACTACCTGCTAGGACAGACCTATCAGGCCGAAGCGGCCGTTTCCATCGCGAACGCGCAGTTCCGCTCCACTGGTTTCGCCCTGTATGTGGACGACAGTTGGAAAGTCACCCAACACTTGACCGTCAACTTGGGCCTCCGCTACGAGATGACTCCGCCCTGGGAAGACCAGACCGGAAAGTTGTTCAACGGTGTCGTGCCACACGATATCCAGGCAATGAGCGTGGCCGACAGGAGTCTGTATCCTTACTTTGAGCGGCAGGGGCCCCCGAGCAACGACCCCTACGCCGGTATCCGCCTGCGCTGGACCGACATCGACGTCCGCCAGGACGGCGCCCTGGGCAATCGTCTGGTGGGGATCGACAAGAACGACTTCGCGCCGCGCCTGGGTATCAACTGGAGTCCAACCGACAAGTGGGTGATCCGCACCGGCGCCGGAATGTTCTACTCCCAGGACACCGGCAATCCGCGCTTCGACATGGCCCGCAACCTGGCCGGCCGTACCCGTTTCAATTCCAACACACAGACGCCTGACCTGACCTGGGACAACGCCTTCGCCGGCCTGGCTGGAGCGATCCCCCAGATCGCCAGGCCCTACACCTTCGCTAATCCGTACGACCGGCGAACACCGTACACGATGCAGTATGTGCTGAATGTCGAGCGTGAGCTACCCTTCAACACCATGCTCGAGGTCGGCTACCTCGGCAGTGAAAGCCGCCGGCTGGAATCCTTGCGCGCCGTCAACGAAGCGATACCGGTGGACCCGCGCGTGGACGGCCGATCCATTCCCGACCGCTCGCCGTTCCCCAACTTCGGCCGCATCCAGTTGGTGGACAATGGCGGCAAAGGGAACTACAACTCGCTTGCCGTCAAGCTCACCAAGCGGATGAGCCAGGGCGTCACTTTCCTGATGAGCTATACCTGGTCGAAATCGATCGACACCGCAAGCTCGATCCGAAACCTGGGCGGCGACACGCTGTTTCCCCAGAACAGTTATTGCCGGCAGTGCGAGCGGGCACTCTCAGGCTTCGACGTGGCTCACCGTTTCGTTACCTCCGGCCTGTGGACTCTTCCCATCGGCAAGGGCCAGAAGGTCGACATCCAGAACAGGGCGCTAAACGTCGTGGCGGGAGGCTGGCAGCTTGGCTCCATCCTGACGCTGCAGACCGGTTTCCCCGTCACGGTCACGGAAGGCCTGGACAACTCGAATACCGGCGCCTTCTTCGATCGGCCGGATGCCACCGGGATCGACCCGGCGCTTTCCCGCGGACAGCAAGACCCTCAGCTCTTCTTCAATACCCTGGCCTTTGTTCCCAACGCGCTCGGAACTCACGGAAACGTCGGCCGGAACACGCTGATCGGTCCCGGCATCATCGGGTGGGACTTCTCACTCCACAAGGACTTCAACTTCACCGAGCGGTACCGGCTGGAGTACCGCTTCGAGGCGTTCAACTTCCCCAACCACCCAAACTGGGGCCTGCCGAACACGAATATTGCCAGCAGCAGTTTCGGCCGCATTACCGGGACGCGCACCAACATGCGCAACCTGCAAATGGCGCTGAAGTTCGTGTTCTGACCGCAGACCGCTTTCGACTGGGCTCTCGACCCCGGGCCGGCTGTCCGGCCCGGGGCGGGAGTGCGAAGTGGGACCACGAGTCAGGCCCTCGTCGAGCTCGTGATCGCAGGAGTCAGCTCATCAAAGGAATGCGATGAATAAACTCGATGGGTAAGCCGCTGGATCGACCAGTGAGAGGAGAACAGGTTTGACCCTTCCGGGAGTAGAATCCTTCTCAGTAGGCTCGATGACCGACAATGAGGAAAATTCAGTGTCAGAGCTTTGCCAAAGTCGATCTCATTCCAAATGGGAGTGGAAGTATCCAGCATTCGGGCATTTCTGAATCACCCCATAAGGCGCGCACCGCGCGACGCCTAGACCCTTGGACGTGCCGTCTCTGGGACGGCCCAGCTCGTCAAGACACCCGCTTCGGGGGTGTCTGAGTTAACAAAGAGGAGTAATGAGAATCTTCTTGTTGGCACTGCTCGGTTGCGGATTGTGTTGGGGACAAGCCACGGACGAATGCAAGCCTTCCTCGCTCAATATTCCGGGCGCACCCTACCCCTGCATTTATCCGGATCGCCGCGTGGCCTTCCGTGTGACGGCGCCGGAAGCGCAGAAGGTGCAGGTGCGGTTGGGCGGGATCCATGAGATGACCCGCGGATCGGACGGCCTCTGGACGGTCACCATACCGCCGCAGGTAGTTGGATTCCATTACTACAGCATCGTGGTGGATGGCGCGGTTGTCGCGGACCCGGCGACCCGAACCTTCTTCGGCTCGGGATGGGACAACAGCGGGATCGAAATCCCCGCGCCGGATGCCGACTTCTACTCTGCCAAGGACGTTCCGCACGGTGAGGTGAGCGAGCGGTGGTATTACTCCACAGTCACCGCCGCGTGGCGCCGCTGCTACGTCTATACGCCGCCGGACTATGACACCGGGAAGGCGCGCTATCCCGTTCTGTATCTACTCCACGGCTGGGGAGAGAACGAACAGGGTTGGCACACCCAAGGGCACGTGGATTTCATCCTGGACAATCTGATCGCGGCGAAGAATGCCAAGCCGATGATCATCGTCATGGACAATCTCAACGCTGTCAAGCCGGGCGAGGATGGGACAATCTTCACGTCCCGCGGACTCCGGCCCCCGGCAAGAGCAGCCGCACCACCTGCCGAAGGGGGCGGGCAGCGGCCCCTCCAGTCCGGCGCGGAGGTCTGGCCGGTTTCACCGGGGCGACATTCACCGAGATGATGCTCACCGATCTGATTCCCATGATCGAGAAGACGTACCGGGTGCGTCCCGGCCGGGAGAATCGCGCCATGGCGGGGCTGTCGATGGGAGGCATGCAGACATTCCTGACGGCCCTGGCAAACCTGGACAAGTTTGCGTATATCGGCGGCTTCAGCGGAAGCTGCGGCGGCAGGGGTGGGACGTTCGACCCGAAAACCACCTGCGGTGGCGCCTTCGCAGACCCGGCCGCATTCAACAAGAAAGTGAGGGTACTGTTCCTGGGGATTGGCTCCGCCGAAGGACAAGGCGCCAAGAATTTCAGCGACGCGCTGACCGGAGCCGGCATTCACAACGTCTTTTTCGAATCGGCGGGCACCGCCCACGAGTGGCTGACGTGGCGCCGGTGTCTCTACGATTTTGCGCCCCGGCTGTTCCAATGAGACCTCGATTCGTCGCGAGTTTTCGAGGGCGTGTGCGCGCCCGTCGCCGGCTGAGGTACGATCACCTGTGGCCCGTTGCAGACGCACAGTTGCAGTCCGGCAGGAGTACCAACCGCCGGGTTCGGACGCATCGATAGGAACACCGTCAGCGGGCCGATCCAGTTCGTGCCTTCGGCTGGCTTCTTGAGGTGGTTTCTTTATGCCTGCTGCTCTTAATCCTCGACTCGAAATGGCCGCGCTCGACGCCTTCCCCGTGCGCGAACCTGTCTCCAGGCGCGCATACACGTGTCTCGGTCTGCGAACCCGTTCGGGGGCCAGAGGCTACGGGGAGTGTTAC
>CAWEOG010000040.1:0-16176 GCA_963810595.1 Bryobacterales bacterium | reverse complement strand
CGGGAAACCATGGCTGCCACCATCGACATACAATGGCCGGATGGCGCGGCTCAGACGTTGAAAGATATCGGTGCCAACCGTATTCTGCAAGTCGAAGAGCCCGAGTGAGGTGGACCCCATTGTCGGGACAAAATTTCGCCGTTCCTTAGATGCTGCGGCGGGCTGTCCAGCAGGCGGCCCGAGGGTCGCCATCCACTCCGAGCTTGAGTCGGCGCTCAGGCCGCATCCCTACGTCGCCCCCGTCCAGGTGATTGGAGAGTAGCGCACGAATGGAACCGGACATTTCACTTGCGAATGCCACGGTTGATCACTCTGACATTCGCGGGTCGGAAGCGCCTATTCATCTGAGTCGTTCCCACTCGTCCAAGGAGATGGTTCGGGTTAAGACGTTTTCCACTTACACCGACGCAGGATGGGATGCGGCCGACGAACGAGCCATCTTCCAGTTTGTCGAACATGACCTCGGCCAGGGCACGATCAAGATAGCCACTAAACATCTTTCGGGACCGCCAGCCGCCCCGGCTGCCCGCGCCAGACCTTCCATGTCCTGAACAGACGAAGGCCTTTACGGCGCCAGGCGATCACGAACTCAGGCTTGACGATGATGAGCGCCGTCCGCCAGTCGCTCCAAAGTTCCAGAAACCATGCCCGGAAGAACCGATCTGTGGCGGTGAGTTTTGGCCGCTTCACGGAACGCTGCAAAACGGTGAGTTGATGCCGCAAAGCGAGAACCTCGATCAGAAGGGCTGCAAGGCTGCGGAAGGAGGCCAAGAAGGCAGCGAACAAGGCTGCGAATACGCGGGTGGGCGAGAATCGAGGAAGAGTTCGAGCCTTGCGCTAAGTTTCGTTATTTTTACTCATTCAGCATCACGATTTTCCCTATCTCGCCGCTTCCACTCCGGAGAAGATCGAACCCTTTCTGGATCTGCGCAAGTGACAGCTTGTGGGTGATCAGGCCGGCCAAGTCGAGCAAGCCCGCGTCCGCCAGATCCAGAACGCAGCGCTGTTCATCGAGAGTATGATTAACGGCGAACAGGATGCGGTTTTCCTTGAACAGCAGCGTGAAGGGCCGGATTCGCACGGAGTCGGGGCACACTCCGACCATGCATGCGCGCCCACCGGCTTTGACCAGCTCGGGCGTCAGCTCGTATGTTTCGGGGCGCCCAACACACTCGAATGCGGCATCCACCCCCACACCGTCCGTGGCCCGAAGCACTTCCGCGGAGGGTTCCTGCTCGCCGGCGTGAACGAACACGTCCATACCGGCATTCCGGGCAATCCGCTCCTTGCCGGGATTGCGATCGATTCCAATGACCAGGGCAGCGTGGTTGATCTTCGCGAGTTGAATGAGGTAAAGCCCCACGCCTCCAAGGCCGACCACGGCTACCGTTTCGCCTTGCCGGATCGAAGCGATGCGCAGCGCATGATACGCCGTGCTGGCTGCGCATCCCGCCACGGCGCCGGCGTCGAATGGCAGGCCGGCCGGCAACCGCGGCCCTCCACGCTCCCGAAATCCGGAAACTGCATCGCGCCGGCATCAGCAAATCCGAAATCGCCCGCCGGCTGCAAATCGGCCGCACCTCGGTTCGCCGGCTTCTGGCCTGACCCATTTCTGCGGGAAATAGGGGGCCGGCTTCCCCATACGCAGCCTTACCGAAAGCTCACGATCCGACTACGGTTCCCGACCAGGTGGAAAAACTCCGTGGACGCTTTGAGCTCTCGCGGGTGGTGCTGGTGGGCGACCGCGGAATGCTTACCGAAGCGCAGATCGGCAAGCTCAGAAAGCATCCCGGACTGGGGTGGATCTCGGCGCTGCGCGGACCGGCCATCCGCGAGTTAGTCGATTCCGGAAGCTTTACAGCTGTCCTTGTTCGATGAACAGAACCTGGCGGAGATTCAATCGCCGGAGTATCCCGCCGAGCGCCTGGTGGCGTGCTTCAACCCGCTTGCTCGCCGCCGAGCGCCGCCGCAAACGACAGGACTTACTGGAAGCCACCGAGAAGGAGTTTGCCAAGATCGCCGCCGAAGTAAATCGCCGCAAGCATAAGCTGCTGTCGGAAACCGCCATCGCCCTGAAGGTCGGCAAGGTGCGCAACCGTTTTAAGGTCGGGAAACACTTCGAACTCACGATCGCCGACGGCGTGTTTGGCTGGGAGCGCAACGAAGACGTCGATCCGCCGCGAGACGCGAATTGGACGGCATTTATGTGGTGCGCACCAGCGAACCGCGCGAGCAATGCTCGGCCGAGGACGCCGTGCGGTGCTACAAAAGCCTGTCGCAAGTGGAGCGCGCCTTCCGCACCTTGAAAGGCCTCGACCTGCGCATCCGTCCCATCCATCACCGCAGCGAAGAGCACGTCCGCGCGCACGTCTTCCTGTGCATGCTGGCCCTGTATGTGGAATGGCACATGCGCCAGAGCCTTGGCGCCCTTACTGTTCGACGACGAGGAACTGAGTGAGAACCGCAAGCGCCGCGACCCGGTGGCGCCCGCCGAAGCCTCGGACTCGGCCCAGGCCAAGAAAGCGGCGCGCATCACCGCCGACGGGTTCCCGGTCCACAGCTTCAGAACCCTCTTACAGGAACTGGCCACGCGCTGTCGCAATAACTGCCGCATTGCGGGCGCCGGCGACGAACTGAGCTTCCAACAAACACCTCGGCGACGCCGCTCCAGGCCCGTGCCTTCGAATTACTGGGCCTGTAGCCAGAAACCGAACCCGCCGGGCACGTCTTTCTCCAAATTCCACAGCAAGATAGCGCCCGGCCGGCGCTGGAACTTCGGCTTAGAGGTACTGCCGCCAGTTCATCCGGGAAACCCATGGAATGGATCAGCTGATTGTGCTGCCCGCCGGGAGCGTAAAGCTGAACCGGCTGCCCTTGCCCGGCTCACTCTCAACCCAGATTCTTCCCCCTTGGCGTTCGACCAGTCGTCTGGTGATGGCCAGTCCCAGACCGGTGCCCTCCTTCAAGCCATTCGTTGTGACACCGACCTGATGGAACTCGTGGAAAATGGTCTCGTGATCCTCTGACGGGATCCCCACGCCGGTGTCACTCACTGAAACGCAGGTACTCCCATTCTGAGCGGAAGATTCGATGTGCACCTTGCCCTTTTCCGCAGTAAACTTAACGGCATTGCCGAGTATGTTGTAGAGGATCTGCTTGAAGCGGATCGGGTCGGCGTGCACCAACTCATCCGGCTTCACGGCGGATGTGATCTCGAGTTGCTTGGCTGTGGCCAGAGGAGCTATGACCGCCAGCACCTCGCCCAGCGCTTCGGCGACACGGATGTCCTCGAAGCGAAGTTCCACACGCCCAGCTTCGATTTTCGAAAGGTCAAGGATATCGCTAATGAGCTCGAGCAGATGGCCTGCACCCTTTTGGATGTGATCGACAAACCGCCGCTGCTTCTGGTTAAGCTCTCCCGCCGTCTCGTCGGCCAGGAGATCCGAGAATCCTGTGATGGCGTTTAGCGGGGTCCGAAGCTCGTGGCTCATTCGGGCGAGGAAGCGGCTCTTCGCCTCGGTAGCGGTCTCGGCGGCGGCCTTGGCAGCGGCCATCCCTTCCTCGGCCAACTTACGCCCCGTGATGTCCTGAGTGATGCCAAAGCCACCCGCCAGCGCTCCGGAGGAATCGTATTCCAGGTACGCCTTTTGCCGCACCCATTTGACCTGCTCGTTGACAACAAGCCTGTGTTCGACATCGTAGGGTTCACCGCGCAGCGCGGCCTTCCAGCGAGAGTCCACGTACTCGCGGTCGTCCGGGTGAACGATACCCAGGAAAGTCTCGTAGCTCTGAGCGGTGTTCCCTTGGGCACACCGAAAATACGATGGTTCTCATCAGACCAGGTCAGAATGTTACGGCGAGTATCCAGCCGCCAACTGCCGATCTGACCGACCTCCTGGGCGCGGTCCAGATCCGTGCGTATCTCGCGGAGTTCGTTCTCGGCTTGTTTGCGCTCGGTGATGTCTGCCCCCACGGCCACGGCGCCAATCACTTTGCCGTGCCGGTCATGAATCGGCGCGCTAGAGGCCTCGACGAAACAGCGCCGGCCGCTCGGGAGCTCGACTTCCAACTGCGTGGAGGGAACAACGCGGTCCTCGCGGATCGCCCGCTGCAGCAGCAGTTCAGTATCTTCGAGCTGCCGACCTCCTGAAAGAAGCGCAGCGCAAGGGCAGCCAAATTGTCCCCCGGGTTTGCTTCAAACTGCGCGGTAAAGGCGGGGTTGCCCGTAACCCACTGGCAGGTTGTGTCCTCTGAAAAGCACACACCCATGGGCAGCGCCTGCATCAGGGCCCGCAAACGCTGATGCGCCTCGAAGAGCTCATCTACGGCCTTCCTGTGTTCGGTGACGTCACGGGCCGCCACTATCGCATCTTATGATCTGACCGTCTTTGTCGCATATGGGACTGAAGCTGTAACTTCCCACCCAGGTCTCGCCAGTATCCTTTCGACAGAGGGTGTATTCCGCATTCGCGACCTTCTCGCCCCGGAGCGCCCGCGGTATTGCCCACATGTCGGTCGGCGCCGGAGTCCCATCAGGGAGGAATACATCCAGGACGTCAGAATAGTCGGCAAAGCTCCTGGAACACTCGTCCCTACTCCCGAACTTGTTAAACGTCACGAAGGCATCATTGAAGTCAGTGAAATGTCCGTCGGTATCGGAAATCACCACTGCGTCTGCCGTGCTGGCCATCGCAGCCTCCAGCTTCGCACAGCCCTCAGCCAGGACTTTCTCCATTCGCTTGCGCTCCGTCAGATCGAGCCGAAAACAAAGGCATGTAATGTCGAGGGATCGCGCTTCAGCAGGGCACCCCCGGTCAATACTGGCACCCTCGCGCCATTCTTTCTCTGAAGGTCCAACTTAAAGGATGCACACCCCCCGGCGCTCCAGAGGGTCCGTTTGGCCTCGCCATTCAGACAATGACATTTCTCACGGTTGAGCAAGTCACTGCGCGTGCAACCAGTAATCCGGAGGAAACTCATCATTAGCCTCCAGGATGCCGGTCTAATTGACGACTGCGATGCCTATGATATTGGATTCGAACAGGCGCCAGAAGTGATCTTCTCTTCCCGGGACTTCCTGCTGCATCCCGGCCTGCCGCCGCTGAACAGCCCGAGTCTTCTGCTCGATGGACACCATCGGGGGTGATTTGTCAACAATCTGCTTCAGGATGTCCCGATCTTGCTCAAGCTCGGCGATTCGCGCCAGGAATCGCTGCGTTTGCCCTGGTGATTCCGATTCTCCGCAATTCGCCATACAATCACCTCGCGTTTTCCTAAAGACGGTTACACACGTTTACCAGCATACGCGCCGTCGCATACTGGAGCATCCTACTCTTCGAATCGAGTGCTCTTCTGGTTTCTGTATTATAAAGGGGTTGATTGGGTTTGGCAAGATCGAACAACCGCCACTATTCATACCATTTATCAAATTCATTCCAAATGACTTAACCTCTCTCCGCTTCCGCCGCAGCGGTAAAGTATTATCGGAGCCGCGACCGTCAGGGAGTGGCTATCTCAGGGTCCCGGCGCGGACCTTTTTCATTTCCACTTTCACCGAAAGGTCCCTGGCGGATAATCGGGACAAGCTCGAGGCGCTGGCTGAAGCACTCCTGGAAAAAGAAACCCTGGATGCCGCGGAGATCCGGGAGCTGGTGGGATCGCCTTCCGGTGTCACCGTGTACGCCGTACCCGCCGATACTTGACATCACGGGTCGATGTGGTTAGGGCACCGTCCTGTAGGGCCGGTAAGGGTTCATGCTTGAATTCTTGATGACACCGCAGGCCACCCGGGCCCCAGTTCCTGAATCGGCCGTGATGACGAGAGACTTGTTCAGCAGGGAATTTTCTTCCCCAGAATTCAGCGTGACATCGCTCAGCGTACGATTCACCGATGCCTTGCCGTTCTTGCCTACCTCGAAATCACCGAGCTTGCCCGCCGCTTCAGCCTGTGACCCATTGCTGACCCGCATGAGAGTGCCGGCTGTGTCAAAATCCGGGGGCTCGCAGACTCCAGACCTCCTGACATCGGGGTCTTAAGCCCTTGAAAAGGCTGGGGTGCGTGGGCAGGAGGTGCGCACCAATACCTGTCCGCTTTTTTTCGCAGGATTCGGTTTCCTACGCCGTTTCAGCAGATTCCACAGTCCGGCTGCGCACCCAATCCTGTCCGCTTCTGGCCATGCTCGACGGGATTGTTGTAGCACCAGAGGATGGCCGTCCAGCAAGAACTGCCTCTGCCACCACCGGTGTCGTCGGGGGTCTGCAGCATCAACGCGCGTTGTCTCCTGCAAACCGAAGGCGAGCACCGCGTCCTGGTGGTGGCGGGACTTCCCGTGCACCACTACAGCGCCCAGGACGCGGTGGCCGCGGCGTATGCGATGGTGTTCTTGGTCGATGCTGGCTATGCCGCCCAGAAAGAGGTCGCCGTCGCCTTCGATTGCTCGGAGCGTACGCTGCGGCGACATCAGGAGCGCTATCACGAAGGCGGGATGGCAGCCCTCGCCACGCGCTCTGGGTGGCGTGCTGGCCGCCGGCGCGTGCCAACCAAGCGGCTGCGCATTATCGAAGGCCTCAAAGAGCAGGGTCTGAGTAATCGAGAGATCGCATGGCGCTTGGGTGTCACCGAGAACGCCATCCGCAAGGAGGTGGGGCCCTCATCGGAGCGAGCGACGCAGCAGCCTCTGCCGTTCGACACTACTGAGAACACTGCCGACCAAGCGGCTCTGCTGATTGCCCAATCGAGACCCGTGAAGTGAAACCGACCCTCTCATACCTGAAGCCTGAGTGCCGTCGGGATGAGCCTGGACCGCGACCCAGCCAACCGCGTCTGGGATCGTTTGCTCGCCTGCTGCGGTCTGCTCGATGACGCCGCGCCGGTCTTCGGCAACGCTCAGGCCGTGCCCGGCGCTTCCGTGCTCTCTGCACTTCTTGTGCTCGTCGCCAGCGGCGTCTTTCGCATCGCCCGCAAAGTCTACGGCGAGATCGGGCCGGCTTTCTACGGCCTGCGGACAACCCTGCTGACGCTGCTCTTGATGGCACTCTGGCGCATCCAGCGCCCCGAGGCCCTCAAGGAGTATGACCCGCAGATTCTGGGACGCGTGCTGGGGCTCGATCGCGCTCCGGAGATCAAGACCGTCCGGCGCAAGCTCACTCGCTTGGCCAGCTATCACAAGGCCGAGCAACTGGGCGCCGAACTGGCGCGTCTCCGCGTCGCAGAACGCGGTCAGCTCCTGGGCTTCCTTTACGTCGATGGCCACGTGCGGGCCTACCACGGCCAACGCGACATCCCCAAGGCTCACGTCGCCCGCCTGCGCCTGTCGATGCCCGCCACCACCGACTACTGGGTCAACGACCAAACCGGTGATCCACTCTTTGTGATCACCGCCGCCGCCAACGCCGGCCTGGCCAAGATGCTCCCCGAGGTCCTCAAGGAGGTGCGAAAGCTCGTCGGCGATCGCCGAGTCACCGTGGTGTTCGATCGCGGGGGCTGGAGTCCCAAACTCTTCCACAAGCTGTTCGAAGCCAACTTCGACATCTTGACCTATCGCAAGGGCAAGTCCCGCCGCATCGCGGCTCACCGGTTTGTTGAGCGCCGCGCCCAAATCGACGGCCGCACGCTCGAATACCGGCTGCACGACCAAGCGATCCGCTTGCTCCAGGGAAAGCTGCGGCTCCGACAGGTCAGCCGGTTGAGCGACAATGGCCACCAGACGCAGGTGATCACCAGCCGCTGGGACCTCGCCGCTATCGAAGTGGCCTATCGCATGTTCGAGCGCTGGCGGCAAGAGAACTTCTTCAAGTACCTACGGGAGGAGTTCCTGCTCGATGCGCTGGCCGATTACCAGGGGGAGCCCGATGATCCCACCCGCACCGTACCCAATCCCGAGCGACGGGCGCTGGACAAGCAGATCCGCGGCGCTCAGGCGGAGGTGGCCGAGCTGGAATGGGCCTACGGCGTGGCGGCGGTGGACAACCCCGAGGGGCGCACGCTGTTGCACGAGCTCTTCCATGCTGCCGCGGACATTGACGTCGCCAAGACCGAGCTCCGTGCCACGATCTGTCCGCTCAGTTCCCCGCACCGGACGCTCGCCGTGCAGGCGCTATGCGACGCGCTCACCGAGACGGCCACTGTCTTCCCAGGAACCCGTCTCACGATGCGCTTCGCCATCCTTCCGCGGCCGCAGGTCGGGCCGGCTTTCCCTGGGCCTCGGCCCAAGCCGGCCCCTGTGACGGCGCCATCGTCCGCCTGAACCGGACATTTCACGTAAGGGGTATGTCAGGAGTTCTGGAATCGAACCACCGAGTCCCGCGGTCGAGTAGCTCTTCACGCCAGATTTCGGTCCAGCGGGACCAGAGGCGACGCAGAAGCGAGCTTGCCGGCGTCCAGCAGTCCGCCGAGGTTGTCTTTGCGGCCACCGCTCAGTTGGTCCGCTGTAGTCACTGCAGCGCCGCGGGTCACCAGGGATTCCACCAGACGCGAGCCGATGAACGAGGCGTCACCCGTCACCAGCACCTTGCGTTTCCACCGGGACGCCTTTCGACCAGCACCTCCGGCCCATTACGGTAGGATAAACAAGTTCCTATGGCGCATCATTCGTTTCTGCGGCAACTCGGCTTGTTTACCGTTCCGGACTTCCTGACACCGGCGGAGTGCGCGCAGTGGCGCGAGTTGGCGGCGGCCTCCGGTGGTGTCGAGGCGCGGGTCTATCGCGACGGTGCGGGCCACCTCGACGAAGAGCAGCGCAAAACCTTGTCAATCACCGTGAAGCATCCGCTCCAGCTCGAGACCGAGCGCCGCATCGAGGCCCTCCGCGGGGACATCGAACGCCGCTTCGGCGTCGAACTGAACGAGTTGGACAAGGTGAGTTGTCTGGTCTACCGGCCCGGAGACTTCTTCCGTATCCATGCCGACGTAACCCAGAGGGTCAATCCGCGCGGAAAATTTGCGAACATCTTGCGGCGCTGCGTGACCATCATCGTCTTTCTGAACGATCCCGGCGATGTGGCCGCACCCTATCAAGGTGGCGACCTGCGCCTGTACGGACTGATGCAGACACCGGGGGGCGCGAATTTCGGATTTCCGGCCGATGCGGAACGCGGTCTGTTGCTCGCCTTTCGGGCCACCACGCCCCACGAAGTGTCGCCGGTGACCCAGGGGATTCGTTATACTCTCGTTACTTGGTTTCTTGCCAGGCAATCGGAGGATCTCGCGATGATCACTACCACATCCAAGCCGAAGCGCCGCGAATCGATTGAATCGCAGCCCTTACCGGACGGGAGCGGGCTCTTGTTCGATCCGGACTCGGCTACCGCCTATCCGATCACCGAGTCTGCGCTGCGGATCTGGCAGCTCTGCGACGGCGAACACGAGGTCGAATCCATTCTGGACGATCTCGAAGCTCACTACGACGTCGACCGGCCAACCCTGGAGCAGGACTCCTTCAAGCTCCTCGATGACCTCGCCCAGAAGGGGTTGCTCGAACCGCCGCCTCCGCCCCAATGATCCTCGAACGGCGCTTCAACCTGTTCGGATACCGCTCCACGTTTCGCACAAATTATCCCCGGGCTGCGCAACTCTTGAGTGACCTGTACACGGGCAGGTCGGATGAAGCCGGCGAGGCTTCCCGCAACCTCTACGAGCTATATCATGACCCGGAAGCCGCCTCGGATTCCCGCTGGATGATCGCCGTACCGGGCCTGGCGGCGCACGCCAAGCCGACCTTCGGCGAATGCATGTATGGAATCGAGGCGTCGATGGCGGGCGACACCGGGCGGTACGAGCACGGCTTCCAGACCGTGCACGGTGCCCTGGTCTACTCCCCGCTAGGCGCGCTTCTGCTCTCCGGCTGCTCCGGCGCCGGCAAAACGACGCTCAGTCTGGCCCTCGCCGCTCGTGGTCTTGCGGTCGGCGGCGACGACATGGCGATGTTAGAGAAGGCCACCGGCCTGCTGCAGCCCCATCCCCGCTGCTTTCATATCGACGGGCAGACCGCGGAGCTGCTGGCCGGACTAAACCTAAAACTGCCCGCCGACGCTCTCCGCGACCAATTCGTCACGCCCCGGGACCTGGGCGTGACCGGCCCGCCACCAGTGCGCATTCGGTACGTTTTCCTGCTCGAGCCGGAGCGCATCGCGTTGCCGCGCATCGAACCCGAAACACAGGCGCAGGTGGCATCCTCGCTGCTGCTGCAAACCAGCCGGGTCTGCTCCACGGACCGCGAGGCCCTGCGGTTGATGGCGGAACTCGCCGGATCGGCGCGCTGCTTCCGGCTATGGTCTGGAGAACTGGGCGCCACCGCGGATGCCCTGCTTCGCGCGATCGGGACATGAAGCGCCGTCTGCGTGCGTCGTTATGGTATCTTTACAAGATTGGTACATCAGGAGGGGAACGCATGTCCGAAGAAAAGAAACCTGTGTCTGAGGCGAAGGTGGATCGGCGCGATCTTGTAAAGAAGGGATTGAAGGCCGCTTACATGGTTCCGGCTATTCTCGCCGCCGTGAAAGCCACGGAACGTCCGGCGTACGGGCAGTTTTCTGGCGAGCCCGTGCCTCAGATCCCTTAGCCCGCACAACTCGGTGAAGGCTTCATGTTGAGGGAGGCCCTTGCCGAACTTGTTTTCGCGGGGCCGCACCGTGCCACGGCCATAGCCCGAAAACTCGAGCAAACTGCCTCGTGGACCGATACAGCTCAGTTGGCCCTCGGCTGGGGTGTGCTCCCGCAACTTGCCGGGAGCATCTCGCACCTCACGCCGCTTTCCCAAGAGTTGTCGGCCGAAATCTCCGCTCGGATCGCGGAAGGTTATGCCCGTTCGATGCTGCAAGCGCGAGGGGGTCTGGCCGTGCTACAGCGATTCGCGGAGGCCGGCATTCCGGCGGCCGCCTTTAAGGGCCTCGCGTCACTCGCCTGCCTCTATCGCGATCCGAAGCAGCGGGTCGTCGCCGATACCGACATCCTGATTGACGAAGAGGATCTGCCCCGTGCGATGGGACTTTTAAAGGGGCTCGGTTACCAGCCCGGGATGGATTACGATCTTGCAGAGTACCGCATGTTCCTGCGTCGCGCTCCGGGCTTCGGCGGCAACGAGGAACTCTCTTTTTACAACGCACGCGGCACGAATATCGACCTGCACTGGCGTCTCGGGACCAGCTTCGACGCCAGAGCGGTCCTCAGCCGCGCCCGGCCGGCGGCGTTTCTCGGGACGGCGTTTTCAGCCGTCTCGCCCTGCGACGGTTTGCTGCTGTCGGTGCATCATGCCGTGCGGAACCACTACATCCCGGACCTGATGATGCGAGATTTGCTGGATCTGGATCTACGGTGTTCTGAGGTGTTTGTGTCGGGTCAGGCCGACGCCACGCGAGACGCCGCCGCCGCGCACGGCCTGCTGGTGGCTCTGCTGGCGGCCACAGGCATTCTGGCCGGGTACGATCCCGGGTGCGCCGCCGCGCGGCTCAAAATGCAGATCGAGCACATAGCCTCCGCCGAAGATCGCAGATCCGCCGCGGCGCTCCATGAATTGTTCGCCACGCAGCTTGCCGAAGGGCCGATCGAGCGCAATCTGTTGTACCTGTTTCGCCCGCGAGAGGGGAGACAGATCCTGGCAGGACTCTGGTCCGGCGGGCGCCGCCACTTGGAGATAGCGCAAGCTCTGGATGCCGCTCACGCGGGGAAGCCGGTATCGGTGTGGAGGCGGCTCTCCGTGATTGCAGGATCGCTGTGCCGTGTGCGGCTCCGCCACATCCGGATGCTCCGGGCGCTGGCGCGGACCAAGGGCCAGTTTGCCGGACCGGTCTAGGACATCGTGGCCGCGTATTCATCCACGAGGGCGAGTAAGTCGCGGCAGTAGCCATGCCTGGCGCGCTCGGCGCCGGGAACGCGAGTCCACGGGCGGTAGGAACGCTTGGTCCACAACAGCTCACCGTCGGTCGACACCACGCCCTGGCAGTAGTGCACCAGCGGGCACTCGCCGACCACCTCATCGGGCCAGCCGACAAACGCACCGATGGCCTCGAGCGAAAATTCCAGCCCACAGGCTGCTGCGGCGGAGACCAGCGCGTGCATGTCGCTTTCCCAGCGATGGGTGGCTGCGTAGATGCCCTCAGTGAACGCGATCCACCGCGGCAGGAGCATTTCGAGATCGGCGGAATGGATCAGCATCGGCCAGGTAGCGGCCTGCGTGTGTGGACTCACGGGCGTGTAGTCGGCCCAGAACTGCGCCCGCGGAGCGCCGCGTTCGCATTCGCCGATTACGGCGCGGCGGAACACAACATCGGGATCGATCACCAGAACCGTTCCATCCGGCCGCTCCCGTTCGAGCCACTGCTGGAGTGCGAACAGGCGCTCTATCGCCTTGTAACCCTGCGTCGCTTCCGGCGGATCCACGCGCAGGACGCGCGCGTGGCGATGGCGCGGCAGGGGCACGTCTTCCCGGCACGTGACCACCCGCACAAGGTCCCCCGGTTGCGCAGCGCGTCTCCAGGTGTATTCGAGCAGTTCGCACTGCCAGCCGACGTAGGCGTTGACATCGGTGCAGACGACGGAATAGATCAAGCCATAATTCTATCGCCGCTTCAGGCGCCAGACAGGATATGTGAGCGCCGTCCAAGGCCGCGACAACATCAGACGCCCGAACGCGGACCAGTTGCCGCGGTAACTCAACCATTCGAGGCGCGAGTGCGGACCCCAGAAAACAGCGTCCCACACCGCTACATGCCGGATGCGGCCCGTATCCTTCAGGCCCGCGGCCCGGGCCTCCGCCCACCAGAGGTCAGCACGGTGCGACCGCCAAACGCGACTCCACGGCTTCCATCCGATGTAGTGGATGATGGAGGGATGACGCAGCGCATCGCGGACCTCTTCCTCCGTTGCTCCGGGAGACTCCCAGTCCTGCGGATTGTAGGCCAGTTCATGGAAGTTCCATGCGGGCGGCAGGCGCTTCCAGCGGCCAGCCAAGGCGCAGTTGAGCGCGTCCTGATCGCGGCCCCGGAGTTGCTCGCCGTACTTCCACAGGAAGGCGGCCGCCCGCTGTCCGACCCGTTCGTCCCGCCATCGCCGGAGATCGATGAGCTGGACGCCGGCGTTGAAGTACGGTGTGCCGGCAGAGAACCGGACACCTTCGCCGAACTGGATTTGCGATAAGCGCGCGGTGTGATGACAAGCGTAGGAGTCCGGGACCGCCTGCACCGTTGCGCCATCGAACGGAATGCTCCACAGCAGCGCGAGATCGTCCTGCACGAGCAGGTCGGCGTCCAGAAAAAGCACGCGATCCAGGTCCCCCGCCAGCGCGTCGCCCAGAAACAGCCGGTAGTAGCACACGACGTCGTGCTTCCTCCAGATTCCTGGCCAGTAGTTGGCCACCGTGCTGAGATCGAGAACCGGCCAGTGGATCGTCACCGGCAGTTCCCCCATGCCGGACTCCAAACGCTGTCGCGCCTCGGCCGGGATCTCGTATCCGAAGACGAATGCCTCAATGGTCCAGCCCGCGGACAGACGCCGCGCAGCCGAACGCAACATCACCAGCAGGGGGGTAACGAACGATTCATCGATGGCAGCGGCAATGGAAATGGTTTGCGGGCCCAGGGGAATCGGTCGGGGCGCGCCACCGTCCGGGCTCACGTGCCAAGCCCGGGCCGCTTATCGTATTTCCAGTCGCTGTAGCGGCCGTCCCGCTCAATGTAGTGGAGAAACACCAGCGCCAGATGGTCGCCTTCGAGGGGCTCACGCCAGTGGTGGCATTCGATCCCGCGATACAACGCCGCGTCGCCTGGCGCCAACGCGAGAGCTGACTCGCTCAACGGCCCCTTCATCCACAGTGGCCACGGCGGGTCGAGCGCCGGGCCGAGGTTGAGGCTGACGCTCACCTCACAGGACGGGCGGTCCAGGTGACGTTCCAGAACGTTGCCGCGCCGGTAGACGCGGAAGAAGGAGTACGTCGGGTCGAGTGTCAAGCCGCTCAGTTCTTCGATGCGCGTCTGCACGCCCGCCAACACGTGCTCCATCACCTGGTCGGCGAACATCTCGACGGCGCCATCCTGGCCTTTCATAAATGCCGGTTTGGCGACGTCCGCGCGCCGCATCACATACTTATAGAGCATGCTTTGGAGACCTGCATCGATGAGCCCTTCCACTTTGATATAGCGATGCGAGGCGAACTGCGATCGAAACGCGTCCGTGCCGCCCTCCCGAAACATCCCTTCAGTGTACACTCAGCGCATGAAACGTCGCGCTGGGACCGTGTAGGATACTCGTGACTGTGGCACCCATCCCTGCAACGCCCCGATACCTCGCGTTTGACTGCGATCTCGGTGGGTTCAACAACATCCTGATGCATTTCGAGATCATGGTCGTTCTCGCGTGGCTGACCGGACGCACGTTAATCCTGCCGCCGCCGCGGCCCTTCTATCTGCTGGGGAACGAGCCGCGACGCCTGACGGACTTCTTTGACCTGGATGCGCTGCGGAAGCGCCTGGACGTGAGGACTGCACAGGAGTTCGCTCCGCATCTGGACACGCACGAATCGTTCCACGCCTACCTGCGGGAACGGGGATGCGCGCCGGGGTGGAACGCCGTTAAAGACGCCTTCGTCCATCCGCCCGACGCACTGACGGCGCGCCTGGAATTGATCCCGCGCTTGTTTGGGCGCCGCCCGGTTGGGATGACGCCCGCACTGGATGCCTGCGAAATTCTGTACTTTCCAGCCACGCTGGAGCACCGTATGTTCGGCGTGTTTGAAGCGTTCTTCCTGTTTGCCGATCCCAGCAACGAGCGCCGCGCGCGAGCCCTGGTGCGCGACGCCCTGCAGTATCGCCCGGAACTCTGGCAGCTCGCCGGGCAGGCGATGGCGCAGCCGCCTCTCGCCGGTAAGTCCTTTTCCGCGATGCACGTGCGCCGCGGGGATTTCCAGTACGAACCGACCCGGATCAGCGCCAGCGAAATCCTGCGGCACATCGAAAATCTCATCCCTGCCGGCCAGACGGTTTACTTGGCCACGGACGAAACCGACGCTGAGTTCCTTCGGCAGTTTGAGGAGCATTTCGATCTGGTGCGGTTCCGGGACTTGTCGCAAGACGTCGTCGAGCAGACACCCTCGCACTGGATCGGAATCGTAGAAACGCTGCTGTGCGCCGCGGCTCCCGAACGGTTCATCGGAACGCGGCTGTCTACGTTCAGCGCTCGAATCGCCACCCTGCGAGGCCACCTTTCCGTTGCGCCCGGAAAGCACGCCGGCATCGACACGGCTCTCTACTACACGCAACCGCCCGTGGAGCAGCCCCGGCCCGCCGAGCTTCATCCCTACGGTTCGCCGCGCCGGAAACACGAGGATGAACACAGCGAGACTTCCACGCCCTGGTGGCGGTCGATCGTGCGGGAGCCGGCTTGGAGCCGGGCCTATCAGTCCGTGTGGGCGGACACTGACGACCCCGGGCGGTGTTAAATGGTTTCTCGACCCGTCCATACACCAGGCACGATAACGACCCTCCGAGCGCATTCCGAGGCCGCACCGTCGAAGCAAAGCGGATAGAAATTCCGGAGATCCGGTAGCAGGATCGCGCCCAGCAGGATTTCGTGACGCCATATTCTCGATAGAAGTAAGCGAAGTTTCCAGGTGCGGGCGGATCCAGCTCAGCTCGTCTGCACAACACCGGCGCCGCGCGCAGGATGCCACGCCGGGCTCAGTGGGCAGGGAGTTTTACGAGTTTTGGCAGCAATTCGAAGGTCCGGCGCTGCCGAGACCACATCGTTATGACCGGAGCCGCTTGCGCTATCTGAACGTTTTCGAGCGGGTCAACTGCGTGTACTGTTCCTACGCGAACGGGCGGGTAGCATTCGTTGCGGAAATCGCCGCCCAAACCGGACAGCATTGGTGCCGGATTCAACACTCGCAATAATTAATATCATTAGATGACAAGGAGTCGTTTCCAGTAATCTCCGCCTGAAATGCGCTCCCAAACCTACAGAATTTGCCTCCAGGTGATCGATTCTACGCTGGCTCGACCCTTCGGCTTCTCAAAAAGCGGTTGTAGTCATCAACACCATCTACAACAATCACTTACAGACAATCATATTTCGGTTAAACGGGCCGCTTGCCTATTCTGCGCATTGAAACCAAACGTGTATGGACCGCAAATGGGATCGGCTTGAATTGGTGCAGGTCTGCTTACCGGAATTGGTACACTTGATAA
>CAWEOG010000039.1:0-4446 GCA_963810595.1 Bryobacterales bacterium | reverse complement strand
GGGGCATCGCATTAGAAGAAGAGTCGCGACCGGCCAGGAATTTTCTCCAGTAACTTGAAACCAGCCAAAGAGTCAGAGCCGTCTGACGCTTTCCCACAGCTCGCCAACCCGTCGCATCAGGCTTTCCCGGTTTCCCTAGTCAGGCCGGCCACTCGTTTTTAGCTCCTGCTCGACAATCTGATGGAAATCGAGGCCGCTGCCGGCGTATCTTTCGGCAATCGCCAGGGTGTAGCGCAGTTGTTCGGCCGCGTGTTGGCTTTGTTCCGGAGATTTTCGAAAGTCGGCCAGGGCCGGAGGGTTGCCCGGCAGGTCGCGGCGCAGCAGCAGGCGGTTGGCGAGGTGGCGGTTGGTCTGGAGGGAGCGCAACTCGCGGAGGGCGCGGTGGTAGGTGCGCTCGATGCGGACCTGGTGTTTGGCCAGGCGATCGAGGGCGGCGGAGAACTTGTCGTCGAGGAACGGGTTGATCATTGGGGCCGAGGCTTTTTCGTGGACTTCGGTTTCCTGGATGCGGATGCGGCGCAGATTCCAGGCGGCGTGAAGGAGTTGGCGGAAGAGGTCCTGCTCGAGGGCGCCTACGGGATTGATTTCGGCGGCGAGGTCGGTCTGGAACTGGTCGAAGGTTTCCTGTTCACCGGGGGCGATGAAGATTTCCTTGGAGTCGAGACCGTGTTTGAGGGCGTTGCGGGCAATCTTGGCTTTGCCTTCGTCGGTTTTGGGGCCGGTGGAGTGTTGGGCGTTGGCGCGGTTGGCGGCGAGCCTGGCGGCGATGATGACGGTGGACGTCGAGAAGGGGACCGGATACCGGGGACCGGAACCGACTGGAGGCTCGGGTTGGGGACGCGCGGCGAGGCGCTGTTGGATTTGGACGGTGCAAAGAGGTTCATGAGGGGATCCTTTCCGGGGTTCGGAACGATGCCTATTCGGTTTGAGTGTAGCGGGCGGCTCCCTGGTTTTTTGGGGCGGTCGGACTGCAAGAGGCTGAATAGACGGGTGATCGAGTTGGAATTTGGTGGTGATCGGAGTTTGGGGAGGGGACCTCTCGCCAGGCCGCAAAGGGGCAAAGAACGCAAAATGGAGAGAGCTATGGTGGGAGAAGAAGGCCAGGAACAGAGCCTGTCGGAGATAGCGGAGTGCACCCCAACAGTCAGACGGCGAAATTTGGGACACTGCCACCCGTCACAGTGGTGTTTTCACGAAGAAATCAAGGCCTTTGAAAGCTTGACCCGCCGACAGCGACGGATACGGCGAATTGCGGGGAAGCCTCTTAGAATCAGCCGGATACGTCCAAGATCGCCGGCAAATCAACCACCACGCGAGACGCGTCAAACGCCAATATCGGGCCGAGACAGCCGCCAGCACCTCTCTCCGTACCAGGCTAAGTGCCTGTGCAGCATATATTTACAGACGCACCCCTGTGGGGCTGTCCCAGGACCCGCAAGGCCAGGATCTCCAACTGAAAGGCCGTACGGCTGCGGAAAACGGCTAACATGGTCGTGAACATGGCGGCGAATCCGCGGACCGGCAAGTATTGATGGGTTGAGGTCAACTCCCAATCTGTCCGCAGCATCGCGTTTTTCGGTAAGCACAGGTCGAGAGGCGTTTCAGCCGACTTCCACTCGGCAACCCGATTCGGCCGCTGGCAAGGGCCCAAAAAGACACTGTGCCCCTGGGTTGAGTGGGGGAAAAAACCTGCGCAATGCGCTGCTCACGGCGGAATCGAAGAAGGAGGCCTGCCGCTTACCAGCATGGTGCAGCAGATGCTGATTGCGTTGATGAATTACGGCAATGGTGATCTCGACCGGTCGGCGATTGTCACGTTCATGGAGGAGATGTCGGCAGCGTGCAACACTGAGGCGGCTTTGGGAGATGCAGCCTCTCCCAGAAGATGACGAGGTTGGAAACATGAACGAACCAGTTACTCGAAGACAAGCATTGAAGAACGCGGCGGTGGCCGGGGCCGGAGTGCTGCTGGGCCGGGGAACGGCGGACGCCAAGGAACCGCTGCTGGAAATCAGCCTGACATCGGTCAGCGCGGAAAACGTGCGGCTCGCGATCGCGCTGATCGAGAATGGCGCCCCTCGCCCGATTCCAGGGGACGGCGCGCTTGTGAAGGAGAATTTCGGCCAGCCGGCGGCGCGTCTGCGTACTGGCTTCGGGTCACGCAGTGTCAAGTGCGGTGATCTCGACGTGAAGCTGACCGCGTCTCCTTTGATCATTCGCGTGGAAGGGAAAGGCGGCCACTTGATACAGGAATTGAAGGTGGACGCCGCCACGGGAAAAATTACCTTCCCACTGGGCGTTGGCCCGCTGCTCGGGTTGGGTGAGGGCGGGCCGCAGTTCGACAAGCGGGGCAAGCTCGACCAGATGCGCAGCGGGCAGGGCGGTTACCAACTGCGCACTCATGGCGGCAAAGTCCCCATCCAGTTCCTCATCGGAACCTCGGGTTGGGCGCTGTACATCCACCAGCCGCTGGGTTCGTTCGATCTCTCCGGAAAGGAAGGGGTGTTTCAGCCGGCAAATGCGCAGGCGGGCCTGCCCATCGATATATTCCTGATCGGCAGCAAAACGCCGGCCGCGGTTGTGGGCGAGTACGCAAAAATCACAGGCTTCGCGGAAATGCCGCCGCTGTGGTCGTTCGGATATCAGCAGTCGCACCGCACTCTGGGCCCACCCGAGGAGATTCTCGAAGAGGCGAGGAAGTTCCGTGAGAAAAAGCTGCCGTGCGACACGATGATCTATCTCGGCACAGACTTCTGTCCGAACGGGTGGAACACGCATAACGGGGAGTTCGAGTGGAACAAGAAAGCGTTCCCCGATCCAAAGCGCTCGATCGATCAACTGCACGAGGAGAATTTCAAGGTCGTGCTGCATACGGTGCTTGAAGGGCGGACACTTACCGGCACGATCAATGACCCCTGCACGGCTGCGCCGCTGCCCAGCGGCCGGACGGCGGATAATCACTGGCCACCGGACCGCCAGGTGAGTTGCTATTGGCCGGTACACAAGCCGTTGCTCGACCTCGGTATTGACGGCTGGTGGCCCGATCAGGGCGACGGCTTCGACGCTCCGTCCCGCCTGGCGCGGATTCGCATGTACGCGGAGGGCACATTGCAGAAACGCCCCAACCAGCGGGTATACGCGCTGCACCGCAATGGGTATGCGGGGATGCAACGCTACGCCGCCTTCCTGTGGTCCGGCGATGTCCAATGCCTTTGGGAGACGCTGAAGAACCACGTGCCCGATGCCGTCAACACCGCGCTGAGCGGCATCCCGTTCTGGGGCACGGATATCGGCGGTTTCATCCCCACACCCGAGTTCACGGGTGAGTTGTACGTGCGCTGGTTCCAATTCGCCGCCTTCAATCCGTTATTCCGCTCGCACGGAAGGGATTGGCGGCTTCGCCTTCCGTGGGGCTGGAACACCGGTGAAATCGGCTTCCCCGAGGTGGACAGCTACCACCCCGATCCGAAGGAATTGCACAACCCGGCGGTGGAGCCGATCTGCAAGCAATACCTCGATCTTCGCTACCAGATGATGCCGTACCTCTACTCGCTGGTAAAGGAGACCTGCGAGACCGGAGTGCCGATCCTGCGTGCACTTTGGCTGCATTACCCGGACGATCCGGCCGCGGTGGCCCGGGGAGACGAGTATCTGTGGGGCCGCGACATTCTGGTGGCGCCGGTCGTGGAGAAGGGGGCAACGTCGCGGCGGCTATACCTGCCACGGGGCGCCTGGTACGACTTCTGGACCAAAGAACGCCTGGAAGGGGGGCGCGAGATCGACCGTTCCGTCGACCTAGCCACCATGCCATTGTATGTCCGCGCCGGGGCAGTAATACCGATGGGACCGGTGAAACAATTCACCGCGGAAAGAGTGGATGGTCCGCTGACTCTGTGGATCTACCCGGGTTCTGACGCCACGTTTTCGCTTTACGAAGACGATGGCGAGACGTTCGATTACAGGAAGGGTGAGTCCATGCGCGTGAACATCGCTTGGAACGACCGCCGGCGGAGCGTTGCTCTGCGCCTGGCAGCAGGTTCGAAGATGCTGCCGCCCGCAAAGCGGAACATCGTGATTCGCGTGGCGAGTGAAAGCGCCACACGCGAAGTGGTATTTGAAGGCCGCCCAGAAAGGGTGAAGCTGTAAAGGCCTTTGCGGAGACCAACCGCCAGGCGTGGGGGCGTCCATGCCGGCCGGACTGCTTGCGCCAAGGCGAAGCAGTTAATACTCCTGGGGGTGATAGAAATGTGACCCTCAGGTGGCGTACGAGTCGGCCTGGACGCAGTCCGGTGTCTTCCCGGACGCTGGCGCGTCCTGGGCTGGGTGCACCGCACTATTTCACGATTCTTTTTCGGGGTTACTGCCGCTGGTACATGATTGGCCAGCCTTGCCCGTTGGGCGACTTATTTCGAACTGCCTGTGACTGCGCCCCTGGGACAAGACGGC
>CAWEOG010000038.1:0-18817 GCA_963810595.1 Bryobacterales bacterium | reverse complement strand
ACGTGGCGTGATGGTGAAACCCGCGCCAGTTACGGCCTTCGAAGTGGCCCAGCCCTAACTCTTGCTTTAACTCCTCATAGTCCCGTTCGATGATCCAGCGATGCTTGGCGATCTTCACGAAGTCCTTCCGGACACCGCGACCAGGAGGAACCGGAATGGATCCACGGTTCGGGGCATTTCGGTGAAATCCATTATCGCCAGCATCCAGCGCGGCAGGGAAGAACCAGTGCGAATTCAACAGATCCGGTTTCCAGGCCATACGCCTTACGGCAAAGCAAGCCAACTACCCATCCGTCGAGGTCGGCGTTGCAGGAAAAGGGCAAGAAAGGGCAACGCCATGGACGCCTCGGAATGGTCCGCATCTCTCCGTGAAATATGCTTTATTCTCAAGAGAATACGTCTGCATGAGGAGGTGATGACGGCCAGCGACCGCCTGGTTTTGACCAGAGGGTCCGTTAGCAACGCACCGTCGGTTGCTCCAAAATGAGCAGCCGAGCCAAGTCCCTAAGTAATTGATTTCAAAGGACAAATCGTGGGGAAAGAAAAGAATGGTCGGGGCGAGTGGATTTGAACCACCGACCTCCTGGTCCCGAACCAGGCGGCCCTTTGAGTTCTTGGGGGCAACGCCGCAGTCTGCCGATGGCCAACAGACGATTCACGTCAGTAGCTCCGCGCCGGAATCGCGAACACCCGTCTTAGTGAGCACAGCCCAAATGAGCCTGCCAGATGATTAGCGACTCCAAGCGCGGTCCCGACGGTAGAAGCTGGCATTCTACCACTGGCCTTTTTCTGCTGCCTCCGACTCGTCCTGAGTAGCACTTGGTGATTGCCGGTTTCCAACATCCAGCCCTCAAGTTGATGAACCGAGACTCCTTGTGCCCGACCCTTTAGAAACCGGACCACTTCCAGCTTTGGCCAAGTGGCCCACTCGCTCATATTGCGAAACCCTTCCCGTCGTGCCTCCCGCCTGGCTTGCTCCTGCGCTCGCTGCTTCTCACCCGTAAACCGAGGGGCGGAATTCACAAGCGATATCGACATCGTTCGGGCGTTCAACACCGCGAACGTAGCTGCCGAACACCACAATCGTTCCGATCCTAAAAGCCCACCTCTCATCGTCGTTCAGTGTCCGCGCGCGGTCGACGAAGTCGGCGATCACAGGCGTGCTGCCGTCTCGCGGCGCAGTGGCGGAGTTGCAGTGGCCATAGCGAGTGCGCTCCCTTTCGTTGACGGCTCCAAATGACCGACTGCCGATTCAACAAAACCCTCTCTTTTGAGGCAACCATTACGCGAGCAGCGGCAGAATCGGAGCATCCCAGGATCTCCCGGACGTATCGGATGGTTATTGACCGTCCAACGGTTTCTCGCATCAATTGGCGGATCTGGACCGCGGGATAGCCGGCGATCTTTTGTTCAGACCTAATACGCATTGGACCTCCTTATCGTCTGCACGCCGGGTTCTGATCGAAGCGCGACCCTAACCGGGGTATCGTTTCCAACCGCCGGGCAAGGCACGACCACCGGATTCGATCCATGACATCAGCCGGGTTTCTTCCACACGGATCTGCCGGCCCATCGGACTACGAAGAAGCCCGCACCGGCCCATCTCATACGCTCTTTGAAGCGATACACCCAGACGATCCGCTACTTCCTGCATGGTAAGCATCTGGATACGGCCAGCGGTATCGTTTTGATTTGTTCTCGCAGTGGAGGTGTTCATGGGATACCTATACTCGATTTTCAGATTCTGACAAAAACACCTCGGCTGTCGCCTTGGTGGGAACGATCTGGCTCAAGCTCACCGCACTTGGGAGCTATTGGTGTGTGCCAAATGTGTGCCGGTTCAGCAATACTCGGCGAATTTGGGCCAAGCTCGGCGGGAAGTGGCACGTCCGTACGGTGTTGATTCAGAAGAGGGTTACGGATCAGAGCCGTCTTCAGACTACATCAGCCAAAAACGCCAAAAACGGATTCGTAATCAGCAGGTCGCCGGTTCGACCCCGGCGGGTGGCTCCAGAAATCTTTGAAAATACATCAGTTAATAGGCCGGTTGCCCTCGGGGCACTGGCCTTTATTTTGTCACCTGTGCCAAACCCCAAGCAGAGGCGTTGGCAGTGTCAAAGCCCAACCGGTACCGCAACCAATTGGTGAAGTGGAGTTTACGGTCTTTGCCCGCCAGAGAGGACTGCCTGAGCCCATCCAACGTCCGTTGTCAGGTGCGGTTTTAGGCTGCGCCCCGCACTCCTCGAAGTGCCCGCAGAAGTATAGCTTGGCGTGAATGGAGTGACGTTCAGTAGATGGAGACCTGCTGACTGTTAGTCAGCTTCCCAACCTGGGCGACGCGGGTTCGAGTAGCCGTCGCCTGCTCCGCTGTTTTCGATACGTTGGGGGCTGGATGGAGGTGGCCCTCGAAAGGTCTTCTCACGCAGTCGCAGGCGGATTCAATGTAATGATCTGCCGGCGATTCGCGAGCGAACGCAGGATGGCATCGAGAACAGTGTCCAGATCCTTCGAGACATCCTCCGCAAGGAAGCGCAGAACGATATAACCGTTCTCTTGCAACAGACGGTCCTTGCGCCGGTCGCGGCGGTAGGCGGCCGGGTCGGCGAGGTGCTGCGCACCATCGAGTTCGACAACCACCCGTGAGTCGCCGCACAAAAGATCGACCTCCATTCCGCTGAATCCGTCAAACGGAATCGGCAGCCCCGCGTTCAATCGAAAACGGCCCGAGGTGCCAGCCAGCGTCTGAAGTCGCCGGTAAAGGAACGCCTCCGTTGCGCTGCGCGCGCGCTCCACACCCTCCGTATCGGGAGAGAGCGGCCGCGCCGCATCAACGAACAAGGTGGCCAGTGGCGGGTCGACACCGTCCCTGACGAGCCTGCGCACGCTCGCTGCGTAGTCGCACTTCCACGCCGGCTCGACAGGAAGCGGAACGTCAACAGGCCATCCTGGGATGGCGCCCGCAGGCAGGACGATGGTATAGCCGACGGCTTCGTATCCGCGGCAGCGACGATCGAACATCCGCGCCAGCATCGGCACGTCGAGATCCGCGTAGTCGTATACCCGCACCTCGCGCTTTCCATCGTAGAGCCGGTGCAGTCGCCCTACGTATTGAGCCACGGTCCCGCGCCACGACACCGGCAGGGTCACGAACAGCGTGTCGAGACGCGGATCGTCGAAGCCTTCTCCGATGTACTTGCCGGTTGCGAGGAGGACGCGCTCCTCATCGCGCGGAATTCGCGCCAGCCGCTCCGCTACAGCCTCAGTCTCCTTTCGCCCCATGCCTCCCCGAAGCACAACGAGGTGGCGGACTTTCTCGGAGAGCTGCGCCGCGAGTGTATTCAGATGTTCATTGCGTTCAGTCAGCACGAGCGGCGAACGGACCTCGCAGACGGCCTGAATCACGTCTTCGCAAATGCGGCGGTTCCGTCCCTCGTCTTCAACCAGCTCCTTATACAGCGACTGAAATTCGGTTCGCTTGTCCAGTTCCGGATTGCGGTTCGAGTGAAAGCCCGTGGGACGTACGATCACTGTGTGGCAGAACGGCCTCAGGACCGCCTGGGCTTTCGCGTTCACGCGGTAACGTACGGGGCCGCACTGCATAAAGATGATGGGCTGATGGCCATCCTTGCGCGTGACCGTCGCCGACAACCCGGCAACGAACCTTGCCTTGGCACGACGGGCGACCTGTTCGAAGCTGTGGGCGGACAAGTGGTGACACTCGTCAACAATGAGGTGTCCATATTCGCCGACGCGATCGTCCACAACTCCCTTGCGAACGAGGCTCTGGATTAGTGCGACATCCAGCAACCCGCCTGGTTTGCGGCGCCCGCCGCCCACTCGCCCGACGGCCGTGTGCGGAACATTCAGAAATGTCGACAATCGCTCGATCCACTGTTCCAGCAGTTGCCGCCTGTGAACGAGAACGAGCGTGTTCACCCCGCGCCGGGCGATCAGCCATGCCGCGATCACAGTCTTTCCGAAGGCTGGGGTCGCGGCCAGTACTCCAGTGTCGTGTGCGAGCATCGCCTCCGCCGCCGCCTGCTGTTCCGGCCGCAGCTCTCCGGCAAACATAAGCTCGATGCGGCGCCCCGGGTTGCGCTCGTCCCGCACGATCGAATCTATTTTCAGGTCGGCGAGTAACTGCCGTACCTCTTCCAGACAACCCCGGGGAAGGCCGATGTGATGCGAGTGCTCTTCGGCGCAGGCAATGATCCGCGGCTTGCCATATGTGGGAAGGCGCATTGCCTGCGCCTTGTAGAACTCCGGATTCTGAAAGGCAGCGACGCGGAGCAGGCGATTTCTCAGGGGTGGCGGTACGCCCTCTCTGGCGATGTAGATCTCATTTCCCAGCACGAGCTCAAGGCTGCGCGGCAATTCGCCTGTAATGGGAGCCTGCTTCCGCCGGCGCGATGGCAGCGTCATCCAGGGCTCCGGCTCATCTTCATCGGTGACCGGAAACCGAACGCCAACGACATGCCCCCGGCGTTCCACATCGCAGACCAGTTCTTCGATTCGCGACCGGCCGATCTTCTCGGCCGACGCGAGAAACGCCCATTGGTCGGAGTGGGGCTTGAATCCGTCGTCAAGGAAGACGCTGTTGCCCCGTTCACGCGGCTGCTTCTGCAGCGGCAGAGCGATCAGGTTGCCGAAACCTGCCTGGGGCAGCGTGTCCTGGTTCGGAAAGAAGCGGTCGTAGGAATCAAGGCCGATGTCGGGCCGCCGCTCCATCGTTTCCGTAAGAATCAGCGAGCCGAGCTTGCGCGCCAGTGCGGCCGGAACCGCCTCTTCGAAGAAGAACCACACATGCGCGCCGCGTCCCGAGCGCGAGCGTTCCAATGCACTTGGCAGATTCAGACTGCCGCAGGTTTCGACAAAAGCAGCCGCGTCTTCGTGCCAGCCGTCCTTGTCGAAGTCAGCGGCGAGGAAGAAACACGTCTCGTCCTGGAGCATCGGGTAGACACCCGCCACGAACGGTTCTCCGGTGTCGTCACGGCCGGACAGGTGCCACCGAATTACGTCGTCCGTAACGGGCAGAAAGCGGCGGTGCGGGCAGTCTGCGCATTTGATTCGAGGTTTCTCGCAGATGCCGCGGACCCACTCGTTCGCGCATGCAGGAGCGTATCCGGATTTCCCTGTTCGCCGGCTCTCGAAGCGGCGCGGATAGACGTCATCGCGTCCTCGGAAGAGCGAGCGAAACAGCGCGATCTTGGCGTCCGGTGAGGACCGGCAATCGACGGTTTCCATCCTGACTTACGCCTATCATAGCGTCGGCAGCTTGCTGCTACTTGAGTCTCCCGAGCAGCTTTTGGAAGCGCTGTTCGATGTAGCTGGCAGTCCGGGCGGGCAGCGATAGATCAGCGGCGAGGGATTCGAGCTCCGCCTGCCAATCGCTTCCTTCGACACGGCCGTATCCGACTCCGCTCAAGCCGACAAGGCACTGGATCAACTGGCCTTCCGAAGCACATCATCGACGGCGTCCGGGTGCTTCGCAATCACCGCCAGCAGCACGCGCGTGGGGGCATCCGGCCGCGACCGTCCCTGTTCCCAATTGCGCAATGTCGCCGGCGGAAGGCCAAACTTGGTCGCGAATTGCGCCTGGCTGAGGCCCATTTTCTTCCGGACCTCACGCACATCGACCTCTGGCACCCGGACCAGCGTGACCCGAACAGCGTCGTTTTCGCCGCGTGTCCAAGCGATCGCTTCCTGCAGCCCATTGATGATGCTCGCGCCCACCGTGGACCGCTTCTTCGACGCATGCCCCGCCGTTTTCTTCGCCGACCGTTTGGTCTGGGTCTTCGTGTTCATCGAGCCCTCCTACTTCTTCCCCGGATACCCCTCCACCAGGATCTGCACCAATCGCTTCATGGCGTTGCACTCGGCCTGGGTGAGATTCGCCTTCTCGTTTTTTGGATACGCGGTCAGCAGGAGGAGCGGCAGGCGTTCGCTGTAGTAGTAGTAAATCACCCTCGCGCCGCCACGCTTCCCCCTCCCGGCCAGTCCCCAGCGGACCTTTCTCACGCCGCCGGTTCCCGCGACGATCTTGCCGGCCTCCGGATTTGCCCCCAGGAACGCCACCAGCTCCTCCCGGTCCGCATCCGACCAGTGGCTTTGTCTTGCGTAGAAATCCCCCGGTATCCACGACCGTCATCGGCGCATGCGCCATGTCTTTTCCGCTATACACAATTTGCGTACACTGGCACAACCGCGACGGCCAGGCACTCACTGCGTTAAAGCGAGGATAGCGGATGGAGCGATGAGAACCCCACCACTCCCAGCAGACAAGAGGCTTATCCGTAAATGCCTGAATCTGCAAAGTCTTTGAAAACACGTCATCCCCACATTCGTAATCAGCAGGGCGCCGGTTCGACCTCGGCGGGTGGCTCCAACTAGACTCGGCCTCCTCAATCAATTGCGGACGATTCCCGCGTTTCGTCAGAAACGGCAGCGTCGACGGTGTAGCCAGTTCTGTAACGATCTCAGACCTTTCCAGGTGACAGCGTACCATGATGAAGATCGCCGAGCACTTTCTGAACAACGCGGCATGACAGATTCGGGATGCAAGACACGGACTGTACCCCGCACGCGGACCTGACCCCAGCCCGACGAGTAGGCCACTGGACAGGTCCGGCAGCCGTTTTTTGGTCGCATGCGCTGGCGTACAGGCGATAGACTGCGTAGGAGAGAAGCCCTGTTTATGGCCGATTCTAATAGACGGTGGGAGGTTGTCGAAGAGCTCCCCGCACGACGTTCGGACCAGCCGGCAACGACCGAATACCTGCCAACGGGCACTATTCTGACCGCGGCGCTGGGAACGATTTCCTCAGGGCACCGAAGGGTGGACAGGATCTTCCGTGTTCCCTCTTCACCCACCAGGAACTCGCGCTTGCACACCATCCTGGATTTCGTGACATGATCGCGGTTCAGCAGCGCGACGCACCGCTGGAAGGGTTCTTGAGATACGTCCTCAGCAATCCCGAGTGGTTCGCAGGTATTTGGAGGCCCTTCTCAAACTGAAGGAAAAGGTGCTGCAACAGTTGGCTCCGGCGGGCCAAACGGCACCGCGATTCCGGGCAGACGCTGCCGGGTAAGCTCACACGGTCATGGTGGGATCGATACCCGCAAAGCACACTGCCAATGAGTTCAGCATCCTGGGCGTGAAAGTCGATAGTCGGATCGCGGGTGTCGGGCGCCGGCAGTGCGGCTGTTTGCAGCGACGGCCGCGCTCTGTTCAGAAGAATATGTTCTTTCGGGTAATCTTAAATACAAAAGCATGCTCGCAAGGCTTGGCGTGAGGCGTTTCCACAACCAACCCGTCCGGTGTCATTTCCCATCGGAGCTCTTTGCCATCTCCCAGCATGGTAATCGAGGCGATTTCAGCCGGGTACAACCCTGTCCATGTCCGCCCCTTTGGCGCAAGGCTTCGAATGGTCACCTTTTCACCCGGCCAGTCGAGGGCAATCGCATACAGCACATCCCCTTTCACGGTGAAGCGAATGTCCTGCCCTGTGTACGCCGGGAGCTTCCCTTCGTTAAATCCTCTCACGCCCGTCGCGCGCGGCGGCGCAATCTGCGTGGGCCCTTCAGCGGCAATTTCCCAGGGAGTTGTGCCGTAAATGGCCTCGCCGTTGACTTTCAGCCACTCCCCTATTCCGAGCAGCCGCTCTTTTGCTTCCTGCGGAATAGTGCCATCCGGCTTCGGACCCACATTCAGCAGCAAATACCCATTCTTGCTCACACGGTCCACCAGATTATCGACCAGCGTATCCACTGACTTGAAACCCAAACCCTTGACGTATCCCCAGCCGCTGCCACTGTCCACGGTGCTGTCGGTGATCCATTCGTAATAGGTCAGCTCGGCCTCTTGTCCCAACTCCAAGTCCAGCAAACCCGTGCCGGGCGGCAGATCATGACCCTTATAGGTAACGACGACTTCCTTTTTCTCGGCCGCTGCCTTGTTATAGTAATACGCGAGAAAATCCCCCTTGTACCAGTCCGGTACAAGTAGCAATCCAAAATCGAACCACACGAAATCCGGTCCGTACTTGTCCACGACCTCCTTCAGCTTGCCTTCCCATCAATCCAGAAACTCCTTCGTGGGCAGCGCGTTCTTCTCATGAATGGGGCCATACAAACCCGAATAGCGCGGGTCGGAGTTGTCGTAGCCCTTATTCCAGTTGGCGAAATAGAACCAGTTTTCCGCATGATGGAACGCTGTGACAAACTTCATATTTTGCTTCTTGATCGCCTTGGAGAGTAAGCCGACGATGTCCTTCTTGGGTCCCATCCTGGCTGCGTTCCACTCCGAGTACTTCGTGTCCCACATCGAAAACCCGTCGTGGTGCTCTGCCACGGGCCCGGCAAAGCGGGCGCCCGCCCTGTGAAACAGCTCCGCCCACTCATCGGCATTGAACTTGTCGCCCTTAAACATGGGGATAAAGTCCTTGTAGCCGAACTTTTCCAGAGGACCATAGGTGGCTTCGTGATGTTTTCTCTCGGGTGAATCGGGCATTGTGTAGACATGGTTGGCGTACCACGTGCCGTTTGAGCCGAATGCCGGCACGGAATATACGCCCCAGTGTGTGTAAATACCGAACTTGCCGTCCTTGAGCCATTGTGGCGTGGAGATACGCCTCAGGGAATTCCACGTCGGCTGATAAGGACCGGTTGCCGCCAACGCAGCCCGCGGGTTCTTCAGATCGACAAAGGCGCCGGACACGACCGCCGTCGCGGCGCCCCCCTTGAGAAATGATCTTCTACTCCGCATTCTCACCTCTTGGCGGGAAATCTCTCGCCAGGCTCTCGCTGTCGGGTCCGGCAGACACCGGCCCGCGTTCTTTGATACATCGAGGCGCAGGTTCTTTCGTTGACAACGGCCTGGCCCCCAAGCCGCCGCCTTGCGGCATCGCAAAGACGACAGTGTCGCCTGATGGCGGTTTTGGCGGCGTAGTCCATTCCTCGGCAGCCCTGGCGGCCCCTACGTTACACTGCTTCCGGGCAGGAAGGCATGGCGCCCGGACACTTGGACCAGGTTCCCAGTGTATACTCGCCTCGGCGGCGGAATCCAGTCCATTTTCGGCAGGGTTCTCACCAATATCGGCAGTCTTGTGCCGCCACAGTCGGGCCAGCGTCCGCTGCGGTAGGCGGGCGTGCCCGCCGTAATCCGAAAGTGGTGAGAACTATGCCGGCAATGTCATTGCCTCGCGATGAGCCCGGTGACAATATGAAGCACACGTCTGCGTGGAGCGGCCGGAGTCGCCCGGTGGTGACGTCGGCGTATCGCTCAGCCGGAGCGTAGAGTCTCAGTGCGCAAAGGAGTGAAACACATGACAAAGACCAGACTGGCCCTGGCGTTGCTCGGCCTTGTGGGGGTGGGATTCGCTTGCACTCACTCTCGTCCTCGCACGAAGCGGATCGGCATGCTGATCGGCATCCGGCCGGACAGGATTGCGGCTTACAAAGCGCTACATGCCGCTTCGAATCCAGGAGTGCGTGATCTGCTGCGCAGGTATCACATGAAGAATTTCTCCATTTATCTGCGTCAACTGGACGACGGCAACGATTATCTGTTCGGCTACTACGAGTACGACGGCGGCGATTACGAAGGCGACATGGCCCGGCTGGCTGCGGAAAAACGTAACATGGAGTGGCTATCGGTCACCGACCCCATGCAGAAACCCCTGCGCGGGCAGAAGTCCTGGACCCAGATGGAAGAGGTGTATCACAACGATTAAAACTGTGATTTCATCGTCCGGCGTGCCGGAGCCCGGTGAACACTTCTCTCACTCCCACCCCGGGGCGACCCCGTAACCCGAATCTTGGCCCGGCCGCGCGGCGGCGGAGCGAGCAACGGATTGAGACGTTAGTAGCGCCACTGTTTGTCGCGCACCGGCTCCAGGATTCGCCGCACTTCCGCGACAAGCGTCATATCGCATGGTATTTCGTGCCACTGGAGATTGCGCCTCACCGACTCAGAGCTGGCGGAGCTGAATAGCGTGGTGGGGATCTGCGGGTTCTGGCTGGAAAACTGGAGCGCTAGCTGGCTGATTGAAACTCCCTGCCGCCGGCAGAAGCCGGCCGCAGCCCGGAAAACGGACTGATCCTCGGGCGTCGCGGGATGCCAGGCTGGAGCGCCCCGTTCCGTCAAAAGGCCGGAAGCGAATGGGGAACCGTTGATGATGCCGATTCCCTTTTCCCGCGCGATGGGTAGCAGATCCAGGAGTTGTGTATCGTTCAGGCAATAATGGTTGTGGACCAACGCAGCATCGACATCCATCGAGCCGAAGATGCGCTTCCATAGATCTATCGGATAGATGCCAAAGCTGACGTTTCCGATCCGGCCTTCCAACTTCAACTCCCGGACCGCCTCGTACCCTTCAGTAAGCGCCCATTCGGTGTGTTTTCTCCCCTGGTACTCGATGTCGTGGATGTGGATGATGTCGAAGTAGTCCGTCCCCAACCGCCGGGCGCTTTCATCGAGAGATGCACGAATGCGGGTTCGCGAATAATCGAGAGTGTCGTCGCCATAGGAGCCGGGTTTCGTGTACTTACCGACCTTGGTTGAGAGATAGTAGCGGTCGCGCGGAACGCCTTTCAGAGCTTTTCCCAGCACGGTTTCCGATAACGTGCCTCCGTATGCGGGCGCCACGTCGAAATAGTTGATTCCACAGTCCAGGGCCGTATGCACCGCTTTGATGGCTTCCGATTCGTCCACGGGGCGAAACACCGAACCCAAAGCGGACGCTCCAAAGCTGAGGCGCGAAACGTTCAGTCCCGTCTTCCCAAGAGGGTTGTATTGCATGGCCAAAAGTCATCCTTTCCGCGACTGCATCGCGATTCACCGTCACGTCCCAACCATAGAACTGCCTGCGGCCAGCACGACGATTGCTCCAACCAGGACAGCGAGTCCCGCGTAAAGCGTGCGTATCGATCGCGCCGGAGCGGCGGTCCATTCGCCGGTAATGAAACCGAACACGTTGGCGACGATCAGCGTAGAGGTAATATATACGGCCCACCCTACCGAGGTCCCGAGGCGGCCGAGATAGTAGGCACCCATGCCGTAGGGGATGGTCGCCACGAACCAGATCGCGCCCATCAGGACTCCGTTCCACCAGTCGTACAGCGAACCTGGGCCGAAGTTCCTTTGCCACGTCCTCTTCTTGATCTGAAGACCGCCGAACCATAGCAGCAGGGATACGGCCGCTCCCCAGAACACGGGCAACCAGCTACCCAGCGTGGCGAAGACCGGAGCCGCGCCTAGTTTCTGTGCCTGTTCCCCGACGCGCGCAGTGAAGGCAAACCCAAGATTAGCGCACGAACTCAGAACCCCCGAAGCCGCGCAGACCAGAAGCGCCGGGCCGAAACGGGCGCCAGGAGATTCCGCGACGGAGGATGCCTGCCGCTCGCGAATCAAGCCGGCGCGCCCGCAGACTGCTACGCCAACCACGCAACCGGCGATGCCAAGCAGGATCACCACGCCGCCCCGCGTGAACAGGTCGGCCGGAGACTTCACCAGAAACGGCAGAAGCGATCCTACCGCCGTATTGATCCCCATAATGGTCGCATAGCCAACGGACATGCCAGCCAGGGTGACGCCATATCCGAACAGGATGGCGCCCACACCCCAGCCGAAACCGTAAGCCGCACCCGACCAAACCGTCTTCTCGCCTGCCTCACGAATCGCCTGGGTCCAGTGCGGCAGTACCAAGGCGGCCAACAGGAGAGGGATGACGAGCATCATCACAATGGTGCAAGGCACGTAGATGTTCTCGAGCTCGAACTTTCGGCGGCGTTTCAGAGGGAGCGCCAGGGCGCCGCCCGAAATCGCCGCGACAAAAACCAGCGTGAATCCAAGCACCGCGGGAGGCATCCAAATTTCCTTCCCGGCCCGGCTGGGCCATCGATTACGTAATCCTATCACCAGCAACGTAAAAACCGTCGCGTCCCCGGCGAGGGAGTCGACATCGCACTGCGCGCTACCGTTTCGAGTGCCGTGTTAGCCGGTGGTGGAATCGTAAAGTCCACTCACAACCGATACGCCTCCACAGCCGTAGCGCCACAAATGCGGGCCTGTTCGTGCGGCGACAGCGTGGAGATAAGGCGCAAAAAAACCTCCACCCAACTCCGGTAATCGCTTGCCAGGTTCAGCACCGGCCAATCTGAGCCGAACATCAGCCGCTCCGGACCAAAGGCCTTGAGGACGACGTCGAAGTAGGGAGCAAGATCACGCTCCGTCCACTCATGCCAACTCGCCTCGGTGACCATTCCTGAAACCTTGCAGAAGACGTTTGGATAGGAAGCCAGTTCCATCAGCCGTTCGCGCCAGGGGGAAACGACGCCGTCACGGATGCGAGGTTTGGCGATGTGGTCCACGATGAAAACCTGATCGGGGTGCCGTTGAAGCATGCGGATGGTCTGCGGCAGGTGCCTCTCGAAAATCAGAATGTCGTAGGTCAGACCGAACTGTCGAAGCTGTCCGATGCCGCGGTCGAAGTCGGGCCTTAGCATGTAATCGTCGTCGGGTTCGTCGTGTAAAACGTGCCGCACACCCTTCAGCGCCGGGTTTGCAGCGAACTTTGCGAGGGTGTCTCCCACGTCTTCATCGACCAGCGGCACCCATCCAACAACGCCGCGGATCTCCTGCTGCTGTTTCGCGACATCCAGTAGCCATTCCGTCTCGTCAATCATCTGCCGCGCCTGTACGGTGACCAGTCCGGTCACACCAGTCTCGCGCATTAGTGGCTTCAAATCTGTGATGAGAAAGTCGCGGCGCAGCCATTCCATTTCACCGGTCATCCACACATAATCGTGTGGGTTGTACTTCCACAGGTGGTGATGAGAGTCGACCATGTGAGCCTGGCGCACGACCCGAATCAAGAACCATAGTCTATCAGGGCGCACCCGGACAATTGAGGCCTTCTTCGGCAGGATTTCCACCATTTTCGGAAGACGGGTGGGCGGCAAGCGGTTATGGCGTCCGATGCTTCCTGCGGTATTCGAGCGGAGTGACGCCGGTGTGCCGCGAGAAAAAGCGCCCGACATGGGCGTCATGATCAAACCCGGAGATGGCTGCGATCTCACCCACGGACATGTTTGTTTCCACCAGGAGACGCGCAATCCGTCCGACACGGCTGCGATGGATCTCCTCCATCGGCGTTCGGCCGAGACAGTGCTTGAAGCGATCCTGCAGGGCTCGTCTGGAGACTCCGGAGACAGGCGGCAGATCGGCCACGCGGATATCCTTGTTGGCGTTATCCCGAATGAAGCGAAGCGCCCGGGCGACGGCGGGATCGGCAACCGCCAGCGTATCGGTCGATTGTCGCTCCACGACATGCGTCGGGTGAACAATCAGAGTGTTGCATTGCGGCCTGCGGCCATGCATCAGAGTGTCCAGAAGCGCCGCCGCTTCGTAACCGCCTCGTTCTGTGGCGAGCGCAATGCTTGACAGCGGCGGGTTTGCGCTACCGCAGACCTGTCCATCGTTGTCCACGCCCAATATGGCGACCTCGTCCGGGACGTGGATATCGCTGAGCCTGCGCACTTCCGAAAGCATCCTCGCCCGGTCGTCATTGCAGGCCATGATGCCCGCCGGTTTCGACCCTGCAAGACAGGGCTCCCGCGCTGCGCGCAAAACCCAAAATCGTAAACACCTCTCCGGCCCTCGTATCCTGGGTTGCCCAGTTTCGCTGTATCATCGCCCTCCCGCTACCGGTTCGCTACCGCCAGCGCATCGATCCGCCGGACCCTGCTCCCGAACAGCCGCCGTG
This sequence comes from Bryobacterales bacterium, assembly GCA_963810595.1. Taxonomy (GTDB): domain Bacteria; phylum Acidobacteriota; class Terriglobia; order Bryobacterales; family Bryobacteraceae; genus CAWEOG01. The sequence continues at coordinate 5,054 of CAWEOG010000038.1, read as the reverse complement.
TAAGATGGCTATCGGTAAAAGCTCAAAACGGAAATGTGGTGTGAACTTCGAAATTCCAATCCGTTGAAACCGGGCAACGTCGGCCGCCATTTTGGAGAAGATGAATCAAAATGGAAGAAGGGGCAAACGTCGCCCCGCCGGCATGACTCCGCTGCGAAGCATTTGCGCGCTTGTGGTTCTGGCCGCCCTCTCGCGGGCGCAGCCGGAGAAGGTCATCTTCGACACCGACTGCGCTTATTTCAACGACGATGGCGCCGCGCTGGTGATGTTGCTCGCCCGGCCCCGCAAGGTTGACGTACTGGGGCTGACCGTGGAGGCCGGCAACTTATGGCCGCTTCAGGGCGCGGAGTACATGTTTCACATCCTTCGCCTGATGGGCCGGCCGGACATTCCACTTCATCTCGGGGCGCGGGAGCCGCTGGTGCACACAGCGGCGATGGCCAAACTGGAGAGTCAGAACTGGGGGCCCATCGAATACATGGGCGCTTTCGCACAACCCGAGCCCAAGTCTCGTGCCGGCCTGAAACCGCCATTCGGTGGAAAGTTCTCGGGACTGTCGCCGGCGAGAGAGAATGCCGTCGATTTTCTCGTGGACACCATCGACCGCGCCCCGGGCCGGGTCACCGTACTCGAGCTCGGCCCCATGACGAACCTGGCCATCGCCCTTCGTTTGCGGCCTGACATACAGTCCAAGATCCGCCGCCTGGTCTTCATGGGGGGAGCGGTGCACGTGCACAATGAAGACTCGCGCGCTGCCGAATTCAACTTCTGGTTCGATCCCGAGGCCGCCCGTATCGTACTGCGCTCGGCGATTGCCGAGAAAGTGATGTTCGGCCTCGACATCGCGTACCACGCGCGTCTGGACAAGAGCCATTTCGACGAGATCGCGGCGGCGAAGACACCCGTAGCCCGGTTGTTCCGCGAAGATCTGGGGAATCGCTATCCCGGCTTTTTCAAAAATCCGGACGCGCACACCTACATCTGGGACTCGCTGGCCGCCGGTTACCTGCTCGATCCGTCCTTCGTCACCGCGCACGAGCAGGCGTATCTGGACGTCGATACCCGTTTCGGAGCGAATTACGGAGCGGTGGTTCCGCTCGACCAAAACATCGCGCCGCAAGCGACTCCAGTGGAAGTGATGCTCGACCTCGACTTCCCAAAGTTCTTCGCGTTGTACAAGCAGTTGCTGACCGGGGCGCGCTAGAACACCCGGGTTTTCAGGCGGTCTATGGTGAACTTCGCGGTTTCCGCTACGGCCATCACCGCCATCACACCTGCTTGCACCGGGTCGGTCACCACCAGGTCGGACGCTTCCGGAACGCTTCCCGCCATGTTCAGGCTGATTACCAGCAGCCCTTGCGCCCGCACTTCACGGACCGCTTTTTCGATTTCGCCGCCCATCAGCGCGCCCGCCATTACCAGGCAACGGGCACGCGGAAGGCGGCCTACCGCGCGGACGGCGTCGGCCAGTTGTTTTTCGCCTACCAGCGGAATCGTATCGACGGAGATATGTTCGCCCCGGATGTTGTGGCGGTCGGCTTCCGAGATGGCGCCGATGGCCACCTGTCCTACCTGCGCGCCGCCGCCCATGATAATGATCCGCTTCCCGAAAATGTGCGTAAACGTGCCTACACGCTCAGCAACGCGGACCATCGTCAGAGCACCCAGGTCCATCAACAGGGCTTCCGCCGCGCCCGTCTCGACGTCCAGCTCGAAGTAAATGCGCGCGTCCCGGCTGGTTTTTTCGAGGATGTTGACGAAGGTGATGTCGCCCTGGTGCTGGGCGATGACACCGGTCAACTGGTGCAATACGCCTGGCCCCGGGTCGGCGATGACGATCAACCCGATCTTTTCCACTTGACCCTGCCCCCGGTTAGCCGGTCATCGGAACGCCGATGCCGCCTTCCACTTCGTATTTGTTCAGGACTTTCTCCCAGTCGCCGCGCGCCTTCAGCAGCACTTCGATCACCTCGCGCACCGCGCCGTGGCCGCCCTCGGCGGAAACCACCAGGTGCGCCTGCCGCTTGACTTCCGGACGCGCGTTTGCCGGCGCGGCGGAGAGCCCGACCTTGCGCATCAGGATGAGATCGGTCAGGTCGTCGCCCACGTAGCAGATCTGGTCCGGCGTGAGCTTGGAATCGGCCAGGATCTCTTCGAAGATCGGCACCTTCTCCACGTAACCCTGATAGACATACCTCATCTTGGTCTGCTTGCAGCGCTCGGCGGTGGCCGGCGAGACGCGCCCGCTGATCACTCCGGTGACGATGCCGAGCCAATGCAACCACTGCAGCGCGATGCCGTCCTGCGAATCGAATCCCTTGGTTTCGACCACGCTGCCGTCGGCAACTACGTAATTGTACAGGCGGCCGTCGGTAAGCACGCCGTCGACGTCCATCAGCAGCAGGCGAACCTTCGCCGCGCGTTGTTTCAAATCGTCGGTCACGATGAAATCCGTCTCCTTCACGGTGGCCCCGCCCGGCAACCCGGTGCCGGTGGAGCGAATCTTCCAGACTAGCAGTTCCAGGGCGGCGCCTCGGGCAGGCGCCTCGAGAATTCGGCGGTCAATCCAGCTTCGTACTCCGCCGTATACTCGCCGCGCCGGAATCTGCCGGCGGCCTCGTTCAGAAAGCGGCGCCAACTGGCATCTTCCTCTCGCGGCAGTATGGGGAAGAAGTGGGCTCCGTTGGCGCGCGCCGCAACCTGGTCGCCGGGAGAGTCGCCAATCATGAGAATCCGGTGGCCTTCGTAGCGGCCGGCGGAGGCGGCGGCGATGTGGTCCTTCTTGGCGCCCATCTCCTGGCCCGCGATGGCTCCGGCATACTTGTCCAGGCCGTGCTCGCCCCACTCCCGAGCCAGGGCTTCGACGGGCGTGGTGGAACACACCAGAATGTCGGCCCAGCTCGAAACCTCTTCCAGGCTCTCCCGCACCAGCGGGAACGGCGGCACGTTTCGGACCATCTCCGCGATATCGCGGTTGGCTGCTTCACTCCATTCCAACGCGCGCTTCAAGACGGGATTTCCGGTTCTTGCCACTTCGGCCGCGAGCGTTGAATTCGCCAGCACCGTTTCCCGCGCAATCCACTCGCGCAGCTCGGCCGCCTCGGGAATCTTGGCGCCGCGCTCTTGCACTTCGGGCCAATCGCGCAACAGGTCGAACACCGCGATCAAAGCCACGAAACGGTTACTGCCGCGCCGCGTGGAGTAAAGGTTGACGAACTCGGCGGCAGCGCGGGCAAACCTGGCGACGGGCTGAAGATCCCAATACTTGATGATGTTCGGAATGAAGCACTCTTTGTTTTTGAATTCCGCGGTGTCGAAAACACTGCCGTCGGAATCGAAGCAGACCAGGAAGCGGTGGTCTTTTCGGAAATTTTTCAGCGCAGAATGAGATTCGAACATGGATCGACGAAACGGGGGCGGCCGGCGGGCCGCCCCAAGCTTTGCCTACGCCACGTACGTGCTGGCGGAGACGTGGCCGCCCGTGCCAGTCCAGTTGGTGTGGAAGAACTTGCCCGCGCGGCTGATCGACCCGCTCGTAGGTGTGGGCGCCGAAGTAATCGCGCTGGGCCTGCAGCAGGTTCGCCGGCAGGCGGCCGCAGCGATAGCCGTCGTAAAACGACAGCGCGGTGGTGAAGGCCGGAACCGGTACGCCCAGTTCCACGGCGTGCATCACCACCCGGCGCCAGGATGCCTGGCACTTGTCGATGACCCCCTTGAAGTAATCGTCCAGCAGCAGGTTGTCGAGGTCCGGGTTGCGGTCGAACGCTTCCTTGATCTTGCCGAGGAACACCGAGCGGATGATGCAGCCGGCGCGCCACATCATGGCCACGCGAGCCGTAGTTCAGGTTCCACTGGTACTCCTTGGCGGCCTCGCGCAGCAGCATGAAACCCTGCGCATAGGAGACAATCTTAGAAGCCAGCAGCGCCTGGCGGATGTCCTCGACAAACGCCTTCTTGTCGCCGTCGAATTTCGGCTTCGGGCCGCTGAGAATCTTCGATGCCTCCACGCGCTCTCCTTCATGGCGCTCAGGCAGCGCGCCATCACCGCTTCGCCGATCAGCGTCACCGGCATGCCCAGATCCAGCGCGCTGACGCTGGTCCACTTGCCGGTGCCCTTCTGGCCGGCGGTGTCCAGGATCTCGTCCACGACGTACTCCCCGTTTTCGTCCTTGTAGCCGAGAATGTCGCGGGTGATCTCGATGAGGTAGCTGTCCAGCTCGCCCTTGTTCCATTCGGCGAAGATCTGCGTGCATCTCTTCGTTGCCGAGGCCCGAGGCCCTGCTTCATCAACTGGTAGGCCTCGCAGATAAGCTGCATGTCGCCGTATTCGATGCCGTTGTGGATCATCTTGACGTAATGGCCGGCGCCGTCTTCGCCCACCCAGTCGCAGCAGGGCTCGCCGCTCGGGCGTCTTGGCGCAGATGGCCTGGAACATGTCCTTGACCAGCGGCCAGGCGTCGGGGCTGCCGCCGGGCATCATCGAGGGGCCGAAGCGCGCGCCCTCTTCGCCGCCGGAAACGCCCGTGCCGATGTAGAGCAGGCCTTTGCTTTCCAGATACTTGGTGCGGCGGATGGTGTCGGGGAAGTGCGAGTTGCCGCCGTCGATGATCAGGTCGCCGGGCTCCAGGTGGGGCAGCAGCGTCTCGATGAAATCGTCCACCGCCTTGCCCGCCTTCACCATCAGCATCACCTTGCGGGGCCGCTTCAACAGCGCCACATCTCTTCGATCGAGTGGGCGCCGAGAATGGTTTCGCGCCCCTTGGCGGCGTCGTTCAGGAAATCGTCCACCTTGGAGACGGTACGGTTGTAGGCCACAACCGTATAGCCTTTGTCGTTCATGTTCAGAATGAGGTTCTGGCCCATGACCGCCAGACCGATGAGTGCGATGTCGCCTTTAGGCTCCACGGTAACGCTCCTTCTGCGCAATTTAACGAAGTGATCTGTGCCGACTCCCACCCCTGGAGGAAGGCGCCGGTGCGCGCCCTTGTCCGCTCTTAATTAGGCCCAAGAGTGTCCTGAATTGCTCGCCCCCCGCCACCGTCAAGCCGCCCGAG
>CAWEOG010000037.1:0-168159 GCA_963810595.1 Bryobacterales bacterium | reverse complement strand
GTGGGGCCGATATCACAAATATAATTTATAAATAAGTCAAGAATTAGAAAATCGAAAAATATTTTGAAGATTGTTTCCTTGAGGGGGTTATTATAAATTCGATTTAGGATTCGGGAGCTCGTTATGCAGATCGATTGTCGGATCTGGAACGCTGCCTTGTGCGCCGTTTTGTTGTGCTTCTTCTTGCCATTGCCCGTGCTTGCGCAACAAGACTGACCGGTGTCGCTGCGCAGTGCGGCGTTGGCTTCGCGGCGCGACTTCACTCCGCCAGCCGGCGATGTGGACGTTTTTTGCATTTATCTTCGTGAGGCTCATCGAACACTTTCCGAAATTGGACGCGGCAACACCAAAGGCTTATCGGGGGCTGAAACGACGGAATCGGCTGCATCGCGCCTACATGTTGGAGCAGGAGACCTTCCTGCGTTGGAGCGCACCTACCTTGAAGCCATGTCCGCGACGAAACAGGATCGCCGCTCAGGCCAGAGCGTATGCTGCCGGGATGATACAAAAGGGACAGACACCTGAAATCACTAAGTTCATCGAGTTTGAGAGGCTTCGAAGGCAGGCAATCCAGCAGGTGGTTGCCGATTGCGCAACCGCATGGTCGATGTGAATTGGCTTCGACTTCGGGCTTTTCTCGACGGCGAGTTTCGACACCGCATTAAAAGGAGGGCTATACGATAATGGTAATTCGACCGCGAAACTGTATCCGGTCGGGAGTCTTCCTCGCAGCCGTCGCGTGGGTAAGCGGCGGCGTCGGGCCACTGTCGGCTCAGATCTGCGTGTACGTGGACACCTATGATTACGCTGAGTGACCGAGCGCGAACCAAGTGCGGGCGCATGTAGGGAGTTCCCTGGCGGTGCCCTCCGCCGTCCCCCGGTATCCCGGGGTTCAGGGTTCTTGTACAACGATAGTCAAGAGATTGCATCCGGTCAGTTCGCTTGGGGTCCATTGGGTGGGACGTCGGCTACGACATCGCCACTGTCGCCCCTTCGCAGTGGGGTCCGGGCACCTACACGTCGTACGGCTTCCACGGGATCTACTGCCCTGCAGAGTACTGCGGCGTGGATAGCTATGAGCCCCCCGACGGCGACGGCTGGACGGATGGACGCACGGAGACCTAGAGGTGCGGCGCCCTACGATTTCGGGTTTCTTCAGCAACAACTCCTTTTGGAATCTTGGCCCAGGCTCAGCTGACCCGCAATCGACGCTTGATGGGAGCCAGTATTTTCAGTCCGTCCAGCTTACCTTCGCAACCAAACTGCAACCCGGGGTGATAATTGTAGAGGCACACCTCAATGGTCATTGATAACGCAGAACAACCAGGCGGTTCTCACGAGCAATAGCGGGACAACGACGCACTAGTAACAAAGGGTAGTCAGTTGGGAAAGTGCCAGTATGACACTGCGGTCTCTGTGAGTCTAGGAGGTTTTACTTCGGATCTTTACGACGTCGCCGTCAACTCTCAGAGGTCTCTTTTGCACACAAATGAGGGAACCACCTCACATAACGGAGGGTACTTAACGATTTGGTACTTTGAGGTAACAGACGCTTGTTCTCCAGCGAACTTTCTGAAGGCGATTCCCATGAACGAAACGTTTCCTTCTGGGTTTTCAGCCCAAAATGGTTCATCCGGCTGGCTCAGTCCGCAGGGAACGAATTCGACTCTCCAGGATTGGGCTAATCTATTCTCATTTGCTGATGGAATCGGGCAATGGGGCACAACACAGAACCCCGCACCGACCTACACAAACAGTTCTTCACCATACGTCTATAATACTGTGCTGCTAAGCGGTTCTCACTTGTTCTTTGCAGGCACCACAACGAAACGGAAATGGGGTACCGGTGTACACTGGCACCCTTCGCTTACACGACCTCAGATCATGGAGACAACACGCCCTAGGAGGTGCAAGCGATGCCCCGAAAATCTAGAATCGCCACCATGTTAGGAGGGCTACTGTGCCAAGTAGTGCTTGTGGGGGCCCAGTGGAAACCTGTACCGTCTACGATGCTGCAAAAGAAAGCGGATGTCATTGTACTGGCTACTGTTGTAGGGATCATTGGCACCAACAAAGCGGCGCAGCCGAGCGTGGAATTACGGGTCGAGCGCGTATTGCGGGACCAAGAGTGCAACCATGACGATGGTTGCCGGTGTAGTCCCGCCAATTTCTATTAGCCGTTGCCAAATCCAAGCATCCTTGTGCCTGACGTTACCGGCCGGAGGGGTGTGTGGTTTCTGAGGTTGGGAGGAGTGGCTACCAAGTTTTGCCGCTAGTGGCCGGGCTTTACTCGGATCGTGACCTTTGCCTTCCGGTAAACGACCTGCCTGCTACCCTGACGCCCAGCGGAACAGTGGACCAGCAGTTGCTCGCCTATCCTGTCGGGTGGTATCAGTCTTTACGAACTCCAAGTATTCTGGGAGGATGAATAAATCTGCTTGCCAACTTCCAGAACGGAGATAAGCAGGAATTCCTTGAAGCGATTTCCCCATTACTCGATTCCCCGTCCAAGGCCCAGCGGATCATCGGCGCTGACAGCGGCGATTCGACTGGGCTCGGATGCCGTTATTCTTCTTGGCCGCGAACTTGGTAGATCTTCGGTCCGACCCGAGATTTCCTCGGATTACAAACGCACTCGGCCTGTTTTACGGCAACCTCATGGCGCGGCGAACTCAATTCCCGCGCTGGAGAAACTGATCGAACCCCACACCGACGTCCCTGGGCGTGGACGTCGCCGCCGCCGCGGCGTTGGCGAAGATCCGGACCAAGGAGGTGCTGCCCGCGATGGCCGAGCTTCTTGACAGCAAAGACCCGCAGGCGCAGCTACGCGCGGCTTCGTTCTTCGGACTTTTCACGCTCTTCGCGGACAAGCATGGCAATATGCCTGAGGGAGGCCCGAGGGGACCATTCTGTACCGCGCAGACGCGAGCGTATATGCCACGACGGGATTCGACGCTGACACCCGCCGAGTACGCCGAGTTCTGGAAGGGTTGGTGGTCAGACAACCAAGGTGCGCTGGATTCCGACTTGCAGTAGTGCGGTGCGAACGGGAGTGTGGCGACTTCTGCCGTGATGCCAAGGCACCGGACCGCAACGCCGATGGCAAAACGGCTACGACACGGAACGGAAACCGAGACCGGGAGAGTCACGGAATATCCAATTTTCAAACGCCTGAAGCCATCGTCCAACCCGCCGTCGCTTGCGGCGCTTTTCGCGGACGACCCGCGCGCCGTGGCCGAGACCCCCGCCCCGTCTCCGCCTCCTCCAGCCGGCACCGCAGTTTCTCACTCCCCCACGGGAAACCCTTCCTCGTCGCTTCCTTCAATCGCTCCCCAGCGCTTCCTCCCGCACCGTGGACGCCAGCACCTCTCGCCACCGCTTCTCGTCGTAATAGTCTCGCCACATCGTCATATCCAGCCACGCCGCAGCCCCGCCAGTCCCACAGTGCGCCGCCGCACTCGACCACCGATATTGTTCGGCCTCATTTCCACCATCCCCGCCCGCACCGGATTCCGTTCCACATACGCCAGCGCCTCCCACTGATGCACGTGATCCATCGGACAGGAGTAGAATCGCGCCTGCCAGAAGTGTCCGCACGACCTCTGCTGGATGTTCTGGTAACGGGCATAGTCACCGTGCGTTTGGCCCAGCGTCCGCCAGAGGGACTCTTCGTATCCGGGTACTCCGATGAGGTGGATATGGTTGGGCATCAGGCAGTAGCCCCAAATGCGGAAGCGAATTTGTTCGGCGTAGCCTGCGCATCTGCCGGAGGTAGACTTCGCAATCGCGGTCGGAGAAGAAGACGGGGCGGCGGCCGTTGCCCCGTTGCGTGATATGGTGGGGGATTCCCACGGCGACATTTCGGGCACTCCTGGGCATCTGCGGGAGATAGTGTCGTTGCCCGGCAAAACTTCTCAAACAAAATGTGAAATCCGTGTCCCGGTTTCAAGCGCTTGAACTACGCAGACGTGCAGCATCCTACGGCAGCACTCAGCTTGTAACGCCCGTTCACGAGCGGTATGATGCTGGTATGACCAGGTCGAAGATCGCTATCAGCTTGCCCAAGGATCAACTGGCGAGAGTCCACAGGGAAATCCGAGCCGGACGAGCCGAGTCGGTTTCGGGTTACATTGCCCGGGTCCTGGCGGAACACGAGAGGCGCGAGTCTCTCCGGGCACTGCTGCGGGATCTGATCGAACAATATGGTGAGCCGGCTACAAAGGACATCAAATGGGCAGAACGCGCACTCGCACCGCGGCGGGGATAGTGCTGGATGCCGGCGCGCTGATCGCCTTGGATCGCGGTGATAAACGCATGATCGCCTTACTTCAACGGGCGTTAGTTCAACGCCGGGCTTTTCGAGTGCCTGCGGGCGTTGTGGGACAAGTCTGGCGCGATGGCCGAGCTCAGGTTACTTTAGCGCGGTTCTTACGGAGCGAGGAAGTGGCGATTGTCCCCCTCGATGAGCAGCTTGCCCGTTCCTGTGGAGAACTCTGCGGCGCCACCAACTCGCCGGATGTTATCGACGCGTCGGTGGTGATCATTGCCAGGGAGCTGCGAGACCCCATAGTTACAAGCGATCCGAATGATCTGCGACGGTTGGATCCGGCAGCCCAGATTATTTCTGTGTAGAATTCCCGCGGGCGTGTCCCTCTCCGCTGGTGAACACCAGTGCTCCCGAGTCGGCCAACCGGAACTTGGCCGGAAAACGGCGGTCCGGAAGACACGAGTGCATTCGTCGCCGGCTATCGCGAAGATGGGCTTGCTCGGACGTCTGAAGTGTTGCCGCGGTTCGGCTGGCGCGTCGCGCGTGGTGGCGCAGGCACCAATTAAGTGCCGCAGGTGATAGAAAACAGAAGGCAGGAGTGGTGGCGCTATGATGTTACGAACATGATTACCGGCGAGACACGAGTTCGCGTACGTTACGCGGAAACCGACCAGATGGGCGTGGTGTACCACTCCAACTACTTCATTTGGATGGAGTGCGGCCGCGTCGAGCTGTGCCGCGGCCGCGGCGTCCGCTACCGCGATATGGAAGAAGACGGAGTGGTGCTGGCGGTGGCTGAAGCCACTTGCCGGTTCCGCGCGCCGGCGCGCTACGACGACCAGGTGGTGATCCAGACGTCGATTGTCTCCGCCCGCTCGAAGCTGGTTCGTTTCCGCTACAGCATGCGCAGTGAAGAGAGCGGACGCCTGCTGGCCACCGGCGAGTCGGTGCACGTGTTCGTCGATCGAGAGATGAATCCGGCCCGGCTGCCGGAGAAGTATTTCCCTCTGTTCGGTATTGAGCGCTAAGCTGGCGGAAGTGGGCGGGCGAGGACGGATGGGCGTGGTTCCACATCTGTTGACGCGGCGCGAGTGGGCTGGCACCCTGGTGGGCCTGGCGGCTGGGGGTGGCGCGCGAGCCGACGGCGGGAAACTGCTGGGCGCGGCCGAAACCGCCTTGGACCGGAAACCGGGCTTTGTGCTGGCCCAGGCCGTCGGGAGCGGTGAGCTGCTGGCTGCGCACCGTCTGGGGGAAGCGGCATTGCGCCTGGCGCATCCCGGCTCGTCGCTGAAACCGTTCGTGCTCAAAGCTCTGATCGATTCCGGGCGATTTCGCGAAAGCCTGCGTTTTCTTTGCCCAGGGGTTTTGCGCCTCAAAGGGAGGAACTTCAACTGTACGCATCCCCGGCTGGCGCGGCCCTTCGACGCGGTGGAGGCGCTGGCCTACTCCTGCAACGCCTGGTTCGCGCAAGCGGCGCGGCTGCTCGAGCCGGTCGAGCTGGCCAACTCGCTGCGCGCCGCGGGACTGGCCGAGCGTCCCGGACTCGCCCCCGACGAAGCGGCCGGCCGGATTGAACTGGCGGCGGCCGGAGACAGGCTTGCGCTCCAGGCATTGGGGGAAGAAAATGTGGTCCTGACCCCGGTCGGCCTGCTGTGCGGGTACCGGCGCCTGGCGCGCCTCCGTGCGGCCGGCGAGGCGCGCTATCGCCCCATCTGGCAAGGGCTGCGCGGCGCCGTCGAGTACGGCACCGGCCAACTGGCCCAAAAAGGACGCGCCCCGGTGGCTGGAAAAACCGGCACCGCCACGAAAATGGCCGGCCCCGGACGCCACGCCTGGTTTGCCGGCTACGCCCCGTCGAGTCAGCCGGGAATTGTCGTGGTGGTCTTTGTCGAGGACGGTTTGGGCGGCTCCGACGCCGCTCCGGTGGCCGGTGCGGTTTTCGGCGCCGCTTTCGGGACGAGGGACGATCCATGAGGGCACTGGTCTCCGGGTTCGCGACGTTGCTGGCCTGGCTCGCGGTCTCGGGACCGGCCGGCGCCGCCGACTTGCGCGTGCGCCTTTTCTATGCCACCCCACCGGCATCGGCCCGTTTGAGAGCGTCGCCAGGCGAGGCGTGGTACCGCCTGTGCCACGGCTGCCGGGATCGCTCGCTGGCGCGGCCGATCGAGGTAAAAGCCAGGGCAAACCGGGTCTCGATCAACGGGAACCCGCCGTTCGCCGGCCCCATCGAGCTGCGCGGGAACTACGAGGTTTCGGCGGGCGGCGCCCGATTCTCCACCGATGGGCTGCTGGAGATCTATGCTCAGGGCGGCCGCCTGCGCCTGACGCTCAACCTGCCCCTCGAAAAATACGTGGCCGCGGTGCTGGCGGGCGAAGGCGGCGGCATGCGGTACCCCGAAGCGCGCAAAGCGCTGGCGGTGGCCATTCGGACCTTCGCCGTGAAAAACCGTGGCCGCCATGCGATGGATTCCCCAGGCCATCCTTTCGATTTTTGCGACACCACCCATTGCCAGGATCTGCGCCTCTCCGCGGTGAACAGCCTGGCACGCGACGCGGCGCTGGCCACCGAAGGGGAAATCCTGTGGTACAACGGAGCGCCCATCGACGCCTACTACGGCCGCCACTGCGGCGGCACCACCGAAGACGCCCGCTACGTCTGGCCCGACCAACGCGCGCCTTACCTGCGGCAGCTTACCGACACCTTTTGCCGGGGCAGACAGGACGATTCCTGGACTTCGCGCATCGCCCGAGCGGACCTTCTCGGCGCTTTGCGGAACGCCGGGATTCAAGCGACCGAACCCAACGCGGCCATCCGAGTGGAACAGCGGTCGCCTTCCGGCCGGGTTTTGTGGATCAACGTCGGGGGACGGCGTATCGGCGGCCAGCAATTCGTTCGCGAGATGGGCCTCAGCCTGGGCTGGCGTACGATTCGAAGCACACTTTTCGATATTCAGGACCGCGGTGCTTATCTGGCAGTCACGGGACGGGGCGACGGACACGGCGTGGGCTTGTGCCAGGTGGGGGCGGAAGAACGCGCCAAGGCAGGCCAAAGCTACGAAGACATTCTGCGCTTCTATTACCCGGGGACGACACTCGGAGTGAACGCCCAGGGCTTTCGCTGGAAGAAAATGGCAGGTTCGCGCGTGGACGTTTTCTCTACGCTCGGAACCCCCGATCAGCCAGTGGTGGCGGAAGCCGATAAAGCGCTGGCGCGCGCGGAGGCGGCGACTCACTTTCGTATTGAAGGCCGGCCCGTCGTGCGCGTCTACCCGACCATCCGCGCCTGGCGCGATGCCACCGGGGAGCCGGGCTGGGTGGCTGCCAGCACGGTTGGACGCACCATTCGATTGCAGCCCGCCGGTGTACTTCGGGCGGGAGGCATTCTGGAGTCGACCCTGCTGCACGAGTTTCTGCATCTCGCCGTCGAAGGCCGGGCCAATCCGGCACTGCCGTTGTGGTTTCGCGAAGGCGTGGTGTTGTATCTGGCGGACCCCGAGGCGCCCCCCAGCACCAGAGATACGCCGGTCGACCGGAACATTTCCGATCCGGTGTCGGAAGCCGAGCTGCGCCGCGGATACCAGGCCGCGCGCAGCCGGGTGAAACGTTGGGCGGACCGGTTCGGACGGCGCCAGGTGCTGAATTGGATATCGCGCGGTTTGCCCCGGCGGCTGCCCGATTAACCGCCTAAATGGTGATGGTTCCTTTGAGGTACAGGACGGCGTGGCCGGCCATCTTCACGCGTTCCCCCAGCAACTCCAGCCACAGCTCGCCGCCCCGGCGCGAAACCTGGCGCGCGAACATTTGCGTTTTGCCGAGCCTTTCCGCCCAGTAGGGAACCAGCGTGCAGTGAGCCGAGCCGGTCACCGGATCTTCGGCGACACCGGCCTTGGGGGCGAAGAACCGCGAAACGAAATCGCAGTCCGAGCCGGGAGCCGTCGCGATGACTGCGAAGCAGTCGGTCCGGGCCAACGCTGCGAAGTCGGGGGCCAGGCCGCGCACCTGCTCTTCGGTCTCGAACACGGCCAGGACGTCGCGTGATGCGGAATACGCCGTGGGCGGCGCGCCGAGAGCCTCCGCCAAACCGGCCGGCGCCGGGATGGGCCGGGCGGGCCGCGCCGGAAAATCCATCGCCAGCCTCTCTGCTTCGCGCTCGACGTACAGCATGCCGCTGCGCGTCGAAAACGTCACCCGGCGGCTTTTCGGTTCGAGGGATTCGAAGATGGCGAAAGCGGCGGCCAGGGTGGCGTGGCCGCACAGATCGATCTCGAGTTCCGGCGTGAACCAGCGTAATTCGAAGAACCCTGGCTTGCGCACCAAGAAGGCGGTTTCGGCCAGGTTGTTCTCGGCGGCGATGCGCTGCATGGTTTCGTCCGGCAGCCACTGCTCCAACGGACAAACCGCGGCCGGGTTGCCGCCGAACAGCCGATCGGTGAAGGCGTCAATCTGATAAAGCGGAAGCTGCATGAATTCAGTGTAGACTGGCCCGGCTGGTTTCCGGTGCTGCGGACGGAGAATACCAATCGCGAGGCGGGGCGTCTATTGCAGGCGGGCTCGCTGGCGGTCGTTCAGCACCAGCTCGTCGAACATGGCCAACACTTGCTTGCGGTAGTTGTAAATGCGGCGAAGATTCTGGCGGAACGACTGTTCGTAGCGCGGGGCGGACATCCATTTGCGCACCATTTCGAGCGGCACGTCGATATCCTGCCGGATTTTCTCGATCGAGTGCCCGCGCAGAAACAGCCCGTAGAACATCGCCGCTTCGCGCTGCACCACCGACGGATCGAATTCTTCCGGCCCGGTCATAAACAAGCCTTGCAGATCAGACTCCTCGTAAAAATGTCAGTATAAGCGCCATCCGCCGCCTCAATCAAGCCCCTGTATCTTACAGGATTGTAAAGGGGTTACAAGGGCGTTACAGGCCGAGGCAGCCGGTATCGCGCGCAGTTTCATACTTGATTCGATGCCGCAGGCCGCTACCGGCGTTTCTTCTTTCCTTCGGAAGCGCCGCCTCCTGCCACTAGGAATCGGCTGGATTCGCCTTTTCCGTAGGCGGAAACTGGTTTTCTAATGCCAAACGGCGTTTTCGCAGCAACAGCCACACCGGAAATGCATCGGGGTTTTCCAGCCAGGTTCGGATCCACAAAAGCATCTCCGTCTTTTCGCGGCGCTTCTGGTCGCCGGTGCGGCGGTTACGCAAAGCCAGCTCGGTGTGGCGGCGCGCTTCGATCACCACGTTGCGGCACGGCTGGGCCTCCCGCCTTCCGCCCCGCCGCTTCCGGTCCAGGTATTCCGATCGAAGTGAAATCAGCGTGCGTTCGAGGCTTTCGAACGTGTCCTGGCGGACGCCTTCCACCATCGGATGCAGGGAGATGCCGGAAGCGCGCAGGATGCGGCGCAAACCGGTTGCGGAGACAGAGGGGAACCGGCGCGCCAGCTCGTCGCGAGCGGCCATATCGATGAAGCCGGCGGCGGAAGCCTTGAGATGTTCCAATATCGCCGCCGAGCCCGGTTTATTTCCGCGAGGCACGGCGGTATCTTCTCACGGCCAGCTCGTGCGCGGCCAGGTCTTTGCTGAACACGTGGGTGCCGTTTCCGCCGGGACGGGCGACAAAGTACAAATACTGGGTATCGGCGGGGTGCAGCGCCGCTTTGAGCGACGCCTCGCCGGGGTTCGCGATGGGCCCCGGCGGCAGACCTGGATGGCGGTACGTGTTGTACGGGTTCCCGCTCTCCAGGGTGGATTGATAAATGGTGCCCTGATAGGCGCCGTCGAGCAGGGCCGCATAAATCACCGTCGGATCGCACTGCAGCAGCATGCCTTTTTCGAGCCGATTCGCGTAGACCGATGCCACCACCGGGCGCTCGCCGGCGACCGCCGTTTCCTTTTCCACCAGCGAAGCCAGCGTCACGGTGGAATATACATTCGCGTGGCCCCCGATCTTTTTCCACACCTTTCGAAATTGATGCGTCATCTCGCTGGCCAGGTCGAGGGGGCTGGTCGAGCGCGTGAGATAGTAAGTGGACGGGAACAGAAACCCCTCCAGGGTTTTCGCTTCGGGCGCCAGGTCGCGGATGAGGCGGGGCGACTCTGCCACGCGGCGAAATTGCGCGCCGTCGAGAATGCCCTGTTCGTCGAGCAGGCGGGCGATGTCGAAAGTGTTACTGCCCTCGGTGACGGTGAGAGCATAACGCACAACGTCGCCCCGGGCGATCCTCGAATACACGTTCCACACCGTCGCGGGCTCGCGGAATTCGTATTCGCCGGCCTGCAGGTTGGACCGCCGCCGCATCAGCCTGACCAACAAGAAGTGCCAGCGTGTCGGGACCACCCCGGCCCCGGCCAGCTCGGCCGCTATCTGGGAGGTGGTCATCCCTTTCCGAAGTTCGACCTGGACGGGGGAGGGGAACCGGCCGTGGGGCTCGAGGTACACTTCGCGAACTGCAAGCGTGGCGGCGCCCACCACCGCCAGCGCGACAACGCATGCCGCCAGCGTTCGCCGCCGTCTCATTCGTCCGCCGCCGGGGTGCCCGACTCCCGCCTCCAGGCCAATGCGTCGAGATAGCTGTTCAGAAGGATGACGGCCGAGAGGCGGTCTACCGCGCGCGCCCGCTTTTCGATCCCGATGCCGCTTTCGCGCAGCACGCGCCCCGCCTCCACCGAGGTAAGCCGCTCGTCCCACATCTCCACCGGAATACCGGTGTACTGGCCAAGCCTGTCGGCGAATTCGCGCGCGAACCCGCTTTGCACGCCCTCGCGCCCGCTCATGTGCATCGGGTTGCCCATCAGGAAAAGCGCGACCTCTTTTTCGCGCGCCAGCTCCGCCAGCCGCCGCAAGTCTTCGCGCATGTTCTTGCGCTGGAGCGTCTCGAGTCCCTGGGCGGTGATGCCCAGCGGATCGCTTACCGCCAGTCCGATGCGCTTCTTGCCCAGGTCGAGAGCCAGAACTCGTCCGTTGAATGCTTGTTCCGCGATACTTCAATTCTACGATGCCCGCCGCGAAGGCCGCGCCATCGGCGGCGCGGCTGTTTCAACCCCGTTTAAACAAAAAGATGGATATCTGTTCATCGCCCGGCCGGGACCTCAGGTTACACTAGGGGCAGTAAGTCCTGTTGGGAGTTCGCTTGCCTGCCGTGGAAGAATCGGGTTCCGACCGGCGCCGTCTCAGCATCAGCACGGCGATCCTGAGCATTGGTGTGCTCATCGCGCTGCTGTATTACGGCCGCCTGTTCCTGGTTACTCTGGTCGCCTCCGTCATCATCGCCTTCATCCTCGACCCCGCGGTGGGCTTCTTCGAGCGCCTGCACCTGAATCGCGGACTGGCCAGCTTCGTGGTGTGCAGCATCGCCGTGTTGATGCTTTACCTGGCGGGCCTGGGACTTTACACCCAGGTGGAAGGGCTGGTGGACGAACTGCCCAAGTACAGCCAGCGCATCACCGACATGGTGGACCGCACGGCCAAGTGGTACGACTCGCTCGAGCAGCGCGTGGTGGACGCGGTGGTGCCCAAGCGGATGCTCGATCGCGGGGAGGAGGCGCGGCCGCAGGCTCCACCTCCGCAGCCGACCAAGCGCGGCCGCCGGCAGCAGACCATTCAGCAGTTGCCGCCGGTGGAGCCGGCCGTCCAGGAGGTTCGCATCCGGCCCTCCGGGCGGCCGCTGTTGAATTTCTTCTACACCTACATCGCTCCGTTTTACGACGCCATGATCATGGCCTCGTTCATTCCGTTTCTGGTGTACTTCATGCTGAGCTGGCGCGACCATGTGCGCTCCCACTATCAGCGACTGTTTGCCCGGCGGTCCGACGACACCGCGCTGCGCGCCTGGGACGCCATTGCCACGGTGGCCCGGGCCTACGTTGTGGGCAACTTCATGCTGGGCGTCCTGTTGTCGGTGTTGAGCGCGCTATTCTTCTGGTGGCTGCAGTTGCCCTACTGGCAATTGGTGGGACCTCTCAGCGGCTTCCTGAGTCTGATCCCTTACATCGGGTTGCCGCTCGCCATGCTGCCGCCGATTTTCGCGGCGCTGCCCATTTACGACCGCGTGGGCGCCTACCTGGTGATTGGAACCACGGTGGCGTTCTTCCACCTGATCGCTTTGAACCTTTTCTATCCCAAGGTGGTGGGTTCGCGGGTGCACCTGAATCCCCTGGTAGTGACCATTGCGCTGATGTTCTGGACCGCCGTCTGGGGCGGCATCGGCTTGCTGCTGGCCATCCCGGTCACCGCCGCCGTCAAGGCGGTCTTCGACAACGTGGAGGGCTTCGAGACTTGGGGCCGGCTGATGGGCGACTCCGACCAGGTGGAGCGCGCGCCCAAACCCGAACCCGTGGAAGAACCCCAGCCGCAGTCCTGAAATCGCTTTCGCCCAAGGAAATGCATTCCCGGCGTTCGAGGTCCGCGTGGGTTGGCCACACTCGGACGGCCGGACCGCGCGGGAACAATGCGCCGGCTACTGAACCTTCGCCGCGACCTGGGTGGTGAAGGTGAGCCGCGATTCCGACGGGATGCGAACGCGCTCGCCTTTCAGGAATATCTGGGCCCCCGCCCCGGCCCCCGCTCCCGATGCCGCGCCGATGGCGGCGCCCTTGCCGCCTCCGGCGATGGCGCCGATGATCGCGCCCACCGCGCCCACCGCCGCCGCCGTCTTTGCCGTCTGCGCGCCGCGGGAGCCGCTCTGTTCGGAGACCGCGGTGGTGTTCAGCGCGATGTTCTGGCCTTTCACCTGGATCGAGGACAATTCGATGGTCAGTACCGTTCTTCCGGTGAACTTGCCGGCTTCATCCTCGGCAATCAGCTTCACGGTGGCGTCGGCGCCTTTGGGAGCTATGGTCTCTCCGTTCACCACCACTGGTGCGTCCAGGCTCGCGCGGAACGAGGCGCCGGCGTCGTCCTTCTCGGAATCGATGGAATCGATCAGCCGCACCGTGATTTCGGTTCCCTGCGGGATCTCGATGTTTTTGGTGGCCGCCAGCATGGAATCCAGAACGCGCTCGCTTACACCGGCCTGCTTCATCTGAACGATCTGGTCGGTGGTGGGCTGGGCGGATGGCGGCTGGCGCGTCACCGCCTCCGCCAGGAAGTCCTGGCTGAAACCCGCCCGGGCGAGGGCAATCAGAGCCTCCGGGGTCATCGGCGCCGAGGAGGGACTTTTCCTGACCACCTCCTTCAGCACCGCCTCACCGACGCCCGCCCGTTTCATTTCCGCGAGTTTGTAGGGATCGGTGGATACCTTTACCGGATAATGGCCGAGTAAGTCGAGTAGGAATCGATCGGTGAATTGCGCCTTCACCAACCGCACCAGGCCGTCGCTGGTCAATGGCTCAACCGGCGGTGTCTTCCTGGCCATCGCCTGGATGATGTTTTCACTGACGCCGTTGCGCTTCAGCTCGATCAGCCGGTCCACATCGGTGGAAAAGTCCGACGGCTGCTGATCAATTGTGCTAAGAATAAAACTCTCGCTCAGTCCCGACTTAGCCAGCTTGATGATATCTTCGTTGGTCACCGCCGCCTGCGCGACGAGCGGTAACGAGACCATCAGGAGCATTGCCAGAAGTTTCTTCATATTTCCCTCAGATGTGTTCACGTTGCGTGGGCTCCTCTTCTATTGGATGAAGTAGATACGGCTATCGTTTCGATTGGGCGGGCGTTTCTTGCCCGCCCTCCCTTCTCCCCGGTTGACTCGAGCGCTGCGGCCACTTAACATCGAGGTTTCATGCAGCCACTGCTGGTCAACTGGGTTTTGAGCGCGCTGGCCCTGTTCGTGGTGGCCAAAATCGTAAACGGCTTTGAGATGGACGGCTGCGGCTCGGCCCTGCTGGCGGCTATCGTGGTGGGCTTCGTAAACGGCACGTTGGGGGCCATACTCAAGCTCGTCACTTTGCCGCTCACCATCCTCACCTTGGGTCTGTTCGGCTTTGTCGTCAACGCCATCGTGCTGAAGCTGGCGGCCGCGCTGGTGCCCGGTTTTCGCATTCGGGGATTCGCGCCGGCCCTGTGGGGTGCCGTCGTTCTGAGCCTGGTAAACCTTGTAATTCTCTATTTTCTGCGCTGATGACCGGCCGCTCCGGAGCCCGGCCCCGACTCTGGCAATCGTCTTGCTTGCACGCCAGTTGGAAAGGCTCCGCTACAATGACACCGATGGGATTAAAGGACCAGTCGGGGATCCACGTTCTGATTGTGGACGATGAAGAGCACCAGCGCAGTGGGCTACAGGGGATCGTCTCCGCCTGGGGCTATGAGGCCGAAACGGCCGCCGACGGCCAGGAAGCTCTAGAAAAGTTGGAGACGTTTCCGGCGCAGGTGGTCATTTCCGACCTGATGATGCCGCGCATGGACGGCGCCACGCTGCTGCGCGAATTAGGCGAGCGCGGGTCGAAGATCCCGGTAATCGTGCTCACCGCGTTCGGCAACGTCGAAACGGCGGTTTCGACGATCCAGGAGCTGGGGGCGTTCTGGTTTCTCGAGAAGCCCGTGCAGGCCAAAACGCTCCGCGTCCTGCTCGAGCGCGCCACCGCGCAGAGCCAGCTTGCCGAGCAGACCGAGCGGCTGCGGCGCCAGTTGAGTTACCAGGGGGTGTTGGGCGACCTGGTGGGACCGTCGCCCGTAATGCAGGAGGTGTTTTCGCTCATCTCCCAGGTGGCCCCCAGCCGTGCCGCCGTTCTGGTCACCGGCGAAAGCGGCACGGGCAAGGAACTGGTGGCGCGGGCCATTCACAATCTCAGTCCGCGAAGCGGTCGTCCGTTTGTGGCCATTAATTGCGCGGCGCTACCCGAATCGCTGATGGAAAGCGAACTGTTCGGCCACGAGAAGGGGTCGTTCACCGGCGCCCTGGAGCGCCGGCCGGGGTGCTTCGAGCTGGCCCAGAGCGGCACGCTGCTGCTCGACGAAATCGGCGAGATGCCCTTTGCCACGCAGGCCAAGCTGTTGCGCGTACTCGAAGATTCCCGGGTGCGCCGCTTAGGCGGCCGTAGCGAAATTAACGTCGATGTCCGCATCGTGGCTGCCACCAATCGCGACCCGTTGCGGGCTGTTCAGGACGGCAAATTGCGCGAGGACCTGTACTACCGTTTAAATGTCTTTCATATCCCCCTTCCGCCGCTGCGCGACCGCAAACAGGATATTCCGGCGCTGGTGGAAGCGCTGGCCCGCGAGGTGAACCGCAGAAACGATTGCCGCGTCGGGGAGCTGGACGATGAAGTATTCGCGATTTTCGAGAAGCACGACTGGCCGGGCAACGTCCGCGAGTTGCGCAATGTGATGGAGCGCGCCATAATCGTGGCCGGCGAGGGGACGCTTCGCGCCGACCACCTGCCGCCGAACTTTGCCGCCTCGCGCGGTCTGATGCCGCCGCGCCAGGTGGAGCGGAACGCCATTACCGTCCCGATAGGCGCCACTGTGGGCGATGCCGAGCAGGCGCTGATTCTGAAGACGCTGGAGCACACCGGTAACAACAAGACGCGGGCCGCCGAGATACTCGGCATCAGCCTGAAGACGCTGCACAACAAGCTGAAAGAGTATGGAGCGAGGAGTGAGACGTAGAGTCCTCCAGCCGGTGCCGGCCGGGCGCTGGCAGCTCGGGCCGGCTTGGCGTGGCCAGGGGGGACCGTGTCGCTGAAGACCCGCTTGCTGATTTCCATCGTGCTTCTGGTGGCTGCCGTTGTCGTCGCGCTCTCGGTAATTTTCCTGCTGCGCCTGGGAGATATGATGCTCCAGGACGTCCAGCAGCGGGCCTACATCATTGCCCAGCAGGCCAAGACTGTGCTGCTTTACCGGGTGAAAAATGCCGCCACCGACGACCGGCCCGCGCCGCAGACGCTCGAACAGGTCCTGCAATTGTGGACTTCCACCATCGAGGAAGATCGCGAACTGAAGGAATTCTTTACTGCCACCGTGGCCAGCTCGAGCGCGGTCGTGGAGATCTTGGTGACCGGCGAAGGCGGTTGGGTTCTGGCCAGCTCCAACCCGAACCGTGCCGGTACATTGCGCGCCCCGGTGGCCGACTTCAACGAGTTTCTGGCGAAGTCGGCCTTCGAAAAACTAAAGGACATCTACTCCCAGGGTCACGAATACCAGTACATTCTGCAGCTCGGGGTGCCGGGGCGGAAGAAACCCTTGTTTTCCATCCAGGTGATCATTTCCTCGGTGCTGCTGCGCGAATCGGTCCAGCCGGCGTTGGTGCAGCTTGGCCTGGCGTCGCTGCTGGCGCTATCCATCACAGCCGTGTTCGCGCTGGCCTACGCCAATTTCGCGGTTCGCCCGCTGGCGCGCATCAGCGATTCACTCGAACGCATCATGCAGGGCGAGGAAGAGCAGGCCGAGGCCACCCGGCTTCACAACATCTCGGAAATCGGAGCGGTGCAAACCAAGCTGAGTCTGCTCGGCAAACAGGTGAAAGGCGAGCGCCAGGATGCCCAGGCCTTCCGCGGAAACGTCGAGCAGATGCTCGGGCGCCTGGAGGACGTGGTGTTGCTGTTCGACCGCGATGGAATTCTGGTGATGGCGGGAGGCGCCGCCGAGCGGTTCCTGGGGCTCAGCCGGTGGCAACTGGTGGACCAGGCGGTGGCGCAGATTCTGCCCGCGGATACCGCGCTCGGCTCGTTCGTGCAGACCGCGGTCGAACTGCACCGCCATGTGCAGGACCAGCCGCTCACGCTGGATTGGCGCGACAGGCCGCAGCAGCGCATCCTGGTAAGCGTCGAGCTGCTCACCGGCTTCACCCGCGGCGGCTTCATGGTCACCTTGAAAGACGCCGAGACGCGCGACGAAATCACCAGCCAATACCAACTCTCACAAAGACTTGCCGGGCTCGGACGGCTCACCAGCGGCGTCGCGCACGAGATCAAAAACCCGCTCAACGCCATCGCGCTGCACCTGGAACTGCTGCAAGCAAGGCTGGACGAGCAGGATGAAAGCGCCGCTCACGAAATCGACATCATCGGGCGCGAGTTGTCGCGGCTGGACCGCGTTGTAAAAACGTTCCTCGATTTCACCCGGCCGCTCGAGCTGAACCCGACGGAAATCAACCTCTGCCAGCTTGCCACCGACGTCGCCACGCTGGTCCGGCCGCAGGCCGAGCGCATTGGAGTCGAGTTGGAGGTCGAAAAGCCGGGGGACGCCGTCTTGATCCGTGGCGATCGCGACCTGCTCCAGCAGGCCGTCCTGAATGTGGTGGTCAATGGCGTGGAAGCCATGCGCGACGGCGGGCGGCTCCGCCTGGTGGTGACCGCCCAGGGCGACACTGCGGCACTTCTGGTGAAAGATAACGGGCCCGGCGTGCCCGAGACAAATCTGGACAAGATCTTCAATCTATATTTCTCCACCAAAGAGAAAGGTTCCGGCATCGGATTGGCGATGACCTATCGCATCGTGCAGTTACTTGATGCGAATATTGAGGTAGATAGCGCGCCCGGAGAAGGCACGGAGTTCCTCTTCCGGTTTGGGAGAATCACTGCTCCCGGTGCCAAGCGGGAAGGGGACGTCAGCGGTGAGTGGCGGGCGCACACTACCTAGGGTAGGAAACATGCTCAACTGGCGGTACAAACTCGCGGTGATCAGCGTCTGCGGGATGCTGTTTCTGGCGGGCTGCACCAGAAAGAAGACGCCGGTGGCGGTTCCACCCGTTCCGATACCGTTACCGAAACCGGCGGAGACGACCATTCCGCCACCAGCGCCCTCTCCCAAGCCACGGACGGAGCCGATTCAATTACCGGCCGAGATACCCACGCGTCCAATACCGCCGCAGCCGGGAGATGCTCCTTCACCTGCCTCCACCACAAAACCGGCGTTGGAACCGCCGCAGCAGCCACCGCCGGAAACTGGACCATATGTCCCTCAGGGGCCTATTCCGCCTCCGGAGAAGACACCCGCAACACCCCCTCCCGGGGCGTCGCGCTATCAACTGGGCCAACTGCTCACGCCGGAACAGCGGCAGCAGTACCAGCAGAATATCGACGCGTCGCTAAAACGCGCCCGAGCGTCGCTGCTGGCCGCCCGGCCTCGGTTGACCGCCAGCAACCGGGACACGTTCCGCCGCGTGGAAACCTTCATCCGCCAAGCCGAACAACTGCGCCGCAGCGATCCGGTTCAGGCCTTCAGCTTTGCGGAGCGGGCCGACCTGCTGGCGCAGGACTTGTTGCGGAGCTTGCCCTAAACCAACAGGCGGCCACCCCGTCTCACCGTGCCACTTACACGCGGGAGCGATGAGATCAGTTGGTTGAAACCGCCGCCACCGTCGTCCCCGAAGTGTCGAGCACCGGCTTCAGGATACGAATCAGAACCCGTCGATTCTCTTTGCGTCCTTCTTTCGTCTTGTTGTCGGAGACCGGGTTGGCTTCGCCGAGGCCGACAACGTGAATGCGATAAAGCGGAATCTGGTGCTCGACCGTCAGGTAGCGCACCACCGAGTCGGCGCGCTTCCGGCTCAGCTCCTCGTTATACCCCGGACTCCCCGTGGCGTCGGTGAATCCTTCCACTTCAATCTGGTAGCCGTTGAGCTGCGACATCTTCGAAGCGGCCTCGTCGAGGGTCGCTTTGGCCTCGTCGCTCAACTGGCTGCGATTGAATGCGAACTTCACTTGGTCTTCGCTGAGCGTGGAATACTGTCCCACGGACTGGAATTTCTTATCGACGTTCTGGAAACCCTTTTCCGAATATTGCTTGGCCTCCACTGCCTGGTCGGTTGCCGAGGAGGCTTTCGTCATCGCATCGTCGGCCCGCTTGGCGGCATCGCGCGCCTTCCCGTCCGCGCCCATGGCGCGTTCGTTAGCGGAGTCGACCTGTTTGGTGAGCCGTTCGTCGACTTCGGCGATCTGTTTGGCGTTCTGGTCGGACTTTTTGTCGACCTTTTCCACCTGTGCCTGCACAGGGTCAATTTCTGTGCGAACGAATTTTTTCGTTGCGCACCCGGTGCTCAGGCCGACCAGCGTTACAAGCGCCAGCGTGCCCGCCGCCGTTGCCGTCTTCGTGAAAAGCATGATGTACTTCTCCTCCTTCTTTTGAGGCCATTTCGGCCTCCCCTCATGCGCTATATCCCACCCTCGGGCGGTGGATCGGTTTGAAAGGAGAGAAGGGAACGGATGCCCGGCGGACCACCGGCTGGTCTCGAGCGGGTAATTTTTCCCCGGAGATTCGTGTAAATCTTGCCGGGCAACCGGGGGTTTCCGCTGAAAATCCGCCCTCTTCTCTACCTTCTGAAATGTCGGCTGCAAACTGGAGGCCAATTGGAGGAGCGATCTCCGGGCCGGGCTTGCCGGCGCCGCCCTTCCCGGTCTCGCCCAACGCGATGGGGCTCCGTCAATCGCCCTACGCCTGTCATCATCCGTGCCTGCGGCGGGATACCCCCCCGGGTCATCCCAAACCGGAACAGCGGCCCGCCACTTTTTCGTCACTTTCCCGGATTGGAACAACTTTTCGTCGCCTCCATTCCATTATAACTATTTATTTTCAATCGCTTACGTGTTGGCCCCATTCCTGCACCTACGGGATCGGCATGGTCAATCCGATCTCAGACCGCCTGGAACACTACCTCGACCTTTTGAGTACCCGGCAGAAGCTGTCCGCCTCAAACATCGCCAATGCCGACACGCCGGGCTACAAGACCAAAGACATCGACTTTCAGTTCGAGTTTCTCTCCCTCGCCAACGGGGAGCCGCCCCAGGTGGTGGAAGTAGCGGATCTGGCGGCGAAAAACGACGGCAACAACGTCAGTATTGACCGCGAGGCCCGACTTCTTTCGGAAAATGCCATCCGGTTCAATGCCGCCGCCGCGCTGTTGAAGGGACAGTACCGGATGGTGCGGTCCGCGATCAAGGAGGGTCAGGGAGCATGAGTCTGCTTTCCGCGCTGAGCGTTAGCGCCTCGGGAATGTCCGCCCAACGCGCGCGGGCGGAAGCTTTGGTGGAAAACCTGGCCAACGCCGAAACCACGCGAACTCCCGAAGGCGGACCGTATCGTCGCAAGGACGTCGTCTTCCAGTCGATGGAGGCGGCATCCCCGTTTGGTTCCGTGTTTCAGACCGAGCTGGATTCCTCTTCCGGGGTCAGCGCCGTCGGTTTGGTGGAAGACGCCCGCCCCCCGGAAATGCGTTACGAACCGGGGCACCCGGATGCTGACAAGGATGGCTACGTCGCCTATCCCGCGATCAACCCCGCCGAAGAGATGGTGGACCTGATGGGCGCCTCGCGAGGCTACCAAGCCAACGTCGCCGCCATCAAGGCGGTCAAGGACATGATTCTGCGTTCCATCGACTTGGCGCGATAGCGCCCAAACCAAGGCCAATCCATGCTCAACCCAATCCAGACGATCCGAAATATTGAGGCAGTCGCCCGGCCGGGTCCGGCTTCTCCCGGCTCGTCCGCTTCCGGCGATGCTTTTTCCGGTCTGTTTGAAAGCGCCATCGCCTCCGTGCAGTCCACGCAACAGGCTGCCGGCAAGAGTATCGAGCGAATGCTCAGCGGCGAACCCGAAGAAGTTCACCAGACCATGCTCTCCGCCCAGCGCGCGGAGTTGGCTTTCGAGATGTTTCTACAGGTACGCAACAAGGTGGTGCAGGCTTACCAGGAAGTGATGCGGATGCAGGTGTAGATGCGCAGGCAAGTGTGATGGACCCTTGTCCGGATACCGGCCGATATGGACCAATTCAAACGTCTCTTCGCGCAGTTCAACCGCCGCCAGAAACTCAGCATCGCCATCGCCGGCGTGCTGATAATTGTCGCCATCGTCCAGTTTACCCGCTGGAACACGGAGCGTGATTTCCGTCCGTTGTTCACCAACCTCTCTTCGGAGGACGCCGGCGCGGTGGTGACCAGGCTGCGCGCCTTGAACGCCGAGTATCGTGTGGACGATTCCGGCACGTCGGTGCTGGTCCGCTCCGCCCAGGTCGCGGACCTGCGCATCCAACTGGCCTCTTCCGGTCTTCCGAAGACCGGGCGCATCGGCTACGAACTGTTCGATCAGACAAACTTCGGAATCACCGATTTCGCCGAGCAGGTGAACTATCATCGCGCGCTCGAAGGCGAATTGGAGCGCAGCGTCATGAGCCTGGACGCGGTGGAGAGCGCCCGGGTCCATGTTACTTTCCCCAAGGAGTCGGTATTCCTGGATTCGCGGCGGCCCGCCAAGGCCAGTGTCCTGGTGAAGCTACGGATTGGCGCCGGGTTGAGCCCGCAAAACGTCCAGGCCATCTGCCATCTGGCCGCCAGCGCGGTGGATGGTCTGAAGCCCGAGGACGTTTCGGTCATCGACATGGACGGCCGCCTGTTGAGCCGGCCGCGCAACTCGTTGCTAGCCGACGGCACCGAAGCGCCCGACGGCGTGCTGGATTACCAGCGGAGTATCGAAAAGGATCTGCTGGCCAAGATCGACCAGACTCTGGAACCGCTCTGGGGGGCCGGCCGTTATCGGGCGGGAGTCTCGGTGGAGTGCGATTTCTCGAGCGGGGAACAAAGCGAGGAGACCTTCAATCCCGACAGTTCGGTGATGCTCTCCTCGCAGCGTACCGAAGATGTCAACGGCGGCCGGATTGCCGCCGGCGTCCCCGGCACCGCTTCCAACCTCCCGCGTCCTATCTCGACGCCTTCGACCGCCAACGCCGGCGTGTCGCGCCGGACCGAGAACGTCACCTATCAAACCAGCCGGGTAGTGCGCCACACGAAACTTCCTCTCGGAGGCATCCGCCGGATGTCGGTTGCCATCCTGCTGGATCAGGGAGTCCGCTGGGAAGGCTCCGGAAAGTCCCAGCGGCGGGTGCTGGTTCCCCCTACCCAGGAACAGTTGCAATCCGTACGCGACTTGATTGCCGGTGCGACGGGGTTGAAGACCGACCGGGGCGACCAGCTTGTAATTGAGAGTCTTCCGTTCGAATCCACTTTGCAGTCTTCCGCTCCCACCGGGCCGGCCCGAAACCCGGAGGAGCCGCGGGTGACCGGGATTCCCCTGCCGCGCTGGCTGCTGGACGCGATGAAGAAAACCTCGCTCCCGATATTAATCGCCGTCGCCCTCGGGGCCCTGATCGCAATCCTGGCGATGGCCTTGTTCCTGTTGAGCCGCTTCCGCCGGGGTAAGGCCGGCCGGGTGTACGCGGAGAGGAGAGAACTGGAAGCCGGAAAAACACACTCCGCTCTTCATGCCCCCGGCGAAGCCCAGGGGGAGGACTTTTCCAGCAAACTGGAAGCAAAACTGGCCGAGAACCACGCCCTCCAGGAGCAACAGGAAATGCTGATTCTGGATTCGCTGCGGCTGCCCGATGTAAACACCAAGAAAGTGGAGGTTTTGCGCAAGCACATTGGCGAAGAAACCCAAAAAGACGGACCCTCGATGGCCCAGATTCTGCGTACATGGCTGAGTGACGGCGAAACCTAACGGAATGATTCGGAACGCGAAACTCTCGACACAAGAGGAAGCCGGAGCAAAGTTCACCGGCTGTCAGAAGGCGGCGATCCTGATGGTGATCCTCGGCGACAAAACCAGCGCGGAAATCGTGCGGCATCTGGACGACGACGAGGTCCACAAAATCGGCCGGGAGGTGGCGCGGTTGCCGGCCGTGACCGCCGACGAGGCCGAGAACATTCTGGAAGAGTTCTACCAGATGTCGCTGGCGCACGACTACGTGCTCAAGGGAGGACTCGACTACGCCCGGCGGATTCTGGTCGCCGCTTTCGGTCCGGACCGCGCACACGATCTGCTCGACCGGCTGGCCCGGCAGCTTCGCAGCGATTCCGCCAGCTTTGACGCGCTGCAGCGCGCCGATCCCCAGCAACTGGCGAAATTTATTCACAGTGAGCACCCGCAGACGATTGCCTTGGTGCTGAGTCATCTCAGTTCCTCGCAGGCGGCCGGATTGTTGAGTTCGCTGCCTCCCGAACTGCGCTCGGATGTTTCTCTACGCATGGCAAACCTGGACCAGATTTCGCCGGAAATCATCTCAAAAATCGCGGCCATTATCGGCCAGAAACTGAAAAGCCTGGGTGAGACCAGCCGGGAATCGTACGGCGGCGTGCGGGCGGTGGCGGAAATGCTGAACCGCCTGGATTCCGGAACCAGCAAGGAGATCCTCGACAACATCGACAACCAGGATGGCTCCCTCGCCGAGCAGGTCCGCCACCTGATGTTCGTCTTCGAAGACCTGTTGGTGGTGGACCAGAACGCCCTCAAGGAGATTTTGACGCGGGTGGACCGGAAGCTGCTTACGGTGGCCCTGAAGGGCACCTCCGAGCAGCTACGGAACCACTTCCTGCAATGTATGTCCCAGCGCGGCGCCGAAATGCTGCGCGAAGACATGGACGCCCTCGGTCCCATCAAAGTCAAGGAAGTGGAAGCGTCGCAGCAACAGATTATCGCGGTTGTGCGGCAACTCGAAAGCGAGGGCGTCATCAGCCTGAAAGGCGCGGTCGGAGAGCAGTATGTCGTCTAGGATCGTGTCCCTCCAGGACAGCGGGAAGGTGGAGGAAATCTTCTGGCCGCCGGCGGGGGGGACCTTGCCGCCGGGGTGAGGGAGGACGTTCCCGATGCGCAACCCTGCTACGGCGCGGAAGCATTTGGCGCGGACGCCGCAGCCGGCCCCGGCGTCGAATACCGCGCCCGCGTGGAGGCCTTCCAGAAGGAACTGGCGCGCCAGGTCGAGGAGGCGCGCAACGCCGGCCTCGCGGAAGCGGAACGGCGCCAGGCCGCCAATCAGAAAGAGATGTTGGCCCGTCTGGCGGCGGCCATCGAGGAGATTTCCGGTTACCGCAAGCGGTTCCGGCAACAAGCCGAAGAGGATCTGGTACAACTGGCCTTCGCAATCTGCCGGCGCGTGTTGCGGAGAGAGTTGTCGTCCGATTCCGAAGCGGTTCTCGGCCTGGTGAGGTCGGCTCTCGACAAGCTGGCATCTTCGGAAATTACCCGAATCCGGATCCACGCCGCCCACGCCGGTCCCCTACGCGAGCATCTCGAGCACCTCCGGCCGGAGACGCACATTGAAATCGTGGCCGACGCCACGCTCCAGCCTGGAGCGGTGTTGTTCGAAACCGCGCGGGGAACCTTGGATGCCTCCGCGGAAACGCAGTTGAAGGAGATCGAGCGTGGATTCACCGACGTGTTGCACCGGCGCCACTAGCCTGCCTGCCGGAAGGTTCGAGGCCCGTCGCCCGGGTGGGCGCGGCAGCGCGGGGCTACCTGCATGAACTCGCCAGGTTTGACTACCCGCAACGCAGCCGACGGCTGGCGGCTCGATCCATTTCTGGAGGTGCTGAACAAGGGCGATTTCTGCCGCTGGAGCGGGCGCGTTTCCGAGTTGGTCGGCCTGTTGATCGAGGCCGACGGACCAGCGGCGGCGGTGGGCGATTTTTGCGAGGTCCACACCTCGTCGGGGCGCCTGTTGCGGGCCCAGGTCATCGGTTTTCGCGGCGGACGGGTTTTGTTGATGCCGCTGGAGGAAACCGGTGGCGTGCAACTGGGCGATGAAGTGGTAGCCCGCGGCGGCGAGGCGCTGGTGGAAGTCGGGCCGGGGTTGCTCGGCCGCGTGCTGGACGGTTTTGGCAAGCCGCTCGACGGCCGGCCCGCCATCGAACCGGAAGACCTGTACAACCTGTACGCCGATCCGCCGGGGCCGCTCGAGCGCGAGCACATCGAGACGGCGCTGGTTTGCGGAGTCCGCGCCATCGACAGCCTGCTGCCCTGCGGAAAAGGGCAGAGAATCGGTCTGTTTGGCGGAAGCGGTGTGGGCAAAAGCACCCTGCTTGGCTCCATGGCGCGCAACAGCAAGGCGGACGTCGCCGTCATCGCCTTGATCGGCGAGCGCAACCGCGAGGTCCGCGACTTTATCGACCACGAGCTAGGCCCGGAAGGCCTGAAGCGTTCCGTGCTGGTGGTGGCCACCTCCGACCGTCCCGCTCCGCTGCGGCTGCGCGCCTGCTTCGTGGCGCTGGCGGTGGCCGAATATTTCCGCGACCAGGGCGCCGACGTTCTGCTGGTGGCCGACTCGGTCACCCGGCTGGCCATGGCGCAGCGGGAGATCGGCCTGTCGGCCGGCGAGCCTCCCAGCCAGAAGGGCTATCCTCCCAGCGTGTTCAACCTGTTGCCCAAGGTCTTTGAAAGGGCCGGCAACTTCCGGACCGGATCGATTACCGGTTTCTTCACCGTATTGGTGGAAGGTGACGATTTCAACGAGCCCATCAGCGACGCCGTGCGCGCCATCCTGGACGGCCACATTCTCCTTTCGCGGCAGCTCGGAGCCATCGGGCACTATCCGGCCATCGACGTGCTCAACTCCGTCAGCCGCCTGGCGAATCGCGTCTCGACCCCGCAGCAAAAAGATGCGGCGCGCGCCATCCGCGAGGCCATGGCCGCCTACCAGCGCGCCGAGGATCTGATTCAACTGGGCGCCTACGCCGCCGGCTCGAATCCGGCGCTCGACCAGGCCATCAAGGGCCGACCGCAACTGATGCAGTTTCTCCGTCAGGACGTGGCCGAGCAAGCGCCCCTTGAAAAAACGCTGCAGCAGATGGCGACGCTGGCCGCCACGCTGGCGCCGCAGGGCACGGTGAAACGGTGAAGCGATTTGAGTTTTCGCTGGCGCGCGTGCTGGAATGGCGCCGCCTGCAGGCCGAAAAAGAAGAGATCCTGCTGGAACGGTTGCGCGCTGCTCGCGCCGGCCTGGCGGCGGAGAAACAGAACCTGGCGCGCGAGTTGGAATCCACCATTCGACGCATTCTCGGCGCCGACAACGTCGCCTCCGACGACCTCTGCTTCCTCGACGAATTTCGCGCCTACGCGCGCCAGGCCATGTTTCAATTCGAGCGGAGAATCGCCGCGGCGGATGCCGACATCCACAAGCAGGTGGCGGCCGTGAAAGAGGCCCGCCGGGCCTATCGGCTGCTCGAGAAACTACGGGAAAAAAGATGGAAAGAATGGGAAGCCGAGTACGACCGCGAGCTGGAGCGGCAGGCGAGCGAGAGCTTTCTGGTCAAATGGAATCTCGAAAAACAGCAGGCGAGCTCGATCGGGGAGCGCTGAGCCATCGCGCTCAAGGGGTGTTTGTCGCAATCGGTCGCTTGAGAAACCTGGCAGGGCGAGTGGCATAATCCCGCGACGTCGCTACCTGGTAATTCAACCATTCGATTACCGCGGCGTATCCCAGGCTCTCGGGATCGTGCCGCAAATACTCCTTCACCACCGCCACTACGTGAAACCCCTGTCCGAGTTGAAAAGACAGGGTCGGATCGCCCAACTCCCCGTTGACGACACGAACGACATATTCTTCGGCACTGCATTGGTCCGCGTAGCGATGATAACCGGCCAGCCGCGCTCCCGCGCGAATACGCAGCAGACGCAGTTGCTCCACCAGTTCCCGCCTTCTGCGGTAGAGCCCCTTGCCGATACCTCGCCCCCGGAAGCGGGGATTCACCATCACCTCCGCGCCGTAAAGTGTACGCCCCTGCTCCGGGTCGTGGTTGTTGAAGGTTCCACCTTCCGTAAAATCGCGCCAGCTCATTTCCGTTTCGTAGTCGTCCCACAGAACAATCAGGCTGGCCGCCATGCCGGCTACCAGGCCCGACGCCGTGTCGATGGCGACGAACTGGCCCTCCGGGAAGACCCGCAAATGCGAGGCGAGCTGCGCTTCCGACCACGGCGGGGAGGCGCGATAGACCTGCCGCGACAGCTCGATAATCCCAGGAAAATCTTCGACTTGTGAGTTGCGGATGAGAATCTGTTCCATACAGGCGATTTACCCGGTTTCGGCGACATCAAATCGAGACGGTATCGACCTCCGCGAAAAGTTGCGCCGACCGCTGGCTGTCCGACAACGGCAGGACGGTTCCCGACGTGCGGGTGTCGAGGATGGTCTTGAGGTTCAGCTCCCCAATCACCATCATCTCCTGGTTGACGTTGCCCTCGGCCAGAATCCCATCGCGCGAAAACGGAAAATCGCTGGGCGTGAGAATGGATGCCTGCCCGTAGTTCAGCGAAACCGCCGGAACCATCGGGATGGAGCCCACCGTGCAGGCGTGGATGACGTACATCTGGTTCTCGATGGCACGCGCCTGCGCGCAATAGCGAACGCGCAGGAATCCCTGGCGGTCGTCGGTGCAGCTCGGAACCACCAGGATATGAGCGCCGTTGCGGGCGGCGGCCCGCGCAACCTCCGGAAATTCTACGTCGTAGCAAATGGCCACCGCCACCTTGCCGAACGCGGTATCAAAGACGTTGAGACGATTGCGTGGAGAAACCTTCCAATCGTCGCTTTCGAACCGGGTCATATGCAGCTTGCCCTGCGACCCGAACTCGCCGTTTGGCCCAAAGAAGAGGCTTTCGTTGTATACGGTTTCGATACCGTCCTCCGTCATGGGAATGGTACCTGCCACGATATACAGGCCCAGGCGGCGGGACAATTGACTCATGGCGTCGACGAATCGGGGCACCTGGCGGGCCAGGTCGCGGACCTGCTCCGCCATGGGTCGCTTGATGTTGCCGAGGGTCAGCAACTGCACGGTGAAGTACTCCGGGAACACAACTAACTGGCAGGTGTAGTCCCGCGCCGTTTCCGCCAGCGCTTCCACCTGGTCCCGAAACTCCTCGAACGTCCGTACAGGCCGGATGTAGTACTGCAAGGCCGCCACGCGTATCCGTTCAGTCATCATCGGTCCCATTCTCCCGCAAAATTTCATCATGCATCCACAACCTGTCGGATTTCGAGCGACGGTCGAAAGCGCAACCAGATCAATGCCTGCTAACTCGCGGTCTTGGCTTTGTCGAGGAAGGCCAGGAACTCCTGCGGATCGCGCGTGAGGCCGGCAAAGGAGGCGAGCACTTTTCCGTCCGGGTTCACGATCGCGTAGAAGGGTATCGCCACCGTCTCGAATAGCCGGTCCTGCATCTTCTGGTTCTGTTCCGAGGCGGCGTCGGTGCCATCCGTATACAGCTCCACCAGCACGAAATTGTCCAGCGCGGCGGAAATCTCGGGCCTGGTGAACATGTTTGCCCGCATCCAGTGGCAGTTCGTGCAGGCGTAGCCGGTGAAGTTGACAAACACGAGTTTGTTTTCCGCTCGCGCTTTTTCGCGCGCCGCGTCGTATTGGTTCTTCATCCATACGAGATTCGAGGCAGGCCCGGCGCCGGCCGAAGAGGAGATGCTGCCTTGCCCCGGCGGCGGAACATAGGCGTCCAGCTCACCCAGGCGCGCTCCGAACATGCCGGGCAAAAGCGAGAGCGAAAAAATCAGAAACACGCAGCCGGCGATCACGCGGCCGACGCCGGCCTTTTCGTCCGGCTTGATTCCTTCCATCCGCAGCATGCCCAGCAGGTACAGGCCGGGCATCGCGAACAGTACAATCCAGGCCCCCAGGAACCTTTCGCGGGTGAGGAAATTCCACTGCAGCACCTGGTCGATGTTGCTCGCGTATTTCAGCATCGCGGCCAGAATGATAAAACCAAGCACCACCTTGACGCGAGTCATCCAGCCGCCGCTTTTGGGCAGCCGTTTCAAATAACCGGGGAATAAGGCCAGCAGGAAAAACGGCGCGGCCAGCCCGGTGGCGAACGCCAACATGCCCAGCACCGGCGTCAGGCGGTCTCCGGTGACCGAAGCCGCCAGCAGCGTGCCCACGAACGGGCCCACGCAGGCAAAGGCGGTGAGCGAAAACGTCAGGCCCATCAGCAGTGTTCCAACGATCCCGCCGCGCCGGGACGCGCTGTCCAGTTTGGTCAGCAGCGAAGAGGGCAGGGTAATTTCGAAAGCCCCCAACAGGCTCAACCCGAATACCAGAAAAACGAGGGCGATGAAACCGTTCACCCAGGGATTGGAGCCAAGCTGCACCACGCCGAACGGGCCAAGAATGGCGGTGGTCACCAGGCCGAGCCCGGTGAACAGGATGACGATGCCCAGAGAAAACAGGGTGGCCTGGAACAGGCTGCCGGATCGGCCTTTCGAATCCTGGTTCAGGAAGAACGAAACGGTAATCGGAATCATGGGGAAGACGCAGGGGGTGAAGATGGCGGCCAGACCGAAGCCGAACGCCACCAGCAGGAAGCTGCCGAGTCCCGTGGCGGAAGCGCTGCCGGCGGAAGCCGGTGCGGCGGGCGGGGCTGCTCCGAGGGCCTTTCCATTCACCACCTCGAGGAAGCCGGAGGGGATCTCCGGCGCCGCCGCGGCGCCGGCCGCGACGGTCACTTTCGTGGTAGCTTCCACCCGCCGCGGAGGCAGGCATTCGCGGTCGTTGCAAAGCTGATAACGCATTTGCGCGGCGATGTCCAGCGGACCGGCCGGCGCGCTGGCGGCGATCTTCGCCAGGATCAGAAACACCGCATTGCCGGAATAGCTCTCGGTGTCCATCTGGAAGTTGGGATCGTAGGTATGGACCGGCGGCGGCTCGAAGAGGCGGAAGCTTTCGATGGCCGGGTTGTCGGCCAGCTTAATGACGGCGGGAAGCGGCCCGCCGGTGGGGCCGGGAGGCGGCTGCGTCATCGAGTACATGTGCCACGACGCCGCAAGCTGTAACTGAAGGCGAAGCAGAAGCGTGGAACCGGGCGCGGCAGTGGGGGCTTCCGGGGAGAGGGTCCAACTGGCCGGGTTTTGCCGCTGGGCGAACAACGCTACAGCCGTCCCCGCCAGTAGAAGACTGAGAGATAGGATGCGCGGCTGTTTCATGCGGCTGGCCTAATCGGCGGTGGCGGCGACGCCCCCGTTGGTGACACTGACCATCTCCTGTTCGATGTGGCGATTGAGCCCGGCGCGCACAAACTCCGAGGCGACGCGGATGGCGTTCTTGATGGCGTTGCCGTTGGAGCGGCCGTGGCAAATGATGCAGACGCCCTTCACGCCCATCAACGGAGCTCCGCCGTACTCGGAATAATCGACGCGCTTCTTGAATTCCTCGAAGGCGCCGCGGGCGAGCACATAGCCCATCTTGCGGTTGAACGTGGCCGACAGCGACTCGGTCAGCATTTTCCGGATCACTTCCACCATGCCTTCACTGACTTTCAAAGCCACGTTGCCGATGAAGCCGTCGCACACCACCACGTCGGTGTGGCCGGTGTACAGATCGCGGCCCTCCACGTTGCCGATGAAGTTGAGCGGCAGCGTTTTACAAATCAGGCTGGCCGCCCGCGTCAACTCGTTGCCTTTGTGCTCCTCTTCCCCGATCGACAGAATGCCCACCCGGGGACTGGCCGTATGGAAAATAACCCGGTGATAAATGTGCCCCATCACCGCGAACTGGGCCAGCATCCGCGGTGTGCAATCGACGTTGGCGCCCATGTCCACCAACACGGCGGCCGTTCCCTTGGCGGTGGGAAAGGCCTGAGCGAGAGCCGGGCGGTCTACCCCGGGCAGCATTCCCAGCACCGTTTTCGCGGTGGCCATCACGGCGCCGGTGTTGCCGGCGGAAACGACACCTTGAACGGCCCCTTCGCGAACCAGCCTGGTGGCGACGCGAATCGAGCTGTCCCGCTTGGTGCGAAGCGACTTGCCAGCGCTGTCCTCCATGGTGACGACTTCACTGGCGTGCTCCACGCGAACCGGTAAATCTCTCCACCCCGGATGCTTGTCCAGTTCGGCTTCCACCACCTCGCGGCGGCCCACCAGGACCACCTCCACGCCGAACATCTGCACCGCTTCCAGGGCACCTTGCACTTCAGCGAGGGGGGCCCGGTCCGCACCC
Source organism: Bryobacterales bacterium (assembly GCA_963810595.1). Lineage (GTDB taxonomy): Bacteria > Acidobacteriota > Terriglobia > Bryobacterales > Bryobacteraceae > CAWEOG01. The sequence goes on along the minus strand of CAWEOG010000037.1, from coordinate 137,260 downwards.
ATCGCGTCAACGGCAATCTTGATCATGATTACCCGCGCAAACCAGAGATGCTGTAAAAGAACTACTCTTCCGCCACCTCGACAACCTCCCGGCCCTTGTAATATCCGCAGTGCGGGCAGGTGCGGTGCGGCAGCTTCGGCTCGTGGCAATTGGGGCATTCCGAGCGGCTCGGGCTGCGCAATGCATCGTGGGTGCGCCGGCTCTTGGTGCGGCGGCTGGAGTGTCTCCGTTTTGGATTCGGCATACGATTTCCTTCAGATTGATTCCTTCGTGTTCCAAATTTCCGGGTCGGCGTCGCCAGAGTAAGCTCGTCCGGGCGCCCGGGGCCGTGTTTCGCCTGCGCGGGAAGACCCTGCTAAAGTTTCCTCAGGGCCGCCCAACGTTCGTCCACCCTCGGCTGGCGGCAGCCGCAATCCCGGAGGTTGCGATTCTCACCGCATTCCGGGCAGATTCCCTTGCACTCGGGGCGGCAGATCGTCCGCATGGGCAGGCTGAGGAATATGAATTCCCGCAGCACGTCTTCCAATTCGATTCCATCGCCCTCAAAGAAGGCGATTTCCGCCTGAGCTTCGTCGATCTGCGTTTCCTCGTGTGAGCGGGGGGCCGTTCCCGCCGGCCTGTAGTATAAGTCGAAATCGCTCTCCAGGGGAAACTCCACCCTTTCGAGGCATCGATCGCACTCAGCCGCAAGTCTGACCCGCAGGTGTCCACGCACGCGGATCTCCGTGAAGACGGAACCCACGAGCTGAGCCTCGCCGGTAGCTTCGAGCAAGCCGGTCTGGCAAAGGTCTTCTCCTGCTTCCGCGAATCTGAACTCGCCCGGCCGGTAAGCCACATCGAAACTAAGGCTTCGATGCTCCAACTCCGGGACACTAAAGAACATGACCCACCTTCAGCGGCTTCGGCGAATCGCCGGACAACATTCCAGATTATAGCGCGAATGCGCCCCTGCGTCGCCTTCAGGACGGCAGGAAGGCCAATCTATCCTGTGGTGTTTCAGACGGTTATGACTGAGTCGCCGACGCGGCGGGCAAACTGGTTACAACGGTCCTGTTTATTCGTACTTGGCCGGAAGGTGCGTCTCAATCCAGCCCAATATCCGCTTCTGGTCGCTCGTTCGCCCCAGGAAGACTTCGATATTGATGTAGCGGACCCCACGCCGGGCCGCCAGCCGGGACAACGAGCCGTCATCGTCTTTCGGCGCCCGATTCTGGAGCACGGCGTTGAAGGGCGATTTCTTGAGGATGGCGAAGTCCCGCGCATCGGTTGCCAGCAGGAACTGGTGGGGCGTACTCTTGCGGGGCAGCCAGACCTCGTCGCTGATTGGCACTTCGTCCGCCACCGAATAGCCATTCTGGTTGTTGTGCAAAACCACCAGAAGCCCGCCCGCCGGAGGAAGAATCCGCGCCAGCAGCGACTCCCGTTCGGAATCCAGGAAGTTCAGGATATCTTCGAGGCGCTGTTCCGGCAACCGCGGATTCAGGCTGCGCAGGTTCGCCTCGGCGCCTACGCGAGAAAACATACGGTTCGGATCGAGCTTCGCTCCCTGGATTTCGACTTCCCGCTGGAGGCCGGTTACCAACAGCGCGCTGCCGTGGTGCGTGCGCATGAACTCGCGCAGCACCTGGCGCGCCGTCGTCTCATCGCCGTGGATGAACAGGTAGCGTCGGAGCGAGTCGCCGTTGCGCAACTGCTCGAACTGGATGCCGCTCAGGCGCACCTGTTCCGGCCCGGCGCCCAGCAGCGGCAGCAGTCCGTTCAACCCGACAAGTGCCAGGAAGCGGCGCCGCTCGAATCGAGTCCGCGTCACATTAAGCATTATCTCCAACCTGGCCGGCGGCGTGCGTTTGTACGGTACCCGTTTTGTTGCAGTGACATAATATTGACCAGAGGTGACGCGATGATCCTTGTGACCCCGGCCGTTGCCGACCATCAGGAGTTTAACCCGCGGGTTGCCGCGGAAGTGAGAATGGACGAAGCCGCAATCCGGTTGGGCCTGGACGACGGGATGATCAAAGTCCTGCGCAAGCCGGCGCTGGAGTTGACCGTGTCGGTGCCCGTGGTGATGGACGACGGCCGCATCGAGGTTTTCACCGGCTACCGCGTACAGCATTCCATCGCCCGCGGACCGGCCAAGGGCGGAATCCGTTACGCCCCGGACGTAACCCTCGACGAAGTGCGCGCGCTGGCGGCCTGGATGACCTGGAAGTGCGCGGTGGTGAACATCCCGTTTGGCGGCGGCAAAGGTGGCGTCATCTGCGATCCGCTCGTTTTGTCGGAAGGAGAACTGGAGCGGCTCACCCGCCGCTACACGGCGGACCTGCTGGATATCATCGGACCCGAGCGAGACGTACCCGCGCCGGACATGAACACCAACCAGCAGACCATGGCGTGGATCATGGACACCTACTCGATGCACAAGCGCACCACCGTCACCGCGGTGGTTACGGGAAAGCCGCTGGATCTGGGTGGCTCGCGGGGCGCGCCCGAAGCCACCGGGCGCGGGTGCCTCATCGTCATGCTCCAGGCGCTGCGCCACTTCCACCTGGAGCACTCGGAGACGCGCGTGGTGATTCAGGGATTCGGCAACGTGGGCGGCATGGCGGCGAAGCTGATGGCAGAAGGCCGGTTTCAAGATCATTTCCATCATCGAATCGGACGGCGCGGTGTATAACCCGCACGGCCTTGACGTTGCCGCCCTGGCGGAGTGGAAGACAGGAAACCGGCTCGATCCTGCACTTCCCGGAGGCCGAAGACATGGACCCGAATGAAGCCATGTTCCTGGAGTGCGACGTACTGCTGCCGGCGGCCAAGGAAAACGTCATCCGCATTCGGGCAACGCCGCACAAGGCTGCACTGCAAGATCGTGTGCGAAGGCGCCAACGGCCCCACCACGGCGAACGCCGAAGACATCCTGCGCGACAAGAACGTGTTCGTACTGCCCGATATCCTGGCCAACGCCGGCGGCGTGACGGTCAGTCTACTTCGAATGGGTGCAGGACCGCCAGGGTTTCTTCTGGAACGAGCAACTGGTGAACGGCGGCTGGAGGAGATCATGGTGAATGCCTTCCGCGATGTCATCGGCTACCGCGAAAAGCACAAGGTGAATACGCGCCTGGCGGCCTACATGCTGGCGCTCGACCGCGTGGCCTTCGCGCTGAGGGTGCGCGGGCTGTACGCCTGATTGTCATCATGCAGTTCACGCGGCCCCACCGCCAAGGCCGGTTGGGCCCGTCCACGGAAACCCCACTCGCCATCCGCTTCGAACGATGAAGAGGCGGTTCAGTTTTTATCCTTGACAACCAGTCTCGCAAAGGTGCATCCTATATCTCGAATGTCTAGGCATGAGGAAGCGGGGAAGCGGGAGGCCGAGCTGCTGCAGGGCACCCTCGACATGCTCATCCTCAAAGTGGTCGAGCTGGGGCCGATCCACGGTTACGGAATCGTGCAACGGGTCCGGGCCATCTCGCAGGGAAGCGCTTCAGGTTCGCCAGGGCTCGCTCTATCCCGCCCTGTATCGGCTGGAGAAACACGGGTGGTTGAAGGCCGAGTGGAAAACCACGGAGGGCGGACGGGAGGCGAAGTTCTACGCCATTACCAATGCGGGCCGCCGGCAGTTGGATGAAGAATCGGCGAGCTGGAGTCGATTGTGCTCGGCCATTTCGTTAATACTCAACGCGGAAAGCTGAGGGGACCGTATGTTCTGGGATGCGTGGTTCCGAAAGCGGCGCTGGGAGCGCCGCCTCGCCAGCGAGCTGCATTTTCACATGGAAGAGCAGGTGAAGGAGTATGTCGCTGCGGGACTGACTCCCGAGCAGGCACGGATCGAAGCTTTCCGTGAATTCGGCAGCATCGAACTTGCCAAGGAAGAATGCCGCGACCAACGCCCGCTGGTGTGGTTGGACCAGACGATTCAGGACGTTCGCCACACCGCACGCCTGCTGCTGCGCGACCGCGCCTTCAGCATTGTGGCGATTCTGTCGCTGGCGGCCGGCATCGGCGCATCCGCGTCGGTTTTCAGCGTGGTGGACCGCATTCTGTTCCGAAGCATGCCGTATGCGTACAGCGACCGGCTGGTATCTGTCGGCGTCGGCGCTCCGATGCTCCCCTACGATTTCATGTTCGGCGCCGCCTACCTGGATTTTCGTACCCACCAGCGTGTCTTCGACGCGGTTACCTCCTGGTCGGGAGTCAGCGAATGCGACCTGATGGACGGCGAAGCGGTCGCGCTCGACTGCGCCGCCGCCGAGTCCACCTTTCTTTCCACCTTGGGAATCCGCCCCATACTCGGCCGCGGCTTCACCAGGGACGAAGACGGCCCAAACAAACCGGCGGCGGTTCTGCTCTCCTACGCCATGTGGCAGTCGCGTTTTGGAGGGCAGCGCGATGTCCTGGGTCGTGTTATTTCGGTTAACGGGAAGCCTGCGCGGGTGGTCGGTGTGCTGCCGGCCGATTTTGAAACCCCGACGCTGGCGCATGCCGACCTGTTGATTCCGCAAGTTTCGGACGACGCTACCCTACAAAGGGCCGTAACCGGCCGGCCGCTTCGAGTTATTGCCAGGCTTCGGCCGAGACAGTCCTTTGAACAAGCCCGCGCCGCCGGCCAGGCGCTCGTGGCCGCGGGGCTGAGAAACGTGCCGCCGGAAATGGCCAAGGAGATCAAGCCGCGAGTTCAGAGTCTGCGCGATCTCCAAGTAGGTGACGCCAGGCTGGTGTCCTGGATCCTGTTCGGCTCGGTCCTCGCCGTTTTGCTGCTGTCATGCGCCAACGTTTCCAACCTGCTGCTGGCCCGAACCGTGGCACGGCGCCGCGAACAGGCACTTCGCGCTCCGCTCTGGGCGCCGCACGGACGAGACTGGTCCGCCAGGCGATTGCAGAAGGCGTCGTACTGGCATTCGTTGGTGGCGCCGCGGGCTGCGCTCTGGCGTACGCGCTTCTGAAGTTGTGCGTTTACGCGGCTCCCAATGGGATTCCGCACCTCGCTCAGGCCGCCATCGATTTGCGTGTCCTGGTTTTTGCGTTGGTGTCTTCCGTGTTGTGTGGGGTCGCGTTTGGCGCGGGATCGGCATTGACAGATCCAGGGCTGGAGGTGCTGTCGGGCCGCTCGATTGCCAGCGGGCGCAGCACGCTGAAACAGGCGCTGGTGGTGGCACAGCTTGCTCTTTCCCTGGCGCTGCTCACCGGCGCGAGCCTGCTGGTCCGCGCGCTCTGGCAGGTGCAGCAGAGACCCCTTGGTATGGAGACCGAGCACGTGATGACGGGGGTGATGTCCCTTTCGCCGGTACGGTATCCGGACAGGAGCCGGCAACTGGCTTTTTGGGAGGCCATCGAGAACGTTCTGCGTGACACGCCCGGCGTGAAAGCTGCTTCCGTCAGCGATTCCTGTCCGCCGAACGTACCCCTGCGATCGAAGACCACGGCGGTGCTGCAGATCGACGGCAGGTCACAGGAAAATCCCGCTCAAGGCACTGTGGTGTGGCGTGCCGTGACACCGGAATACTTCCGGGCGCTAAACACTCCCATCCTACGCGGGCGCGGGTTCGCCGAGACAAGACCGCGATCCGGGCCGGAATGTCATGATCGTCAGCCAATCGCTGGCGCGTCAATTATTCGGAGACGCGTCGAGCGCGGTCGGCCACACTATCGGCGACGCGCTCATCGTAGGGGTCGCGGCCGACGTGCGCAACAGCGGCGGGACGACCAAGGACGATCCCGAATACTATGTGCCCCGCAGCCACGCGGTCAACGCACCCATCTACTCCTACCAGAACGAACTCAGGCAGGTTTCGGTGATCGTACTGTACACAGCTCTCCCCGCAAGCCGCCGCACACACCATCCGCGATGCCGTCTCCAAAATCGATTCCACCTTACCTGTCGACATCCAGAGCCTGGGCGAGAGAACCGCGCGCCTGGCAGCCAGGCCGCGATTTAACGCCATGTTGTTGGGCATCTTCGCCGCCCTCGGCCTGGCACTTGCCGCGGTCGGACAGTATGGCGTGCTCGGATTCCTGGTTGCCCAGCGCACCGGAGAAATCGGAGTGCGCATGGCGCTTGGTGCGACCCCGTCAGCCATAATCCGTATGGTTATGGGAAACACCTGGCGTTGGCTTGCGGTGGGCTTCGCTTGCGGCCTTGTCTGCTCTGTCGTAGTTGCGCGCGCTGTTGCTTCGTTGTTATACGGCGTGTCGGAATACGATCCCCTCGCCTGGGTTCTGGCCGCGGCAGTATTGGTCGCGGTGGCCTTCGTCGCCGCCTGGATACCGTCGAGTCGAGCCGCGCACATCGATCCCATAGTCGCTTTGCGCCATGATTAGTCCAACTCGTCCCCCGGCAGCGGCGCCTTGCCTCGACCCGCTCGCTTCAGTATCCGCTTCGCCCTTGCGACGTCGCTCCGTCCGGCGCGCTCGCGAAAGTACTCCTCCGTCCTCAGCGCGGAGAGCTTTTCCGCAACCTCGACATTGATGAACTGGTTGAGAGCGACACCCTCTGCTTCGGAAACGCGGCGTGCTTCGTCGAGCAGCGACTCCTGCAGCCGCAACGCTACGTTACTTCGTCTCATCGGGTTGTTTCACCTCCCTCCACGCGTCACCCGGCCGCATCACGCGAACACCGAAGTTGCGAGCGGCCGCCGCGAGGTGCCCGACATTGAATGTGACCAGCAGGTCGGCCCCGCCGTTGACCGCCGTCTCAAGCACCATCTCGTCGCCAGGGTCCTTCAATCTCGGGCGCCACAGGAACCAGAGACGTACGGGAATAACGACCCTTGCCAAAAAATCGAGGGTTTCATTCATTGGGGTGGACCCTTGAATCCGACCCGAGGACCTCTGACTTCAGGCTTCGGAGCTTTGGTGCGATCAGTTTGGGGATAGCGCCGCAGTGTACGCTATGAGAAATGGCCGTCGAACTGGACCATGTCTTCGTGTGTGTTACTCCGAGTGCACTGGAGGCAGAACTGCTGGTCCAGTTCGGCCTGAGCGAAGGACCCTCGAACGTTCACTCTGGCCAGGGTACCGCGAATCGACGCTTCTTCTTTCGAAATGCGATGCTGGAGCTGCTTTGGGTAGAGAACTCCGTTGAGGCACAAAATGAGCAGACGGCGTCTACGCGCCTCTGGGAACGCTGGTCGGGTCGGGGGTCGGGCGCATGCCCATTTGGGATTATCGTGCGACCCGCGGATGCCGGCGGCGCCGATCTCCCGTTTCCTGCCTGGCAATATCGGCCACTCTGGCTGCCGGCCGATTTGCAGATTTACGTAGCTCCGACTGGGGTCGAAGAGCCGATGTGGCTGTTTATGCCGTTTGTGCGGCGAATCCTGCACGAGCAGCGTTTTGTGCCGCATCCGAGCGGCGTCCAGGACATCACGCGACTGACGCTCACCACCCCGGCACTGCTGCAATCCTCCGCCGCCCGGGCTTTGGCTGAAAGCGAAGTTTTCTTCGAACGAGAAGGACCCGAATATCTCCTCACCGTCGAGTTCGACCACGGCTTGCGCCAGGAAATGACGGATTTCCGACCCGACTTACCGCTCATCTTCCAACGTTAACTGACAGGCACCACCGACTCTCTGCCGGATAGGAACGGCGGACCCCGAAACTGAACCTCGGTTGCAGGCAAAGCGTTGCCATCGCAAGGCTTCTCGGCCGAGAGTGTTTGGCTGTATACTGAACGGCTACCGGGACGCCGCCCGTGAAATCATGACTTGGAGTTAGTCCGGACAGCTTAGAGGGCGGGTCCCGGAAGAAAGAAACTGGAGTAACCGAGGTTCGGAAAGGACGGTTCCACATGCCACTGTCTAAACGGCTGTTCGCCGAGTTCTTTGGCACTTTCTGGCTCGTTTTCGGAGGATGCGGCAGCGCGGTATTGGCTGCTGCCTTCCCCGCGCTCGGTATCGGTTTTCTGGGAGTCGCGCTGGCCTTCGGGCTGACTCTCCTGACCATGGCATTCGCAATCGGGCACATCTCGGGATGCCATTTGAACCCGGCGGTCACGCTGGGGCTGTGGGTCGGCAAACGCTTTCCCGGCAAGGATGTGCTGCCGTACGCCGTGGTCCAAGTTGTCGCGGCCATCGCCGCGGCGGGCGTTTTATTCGTCATCGCCAGCGGCAAAGCCGGCTTTGACGTCTCGTCCGGCTTCGCCGCGAACGGTTACGCGGCCCACTCGCCGGGCGGCTATTCGATGCTGGCGGCTCTGGTGACGGAAGTCGTGCTGACTGGCTTCTTCATTTTCGTAATCCTGGGAGCCACGGACCGCCGTGCTCCGCTCGGTTTTGCGCCGATTCCCATCGGGCTGTGCCTCACACTGATCCACTTGGTCGGCATCCCCGTTACCAACACATCCGTCAACCCCGCAAGGAGTACGGGGCCGGCAATCTTCGTGGGCGGTTGGGCCTTGGAGCAGCTCTGGCTGTTCTGGTTGGCGCCGCTGCTGGGGGCCGCGCTGGGAGGGATTATCTACCCGCTGATTGCGGCGGATAAAGAGTAAGCAGTCGGTTACTCCCATCGCGGTGAAGCACTGAAAGCGGCAGCATGACCCGGCGGCTGACGTTACGCCGCGGGCAGCATCGACTCACCCCGGCCGAGATGTGGACCGCCAAAAGTTGCTGGAAGGCGCCGAGACCGAGCACGGCCTGGGTTGGCAGATCGCCGATCTCGCGGGCCGGCGGCGCCTTCACCGCAAGTACTGATTGAAAAAATCGATCGTGCGCTTCCAGGCAAGCTTGGCCGCGGCTTCATCGTAACGGGGCGTCGTATCGTTGTGGAAGCCGTGATTGGCGCCTTCGTAAATGTACGCCGTATACTTCACGTGATTGGCTTTCAATGCTTCTTCGTAGGCGGGCCACCCGCCGGTGATTCTGGTGTCGAGCGAGGCGTAGTGCAGCAGCAGCGGCGCTTTGATTTTGGCGACCTCCGCGGCTGGCGGCTGGGCGCCATAAAAAGGAACCGCCGCTTGCAGGTCTGCGCCCATCAGCACCGCCAGCGTGTTGGCGATGCCGCCGCCGAAGCAGAACCCCACCACACCGAGCTTGCCGGTCGAATCGGGACGCGCTTTCAGCCAACGCGCCGCGGCCAGAAAGTCCTGGGTCATCTTCTGGCGGTCGACCTCGCGAAACAGTTGAGCCCCTTTTTCGTCGTCGCCCGGATAGCCGCCAACACTGGTAAGGCCATCCGGAGCGAATGCCATGAAATTTTCGATTCCCAGACGCCGCGCCACGTCCTCGATATAGGGATTCAGGCCCCGGTTCTCGTGCACCACCAACACCGCGGGCAGCTTTCCGGTGGCGTTTGCCGGGCGAACCAGGTACCCGCGGATACTTCCGTTGCCCTGCGGGGAAGCCACGGTCGCGTACTCGGTTTTGAGCCGGCTATCGTCCTTGGGGACTTGTTGCGCCCAGGCGTAATTCGGGCGAAGGCTTTCCCACAGCGCGGTGGCGGTCAAGCCGCTGGCGGCGAACTTTTGGGCGCCCTCCAGGAAGCCGCGGCGGTCGAGATCGCCATGGACGTAAAGGTCAAACAGGTTCAACAGCTCTTGTGGGAATTCTTTCGCTTGCTTTCTTTCCATCGGAAGTCCCTCCTGTAGTGCCGAGGATACCATAGCATCGGTTTTCCGCATTCCCATGTTCGCCTCGCGCATTCCGTGACCGGCGGCGATGAGATGTTAACATCGAGAAGGCATGGCAAAGATAAGGCCGGTTCGTGGCAAGAAGAAGACAAAGATTTTTGACAAGGCGTCGGCACCGGGCATTATCTCCTGCCTGCTTATTCTGATATTGGGGTTCGGCTTGTTGTTCCTGATTCTCTACTTCTCCTTCAAGTCCGCTTGACCGGGCTGGCCGAACGCCGCATGGGCGAATCGAGGAATGATGCGAAGCGATGGCCGCCGGGCAGACGAATTACGCTCTGTAAACCTGACACCAGACTATCTGCTGACTGCGGAAGGATCCGTTCTCATCGAGGTGGGCCACACCCGCGTGCTCTGCGCGGCCACCGTGGACGACGGTGTGCCCACGTTTCTCCGCGGCTCCGGCAAGGGCTGGGTGACGGCGGAGTATTCCATGCTGCCCCGGGCTACCGCGGAACGCACACCGCGCGAGGTGAACCGGGGACGCGCTTCCGGCAGAACGCTCGAGATCCAGAGGCTGATTGGAAGATCGTTGCGTGCCGTGGTGGACCCCGCCGCACTGGGGGAACGCACCATCATCGTGGATTGCGACGTACTCCAGGCTGACGGAGGCACCCGTACGGCGTCCATCACCGGAGGCTTTCTGGCGCTGGTGATGGCGCTCCGGAAGCTGGTGGAATACAAAAATCTGCCCAGAGTACCGGTGCGCGACTATGTGGCTGCCACCAGCGTGGGTATCGTCAAGGGCGTTCCGATGCTGGATCTGTGTTACGAAGAGGATTCGGCCGCCAGCGTGGATATGAATGTGATCATGACCGGCGGCGGAGAGTTTGTCGAGTTGCAGGCCACCGCCGAACACGCACCGTTCGGCGACGAAAGCCTGGCGGAGTTGATTCTCCTGGCGCGGAACGGCGTCTCGCAGCTTATCGAAGTTCAGAAGGGGATCGTCAGCCTTTCATGAAGGTCTTTTGCGCGACGGGGAACCCGGGAAAGCTGGCCGAGTTTCAGGTTGCCGCCCGCCAGTTCGGCTTTCCCGAGATCGAAATCAAAATGTTGCCTCGGATGGAGACGATTGCCCCCGTCGAGGAGACCGGCGACAGTTTCGAGGAAAACGCCATTCTCAAGGCGCGGTATTACGGTGCTTTTGCCAGCGGTTTCCTGTTCGCCGACGATTCCGGACTCGAAGTCGATTCTCTCGGGGGCGAGCCGGGTGTCCGGTCGGCGCGTTATGCCGGCGAGGATGCCACCGATGCGGCGAACAACCGGCTTCTGCTTTTCAATCTCGAAGGGGCCGCCGACCGCCGGGGGCGTTTTGTGTGCGTGATTGCGCTGGTCGAGGGCGGGGAACTGCTGGGCACCTTCCGCGGCGAAGTGGAAGGCGAGATTTTGCTCGAAGAACGGGGGGACGGGGGGTTCGGATACGACCCCCTGTTCTGGTATCCCCCGTTCGCCTCCAGCTTCGGCGAGATTGATCGCCAGCGGAAGATGCAGGTCAGCCACCGCGGGAAGGCGCTACAGGCGTTGTTCACTTATCTTCAGGGGCGCGACTCCGACTGAAGACCCACCCGCGGCAACTGGCGTGCCCTTCCGCTTCCAATCGGTTTCGAGTAACTTTTTGCGAACGGGTAAGTAGCAACCTTCGTCTATATTTGCAGCCACTCACCACCGGAGGCGACACCCGTGAACGAGCTATTTCAGGACATCCGATACGGTTTTCGGAGCCTGCTGAAGAGTCCCGGATTCACCATCGTCGCGGTTGCGACGCTGGCGGTCGGCATCGGCGCCAACACCGCCATCTTCAGCTTCGTTGACGGTGTACTGCTGAAGCCCTTGCCTTACGCGGATGCCGACAGGATCGTACGCGTCCTCGAGAAGCCGCCGGGTGGTGGCAGAAACGGAATCTCAACCCTCAATTACCTGGACTGGGCAAAAGAAAACAAGGTCTTCGAATACATGGCCGCACAAACCGGCGGCTCAGTGACGCTTACCGGGGTGGAAGAGCCGGTGCGTCTGAGAGAGTTTCAGGTTTCGGCCCATTACTTCGACATTTTCGTTATCAAGCCGGTGCTCGGGCGGACCTTTGCCCCGGGCGAAGACCAAACTGGAAAAGATCATGTAGCAGTCATCAGCAACGCACTTTGGAGCACTCAGTTTGGAGCCGATCCAAAGCTGGTAGGGCGAACGATCCTTTTGGACGGTGTGCCTACCACGGTGATCGGCATTCTACCCGCGGGTGGTGCGTTCGACCGGGGATACGCGCAAATCTGGCGGCCGCTGGCGTTCGAGCCGGAGAACATGACCCGCAATTTTCACTGGTTTGGGGCGTACGCCAAGCTCAAACGCGGCGTCACCCTGAAGCAGGCGCAAGCGCAGATGGACGCCATCGGCGCCCGCATCGCTAAGGATTACCCCGATTCGAACAAGGGTTGGGGAGTGGCCGTGGACCGATTCTCCGAAACGATCGTCGGGAGTGGGCTGCGGCGGGCGTTGTATGTGCTGTTAACGGCGGTGGGCATGGTTTTGTTGATCGGTTGCGCCAACCTGGCGAATCTGTCGCTGGCGCGCGGCACGGCGCGCGAGCGGGAAGTCGCCATACGCTCCTCGCTCGGCGCGGGGCGCTGGAGACTGGTTCGGCAGTTTCTAACCGAAAGCGTGGTGTTGTCGGTGATAGGCGGCACGCTCGGATTGGTGTTGGGATACCTCACCATGCTCGGGCTCAAACTCGCACTGCCGCCGTTTGCCCTTCCGCGGGAAGCCATCGTCGCCATGGACGGCCGGGTGCTACTGTTCACTCTCGCACTTGCCGTACTTACAGGTATTCTGTTCGGATTGGCGCCCGCCATTCAGGCTACGCGTCCCGACCTGGCGGGCTCGATGAAGGAGGGCGGCCGCGGAGCCAGCGCGGGCGGCGCGCGCCACCGGGTGCGCAGCGCGCTGGTGGTGGCCGAAGTGGCGCTGGCCTTCGTGCTGCTTACCGGCGCCGGCTTGTTGATGCGAAGTTTCTTCGGAATTCTGCACGTCGACCTGGGGCTGGACACCACCAACGTGATCACGGCCAACCTCCCGATTTCCGAGAAGAGGTTTCCCGATCTCGAGCAACTGAACAGCTATCTGCGACAGGTTGTCGACCATGTCCAGGCCCTGCCGGGCGTGCGCGGCGTGGCGCTGACTTCCGCGCTACCCATGCAGGGATGGGGCTATGGGATGCCGTTCCAGATCGCCGGCCGCCCAATGGTGGATCGCGCCAACCGCCCGGCGTGCTTCTTCAAGATGGTGAGCCCGTCGTATTTCCGCACGCTCGGCATGAGACTCCTCAAAGGCCGGGCACTCAGCGCCGGCGACGGTAAGGGGGCGCCGCCGGTGACGGTGATCAATGAAACCATGGCGAAGAAGTACTTCCCGAACGAAGAACCGTTGGGAAAGCGCATTCTGATTCAGGAAATCGTGCCTGGCAAAACACAGTTGGGCTCCGAGATCGCCTGGCAGGTGGTGGGCGTGGTAGCCGACGAAATGGTGGGTAGCCTGGATGCGAAGGAAGGCAGCCCCGGCGTTTACGTCAGCAACGAGCAGAGCCCGGTCTTTTCTGAATCGCTGGTGGTTCGCGCCGCCATGAATCCCGCGTTGCTTCAAAGGGCCATCAGCAAGGCTGTCCACGAGGTGGACAAAGACCAGTCGGTAGCGGAAATGAAGACGCTGGATCAGATCAAGACCGAGTCGATGGCGGGAGACCGGCTGCAGTCGATGCTGATGATGGTGTTCGCGGCCATCGCCGTGCTGCTTTCGGCGATCGGGATTTATGGGGTGATCTCCTATTCGGTGGTGCAGCGGACGCACGAGCTCGGCATCCGGGCGGCGTTGGGCGCGAGTTCCGGCGACCAGCTCGAGCTGATTCTGCGAAATGGAATGCTGATGGCGGGAATCGGACTGGTGCTGGGGTTCGGCGGAGCGCTGGGCTTGACGCGGCTGATCGCCAGCATGCTGTACGACGTGGGAACGCGCGACCCGGCCACCATGGCGGTGGTGGCGGCGGTGCTTGCCTCGGTAGCGCTATTCGCCTGCTACATCCCCGCCTACCGGGCGTCCAAAGTGGACCCGATGGTAGCGCTGCGATACGAGTGACTGCCGAAGGCGACTCGGAATGCTCCTACCTGTAACGCCGCCACAGCAGGAAGCCGGCGATGGTTTTGGCGTCCTGGATTTTTCCTTCGCGTATCATCTGGTCCAGTTCTTTCTTCTTGAACCAGCGCGTCTCGATGCGCTCGTCTTCCATCGGCTGCGCCTCTCCTTCGGTCAGTCCGGTGGCCAGGAAAATGGTCATCCTCTCGGCCACGTATCCCGGGCTGACGAAGAACGAAGCCAGTTTCTTCCACGTTTTTGCCTCGAGGCCGGTTTCTTCCTTCAACTCGCGCCTGGCGGCCTGTAACAACTTCTCTCCGGGGTCCACGCGGCCGGCCGGCAGCTCCCACAGGTAATCGCGCGCCGGCAGACGGTATTGCCGCACCAGCAGGACGCGTCCTTTTTCATCCACCGGCATCATTACCGCCGAGCCGCCGTGCTGCACGATCGCGCGCTGGATCTCGAACCCATCCGGGTCGACCGCACGGTCCATCGTGACATGGAAAATGGAATTACTCAGCAGTTCTTTCGATTCAATCAGTTTCATGGTTTTCTTCAAGTGTTTTCTCCTCGCCGGCTTGGCATGGCGGCTTCAAATTCCGCGCGGGGAAGCGTGTTCAACACGTCCCCCGGCCCCAGCCATCCCCGGCGCGCCATGGTTACGCCATAGCGCATGTTGTCCAGGTGCTTGGGATGGTGCGCGTCGGTGGAAATGACGAATTTCGCGCCCTTCGCCTTGGCCACGCGAATCAGCGTCTCGAACAGGTCCAGACGTTCCGGGCTGGCGTTGATTTCCATCCGGACGCCGCGGCCGGCCGCCTCTTCCACCACCTTTTCGAAATCGAACGGGAAGCCGTCGCGGTGCAGCAACACGCGGCCGGTGGGGTGGCCGAGCACTTTGAGGTTGGGCGATTCGAGCGCCCGCAGCAGGCGGTCGGTCATCTCGGCGGCCTCCAGGTTCATGTAACTGTGCACGCTGCCCACCACCCAGTCGAGCTCGGCCAAGGCGTCTTCCGCCAGGTCCATCGAGCCGTCGCGGCGGATGTCGCACTCGAGGCCCGAAAACACCCGGATTCCCAGCTCCTCCTGGTTCATCTCGCGAACCAGGCGCGCGAACGACACCGCCCGCTTTTCATCCAGCCCGTTGGCCATCGCCAGGGCCTTGGAATGATCGGTGATGGCAATGTACTCGTAGCCCAGATCGCGCGCGGCGGCGGCCATCTCTTCGAGCGTCGCCCGGCCGTCGCTTTCGCGCGTGTGCATGTGCAGATCGCCGCGGATGTGGCGGCGCTCGATCAGCTCCGGCAGCCGGCCCTGTTCGGCGGCTTCGATCTCGCCGTAGTTTTCGCGCAACTCCGGCGGAATCCATGCCAGGCCCAGCTTTTCGTAGATTTCTTCTTCCGTTTCCGCCGCCACCAGCTTGTCGTCGGAGACGCGGAACAGCCCGTATTCGTTCAGCGTCAGGCCCATCTTCTGCGCGCGCGTGCGCAGGGCGACATTGTGATTCTTGCTGCCGGTGAAGTATTGCAGGGCCGCGCCGTAGCTTTCAGCCGGTAAGGCGCGAACGTCCACCTGCACTTTTTCCAATCCCACCTTGGCGCTGACTTTGTTGGGGCCCTTGCCAAGCACTTCGTGCACCTTCGGGTGCTCCAGGAATTTCTCCAGGCCGGCCGCGGCATTCGGCCCGGTGAGCAGCAGATCGATATCGCCCACCGTCTCCTTTCCGCGCCGCAAACTGCCCGCCGGAGTGGCACGCTCCACGCCCTCGGCCTGTTTCAGGTATTCGCACAGCTCGGATGCCAGTGCGCCGGCGAAGCTCACCAGGAACCGCCCGGCGCTTTCCCGATACTGGCTGATGGAGCGCAGTACCTTTTCCTCCAGCTTGGCGCCCATCCGCGGCAAGGTGCGCAGCTTTTGCTCGCGGGCGATGCGCTCCAGGCCATCGATGGTGCTGACGCGGAAGTGCTCCCAGATAAGCGCGATGCTCTTCGGTCCCAATCCCTGGATCTTCAGCATTTCCAGCGCCGTGGGCGGGTATTTTTCAAGCATCTCATCACGCCGCTCAAACGAGCCGCGCTCCAGGATTTCGTCGATGATGGCCGCAATGCCCTTGCCGATGCCCTGGATGTCGGTGACTTTGCGGGAAGGGTCGCGGACGATGTCCTCGATGCGCTCCGGAAAGCCCTCGATCACGCCCGCCGCGTTGCGATAGCTGCGGATGCGAAACGGGTCCTCGCCGGCGATCTCCATCAAGTCGGCGGTCTCGGAAAGCAGATGTGCGATGTCCCGGTTTTCCATCGGCGAATCCTTTCAGTGTACTGCGCGCGGGAAGGCACGCCGGGCTACCTGTCTGGTTTGCCCGGTGGCGGGGCGCCGGCCGGCTCGTAGGGGTCGGGCATCGGCTCGGTGTAGGTGACGCCGTGCGGCTCCACGTGAACCAGCACGTCGGCCACCCAATCGAGCTCCTTCAGCACGCGCTGCTTCACCTGGTGCGCAATCAGGTGCGACTGGCGCACGGTGAGCTCGGGGTCCACCTCGAGATGCAGATCCACGTGGTAGCGCAGCCCGGTCTTTCGGGCGTAGCACTTTTCCACGCCCAGGGTGCCCGGTACGGTATACGCCACCACTCGCAGATTCTTCATCATATCGGCGCCCGGCATGGTGTCGGTGATGTGGAGCGTGCCGGTACGGATGACGTTGACGCCGAGAAGCATCACGATGAGACCCACGGCGAATCCGCCGTAGTGGTCGGCGGCCAGGAATCGCGAGGGAGCCCAAAGCGTCAGACTGAGCGCCACGATGGCCACGCTTCCGGAAAGCATGTCGACCGAATCGTTCCAGGCGTCGGCAATCAGCGAGTCGCTGCGGCTGCGGCGCCCTTCCCGGAACTTGAAAGTCGCCAAAGCCGCCTTCACCACGATGGAAGCCAGCAAAGGCCACATGGCGTAAGACTTTGGGGGCGGATGTATGGCGCCGACATTTTGCAGTGAGCGAATAGAGATGAGCAGGCCGGTGGTGAACAGAAACAGGCCGATCACCAGGCTGGTCAGGGTTTCGAAACGGCCGTGGCCGTAAGGATGGTCGGCGTCCGGCGGTTTGACGGCCACCAGCAGGCCGGCCAGGGCAACTCCGGAAGCAAGCACATCGCTGGCGGATTCGAACCCGTCGGCAACCACCGAGGTGGAGCCCGCCGCGAGGCCGATCGAGATCTTCGCGGCCGCCAACGCGGCGCTCGTCAGGATGCTGGCGATGACAATCCAATGGCCCTTGTTGAGCTTCGGCATGGTTACGGTTTGCCCGCCGCACGGCGCGGTTGCTACCATCGATCGAACGCAGCCCGGTTGCGGCGGATCCGTCAGCGAAGCCGTAACCAGGCGCAGTCCACAATGTAGCAGCCCGGCTTCCGGGTTGTCATCGCCGGACCTGGGAATCGCACATGAAATTGAACGACGTCCGAAAACTGGCAATTCGCGGCCAAATGCGGATTGCCTTCGAACTGCGCAACGGAATGGAGTGCCGTGTCACCGAGCACGGCCTCAGCAAGGTGCCGGGGCTCGACAACGTGGCCGACTTCAATCTCGAAGACGAATTCACCCACGCTTCGCGCTTCCTCCTGGAGCCGGTCGCGCCCGCGATCGCAAAAGGAAAGACGCATCCGGAGCGGCGGGAGGTGAATCGTGCCGAACTCGAGACCATGGTCGGCGGCAAGAGCAAGGTGGCGGAAAAGGACGAGGAGTAGCCGGGGCTACTTGGGCAGCCCGTGCCACTCGTCCAGATCTTTCGAAAGCCGGCGGCGGACCTCCACGTATTCGTCGTTGTCGTACTGGTTCTCGTTTTCGGCGCGGTCGGCGCGAAGATCGTACAATTCGCCGGGCCCTTTGCCGCCGTCGCGGACAATCATCTTATAACGAAAGTCGCGCGCCATCGCGGTGTTGCGGTATTCGGCGAACATTTGGCCGCGCCAGGGGTGGTTCGGGTCGCCCCCCTTGCCGAAGGCCAGCTCGGCGTAGCTCATTCCGTGAAGGTTTCCGGTGGTCGGCGCGGGGACATCAATGGCCGCGCAGACCGAGGGCAGGAAGTCGTAGAAGCTCACCAGCTCGGGACGGAAACCGCCCACCGGGACGCGCCCCGGCCAGCTCCAGATCATGGGCACCTGAATCGCCTGCTCGTACAGGTTGATGGGGTTCGAAGCATAGCCTCCTCCCCATAGCCCGTGGTTGCCTCCCAGGTTGCCGCAGTCGCTGGTGAAGATAATCAGTGTGTTTTCCCACAGCTTTTTGGCCTGGAGCTGCTTGATCAGCACGCCAAGCTGTTCGTCGAGCGCGGTAACCGCGGCGGCGCACTTGCGCCAACTGCCGACTGTGTCGTCCATCATCGCCCGGTTGCGCAAGGCGTTTTTCGCCGTGGGAAAAGAACTGAAAGAGTGGAAGTCGGACTTCGCGTAAAGGTCGTAGTATTTTTGAGGCTGGCCGTCGTAAGGTGGGCGCGCATTCAAATAAGCCGCCGTTAGAAAGAACGGCTTCGCCGCGCTTTGCCGACCGATAAATTCCACACACCGGCTGGTGATGATATCCGCCTGGTAGCCCTGGTGCTTCATTCGCTGGCCGTTGTTGAAAAACTCGGGGTCGGTGTAGGAGGGCTTCCCGGCCAGCGTCAAAGCGTAGCTGAATCCATGGCCGGGTTGGGCGTCGTTGCCCATGTCCCATTCCCCCACGTATCCGCATTGATAGCCCGCGCCGGAGAGCAGGTCCGACAGCATGATCTCGTTGCGAAACGATGCCGGCGGCTCCTTCTGGCCTTGCGGCGGATCGGCGATGGGATTGTCGGTAAGAAAATCAACGATGCCGTGCTGGCTCGGCAGCCGGCCGGTAAACAACGTCGCGCGGCTAGGCGACGAAGCGGGCGTGTACACGCAACTGTTCAGAAAGCGGGTGCCCATTTTTGCCAGCAGGTCGATTTCCGGGGTCTGGATTTCCTTGTTGCCGTAACAGCCGACCATCCACGAGGCCACGTCGCTGGCGACCACCAGCAAGACGTTGGGATGGGTGGCGTCGTCTCTTTTTTGCGCCAGCAGAGGGACGGCAGCGCTCAGCAATAGGTGTCTGCGGGATATCTTCATCGCGATTCAATGGGAGTGTAGCATAGGCGCCGGCGGCGTTTTCCCGTAACGGCGCCGTGAACTATGACGGCTTCGGCCGTCGGACCGTTTCTACAGAACATCCGGGAACCCGGTCTTCAAATGCTTGAACAGCAGCCCCCCCAGCACGAACATCGCCAGGGAGCCGGCCGCCAGCGCGCACAAATCGGACACCGCCGGCAGATTGCGCGTCAGCAGGCAGGTTCTGTAACCGGTCACCACGTACGCCAAGGGGTTCAACTTCACCAGGAACTTGGCCCACCACGGGAACTGCGCGGGGCTCAGAAAAATGGGGGTAATCCAGAACCAGCCCGTCAGCAGCACAATCACCACCTGGCCGATGTCCCGAAGGTAGACCTGCAGGCTGGAAGCCACCCAGGCCACGCCGACGGCAAACAGCCCCGCCAGCAGCGTGTAAACCGGGATCAGAAAGATCATCGGGCTGATCTGCTGGAACCAGGTGAACAGAACCATCGCCAGAATTCCCATGGCGATCAGATGATTGACCAGCGACGACAGGAAGATGGTGAGCGGAACGATCTCGGACGGAAAAACCATCTTCTTCATCAGCATCTTCTGCTCGAGCAGGCTGGTGGAGGCGCGCTGCACGGTTTCCTGGAACAGCAGCCACGGCAGGTAACCGCAGAACAGAAACAGCGTATAGTTTTGCGTCGGCGCGTCGGGCGGCGGCGGGATTTTCATGCATACCTGAAAGACGAAAACCCAGCTCAACAGCAGAACCAGCGGGTGAACAATGCTCCAGATCCAGCCGGCAACCGAGCCGACGAACCGCTGCTCGAAATCGCGCCGCGCCATCTGGTAGATCAGCGTGCGCCGGGCCACCAGCGTGTTCAGGAAGCCCAGGCCGGGGACTTTGGTGATAAGAGGTGCCGCCGTCGTACTCAAGTCATCAGGCTATCACGCAAGGGGCGGCTCGTAAGTTTGCCGGAGAGTGTGATACATAAGAGAGTTCGGAACCGACCGACATTGAGCATGCTGAAAGAGGTTTTGCCATGATTCTTCATTTGCGGGCGGCGGTGGCGATTGCCGCGGCCGCCGTATTCATTTGCCCGGCCTACGGGCAGTTGGGACTATTCAGCAAGGAACAGCGCATACTCTTTACACCCGATTGGAAAGGAGAGCGCTTCGAAGACGGACGCCCGAAAGTGCCGGCCGAGGTGCTGGAGCGGCTGAAGCAGACTTCCGCCGAGGAAGCCTGGGGCACGCTGCGGAGCAACGGCTTCGGCGCCCAGTTCGAAGGCGACTGGAAAGAGACGAATCCAGGCGAAGGACGCCTGGTCGGCCGGGTGGTAACCGCGGTATTCATGCCGGTGCGGCCGGACGTGAACAAAGTCGTCAACGAGCAGGGTGCGAAAGAAGGCCGGGTGGGCCGCGGCCAGAATTCCTGGGTCATCGACACGCTCACCGAGGGCGACGTGCTGGTGGTGGACCTGTTCGGCAAGATCAAGGACGGGACCTTCGCCGGCGATAACCTGGCCACCTCCATCTATACCAAGACGAAGAAAGGCTTCGTTATCGAAGGCGGCGTTCGCGATGAAAGCGGAATCCGTGAAATCAGCGGGCTGAAGGGGTTCGTCCGCGGTTTCGACCCATCGGCCATCGCGGGTGTGATGCTGATGGGAATCAACGTGCCGATTCGCATCGGCGAAACCACCGTAATGCCCGGCGACGTGGTGCTGAGCGACCCCGAAGGTCTGGTCTTCATCCCGGCGCAGTTGGCCGAACGGGTGGCGGACCAATCCGAGCTCACGCGGGCGCGCGACGAGTGGGGCCACCAGATGCTGCGCGAACAGAAGTACACGCCGGGCCAGATCGACACCGGCTGGACCGACACGATGATCGACGAATTCAATAAGTGGGCCCTCGAAAAGGGCTACAAAGCGCAAATGAAGAAGCGTCAGAGATAGCGGAGAGAAAATGAAGGACACACTCAAACATCTGGTGGGACGTCGCGGCTTCCTCGGTGCCGTGGCGGGCGGCGCCGTGGGCGCCGGTGAGTTGGGAGCCGCCATGCAAACCGTAAACACGAGCTCACGGCCAAGCGATCTGAAAATTACCGACCTGCGGGTGGCCACCGTTGTTGGCGCGCCGTTCCGTTGTCCGCTGATTCGGCTCGACACAAACCAGGGGATTTACGGCGTCGGTGAGGTCCGCGACGGAGCCAGTCCGACCTATGCCCTCATGCTCAAAAACCGCCTGGTGGGAGAAAACCCGTGTAATGTCGAGAAAATATTTAAAAAAATAAAACAATTCGGCGGCCCGGCGCGCCGGGGAGGCGGCGTCTGCGGCGTGGAAATGGCGCTGTGGGACCTGGCGGGCAAGGCGTACAACGTTCCTGCCTACCAGATGCTGGGCGGCAAATATCGGGACCGTGTCCGGATTTATGCCGACACGGCCGAGTCGCACGATCCGAAAGAGTACGCGGCACGAATGAAGAAGCGCCTGGACGAGGGATTTACATTCCTCAAAATGGACCTGGGCGTCGATCTCGTCGAAGCGGTTCCCGGCGCCCTCACCCGTCCGCTGGGCACCAGCAGCCGCAGCGTCGCGAATACGGAACACATGTTTACCGGATGGACGCTGACGGATAAGGGTATCGGACTGATGGCGGACTACGTGGCCGAGATCCGGGAAATCATCGGGATGGAGGTGCCGCTGGCGGCCGACCACTTCGGGCACATCGGCGTGAATTCCTGCATCCGGCTGGGCAAAGCGCTCGAAAATTACAATCTCGCCTGGTTGGAGGACATGGTTCCCTGGCAGCGCGCCGACCTGCTGAAACAAATCGCCGATGCCGTCGACACCCCCATTCTCACCGGTGAAGACATTTATTTGAAGGAGGACTTCCTGAAGCTGGCCCGGATGCACGCGGTGGACATGGTGCAACCCGACCTCGCTACCGCCGGAGGCCTGCTCGAAACCAAACACATCGGCGACCTGTGCCAGGAAGAAGGAGTCGCCATGGTCATGCATTTCGCCGGCTCACCGGTTTCGTTCATGGCCAACCTGCACTGCGCCGCGGCGACGGAAAACGTGCTGGCGCTCGAGTTCCATTCGTTTGAAGTGCCCTGGTGGCCCGACCTGGTTACCGGTATGGCGAAACCCGTCATCGAGAAAGGCTTTGTGACGGTTCCCGAAAAACCGGGCCTGGGCGTCGACTTCAACGAAGAGGTAATTCGGCAACACCTGGAGCCCGGAACCGAGTATTTCGCTCCGACCGACAACTGGAACCACGAGCGCAGCTCCGACCGAACCTGGAGCTGACGGGGCTACTCGATCAGCAGCAGCAGATCCTTCGCCTCCACCGTGTCGCCCTGGTGGACGTACCGTTCGGTGACCTTGCCGCTCCACCGGCGCGTAGACCGTGGTCTGCATCTTCATGGCCTCGAGCACCAGCAGGCGGTCGCCCTTTTCCACCTCGCTGATTCAGTTCGACGGCGATGGTGCTGATGGCGCCGGGAATCGGCGCGCCCGACCTGACTCGGGACGGGCCGGGTCGGCTTTCGGGCGGGTCTTCTCCTTCGGCTGCAGCGAGCGGTCGCGGACCGCGACCTCGCGCGGCTGGCCATTGAGCTCAAAGAAAGACCGTGCGCGTGCCGTCGGCGTGCGGCTCACTGAACGTCAGGAACTTGATGATCAGCCGCTTGCCGGGCTCGAGGTCGATGGTGGTCTCCTGTCGAGGCTGCATCCCGTAGAAGAAAATCGGGGATAGGCAGCACTTCCAGATCGCCGTAGCTCTGGCGGTTGCGGGCGAACTTCAGGAAGACCTCGGGGTACATCAGGTAGCTCATCACGTCGGTTGGCGACGGCTTGTGCCCGATCTTCTTTTCGATGGTCTCGCCGGCTTCCGCCAGGTCGGCCGCCGGCAGGCGCGCGCCGGGACGGCCTTTGATGGGCTTCCGGCCCCTCAGGATGATCTTCTGGATGTGCTTCGGCCAGCCTCCGTCAGGCTCGCCGAGCGCGCCCTCGAACATTTCCACCACCGAGTTCGGCAGCATCAGGTTGTGGTCGGGTCCCAGCTTTTCGAATTCCTGCGTCGTCATTTCGTGGTTGACCAGGAACAGCGTCATGTCGCCCACCACTTTGCTGGAGGGCGTCACCTTCACGATGTCGCCGAACAAGCGGTTGACGGCGGCGTACATGCGGGCGATTTCGTGCCAGCGGTGGCCCAGGCCCATGGATTCGGCCTGCGCGCGGAAGTTGGTGTACTGCCCGCCGGGCATTTCGTGGATATAAACATCGGCGGTGCCGGATTTCGGCGCGCTGTCGAACGGCTCGTACCACTGGCGCACCACCTCCCAATAATCCGAACAGCGATTCAGCGCTTCGAAATCGAGTTTCGTGTCGCGCGGCGTGTTATACAGAGCGGCGGCGACCGAATTCAGGTTGGGCTGGCTGGTGGTGCCGCTCATGGATCCGATGGCGGCGTCGGCGACATCCACGCCGGCGTCGGCGGCGCGCAAAATCGACGCCGCGTTCAGCCCGCTGGTGTCGTGGGTGTGGAAATGGATGGGCACGCCCAACTCTTCGCGCAGCGCCTTCACCAGCTTGTAGGCGGCGTACGGCCGGCACACGCCGGCCATGTCCTTGATGGCCAGGACGTGCGCGCCCATCTTCTCCAGTTCCTCGCGCCAGCTTGACGTAGTAAGTGAGCGGATACTTGTCGCGCGCCGGATCGAGGATGTCCCCGGTGTAGCAGATGGCCGCCTCGCACACCTTGCCGCTCTTGCGCACCGCGTCCATCGCCACCTTCATGTTCGGCATCCAGTTGAGCGAATCGAAAATGCGGAAGATGTCGATACCCTGGGCAGCCGCCTCGTAGATAAACGCGCGCACCACGTTGTCCGGATAGGCGGTGTAACCCACCGCGTTCGAGGCGCGCAGCAGCATCTGGAAACAGATGTTGGGAATGGCTTCGCGCAGCAGGCTGAAGCCGCCGCCAGGGGTCCTCGTAAAGGAACCGCAGGGCCACGTCGAAGGTGGCGCCGCCCCACATTTCCAGGCTGTACAGCCCGCTCAGGCTGTGGGCGACATAGTTCGCCACGGCCAGCATGTCGTAGGTGCGGACGCGGGTGGCCATCAGCGACTGGTGCGCGTCCCGGAAGGTGGTGGAGGTGAGCAACAGTTGCTTTTGCTTGCGGGTCCATTCGGCGAACTGTTCGGGACCCAGCTTCGCAGACAGCTGCCGGGTGCCGTCCGGCGGTGCGGACCCGGATTGTGCGGCGGCAAGGGCGCCGGGCGAAACTGCTCGGGTATCCGCTTGCCCTTTAACTCGGGGTTGCCGTTGACGATCACGTCGCCCAGGTAGGAGAGAAGACGGGTGGCCCGGTCGCGCCGCAGTTTGAAGCGGAACAGCTCGGGGGAGTTGTCGATGAATTCGGTAGTGACCTTGCCGCCCTGGAAATCCGGGTGATTCACCACGTTTTCGAGGAACGGGATGTTGGTCTTGACGACCGCGAATGCGGAACTCGCGCAACGCGCGGTCCATCCGCTGGCAGGCCACCCGGAAGTCGCGCGCCCAGCCGGTGACTTTTACCAGCAGCGAATCGTAGTACGGCGTAATCACCGCGCCGCCGTACGCCGACGCCCCGTCCAGGCGGATGCCGAAACCGGCCGGCGAGCGGTAGGTCTGAATCTTGCCGTAATCGGGAACGAAGTTGTTGGCGGGGTCTTCGGTGGTTACCCGGCACTGCAGCGCGAAACCGTTCAGCGGCACCTCGTGCTGGCGCGGCAGGTACATTTCCGGTCCGAACAGGCTGTGACCCTGCGCCACCTGAATCTGGCTGCGAACCAGGTCGATGCCGGTGACCATTTCGGTGACCGTGTGTTCCACCTGGATGCGCGGGTTCACTTCGATGAAGAACCACTCGCCGCTGTCCACGTCGTAAAGGAACTCCACCGTGCCGGCGTTGTAATAGCCGGCGGCGCGACCCAACCGCAGCGCGGCATCGCACAACGCGGTGCGGGTTTCGGCCGAGATCTTCCGCGCCGGGGCCACCTCCACCACTTTCTGGTGCCGGCGCTGCACCGAGCAGTCGCGCTCGAAAAGGTGCAGCAGGTTGCCGTGCGTGTCGCCGAGGATCTGCACTTCCAGGTGGCGCGCGCGCCGGATGTACCGCTCCAGAAAAACGGCGCCATTCCCGAATGCCGCCGCCGCTTCGGCGTTCGCTTCGGCGAAGCGGGTGTCCAAATCGGCCGGCCCCGCCACCACCCTCATGCCGCGTCCGCCGCCCCCAAACGCCGCTTTAATAATCAGCGGAAACCCGACCGCGGCAGCCGACGCCCGCGCTTCCTCCACCGTCTGCAGCGGGCTGGTCGGTGCCTGGCAGGATAGGCACAGAGGCCTGCTCGGCCAGGCGCCGGGCGGCGGTCTTGTCACCGAGCATTTCGATGATGCCGGCGCTCGGCCCCACAAAGGTCAGGCCGGCCCGCTCGCAGGCCCGCGGTAGGGCGGGATTCTCGGCCAGAAACCCGTAGCCCGGATGAATGGCGTCGACCCCGGTGTCGAGCGCCAGTCCGATGGCGCTTTCGATGTCCAGGTACGCCTCGACGGGGCCCTTGCCCGCGCCGATCAGATAAGCCTCATCGGCCTTGAAGCGGTGCAGGCTCAGCCGGTCTTCCTGGCTGAACACCGCCACCGTGCGCAGCCCCAGTTCGTTGGCTGCGCGAAGAATGCGGATCGCGATTTCGCCCCGGTTGAGGGCCAGCAGTTTTTTCATCGTGAGTCTTAAGAAGGCAGTTTCTCAAAGGCTAGCAAAAGCCCGGTGTTCTCGCACGCAGTTATGGGGTAGCGAGATTGCGGAGCAGTCGGCCGGCAATCGCCCGCCACCGCCTCCGCACCTTTCGAAATCAGAAGATCGCGGCCAGCCCCACCTTGATACCCACGTAAACCAGCCACGGGATGGCCACCAGCAGGATGCCTTTTTTCAGCGTAAGGCGGGCGGAAACGGTCGACAGTCCAAGTCCCATCAGAAAGATGGCATAGAAGGTCAGCAAATCGAAAGATGCCACCAGCCGGTACAGGGGTTTCGAAGCCGTTGCCTTGTCGAGAAGAGGCGAGAGATTCAGCACCACCAGGTTTTGGAAGTCCACTCCTGCATAGTCCGGCATCGACTTCAGCACGATGAAGGCGAGTATCAGTGCCACCACGCTGTAGGCCCACCAGGAGAAACCCACCACGGCGAGTACCTGGGGGAACCGCGCGCCGGCGCTGGTCATCTGCAGCAAACCCATCAGGATGCCGGCAACCACTACCAACGCAATCACGGAGGTTACCGGTGCCGCCACGTAGGCAATGGTCTTCTGGAGTTTGCTGGTTTCCGAGGCAGCAACCACTTTGTCGAGCTGCTCGGGGCTCATCTGGCGGCCGGCGGCGCTCTGCTCCAGTTGGTTGCGTACGATTGTGCCCATGCCCACCATGTTCATGACCATGACTGTAGACAGAAGGCTGAGCGCGACGCACAACAGCATGGGCAGCCACCAGTTGGGTTTTTCACGTTGGGCTTCGAAGACCTTTCCCGGGGAATAGAAGATTTCAATAAGCGACATAGCTTGGGACACTCCGCTGCGATCGGTTATCGCTTGTCAGCAACGCGCGGCAAGGCGGGACCATTCCGTCCCCGTCGCGAACAACTCCACGCGACGACCATCTCCACCATAAGAATGGTTGAAGAATCATAACACTAATCAACGCTGGCAACCAAGGGGGTTAAGCGCAGGAAGTTGTCAAACACGTTCGGGCTTTGTCACCATCGAAAGTGCGCGCATGTCCCTGAAACCGCCATTGCTTCTCCTGCTGGCAGTCATTGCCGGCCTTGCACAGACACCGACGTACTCACAAACGGACAGAAATGCCAGCCCGCGTATTTCCAGGCTCCGCGAGGACGTCAGGTCGGGGAAGGCGCGAGCCGTAGATCGATTTTGGAAGGCGATCCGCGACGCCGGCGCCCCCTTGGTGGAAAAAGATCCTGTGGATAGCCAATATTCGCTGGTGACGTTCCTCTGGCAAGGCGATGGGACAACGCGAAATGTGGTCATCTTTGACGGAGTCGCGGGGTTCGATGCCAAGGATCGCATGACGCGGCTCGACAGCACGAACGTATGGTACAAGACTTACAAAGTCCGTAACGACGCCCGCTTTGCTTACAACTTTTCCCCCAACGACACCCTGGAACCGTTCGACGACATCAAAGACGACCGTTCCATGGAAAAGCGCCTGGCGATGTTCCGTACCGACCCGCTGAACGGACGGCGTTGCCCCGCCACCTTCGGAGCGCTTTCCGCCGAGGCGTCCTACGTCGAGCTTCCGGCCGCCCGGCCCCAGCCGTGGAAAACGCCAAACGGTGACGTACCCCGAGGCGCCGTGGAAGTATCGAAATTCCGTAGTGCGATTCTCGGAAACGAACGCAGGGTGTGGATCTACACTCCGCATGGTTTCTCCGCCGCCGGAGGCCGTTACCCGCTGCTCGTCCTTTTCGACGGCGATCGCAACGTCAAGTGGATTCCGGCGATTCTGGATTACCTCATCGCCCGGAGACAGATTCCGCCGATGGTGGCGGCCTTGATCGATAACCCGTCCTCCGCCGCCCGCCGGCTTGAGCTCCCCTGCTACGGTCCCTTCGCCGATTTCCTGGCGAAGGAATTGGTCCCCTGGCTGCGCCAGCATTACCACGCCACCGCCGACCCCACACGCGTCGTCGTGGCCGGCTCGAGCTATGGAGGGCTTGCGGCATTATTCGCAGGTCTTCGCTATTCCAATATTTTCGGCAATGTCATCTCGCTATCGGGCTCGTTCTGGTGGAAGCCCGACAATGAAAAAGAGCCGGAGTGGTTGGTGAAACAACTCCAGTCCTCCCCCAAGCTGCCGCTGCGGTTCTATTTGGAGGTCGGCCTTATGGAGGGATATTCCATGCAGATCGCATCGAACCGGCGTGTGCGGGACGTTCTGAAATCCAAGGGTTACCCGGTCGGCTACGCGGAGTACGACGGTGGCCACTCTTTCCTGAATTGGAGCACCGGCACAGCGAACGGCCTGCTGTTCCTTATGGGCAACGCCGACGGTCGCGGCAGGATGGCCGGCAATGACCATCCTGACCGCGACTCTTCGCGTCCTGACCGTGGGCGCTTTGCACTGATCGACGGCTATTGAACCGCCGGAAGCGTGCTGGGGTCACCCGTGTTGAGGCACTCGGGATGACCAAAGCCGCCTGCGCTGATGCCCACTCCGCCGTTGGGATTTGCAGTGATATCGAAAACGATATTGTCGGGGCGGTCCGTATCTCCGGACACGCCAGCCACCCCCTGCAAATGGTCCAGACCCAGATTGTGCCGCACCCGCCAGGCTTTGAAGTGGTCCGCGCAGGACGTGTCGCCGCTCAGACCCAGGCCGCCAACCAGCTTGTTGCCTTCCGCGTACAGCCCGAGGCCACCGCCGAAGACGTTGACTCCCCCGATTTTTTCTCCCACCATCGGATCGTGCGCGGTCCCATAGTTCGACGAGGGACCTTCATAGCCAACCCCGGTATCCACCGGATTACTGTGCTGCAGGCCGTAGAGGCTGCCTCCGGGCTGAACCGCCGAAAACAGGTTGGCGGTCGACAGCGCGAGTCCGCTTGCCTGCCCGGCGCCGTCGCTAAAGGACGAGGCGTCGAGGCTGAAGGCGTTGGCGGTGTTCGCCTTTTGGGCGGAGATCAGCCGGCTCCCGGGCCACTCGGCGCCGCGATCGACGCCGGAAAACGCCACCGCGCAAACGATACCGTCGCGGTCGACAATGGTGGCCCACATCTGATTGTTCAAACCACTGCTTTCGTTGGCGACAGCGGTTTTGAGAGCCGCTTTCAACTCCGTGTAACTCGGAAGGCTTTTGCAGCCATTGGCGGCAACACGGTGGTCGTTGGAGTGTTCGTTGGAGTGGTCGTTTGCGTATGCCGTCGCCAGCGGGATCGCGAACGCCAACAGAAGCATGGCAGCCCTGCCGGGCAGACGTTTCCAGGACACGCTCCCGTTCGTCTTCAGCCTGCGGTTTCCCTGCCGGGAAAACACAAATCGGGTCAGCAACGTGACTTTTTTCATTGAAAATCCTCCACATCAGATTGTTGTTTGACATGGACGCTCAACGCCGAGTCGTTGCGCGTTGGGGTACTCTTTTGCTTCGCCAGCCGGGCCATAAGGACGAACGCACGGAGTTCCCCTTCCTGGTCGCGGAACCGGGTATTAATGCGTACCGAGCGTTTTCCTTGAGGCTTATTCTTTTTTGTTATAGAGGTATTGTGAGGAACCTGTGGTTCTCAACACCTTTAGCCAGCCTGGCGAATTTCGTCGTCGTCTCTAAAGCATACTTACTACAATCTGGAGGAGAATTCAAGTGGAAACCGTGAATGGAATCCAAGGCGCAACTTCTTCGCCCGGCTGGATGAGGGCGCCGATATTTTCTTCTGACTCTTCAGACAGCCTTTAGGATGCGGCGGCGAATTCGTAGTCGGAGCCCCTTTTCTCTTCGCGGTGCCATTTGCCACTTGAATCTGACGGAAGCGGAGGCCCCAAGAACCCAAGCTGCTGCCCACGCCGGTTGGACCGGCAATTGTGTCCGTAGTTTGCTAACTTATTGGATAGGGGGCAGATAGGACGGTAATACGCGTGTGCTTCGCCGATGGATTTTGACGGCGGCGGTTTTGTTGGTTGCGGGTACCGGCGGCGCCGGAGGTTATGTCTGGTATCATTACTTCCGGCCCCCAGTCCCGGAGCCTCGTCCTCCCAGCTTTCACTATCGATGCAACCTTCGCGTTTCCGGAGTAAGTGTCACCGTTCCCCACTTGTATCTGGTCGCCGAAATCGCCCGTTACCGTGACGAGGTTTTCTCTTACATGATGTACGATTATCTGCGGGGCCAGCCTCTCCTACGGCACTACGAACTCTTACTAACAGTAAGTAACAAGCAGAAATCCACTGGCTATACATTCCTGGTTCACATGCCTCCCGACTTACTGACCAGTTTGCCGGCGCTCGAGGAGATGCTGCGCTCCAGAATGGCCCAGGAGGTGCGCTGGAGGTGGGTACCGCAGCGGGTCCTCGATGAAGACCGTATGCAAACCAGGGTTTTTCGCGCGGCCTACGGCTACCCGGCGCAGCACAAGCTGGAACAGATGAGCCCGCAAGAACTGGCCCAGTTCACACGCAGGTTCATCCGACTGAAAGCCATTACCGACCGGCGCATTCGCCTGGGCCTTGCGCCGCTACCCGATGTTCCCTCGCCGGAGCAGGCGCGGCAGTTGGCGCACGACATCATCACGGTGGCGACGTTTTACGATATCCCCCTGGACATGTTCCTGGGCATCGGAGCCATGGAGAACAACTATATGGACGTGCGGGGCGACACCGACCATGCCATCTGGAAGCGGCGGGCCGAGCCTGGGGATATCGTGCTGCGCCGCACGCGCGGGCGCGTCCTGGTTCTCAATTACGCCACCGGCGTCTGGCAGATTACCCGCGAGACGTTACGGTTGGCACACCGGCTTTATCTGAAAGACAAGCGGGATTATTCCAAGCTGCCGGAGCGGCTGCGGCCGCCAAGGAAACTGGATCTGAACGATGTCAGCACCGGCATTCTCACTACCTATGCCGGGCTGCTGTTCCGGTACTTGTTAGACCATTTCAAAGGAGATGTCGCCAAGGCGGTGGGCGCGTATAACGGCGGTCCCGGCAATCCGAATATGCACTACGAGAAGGGTGTGCGCGAGGCGGCGGAATATGCCCGCCGCCTGCTGGAGCAAATGTCGGCGGTAAATGAGGGAGAAGTAACCGATTACATCCGCCGGCACGGATCGTGATTGGCCCACCGCATCGGCCGGGGCGAGCGTTCCCAGGCCGGCTTGGCTACTTCCTGTCCTCGACATACCCTTGCAGCCAGGACAGAATCTGAGGCCAACCCCGGTGGCTGTTGCGCGCGGCTTCTGTTTCGAGGCCGGAGTGTGTCAGGCGAACCCCGCGGGTTTGAGAGAGGGCTGTCCGCGGCCGATTCAGTCCGTCGTTGATTCCACGCCGTCCCTTCGACGGAGAATAGCCGCCGGGTATATACTGGCCAGCAATCGGGAGGGAAGATGAAGATTCCGGACAAAGTGACTCGGAAACAATTCCTTCGGTTGGCGGGTGTCGCTACCGGCATGCGGGCGGGCGTCCGGCTGCTGGATGGACAGTCGCCGCGGGCGCGCCCGAACGTGCTCTTCATCCTCGCCGACGATCTCGGCTACGGGGACCTGGGCTGTTACGGTCAAACCAGAATTCAGACGCCCCAGGTGGACCGATTGGCGCAGGAAGGTATTCGTTTCACTTCCGCCTACGCGGGCTGCACCGTGTGCGCACCCTCGCGCTGCTGCCTGATTACGGGCCTTCACACCGGTCATTCGCGCACGCGCGGCAATAAGAGCCCGGATCTTCCGCTTCTGCCTTCCGACGCGACGGTTCAGAATGTCCTGAAGAGCGCGGGCTACCGGACCGGGCTGGTGGGGAAGTGGTCGCTGGGGGAACTGGGCTCCACCGGCTATCCGCCTCGAGTCGGATTTGAGGATTGGTTCGGCTATTTCAGCCAGTCGCACGCCCACAACTATTACCCGGAACATCTTCTCGACAACGCCACCGCTTACTACTGTCGGGGAAACTTAGGAACCCAGCACAAGGAATACGCGCCCGATCTGTTCACCCGGCGGGCGCTGCGTTTTCTTGAGGCGCAGTCGGCGGCACAGCCGTTTTTTCTGCACGTCTGTTACACCACTCCCCACGCCAACAACGAAATGGGCCGGGATACCGGCAACGGCATGCAGGTGCCGTCGGATCAGCCTTACAGCAAGAAACCGTGGCCCCAGACCGAGAAAAACTTCGCCGCCATGATCACGCGTATGGACGCGGACATCGGCAAGTTACTGGACGCGCTCAAGCGGAAAGGGCTCGACGAGAACACCCTGGTTTTGTTCGCATCGGACAATGGACCGCACAGCGAAGGCGGCCACAGCCCGAAATTCTTCGAGAGCAGCGGCCCGCTGCGGGGCATCAAACGCGACCTCTACGAAGGCGGCATCCGCGTGCCGGCCATTGCCCGCTGGCCCGCATCCATCCGAAGCGGCCAGGTGAGCGACTTTCCGTGGGCGTTCTGGGACATTCTGCCGACCGCGGCGGAACTTGCCGGCGCCCCCGCGCCCGTTGGTTCCGACGGGATTTCGATCCTCCCTACCTTACTCGGCAAGCAGCAGAAACCGCACGAGTACTTCTATTGGGAATTCCACGAGCGCGGTTTCAGCCAGGCGGTGCGAATGGGGAATTGGAAGGGGGTCCGAAATAAAAGCCCACGGGCGCCCGTGGAACTCTACGATTTGTCTCAGGACCTTTCCGAACGGAATGACGTGGCGGCCCGGCACCCTGAGGTTGTCGCCAAGATCAAGGAGATCTTTGTCTCCGCCCGCACCGAATCCCCCGACTGGCCCGTCGGGCCTGGAGCGTGAGCGTTTCGGCTACTTCTCCACCGCTTCGGCAAGGTTGAAGCCTTCCACCGCGATGCGCGGCCGCTCGCCGCGCGTGTCGGCATCCTCCACTTCGGTGCGGATGGTGCGTTGTTCACCGGGCATCAGGGCCACGTAATTGTCGCTGTAAATGGCCGGCAGAATGCGGTCGCCGGTCTTCTCGCGCACTGCTTTCAAACGCACCATGAGAGCCGGCCGGTCGGAGACGTTGTGCAGCTCGGAGGTCAGCACCCAGCGGCCTGCTTGCCGCTCCGTCCTGGTGGCAATCTCCAGGCGGACCTTCGGCAGGGTTCGAATGGCGCGAAAATCGTTCTCCCGAAGCCCCCGCAGATAAAAATTCCGGGACAATACTTCTTTCCCGCGCAGCAGCGTCAGGCGAATGAAATGCACCGCCGACAGCCCGGCCGGATAATCCATCCGGATGGGAGCCGCGAGGGAGTCTTCCACGCTGTCGACCGACGCTTCCTTCCGCCACCGCGAGCTCCCGTCCATGTTCAGAATCTCGGCGCGCGCGGTTAATCCCGCCACCTTGCCGGCACTGTAATTCACCACCTCGACCGTGTCGTTCGAGGGGTTCCACTGGATGTGCAGCGGCTCGGACGCTATCTTGGCGCCGAAGTACGCGGCGGTCGGCGAGAAGTAATAGTCGTAGGTTTGCCATACCATCGAAGGCCACGCGGGATGGCTCATCCAGATCAGCAGGCCCATGCGGAGCTTGCCCTGGGCCTCGAACATGGCGCGATAGCCGTCGTAATTCACGAATTGCGCCAGCTCGACCCAATCGGCGGCGTTGGTCGCGCCGCCATAGCTTTTGTCGATCCGCTCGCGGAAGCCGGCCCCGCCCTGCGCTCCGCTGAGGCAAAAATCGTGCAGCCCCCACGTCTCGCCCTGCGGCCACATGTCCGCTTCCGGCATCATCGCCCGCAAGCTGTCCATGTTGACGATATTCGGCATGCCCAGCTCGGTGTGCAGTTTCGCGGTGGCGCGCTCGGTGAAGTAGTATCGCGGAGTCATCGCGCGGTAGGGTCCGTGGCCGCTCACCACGTCGTCCGCCGAGCTCGGGATGTATTCGATGTCCGGATGGAGTTCGTGGAGGGCCGCGCGGATGGCGTCGTCCAGCGGCTTCGGCGGATAGCCTTCGTTGCGCCCGCAGTACAGTCCGATGGACGGGTGATTGCGGATGCGCAGCAGCGTGTCCCGCACATTTTGGACGAACATGGCGTTGTGGTCCGGGTCCGGGCCGTCCCACGGATTCGCCAGCCAAAAGTCCTGCATGATGACGATGCCGTTGTGGTCGGCCGCGTCGTAAAACTCGTCGTCGCCGATCTGTCCCACCCAGTTGCGGACCATGTTGAAATGCATGTCCCGGTGGTAGCGCATGGCCGCCTCGTATTCCCGGCGCGGTAGCGCAGCATCGACTCGCTCGAAGCCCCAGTTGCCGCCGCGAGGGATGAAGCGCCGGCCGTTGATCCAGATCTTCAGCGCCCCGCCTTCTTCCGAGTAGGTGAATTGCCGGACGCCGGTCTGAAACCGCAGTGCATCCGAATCTTCGAACGCCAGCTCGACGTCGTACAGGTTGGGATCGCCGTAACCCGCCGGCCACCAGAGTTTGGGGTTCCGCAATGTGAGGGAGTGGACGACGCTTTTCGACGCCGACGCCTCGATCGCCACCGGCATCTCGAAGGTTTGGTCGCCGAAGCGGCCGCGCAGGGTTCCGCTCACCGATGTTTCCGCGTGGTTTTGCACGGTGACCGCGATGGTCACAACCGCCTCGGTG
This sequence comes from Bryobacterales bacterium, assembly GCA_963810595.1. Taxonomy (GTDB): domain Bacteria; phylum Acidobacteriota; class Terriglobia; order Bryobacterales; family Bryobacteraceae; genus CAWEOG01. Next base: position 103,082 of record CAWEOG010000037.1, on the reverse strand, counting down.
GTGGCCGGAAGAGCCAGCCTGGTGGTCACCCGCGGATCTTCCAGAGTGACGCCGCCGGTCACCGCGAAATGCACGTCATTCCAGATGCCGGTGTCGCGGCCGCGAATGGTGGGGATCCAGTCCCAGCCGATGGAGGCGTGATAGGTGGGATTGTCCGCCCCCAGCGCCCCGCCGTTGGTGCCGGAGCTTTCGAAGGTCTTCTGTTTCACGCTGCCCGGCGTGGCATTTTTGAAAATGCACACCGCCAACGCGTTCTTCACACCCTGGTGCAGCAGGCCGGTGACATCGAAGCGGGCCCGCGTAAATCCGCCTTTAATGCGCCCGATGTTCTGACCGTTCAGGAACACCTCCGCGCCCCAGTTGACGCCGTCGAAGTTGAGCCAGATCTTCTTGCCGGCGCCGGCGGCGGGCGGCACGAACTCGTCGCGATACCAGAAATCGGCGTAAAAAAACGAGTCCGAAAGCATGAGCTGGTTGTCGCCGAAGTTCGGGTCGGGAACCGCGCCGGCGTTGTAGAAGCTGGTGAGAATGGTGCCCGGCACGGTGGCCGGCAACCAGTCGTGATCGTCGAAACCGGGTTGCGATAGCGCCTCGCCAGCGACCGTCACCAGCGAGTCTCGCTGCACCTTCCAAGCGCCGCCGGAGAGGCGCGGAGGACCGGCGGCGGGCTTCGATTCCACGCTGACGCCACCCCGACCCCACACTTCGAACTCGCTCAGGATATAGCCGTCGGGCGTCGCCGGCCTGGTCATCAGCACGCGGACGTAACGGCCCTCCGCGGGCGGCGCGAGCCGTATGTCGCCGGCATCGAGCGCGTGAATCGTGGTCCAGCTCTTGGCATCGTCGGAGACTTGCAGGGCACCCTCCGCGGGCGGCCGGACCCAGCTCAACGCCACGCGGTCGAACCGGCTGCGCGCGCCGAGGTCGACGTAGACCCATTCTTCGCCCGAGCCGCCGCTCATCCAGTCGCTGGTGAAGTCGAAAGGCCCGCCGAGCGGCACAACCTTCCCCTGGTTCAGGAATCGGACCTCGCCGATGCGCCACTGGAGCGGCCGCCCGTTGTCGAATTGCAGGCGGTAGTAGCGGCTTTGCGATGGCGAAGCAAGCGTGACCACCGGGTGCAATTCTCCGGTGGGGTGAGCGGTGCCGTATGCCTGCCCCAGTTCGTGCCACGCCTGGCCGTCGTCCGAGCCGAGCACGGTGCACGCCCACTCCTGGTTGTCCGGCTCGGCAGCCTGCACGGCGCCGTCGATTTGAAGCTGGTCGACCACCGGAGCGCTCTCGCCCCCGTGGATGTCGATCTCGATCCAGACGCTCCTGCCCCGCAGATTGACGGCGGTCACCCAGTTGCTGTCCAGCGCCAGCTCACGGCTGTTCTTCGGCAGAACGCCTTGATCGCTGGTGGAAACCACCAGCCAGCGTGGGAGACGTGTCTCCTGGATGCCGTCCGTCACCAACTGCGCGGACAGGTTGTAGTCGTAGCTGCTGGAGTGGAACGCAGGCCGGAGCCGTGCCAGATTTCTGTACTCGGTCGAGTCTGTACGGAAGGTGGGCGACCAATCATCCTTCGGATCGCCGGGGTAGACCCCAACGCCGCGTGTATACTGCTGCGCCGCGCCAACTCCGAGCGCGGCAAGGCTCATCAGGACAAAGACCGTTTTCCGCATTGCTTTAAGAATACTGAAATGACAGCCCGTCCAGCGTAAGAGGCCGGCAGGGAAAGTCATGAAATCAGTGCGTTTGGAAATCTAATACAAATACGGTAAATATAATATATTAATGGCGAAATTTTCACGGAAAATTGTCTTGACTATTTATCTGAATGCGCCTTAGCATACGATTCAGGCTGTTAGTTTTGCAAACGTTTGTAATGGGCCGATCGGCTGGGGTGAATGGAGGCGGTCACGCCGTTTTGCTGCGCCAATCCGCTCCTGGCTTTGTTGGTCTGACTGGGTGATCTTGGTCTCATTTTTTGTCGAACGGGTCCTGCGTCTCTTCGCGCCAGGCGCGTTAGAGGATAACGCTGGAATGTTGCCTTAAGGAGGAACTATGCTCAGGTTTGTCTCAAAACGTACGTTATGTACGATTATTTTAGCGTTATTTGTCGCCGTAGCGGCATGGGCGCAATCGGATTTGGGAACCATCACGGGATATGTGAGAGACCCTTCCGGCGCCACCGTGCCCGGGGCAAGGGTCACCGTTCGTAACCAGACCGGCCTGGAGCGCCAGGTCAGCACCAACGACTCCGGCCGCTACGTCGTCACCAACGTGCCGCCGGGCATTTATTCCGTCGCGGTGGAAGCCGCCGGGTTTAAGAGTTACGAGAGCAGCGACAACAAACTCAATCCGAGCGGTAATCTCACCCTGGACGCCAGGCTGACGCTGGGGGCGGCCACCGAAACCGTCCAGGTGTCGGCAACCGCCGCCGCGCTGCAAACCGAGTCGGCGTCGGTCCAGAAGACGGTCAGCCGGACGCAGATCGACGCGCTGGAGCTGAACGGCCGCAACCCGATCTTCATGGCGGCCCTGGCGCCCGGCGTGCGTGGCGGCAACCTTTCCAGCCTCAATTTCGGTTTCTCGCTGGGCCCCTCCAATTTCAACGGCTCCCGGAACCGCGATAATCTCATCACCTACGATGGCGCTCCCGCCACCCGAACGCGGGCGAACGGCACCAGCCTCGGGTCGGCGGACGTGGATTCGGTGCAGGAGATCCAGGTGCTCTCCGCCAACTACGCGCCGGAGTACGGCCGCACCTCCGGCGGACAGATCCGCATCCTGACCAAGAGCGGCGGCCAGCGATTTCCACGGCGCGGCGTATGAGTACTTCCGCAACGACGCCCTCAACGCGAACACCTGGACACGGAATCTGAACGCCTCGACTGCTTTCGTGCCGCCATTCCACTACAACCAGTTCGGTTACAACATCGGCGGCCCGTTCTACATCCCCGGCAAGTTCAACAAGGACAAGAGCAAGTTCTTCTGGTATTGGGGCCAGGAATGGGTCCGCTACCGGTATACCGACACCTCGACGTGGACCGTGCCGAGCGACCTGATGCGCCAGGGGAACTTCAGCGAGCTGCTCGACCCGAGCAACTACTTTTACGGCGGCAAGTCGATCGTGATCAAAGATCCCACCACGCGGCGTGCCCTTTCACGGCAACATATCCCGCAGTCGATGATCAGCCCGAGCGGTCTGGGCATTCTGAAGGCCTATCCGGAGCCGAACTTCGCCAACAATCCTCTCAACGGCAGCAACAACTTCTACGTAACCGCCCTGCACCCGCAGAACCAGCGCAAGGACACGCTGTCGGTGGACATTAACGTGACCGAAACGCAGCGCCTGCAGTTCCGCCGCGATGAACTACACGTTCTGGGAATATCAGCCTCTGGACGGCACGCCCACCGAGACGCCGAAATACTTTGATCCGCCCGAACCAGACCAACTCGCTGGACTACGTCTGGACGATCAGCCCGACCATGGTGAACGAAGTGCTGGCGACAGTGAGCCTGGATGACGTCTACATACCGGTGGACGAGGCGCACTTCCTCGACCGCACCACCGTGGGGATCAACTACCCGTACATCTTCCCGGAACAAGCTCATCCCGACGCGCATTCCGACGGCCAATATCACGAACTTCAACGGGTTGAATGGCGGGCCGTACCCGTCGCACTCGTCCGGTCCGATCTACACGCTGTCCGACAGCTTGACCTGGATCAGCGGGGCGCACACGTCTGAAGTTCGGCTTTTACTTCGAGCATTCCGGCGAGAACGACAACGACGAGATCAACGTGAACGCCTGCCCGACCTGCACCAACAACCAGAACGGCCAATTCTCGTTTACCGACAACCGGTCGGGCCAGCCGACTTCGGGAGTGGCGGCGGCCAATGCCGCGCTGGGACTGTTCGACACCTACTCCGAGCTGGGCCAGCGCGCCTACACGCTGTTCCGCAGCAACATGTACGAGTGGTTCGGCCAGGACAACTGGAAGGTTAACCAGAAGCTCACGCTCACTTACGGATTGCGCTACACCGTCAACTTCCCGTACGAAGCCCTGTGGCGAAACATGTCGGTGTTCGACCCGTCGCTTTACGATCCCAGCAAGGCGGTGACTGTCGATCCCAAGACCGGGACAAATCACGATCGGCTCGGGCGACCGCTACAACGGCATGGTCATTCCGGGCAACGGCTTGGCCGGACTCGGCCAAGGGCCGCTTCCCGGAGGCGACCGGGAGCACCTACGATTACCTGTTCCGCAACGGCGCACTGCCGCCGTATTACTCGAACGTGCAATACAGCATGATCCAGCCGCGCCTGGGGATCGCTTACCAGTTAAACCCCCAAACCGTGTTTCGCGCCGGCGTCGGGCGCTTTAGCACGCGTTTGGGCGTAAGCGATTCGATCTTCCTGGGTGGCAATCCACCCTTCCAGCCGACGGCCAACGTCAGCTTTGGAAACGTGGACAATCCGGGCGGGACATCTTCGAACGTGCTGCCGCTGACGGTCACCACCTACCCCCGGGACCAACCGAATCCGGAGGCCTGGAACTGGAACTTCACGGTGGAGCGCGAGCTGCCCTGGAAATCGGTTGCCAGCATCGGGTACGTCGGGCGGCGTGGGTTGCACGAACCGCGCGAGGTGGACATCAACCAGCCGACAACGGCCGTGGTGGCGGCGAATCCCGGCGTGAATCTGGACGCGCTGCGGCCGTACCAGGGCTACAACTCGATCCGCGAAAGCCGAGAATGTCGCGAACTCGAGATACAACGGGCTGCAGTTGACCTGGAACCGACGCTTCAGCAACGGGCTGATGTTCGGCGCCAGCTACACCTACTCCCGGAGTTGGGATGACGGGTCCAATCAGCGGGACATTCTACCCAACACCTACGACGCGCACAACCTGTGGGCGCTCTCGTCCTTTGATGTCACGCACATCATGATGATCAACTACATGTACGAGCTGCCGTTCTTCCGCGGGCAGAGGAGTCTTGCCGGGAAGCTCTTGGGCGGCTGGCAGATCAGCGGCATCACGCAGTTTCAGACCGGCACCGCGTGCAGCTCGATCGTCAACAACGACTATGCCGGCGTAGGCGTGGACGGCAAAGTCAACGACTGCGGCGGAAACGGCCAACTGTGGGCGGTCAACGGCGACCCCATGGTTCTCGGCAACTTCGCTGCCGGCGGCAGTGCCGACTCGGCCCTATGGTTCCAAACCACGAATCCGGACGGCTCGCCGATCTTTACGGCGCCGGCCAAAGGGACCTTCGTCACCGGAACGCTCAGCCGGGACTACTACCATAACCCCGGCATCAACAACTGGAACCTCGGCCTGTACAAGAAATTCGCGCTCAACGAGCGAATGGGCTTACAGTTCCGTGCCGAGGCGTTCGACGCCTTCAATCACCCGAACCTGGGAAACGCGGGCACAAATCCGAACAGCGCCTCCACCTTCGGCAAGGTGACCGGCAAGACCAACGACGCGCGCAACCTGCAGCTTTCGTTGCGGTTTTACTTTTGACCCGGCCTTGGAGAAGATCCACCGCTCGTGGTGGGTAGAGTAGGCGAGGGCGCGGGGGAAACACTGACGCGGCGGCTGGTTGGGCCGCCGCGTCGGTTTGGAGAGCAGAGAGGCGTTACTCGCTATACCGGAATTCGCCTACGAACGCACTGCGCTTGTACGGGCTCTTCCATACCGTATCCAGACCTTTGCCGGAGAAATCGTCAGCCAGCGCAAAAGCAGGCATGGCGTGGGTGGTTTTGTTCAGCGGCGGGTACCAGGTCTGCTCGTTGCCGCAGATGTTGTCGCCCTCACCCAGCGCGCGCGTGCGGATGGTGGCCAGGGTGCCGGCGGTCATCGTCGCCACTCCTTCGTGAACATTGCCGTCCTTCACTTCAAACTGGATGGGGGCATAGTCCACGCGCACGACGTTGCTGAGCAGTTGGCCGCCAATGTGCTCCGCGAACTCGCGTAGTGCGTTGCGCTGGTCGAGATCGGCCTTCTGGTCGATAATCAGCACGGCATTGGCCGCTGCCGGCGTGCGCGTAAGATCTCCCAGCGTATGCGAAGCTCGAACGGCGGCCGCCACCCCCAGACCGTCCAGGGGTACACCCTTCCAGGTTCCTTTGTCGATGTGCCAGCCGAAAACCGCGAGGTCGCCCACCAGGTTTACTTCGGAGTTGGCAAAGCAGGGACCGGTGTAGACGTCGGCGTTGCGGGCCTCGATGTATTGGCCGGAGACTTCCGTGGTGGGCAATCTGGCGGCGAAGGCAGCCGTTGCCACCAGCAAGACAGAGGTTGCAGTGAGTGCAAAGAATCTCATCCCAGTTTCCTCCCAGAGGATATATTTTCACTATACCATACGAGGTTCGGAGCAGCGGAGGGACAATCTTCTGTATGTAATTGAAAACTAACCTAGAACTAAAAAATCAAGATTTGATTCCTGGGGACTTACGCGGGAGACACGGAGCGGGGCATCACAGAATGCGCCGCTCCGCCCGGAAAAGGAGGAAGAAACGTTTACAGCTCTTCGTAGCACTTTCTGGTTTCGTTGCACTCGTACTCGTCAACCGGCTTGCCGTCGGGGCCGACCGGCAACTGTGACAAGCGGCACCAGAACGCGCGGTCGTTGCAGCGCTGCACGGTGGGTTCCCATTCCGCGTCGATGAACATCCCCTTCCAGCGGAGATGGCCGCAACGGTCCTCGTCGATGCGCGTGAGACCGGTAGGTTCCATGCCAAAACTCCTTTCCGCGCGGGACGCCAGCGGGGCGTCCCGCACAGCAAAACCAGGTCAGGCCTTGCCCGCCGCCATCAGCAGGGCGCGCTTGACCGCGACCTTGGCGAGTTGCACCTTATATTCATTGCCGCTGAGCGGCTTGGCGTCGGCGACGGCGGCCTTGCCGGCCGCCTCCGCCGTTGCTTCATCAATGGTCTTGCCGGAAAGCCCCTTGGCGGCGGCTTCGGCTACGATTGGTGTCGGAGCCACGTGGCCGAGCACGATGCTGGCGCTCGAAACCGAGCTGCCGCTCATCTTGACGGCCACCGCGGCGGCCACCAGCGGCCAGTCGAGAGCTTCGCGCTGGCGCACCTCGTAGGTGGCGCTCTTCACGCCCATCCCCGACGGTACGATGATTTCGGTGAGAACCTCGTTGGGTTTGAGGACAATCTCGCGCGTATCGGCGTTCGGGGGTGAGACGAAGAAGCTTGGCGACATCCACGTCGCGATTTCCGGTGGAAGAAGCCAGCCTCACTTTCGCGCCCAGAGCGGCAAGCGCCGGGGCCAGGCTGGAAGCGCTGACAAAGTATGCCGGTCCGTCGCCGAATATGGCGTGGTACCGGTTGTCCCCTTCCTTAACCAGGCTCCGCCCGTTTTCCATGCCGAGCAGGCCGTAGCCCATGCGGAAGTACCAGCAGCGCGGGCGCTGGCACAGGTCGCCGCCCACTGTTCCCATGTTGCGGATCTGCGGGCTCGACACGCCGAGCGCGGCCTGCAACAACGCCGGATACTCGGCGCGCACCGCTGCGCTCGACGCCAGATTCATCGAAAGTCACGGTAGAGCCGATGCGCAGCCCGGCAGCGGTTTTGGAAATGCCGCCGAGCTCCTTGATGCCCTTGATGTTGACCACGCGTTTGGGCGTGTGGAGGTATTCCTTCATCAGACTGAGGAGGTCGGTGCCGCCGGCCAGCACGTCCGCCTCGCCCCACTCGGAACCCAGAGACGCGAAGGCTTCTTTCAGGGTTTTCGGGTTTGCGTACTCGAAGGCTTGCATCAGGCGTTCCTCCTCTCCAGTGCAGCCAGAACATGTTGGGGAGTCATCGGCACGATGGGCACGCGGACTCCAATAGCGTTCGTCACGGCGTTACAGATGGCGACGAGGCCGGGGATTACGGGTGGCTCGCCGAGGCCGACTACGCCGCGCTTGTCGTCTTCCGGGTCGATGTCCATATGAACCAGGATTTCGCCGATGTCCGCCGCGCCGGCCAGCTTATAGAACTCCATTTCGGCGTTCAGCATGCGGCCGGTGATGTCGTCCATGATGCGCTCTTCGTACAGCGCCCCGCAGATGGCCATGATGCAGGCGCCGTAGACCTGGCTTTCGGCCAGCTTGGGGTTGATGATCAGTCCGCAATCGTGAACCGCCACCAGGCGATTCATGCTCACGACTCCCGTCTCGGTGTCCACCGAAACGTCGGCGATCTGCACGCCTCCGACGCCGCCAGTGTTGAGCCCTTCGCGGCGCGCCTCCCTGCGGATTGTTCTCGCCCATCTCGGAGATGGACTTGACGCCCAGCTTCTGGCAGGCCGCCTTCCAGGTGAGCGACTTGGCGGAATTGCCCTTCACCTGGATTTTTCCGTCGGCCGCCATGAGTTGGTCGGGAGTGGCGCCGAGTGCCGGCGCAACCGCTTCAAACAGCTTGTCGAGCGCGTTCAGCGTCGATTTCCGGGTGGAGCTGGAGACGCCGCCCACGGTAGTGGAGCCGCCGCTCGAACCGGAAACCGGATAGGAGTTGTCGCCGATTTTCACGCTGACGTCCCGGAGCTGCAGTCCCAGGCTTTCGGCCGCCACCTGGTTGATGATGGTGCGCGTGCCGGTGCCCAGATCCTGCGAGCCGAGTTCGACGGTCACCGAGCCGTCCGGGTTGATGGTGGTGCGGCACTGGCTGGCGTGACCCGCCCCGCCCCAGGTGCCCACACCCATGCCCATGCCGCGCTTGACGGGGCCCGAGCCCGAATCGCCGCGCAGCATGCCAGCGCTTCTTCCACTCCGACATCTCCATGGCCTTGACGAGCTGCCCGCGGTAAGTCTCTTCCCGCGCGGTGTGCTTGAAGTTCTTGTCAAACACCTCGGTTGGATCCATCTTCAGCTTGGCCGCCAGGTCGTCGATGGCGGCGCACGTGAGGTAGGACGCTTGCGGGTGGTTCGGAGCCCGCCAGGCCCGCTGCGGCCCGACGTTCAACGAAACCGCGGAGTGCTTCAGCCGCTGGTTGGGGATCTCGGTAAAGACATAGGGAATGGGAGGCGATCCGCCGCCGGATATGCCGCCCGAGGCCCACGATTCCGACTCCCACGCGGTAATCAACCCGGTCTTGTCGGCGGCCACCTTGATCGTTGGCGAAGGCCGATGGCCGGTTGCCTGCGATTTCCAGCTCGGGCGCGCGGTCCAGGAAAATAAGCACCGGTGCGCCGCCGGCCTTCTTCGAAATGTTCGCGGCGGCCACCGCCCAGCGGTCGGAGTTGAACTTGCTGCCGAATCCGCCGCCGATGTGGTCCTGGTGAACATGAATGCTGGTGGCGGGAATCTTCAACTGCTGAGCCAGGTCGCCGCCGATGCTGGAAACGGACTGTGTCGAGGGGTAGTATTCCATCTTCTGCCCGTCGTACGCGATCACCTGGCCGTGGGACTGCAAACAACAATGAGTGAGGGACGGGATGCCGTAATGGCCTTCGGAAACTACCGCCGCCTGCTGGAAGGCCGTGGTTGGGTCGCCGGTCTCTTTTTCGCCGGCGGGTTTGGCATTCGCTCCGGCCTTGGCCAGATCCTGCTTCGTTTACCAGGTGTGGCAGCACCTCGTATTCGACCTTGATCTTGCGTACGGCGTCGCGCGCCTGCTGTTCGCTGGGTGCCGCGGCGTAGGCCACTTCCCAGCCGGCCCACTGAATTTCGGTGCCGGCCGGAGAAACAACTTCCACCGCCTTCACGCCCGGACTCTTTTCGGCTTCCGCCGACATCGATGCTGGTTACGCGGGCGTGCGCGTGCGGGCAGGTGACGAGGGCGGTGTATAACAGACCCTTGGGGGTGAGGTCAGAAGAGTACTTGGCCCGGCCGCTTGCCTTCACGACGCCATCCACACGCGAGATTCGTTTGCCCATCACCTTGCGGTCATTCATGGGGGGCCAACTGTAATCAGGCATGGCGGCCTCCTTTCATGGTCTTGGCCGCCTCGAGCGCGGCCTCCCGCACGCCGACATACGTGCCGCAGCGGCAGAAATTGCCGCTCAGCCCGTGTTTGACCTGTTCGAAGTTCGGGTTGGGGTTGCGGTCCAAAAATCCCTTGGTTGCCATCACGAAGCCCGGCGTGCAATAGCCGCATTGCTGCGCGTCGTTATTTACGAAGGCTTCGACCACCGGGTGTGGCGTCGCCCCCGTCGAAAGGCCTTCGATGGTTTGAATATCGGAACCTTGCGCGTCGATGGCGAGTACGGAACAGGCGTACACTACCTTGCCGTCTTTGATGACGGTGCAGGCGCCGCAAGTGCCGCGGTCGCAAACGCGCTTGGCGCCGGTCATTTCCAGGTGGTTGCGCAGCGCGTCCAGCAAAGTAACTCTTGGCTCGACGTTCAGCTTTTGAAGTTTGCCGTTGATCTTGAGGGTGATGGGAACTTCGCCGGGACCGGCAGTCGCGGGTACGGCTTGGGCTCCGGCTATTTCGGGTTCGAGCAGTCCGGCGCCAATGGCGCCGCTGCCCAGACCGAAGCCGCGAATAAAGCCGCGCCGCGAGAAGCCGCCCTTGGGTGGCTCTTCCCTTGCCGGCGCAGTCAGCCGGCTGTCAGGCTTTTTCTTAGATTTCACCAGACACCTTCCTTAGTGGTCTCTTATCGCTGATCCAACTCGTCGAATGCTTACGGTTGTTTGCCGCAGAACTATGGTGTTTCTGATTTTAATACAAACCAGTGGAGGATGTTGCCGCCCGGCCGGAAAACCCGCTGGGCAAATAGTGGTTCGGTGGTGTCCGGCGGGCGAATTATTCACGCCGGTGTTCGCGATATCGGGCACCGCGGGCCGTGTGGTGGTGTGTATCGAAGGCGGTTGGGCGCGCTTACAAATCAGTGCGCCAGTCAAACTTGGGCGCGGGGAAGTGTGGAAGCGACCTTCCGGGTGAGGGCCTCAAGGGCTTCCGCCGGCTTCGCCAGTTCCTTTTTGTCCGGTTGCGCGTCCTGGGACAGGTTCGCCAGGCGAAGCAGGCTGCTGCGGAAGCTCAGTAACGATTCGAGGGGGGTGTTTTGCTCAGCCATACAGTTAGTCAGATCGGTTAGCCGCGAAGCGATCTTTAGGGTGCTTGACCGTTGACGGCGACCTTCGAGGCTTCCCACCCGCCGGAGTCCCGCGAATCCTAGCCCAAAAAGCAAAAGCACAGGCTGGGAGAGCCTGTGCCGAAGCTAGAGGAAAAGGGTTAAAGCGTCACCAGACATGTTGGGCGGGGCGTAAGGGGAGTGACTTGTAGGTAGGGAGAACAAGGGCGGCATCGTACTTCGTAGAAGATTCTGGCAGTTCAACCTTCGTCCCGTGAATCTCTAACCCGTGGTTCATTCCGCTATAGGTAAAGCAAGGAGTATGCCAAACTGGCGGTGGGGTATTACAGATTGATTCCAGACCAGTTACAGGCGGAGGCGCCGCTTTGGTGTCACGAACCGGGACGGATCGTCAGACTGATTCGAAACAGCGTTCCAGATTGGGATGGAGAATCCAGCGGAGGCGCCGGAAATGCCGGCCCCGGCCCGGATTGGCGGGAGAGCGGCAGCCGGGAAGGCAAGGAAGACCGCCAATTGGTCGTCGTTGCGGCACGCGACGGCGGAAAACTGTCACTGCCCGACTGCAACTTGCCAACCCATCGGCGCTCGGCAGGTATCCGTTTGCGGGACCGGATTACGTCGATTGGAAGGCACAGAACAACACACTTCAGGACATGACGCTGTTCGGGTGGCCGGGCGACTTGAACCTGAGCGGCGGCGGCCGGCCGGACCACGTGCTCGGCGTTGCCACCGAGGCGAACTTCTTTTCGCTGCTGGGGGTGCAACCGCTGTTGGGCCGGACCTTCGCGAAGGGAGAGGACCAGCCCGGCAAAAACAACGTGGTGCTGTTGAGTTACGCGCTCTTGAGAAGCCGCTATGCCGGGGACCCAACCGTCGTCGGGCGAAGCATCGAGCTGAACTCGGAGAAGTACACAATCGCGGGTGTGATGCCCGCGGATTTCCGCTTTCCGACTTCCGCGCAACTTTGGACCCCGCTGGATATGAGCATCAACGGACTGCAGCCGCGTGGAAACCACTGGTTGAACGCCATTGGCAGGTTGAAGCCGGGGGTGAACGCAAAGACAGCTCAGGCGGACCTGTCGCTGGTGGCCGCGCGACTCGAAAAAGCCTACCCGGATTCCAACCACAACGTAGGAGCGGTGGCGCTGCCTCTGCACGACGACATGGTGGGCAAATCGCGAAACTCACTCCTGATGATGCTATCGGCGGTGGGCCTGGTGCTGCTGATCGCCTGCGTCAACGTGGCGAACCTGTTGCTCTCCCGCGCGGTGACCCGGCAGAAGGAGATGGCCATCCGCGGGGCGCTTGGCGCCGACGGTGGCGGTTGCTGCGCCAGTTGCTGACGGAAAGCCTGGCTTTGGCCGTGGCCGCGAGCAGGGGTCGGCCTGGTGGTCGGGTGGGGCGCCATCGAACTGTTTTCCCGCCTGGAAGCGACCGCGCTGCCGCGCTTCGCCGCCATTCATCTGGATGCAACGGTGCTGGCGTTCACCTGCGCGCTGGCGCTCGCAACGGGAATACTTTTTGGCATCTATCCGGCTTGGCAAACCTCCCGTCCCGACCTGCACCAGGAGCTCAAGGGAGGCTCGGGCAGCTCGGTCAGCCAGGGGCGCGGGCGACGCTTCACCAGCCGGGCGCTAGTGGTTTGCGAATTCGCGCTTTCGGTGTTGCTGCTGGCCTCGGCCGGGCTTCTGTTGAAGGACTTCGCCCGCTTGCGCGGCCTGGATATTGGCGTTCGGACCGAAGGAGTGTGGACCGCCACGGTGGCGCTGCCGGAGGCCGGATACCGGACCGCCGCACAACAGTACCGCTTAGCCGAGTCGTTGCGCGAGCAGGCCGCGCAGATCCCCGGGGTGGACGCCGCCGCATTGAGCACCAGGCTTCCCGCTCGAAGGCGGCAGCAATTACTACATCAACATCCGAGGCCGGGTTTCGGCGCCCATGAGCGGCGAGCTGGTTGAGAGGCACGCGGTTTCACCGGAATATTTCCGAGCATGGGAATCCGGTTGTTGCAGGGCGGTGTTCACGGACGCCGACGTTCAGGCAGTGGCGGCCTTGAACCAACGCCGCCGTCAGCTTTACGAAGCCAAAGTGGAGCTCACTCCCGAGCAGACGGACGCGATGGTCTACCCGGTGGTGATCAACGAGAGCATGCTGAAGGCGTTCTGGCCGGACCAATCGCCGCTCGGCCAGATGTTCTCTTCGGGCAACCACAACGGGCCTTGGCGGCAGGTGGTCGGGGTGGTGAGCGACGTGCGGCAGCGGGGTCTTGCCAACAAGCCGGTGCCGGAGGCCTACGATGTCTTCGATGGCGATTCCGGATTCTTCCTGGTGTTGCACACCGCCGGGTCGCCGGCCGGGCTGACGGCGGAGGTGCGGCGCAGGCTGGAGAGGCTCGATCCGGGCCTGCCGCTGTTTTCCGTGCGCACGATGGACCAGGTGATCGCCGAGAATGCACAGGGGCAGCGGTTCCTCAGCCTGCTGATTGGGTCGTTCGCGGCGCTGGCCGCGCTGCTGGCCGCGATAGGCATCTACGGAGTCCTCTCTTACGCCGTGACCGAGCGCACCCGGGAGATCGGCATCCGGATGGTGCTGGGCGCCAGCCGGGCCCGCGTGTTGGGCGAAGTGCTGCGGGAAGGCGCCACACTGGCGCTGATCGGCTTCGCCGCGGGCATCGCCGGCGCGTTGGCCGCGGGGCGCGTTCTCGCGAGCCTGCTATACGAAGTGCAGCCTCGCGATCCGTCGGTCCTTTTGGCCACCGGAGGGCTGCTCGCCGTAGTCGCGCTGGTCGCGTGCTATCTTCCCGCCCACCGCGCCGCAAGCCTCGATCCAACGGCCGCAATGCGCTACGAGTAGCGTACAGGCAGCCCTGCTGTCGCTTTGACGAACCGGCTAGAAGCCGAGCTGCTTCAGTTTTCCCGGTGTTATTTCGATGCCGCCAGCCGTGCCGCCAGTCGGAGGGGCATCCGGAGGCCGCGACACCTTGCCCGCCTTGGCTTCGTCAATACTCACGTGATACTTGTCCAGAATCTGCGCCGTGGTCAAGTCTAACTGGGTGCGGGCTTGGCTGTAGAAGCCAGTGCGGCTACTTCGGTTCCCCGGGCTGTCGCCAGGTCGCGCTGGGTCTGGATCACCGTGAACGCCGTGGATGCGCCTAGGGCGTATTTCTTCTGCTCGGCATCCAGCGTCTGCTCCTGCAGCACCCGCGCCTTGACGGCGGACTGATAGCGGGATCGCGCCTGCTGAACACCGATCAACGCGTTCTGCACCGAAACACGGATGTTGTTCAGTTGCCGTTGCTGGCTCAGTTGCGCCTGCCGCAGTGAAAGCTGATCGCGGATGTAATCCGCCTGCGCCGACCGGTTCCGGATGGGGAAGCTGAGTTGGAAGGCGATGGAGTAGTCCGGCAGGTTGCGGCGGAAGATCTGTTCCTGAACCCTGCCAAAGCCACCGAGGAAGAATGGGTCCACGTAGGCCTCCGGGTTCAAGGCGTTGGGTCTGGCCGGCCAAGCCCTTATTCGCGAAGGATGCCTGAACGTCCAGCGCAGGCAGAAGCTGGCTTCGGCTGCCGGCCAGTCCGATTCTTGGCGTTCTCGAGGTTGATGGCAGTCTGGGCCACATCGGGGCGCATCTGGAGCGCCTCTCTGATACAATTCAGCCACCGGCGGCAGGTTTTCGCTGGTCGGCATGGCCGAGCGTGTCGGTGGGGATGACGTGGGCGTCCGCCACCGTCGGGCTGGCGAGGCCCCGGCGGCTCAGCGCATTCTTCAGTATCGTTTCCTGTTGCAGCACGGCGGTTTCCGAGGTGGTCAGATCGGTCTGCGCCTGGGCGACGTTTGCTTCCGCACGGACAATCTCGATGGGAGCCAGGGTACCGATTTCGACCTGCTTCTTGTTGTCCTCGTAGAACTTCTGCGCCACCTGAGCGCCTGCTGTTTCACCTTGACGTCCTCGATAAAGCTCACCAGGTTCCAATACAGATTGACGACGGACGCCACGGTGGTCATCACCTGCTGCCGGAAGGTGAGGTCGGCGACCTTCAGGTCGTTGCGAGCGATGCGGATGTTCCGGTTGTTCACCGCGATGCCGAACCCTTGCAGCAGGCGCTGCGTGATGGTGAGCGTGATGTTGCCCTGGTTGAACGGGTTCTGCGAGCTGTAGAGGTTGTTGGTGGTTACCCAATTGTTGTTCCAGGCCAGGCTGGCCGTCGTGCCAGTGGTCCAGGATTGCTGAATGCCCATGTTCAGGCCTTTGGAATTGATGGTGAGGGCATTGGTGCCGGTGGTGATGATGTTGGTTTGCGGGCTGCTGGTGTGGCCGGCGCTGAAAGCCGTATAAAACGACGGATCGAGGTTCGGAGTGGCGACACCGGTCTGTGTAATAACCGTGCCCCCGGTGGACGTGCTGGTGCCGCCTGAACCACTGCTGCCGCTACTGCCACCGCCGCTCTGCCCGGTTGCGCCGCCGGTCGCCTGGCTGGTCACGCTCTCCGGGCCGGCCTGCACCGCAGTGGGAACGCCGCGAAGCAGGCCGCCGGCCTTCGCGCGCAAGATAGTCGGACTGGGCGATCTGCGGGCCGTAGCGCGACATCTCGATGTCCAGGTTGTTTTCGAGCGCCAGCGCGATGGCGTCCTCGAGGGAAAGGTAAATGTTGCCGGCCCGAATCAATTGCTCCAGACGGCCGGAGTTCACCAGGTTGACGGGCGGAATGTCCGGTCTGGAGAACTGATCGAGTGAGGAAACGGAATACAACGGCCCCTTGCCCGCGCGGGACTTGCGGATTGTCGGGGTATTCCTGAGCACTTGTACTGACGGGGCCGGCGGCGGAGCCGCCTGCTGGGCGAAGCCGAGCGGGGCCATCATCAGGACGCAGCATAGCAGTGCAGTGAGTGATCGTACGGTGGTTATCGATTTCATGATTCCTCTACGAGCTAGCTCCCATGCGGGCAGCCGGAATAAGAATCGATTCCGGAGGTCGCCTTATGGTTACCCCTCGGAGCGTATAGTTTTCTCTCCGGGCCCGCCCTGATGTCGGCAGGGGCACACCAAACGCCGGCGAGACGCACTGGCGGCTCCCTCAATCAGGATTACGCTCGCCGGCGGGGTGGAGTTCCCTGAATCTTCATGGTATCCCAGTCATATAGACGATGCTCCGCCCGAAAGATGAATTGCCCGATTCGGGAGCTGGAAGGCCCATTCCGGGTGATATAGTGAGCACTTGTGGCACACATGAACGATCCTGTACTCGATCTGTTTGACAAGACAGGGGCCTACCTGAAGGGCCACTTCCGCTTGACCAGCGGTCTGCACAGCCCGGAGTACCTGCAGTGCGCCCGCGTTTTGCAGCACCCGGAGCATGCCGCACGTCTGGGGCACGACCTTGCGTCGGCCGTGAAAGACCTCTTGAATCAAGAATATGGCACGCCAAAAGTGGATGTCGTGGTATCGCCCGCGATGGGTGGGCTGATCATCGGGCACGAAGTGGCGCGCACCCTCGGTGTGCGGCATATTTTCACCGAGCGCGACCAGGATCGCAAGATGACCCTCCGGCGCGGCTTTGATGTTGACACCCGGAGAGATCGCGGTGGTGGTGGAAGACGTGGTCACCACCGGGGGCAGTACCTTCGAAGTGGTCTCGCTGCTGCGGGAACGGGGCGCTCAGGTGCGCGCGGCCTGCTCCATTATCGACCGAAGCGGCGGCCAGGCCGACGTCAGTGTGCCCAGAATCGCGCTGGCGACACTTCAAGTAGTTTCTTACACCGAGGACAAATGTCCTTTGTGCAAGCAGGGGTTCCCGCTGGTAAAGCCTGGCTCCCGCCCCACTTAATGCGGCACATTAGAATTACTGTCTGCTACGACGGCACCGGATTCCATGGCTGGCAGGTGCAGCCGGAAGTTGCCACCATTCAGGGCACGATTGAGAGCGTACTTCAAGAAATAGAAGGCAAGCCGGTGAAAGTGAATGGCTCCGGGCGTACCGATGCGGGCGTGCACGCACTTGAACAAGTGGCCGCTTTCACGCTGGAAAACCCGATTCCGCGCGGACGAATCTGCGGAAGGCCATGAATCGACTGCTGCCGCCGGACATTCGGATTCTGGCCCTGGCGGAAACTTCGCCCGAATTCCATCCCCGTCACAGCGCCGTGCGCAAAACCTACGAATACCGGCTGTTTCGCGGCGAAATCTGCCCGCCGTTCGAGCGCCGGTATGTCTATCACTACCCCTACCCTTTGAACGAGGCGGAGATGGTGCGGCTGGCGCCGGTGTTCGAGGGCGAGCACGACTTCACGGCGTTTGCGGCCAGCGACGAAAGGGACGCGCTCGGCGCATCGAAAATTCGAATTATTTACTCATCGCGGTTCGAGCGCCAGCCGGACCGGATGGTCTATCGCGTCACCGGCAATGGCTTCCTGAAACACATGGTTCGCAACATGATGGGGACATTACTTGAAGTGGGACGTGAGAATTTGAACGAAGCGGCATTGCGGAATTTTTTGCATCCGGGCCGCCGGGATAAAGCCGGTCCCGCGGTGCCCGGCCGCGGCCTGTTTCTGGTGCGGGTGGAATATGACGAGGCGGCCCTCAGCGAGAGACTACCGGAGTAACCCTGACTCGAGATGGGGCCGCAACAGTTCGATTTCGTGGGGTATTTCAAATTTCTCGAGAAACATGGCTACGTGGAAATCTTGGGATGACGCACTGTCTTATTCCGGCCGACTGTTTGGCTTTCCCGCCGATTTGCCCCGCGATGTCATCCGGTCGTATTCGCTCTGATCCAGGCGGGTTCGTCCGGCTCGCCCTTGGGAGCCATGCCTTTGGTCTTCGACCAGCGGTGGATCCACGAAAACCCTCCGGGCCCGGTGTAGTCGTCCGGAAGCCGGTAAGCCTCATCCCGCAACGCCTCGTCGAGCGAGACAAACCGGTAGCCGCGTCGGCGCATCATGGCCAGCAGGTCGGGCATGGCCACCCGGCGCGGCTGTCCGCACAAGCACACAGCGACCCACAGAAAGGCGGCAAGCAGGCGCATAGAGAAATTCTGGCACGTTCCGGTTGGCGCCACTCGCAGGCCCGGAGACCGAGAAGCTCCGGAGGTTCGCGGGGAGCCCGGACTTGGAGTCGCCGGCCAAAGACCATATCAACTGAGCTCGCCGATCGAGCTTTGGCAGTACGCCAATCGCCAGCAGCGGGCACAATGTCCCGCCGCAAATCGGTCGCTTACCGATTCCACTCGAGGGCGTCTAAGCAATCAGGCACGCTTTGCCGGCGTGCTAAACTGGCTGTTTTGCGTGAACCCATGAGCTGGTTAACCGGAGAGAAGAAACCAAAACCCCCGAAAGAACCCCTGCCGCCCCTGAAGGTCTGGCTTCCGGCGGTGGCCGTCGGCTGGATTATCCCCGGTGGCGGACATTTTCTGCTGAAACGCAACATCCGGGGGATGCTCCTTTCGGGCACCGTCGTTATGTTGTTCGTGTTCGGGCTGATGATGCGTGGCAGCCTGTTCTCCCCCCAGACCGGCGATCTGTTCACCACCGTGATGTATTGTGGCGGTTGGCTGGGCGACTTGATGACGGGCATCTTGTATCTGCTGGCCATCTGGATGGGCTACGCGCAGCCGGATGCCGCGGGCATGGTGCACGACTATGGCACGAAGTTTCTGGTTGCCGCGGGTTTGTTGAACATCCTGGCGATGGTGGATGCCTTCGAGATCGCCACCGGAAAGAAGGATTGAGGTAGCCGGCATGCCGAAAATGGCGCTCTCCCATTTTGAAGTGTGCGTGATCTTTGCGCTGGCTTGTTCCATCGTGCTTGGCGTCGTCACCAAGAAGACGGACCGGGAGCGTTTCCTATACGGCTTGAAGTGTTTCGCCTACTTCATGGGCACGGTGTTCGTGCTGGGCTGGCTGATGTACTTAGGCCACCGGTAGCGGTTCGCGCCCTTATTTGTGTTCCTCGGGCTTTGGTTTGGCAGGCGGGCGCTGGCCACAGTTGCCCGTGCACACGGTTTCCGATACCAGGTGGTAGGCGCCCAGCATGCTAGGGTCGCGCGGCTGCGGCCGGCGTACCTGGAAAGTTTCCACGTATTGATCCCCGCCTTCTTTTCGGGTCTCAAGCAATTGCTGTTCCCGCAATCTTAAGGCGCCCGACTGCGTCTCCACACTTCCGGGCACGGCCTGCGTATAGACGTTTACCAGCACTGTCTTGCCGCCATTGGGGGTGGGAGTGGTCTCGCTGTCCGTCTGGCGGTACAACGCCATCTGGCCGCTGGCGGCGTCGTATTGGTCTACGGTTTCCTTGGTGTGGTCGCCTTCCTGTACCGTGCGGGACACCTGGCGGGCAGCCGGAACGAAATTGCCGCTGACGTCGGGCCGATAGGTGGTTTCGTCTTTTTCGCGTGCGGTTGGCCGTTTCGGTGCCGGTCATACTCTTGCGCTCCACCACCTCCAGGCCGCCATTGAGGGTGGGCCGCTCCACGGTGGTCTGAGCAGCTGATCTGGCTGCCGCTTTTGCGCTCTTCGGAAGTCGAACGTTCCGCCAGGACCATATTTCCGTTCAGGTCGCCGCGGTACACGGTGGTGCTGGTGGTGACCGTTCCATCCGGCGCGTGCCGTTCTTCGATCGCCTGTTTTTCGGGCGCGCCCGGATTGCCGTTCTGGTCGTAGCGCCTGATGGTTCTTTCGATGACTCGCACGCCGGGACCGCTCTGGACCACGCGCTCAACCACCTCTTCGGTGGGGCGCGAGCGGCCATTGATGGTCTCGAGCGTCTGTTCGTGGTATGACGTGCCGTCCGAACGACCCGATTGCGACCGGCTGTCGACCACCAGGTTCCCATTGAGGTCATAGGTGTAAGTGGTGGAACTGCTGGCCCCCGCCTGGCCGGCTGCCAGCGGCGCCAGCCAGATCGCCGCAACTGCTATTAGGTAGACTCTCACGATTCCAAAATAGACCTTTCCCCGTCCCCGCGTCACTCTGACGGTTACCCTAAATTCATCGGCCGTTCTACCGATTCTCTGCAGAGCCGCCCAGCTCGGACGGGAATGGGGCATGGATGATCTGTACTGTCCCGTATAATAGAACTCTGGGCGTATGAAGAGCTTCTACATCGAAACCTTCGGCTGCCAGATGAACGTGCACGATTCCGAAAAAGTGATCGGCACGCTGGTCGGCCGGGGCTATCGGCGCGTTGAGCGGCCGGAGGACGCCGACCTGGTGCTGTACAACACGTGCAGCATCCGGGACAAGGCCGAGCAAAAAGTGTTCCACCGCCTGGCGCAATTCCGCAAAGACCTGGGGCGCGGCAAGACCTTCGGCGTGCTCGGCTGCGTGGCGCAACAGGAGGGAGAAAAGATTTTCGAGCGCGCGCCGCACGTCAGCCTGGTGGCCGGCTCGGCCAGCTACACCAAGCTTCCCGAGCTGCTGGTGAAAATCGAAAGCGGCGAGCGGCGCGTCACCGGGCTCAGCCTCGACACCGACCAAGCCTTTGAGACGCCCTATACCAGCCGCGACAATCCGCACCGCGCCTACATCACCATTATCGAAGGCTGCGACAAGAGCTGTGCCTACTGTGTGGTGCCCTTCACCCGGGGCCCCGAGCGCAGCCGTACCCTGGAAAGCGTTCTCGGCGAGGCGCGCGAGCTGGCGGCCGCGGGCTACACCGAAATTCAACTGCTCGGCCAGAACGTCAACAGCTACCGCGACCCTTCCGGGGCCGGGTGCGATTTTGCCGACCTGCTCGAACGGATGGCGGAAGTGGCGGGCTTGCGGCGCGTGCGGTTCACCACTTCACACCCGCGCGATTTCGTGAAGCCGATCGTGGATGCCATCGATCGCCACGAGGTGCTGTGCGATCAGGTGCATTTGCCGGTGCAGTCGGGCTCCACCGCGGTGCTGGAGCGGATGCAGCGGCAATACACGCGCGACGAGTACATGCGCCGCATCGAATGGATGAAAAACGCGCGGCGGCCGATCGCCATCTCCACCGACGTCATCGTCGGCTTTCCCGGAGAGACCGAACGGGATTTTGAACAAACTCTCGAATTGCTCGACCAGGTGGAGTACGACAGCATTTTCAGTTTCAAGTATTCGCCCCGGCCGAACACGCCCGCGCTGGCGCTGGGCGAGCCAGGTGCCCGAGGAAGAAAAGGGGCGCCGGCTGATTGTGTTGCAGGAAAAACAGCGCGGCATCCAGTTGCGCCGCAACTCGGCGCTGGTTGGCGGCACCGTCGAAGTCATGGTGGAGGGCTTCCACAATTCCACCGGACAGTGGATCGGCCGGACATCGCAGAATCGCGTGGTCAACTTCCTGCTAGCTAACGGCGCGCAGCTCAGCCGCGCCGCCGAAGGAGAAGTTGCTGGGACAGCTACGTGCCGGTGATGGTGAGCCGCGCGGGACCGAACTCGCTGGTGGGAGAGTGCGCCAGTCTGGTCTAATGAAGGAAGGGGTGTCCCATGAAAGAAGTCGAGATGAAGATCCGCGGCCTGATGATGGACCCGGTCACCAACATGCCCATCGTCATTCTGAAGGATGTGGCCGGCAGCGCCATCTGCCGATTTGGGTCGGGATCTACGAGGCGAACGCGATCGCGCTCGAAATCGAAAAAGTAGCCACCCCCCGGCCGATGACGCACGACTTGATGAAGACGCTCCTGCTCGGTCTTGCAGGCCGGCGTGCGGAAAGTGGTGGTGAACGAGTTGAAGGACGACACGTTCTACGCCATCATCTGGATCGAGAAGGACGGCGAGTCTCATCAGCGTCGATTCCCGGCCGAGCGATGCGCTGGCGCTGGCTCTGCGGCTGGATTGTCCGATTTACGTCGAAGAGGGCGTGATCCGGTACCTCCAAGTCCACGGGGTGATCTCCGACAAGGTGAACAACGAAGAACTGCGGCGTTTTCTCGAAGGCCTCTCGGAAGAAGATTTCGGCCGCTACAAAATGTAGGCTTCGCCGCCATGCAACGGGTGCTCGAACGACTGGCCGCGGAGGGTTTCCACCTGGTACCGGCGGACGATTTGCGCGGTCATTTCCTTTTTGAGCGGGCGGGTTCCTGGCGCTGGTGGAGCCACCCCATCAGGACTCGGCAGCGTTGGCAATCCCGGCATTCTGACGGAAAAAGGCTTTGCCGTCCTGGTGCGCCAGGACGGTGGATTCGCCTTTGTCGCCAAAGGACTGACGCTGCCGGCCAGCCAGGAACAAGTCGCGCAGGCGCGGCAGTTTACCGGAGACCTGAGAGCCGCGCTCGCGGGTTACCGCAGATTTTACCTTCACAACGCTCAACTTCCCCGGCTCCGCGTTTCGTCTTTACTTGGTGTGAGGCATCGAAAGCACAAGCAATGGCCGGCGGAACTGCTCACCGTGACTGGTGCTGGTGACCAGTTTCGTGGTACTGCGCCCCAACGTGGTCCGCCACATTCTGCCTGAGCCCGCGTCCCGCTTTCTGGCCTATTACCAGGCGGCGCAGGAACACCTCGGTGAAAGACCGTTTTTGGGAGCGGATTACCTATTCGTTCTGCTTTCGGCAGGTGACACGAAGACCGGCCAAACAGAAACGCGGCGCTGATAGGCAGCGCCGCGTCGTGTTTCAAGTGAAAATTCCGGCCAGTCTAGTTGGCGGTCCCCACCTTCGGCCAACCAACCATTGGTCACGATCGACTTCGAACACCATCAGGAAATGAGGGGTCTTGGTGAAGCTGCGCACCGGACCCTCGAAACCGATGATCGAGCCGATGGGCGCCGGGCAGGCGCATCGGCCCATCCAACTTCAGAAGAACTTCCGGAGCGTTGGAGCCCTCGCTGATCGCCAGGTAAACCTCCGTGGGCGAGTCGGCGGATTCTCGGAAACAACCCGCCCGCGCAGTTTGCTGACGCCTTGCACGTTACCCGGCAGAACGGTGTCCTTCAACTTGGCGGCGAAATAGTACATCTCCATCTGGCCTTCATCAATGGGGCCTTGATCACTTCCTCCCAGAGGTAGATCATCGGGTTGTTCTGCGCAAGGCCTCTATTTCGCGACCTCAACTTCCGCCGCGCTCTGGATCCGAAAGCCCTCGGGCGGGTCCGGGCTCACGTCTTGGCGCGGGCTAGAATTTGTCCAGGCCCTCGCTGGAGCCATGGTACTGCGTGTAAACGTTTTCCAGATAATCGCTGATCTGCTTCTTGGCGGCGGCCGGAACTCACCTTGCCGTGTACTGGGAAGCGCGGGCAAGATAGTAGAGGCCGGTGGCCTGCTTTTCGGGAACGCGCTGCGCCAGAATCACGGTGCCCAGCCAATAGGCAATCTGCCCGTTGTTCGGGTTGATCTCTCATGAGTTGTTTGAAAGTCCTGCTTCGGCCGCCGACGTTATCCTTCTTCTGCATCGCCACCCAGCCAACCGTGTGTCTTCGCGAGCCTTCCAGTTGGTTCTTCTCTTTGCGCCAGCTCGGCCGCCGGGGTCGACCTGGCTTCTCGCTGTCGGCAAAGAACGTGTCCAGATTCTTGAGTAGCGCCTTGGCGATTTATCTGCCGAAGTCCAGCGCGGCCGGCGAAGCGTTCTTCATGCTGATGGCAACAACGTCGACCAATACAGCGCCTGCATGTCGTTTGGATCTTTGGCCAGGATGGCCTTGCTGGTTTCCATCATCTTGGCGGCGTTCTTCAGCTTCTGGTAGGTCACCAGGTAGAACTTCAGCCGCATCATTTCGTAGTCGCTGTTGGGGTACTTCTGCTTCCATTGATCCAGCAGGCTGAGCGCTGGTATTGGCGTTCTGTTCCTTCTTGATGGACTCGGCCAAGTCGTATTCGGCGCGGTCTTTCCACTGCGGCCCCTTGCTCTGCCGGCGCGGGATTCTGCGCCATTGCGACCGGCGCCAAAACGGCCGCACACAACACCACACCCGCCGCAAGGGCGATGTAAATTTTCTTCCATTGAACCCGCACTCGGTGCCTCCTTATTAGTCCCGTCTAGTAGCTTGGAACACCCTGGACCGGATGTCTATAGTCCATAGGCTGTACGCTGTGCAATTGCGGAGTATAACTGATGTCTACAACCGCCTGCAACCAGCTTGGGTACCAACCGGGTCGGGAAGCAGGTCCACGGGACGGACAGCCCGCCCCTTCACTCCGCTCCCCTCGTCACCCTAGCCCAGGTGCCTCTCGGCCACTGCACGGTTCCTGATACCTTTTTAGATGCGCTTCAACCGAAAAATGTTCCCCCGGCCGTCACCAGGCTCTGTGTTAGAATCCGCTAGGCCATGCGCTACCTGGATCTGGGGCTCATTCTCGTTTACCTGGCTGGCATCACCTGGTTCGGCGCTCGCTTCCGCCACCGGCAGAAATCCCTGAAGGACTACTTTTTGGGCGGCCGCCAGGCGCCCTGGTGGGCCATTTCCTTTTCTATCGTATCGGCGGAAACCAGCACTTTAACGGTGATCGGCACGCCTGCCCTGGCCTTTCAGGGAAACCTGGGATTTCTCCAGGTTGTCTTTGGTTACCTGTTGGCGCGAATCGTGATTTGCGTTTTCTTCCTGCCGCTCTATTTCCGGGGAGAAATGTACACCGCCTACGAGCTGATGAGCGTTCGCTTCGGAGGCCGCATCCGGCGTCTGACCGCCGGCTTGTTTCTCTTCCTGAGGGCGCTCGCCGAAGGGGTGCGGGTCTTTGCCGTTTCGTTGGTGGTCTCCATCATTCTGGGAACGGGAGAGACGGCGTCCATCCTGCTGATCGTTGCCTTGACGCTGTTCTATACCTTCGAGGGCGGCATGACGGCGGTGATCTGGACCGACGTGGTGCAGATGGTCCTGTACATCGTCGGCGGCGTGGTCAGCTTCGGCGTCATCCTGCATGCGATTCCGGGCGGGTGGCACCAGGTGGCGGCGATGGCGGGCGCTGCCGGCAAGCTGCAGATCTTCGATTTCCGCGCCAGCCTGGATATCGGCTTCTTCTCCCGCACCTACAGCTTCTGGGCGGGCATTCTGGGCGGATGCTTTCTCACCACCGCCAGCCACGGCACCGAACAATTGCTGGTGCAGCGTCTTCTGGCCGCCCGAAGCCTGGGCCAAAGCCGTCTGGCCCTGCTGGCGAGCTGGGTGGTGATCTTCAGCCAGTTCCTTCTATTCCTGCTCATCGGGGTAACCCTGTGGGCAGACTTCCGGCTGGAACACCTGCCGCAGCCGGCGGTGCTGGATCGAGTGTACCCGGCCTTTATCTGGGAGCGTTTGCCGGTGGGCATCGCGGGCCTCGTGATGGCGGCAATTCTGGCCGCGGCGATGTCCAATCTCAGCGCGGCTCTGAATTCGCTGGCCTCGACGACGATTATGGATTTCTACAAGCCGGCCTTTCCGGGGCGCGGCGAGAGCGTCTACCTGCGAATGGCGCGCTGGACTACGGTGGTGTGGGGCGCGGTACTGTTCCTGATCGGTCTGCTGGCCCGGCATTGGGGTTCGGTTCTGGAGGCCGGCCTGGGAATCGCCTCGATTCTCTACGGCAGCCTGTTGGGTGTTTTTTTGCTCGGCATCTTTACCCGGCGGGTAGGAGAAGGCGCGGCGGCGGTAGCGATGGTTGCCGGTTTGGCCGTCTCGCTGTATGTCCGGTTTGGCACCCCGATCGCCTGGACCTGGTATGTCGTGATTGGCAGTTTGGTGACGTTCATCGTCGGCCTGGCGATGTCCACGGTGTGGAAAAAAACGCCGGCAGCCGGCTGAAGGGAATCGCATGGAATCGGAACAGCAGCCCCAGTTAACGCGGGCGCTCGGCGCCTGGAGCGCGGCGGCGGTGGTGGTGGGGACGATTATCGGCAGCGGCATCTTCCTGGTGCCGAAAACCATGATTCTGGCCGTGGGCACTCCGGGATTGTTATTCGTGGTCTGGATAATCGGGGGGGTGCTGACTATCGGTGGCGCTCTGACGTACGCCGAAATGGCGGCGGCGATGCCGGAAGCCGGCGGCGAGTACGTCTATTTGAGCGAGGCGTATGGCCCATTTTGGGGGTTCCTGTACGCCTGGACCCAAACCTGGGTGGCCAAAAGCGGCTCCATCGCTACCTTGGCTACGGGTTTTTTCTACTACCTGGCCAATTTTGCGCCGGGTCTCGAAGCCACTCTGTTCCGAATTCCCCTGCCGATCGGGACCGGCGGCGGGCCGCTCGAGATCCGCAATGGCCAGGTGCTGGCGATGGCCGTCATCCTGGTTCTGGGGGCGGTGAATTTCATGGGCGTCCGGGTGGGCGGGAATTTGCAGGTGGTGGTAACCGCGATCAAGCTCCTGCTGATTGGCGCCATCGTTGTCCTGGGACTCACCTGGAGCGGCTCCAGCGCCGCCAATTTCACTTCGCATGTCCCCGCCCAGGGCGGCTTCGCCGGCTTCTTCGCGGCGCTGGTGGCGGCGCTGTGGGCCTACGACGGTTGGAACAACCTGAGCATGATCTCGGGTGAAATCCGGCGCCCGCAGCGCAACCTGCCGCTGGCTCTGATCGCCGGGACTCTGGCGGTGATGGCGGTCTACCTGCTCGCCAACCTGGCCTACTTCGCGGTCCTCGACGCCGGCCAGGTGGCATCCAGCGACCGCGTCGCGGCGGTCATGATGCGGCGTATCTTTGAAGGCGGCGGAGCGGCCGCTGTCAGCGTGGCGGCGATGATCTCGATTTTCGCCGCCCTCAATGGGTCCATCTTATCCGGTTCTCGGGTGCCTTATGCCGCCGCCCGCGACGGGCTGTTCTTCAGCCGGTTTCGCAGCGTGCACCCGCGCCACCACACTCCGGGTTTTTCCATTCTGGCGTTGTGCCTTTGGTCCGCCGTGCTGGTATTCAGCGGGCGCTACGACCAATTACTGACGCTGGTGATATTCCCCAGTTGGATCCTTTATGCGATGGCCGCCGCGGCGGTTATCGTGCTCAGAAAGAGGAGACCGGAGATGCCCAGACCCTACCGCGTGATCGGATACCCCTGGGTGCCGTGTATTTTTGTCGCCAGCGCCTCTTGTTTGATCGCTTCAACTTTCATAAACTCTCGGAGAGAATCCCTGATGGGGTTGGTAATCATGGCTACCGGAATCCCGTTTTACCTCTATTGGGAGAAAAGACGGACCCGAAATCGGCGCGAGCCGGCGGAGGAAGCCGGGAGGACCGGAAGGCCCTGACCAGTACTATTTTTTCGAGTTTGTTCCGTTTTCAGAACAGGAAGGCTTGATCTGCCGGCGGTTTTGAGGTAACAATGCTTAAGACTGCCCAATCAGTTGCTAATCTTGTTCCGAATTCGGAACAGGCTGGTCGGAACGGTCGGTTTGGGAGCTTTAACATGGACATAATGAAAATCCTGGGCGATCTGCGCCAGGAGCGTGAGCAGATTGAAGAGGCGATTATGAGCCTCGAAAGGTTGGCCAGAGCACGAGGTAAAAGGCGTGGTCGTCCTCCAGCCTGGATGGCGACAACGACAACCAAAAGGCGTGGGCGTCCTCCGGGGAGCAAGAACAAGCCCAAGGCTTCTTCGGGCCAAAAGGCATCGTCTGAATAATTTCACCCCGGCGGACAAAGCCGGCAGCTCGGAAGGGTGGGGGGGATGTGCCGAATGGCGAATCTCCCCCTTCGCATTATTATGGGTAGAGCAGGTACGGCGCTCGGCGTTCCCGGAATTGTGAAGTGGGTACGCGGTCCATTTCCTCCACCCAGCGGGGATCGCGGCCCCCTCGCAGGGCGTCCAGCATGGCGCTGCTGCCGAACAGTTTCAGGTTTACTTCCCAGTTAATCCTGCCCGGGTAGAGCTTTGCGAAAGCTGCTCCCAACTCCAAACTCAGGCGCAAAGTCGAAAACGCTTCCCGGTCGGTAATGACAAACCGGACGCCTTCAATCTGGCGGCCCGCGAAATGGGAGGCGGCTGGTTCGAACCGCACCGGGTAGAGGCGGACGCCGGGAACGAAGCGGGAATTAAGATAGTGGGCCAATTCCTCGCCATTGATCCAATCGGCGCCGATTTGTTCGAAAGGCGCTTCGGTTCCGCGGCCGACACTGAGATTGGGCGAGGCCTCGAAGACGGCCAATGCCGGATAGAGCAGCGCGGCGTTCAGGCTGCGCATATTCGGCGACGGGTTCACCCAGGGCAAACCGGTCGAATCCCACCAGTCGGCTCGATCCCAGTTTTCCATCTTGACCACCGTCAGATCGGCGCCGATTTTTTCTTCGCCGTTCATCATGCGCGCCAGCTCACCGAGCGTCATGCCGTGCCGCACCGGCATCGGGAAGCAGCCCACGAACGATTGAAGACCGGCATCGAGCATCGGCCCCTCGACGGTTGCGCCATTGATGGGGTTGGGCCGATCGAGCACGAAGAAAGGAAGGTGGGCGTGCGCCGCCGCTTGCATGGCGTATTTCATGGTGCATCCGTAGGTATAGAAGCGTGCGCCGACATCCTGGATATCGAAGACCAGCACGTCCACCTGCTTGAGCGCCGCGGCCGGCGGCCGCCGCTCGGAGCCCTGGTAGAGGCTGTAGATGGGGATTCCGGTGGCGGGATCTTTGGTGTCGCCGATATGCTCGGTGTCGAGTTGCCCGGAAATGCCGTGCTCGGGAGAAAACAGCGCCGTCAGGTTGACGCCCGCCGTGCGCATCACGTCGATATTCCGCTTCAAGCCGCGGTCCACTCCGGTCTGATTCGTGATCAGGCCGACGCGTTTGCCGCGAAACGGCTTGAAACCGCTCTCCTCGAGGACATCCAGGCCGGTCTTTACCTGCGCGTTGCGGCCGCGGTCGCGGCGCAGTCCGGTGGCGGTGGCGGTTTCGTAATAGCCGGTAAGCTCCACCTGCTGGGAGTCGATGCCGACGGCGGCGGCGACGATGGTGGCAACCCGCGAGCGTAGCGAGGTGATGGCCGGGCGAATGTCGGGATGCACGCTGTTGGCGAGCAGGATGACGTACGTCTTCGAATACGGGTCGATCCACAGCGAGGTGCCGGTGAAGCCGGTGTGGCCGTAAGAGCCGAGGGGGAACAGTTCCCCGCGATTGCCGGAAAAAGGCGAATCGATGTCCCAGCCGAGACCGCGAAGAATGGGTTGGTGGGGAGGCGACTGCGGCTCGGTGAACTTGCGTACGGTGGGCGGCTGGAAGATGCGTACGCCGCCGCGCGCGCCCATTCCGATCATCATCTCGGCATATTTCGCCATATCGTCGGCGGTTGAAAACAGCCCGGCGTGGCCGGCCACGCCGCCCATATCCCGCGAAGTGGGGTCGTGCACCACGCCGCGCAGCACGGTGGCGCCGATTTTCTGGGTGGGGGCGATGCGCGGCACCCAGGATTTGGGCGGCAGAAAGCGCGTCTCCGACATGCCAAGCGGCTTGTAGATTTGCTCCGCCGCGTAATCGGCCAGCGACTCACCGCTCAGCCGGCGGACGATTTCGCCCACCAGAATGAAGTTGATGTCGCTGTACAGAAAACGCTCGCCCGGCGGTGAGACGGGTTTCTCGACGAGTGCCTTGGCGATGCCGGTTTCGTAGCCGTGCCACGGGGGTTCGAGGTCGAGATCCGGCCGCAGACCCGAGAAATGCGTCATCAGGTCACGGACGGTGATGTGGGTCGACCCGCCTTCGAATTCCGGCAGGTACACGGTGACCCGGTCGCGCAGCCGCACTTTTCCCCGCTCGAAAAGCTTCATGATGCAGGGCGTGGTGGCCAACACCTTGGTGAGCGAGGCGACGTCGAAGATGGTGTCCACGGTCATCGGCTCGCGGGTGGGGACCAGGCTTCGCATCCCGTAAGCTTTGCGATAGAGGGTCCGGCCATTTTGGCCGACGAGAAGCACGGCGCCGGGAAGCTGGCCGTCATGGATGGCCTGCTCGATGGCGGCATCGAGGTCGGCTGCCGCGGAAAACTCCTGCGCGGCGGGGGCAACTGCGGCGGCGAGGAGCAGCGCGGCAACCAGTCGGGTCATTGCAGCCGCACCGCCACCGAGTCGAGCATCTTCGCCAGATCCACGTCCAGCCCCGTTATGCCGCCGGCATCGTGCGTGGCCAGGTCGACGGTGACCCGGTTATAGACGTTGCTCCATTCGGGATGGTGATTGCGTTTCTCAATGGCAATGGCGGCGGTGGCCATGAAGCCGAAAGCGTGGACAAAATCGGGAAACGAATACTGCTTGTGCAGCTTGCCGGAAACCACACTCCAACCTTCGAGGGTGGAAAGCGCGGTCTCCAGCTCCGTGGAAGTCAGCTTGGCTCTGCTCATACTCTTTACATCCTTCCTTCTCGTCACGGGCACATGCAACTGACGCGGATATCAGGCGTCAAGTTTGGCCTGGCACCTGGGAGGAGTCGATGGGAATGATCTCGCCGGTTCGGCCGGCGGCGTCGTCGGCGAGCAGCGAGAGCATCAGCGACGCAATCGCGGCGGGCGTCACCCAGCGGGAAAAGTCGGCCTTTGGCATCGCCCGGCGGTTCGCTTCCGTGTCGATGACGCTGGGCGCAACCACGTTCGCCGTGATTCCGGCGCTCTTCACCTCGGCCGCCAACGAGACCACCAGCGCGTGCAGCGCCGCTTTCGAAGCGGCATAGGCCGCCATTCCCGCTGGCGGATTCAGACCGGCCCCCGAGCCTACCGCAACAATGCGTCCGCCGCCCGCCGAGCGCATGGCTCCGACTGCCGCCCGGAACATGTTAAAAGACGTCCGCAGGTTGATGGTGAGCATTCGCTCGAAGTCTTCGTCGGAGGTTTCCTCCACCGTCGATCCTCCGACGAAACCACCCACCAGGTGCAGCAGCCCGTCGAGGCGGCCAAACCGGGCTACGGTGGCTTTCACCGCCTGCCGGCACGCATCCGCCTGGCTGAGGTCAAGGGCGAGCGGCAAAATGCGTTCGGACGCAGGCTCCCAGCGGGTGAGAGAGCGCGCCACGGCGGCCACGCTGGCGCCCGCTTCCAGGCAGGCTTGCGAGACTGTAACGCCGAGCCCGCCGTTGGCGCCGGTAACGATAATTACTTTCCCAGAAAGGTTCGGAGACATTTGCCCCCCATTTTAGCGCGTGTCCGAAGGCTATCATGGGAGTAATGCCCCATCCCCTGCCGCGTTTGCGCTTCGACCTGGACTTCATGCCTTCGCCCGTCGCCGACAGGCCCGGCCTGCTGGTTCGCGACCCGTACAACTATTCCGACGCAACGTTGATCATCCCGCCGGCGCTGGTGGCCGCGGTGCAATTGTTCGACGGGGATCACACGGAACTGGATTTGCGCGAGTTTCTGGTGCGGCTCACCGGCGAGCTGGAGGTGAGCAGCATCGAGAAGAACCTGATTGAGACGCTCGAGGGCGCGGGCTTCCTGGAGGGGGAAACTTACCAGGCGCTGAAGCAGCAGCGGCACCGCGAGTTCGCCGAGGCGCCGGTTCGCCCGCCGGCGCACGCCGGCTCAGCCTATCCGGCAGGCCTGGGGGAATTGAACGAGACCATGCGCCGTTACATGACGGACGCCCCGCCGCAGGCTGGCGAGATTCTGGGAATCGCCGCGCCGCACGTGAGTCCCGAGGGAGGTTGGCAGTGCTACCGCGAAGCGTTTGCCGCGGCGGCCGGCGCGCAAAACGGCAAAACCTTCGTAATTCTTGGAACGTCGCACTATGGCGAACCCGGAAAATTCGGACTGACTCGCAAACCGTATATCACGCCGTTCGGCGCCTCGGTGACCGACACCGGGCTGGTGACGAGGCTGGCGGCGGCGGCCGGTGACAGCGTGCTGATGGAAGATTACTGCCATTCGTTCGAACACACCATTGAATTCCAGGTATTGTTCCTGCAACATCTGTTCGGCCCGCAGGTGAAGGTGCTGCCGATTCTGGTGGGGTCGTTCGGCCGCAGCATCCTGGCTGGGGGCCGGCCGGAAAGCGAAGACGGCGTGCGGCGCTTCTTCGACGCGCTGGGTGAAATTGCGGAGACCGAACGGGAGCGGCTCTTTTGGGTGTTGGGCGTGGATATGGCGCACATGGGCGAGCGCTACGGCGACCGAATCAGCATGCGCGCCAACCAGGACGCGATGCTTCAGGTGGCCGAGCGCGACCGCCGCCGGATCGAACAGATCAACGCCGGGAATTCGGAGGACTATTGGGAGCTGGTTCGCGATCGCGGCGACGATCTGAAATGGTGCGGTTCGGCGCCCTTTTACACGTTCCTGAAGGCCAACCCGCAAGCCCGCGGCAACCTGCTCCGTTACCAGCAATGGAACATTGATGAGGCCAGCGTAGTGAGCTTTGCGGCCATGTCTTTCCACGCGTAGCGGCGTTTCTTATTCCGGCATCGCCGCCATCCAGTAGCTGGGACGCGAGCGCACTTTCAGGCCGGTGCGCTTGACCACTACTCGAATGTTGTGCAGGCCGCCTTCGTCCTTGTTGTTGGGGCTGTAGCTGAGCAGGTACTGATTGTGCAGCTCCTCGCCCAGGTCGGCGATGGCCCGTTCCAGGTCTCTCTGGTTGACGAACTTGTACTCGCGCCCGCCCGTGTACTTGGTGAGAAACTCCGAGGGATTGTCGACGAAAATGCTCTTGATGCCCTTCATGATTTCGGTCACCACCGGAACGAAGTCAATGGCATTTCCGGCGGTGCCCATCTGCTGCGCCACCGTATCCGGAGTTTGGATGGCGCCTCCGGGCAGTGGGTGGGACGCCGTCGGAAAGGGATCGGGGCGCGGATAGGTGGGTTTGGCGGTAAACGAAGCCACCAGACGATTGATGTTTATCGTATAGACATCGATGTTGCCGAACTGCACCGAAAGCAGCACGTCGCGCAGCGGCGTGGTGTTGCCCTGGCCACGCGTCTCCCCGATCAGCAGAATCACCTTGCGCCGGTTGGCGGGGCGCCGCCGCAGCATGTGAGAGGCTTCCAGAACCGCATCCTCCTGAACTGCCCAATGGCTGTAGGAATTGACGATTTTGTCCAGTCCGGCTTGAATCGCGTCCGCATCGCTGGTGAAATCCTGGCGGAGCACCACCCGCGAATCGTAGGAGAGAATGGCTACCTCGCCGTCGCGCCCGAGCACCAGTTGCGAGAGCAGCGGGCCGATTCTCTTGATCTTCGGCAGAATGGCTTCGACGTCGTTGTTGGCCTGGATGACAACCACCAGCGACAAGGGCTGGTAGCCCATCTCGTTCTGGATGTCCTGCAATTTGTCGTTGTCGTATAACTGAAACTCGTCGGGTCTCAGATCGGTGACAAACTGGCCGTCCGAATCGGTGACGGTGGTTGGCGCGATGACCACCTTCACCTGCGTCCGGATCAACAATTGATCGTCGCCGGCACCCGCCGGAGGAGTTTGCGGTGCGGTTTGCTGGGCCCCCAGCACTCCGCAAACCAACAGGGCGGGCAAAAGCGCTCTCTTTAGATTCATGATGATTCCCGTTATTGGACGGCAGCCCGTCCCTCTCCGTTTCTACTTTACAGGATGCCCGGTGCGGCCCTGAAGTAGCGCCACGATGTGCGACGCCAGCGGCAAAACCGCGAGCAGGCTCTCCACGGCCCCCTTCGGCGACCCGGGCAGATTCACAATCAGCGTCTGCTTCCGTGTCCCGGCCACGGAGCGCGAAAGGGCGGCCAGCGGCGTCGATTTCCTTCCTTCCAGGCGCATCACCTCGCCGAGCCCGGGAATCTCCCGCTCCAGCACCGAGCGCGTCGCCTCCGGGGTGACGTCGCGCGG
This sequence comes from Bryobacterales bacterium, assembly GCA_963810595.1. Lineage (GTDB taxonomy): Bacteria > Acidobacteriota > Terriglobia > Bryobacterales > Bryobacteraceae > CAWEOG01. The sequence goes on along the minus strand of CAWEOG010000037.1, from coordinate 69,426 downwards.
CGCGACGCCGGTGCCGCCCGTCGAAAAGATTGCGTCCACCGCTCCGCTGTCGGCGGTTTCGCGAAGCCATTCGGCGAGCTGCGCCCGATCGTCGGGCAGTGTGCGGATGATGGTTACCTTCCAGCCGGCCAGGACAAGTTGTTCGGCCACCGCCGGCCCGGAACCATCTACGCGGGTGCCCTGTGCGACGGAATCGCTGACGGTGAGTACGGCGGCACGCATCAGGCCAAGTCCCTTCGATAGTCGCCGCTCTTGCCGCCGGTCTTCTCCACCAGGCAGAGATTCTCGATGGTGATGGACTTGTCCAGGGCCTTCGTCATGTCGTAGACGGTGAGGGCGGCCACGGCGGCGGCGGTCAGCGCCTCCATCTCGACGCCGGTGGGCGCGATGGTGGCGGCCGTAGCGAAGATTCGGATTCCCTCGGCTTCGACGTGCACCTCGACGTCGGCGTGGGTGAGGGCCAGTGGGTGGCAAAGCGGGATCAGGTCGGCGGTGCGCTTGGCGGCCGCGATGCCCGCCACCCGCGCGATTTCGAGCGGGTTACCCTTGGGATTTTCGGGCAGCCGATCGAGCACTTCGCGCCGCATGCGGACAAACACGTGCGCCCGGGCGGCCCGGCGCGTGGGAGTCTTCCCGGAGACGTCCACCATTCTGGGCTGGCCGGCGTCGTCGAAATGCGTGAGTTTTTCGGTCATCGCAGCAGCACCCGAATCATCTCTCCAGCGGTATAAAACTCTTTGTCGGCGGAGGCCACCAGAAACGCGTTGGAGCGGGCCAGCGCGGCGACGTCGCCCGAACCCTGCCAAGGCTCGGCCGCGATGTATTTTCCATCGGGGCTGAGGTTGGCCGGAAGAAAACGCGTGAGGCCCCGCTTGTGCTGAAAGTCGCGCGCCAGCTTGGCTTCGAGCAGCGGCAACGACGGGGCCGCCTCACCGGCCAGCAACTCGACGGCTGCCCGCCCGAACAGCTCGAAAGTAACCATGGTGGAGGCGGGGTTGCCGGGGAGTCCGAAGAAAAAGGTCCGGCCGCTTTCCGGGCGGCGCCGCGCCGAGCCGAACACCAGCGGCTGGCCGGGCTGGATCAGCACCCGGTCGAAGTGAAAATCGGCGTCAAACTCCCGCAATACCGGCTCGACGATGTCGTACTTGCCCGCCGACACCCCCCCAGACAGCAAGAGCAAGTTGCGTTCCAAACCGGCGGCGATGGCGGCGCGGGTGGATGAGGGGTTGTCGCGCGCCACCGGCAGAATCTCGGCAGCCCCGCCCGCGCGCTCCACTTGCGCCGCCAGCGAGTACGAATTGGAGTTGCGGACCTGACAATCGCGGGGCGATCCGGGGAGGTCCACCAACTCGTCGCCGGTGGCTACAATCGCCACACTGGGCCGATGGTACACGCGTACCTCGGCCGCTCCGACGGTGGCCAGCAGCGCCACCTGAGCGTATCCGAGGCGGCGGCCGGGGGTGAGCAGAATCATCCCGTGTCGGCATTCGGCGCCTTGCGCCACCACGTGATCGCCCGCTGACACCGGGACGCTGACCTCGATGCGATCGGCGTGCCGGCTGACGTGCTCGAGCATGATTACCGCGTCGGCGCCTTCCGGCACGGGGGCTCCGGTCATGATTTCGACCGCCTCGCGGGGGCCCACCCGGCCTTCGAAGCGCTCTCCGGCCCGCACCTCACCCACCAGGTGTGCTTCGCCGGTGAAGCCGGCCGAGGCGACGGCGAAACCGTCGCGGGTGGCACGAGGCAGGGGTGGATAATCGCGGTCGGCGGTGATCGGCGCTGCCAGCACGCGGCCGGTGGCCTTGAGAAGCGGGACCGTCTCGATGCCCGGCGGCAGCGCGCCGGAGCGCACCTGGCGGATGACGCAATCGCGCGCTTCCTCGAAGCTTAGTGTCGCCACGAATCCAATTCTAACTTGAAGTTGACCGGCGATTTCGACGCTGCCCGCCGGCCGACGGCAGCCGGACCAGATTTGCATGATGCGTAATCGAAATCTCGCCGACGGTCCGTAACAATGCCCCGGCCCTCATCGTCTTATCAGGGCGTTCTCAAGTCGTTCCGGCGCCGTTCGCGCGGATGCCGGTCTTCGGCTCTATGTGTTCATTGAAGGCAAAAATTATGAATAGAAGGCATTTTCTTGTGAGCGGCGCGGCGGCTGCCACGGCGCTCAAATCCAGCGCGCTTGCCAGCCCGAACGACACCATTCGGGTGGCGGTCGTGGGCACGCGCGGCCAGGGAAACTCGCATATCGGGCAGTACGGCCGGATGAAGGATGTTCAGATCGCCGCCCTCGTTGATATCGACGAGAACATTCTCGACCAGCGGCTGAAGCAGATTGAGGGCCGCGGAGCCGCCCGGCCCGATCGATACTCCGACATCCGCAAGATGCTGGAAGACAAAACCATCGACTGCGTCTCTATCGCCACACCCAATCACAGCCACACCATGCAGGCCATCTGGGCCATGCAGGCCGGCAAGCACGTCTACGTGGAAAAGCCTTGCTCTCACAATATTTTTGAATCGCAGCAGATTGTGAAGGCGGCCCGGAAATACGACAAGCTGGTGCAGCACGGCAGCAACAGCCGGTCGAACGAGGGCTTGATCGAAGCGGTGGACCAGCTCAACAAGGGACTGCTCGGCGAAGTCTACTACTCGCGGGGCCTGTGCTACAAATGGCGCGACACCATCGGCCACGCGCCGGATGAGCCGGTGCCGGCCGGTGTCCATTACGACGAATGGATCGGGCCGGCGCCGAAGCGGCCGTTCAGCAAGAACCGCTTCCACTACAACTGGCACTGGAACTGGGATTACGGCAACGGCGATTTCGGCAACCAGGGCATCCACGAACTGGACATTTGCCGCTGGGGTCTGGGCGTCAACTACCCGCTGAAGGTCCACGCCATGGGCGGCCACTACATGTTCGACGACGACCAGAACACGCCGAACACGGTGGTCATCACCTACGATTTCCTCAAGCCCAACGGCAAGAAGGCGCTGATGGTGTTCGAAGTCCGGCACTGGATCACGAATACCGAGGGAGGCATTGACGCCCGCAGGAACGGAGACGTGGAGAGCCCCGTCGGCAACTCCGTCGGCAATCTCTTTTACGGCTCCGAAGGTTACATGGCGATTGAGGGCTACACGTCTTACAAGACGTTTCTCGGCCGCAAGGGCGAACCGGGGCCGGCGAAGAAGGCCGGCAGCAGCAACTGGCAAAACTTTATCGACGCCGTTCGCGCCGGTAAGCGCGAAATGCTCAACGCGGAAATCGAGAAAGGCGCCATTTCGTGCACGCTGATGCACCTCGGCAACATTTCCTACCGCCTGGGCCGGTCGCTCGACTTCGACGAACAAACCATGACGGTGAAGGGAGACGCGGAGGCGAACAGGATGTTCACGCGGGCCTATCGTGCCCCCTACGTGGTGCCTGAAAAGGTCTGAGACCGCCCTGCCGAATCAGTTCGTCGGAATGGTGACGGTAGTCTCGGCGTCGCCCGCCTCGATGCGGAACACATTCGACGCCGAGGCGGCCAGCCGGACGTCGACAGTGAACACGCCCGGGTACACGGAATCGAGCGAATACACGCGAATCACCGAACCGCCGCCGGAAACGGCGGTCACCTTTGGGGTGGGCAAAAGAATCGGGATTGTCGCCAGGTTATTCACGCGAAACTCGAAGGCTTCCCGCTGAATGCCGGCGGAGGCGGAGTCGGGTGAAACCACCACGGCGATTTCCAGCGGGGTGAACCCGCTGACGCCGTACCAGTACGGAACGTGAATGTCCGCTCCGGGACGGGTGCCCCGGATGTGCACGTAGCCGTCGTAGAAGCCTTCGGCGGCGCCGGTTGAGGCAAACCGCAGTGGAACTCGCAGCGACTCGCCGGGCTTGAGACGGAAGGTGGTGAGTGCGGCAACCGGTGCGGGCCCGGGGTGATTCGGCTCCACGGTGACGCTGTACAAGTCATCGAGCGGGCCGATGTTTTCCACACCCAGACCGCGCTCGAGGTCAAACGTCGCCCCCCCGGCTCCAAAACTGAGCGAAGATGGCGCTGCCGCCAGCGTCGACAGCAGCGCCGCCTCGAGATTCAGACGGCCCCCGCCCTGCTGCATCACCGGAAGCTTGTTCCCACCACTCTCGGACAGGACGGTTCCCGTGTCCACCAGCAGGGAACGATACTCCTGGTAATTCAGTCCGGGCCGATCTGCCATCAGGACAGCGGCCGCGCCGGCCACCGCGGGTGAGGAAAAACTGGTGCCGCTCTGCTCCTGGTAACCCGCCGGATCGACGGCCTGGCTATTGGCCATGTAGACGTCCTGACCGACGGCGATGAGGTCGGGCTTCACGACAGCGCCGACGCCTGGGCCCTTACTGGAAAACGAAGCTAATTGATTCGGGTCGGTCGCGACCACGCCGGGTCCCATGGTGGCGTTGAAGCGGTTGCCGCCGGTCAGGGCGGCACGCAGCTCCAGACCATCGGGGCGCCCAATCATGACGGCTGGCAGGGTGATGCTTCCCACCGACATGATGGCCACCGGCTGATCGTTGGTGAAAACGATTGCGCCCACCGCCCCCGCCGCGGTGGCGTTGGTCAGTTTGTCGGTGAACAGGCAGGTTCCCCGCTCGATCAGCACGGTGGAACCAGCCAGACTGTTGGCCGGAAATGGCGAACAGGCGAGGGAATTCCCGTCGAAGTTGTTAGCGTCGAGCAGCGGAGCGGTGAAGGCCGAAAACGCCGGCCCGCTACCGGGCGTGGCCACATACTCACGGCCATTCGCTTTTACGGTCACATCGAAAGCGCGGCCATTCTGGCCGGCCCCCACGGCGATGCTGTATTCGCTGGATTTCGCATTCGTGCTCAACGTTCCGTACGCGGGACCGTCATTGCCCGCCGACTGCACCACCACCACGCCAAGGTCCGCCAGACGCTTGAATACCGTGTTGAAAATATCCATCTCCGTGCGTACGGGCGGCTGCGCGCCAAGGCTCAGGTTGATCACGTTCATACCGTCCAGTACGGCGTCCTCCACCGCCCGCAGTATGACGTCGGTGCGGGTTGTGGCGTCGGCGCCGCATCCGGGGAATACTTTGTATTCGCCCAGGTAAGCGGCCGGGGCCACGCCGCTGATGGTGGCAAGGGGCGCCGCCACCAAGTGCCCCGCCGCGACCATCGCGACAGCAGTTCCGTGCCCCATTTTGTCGTCAGGATCAATCGGACACGCTCCCGTGGGCGTGTAGCCGGGAAATGAGCTTTCGTAATTTCGGACCACGATCACTTTGTTGGTGGCCCAAGCCAGGTCCAGCGGAGAATTTCCACGGGGGAAACCCGGCGGTACCGGCAGGCTGGCATCCTGAAAGGCCGGATGAGTAGTGTCGATCCCGGTGTCGATGATGGCGATCTTGACGCCTTTGCCGGCGCGCTCGGGGCCGATCCACGACCAGGCGCTATCCACGTTCTCCAGCTTGTTCGCCACGTCGAGCTCGAGGTGGTATTCGAGGATGGGGTAGACACCGTCCACCCCGTCGATGGCGCCAAGCGTCTTCAACTGCCGCGGGTTGGCTTTCACCACCAGGGCGTTGGCGATGGTGTCGAGGGAATCCAGCACGGGAATCCCGTCCCGCCCCATTTGCAGGCGAGTTCGCGCCTGATTGCGGCGGACCGCCGCCCGGCCGGCATTCAGCGCCAGGCGCCGGTTGCCGCCCTTGACGCGCAGCACCGCCTCGGCGGCCGGCTCCCCTCTCAGCATCACCAGGTAGCGGCCGGTGGGCGATTGGCCCCAGGCGGCTGTACCGACCAAAAGCAGAACCAGGAGCCGTAAAAAGTGGAGATGCACCCGCATAGAGTCCTCACTGGATTGCCAGCGTCACTCCCGGCTGGCTCAGGTTGTCTCCCACTTTCAACAGCACCGGCACTTGCGATCCCACCGGTGCGTCGGAAGGAACGCGGACGTTGATCTGCATCAAACCGGCAACAAAAGTGGGTGCCGCCCCGGCGTAATCGAAGTGGCATTCGATGCCGCCAATCCGTACGCTGACAGCCGCGATCGGGCTGGGGAGGGTCTGCGAGAAAGCCAGCAATCCATTGATGCCGGCCGGAGTTGTCTGGCCTTCGCCGGTGGCGTAGAGCACCACGATCGAGCCGCGGGGGGCGGGATTCGAAGCCGTATTCAGAGAAAGATCCTGATTCAGGATGGCGCCGGCGCCTTGTCCGGAAGCGTCGAGGGTGAAAATACCGGGAGCCGTGGCGGCCACCGGAACCTGAATGCTGTTCGATTCGACGCCGCTTGCCGCCAGGCGTACGCCGACACTGGTTTTCCCGGACACGGAGTAAGGAACCACCACGCTCGCCAGCGTCCGGCTGGCGTAAATGATCGGAGCCGGAATGTCGTCGAAGAACACCTCGGTGCCGCCGGCCATATCGGTAATGTGGCCGGTGCTGTCGACGGCCAAAGTGGCGCCATCCGCGGGACCCAGCTCCAGGCCGAGAAGGCTGACGATTTCCCCGGGGGCGATGGGGCCCGGTAGAAAACTGGCGGCGTTCACCACGCCAGGAACGTGAATGCAGGTAACGCCGTCTTCGGCCTGCGGCGACAAGACTGCCATGAATGCATCCTCGCCGCCCTTGAGAGAAGTGGACGCGCCGCCTTGGACCACCGGAAACGAAGCCGAAAAGGTGACCCCGGCAATCGCCGCGTCTCCGGACGGAAGAAGCGCCAGCGCGGTGGCGCGGTCGTCGGCCGTGCCTCCCACATAGGCTGAATAGACCAGCGCTTTGCCGGCCGCATTAAGCCGGGAAACGAAGGCGTCGCGGCCGCCGCTGGCGAGTTTCAACGAGCAGCCGGCGCCGGCGGTGGGGAAGTCCGTCGAGGTCGTTTCTCCGGCGACGGTCAGGTTGCCCGCGCTGTCGCGCGCCAGAGCATAAATCGAATCCTGGCCTCCTCCTCCCAAATACGTCGACCAGGCGAGTCTCGCGCCGTCGGCCGAAAGGCTGGCGACAAATCCGTCCGATTGCAGCCCAAAGCCTTTCAGGCTCCCCTGGAAGGCGCCGGCTGTCGCCGGAAAGTCGGCCGAGTAGGTTTGCCCGGCGACGAAGACGGTTCCGTCGCCCGCAACCACCAGCGCCAGGGGGGTGTCGTCGCCGCTTCCTCCCAGAAACGTGGAAAACAGAAAGCCCTCGCCCGGTTTGTCAATCTTGGTGACGAACCCGGCCGAATGGGCAAACTCGCCGCCCGGGTCGAAGGAGGTCTGGTAGGCGCCCGGAGTCACCGGGAAGTCCGGCGAAACAGTAGTGCCGGCGACCACCACGTCTCCCGAAGCGTCAAAGGCCACCGCGCGGCCTTCGTCGTTGTACTTTCCGCCGATGTAAGTTGACCAGACTAGCGCCGAGGCGTCGGCTGTCAGCTTCGAGGCGAAGGCGTGGAAGCCGTCCACCGGCGGCGTGTTTTGAGGCGCGTTGAACGACGTCGGGAACACCAGCGAATCGGTCCATCCCGTCACCGCGATTTCTCCATCCGCGTTGACGTCAATCGCGGAAATGACATCCACCGAACTGCCGCCGAAATACGTGCTGAATACCTGGCTTTTACCGGTTTTGTCCAGCTTGATAATAAAACCGTCGCCCCACAGGCTGGAAGGCGGCGAATCGCCGATGGTCGTCTGAAAGGCGCCGGGGCTGACGGGGAAATCGGGAGATACCGTGGTTCCGGCCACAATGACTTCGCCGGCCGGGGTGACCTTCAGGGCCCTCGGCTCGTCCGCGCTCGAACCGCCGAAGTAGGTGAAATAAACGGGATTGCCCCGGGAGGTGAACTTGGCCACGAACCCGTCGCCCGGAATAACTGCATTGGCCGAAGCGGAATATTCCGGTGATTGGGTGTAGCCGCTGACGTAGAGGTTGCCTTGGGCGTCGGTCCCGATGCCCGAAGCCGCATCCACGCCCGATCCGCCGATGTAGGCGGACGCCGTGATCACCGGATCGATCAGCAACCGCGAGTCGGGCTTGGTGCGATCCACCTCGAAGGACACCAGCCAATCGCCGGCCTTCTTCTCCACTCGATAGCCGCCTGGCACCCGGCGCCGGCCGTTGGCCGAAACCTCGAAGGCACGCGGAGCCAACTGGCGCAGAGCGCCCGCGGCGGTGCTCAGGGCGAGCGAACCGTCCGCCAAAACCTTCACATCGCTCACCCCGCTAACTTCCAGTTGCATCCGCGCCAGCGCGGCGCCGGCGGAGCATTCCAAGTCGTATTCGAGATCGGTGCCGTTCGGGAAATAAACAATGTCCACACCCGGCCAAACCCCGGATACGCGTAACCGCCCGAACCACGGCACACCGGTCCGCCACCGGCGAGGCTCGTTGCCGAGCAGGTAATTGGTTTGTCCCGATAGTTGCCGCTCGGCCGCCAGCGTGGCGCGCGGGTTGGCTCCCAGAAATCGGATTGTCGCCGGCGAAAGGCGCTTGCCGCCCGGCTGCGCCGGCTGGAAGATCTCGAGCGAAGCGTTTCCGATGCGCACATTGTAATGGGGAGAGACCGCCAGGAAGCCGTGGCTGTTCCTGCCGGAATCCGGCTCGAAACGGAAACTGCCCGCGGAAATCCGTGAAATGTCGCCGCCTGTCGCGCCCACCGTCTGGCACCAGGCCAATCCGGGCAGCACCAGGCAAATACAAAAGACCGGGAATCCCCGGAGCACAAATGGCCGTGGCCGCCAAAATCTCATTTGAAACTCGCTGTGAAGCTACGTGGCAATTTGACTCGGTTCCGGGCGATGGATATCCCTGAATGGCTGTCCTTGACCGCGGTCGACCCCCGCCGCGACAAGAAGGCCGGCGCCGCGCAGGAAACCTTTTGCTGCCGCGCTTCCAAGCCTTTCAGACGCCCCACGCCAGCGCGGGATTACCCTCTCATTATGGCTATTCAGACCGTTTCCTGCCACAATGTGCCGCGCCGCCGCAAATTGCATTGCATTTTGCGTGCCAATAGCGCGGTTGGGTTTCGGCGGAAGCAGGTCCTTGCGTGGCCCGGAAAACATTACTGGATCACGTCGCCCGACCACCTGTCCCTGTAAGCCCAAAACGGGCACTGAGGGCAAACCTGTCCTTCGGGATAATCCACTCCTTCTTCATGAGGGCACCCAATAATCCGTTCCATTCTGGCGACGGATTTCACCCCGTGTTCCTCGGCGAAACGCAGGATTTCCTCGGTAACTTCCGGATCCGAGCGCAGATCCTGCTGTTCGTCTTCGGCGAACCAGCGTTTCAATGCGACCGGGTCGGAATCCGCTTTCTCGATAATGCCCACGGCGACTTTTGAGGCGCGCCGGTCGTCCGGTCCGTAGAAGGCGACCGTTGCCACCGGGTAGCCGCGGAAGGAGCGGCTGGCATTTCTCTTTCTCGACGATAGGGAGCGGCGCTTGAATCTCACGCTTGAATAGTCTCTCGCAACCTGCCGCCGATGGCAACCGTATCTGCTGGAAAGCGTCTCCAAACGGGCGGCTGCTATACTCGATGCTTGTGTTTCCCGAACTCGAAAAGCGCATTCAAACCGTTATTTCCGAGCATCTTCGCTCGCGATTTCAAGTGGACGTCGTGGCCGAAATGGAGCAGCCCCGCCAGCCGGATTTTGGCGAGTGCCCGACGCCGGTGGCGTTCTCAACTGGCCAAACTGCATGCGGCGCAATCCGAAGCAGATCGCCGAGGAAATCGCCGCCCAGCTCCCGCCCGATCGAGGGAGTGGCTGGCTGCGAGACCGTGGGAGGTTTCCTCAATTTCGCCTCGACCGGGGATATTACGCCCGCGGCCTGATGGGCGAGCAATCGGCGGCGGCGCGCGAGGCCGCCGGGGCCAAGATCATCGTCGAGCACACCAATATCAACCCCAACAAAGCCGCTCACATCGGGCACCTGCGCAACGCCATCCTGGGCGACACGTTCGTGCGCATGCTGCGTTCGGCCGGCGGCCGGGTTGAGGTGCAGAACTATATCGACAACACCGGCGTGCAGGTGGCCGACGTAGTGGCGGGCTTCCACTTTCTGGAGAAGCAAGACGCCCGAGCAGGTACGGGATCCTCATAGCCCAGCCGCGCTTCGATTACTACTGCTGGGACCTGTACGCGCGCACGTCGATGTATTACAAAGAGAATCCGGAAAGCCTGCGCTGGCGGGCCGAAACCATGCACGCCATCGAGGCCGGCTCGGGCCGCTGGCGGAGCTGGCCCACCTGGTCGCCGATGCCATCGTCGCGCTCCATCTGGCCACCATGCTCCGGCTGGGAATTGTCTACGACGTGCTGCCGCGCGAAAGCGAGATTCTGCACCTGCAGTTCTGGGCCACCGCGTTCGAGCTGCTGAAGCAGCGCCAGGCGATCTACTTCGAGACCGAAGGCAAGAACCAGGGCTGCTGGGTAATGCCGGGATCGGCGTTTTCCGAGCACAAGGAAGACGAAGACAGCAAGGTGATTGTCCGCTCGAACGGCACGGTCACCTACGTCGGCAAGGACATTGCCTACCAGTTGTGGAAGTTCGGCCTGCTGGGGAAAGACTTCCACTACCGGCCCTGGAGCACCTATCCGGATGGGAAAGTGGTGTGGGTTTCGACCGACAGCGCCCAGGGCGACGCGCCCCGGTTCGGCGGCGGCACGAAGGTTTACAACGTGATCGACTCCCGCCAGTCCTACCTGCAGGACGTGGTGGTGGCGGGCCTGCGGGCGCTGGGCTTCGACGAACAGGCCGGAAAACTCCGTCCATTTCTCCTACGAGATGGTGGCGCTCTCTCCGCGCACCTGCGCCGAACTGGGCATTCCGCTTTCCGAAGAGGACAAGCGCAAGAGCCACGTCGAAGTGTCGGGCCGCAAAGGGCTGGGCGTAAAAGCCGACGACCTGATCGACACGCTGATCGGCAAAGCGAAAGCGGAAGTGGATTCGCGCCACGCGGACGCCGCCGAGCCGGAACGGGCGCGCGTCGCCCGCCAGATCGCCGTGGGCGCACTGCGCTACTTCATGCTGAAATTCACGCGCAATGCCATCATCGCTTTCGACCTGAAGAAGCGCTGAGCTTCGAGGGAGAAACCGGCCCCTACGTTCAGTATGCCGCCGTGCGGGCCCGCAACATCCTGCGCAAGCTCGAGGCGCGGGGCGAAACGCTGCCGGATTTTGCGCGGAACTGGACGCGGCGGCGCTGGCGCGCCAGCTTGCCGCCGAAGAGTATCTGGCAACTGCTGCTGGCGGCGTCGAAAATGGATTCGGCCGTCGAGCGCGCGTTGAACTCCGGCGAACCGGCCCACATGGCGCGGTACGCGTTCCAGGTGGCGCAGGCGTTCAACAACTTCTATCATTCGAGTCCGGTGCTCGACGAGCCGAACCGCGAAAAGAGAACGTTCCTGCTGTGGATGACCGCCTACTTCAGCGACCAGCTCGAGCGGACGCTCGCCATCCTGGGCATCGAAGTGCCCGAGTACATGTAACGACTGTCCAGAGGTGCCGATGGTTTCGATAAGCAGGCGAACCTGGACCAGGCTGGTCATTCCCGCCGCACTGCTGTCTTTCAACATGTTCATCGTCTGGGGCATGGCGTCGCACGAATATCTCGGCAATATGCAGACAACCGATGGAAATTTCATCGGGATGTCCCGGATTTTCTCAGAGCACTTCTGCTTTTTTTCCTGGTGGCCGTTCTGGAACGCGGGCCTGCCGACCCAGTTGGAGTACGCGCCGCTTTTCCCCGCCATCTGCGCGCTGGCTTCCATCCTGACGGGATGGCCGGCCGCGCTGGCCTTTCATTTCGTGATGGGTCTGTTCTACAGCCTTGCCGCCGTCTCGGTCTACGTCGCCGAGTGCGTGCTCTCGAAGACCTGGTGGAAGGGCCTGGCCGCCGCCATGCTGTATTCGCTCTGGTCTCCCATCGCTCTTCTGTCTCCGGAGGTGCGCCGGGAAATGGGGGGATTGTGGAATTCGCGCAGGATCCACACCATTCTGTTTTACGGCGAAGTGCCCCACGTGGCCGCGGTGGCCGTGCTGCCGCTGGCGTTGGCGCTGCTGCACCTGGCCTGGACGCGGCGCCAGCGCCGCTATCACGTGCTGGCCGGCGCGGCTATACTGGCCACCGCGTTGATCAATGCCATCGGCGCGGCCACGGTGGCCTTGGCGGTCATCGCTTTGCTTGCCGCCGAGCCCTGGCGAACCCAGCGCTACGCGGTTGCCTCCCTGGTTCCGATGACGTTGGTGACGTATGCCATCGCCAGCCCCTGGTTTTCGCCGTCCTTCATGCGAATCGTCCAGAAAAACCAGGCAAATATCGGGCGCATTTATCGTATCGACCTGGCGTGGGTGACCGCCGCTATTTTGCTGGTGGCCGGTTTTTTTGCGTTAGCGTGGTGGCTCCGGCGAAAAGTGCAAGCCGTGGACGTCCGGTTCGGCGCGCTGGTGACTCTCATCTTCGGGGGCCTTACCATGGTCCACTACGCGGCCAACATCGACGTGCTCTACCAGGCGCATCGCTACGCGCACGAAATGGGAGTGGGGGTCTGCCTGCTGATCGGCTCTTTGATACCCGCCATCCGGCTGAAGCGCATCTACCTCGTGGCGGGAGCCGCCGCCGCGCTCTGTCTGATTGCCGTTCAGGCCCGGCATCTCCGAAAGGAAGTGCGCGAGCTTGGCCCGCCCATCGACATCACACGGACCATGGAATACCGCACCGCCAAATTCTTCGACCGGACCATGCACGGAAGGCGGGTGTTCGCGGCCGGTTCGAGCTCGCTCTGGCTGAACACGTTTACGGACACGCCCCAGCTCAGCGGCGGCCACGAGCCGACGGCCTTGAACTTTTACCAACGGGTGGCGGTGTTCACTCTTTATTCCGGCGAGAACGCCGGCGCCCGAGATGCCGAATACTCGATCGTCTGGCTGAAGGCATTCGGGGTGCATGCCATCCACGTTCCCGGCGACAACACCACGGAACCCTACAAACCCTTTGTCCATCCGCGGAAGTTCGACGGCGTTCTGCCGGTGATCTGGCACGAAGACGGCGACACCATCTACGCCGTGCCGCAGCGCTCCGATTCGTTGAGCCATGTGATTCCCGAGCAGGATGTCGTCTGGCGGCATCCAAGGCATGGTCTTGACGTGGGGCCGATGCTGCCCTATGTGAAAGCGCTGGACGACCCGGCGCTGCCGCTCACGCGGGAGGAAACGCCGGATTTCAACCACATCCGGGTCGACACGCAGATTCCGCCCCACTGCGTGCTGGTGTTCCAGATGAATTACCATCCCGGCTGGCGCGCCAGCATCGGGGGAGTTCGCCAGCAGACGTTCGCGGACGGCATCGGGCTGCTGGTGGTGCGCCCCACCTGCCAGGGCCAATGCACCATCGACATGGAGTTTGCCGGCAGTACGGAATACCACGTGACGGAGACCTGCGCGGTGATAGCGGTGCTGGGCGTTTTCGTCTGGCTGCTGGCCCCGCTGCGGCGTAGGCGGACGGCGTGAATTGCCCTGCTGGCTATGCGGGCTCGCGCAGTTTTCCGGCCCAGTTGGCCCAAATCCAGCCCACCGCGGTGGTCGAGCTGAGCAGGCCCGCCACCACGCCCAACATCTGCGGCGACCAGAAGGCGGAAGCGTAGCCCGCCGCCGACAGCGAGAACATCATCATGGCCCAGCGCATGGATTCGATGGTGGAGAAGACCCGGCCGCGAAACTGGTCCGGAACGGTGCGCAGCAACAGCGAGTAGTTCAACACCGAGCCCACCGCCATTCCGATGCGGGACATCGCCACCAGGCCCAACGCGGCAAAGTAATTGGGAGTGATGGCGAAGGCGACGTAGCAGGCGCCGTGCAGCGCGTAGGCCAGCGCGATGGTGCGTTTATATCCTTTGAAGCTGGCACGGGCGCCAATGTAATGTCCCACCGGCCCGCCGATTACCAGGCCCACGCCGGCGAACCCCCAGATGGTGCCAATGCCTTCCGCGCCCCGGCCGAAGACTTTGTCCCCGAACAGCGCGAACAGAATCTGCGCCGCGCCACCGCCGGTGGCCCATCCGACCGAAACCATGCCGATGGCGAATACAATCGGAACGGACCACATGTAGCGCAGCCCTTCCTTGTATTCGGAGAAGGGTTTCACCCTGTCGTGTCCGGCGACGGAGGTACGTTTTGGGCGAAAGCCGCCTCGCTCGGCGCGCAGCAGCGAGATAAGCGCTCCGGAGGCGAGAAACGAGAGGGCATTGAACACGAAAGCCCACTCGAAGCCGAAATACTCGGTCACCAACCCACCCAGCATCGCTCCCACCGCCACCGTGCCCCACTGGGTTGTCTGCGTCAGCGAGTTGGCGGTGTGCAATTCGTGGTCGCTGGTGATGGTGGGCAGAATCGAGGTGCGTCCCGCGGTAAAGAACGGAGAGGCCAGCATCAACAACGCGCTCAGCAGATAAAGGAGCCAGGCCGCGGGGTTCCGGATGGCCAGCAGGAATCCCAGGGCGATGACAAACCGCACCAGGTCGCTCGCGATCATGATGTGCTTGCGATTGAGCCGGTCGAGCGCGATGCCCGCCAGCGGACCCACCATGACGGCTGGTATCGCCCGCGCCAGCATGACGCCGCTTAACACCAGCCCCGAGCCGCCGGTCTTCATCACCAGGGCGAAGACCGCAACGTTGTTGAAGTAATCGCCCATCTCACTGACGACCTGCCCGATCCAGGTGTAGCGATAATTGCGGTTCTGGTGTAGCAATGCGACGAAGCCGGGCATAATCTGGCGTTTCCGGAACCTCCATGATATGCGAGCCTCCAACACCACCGCCGGCCTCGCGGTTGTGGTGTCGGATGGGGGCGATGGATAATGAAAACTCGGGCGCGCTTCCGATGCCCTGTAGCTCCTTTCGGATTGCGAATGTCATCGAACTTGAATTCTCACGACAGTGCTATTTCGTTGCCGGCGAGCGGCGAGCCAGCGGCGAAAGGCCCTGTTCAGGAGACGGCGGAGTTACCCGTGGTGGCCATCAGCGCCACCTTCACGGCCGAGCCGTTGCGCGAGCCGCTGGTCTTTTGGCTTAATCGTTTAGGTTTTCAATACCGCTTACGTTTTGCCCCCTACAACCAGGTTTTTCAGCAGCTTCTCGACCCGGCCAGCCTGTTGGCCCGAAATAGCTCCGGCATCAATGTTGTCCTGGTCCGTTTCGAGGACTGGGCCCGCTTTCGCGGCGACCGCGGCAGCCAGGGCGAGACCATCGAAGAAACCTGCCGGCAACTGGCCGGCTGTCTCGACGACGCGGCCAGGAAGTTTGCCGCGCCCTTCCTGGTGTTTGTTTGCCCCTCGTCGCCAGCCTTTCTGGCCGATGCCGGAAACGTGGCGCTGCACGGAAAG
Organism: Bryobacterales bacterium; assembly: GCA_963810595.1. Lineage (GTDB taxonomy): Bacteria > Acidobacteriota > Terriglobia > Bryobacterales > Bryobacteraceae > CAWEOG01. The sequence goes on along the minus strand of CAWEOG010000037.1, from coordinate 54,077 downwards.
CTGATGAGAGAGTTCGAGGAAACTCTCTCGGGCCTTCCCTCGCTTCAGGTGATTACCGGCGAGGAGACGCAGCGCCTCTACCCGGTCGAGGATGTTCACGACCCCCACGGCGACCAGTTGGGCCACGTTCCTTACACGCCCGATTACTTCACCGCTCTGGGGACCATGCTCGCGCGGCGCATTCACACCCTGCGCACCGCACCGCCCAAGGTGGTTGTGCTGGACTGCGACGAAACGCTGTGGAGCGGAATCTGCGGCGAAGACGGGCCGGCCGGCGTCGAAGTGGACCCGCCGCGTTGGGAGCTTCAGGAAATGATGCTCGAGCGGCACGCTGATGGGCTGCTGTTGTGCCTGTGCAGCAAGAACAACGAGGAGGACGTCCTCGAGACCTTTCGCGAGCACCCGGAGATGCCGCTGAAGCTGGAGCATTTCGTCGCCCGGCGCGTCAACTGGGAGCCGAAATCGGCCAACCTGGTTTCTCTGGCGGACGAGCTGAACCTGGGGCTGGATTCGTTTGTGTTCATCGACGACAATCCGAAGGAGTGCGCCGAAGTCGCGGCCGATTGCCCCGAAGTGCTGGCGCTTCCCCTGCCGGCCGTCGCCGCGGAGATCCCCGGATTCCTGAAACACGTGTGGGCGCTCGACCGGCGCCGGGCTACGGCGGAAGACCGCCAACGCCAGGAACTGTATGCCCAGCGGGCAGAGCGCTTGCGGCACCAGCGGCAGGCCTCCAGCCTGCGCGAGTTTCTGGCTTCCCTTGAACTCGAAATCCGCATCCAGCCAATCAGCGCCGCGGCGCTGCCGCGCGCCGCCCAGTTGACGCAGCGCACCAACCAGATGAACGTTTCTTCCATTCGCCGCACCGAGGCCGAGATTCAGGCCTGGATCGGGCAAGCGGGAAGAGAGGCGCTGACCGTGGACGTGGCCGACCGGTTTGGCGGTTACGGCCTCACCGGACTGGTTTTATTCGAGACCGCGGCGGGCCGCCTGGTGGTGGACACCTTCCTGCTCAGTTGCCGGGTGTTGGGGCGCGGCGTGGAGCACCGGCTGGTGAACCGTCTGGGCGAAATCGCCATCGAGCGGGGCCTCGATCAGGTGGAGCTTCCCTTTGTTCCCAGCAAGCGCAACAAGCCGGCGCTTCAGTTTCTGGAAAGCATTGGCGCCGGCTACCGCGTTCGGGTGGACGGAGAAGCGCGCTACCGTTTTCCGGCGGAGGTGGCGGCCGGGGTCGAATACCACCCCGCCGAAGACCCGGCTCCCGGACGCCAGGCGGGCAGCGGACATACGGCCGGCAACGAAACGCGGAAGGCCATTCCGTACCTGGAGATTGCCACCCGTCTCTCGCAGGTCGGGGTCATCCGGGAACACATCCGCGCCGCGAATCGCAATGGGGCGGCCACGCCGCCCGCCGTCGAGGAGTCGCTCACGGAGTTGGAGCAGCGGGTTGCCGCGCTGTGGGCTGAGCTTCTCGGTGTGGAGCGGGTGGGTCCGCGCGACAACTTCTTCGATCTGGGCGGACATTCGCTGATGGCCGTGGAGCTGCTCTCGCGGGTGCGCCGGCTGTTTGGCGCAGACCTCTCCCTGGAAGTGGTGTACTCGGGAGTTTTTACCGTGGAGTCGCTGGCCCAGGCAATTGAGTTGAAACAGATTGAACAAGCGGGCGAACAAGAGTACGCTGATCTGCTGAAGGAATTGGAGGGGTTGTCGGACGATGAGGTTCGCGCCCTCCTGGCCGAGGAAAAGAATAACCCACCGGACAGAAACTGACGATGCGGATTCTGCTGACGGCAAACGCGTCCTACGTTCCGCCGCGCGGTGGAGCCACCCGCAGCAACCTGGCGTGGCTCGATCGGCTGGCGGCGCGGGGCCACGAGTGCCGCATCGTGGCGGCGTCGCTGGCCCACGACCTGTTCGGCCGGCAACGCCAGATTGAGAGCGAAGCCATTCCGCTGGTTTCGCTGGACCGCTCGGCCGGCCTGGAAGTGGTGCGGCGCGACAGAATCACGGTTTATTCCACGGCCGATCCGGTCCGCCGCGGCGAGGTTCTGCGCGAACAGATCCGCGACTTCCAGCCGGATTGGGTGCTGGTCTCCTCCGAGGATCTGGGCCAATTGCTGCTGCGGGAGGCGGAGCAATCCGCCCCGGGCCGGGTGGTCTACCTGGCCCACACACCCCAGTTTTACCCCTTCGGCCCGGCGAGCTGGAACCCCGACGCCACCGGCACGGAGCTGGTCGGCCGCGCCGCCGCGGTGGTGGCGATCGGGCACCACACCGCGCGGTACATCCAGCAATACGCCGGGCGCGCGGCCGCCGTCGTGCACCCGCCGATTTATGGCGCGGGGCCTTTTGAAAACCTCGCGAACTTCCGGTCCGGGTTGATCGTCATGATCAATCCCTGCGCGGTGAAAGGATTGTCCATTTTTCTGGAAACGGCACGCCGCCTTCCCGAGTTCGAATTTGGCGTGTTGCCCGGCTGGGGCACCACCGTCCGCCGACCGGCAAGCGCTGGAAGCCATTCCCAATGTCCGGTTTCTGCCCAACGTACGCGACATCGACGGAGGTTTTGCGCCAGACGCGGATCCTGCTCATGCCGTCGCTGTGGTACGAGGGCTTCGGCCTCATCGTGGTGGAGGCGATGCTGCGGGGCATCCCGGTGATCTCCAGCGATTCCGGCGGGCTGGTGGAAGCCAAGCTGGGGACCCGGTTCGTTCTGCCGGTGCGGATGATTGAACGCTATCAGCCGGTGTTCGACGAGCACGCCATGCCGCTGCCGGTTCTGGAGGCACAGGACGCCGGCCCGTGGGTTGGCGCCGTGCGGCAGTTGTTGTCGGAGGCTGCCTACTACGCCGAAGAGTCGAAAAACTCGCAGCGGGCCGCCGCCCGGTTCGTGCAAAGCTTGCGCCCGCGGGGCATGGAAGATCTGCTCGGAGGATTGACGTCCGGCGGCGCCGCGGCTTCGCCGGAAGCCGGCGCGCGGGAGAGCGAGGGCCTGCGCCGCACACTCGAGCTGCTGTCGCCCGAGCGCCGCGCTTTTCTGTTGCAGCGGCTCAAGCAGAAAGCGGCGGCCCGGGGGAAGGATTGAGCGCGGCTGCCCGGATGCGCATCCTGCTCGCCCAAAACTCGCCCTATTACCCGGCGCACGGCGGCGGCGACAAATCCAACCGGTTTCTCGCCGAGGCGCTGGCGGGCGCGGGGCACGACGTTCTGGTGGTCGCCCGTACGGCCTCGTTTTCCGCTGGGGCCGAGCGGGAATACCTGCGGCAGCTCGAGGCTCGCCGGGTGCGGGTGGATGGCGTCGAAGGCGGCGCGGTTTCGTTCCGGCGGAACGGAGTGGCCGTGCGGGTGGCGGCGAACACGCCGAACTTTCGCGGCTATTTTGCCGCCGAGGCGCTCTCTTTCCAGCCGGACATCATCTTGTGCTCCACCGACGACCCGGCCCAGATGCTGCTCGAAGCCTCGCTCCACACCGCCGGGGCGCGCGTGGTCTACCTGGTTCGTACCACGCTGGCGCTGCCGTTCGGCCCGGAAGCCGCATTCCCCAGCCTGGCGAAGACGGACGTCCTGAGGCAGGTGGATGGCCTGGTTGGAGTCAGCGATTACGTCACGCGTTACGTCAAGGAGCACGGTGGTCTGGAAGCCGTGCATCATCCTATCTCCCTGTTTGAACCCGGTCCGTACCCCAGCTTGGGCGGCTTCGACAAACCCTACGTGCTGATGGTGAATCCATGCGCGGTGAAGGGCATCGCGATTTTTCTCGAGCTGGCGAGGCGGATGCCCCAGGTGGCATTTGCCGCGGTGCCGACCTGGGGAACCGGCTCTCACGATCTCGAACAGCTACGCGCGCATGCGAACATCTCCGTTCTCGACGCGGTGGACGACGCCGACGACCTGTATCGCGCCGCCCGCGTGCTGCTGATGCCCTCACTGTGGGCCGAAGCCCGCGGCCGCGTCGTGGTGGAAGCCATGGCGCGCGGCATTCCGGTGGTGGCCAGCGACGTCGGCGGCATCTCCGAGGCGATGATGGGTGTCGACTACCTGCTTCCCGTCAACCCCATCCTGCACTACGCCAGACAGGTTGACGCGCAAATGGTCCCGGTGGCCCAGGTGCCTCCGCAGGAGGTGGCGCCGTGGCAGCGTGCGCTCGAGCGTCTGGTGACCGACCGCCACCACTATGAGGGGCTCTCGCGCCGCTCGCGGGAGGCGGCGCTCGCCTATGTTCAAAGCACCACCATCCAGCCCTTTGAAAACTACCTGCGCGAGACGCTGCGCCAACCGCCGAAGCCCCGCGAGGTCGTCACCGGCGGCGCCGCCCGGGAAGAATCGTCGGTGTTAAGCCGGCTGTCGCCCGAAAAGCGCCGTCTGCTGGCGCTGCGGCTGAAAAAGAAGTTGGCCGCGGCGCCGCCGGAAAACGTGTGGTTCCCGGACGCGGGGGCTGCCTCCGGCCGGGTTTTCCGCTTGTTCTGTTTTCCCCACGCCGGCGGCGGCAGGATGAGTTTCCACGGCTGGCAGAGCCAATTGCCGGAAGGCGTGGTGCTGGCGCCGGCGTGCCTGCCGGGGAGGGAAAGCCGTCTCGCGGAAAGCCCCATCGAGAGGATGGAGGTGCTGGTGGAAGCGTTGGGGGGACAGATCCGGCCGTACACAGCGCAGCCGTTCGCGTTTTTCGGGCACAGCCTGGGCGCGGTGGTCGGCTTCGAGCTGGTCCGCTGGCTGCGCCGGAACGGCCTTCCCCAACCGGTGGCGCTGTTTGCATCCGGAGCGCGCGCGCCGCTTTTTCGACAGGACCACGTCCCACCGCCCGACCCCACCGACGAGGAGTTTCTGGAAGAGCTGGAACGTCTGGAAGGAATGCCGGCCGAAGCGTTGCACCATCCGGAGGCACTTCGGGTCCTGCTGCCGGCGCTGAAGGCGGATGCCGCCCTCTATCGCCGGTACGCGTACCGCGAAGAGGCCCCGCTGGGCTGTCCGATTTTCGTTTACGGAGGCGAAGCCGACCCCAACGTCGAGCCGCATCACCTGGAGCGCTGGAAGGAGCTGACCACGGCGGCGTCGAGTGTGCGCATCCTGCCCGGCGGCCATTTTTTCCTCATTGGCAACCGCGACGAATTTCTGGCCCGGCTGGGAGAAGATATCGCGGCGGTCATACCGGGGCGCTGATCGGTTACTTCTTTTTCGGAGCGGGCGGCCGGCCGAACTCGTGGCGGAACTGCCGCAGGTCCACGCGGTTTCCGGTTACCTTGACGCCCTCCTGCTCGAGCCGCAGGATTTGTTCGAGTCCCTCAAAGCCCCCCAGCCGGATGCGCCCGCGAGCGCCGATTACGCGATGCCAGGGTACCGGCCGCCGGGCCGCGCGCAGCGCCCACACCACCTGCCGCGCCCCGCCCGGGAAACCCGCCGCCTCGGCCACCTGGCCGTAGGTGGCCACCTTGCCGCGCGGTATGCGGGCCACTTTGCGCAGAATTTCGTCGAACATGGTTTCGCGGGGCGCGGTCGAAATTGGCGGCACGGGCAGACATCCCGCGCGGCGCCGACTCTCAGGAGTCTAGAACCTCGCGCACCTTCCTGGCAAGGTCGGCAGGTGCGAACGGCTTCTGAACGAACTCCATCTCAGGGTCGAGAATTCCGTTTTGACCCAACACGTTTTCCGTATACCCGGACATGTAGAGGACTCTCGTTTCAGGCCTGGAACGGTACATCTGTTCGGCCAGTTGGCGGCCCGTCATGCCCGGCATGACAGCGTCGGTCAAGAGCAGGTGGAGCGGTCCCGAGAGAGCGCTGGCGGCCTGGAGCGCCTGCGCACCGCCATCGACGGTGAGTACCTGGTATCCGTAGCCCTTCAGGGCGGCGGCTACGAAGCTGCGAACCTCGGCGTTGTCTTCCACCACCAGGATGGTCTCGGTTCCCGACAGCGCGGGGAGAGCCATCAAGGCGGGTTCGTCGGGCTCCCCGGCGTCGCAGATCGGCAGATAGATTTTGAACGACGTGCCGTTGCCCGGTTCGCTGTAAGCCCAGATGGAACCTCCGCTCTGTTTGACGATTCCATAAGCTGTGGCGAGCCCCAGCCCGGTATTGACGCCATTCTCCTTGGTGGTGAAAAAGGGCTCGAAAATGTGCGCAAGAGCATTCTCGTCCATGCCAACGCCGTTGTCGCTGACCGACATCCGTACATAACGGCCGGCGTTCACCTCGGGATGTTTCGAAGTGTACGATTCGTCCAGGCGGACATTGGCGGTCTCAATCAGCAATCTGCCTCCGCCGGGCATCGCGTCGCGGGCGTTCACCGCCAGATTCAGGACGACTTGGTGGATCTGGGTGGCGTCGGCCAAAACGTTGCCCAGCTCCTTGGCGAGGTTCACCGAAAGCTCGATGTCGTCGCCCAGCAGCCGGCGCAGCATCTTCTCCGAATCCAGAATTGCCGTATTGAGATTGACCACTTGAGGCCGCAACACCTGCTTGCGGCCGAATGCCAGCAGTTGGCGGGTCAGCTCGGCCGCCCGGCCGCCGGCCTTTCGGATTTCGTTCAGTCCGTCGAAGGTGGGGGTACCAGGCTGGTGGTAAGGCAGCAGCATGTCGCCGTACCCGTTGATGACCGTCAGTAGATTGTTGAAGTCGTGGGCCACGCCTCCGGCCAGCCGCCCGATACTTTCCAACTTCTGCGACTGCCGAAACTGCTCTTCCAGGTTCTTGTATTCCGTAATATCCTGTACCGTGCCGACCAGGCGGAATCTTCCCCCCGGTCTTTCCAGCAACACGTCCGCCCGTTCGCGCACAAAGCGGAGGCTTCCGTCCGGCCGGACAATCCGGTGCTCGATCTCATAATTGCCGCCGGCCTCGATCGCCCGCGAAGAGGCATTGATCACGAGCTGCCGGTCATCGGGGTGAACCGCGGCCAGAAATGTCTGGGGCGAGGGGACAAAATCTTCGGGAGACACGCCGAAAATACGGAAAACCTCGTCGCTCCAGCGATATTTCCGAGTTGGATGTTCCCAACCGGGGCCTTCCGCCGCCGCCTCCCAACTTCCCAGCGACGCCACTCGCTGCGCCTGCCGCAGCATGGCCTCGCTCCCGGCGAGGGCCTGCTCGGCCGTGTCCTTCTCCTGACGCCGGCGAATGGTCTGCAGGCCAAAAACAACATCGCCGGCCAGCTCCCGCAAAACCCCCAACTCCTTCTCGTCGAAAAGGCCGGGTTCTCCACCGCAGATCGTAAGGACTCCAAAAGGCTCGCCGTCAAGCGACAGCGGCAGTACAGCGATAGCTCGACAGCCCTGGCGCAGAGCCTCCTGCTTCCACGCGCCGGTCTCTGCGTCGTCCGCCAAGTCGCTAGAAACAAACGGATTACCGGACCGCAGTGCGGTCCCCAGGGGACCCGCGGCCCGCAACGCTTCGGACCAGATGAGGTTCAGGCTGTCCGCGAGGCCTTCGGCGAAGCCGTACCTGCCGGCGATTTCGATCGGCTTGCTTTCGTCGGAGGGCAGGAAACCCACCCACGCCAACCGATAACTGCCGGATTCGACAATGATCCGGCACAGGTCGGTTATCAGGGCGCGCTCCCCGGTGGCACGGATCAACGCCTGGTTGCAGTCGCTCAGCATTCGCAACACCCGGTTTAATCCGCGCACCTCGGCCTCGGCGCGCTTCCTGTCGGTGATGTCGCGGATGATGGCCTGCCGGAAGGAATTTCCGTCGACGTTGATGAGTCTGGCGCTGATCTCGACGGGGAACGTCGACCCGTCTTTTCGTTGGTGAAACGTCTCAAACAGAAGACTGCCCGTGTGTTGAAGCACCCTTTGCTTTTCGTCAAGTGCCCCTTTTTGCGCGGGCGGGTACAAGTCGGGCATTCGCATGCGGAGCAGCTCTTCCCGCGAGTACCCGTAGGCGGAGACCGCCCGATCGTTGGCCTCGAGGATCTTGCCGTCGCCGCCGCTCAAGAAGATTATGTCGTTGGCATAGCGGGTGAGGTAATCGTAGTGTCCGACGAGCGCTTTTCGCTCCTGCTCCTGCTGGTATAGACTGGTCACGTGCCGGAGTTGCTGGCGGCGCCACAGGTAGTGGATGGCGGCTCCGGACAGGGCAATCAGCAGGCAGGTGAACGACAGAGACACCAGGGCTGCGCTTCGCAGGGGACCGTCGAGCTCCGACTGGTCGATTTTAACCACCAGAAACCATGGCGATTGCGGGATGTGCCGCAGGGCGGCGAGAACGGGAATGCCACGATAATCGTTTCCCCGCACAATGCCTTCCTGGCCACGAACCGCCATCACCGCTGGCAGGTCCTCTTTTGTCAGCGGAAGTTCATACGAGAGAGGAGCACGCTGGGAATGGCGCAGCCGGTTGAGAAAAACGACCGCATCGCCGTTTTTGGCAACCAGCAGCGCTTCCGCGGACGGGCTGGGTATGGGCCAGTTCTGGATCAGTGAATACAGATAGTGTTGTGGGTCCACGAACGTGACGATAGCCCCTACCGCCCGTCGGTCACCCGTCTCCAGCCCGATCGGGGCTACGTATGCCAGCCGGACCTCCGCTTCAGCCGTCCGAAAGAAATCGGAAAATTGAATTGTCCGATCCTGAATCGCGGTGCGGATCAAATTGAGAATGCTGTCCGGCAGTGGCGTCGTGGCGCCCGTCGAGACACGAATGCGCGCGTCCCGATCCACCAGAATTGCCTCGGAGTAACCGTACTCTTTGACAACCAGGCGGAGCATACTCTCGAGATCGCCATGCAATTGGCGGTTCGGGCCACCAGTCAGGTACTGACTTACCGCGCGGGCGACGACCGGATTTTCTGCCAGCACCGCCGTGTCTTCCCGGCGTTCATTCTGCCACGCGGCAAGCGCGCGCGCTTTTTCATCCGAGAGGGAGAGCAATGCTGCGCGATTTTCGTCCCAGAATGCGTTTCTCTGATGCAGGTAGTACAAATAGCCGCCCAGGGCGACTAGAGTGGCCAGGGATGCGAATATGAGGACAAGCGGCCTTACGCTCTGCGAATGTGTCTCGGGAAGACGCGCCATTCCGCACCCCCTTTGCACTGGCGAACCATACCACCGACACTTCGGGTGTCCAGTAGTCCCACCGCGCAATATTTCGGGTGGCCGGACGGCGCCGTCCACGGCAAACTGCCGAACGACGCGCAGCACGCCTCCGCCTGCATCTTTCAACCTCTCACCACCACGGCGCCACCGATACTCGGCCGGTCTCAAATAGAATAGCGCTCCACCACGACCCCGCGGCGGCAAATCTCCGGCGGCACTAACTCGTGTGGCCGGGAACGGACTCCCGGCCACAAGGGAAATCGCCGCTCGCCCCCCCTTAATTGAAGTGGGCAGCGTTCTTCTCGGCGAAATGCAGCAGCTCTTCCGGCATTTCGTCCAACAGGAAAATAGAATTCGTGGGGCAAACCGGAACGCAAGCACCGCAGTCGATGCATTCGTCCGGGCTGACGTAGAGCTGGGGAGCTTCCTCGAACCCGCTCTCGTCCTTCTTGGGGTGAATGCAATCCACCGGGCAGGCATCCACACACAACTCGTCTTTGGTGCAGGTATCGGTAATCACGTATGCCATTGTTGGCCTCCACCCTCAAGACTTGCAATTCATCTTCCTTTTCCCGCTTGCGTCTCGAAGGCGCAGAAACGGGTGAAACTACGGCATTTCGCGAGAGCACGGAGTGGGGGCCACGGCCGCGTAGGGGCATTTCACCCAGTGGACGGGGACTCTGCGTCGAGCGGGGGTGGGTGGAAACCCGGCGGGAATCTCGCGGCACCGAGGGTCTCGTCGCGGTTCGGCGCCGGACCGGACCCAAAGAAACCGGCGCGTTACAATCAGCAGTATCGCTGGGCCATGCATTTCCTTAACGTGGTGCGAAGGCGGGGAACGCGGTACCTTACCGAAACCGAAGCCGTCGAAAAGCTGATTCGCGAGATCAGCCGCCTCGACTACGGCCGGAATCTGGTGGGCCGCCGGATTATCTACCTGTTTTTGATCATTGTGTTGCTGGCGTGGCTGCTGCTAGCGGCGGTGGCGATCGTTCGCCTCTTTTAGGCATGAATTTCCGTTGGCCCCGCCCGTTGATGGATAATGATCGCTTCCGGCCCTCAGCGGGCCGGTGGAACGAAAACATCATGGACCAAACAAAACCGCAAATCGTCAGAGACGGCCACACGCTGGGGGTTATCGGCGCCGGGGTCATGGGACAAGCGCTCATTAAAGGCATCCTCCGCAGCGGATTGCTGGCTCGGGACCGGATCTGGGCCGGCGAGAAATCGCAATCGACTTGCGAAGCCGCCGCCGCGTCGCTGGGAGTGCCGGTCGAGACCGATTTCCGGGCGCGCGTTCGGGGCGCCGACCTGATCCTGATTTGCGTGAAGCCCGCGCAGGCCGGCTCCGCATTGGAAGCGTTGTCGATGGCCGATCTTTCACCGGATGCTCTTCTGGTTTCGATCATGGCCGGCACCAGCACCCGCTTTCTGGAATCGGCGCTGACGGCTCCCAACCCGTGGGTGCGGGCGATGCCGAACACGCCCAGCATCGTGGGGGAGGGAATGACCGTCATTTGCGCGGGAAAGCACGCTTCCGCCAGTCACCTGGAAAGGGCCCGCGTGCTGTTCCAGGCGGTCGGGAAATGCATCGCCATCGATGAACAGTACTTCAACGCCATCACGGCGCTGAGCGGCAGCGGCCCGGCTTACATCTACCTGGTGATTGAGGCGTTGGCGGATGCCGGCGTGCGCGTCGGGCTGCCCCGGAAGGTGGCCCTCGAGCTGGTGGTACAGACGGTGGTGGGCGCGGCTCGCATGATTCAGGTCACCGAACGCCACCCGGCCTCGCTGCGCGACGATGTCACCACTCCCGGCGGCTGCACCATTGGCGGGCTGCTGATGCTGGAGGACGGCCGCATCCGTTCCGTGCTGGCGCGGGCGGTGGAGGAAGCCGCCAAGATCGCCGAACACCTGGGCCCGCCAAACACCGCCAAAAGCGCTACCCCCCGGCCGGCCGCGCCGCTTGCCGAATGCGCGGAGCCGGTCGGAGAGAAGGCCTGACGGAGGCGGACCGGCTTGCCGGCCGAAGGCGCTCCGCCGCCCACCGGTAGCACGAATCGAAAAAACATAATACGATGGAGGTGCGGCGCCTTTCGCCGCCTGCCAGGTTTCGATGCATATTCCGGACGGCTACCTCAGCCCTTCACTTGCGCGGCGCTTTCTACGCCGGCAGCAACGCCCTTCTGGTGGCTGGCGCTGCGAAACGTGAAGCGGCGGCTGACCACGCGGCTGATTCCGCTGCTTTCGGTATTCGCGGCTTTTTCCTTTGTGGTCATGATGTTCAACCTGCCGCTGCCGGGCGGCACCACCGGCCATGCCGTGGGGACGGGCGTCGCGGCCATCGTACTAGGGCCGTGGGCGGCCATGCTGGCCGATTTCCATCGCGCTGCTGATTCAGGCGCTGTTCTTCGGCGACGGCGGGCATCACGGCGCTGGGCGCCAACTGCTTCAACATGGCGGTGGTGGGATCGCTGGTGGCATATGCCTGCCTATCGTCTCCTGGCCGGCAGAAGCGCCATCTCGACTCACGTCGCCGGGTGGTGGCGGCCGGTCATCGCCGGCTACGTCTCTATTAATGCCGCCGCGCTGTTGGCCGCCATCGAATTTGGCATCCAGCCGTTGTTTTTCCGGGACGGCTCGGGCGCGCCGCTCTATTGCCCCTACCCTCTGAGTGTGGCCATTCCGGCGATGATGGCTGGGGCACCTCACGGTGGCGGGCATCGCGGAATTGTTGTTGTCGGCGGGTCTGGTCGCCTGGCTGCAACGGAGCCACCCCTCGCTGCTCGTGTCCACCGCACCGGGAGCGGCAAACATCGACGAGGAGGCCGGCCTTTCCTGGGTTGCCGCCGGCTGGCGGAGTGTCCGGCCGCTGCTGGCGCTGCTGGCCGCGTTGATGCTGGCGGCGCCACTCGGGATTCTGGCCGTGGGAACGGCGTGGGGTGAATGGTCGCCGCGGGATTTCGCCGACGCGTCCGCGCGACGGGAAATCGTGGCCGCATCCGGCCACCACCCGCTGCCGGCGGCCGCGCCTCGCGGCCTGGAAAACCTCTCCGCCGTGTGGACGGCGCCCATCCCCGGCTATGCCCCTCCTTTTCTCAAAAGCGCCGCCTTTGGCTATCTGCTCTCCGCCATATTCGGAGTCGGCTTGATCCTGGTTGTGGCGCTGCTGGCCGAATGGCGGATGGGCTTGCGGCGACAGGCGGGCTGACATGCGCTCGCACCGATTCATCGAAAGGTCCATGGGTGGCTTTCTGGCGGCGCTCGAGCACGCCCTCGACGCCGAAGAATACGCCCGGCGCGACGGTTTGTTGCAGAGCCTCGACCCGCGGGTAAAGCTCGCGGGCATCCTCGCGCTAATCGTTTCCGTGGCCGTCTCTCAGCGAATCGCCGTCATCCTGGCGTTGTTTGGGGTGGCGCTGGTGCTGGCGGTATCGTCGCGGGTTCCCCTCCGGACCCTGGCGGTGAAGGTCTGGATTGGCGTGTTTCTGTTTACCGGACTGATCGCGCTGCCCGCGCTGACACTGACTCCGGGCACGCGTTGTTTACCGGCTGCCGCTGCTGGCCTGGCCGGTGACGGCGCAAGGGCTGCGAGGCGCCGCCTACCTGGTCACACGGGTCGAAACCACGGCCACGCTTCGCGCTGTTGCTGGTGCTCTCGACACCCTGGTCGCACCTGCTGAAGGCGCTGCGCGTGTTTCGCGTTCCGGTGGTGCTGGTAGTCATGCTGGGCATGACCTACCGCTACATTTTTCTGATGCTCTCGACGGCGCGTGAAATGTTCGAATCCCGCCGCAGCCGGCTTGTGGGCGCCCTCGATGGCCGCCAGCGCCGCCGGCTGGCGGCCGCTTCGGCGGGGGTGCTGTTGAGCAAAAGCCTGCAACTGAGCAACGACGTATATCTGGCGATGCAGTCGCGCGGATTCCGCGGCGAAGTGTATTTGCTTCACCCGTTCCGGATGCGGGCCCGCGACTGGAACGGGCTGGCGGCGTTCGCGCTGCTGGCGGCAGCGGCGCTGTGGGCCGGGCGATAGCGATGCTTTTCGAAGTTGAACAAGTTCGATTTCGTTACGAGCAGGTCAACGCGCTCGACGGGCTGAGTCTCTCGGTATCCGAAGGGCAGCGGGTGGCCCTGCTGGGCGCCAACGGTTCCGGCAAATCGACGCTTCTTCGGCTGCTGGACGGCCTTTACTTTCCCGAGGCAGGGTCGATACGCTTCCGCGGAGAACCGCTAACCGAAGACCGCTTCGCCGACGAGCAGTTCGCGATCTCTTTCCGGCGCCGGGTCGGCCTGGTGTTTCAGAACCCGGACGTTCAGTTGTTCAATCCGACGGTGCTTGACGAAGTCGCTTTCGGGCCCCTGCAGATGCGCTGGCCGGCGGCCCAGGTCCGCGAGCGGGTGGAGCAGGCGCTCGAGGAGATGGGAATTGCGCATCTGAGGGACCGTCCGCCGCATCGCCTGTCGGGCGGCGAGAAGAAGCGCGTGGCGCTGGCCAGCGTGCTGGTGCTCGACCCGGAGGTGCTGCTGCTCGACGAGCCGACGGCGGCGCTCGATCCGAAAAGCCAAAGCCACATTATCGACATGCTGGTGGGCTGGAGAGGAGGCGCCAAGACCATCGTCGCCGCCACCCACGATCTGGACAGCATCGAGGACATCGCCGACCACTGCTGCGTCTTTGAGAACGGGCGCATCGCGGCCGAAGGCGTCCCGGAGAGCATACTCGCCGACCTGCCGCTGCTGGAACGAACCGGGCTGCTGCACTCCCACCGGCACGCGCACGACGCCGGAACAATTCACGCGCATCCGCACCGCCACCACCGCCACCGCGCCTGACATTCCCAGGCTGAGATCTCCGAGGGGCTAGAATTGAAAGTTCATGATCAAAACCATCATTTTCGATCTGGGCGGCGTGATCGTCCCTTTCGACTACCGGCGCGGTCACATCGCCATGCGCAAGTATTGCGGCCTCCAAGAACGCGAGATCCAACGACGGCTGGCCGAGGGCGACCTGGTGGTGGAGTACGAGTCGGGACGCATCGAGAGCGACGAGTTCCACCGCGAGGTGTGCCATCGTCTGGGTGTCCACATTTCCTTCGATGAGTTCAGCCGCATCTGGAGCAGCATCTTCTTTCCGGAGACGCTGATTGCGGGCACCTGGGTCACCGCGCTGGGACGCAGGCACCGGCTGGTGCTGCTTTCGAACACCAACGACATCCACTACCGGATGCTCGAAGAAAACTATCCGATCCTGCACCTGTTCCCACACAAGATTCTGTCGCACCAGGTGGGGGCGATGAAGCCCGCGCCGGAAATCTACCGCGCGGCGCTGCGGGCCGCCGACTCCGACCCCGACGAGTGTTTCTTCACCGATGACAATGCCGACAACGTGGAGGCGGCCATCGCGCTCGGTATCGACGCCGTCGAGTTCATCTCGCAGGCGCAAATCGAGAAAGAATTGAAGAGCAGGGAAGTGGAGTGGTGATTGCCGCCCGGCGGAAGCCAGTTCGAAACGTCAGAGCAGCGCGGTGTCCAGTTCTTCTTCGGCCGCCGCCCCTTCCACCGTTTGATCGCCCTCCGGCTGGGGCTTTTCCGGCAGACCGTTACCTTCGAGGTAACTGCGCAAACGGTCGGCCGAGCCTTCAAAGAAGTTCTCGAGTAACTGCTTTACGGCGTGCTCGCAGACAGTCTCCGGCGCGAGCTGGGATGCGTAAAGGAACAACCGCCCCTGCTTGCGGCGGCTCACCATGCCTTTGCGCGCCAGCCTGTCGAGCACCGTCATGACGGTGGTGTAGGCCAGCGGCCGCCGCGGCGCCAAAGCCTCCTGAACACTTTTCACGTTCGCCTCGCCGGAACGCCAGAGAACCTTCAGGCACTCGAGTTCAAGCGGCGGCGGGATTTCACGATTCTGGCCCGGGCGGCGCATGGTTTTTCTTATTTCAACGGGGACCTTTGAGAGCTTCCTTCAGCTTGTCTCCGAAAGCGGACCCGCGCGGGTTGCGAGCGGCCCCGCCGGATTCGGCCGGCTCCGGACCGGGCTCCGCCGCTACCGACCGCGGCGCGGGCGCCTCGCCGAAATACCTATCCTTTTTTAGCACGATGCGCTCGAGCGCGGGGTTGTAGGAAGTCCACAGGCCCTCGATGTTCTGGTCCTTTTCGATGGTGGCCCGCATGGCTTCCATCTTCGAGTCGAGGTTGTCCAGATGATGGAGTAACAACGCTTCGGGGAACAGCGGCACCTTGGGGGAACCGAATGCCAGCTCGCCGTGGTGGCTGAGGATCATGTGATCCACCAAGTCCTTCAGCTTGGGAGGAAAGTCGGGGATGCCGCGGACTTTATCCTCCACCATCACGAGCGCAATCGTAATATGCCCGAGAAGCTGGCCTTCGGTGCTGTAAGTGAAGCCGCGATCGTAACTCAGCTCGCGGATCTTTCCGATGTCGTGCAGGATGACACCGGCGGTGAGCAGGTCGCGGTCGATGAAAGGATAATGTCCGGCGGCCAGCGCCGCCAGCCGGCACAACGACAACACGTGCTCCAGCAATCCTCCCAGGTAGGCATGATGGATGGTCTTCGCCGCCGGCGCGGTGCGGTATCGCCTGGCCACGTCCTCATCGGCGAACATGGTTTCCAGTAGAACCCGCAGATGCGGATTGGAGATGCCGGCAATCACTCCCCGCAGCTCCTGGAACATCTCGTCCGGGTCGCGGAGGGAAGCCGGGAAAAAGTCGGAGGCGTCCACCGCGCTGTCGTCCAGACGCATCACCTTGTGAATGGTGAGCTGGGGCTTGTTCTGGTAGACCTGCGTGAGCCCTTTCACGCGAACAAAATCGTCCCGGCCGAACGTGTCCATCACCTCGACCACGTTGTCCCACATCTTGGCGTCGATTTCGCCCGTCTTGTCGGCCAGCGTCATCGATAGGTACGGATCGCCGGTCTTTTTCTGCCGGGTCTCTTTTGCGTGTACCAGGAACACGGCGGTGATGGTCTGATTCGGCTGGAGCTCGCTGATGTAAGGCGATTTCATGGTTCGATAGCCGGAATTTCGGCGGCCGGGCGTCTCGGCAACCGGAATCTCCTTCCGCCGGATTACCTGCTGGAAGATTTCCCTTCGGTGGAAATGCTGGTTCCCGGCACGGGGAAGAACAAAAGCCGCTTCATCCGGGGATGCATGGCCACTTCCTGCCTGGTGACGGTCTGCGGCGTCAGCCGGGCGGGATCGCTCCAACTGGTGTCGCGGCCCGGAACGGCGCCCGTATCCACCCAGCCTTCGCGAATCTCCAGGAACGAATCTTCCCGCAGACTGGAAAGATAATCGCGCAGTTGCGGCTCGAACAGCGGCCCCATCAATTTGCTCCGGATCTCGTTTTCCACCTCGTCAAAGGTTGCCAGCCCCTTGGAGTGCTTGTCGGCCACCTTGACGATTTCGAAGCCGTTGTCGATTTTGATCGGGTCGCTGACGTAGCCGCGCTCCTTGTCCCAAACCGCGGCTTCGATTTCCTTGCGCAGGTCGCCCTTCTGGAAGGGCGGCAGTTGGCCGCCTTGCTGGGCCGAGTCGGCATCGGAGTTCGCCATCGCCAGCTCGTCGAACTTCTCGCCGCTGCGGGCGCGGGCAACCAGGCTTTTGGCTTTCTTTTCGGCCTCCGCGATACCCTGCGCGTCCTTGCCCACGGTGCTGACCAGGATTTCCTGAAGGAAGATTCGGTCTTCCCGCTGAAACTCGTTCTTGTGTTCCTCGTAGTACTTCTTCACGTCCTCCAAGGGGACATTGATCTTGCTTTGAACCTCCTGGCCGATGACACGCTGGGTCAGCATCTGGTTCTTGGTCTGCTCGCGGAAGTCCTGGTAGCTCATCCCGGTCTGATCCTGAACCCACTTCTGAAACTCTTCCGGGTCCTTTTTGCCGAAGCGAAGCTGCATCTGGGCCATATACTTGCTGACGTCGGTATCGACGTTCAGGTTCATCTGCTTGGCCTGTTGCAGCAACAGCAGCTCGTCGATCTTATCCCGAAGAACGTTGGCTTCCTCCTTATTGATGGCCTCCTCCAACTGTTCGCCCTTCATGCCCTGCGCCCGCAGCTCCTGAACCATTCGCTGGCGGGCCCGCACCAGATCGCTTCGCAGGATGATGTCTCCATTAACCTTGGCGACAATCTGCTCGATCACCTCCACGTCCGCGGCAAGCAGCGGAATGGAACAAACGAAAGCCAGACAAACCAATAATCTAGTTAGCTTCATCTTCGACGAGCCCTCATCTACCGAACCATTATCCCCGATTTCGCTACTGCTCCGACAGCCGTAGCAGGACGGTTTTGAGATGAGCCAGCAGCGAGGCCGCCGGCGAGTCCGCCTCCAGATGGCGGCCGGCCGGCACGCGCAGTACGCCGGCGGGGGTGAACTGCGCTCCCTCATACTCCTGAACCACTTCCATCAGCCGCTCGGGGTTGACCTTCGATTGCTCGTGAAATTTCAGGTGCAGGAAGCCCTGGCGGCGTTCTGCCGACTCAATTCGGAGACGTTGCGCGAGGTTGCGAAGTTGCGAGAATTCCAGCAGGTTGCGGACCGCCTCGGGGGGCTTGCCGTAGCGGTCTTCGAACTCGGCGAGCAGCTCGGGGCCGAGCGTCCCGTCGCCTGCCCCGGCAATCCTCTTATAGGCGCGAAGCCGCTGCTGCTCATCGGTGATGTAGTCCGCGGGAATGCGGATCTCCAGGCCCAGATTCAACGTCGAGCGGACTTCCACCGGCACCTCTTCGCCTTTGATCTCGCGCACCGTCTCGTCGAGCAGGCGGACATAAGTGTCGTAACCAACCGCATCGATGTGTCCGTGCTGCTCCGCCCCGAGCAGGTTGCCGGCGCCACGCAGCTCCAGATCGAGCGCGGCGATCTTGAAGCCCGCCCCCAGGTCGCCGAACTCCTTCAACGCCGCCAGGCGTTTGCGCGCCACCTCGGTCAGCTCGGTGTCGGCCGGCACCAGCAGATAGGCGTAGGCGCGGCGGTTCGAACGGCCCACCCGGCCGCGCAACTGATACAGCTCGCTCAGCCCGTAGCGCTCGGCGTTCTCGATCAGGATGGTGTTGGCCATCGGAATGTCGAGCCCGTTCTCGGCGATGGTGGTGCACACCAGAACATCGAAATCGTGTCGCATGAAGCCGAGCAGCAGTTTCTCGAGCGCCGCTTCCCCCATCTGGCCGTGGCCCACCGCCACGCGCGCGCCGGGCGCCAGTTGTTGAATCATGGCGGCGCGGTTGAAGATGGTGTCGATGCGGTTGTGGATGTAATAAACCTGCCCGGCGCGGCCGATTTCCTGCTCGATCGCCGACCGGATCAGCTCCGGGTTGAAGCGCGCCACCACGGTTTGAATGGCCAGGCGGTCTTTGGGCGGGGTTTCAATCACCGACATGTCGCGGATGCCGAGCAAGGACATGTGCAGCGTGCGCGGTATCGGCGTGGCGCTCATGGTGAGGATGTCGATGCCGCGCGCCAACTGCTTCAGGCGCTCCTTGTGGCGAACGCCGAAACGCTGCTCCTCATCCACCACCAGCAGGCCCAGGTCGCGGAACTCCACGTCCCGGCTGAGCAGGCGGTGCGTGCCGATGACGATATCCACTTTGCCGGTGGCGATGTCGGCGAGAATGACCTTGATTTCCTTGGTTTTCCGCAGGCGGCTGAGCATCTCGACGCGCACCGGAAAAACCGAAAAGCGGCGGCGCAGGTTTTCGAAGTGCTGCAGAGCCAGCACCGTGGTGGGGGCCAGAAAGGCCACCTGCTTGCCGTCGCCGAGCGCTTTGAAAGCGGCCCGCATCGCCACCTCGGTCTTTCCGAAACCGACGTCGCCGCACAGCAGCCGGTCCATCGGCGAGGGATTCTCCATGTCGCGCTTGATTTCGGCCATGGCGGTGTCCTGGTCGCGCGTCGGCGTGAACTCGAAGGCGTCCTCAAATTCGCGCTGCCAGGCGCTGTCGTTCGAGAAGGCGAAGCCTTCGGCCAGCTTGCGCTGGGCGTAAAGCTTCAACAGCTCTTCCGCCATGTCGCGCATCCGCGCCTTGACGCGTTTGCGGGTTCTGGCCCACGTCACCCCGCCCAGGCGGTCGAGCGACGGGGTGGCGTCGCCCGCGCCCCGGTACTTCTCCACCAGGTCCATGCGGGTGAGCGGGACGTACAGGCGCGCCTCGCCGGCGTATTCAATCAACATGAAGTCGCCGGTCAAATCGCCTTGCTCAATCTTGCGGATGCCCGCGAATTTACCCACGCCATGTTCGGCGTGCACCACGAAATCGCCCGGCTTCAGCTCGAGCAGGTCGGAGGTAAAAGTGCTGAGGCGCAGCTTCGAGGCGGTGGTCCTGGATTCGGCGACCGAGGTGCCAAAAAGGTCCTCGTATCCGATCAGGGCGATGCCGGAATCGCGCAGAACGGCGCCGTGCCGTACCTGGCCGCGCGCCAGAAAGGTGCTGGCCGTCGCGCCAGCCAGGTAGGCCCGCTCGCCCAGGTATCCCGGCACGCCCGACGCCGGGTCAATCGACAACTGAAACGGGATGGAATACTCCTGGAAAATGTCGGCCAGGCGTTCCACCTCGCCATTCGAGGCGGCGAAAAAGACCACCCGGCGGCCTTGCTCCACCTGGGCGCGGGCCTCATTCACCACCTGCCGCATGTTGCCCCGAAAGACGGACGCCGGGGCCGAGGAAATTTCCAGGTTTACGGCATCGGTGGCATTCTCGAACGCCAGTTCGCGCAGCTCGATCACCGTCCGGCTGGGATTGCCGCAGACCAGCTCGTTCCACCCGAAGAAGATCTTCTCGGGAGGGCACGGCGAAAGTTCGCGAGTCGCCTCCAAGCGTTCCCACAGCTTCTCCGCGCTGGTCTTCAAATCGTCCGGCTCGTCCCACACGACAATGGCGCCCGGCAGCAGGGATTCGAGAGAAGCCGTGCGCTCGCGCACCAGCGGCACCAGGAATTCCCAACCGGGGAAGGGCTCACCCGCAAACTCTCCCTCGCGCCCCGACAGCTCCGCCAGCTTGGCGACCAGGGGACGGCCTCGGGGCACTTCTTCGAGCGGCAGGATGGTGCAATGGTCAATCCGGGTCACGGAGCGCTGTGTTTCGGCGTCGAACCGCCGCAGGCTGTCGACGGTGTCGCCGAAAAACTCGATGCGGACCGGGTGCGGCGCCTCCGCCGGAAAGACATCCAGTATTCCGCCGCGAATCGAGAACTCGCCCACCATCTCCACCGGGTCGCGCCGCTCGTAGCCGATGCTTTCGAGGTGTGCCGTCAAGTCCTCCAGCGGCAGTTCGTCGTTCAGGCGGATGCGAACCGCGAGCTGCCGGTAGAAGTCGGCGGCCTCCACCTTCAGCAGCGCCGATGCAATCGGCGTGACGGTAACCGGAACACGCTCGCCGGCCAGCCGCCACAGCCCGACGGCGCGTTTTTCGGTAATCTCGTTGTGCGGCGACAGACCTTGCGAGGGCAGCACGTCGAGCGCCGGAATGAGCTGGGGAGGGGGAGTGTTCCGCCCGTCCAGCAGTAGTTCGAAGAACGTCTGGATCAGTTCGAACATCTGCTCGGAAGCGTGGTTGTTCGATCCAACCACCAGCAGCGGCCGTTCGAGCGATTGCCACAACAAGGTGAGGTAAATTGCCTTGGCCGTCGGGGTAAGGCCGCTCAGACCGAGCGTTACGTCCTGGCCCGGCGCCAGCCGCCGCACCAGCTCCAGAAACGCCGGGTGGCGGTTCAGCGACCGAAGAAGGTCCCGCAGTGCCTGGTGCGTCAAATTGCCATTCCTTGCTTCCGATTATCGATCCCGGCGGGAGAGGACTTCGTCCACCAGGTTCGTGGTGGAGTAGCCCGCCTCCAGAGGCAATGCGAAAACTTCCCCGCCGGCGGCCTCCACCTCTTCCCGTCCGGCGATAAAGTGCGCCCAGTCGGCCCCTTTCACCAGCACATCGGGCAACACGGCGGCTATCAGCTCGCGGGGAGTGTCCTCGTCGAAAAAGGTGACCGCGTCCACCGCCTCGAGAGCCAGCGCCACCGCGGCGCGCTCCTGCTCGGCGAGAATCGGCCGTGAGAGCCCTTTCAGGCGCTGCACGCTCGAATCCGTATTCAGCGCCAGAATCAGCACATCGCCCAGGCTGCGCGCGCGCTCGAGCAGCCGGATGTGGCCGGGATGCAGAATGTCGTAGCACCCGTTGGTAAAAACCACCTTTCTGCCGTCGGCTTTCCAGGCCGCGCGAGCGGCAATCAACTCTTCCCGTGTATAAAAAGTTCCCATGCGTTCGACGATGCTGCGGTTTGCCAACCGGGATAATCCATTATCGTAAACCCGGACCGGCCGCCGTGACATCGCGGTGCCGCGGTCCGGCAGGCGGGGATAACCCGGCCTGCTACTCTCGTAACTATGACCAAGATGTTGGAGGAGATCCGCGAGCAGCCCGCCGCCCTGGAACGAACCCTGCGGGGAGCCTTGCCGGCGGTTGCGAAATTGCGGCGCCTCATCGAGAAAAAGCGGCCGAAGCTGGTTGTGCTCGCCGCGCGTGGAACCTCCGACAACGCCGCCATGTTCGGCCGCTACCTGCTCGAAGCGACCACCGGCGTCCCGGTTTCCCTGGCGGCGCCTTCCATTTACACGGTGTATGGGGCGCACGTCGACCTGGAGCACGCTCTGGTGGTGGCCATCTCGCAATCGGGCGAGTCCACCGATGTCAACTTCGTTCTGGAGCGGGCGCGGGAGGCGGGGGCTTTGACGGTGGGCATCACCAACAGCTCGGCCAGCACGCTGGCGCGCCTGTCGGAATGCGTGTTGCTGGTGCGGGCGGGGAAAGAAAAGAGCGTGGCCGCCACCAAGACTTACACCGGCCAGATTCTGGCGCTCTATCTGCTGGCCCACGCTTTGGGGGCGCCCATACACCTTGACGACCTTCGCCGGGTGACGGAATGGTCCCAGGCGGCGTTGCGCCTGGAGCCGGAGATCCGCGAGCGCGCCGAACGCTACTGCTTCATCAAGGAGGCGGTGACGGTTGGCCGTGGATTCAACTATCCGAGCGCTCTCGAATTCGCGCTGAAACTGAAAGAAACCTGCTATGTGGTCACCGAGGGCTTTTCCTCGGCCGACTTCCTGCACGGCCCCATCGCCATGGTCGGGAATTCTTTCTGCGCGTTCCTGTTTACTCCGGCAGGCCCGACCTGGCCCTCGATGAAAGAGATGCTGGGGAGACTCGGCCAGCTCAACGCGGAGGCCCTGGTCATTACCGACCTGGGAAACCCCGAGGCGCTCAAGAAAGCTTCGCGAGCGATTTGCATTCCGGCAAAACTCGACTATCCCGGCCCGCTGCCGGTGGATGTCTACTCGCCGATCCCATACATCATCCCGGCCCAGCTTTTCTGCCTCGGCCTGGCGACGGAGAGAGGCTTGGACCCCGACCGTCCGCGGACCCTCAGTAAGGTAACGCAAACGCTGTAGCGCCTTGCCTCGTTACCTTACTGCACGGTCTGGGCGCTCCTGCTGCGCCGCGGATGATATACTGTCGGCTTCGATCCCGTGCACACTTTCGGCACTACAACTTAGAAGGAGACAGGAAATGAAAGTCGGGTTCTATGGCCACGTCCGCCAGTATCACAACATAAAGAAAGAAATCGACGACAACATCGCAGCAGGTCCTCGAAAGCGGCGAATTCGTGATGGGCCCCATGTTGAAGCAGTTCGAGGAGGAGCTGGCGGACTACCACGGAACGAAGCACGCCATTGGCGTCGGCAACGGAACCGACGCGCTGTGGCTGTCGTTTCATGGCGCTGGGCATCGGGCCCGGCGACGAGTGCATCACCACCACCAATACGTTCTTCGCCACGGCCGAGGCCATCTGGATCGCGGGCGCCACGGCCGTCTTCGTGGACTCCGATCCGAAGACCAATTGCATCGATCCGGCCAGGATCGAAGCGGCCATCACGCCGCAGACCAAAGCCATCGTCCCGGTTCATCTATACGGCCAGTGCGCGGACATGAAAGCCATCCGCAAGATCGCCGACAAGCACAAGCTTGATCGTGATCGAAGACAACGCGCAAGCCATCGGCGCGCGCGGGAGACGGCTTCAGGATCGGCGAGCTCAGCGACGCGGTCTGCACCAGTTTCATCATCCAGAAGAACCTGGGCACCTTCGGCGACGGCGGCGCGGTGGTCACCAACAACGACGAGGTCGACCGCGATCGTCCGCAAGCTGCGCAACCACGGCTCGGACAAGCGCTCCGTGCCACAGCTATCGGCTTCAACAGCCGGCTGGACGACCTGCACGCCGGTATCCTCAGCGCCAAGCTGAAGCACATCGACGAATGGAACGACCTGCGGCGCAAGTGGGCGGCCCGCTACACGGCCGGCCTGGACGGGCGCCAGGACGACTTCACGCTGCCGTACGAGCTGCCCGGCTACCGTCACGTCTTCCACCTGTACGTCGTCGAGACCAAGAGGCCGGCGCACCGCGACCCGCTGCTGGAATTCCTCAACGACAACGGCATCGACGCCAAGTGCCACTACCCCATCGCCATTCACCAGCAGGAAGGATACCCCTGGGGCAAGCAGGCCGTGCATCGCCGGCGACAGTCCCGAATTCCGAGCGCAACGCCGCCTGCTGCGTCTCGCTGCCGATGTTCCCCGAGCTGACCGAAGAGGAAGTGGACTACGTGAGTCGCCAAAGTTCTCGAGTGGGACAGCTCGGTCATCTGGGGTACGTCATGAAGCACAAGTACAAAGTTGTCGTGGTGGGCATGGGCAAGCGGGGTATGCACCATGCCGCCGACTTTCCAGGCCATACAGCCGTTTCGAGCTGGCGGGCATCTGCGACATCGACCAGGCGCCGTCTCGATGCGGCGCGGCGCCAGGCTCGGCGGCGGCCATAGCGGCACCGACGCCGGCAGGCTGGCCGCAGCCGCCAAGCCGGACGTTTTTTGCTTCTGCACGCTGCCCACTCTGCGGACCGAGATGATCCGGACCGGCATCGACAGCGGCGCGCGGCTGATCGCCATGGAGAAGCCGGTCGCGCTGACCAGCGCCGAGGCATGGAGGTTCGGGACATGCTGGAGGCGAGCGGCGTGAAGGCCGTGGTGAGCCACCAGCACCGCTACGGCGCGCACTACCGGAAGGTGCATGAAGAGATCGTCCGAGCGGCGCGCTGGGGCGCATCCACACCGTCTACGGAACCGCCACCGGCTGGATGACGCACATGCTCTCGCACCTGATCGACTACATGCGCTGGTACAACGGCGAGGCGGAAGCGGAGTGGGTGATGGCGCAGGCCGCCGGCCGCGGGAAGCTGGCCGACGTGCATCCCTCGCCCGACTACATCGGCGGCTTCATCCAGTTCGCCAACGGCGTGCACGGCAGTCGTGGAGTGCGGCGCGGGCGCGCCCGGATGTGCCCGGAATCGGACTACCTGGTGGCGCAAGTGCCGGATCGGCGCCCAGGGCACCGACGGCTTCGCCGAGGTGCTCACCGGCGGCGGCTGGCGCGCGGTGACCAAAGACGGGCGCCTCCTCCGGCGGCGGCTCGATGAACTACGATCTCGACATGCCGCCCTACATCCAGGAGATGGCCGACTGGCTGGACGACGACGCGCAAGTCCATCCGTGTAACTTCTGGAGCGCCTATAACGGGCGGAAATCATGATGGCCCTATGCCGCTCGGCCGCCCGGGGAGGCCAGGTGGCCCTGCCGCTCAGCGAAGGCGCCGATGAAATGGAGATGTTGCGGGCGCACCTTCCCGATCGGCCCGTATTGCTGTCCATTCCGGAGAACTCCAAGGAATACCGATAGGCTTTCCGCCGTTTGAGGCGTCCGGTGGAACCGGGTTATTCGGCTCTTTGTAACCGCCTGCTGGCTGGTGCCGTCCTAAGAGAGAGTAGTGCTATACTCCGGCTATATCCTTTTGGAGGATGACTTTAGATGAAGACTCTGAAATACTTGGTGCCTGCCGGCGTTTTATTTGCAGGCATGGTTATGATGACTGCCACTTCTCAGGCCACACCCGTGATCGCCAAGAAGGAAGGCGTGAAGTGCACCGTTTGCCACGTCAAGATGGGGAAAAAGGACCTGAACGACGTTGGTAAGTGTTACAAAGAAAAGAAGTCTCTGACTGGCTGCGAAGCGACGAAGTAGTCCTGCTCACGCGTCCGCGATGGGAATTAACACGTAGCAGTAAATCGTGACGAACCGGCGATGAGGCAAAACGGGCGGCGTGGGTAAGAACGCCCACGCCGGTTGGTTGGCTGGGCGCATCGTCCGGTTCCTTCACGTTTCCTTCGGACATAGAAACCTCCACCCGCTTTCACATTTTGTGCGAGGAATCCGCCTCTGCTCCCACTATCTAGTCGGTGGACTTCCTTCTTAGTGCGTGGTGGCATGCCTTTGACAGCCGCCTGGCGGCCTGCGCCGGCGGGTTGATGGTCCCGCTTTCCATCTACCTGCTGTTGAGCGGGGTGGACGATTTGTTCCCCGACATTTTGGCGCTGGTGGTCCGCATCTGGAAGAAACGGGAAATTGTGCGGCTCTGCCTGGCGGACGCCGCCGCCGCGGTTGGCGGAGCGTCCCTCGAGAGCGGGCCCGGAAGGCCGATTGCCGTGCTGGTTCCCTTGTGGCAGGAGGCCGGCGTCATCGGCGACATGATGCGCCACAATCTCGGGGCGGTGGCTTACCAGGATTGCCAGTTTTTTCTCGGTGTTTACCCCAACGACGAATCCACTTTCGAGGCTGTGCAAAACCTTGCCGAGCATAACCGGAAGGTCCGGCTGTGCCTCTGCCCGCACGACGGTCCCACCTCGAAGGCCGACTGTTTGAACTGGATCTATCAGCACATCGTCCTCTATGAAGAGGAACGCGGCTGCGAATTCGCCTGCTTCGTCACCCACGACGCGGAAGACGTCATCCATCCCGACGAGTTGCCGCTGTTCGACCGTTTCTGCGCCGATTATGACATGGTCCAGACCGCCGTCCTTCCCCTTCCCACGCCGCCCGGCGAGCTCACCCACGGCGTTTACTGCGACGAGTTTGCGGAACGCCATTCCAAAGACCTGCCCATCCGGCACTGGATGGGCGGATTCGTCCCTTCCTGTGGAGTGGGCACCGGATATTCGCGCCGGGCCTTCCAGCTACTGGCGGAAACCAGCGCGAACCGGGTTTTCGAACCGGAATGCCTGACTGAAGATTACGAAAACGGTCTGAAACTCCACCGCCTGGGGTGCCGGCAGCTCTTCGTTCCGCCGATTCCCCGGCGGGGAGAGCCGTTTGCCACTCGCGAATATTTCCCTTCGACGCTCGAATCCGCGGTGCGCCAGCGGACCCGCTGGATTACCGGCATCGGCCTGCAAAGCTGGGAACGGAACGGCTGGCCCGGAGGATGGCGGCAGCGCTACTGGCTGTGGCGCGATCGCAAAGGGCTCTGGGGCGCCCCCATCGGCCTGCTCAGCTTGTGTGTTCTCTTCTACGCCGTGGCCTCGTGGTCAATCGCCGAAGCGTCCGGCGCACCGTGGCAGTTCGGAACGGTGGCTTCCGGAGCAACCGTGCGGGTGCTCTCCAGCGCGACGCTGGTTCTGATGGCGCTGCGCTGCCTGATACGCGGCTGGTTTGTGGGGCGACTGTACGGCTGGCTGTTCGCGCTCGGCGTGCCGGTTCGTTTTCTGTGGGGAACCTGGATCGACTGCCGTGCGACTTTTGGCGCCCTGGCGCGCTTCGCGTCGGCCCGCCTGCGGGGACGCCGCCTGGACTGGCTGAAAACCGAGCACGTCTATCCCAGTCCGGCAACCTTGCGGGAGGCGCTGCGCGGAGCGCCCTCGCCGGCGTTCGAGGGCATCTCCCTTACCGCCGCCTTCGCCGGCGACGACGCTCCGGATTGATCCCGCTTATCCCCGCGCTGCTTTCTTGAATACCTTCCGCAAGCCGCGAATGGCGCGATCGACTTCCTTCTCGGTCAGGATGTAAGGCGGCAACATGCGCAGCACCACGTCGTGCGTGCAGTTCACCAGCAGCCCTTCTTCCATCGCGTCCGTCACCATCTGTTTGCAGGGCATTTCCATCTCGACGCCGATCATCAGGCCGTGGCACCGCACTTCCCTGACAAACGGGAAGCTCCGCGAAAGAGCCTCCAGCTCGGCGCGGAAGTAGCCGCTCACCCGCCGGATTTGCGGCAGCAACTCGTCGAGAAGGGCGAAGAACTCGAGCGACACACGACAGGCCAGCGCGTTGCCGCCAAACGTCGAGCCGTGCATGCCGGCGGCGATGGCGGATGCCGCCCTCTGGTTGGCCACGATGGCGCCCAGCGGCAGGCCGCAGGAAATGGGCTTGGCCAGCGCCACAATGTCGGGCAGGATCACCGGGTGGTGCGCCTGGTAGGCGAAATAGGTTCCGGGACGCCCCACGCCGCATTGGATTTCGTCGAACACCAGCAAGGCGTCGAACCGGTCCGCCAGCTCGCGCGCCTTGGTCAGGAACGCCGCCGAGACCGGATAGACGCCACCTTCGCCCTGGATCACCTCGATCACGATGCCCGCCGTCTGGGGGCCCACGGCCGCTTCAAGAGCCTGTTGGTCCTCTTTCGTCACCCACCGCGCGCCCGGCACCAGCGGCTCGAAATCCTTGCGGTATTTCGGCTGGCCGGTGATGGAGAGGGCGCCCAGCGTGCGCCCGTGGAAGGAGTTGTCGAGCGCCACCACTTCGAACTTCGACGGATCGATCTTGTGGCCGTGCGCCTTCACCATCTTGAGCGCGCCTTCCATCGCCTCCGCGCCGGAGTTGCAGAAAAACGTGCGCTCTAGGCCCGTGGTCTCGGCCAGCTTCTTCGCCAGCTTCCCCTGGAATTCGTGGTAATAAAGATTCGAAGTGTGGATCAGCACACCCACCTGCTCCCGGATCACCTTGGTGATGCGGGGATGCGCGTGCCCGAGCGCGTTGACGCCGATGCCGGAAAGCAGATCGAGGTACCGCTTGCCGTGGATGTCGTACAGGTAGCAGCCCTTGCCGCGGATAAACGTCAGCGGATAGCGGGCGTAAGTTTGCAGGACGTACTGGCGTTCGAGTTCCACCAGCCGCTGCTCCGCAGCCTGCGTTTCCGGGATGGGAAGCATCTCGCTATTGGTCATAAACACCTATGTTAGCGGATGCGCCGGACGTGCTGTTCTGGCACAGTATAACTTGCGGTCATTGCCGCATTCCGATTGAAGAATCCCGGCAGGGAGGAGTGCTTCGAATGATTCGACTCGGCATCAACACCATGGTATGGAGCGGCCGCTTTGTGGAGTCACAATATCCACTCCTTGCGCAAATTCGCGCGTGGGGATACGACACCGCGGAAGTGACCATTTTCGATTTCGACACGCTTGACCCCGTCCCGCTGCGCCGCGCCGCCGCGGATGCGGGCCTGGACGTGACCGTGTGCTCCGTGTTTCCGGCCAGCCTGAGTTTTCTGAGCGATGATGCGAAAACTCGGGAAAGCGCGCGGAGCTGGCTCCAGCGCGCGGTGGACAAGGTTGCGGCGTTCGACGCGACCCTGCTCGCCGGACCGTTGTACCATCCGGTGGGGGCCCTCGCCGGGCGGCGCCGCACCGAAAGCGAGTGGAGCCGGGCCGTCGAAGGCTATCGCCGCCTGGGAGAAGCGATCCGGGCAAGCGGTGTGCGCATTGCGGTGGAACCGCTCAATCGCTTCGAGACTTATTTCCTGAATACCGCGGCCGACACCCTGCGGTTCTGCCGGGAGGTCGATGACAGTTCCATCGGCGTCCTGTTCGACACCTTTCACGCCAACATCGAAGAAGACTCCATCACGGACGCCATAGCCCTCTTGGGCCACTCCACCATCCACGTGCATCTCAGCGAGAACAACCGCGGCATTCCGGGCTCGGGCCACATTCCGTTCCGGGAGGTGGCCGGCGCGCTTCGGTCGACAGGTTATGAGGGTCATGCGGTGGTGGAGAGTTTTGCAACTACGATACCGGAACTCGCGGCGGCAACCGGCATGTGGCGCGACTATGCCTCGTCGCCGGACGAATTCGCGAGACAGACGATTGCGAACCTCCGGCCGGTTTTTGCGTGACGCGCCGTATACCCGCGAACGACGTTGTTTTATACTCCCGCGGATTTCTGCATCCCCAGTTCGGCATCCACTTCCCGGCCGAGCCGCGCTACCAGGGCCGGTAGCGCCTCGATATCTTCCAAGGCAGTGCGGAAATTGACGATGCACACCCGCAGCGCAAACTTGCCGTCAATGACGGCGTTAGAAAGAAATGCCTCGCCCCCGCTCTCGATGCGGTTGAGCAGCTCCTGGTTCAGACGGTTCAGGTAGTTTTCCGCCTCGTCCGAGCCAAGGCGCCCGCGGAGTGCGGGCGGCACGTATCGAAACGTGGTGATGCTCAAGCCCTGAGTCAAGGCTTCGAACTCCGGATGGACTTCCAGCAGCCGGTAGAGGTGGCCAGCCAGCAAAATATCGTCCGCAATCATTCGCTGGTAACCCGAACGCCCCACCTGGCGCAGCGCCAGCCATACTTTCAGGGCGCGAAAACCGCGCGAATTCTGCAGGCCGTATTCGAAGTAGTTGATGCCCTCTTCCCCGAAATTGTAGTAAGAAGTGTGATACTGAAAAGCATTTCGCAGCGCCGCCTGGTTGCGCACCAGCACGCAGCCGGCTTCCAGTGGCGCATACAGCCACTTATGCGGGTCCACCGCCACCGAATCTGCTTCGGCCAATCCTCGCAGGTCTTCGGGAACCCCCGGCGCCACCGCGGCCAACGCTCCGTATGCTCCGTCGACGTGAAACCACAATTCGTATTCGCGGCAGAAGGCGGCCATTTCCGGCAGTGGATCGACCGCTCCGGTGCTTACCGAACCGGCGGTGCCCACCACCAGGAAAGGGCGGTCGCCGCGGAGCCGGTCTTGTTCCACCTGCCGGCGCAGGTCCGGCAAACTGATCCGCTGCCGGTTGTCCGTGGCGATCCAGCGGATGGAATCCAGTCCCATTCCGAATAGGTCCGCGGCCTTCTCGATCCACGTGTGGGTTTCCTTCGAAGCATAAAAACGAAGGCGCCGGGCCGGTTCCGCGCTCAGCCCTTCCTTTCGAACATCCCAGCCCGCCTTTGCCGAGCGGGCGGCGAGGAAGCAGACGAAGTTCGCCAGCGTGCCGCCGCTAACCAGCAGGCCGCCGCAATCGGTGGGGTAGCCGATAAGCTCGGCAATCCAACGCACCGTCTGCGCTTCCAACTCGCTGGCGAGCGGCGAGAGCTTCCACGCGCCGGTGTTGGGGTTGACGGCGGCGCCCAGGAATTCGCCGAGAGCTCCGATGGGAGCGGCGCTCGAAGTGACGTAGCCCCAAAAACGCGGGTGCCCGTTCAGAAGCGAATGGTCGAACAGCAGCCCGGCGATATGCTCCAGCAGCGGCCCGGCATCCGCGCCCGAATCCGGAAGAGGCTGGTCCGCCGACAGCAGCCGGCGAACCTCCGCCGGCGATTCAGCGGGTGTCACGCGGCGCCCGGGCAGGCTCTCCAGAAAATCGCCGATCCGATCCACCAGATGGTGCCCCACCGCCCGGAAATCCTCAGGTTTCATCTCGGCGGGGGCGGTTCGCCCCCGCAGCGTTTCCAAATGCCGCGAATTATCCATGCTTCGACATTAGCGCACTCTTTCGAAGCGCGCCGCCAGAGCCAGACACGATCTGTGAGACGCGGTTGCTCGTCCCCCCGCAACAAATCCAACTCATTTAGGATCCATATCTTAGCTGGCCTTAAAGAGGCTATTTCAGATCTTTCTATCCGAACTTGTGCCCGTACTGTGCCCAAACTGAGTCTGAAGGGCGAACTCCAGGCGCCGCTCCATCCGCTCGGCTGCATCCCGTAGGTCGCGAGATCCCACAATCGAGGAGACTGAATCAGCTTTGACGCCTGGTTCTGTGCTTTCTTACCAGGTTCAGCGAGGTCGCTGTGGGTATCCGGAGCATCGAAGCACCTGCGCGGAGGTTAGGTGTATAATTGCTTCGAGCCGTGGGCGAAGGTGAAAAATCTGGACAACTCCTTGGAGGACGTATGTACCGTGCCTTGGCAGCCTCTCGATCCTGCTTCCTAACAATGATTCTGTTCGCCGGCCTCGCTTTGCCGGTCTACGCGAGCACACTCGTACTGTATCCATTTACTGCCGACCTGAATCCCACGATCACCGGTTCCGGTATAACTCCCACCCTGACGTTGTCGACACTATCTAATGCGTACATTGGCGACGACGGGTTTGGCAATGTTCTGGAGGCTTATCCCACGTCGGGCAGCACGTCGGCCCCTCTCGCGTTGGCGAACAACAGTTTCTTTACTTTGTCCCTCGAGCACTTCGACTGGCACTCTGGGCGAATTTTTCGTCCAATTTGATGTTGCCAAAGGTGGCTCTAGCGACCCCCGAGGTTACTTCGTCCGATCCAGTCTCGACGGCTTCACAACGGACTTGATATCCCAGACGCTTCCCGGCGGCGCTAATCAGGCCCCCGCTCCGCAGTCGTTTTTGTTGAATGCTGGTAGCGACACCTCAGTCTCGCTTCGGTTTTACGAGTGGACGCCAGATTATGTGGATAACTCCATCGATTACCAAAATCTCAGCGTCGACACTGTTCCCGAACCCTCCACTTGGAGCCTGATTGGATTTGGCTTGGCGGCGCTGGCGATTCTCCGTCGTAAGTGGCGAGCATCGGCGACGTAATCAATTTGTTGTTGGCCAAAGACCCTCGCCAAGAAGGCGGTTCTAGCCCAGGAGCAACCGTGGCACGTGTCCAGGGGCCGGCGAACCGGTGATTGGGAAAACCACGCCGAGGGGGAGATCTAAGACCGTCTCCCAGGGCGAACTGGGTGCCGGCCAATTCGTACTGCACGAACGGTTACGGCAGGAATCGGAGGGCAATCAGGGCACGTTCTTGTCCTCCGGCTGCTTGAACGGGTCAAACAGGTTCACAGCTCTGCATCAAACTCTGAACACTCGGACGCCAAGGTGCTTTCGCGTGACCATCGGGGCTCTACCGCGGAGAGTTTTCAAGCGGTTGCAGCCAGTTCCAACCGAAAGGGTAATTTGAGCGCGTTCGGGACGTTGCAGTCCATTAATTTGCACAACCCGGATGGCAGCCGCTTCGTTTAGGAAAGGGCGGGGTGCGCGCGCGGAGCCCTGGTTTGAACTCGTGTATACTGAACAGCGTTCTGCAGTCTGGAAAGGAGGTCCCGGGTCAAGGCCCATCGACCCGATATGCTATGGAAGGAAACAATCACACGACCGATCGGCGCTCATTCCTCAAAACCGGAGCCGCCGCTTTCAGCACGATGGCCGCCGCTTCGGCTTCCCCTGGTCTGATGCGCGGCGCCGCGGAAAGCCCGCGACGACCCAATTTCATTTTCATCACCACCGACGGCCACCGGCCGGATGCCTTGAGCCTGAACGGGAACCCGATTCTTCAGACACCGAACCTGGACCGCATCGGGCGGGAAGGGATCCAATTTCAAAACTCCTTCGTCATTAACGCGCTTTGTCTGCCCTCCCGCGCCACCGTGCTGACGGGCCTCTATTCTCACAACACCGGCTGTGTCGACAACCTGGGGCGGGCCATCCCCAACGACGTTCCGCTTTTTACCGACCTTCTGCGCGAGAACGGCTACGAGGTGTCGCTGTTCGGCAAGGCGCACGTGCGGGGACTCGGCGAACGAAACTGGGATTACTATTTCGGCTATCCCGGCGCGGCCACCGACTACTTCTGGCCCGTTATCACGGAAGGCTCCGGAGGCCGCGTGAGTGCGCCCAAAGTCCATGAAGGCTATGTCGAAGACGTCGTCACGGACCGGGCGATTCAGTGGCTGAAGCAGAAGCGGGAGAAGCCGTTTTGCATGATGTTCTGGTTCCAGTCGCCCCACGCGCCGTTCTTCCGGCCGCGGCGGCTGCTGGATCTCTATAACGGCGTTCCCATTCCCAAACCCGGCACGTTTGACGATGATTTGAAAGGCTACCCGGGCAAGCCCCGCGCCTTCGCCGAGGCGGATGACCGCATCGGCACCTATGTCAAGAACTCCCAGACCAAAGGCAATTGCGCACGGTCGCTGGAGGAACTTACCAAGGACTACTACGCCGGCATTGTATCCGCGGACGAAAATGTCGGCAAGCTTTTCCAGGCGCTCAGCGATATGGGTCAATTGGACGATACCGTCATCATGTTTTCGTCCGATCACGGCTTCTTTCTGGGTGAATGGTGTAAATACGACAAACGTTTCATGCACGAGCCTTCCATCCGGACGCCCATGCTGGTCCGCTACCCGAGGATGATCGGCGCGGGCTCCACCGCCGGCCAGATGGTGCTGAACCTGGATGTGGCGCCGACGTTTCTGGAACTGGCCGGTCTGAAGATTCCTGAACGGATGCAGGGCCGGAGCATGGTTCCGCTTCTGAAAGGGGAGCAACCGGGGACGTGGCGCAAGGACTGGCTCTACGAGTATTACGAATACCCGGGAGCGCACGACGTCCGCAAGAACCGCGGGGTTCGCACCGATCGCTACAAGTTCATCCATTATTACGAGGCGCCGGAGGAATTTGAACTCTACGACCTGCAACAGGATCCCGGAGAGCTTCAAAACCTGTACGGCGACCCGCGGCACGCTCACGCTGGCGAAAGACCTGCGCCAGCGTCTCGAAGAGCTTCGCCGGGAGACCAACGACACTTACGTATACCGGCAGCCGGCCTCCGAACAGAGACCCTAGCCTGGGGGTCGACGTCGGCGCTGAGCGCATTCCCGGCGGCCGGCCGCAAGGCAGCGTGCGGCATTCGTTCGATCAGGAACTCATCTCGCCAGGAAGACGCTGAGGTTTGCATCTTCGGATTCCGCTTTGGCCAGCAGGCGCACGGTTTCCACGCGGCGGCCGTCGCCGAAATCGAGCAGCCTGTAAGTTCCGCTGCGGCGCGGATGCTCCCCGAAATCCACCGTCTGCACCTGCCCGTTTTCGAATGTCACATCGGCGAAATTCAACCGCGCGCGGCCGTCAATCCGCAACAGCAGCGCCTTGCCGCGCCCATCCACGCCGAAGTTACAGTCCACCCAGTCTTCGTCGCGCGCGATGGTGTCCGACTCCTGCCAAACCAACCTTTCCCGCGCTGGCAAGACCACCACAGCCGGCCTCCACACCACCGCAGCAAGGAACCTCAAGGGAGCGTGTACCAGGACGCGACGCCGCGCTTCTCTCACCACCACCGTCGTCGGCAGGGCCCGCCGTATCGGATGCCCGGGAGCCAATACAAGGCGCGTCCGGCGTACGGCTTCCCGCCTTCGGGGCCTTACCACCCTTCTTTGGGCCACCACGCCCATCGGCGCCAACAGCACGGCCATCAACGCGACCGCGATAAGACTGATCCGTTTCGTTTTCATGCCCCTCCTTCCTGCCACAGCCGCATTGGCGAGACTGCGGGCAGCTCTTCCACAATTCAATAGCCGGAACTCCAGACCGAGTGGAGATATGGCCTGCTCCCGTTGAATGGCGCCACCGGGCAGCGTATAGTGAAAGTGGATGTAGCGGTGGAGTTCGCTCTACGCCGCCCGGCGCGGCCAATAACTCCTGCAGTCGAGTTGCTGTGGGAGAGCCTCTTCGATCCCCTCCCCGGTCAACCAGTAGACAAAGCAATATGAGGCATCGGGTTGCCACGGCGCATCGTCGGAACGGTGGTGCTAGCCGTCAACCCGCTGAAATGTATTGATCCATGGATGGAGCTGCCAGCTTGGACGACATTCTCGATTCGGTCGGTGAAATCTGCCGCCGCTACGAAATCTCCGCTCTTGGAGATTTCCTCGAGACCTGCCGGAGCTTTGCCGGGGACAGAACCCTCAACATCGCGGTCCTCGGCCGCTTCAAGGCGGGCAAGAGCAGCTTTTTGAATCACCTGCTCGGGCAGCCTTTTTTGCCGGTGGGCGCCATTCCGGTGACGTCCGTGGTGACTGAAATCCAGTACGGCCCCGACGAGCGCGCCGAGGTCCGGTTTCTGGATGGGCACGCGCAGACGGTAGCGCTGGACCAAATCGATCAATTCATTTCCGAGGCCCGGAACCCGGAGAACGTAAAGGGGGTTTCCCTGGTCCGGGTGGAGTTGCCGTCGATGGAGCGCTACCGGGGCGCCAGATTTGTCGACACGCCCGGCCTGGACAGCGCGCTGGAACACAATACCGAAGCGGCGCTCGAATGGCTGCCCAACGTGGGATTGGCGATGGTGTCGGTGGCGGTCGACCCGCCTTTGGCCCAGCAGGATATCGAACTGATTGGAAAGCTGCGGCGCTACACCCCGAATATCTGTCTTCTGCTCACCAAGGTGGATGTTCTCGAAGAGATCGAGCGAGAGCAGGTGGAGGACTTCGTCCGCCGGCAGCTCGCGCGATCGTGGAACGGTTCCATCCCGGTGTTCCCCTATTCGGTGCGTCCGGGTTTTGAGAATCTGCGAATGAAGCTGGATCGGGAGTTGTTGTCGCGAGTGCGGGCGGAGGCGGCCGAGCAGCACGCGGCCATCCTCCGGCATAAACTCGAATCGTTGCTCGCGGAATGCGCCGGTTATCTGAATGTGGCTCTCCGATCCGCGGAAGTCGCCGATTTCGAGCGGGAAGAGCTGACGCGGAAGATTCTCGGGGAGCGGGAATCAATTGACGATACGCGGCTGGCGCTCCGGCTCATCGTCCGGCACGCCGCGGCCACCTGCCGCGCCGGATTTGAATCTCTCCTGCGAGCCGACGAAGTTGCCGTCCGCGAGCGCCTGCTCAAGGGTCTCGACGCGGAGTTCCCGGCCTGGGTCCGCAGCCTGGCGGTGGTAATCGGCCGGTTTGAGGAGTGGCTTGACGGCCGGCTGCTCGACGAAATGGGAGAGCTTTCCGCGAAACATCGCGAGGAGTTTGTCGAACCCGCGCGCCGCACCAGCCGCCAGCTCTCGCAATCGCTTCAGGACTTCCGAAACCGCTTGTCCGACCGTGTTCTCGAAACGCTCGGCGTACCGCTGAGAACCACCGAAGTGGAGCTGCGGGCCGAGATCCCGCGCACGCCGGATGTGCGGGTGGGGAAGATCTTCGACCGCAACTGGGAACTGCTCTCGTTCCTGGTGCCCATGCTGCTCGTGAAGGGCGCCGTGAAGCGGCATTTCGAACGCAAGGTTTCCGACGCGGTGTTCGTCAACCTTTCGAGGCTGGCGTCGCAGTGGGCGGACGTGGTGAGCGAATCGCTGCTCGGCGCGGAGAAGGAAGCGATTCGCCGGCTGGACGGATTGCTGACGACCATCGAGAGGCTGATTGCCGCGGCCGGGCAGCAGGCGCCCCGCATCCGCGAAGACCTCGAGCGTCTCGGTTCTCTGCGCGCCCGGCTGCTCGACGGAGACATCCGCACGCTCGAGCTCCGGTGAAAAGAGTTCGCGATTTTAGATTTCTACTTGCCTGGACGCTCGTAGGCGATGCCCGCGCCGGTGATCTCCTGCGGCGGATCTCCGCCCGCCAGTTGCTGGGCCACAATCATCTGCCGGGCCTCGGCCCGGATGGAGGGCAGCCGTAGCCAGTAGCCGCCCGACGCCGCCAGGCACAGCACGCCTCCACCGGCAACCGTCAGAGGCGCGCCGAACCTGTCTGCCAGAATGCCCGCCAGCAACGCTCCAATCGGCGCCATGCCCAACAGCATCATCGAATACATCGCCATGATCCGGCCCCGCAGGTTGTCGGGCACCATACTTTGAATCAGGGTATTGGACGAGCCCATCTCGATCATCATCGCGAAGCCGGTGAGCAGCATCGTCGCCAGCGAGACCCAAAACCAGCGCGAGTATCCGAACAGCACCAGCGAGACGCTGAACGCCGCCGCCGAAAAAGCCACCCAGCGGCCCAGTCCGCGGACGCTGCGGCGGGTGGCCAGAATCAGCGCGCCGGCGAGCGCTCCGATGCCGGTGGCGCCCATCAGCCAACCCAGCCCCTGCGCCCCGGAATGCAGAATCTGGTCGGCAAAAATCGGCATCAGCACGGCAAACGGCATCCCGATGAGGCTGAGGATTCCCAATAGGACCAGCAACGTGTGGATGGGGGCTTTGCCAACCGCGAAGGCAAAACCCTCCGCGATTTCGGAGAGCGCCGAGCGTCCGTGCGCCTGCTGGGTCGGCAGATACGTCCCCATCATCAGCAGGCCGGCGATCACCGCCAGGTAGCTGGCCGCGTTGATGAAAAAACACCACCCTTCGCCGACGGTCGCCACCAGGATTCCCGCCACTGCGGGACCGACGATGCGCGACGCGTTGAACATGGCGGAATTCAATGCGATGGCGTTTATAAGATCGCCTTTTCCTACCAGGCCGATAATGAACGCCTGGCGGGCCGGAATGTCGAACGAGTTGATGACACCGAGCAAGGCCGCCAACGTCATGATGTGCCAGATTTGAACCAAACCGCTGAGCGTGAGGCCGGCCAGGATGAAGGCCAGCAGCATGGATGACACCTGGGTTGCGATAACCACGCGATGGCGGCTGTAACGGTCGGCCACGATGCCGCCCAAAGGAGACAGCAGGAATACCGGAATCTGGGAGAAGAAGGCCACCAGGCCGAGCAGCACCGACGAGCCGGTCAGTTTGTACACCAGCCAGGCCTGGGCGACGTTTTGCATCCAGGTGCCGATGAGCGAAATCAACTGTCCGGCGAAAAACAGCCGGAAATCGCGATACCTCAGAGCGCGAAAGGTAACGGGAAGCTGCATGGTTCAGGCGATGTGGACCGTTTTGATGTTGACGAACTCGCGAATTCCGAACTGCCCCAGCTCACGCCCGTAACCCGAGCGTTTCACGCCGCCGAACGGCAGGCGCGGATCTGATTTCACCATTCCGTTGACAAACACCGCGCCCGCCTCAATTCCATCAATGAACTGGCGTTGCTCGTCTTCGTCGGTGGTCCACACCGAGGCCCCCAGGCCGAACGTCGTGTCGTTGGCCAGACGGATGGCTGCGTCCACGCCCGGCACCCGGAAAAGCGCGGCCACCGGCCCGAACAACTCTTCGCTGTAAGCGGGAGCGCTGTGCGGCACGTCCGCCAGCACGGTGGGGGCAAAGTAAAAGCCGGGGCGGGGAAGCCGCTCTCCGCCGGTTAGCAGGCGCGAGCCGGCTTCAACCGACGCGCGTACCTGCTCGGCGAGCGAGTCCAGGATGTCGGCGGTGGCCAGCGGTCCAATTTCCGTGGACGCATCGAGCGGATCGCCCACCCGAAGCTGGCGCATCTTGCGCACAAACCGCTCTTCGAACTCGCCGGCGATGGCGTCGTGCACCAGGAAGCGCTTGGCGGCGATGCAGGATTGCCCCGTATTCAGGCAGCGGGCCCGTACCGCGGTGGAAACCGCGGCCTCCAGGTCGGCGCTCGGCATGACGACGAATGGGTCGCTGCCGCCCAGCTCGAGGACGCATTTCTTGATTTCGCTTCCCGCGACGGCCGCCGCGGCGCTGCCGGCCGGCTCGCTGCCGGTTAGCGTGACCGCCGCGACCTGGGGGCTTTTCACCACGCGGGCCACCTCGGAGGACGGAATCAGCAGCGTCTGGAAGACACCGTCCGGGAAGCCGGCCCGGCGAAACACGTCTTCAATGGCCAGGGCACATTGCGGGACGTTGGAGGCGTGTTTCAAAAGCCCGACGTTGGCGGCCATCAGCGCCGGAGCCGCGAAGCGGAAGACCTGCCAGAACGGAAAGTTCCACGGCATGACGGCCAGTATGGCCCCCAGCGGCTGAAAGCGGACAAAGCTGCGGCGGGCGTCGCTGGCGGCTTCTTCGTCCGCGGAGAAACGCTTCCGCGTTGTCGGCATAGAACCGGCAAACCCAGGCGCACTTGCGCACCTCGGAAACTGCCTCGGTGATAGGTTTGCCCATCTCGCTGGTGATAATGGCGGCCAGCTTCTCGGCGTCCGCTTCCAGGATTCCGGCCGCCGCGGACATCCTGGCGCCGCGCGCGGCAAACGTGGTGCGCCGCCAGGAATCGAACGCCGCGGCGGCTGCCTTCAGCCGGTTTTGTGTTTGTTCCCACGAGTGGGGTTCGAAGATTCTCAGTGTCTCGCCCGTAGCCGGATTCATGCTCGCTATTGCCACGTGTGTCCCCCCAGTTAAGGCTGCCTCCGACCTAATGTCTCGCCCGCCCGAAAATCCGGATTCGAATTACGAAGTGCCGGCCCTCCAGGCCGTAAAAGTGGAGATAGTCCGGCGAGCCGATGACGGCGTTGACGGCGGTCGGATTTGCGTGGTCGGTTATATTATTACATCCGCCGCGAACCGCGAACCGAAAGCCTCCGAAGGTGAGCCGCCGCTCGATGGAGAAGTTGAGCGCGAACTCATCGGGGAAGCGGTGGGAATCGACCGGGCCTACCACGGTTCCCGCATCGTCGGTAACGGCGAACGGGAAACCGCTGCGCCAGTCCAGCAGGAACGCGGCCGCCCAATTTTTTGTGAACAACGGGAAATAGCCCCAGCCCAGGAAGCGGTTGGGAGAGTCCCAGGGCGCCCGGCCGAAGTTGTCCAGCACCTGCAGGGGTTGGTCCACGTTGACATCCAGCACGGCATTGGAAACATCCCGCGAGCGGACGTAGCTGGCCATCCAGCCGTACTGTTCGCCGAACGACTGGCGGATGGACAGCGAAACCTCGTCGTAGGCGTCGCGGCGCCGGTTGGTCAATTCATAATTCCCGCCGAATCCGTAGCCCAGCACCAGACGCTGGTGGCGAACTGGCCCGGGTTCGCCCGGCGGGGCATACACAAAGCCATCGCGGCCCCGCTTGCGCAGCCATTCGAGCTTGGCGTGCATCCGGTGGCCGAAATCCCGCTCCACGCCCGCGCTCCACTTGGTGTACCGCGGCAGCCGCAGATGATTGCCGGCGAGAAACGTCGTCACCAAAGGTGCGCCGGGCGTTCCGTCGGACGAATACGGCACGGTGATGCTTTGCTGGTCGAGCGGACGGCTGAAAAACGAAAGGTTGGTCGCGTCGTGCACTACGGAATAGCCGCCGGTAAGCTTCGTCCGGGCGTCATGGAATGGCGCAAAGGCCACCGAGGCGCGCGGCGAAACAGACGCCCGCCCCACCAGATCGTCCCAGTCTTCGCGGAATCCGACGTCCAGCGTCACCCGCTCCCACGGCTGCCAGTGATCGTTTACATAGGCCGCCTGGTTGGTGCTGCTGTTGGCGATATTTCCGCTGCCCTGGAACGTGGTGGTGAACAGCGGCAGGCCGGAGAGCCCGATGATTTCGTAGCCGGTCCTCATATTGTGGGCGGTATAGCTGAGATACTCGCCGTCGGCGCCGAATTGAAGCTGATGCACGCCGCCGAAATGAAAACTCTTCGGGAAGTAGTTCACAAAAACCTGCTGGCGCCGGGCGTGCTCGATGGAATCCACGAAATAATTGCCGCTGCGCCCGCTGGGCGCCATGACGTAAGGGTTGTCGCCTTCCGGCACCCTGCGGTGATAAACGCGCTGCCATCCGAAGCCAAACTCCAGCAGGCTTCCATCCGCCCACGACTGAGTGTCCTTTACGCTGGTGAACCACTCACTCGCGAGCAGCGCCGAGGTGGTCGAGACCGGATCCAGCGCGCCCAGCCCGAAATGCGACTGGTGGTCGAAGTTGCTCAACAGGTCGGCGTACAGGATATTTCCGGCAGTAAGATTGACCTGCGTGTGAAACAGATTGCCGGCGGACCACAGGTTATTGGTGTTCTGGCCCTTTGGCAGATCGGGGACGAAGCCGCTGTTGTATTCCCCGTTGAAGCTGTCCGAGAACCAGGCGCGACCCTTTTTGAGAGGGCCGGAAACGCCGGCTCGTGGTGTCCAGTGTCCGAGCCTCACGCCGGAACGTGAGTCTATTCCCGGAATGAAGTTGGTCCCCGTGACGTGGTATTCATCGGTTCCGTTTTCGGTCTGAATGTTCAGGGTCCCCGCCGAGCCTCGTCCATATTGTGGAGATTCCCGCGAGGAAACCAGGTTGAGCGAGCGCATCCCTTCCACCGCCAGCCGTGTCGAGTAACGGCCGTCGATGGGGTCGGAGATGTCGAAGCCGTTAAGCGTGTACTCGGTCTGATATTCCGCACCGCCGTGGAAGTGCAGCCCGCCGGACGGATCCTGGACGACGCCGGGCACCACTTTCATGGCGTTTCGAAGGCTATGGCTGGACGGATACGGGATGTTGTTGATTTCGGTTCCGCTCAGGTGCTGTTCGCGGCTGGTATCGGCGGGGTCCACCGGCGACGGCAATTCGCCCACGGTGACGCTTTGAAACACCTCGTGCTGCGGGTTCAGCACCAGCGTCAACTCGGTGCCGCTCTCGCCGACGTCCACCGGTTGGCCCAGCAACTGGAAGTACCCGGTATGCGTCACGCTCAGCAGGTAGTGTCCGGGGCCGGGAAGCGGAATACGGAAGATGCCTGACGGTCCGCTGTAGGCTTCGAGCGGGCTTTGACCCTCCGCTTGCGCCGAAACGCGTGCATCCGCCACGGGCGCCTCGTTCTCGTCCACGACCCGGCCGGTCAACATCACCTGGGCGTCGGCGATCGCGCATGCCAACAGCCCCACCAGCGCCAGGCGCGCGCTCAGAGATGAAGGCATAAACCCTCTGGCCCCAATTATACCGAGGCCGCCAGCCGCGCCGCCCGCGAACCTGAGAAACTACTTCTATGCTCCACGCGAAGCAAACAACCATGGTGATGAACACCGCCGACACGCCCGGCGAGGAGTTCCGCGAAGGCTTCACGCGCCGCATCATTCGCACCGGTGAATTGATGACGGTGGTTCTCGATATCGCCGGAGGCCCGTGGAAGGCGGCCGACCCGTTTCACTCCCACCCCCACGAACAGATCACCTACATCGCGGCGGGAGAAGTGTTGTTCCTGAGCGAAGGCCAGCCCCCCGAGAAGCTCGGCGCGGGCGACCTGTTCGCGGTGCCGCCCGGCGTGCCGCATTCCATCCAACTGCTCTCGGAAAGCGCTCGCCTGGTGGATACGTTTCACCCCATTCGCGAAGACTTCCTCAAGTGAGGTTGGAGCGGCGGCCGGTGGTTATTCGTCCTCTTCCCACTCTTCGCGCCAGGCCATCTGAATGGCTTCCAGTTTGCCTTCGGTCGAGGCGGCCGGGTCGTCGTCGAACTCTTCGAGCTCGGTGACGTAACGGTGCAGATCGGTGAAGCGCACCGTCAGCGGATCGACGTCGGGGAACTTGTCGTACAGAGTAATCG
This sequence comes from Bryobacterales bacterium, assembly GCA_963810595.1. Taxonomy (GTDB): domain Bacteria; phylum Acidobacteriota; class Terriglobia; order Bryobacterales; family Bryobacteraceae; genus CAWEOG01. The sequence goes on along the minus strand of CAWEOG010000037.1, from coordinate 11,838 downwards.
CAATGTCTGTGGCGTCGTTCCAGGTGAGTGCGGACATTTATCCCTCCTAGCGCAAACTCTTTAGAGCTTGGTGCCCTTCAGGGCCGAGCGGACGGCGGTGTTCATCATGGTCTCGGCCAGCTTGCGCGCCGTCAGGTCCAGCTCTTCGATCTTGGCGCGAATCAGGTTGTGGTTGTCGCTGTGGTACGCCAGCAGCAGTTGGTTGTTCGCGGCGTCGATGGCCTGCCGGTCGCCGTCGGAAAGCTCCATCCACGCGTCGCTTTGCTTGGCCTTTTCGAGCGCGCGCAGAACGTTGTCGGCTTCCACCCGCGCCTCCCGCACCTGGCGTTCCTTGAAATCGTCCTCCGCCTTCTCGTACGATTCCAGGATCATCGCCTCCACCTGCTCGTCGGTCAGCCCGTAGGACGGCTTCACTTCCACGCTCTGCTCGCGGCCGGTGCGCGTGTCGCGCGCGGTGACGTTCAGAATGCCGTTGGCGTCGATCAGGAAGCGCACTTCGATGCGCGCCATGCCGGCGGGCATCGGGTCGATGCCTTTCAGGTCGAAGCGCGCCAGGCTGCGGCAGTCCTTCACCATCTCGCGCTCGCCCTGCAGCACGTGAATCAGCACGTTGCTCTGGCCGTCCACCGAGGTGGTGAACATCTCGGTGGCGCTGGCGGGGATGGTGGAGTTGCGGTGAATCAGCTTCGACACCACGCCGCCCATCGTCTCGATGCCGAGCGAAAGCGGCGTTACGTCCAGCAGCAGCTTGTCCGTCACCTCGCCCGCCAGGATGCCGGCCTGCACCGCGGCGCCCAGCGCCACCACTTCCTCGGGATTGAGCTCGGTGTGCGGCTTGGCGCGAAACAGGTTCTCCACCGCCCGGCGCACCAGCGGAATGCGCGTCGAGCCGCCCACCAGCACCACTTCGTCGATCTGTTCGGGCTTCACTTGCGCGTCTTCCAGGCACTGGCGGCAGGGCCCGAGGGTGCGGCTGACGATGTCCTGGATGAGTTCTTCGAACAGCTCGCGGCTCATCTCGCGCCGGTAGCTCGCGGCCGCCGAACTCGAACTCGATGTTGGTGGACGGCGCCAGCGAGAGCTGCTCCTTGGCTTCAATCGACCGCGCGCCGCAGCATCTGCACCGCCTCGCCGCGAGTCCGAAATATCCTCGCCCCACTCCGAGCGGATATCTTCGAGCGCGATTTCGCAGCAGCCGGTTGTCGATGTCGTCGCCGCCCAGGTGCGTGTCGCCGTTGGTGGCCAGCACCTCGAAGATGCCGTCGTGGATGCGCAGAATCGAGATGTCGAAGGTGCCGCCGCCCAGGTCGTAGACCGCGATGGTGCCTTCCTGCCGCTTGTCCAGGCCGTAGGCCAGCGACGCGGCCGTCGGCTCGTTCACCAGCCGCAGCACCTCCAGGCCGGCGATTCGTCCGGCGTCCTTGGTGGCCTGCCGCTGCGCGTCGTTGAAGTAGGCGGGAACGGTGATGACCGCCTTGGTGACCGGCTCGCCCAGGTACGCCTCGGCATTCCGCTTCAACTGCAGCAGAACCTGCGCCGATACTTCCGGTGGGCGTCAGCGTCCGCTCGCCCAGCTGGAGGCGCAACACCGATTCGCTGCCCTCGGCGAAGCGGAAGGGGAACAGCTTGATTTCGTCTCGCACGTCCGCCAAGCCGCGGCCCATCAGGCGCTTCACCGAGTAGACGGTGCGTTCGGGGCGCGTCGATGAGCAGCTGGCGCGCCGGTTCGCCGACGACAAAGCTCCCGTCGCCGGTCGGCCGAAACGACGCTGGGCACCATGCCTTGCCCGTCGGCGCCCGGAATGATCTTGGGGGCAGTCAGATCCAGATAGGCCACCAGGCTGTTGGTGGTCCCCAGGTCGATTCCGACAATGCGGGATTTCTTCCGTTGCTTTTGCGCGCCAAAGTCGATTTGGAATGTGGAAGGCATGCTCGTCCTTTCAGGTCAGGTCTGCAACCGGGCGGAAGAAGGTCGCTATCGCGACTTAGAGAATGAGCCTCAGACCGAGGGCGCAAGCTCACGCTCGACGTCGCGGACCAGGTTCTGTATGTACCGGCGGCGATTCAGCAAGCCACGGATCCGGCCCAGAACTTCGCGCTTCTTCTCGTCGCTGTCAGCCTGGTCGTGCTCGCGGAACAGTTCCTCGAGCTCCGCATCCACGCTGCTTCGCATGGTCACGAACTTATCGAGCGACTCCTGCAGTTGCGGCCGCGTCGTTTCGTCTCCGTCCCGCAACTCCTCGAGCGCCATGTTCAACTCGAACACTTCCTCCAGCAGAGTCGGCGGGGACGTCTTTCGTGCGCTGCTCGCCGATGGGGAACCCTCTCTGCCGCAGGACGTATTCCGCACGGGCGATGGGGTCCCGCAGCGTGCGATAGCTGTCATTGAGAATGGACGTGGCCTCAAGCGAATAAAGCCGCTCCTGGCCCGATGCCCGCGTGTAATGGTCCGGGTGGATGGTCCGGCTTAGCCGGTAGAACCGTTCCTGTAAATCCTTGACGTCGAGCGACAGCTTCGGTTCGAGGCCGAAAAACGGTAGTAATCGGTTTCAGGCGGTTGAAGCGTAGTTGCAGTACCGGCAGAAGAGCGAGTCTCTCAGCCGTATGTCCGCACTGCCAACAATTATGGTTTTCCATCTATGCCGAGAAGGAGGTTCCGCAACCGCAAGCGCGCGTGGCGTGGGGATTCTCAAAGGAAAAGCCCGAGTGGATCAGCGTATCTTTCCAGTCGAGCTTCATCCCGTCCAGGTAGACAAAACTCTTCGGGTCGACGAAGATGTGCACGTCGCCGAAATCGAAGATCTTGTCGGTGGGTCTGGGCTTCGGCTCGAAGCGGAACTGGTAACTCAAGCCCGGAGCAGCCCCCGCCCTGCACGCCAAGCCGCAAGCCGCCCTCCGTCACACCTTCGCGGCGGAACGCTTCCTTTATCTTCTCAACCGCCTTTGGCGTTACCTCAATCATGTCCTTCCATCCATTCTACGAGACGATGCACGCAGGCTGGGACATCACACCCGGCCGACGCCGTCAGGCCGTCTGAACCGTGGTTTCGACGGGCGCCGTCTTCTTCCTGTAGTCGGCGATCGCCGCCTTGATGGCGTCTTCCGCCAGCACCGAACAGTGAATCTTTACCGGCGGCAGGCTCAGCTCACTGACGATCTCGGTGTTCTTGATCGATCAGGGCTTCATCCACCGTCTTGCCCTTCAGCATCTCAGTCGCCAGCGAAGAGCTGGCAATGGCGCTGCCGCAACCAAAGGTCTTGAACTTGGCGTCTTCGATGACGCCGGATGCCGGGTCGACCTTGATCTGCAGTTTCATCACGTCGCCGCACTCCGGCGCGCCCACCATTCCGGTGCCCACGTTGCTGTCGGTCTTGTCCAGCGAACCGACGTTGCGCGGATTGTTGTAATGGTCCAGAACCTTGTCCGAATAAGCCATGTGTGTTCCATCCTCTCCGAATACTCTTCACTACCACCGGTTACCCAGCCGGTCTCCTAATGAGCGGCCCACTGGACCTTGCGTCAGATCAATGCCTTCCTTCGCCATCTCGTACAGCGGCGAAAGCTCGCGCAGCTTCTTCACCACGTCCACCACCCGCTGAGCCGACGTAATCGATCTCCTCTTCCGTGTTGAAACGGCCGATGCCGAAACGGATGGAGGAGTGCGCCAGATCGTCGCCGGCGCCCAAGGCCTTCAGAACGTAGCTCGGCTCGAGCGTCGCCGAAGTGCACGCCGAACCGCTGGAAACCGCGATGTCGTTGATGCCCATCAGCAGCGACTCGCCCTCGACGTAGGCGAAGCTCATGTTCAGGTTGTTCGGCAGCCGGCTTTCCATGGTGCCGTTGATGTAGACTTCGTCCAGTTCGCTTTCCAGCTTCGTCCCGCAGCCTGTCCCGCAGGCCCCGCAGCCGTGCGCTCTCTTCCGCCATCCCCGAGTGGCAGATCTCGGCCGCGGCGCCGAAGCCGACGATGCCCGGGACGTTCAGCGTGCCGGAGCGCATGCCGCGCTCGTGGCCGCCGCCGTCCATCTGGGCGGTGATCTGCACGCGCGGGTTGCGCCGCCGGACGTACAGCGCGCCGACGCCCTTGGGACCGTAAATCTTGTGCGCCGTGAACGAAAGCAGGTCGATGTTGCTCGTCGTTGACGTTCACGGGAACCTTGCCGAACGCCTGCACGGCGTCGGTGTGGAACAGCACGCCTCTTCTCGCGGGCGATCTTGCCAATCTCGCGAATCGGCTGAATCACGCCGATCTCGTTGTTGGCGTACATGATGCTGATCAGGATCGTCTTGTCGGTGATGGCGTCCCGCAGCATGTCCAGATCGATCAGCCCGTTCGGCTGCACCGGCAGATAGGTCACCCGGCAGCCGTGCTTTTCCAGCCGCTTGCAGGTGTCCAGCACCGCCTTGTGCTCGGTGGCCGCGGTGATGATGTGGTTGCCCTTCTGGGCGTACATCTCCGCGACGCCCTTGATCGCCAGGTTGTTCGACTCGGTGGCGCCGCTGGTGAAGATCATCTCCTTGGCGGTGGCGCCGATCGCCCGTCGCAAGCTGCTTGCGGGCCTTCTCGACGGCCTCCTCCGCCTTCCAGCCGAAGGAGTGGTTGCGGCTGGCGGCGTTGCCGAAAGTCGTCGGTCAAGTACGGCATCATCGCCTCCAGCACTCGCGGGTCGACCGGCGTGGTGGCGTGGTTGTCCAGTAGATCGGCAATTTCATGTTTCGCGCTTCCTTAAGAACTCCTCAATACGTGCAGCGGCCGATCTGCGCTTGATCTCGCGTCGTCGATGGCGTTCCGCAAAGCCCGCCGCGCCTTCCAACGACTCATCCTGCGCTCATGTCCCAGATGGTGATGTTCGCCAGTAGGCCCAGGATCGCTTCGTGGATCTTTCGCAAGGGCTCCCGCACTGTGCATCGTTCTCGGACTGGTCGCAATCACCGTGCCCGGTGAAACAGGAGGTCAGTATGATGGGGCCATCCATCGCCCTCACCACTTCCAGCGCGCTGATGGTCCTGGAATCGCGCGCCAGCCGGTACCCACCGTTGGTGCCGTGTTCCGACTGCAGAAAACCGTGCCTGACCAGCCGCTGCAGCACCTTCGACAGGAGCGGCAGCGGAATGTGGTACGAGTCGGCGATCTCTTTGGCGCTGGTGCTTTCCTGCTGTGCCGTCTGTTGCACGGCGAGGTGCTTCAACGCGATCAACCCGTAATCCGCCTTCTTGGTCAGTTTCAGCATGAACTATATGCGACCTTAACAGTCCCATATCCAGCATAACCCCGACCGAATCGGTCCGTCAACCGCCAGCCGTTAGATATCAGTCAGTTAATATACGATCAGATCTGTCCTACATCCATCCTAAAGGATCGGTAGCCAATCCGGGGACGCAAAACCATCCAACCGCACCGCAGCCCACCCGAGAGGCGCAAAACCCGGCGTGATGTGGGGCCGGCTTACAGCCGCCGCTGTTCGGGCTTGCCTGCACGCTGGCCTCCCTCGCCCGCTTTGCGATAACCTCAATTGGTCAGCTACACCCCGCGGTGGCACGGAGGCTTCATGTCCAAGCTGCGACTCGACCGGAACGACCACCGGCTGCTCCTCATCTGCGCCGCCCTGATCGTCGTTTGCGCCGTCTACGTCAAATACAACTACGCCCGCGCCTTTCCCCAGGCGTCCATCAAGCTGGAACTTTCAAAAGACCAGGTCACGGCCCGCGCCGCCGAGTTCCTGAAGGCCCACGGCTACAACCCGGCCGGCTATCACAACCTGACCCTGTTCTCGCCCGACACCAACGCCCAGTTCTACCTCGAGCGCGAGCTGGGCCTCGACCAGGCCAACAAGCTGATGGCCGCCGAGGTGCCCGTCTGGAAGTGGCGCGCCCGCTGGTTCCAGCCGCCCCGCAAAGAAGAGTTCGCGGTCGAGCTCAGCCCCTCCGGCAAGCTCATCGGTTTCGATCACACCATCGACGAAAGCGCCCCCGGCGCCAGGCTCACCATCGATGAAGCGCGCGCCCGGGCCGAGCAGTTCCTGAAATCGCAAACCAGCGAGCCCTACAAGCTGATCGAGGAAAAGCAGCAGGCGCGGCCCAACCGTCTGGACTACGACTTCACCTGGGAGCGCCAGGACTTCGCCGCCAAGGACGGAAAACTGCGCCGTTCCATCACCGTCCAGGGCGGGGAAGTGGGTTCCTACAGCTTCTTCCTGCACGTGCCCGAACAGTGGCAGCGCGACTTCGCCCAGATGCGTTCGCGCAACGATCTGTACACCCAAATCGCCCTGGTATTTTTCGTTCTGCTGGTGCTGGCGGCCCTGGTGGTGCTGGTGCAGGCGCTGATGCACCGCGAAATCCGCTGGAAGCCGCTGCTGACGCTGACGCTGGTGGTCGCCGGCCTGAATGTCATTTCGGAATGGAACAGCCTGCCGTTTTTCATCAACGGAATGCCCACCAGCTCGCCCTTCTGGCAATCCGTGTCGTTTGGCCTGCTGGAGGGGGTGGGCACCGGTGTGTTCGTGTTCTTCTACATCATCCTGGCCGCCGCGCCGGGAGACCTGCTGTATTTCAAACGCTTCCCCAAGCTGATTCCCCTACGCTTCTCCATTTCCACCTCCGCGCTGAAGACGAAAGATTTCTTCCGTTCGTCGGTGGCCGGCTACGCGCTGGCCGCCGGCCACATCACGTTCGTGACGGCCTTCTACGTCGTCGGCACGAAGTTCGGCGTGTGGAGCCCGCAGGACGTGCCCTATTCCGACATGCTGGGGACCTGGGTGCCGTGGCTGTATCCGCTCACCATCTCCCTGCTGGCGGCCACTTCGGAGGAGTTCTGGTTCCGCCTGTTCGCCATCCCGCTGCTGCTGAAGACCACCAAATCGCGCTGGGTGGCGGTAATCGTGCCGGCCTTCATCTGGGGATTCCTGCACGCCAACTATCCGCAGGAGCCGGCCTGGATTCGCGGCGTGGAAGTGGGCCTCATCGGAATTGTGGCCGGCCTGGTGTTGCTGCGCTTCGGCATTCTGGCCACGCTCATCTGGCACTACACCGTGGACGCCGTGTTCATCGGCATGTTCCTGTTCCAATCCGGCAACCTTTATTTCTGGGTCGCCGGGCTGCTGGTGGCGGGGCTGGTGCTGCTGCCGTTCTCCGTCTCGCTGGTTCACTACCGGCGCAACAAAGGCTTTCTCGAGCAGCCGGTGCCGGTGGAAGAGCCGCCTGAGGAAGAAACCGAAGAACCCGCCGTTGCCGAACAGGAACAGGCCGCCATCGAGACCGAAGCGCCCGCTCGACGGCGCTGGCCCGTTGCCGTGTTGCTCGCGACGGCGGCCGTACTGGGCGGCGCCCTGCTGCTGCCCCGGCACGAATTCGCCTCATTCGTCCAAGTGCGCATCGATCGGGGCACGGCGGAACGGTTGGCGCTGGACGCCGCGCGCCAAAGCGGGCTCAACCCCGCCGACTGGCGCCACACCACCGAGTTCCTCTCCAACATCGACACCGACGCGCTCGAATACCTGCGAGAGAAGGTGGGCGCGGCGAAGGCCGACGAAATCCTGCGCCAGCGGACGCTCACCGGAGTCTGGTCCACCCGCCTGTTCCGCTCGCTGCAAAAGGAAGAGTGGCGCTTCTTCATCGACCAGAACGGCAAGTTCATCCGCTCCGATCTCGCCCTGGACGAGAAAGCCCCCGGAGCAAACCTCACGCCGGAAGCTGCGCGCGCCATCGCCGAAAAATACCTGAGCGACCAGCGTCGACGTAGACCTCGCGAACTATCACCTGGTGGATTCCAGCGTCAACAAAAGAGACAACCGCACCGACCACACCTTCGTCTGGGAAGACACCCGTTTCGCCGCCGGCGAAGCCAAGGCGCGGATATCGCTGGAGGTACTGGGCGACAAGCCCTCCACCTTCCGGCGCTTCATCAAGCTGCCGGAAGAATGGGTCCGCGACTACCACCGTCCGCGCCTCTACCGCTACCTGTTCATCGCGCTGCTGGGAGCCCTGGCGCTGCCGCTGCTGGTGCTGTTCGTGAAGCGTCTGGGGGCCCGCCGCCGCGAGGGCTTCGAGAGCATGCCCTGGAAAATCTTCGGAATTCTAGGCGCAGCGGGAGCGCTGTATTTCATCCTTTCCACAATCAACGCCTTGCCGCGCTTTTATTCCGCCTACAACACGGCCATACCCATCGAAACCTTCCGCGTGATGGCGCTGGTGGGGCTGATTATCGCCCTGGTCCTGGCGGTAGCGGCAGCTTTTGCCTCGGGAATCGTTTTCCAGATATTCGCCGAGGCGGGTCTAGGCCGCCGGCCGCTAAGCCGACCGTCGCTAGTGAGCGCCGCAGCCGTGGCGCTGGCGCTGGCCGGAGCGCTGGCGGCCGGAGGAAGCCTGGCGGCGCTGATGCCGGGGACTCGTTTGTCGCTAGACGTGCGCCAGCTAACCGGGGTCGATGTACTGGTGCCCGGGCTGGGAGCGGCGGTAGCCCCCTTCATGCTGATTCTGCTCTACCTGATCGCGGCCGGCGTATTGTTGGCCCTGGGCTTGCGCTACCTGCGCCCGAGAAACTTCCTGATCCTGCTGCTGGCCCTGGCCCTGGCCGCCGCCATCAGCGTCTCGCTAACGCCAATTCAGGTGCTCTTCGAGCTGCCGGGAAGGCTGCTGCTGCTGGCGGTGCTCTACATCTTCTGGAAAACGCAATCAGCGGACGTCATAAGCCTGCTGGTAGGAATTTACTGGGCCCTATCGCTAGAGCGAGCCATAACCCTATTCGAGCAGCCCGCCCCCGGAATGGCCGCCAACGGCCTCCTGGGAGCCGCGCTAGCGGTAGGTCTGGGAGCCCTGGTGATCTGGTGGGCGCGAAGGAAGATCGTGCCGGCAAGTTGAGGAGTTCAGGCAAGCCCAAAGCCGATAGCAACGCCCGGCTTTCGGCGGCACGGACGGTGAGGTGTCTCCAACCGAGCACCACCGCCGCGAAAGCACCCTCCTGCATGGCACCGGTGGGGTTCCAGCCAGGCGTACTCGCTGGAGTACTCCGCTTTGCGGGGAGGGCTTAGTTGCTGTGCGGCAGAGAAGGACTGGAGTGCCACTACGGTGATCGCACGGCGTAAGAAGGTAAGGACTAATCTGCGAGGGCACTCCGGCACTCTTCCAGATGGCCCTTCAACCGCACGGCTTCCTGATCCAGTCTTTCTGTCTCGTGGGCAAGGCGCCCTTCAGATTCGGTCCTCACGCGTTCCGCCTCTCGTCTGAGTTCAGGGAGTTGTGACCGGATGGTTTGGGCCGGCAATGTCGCCTTGAAGTACTTCAAAAAGGGACCTCTCAAAAGGAAAGCCACAAGGATGATCAGCGCCACGGGAGAGGCAGACTCCCAAATTCTCGCGAGGCGGCATCTACGCCAACGTTCATCATCATGAAGCAGAAATACGTGCCCAGCAGGATCACACTCAACCCGATGCAGCCACCGGCGCCGAACCCGCCCGTGTAGGAATTCGACGTCTCAACTGCCTTGCTCTCGACGCTGGAGACTTGGCTGGTTGCTCTAGAGACTTCCTGTAACTGTTTAGCACGCGCCATGCGAAGTGCATCGCGGTTGTCGCTGATGCGTTGCTCCAAAATCTTCGCTGCAGTTTCGAGGGCTTTCCTTTGGCCATCGCGGCAAGGCTGAACGAGATTCCTATGAGCAGAAAACCATGCCTTCGCGATACATGCCCTCACAGTCATCTAGCTTCTTCTGCCACTCAAGGACCTCTGCAGCAATTTGCATCCCATCCAGCATCTTCATGGCATGGGCGAAGCTGTCAAGTTTCTGCCGAGCGATCTTCCGTTGCTCTTCTCGCATATCGCTCAGCAGATGGTGGACTCTCGCGCGAATGGGCTCAAGGTTGCCATCGCTGGAGCAAATAGACCAATACGTCCAGTCGATACTAATGGCTTTCCGGAGACAATCAATAGCCTGATCGCCATCGAGAGTTCGCACACGAAAAACTGCGCACTCGTACCAAAACTTCGCATGGTCGGGTGCAGGATTCGGCCGCCTCGACCGATGATTCAACCGCCTGAGGAAGATTCCCGACCGCGTTGTAGGTCCTGGCCAAATGGGACAGCGCCAACGCCCGGTGATACCCGCTTTCCGCGAACTTCCTCGCCAGCCCGAAACTCTTGAGCGCCTCCTCGGATTCTTCTGCTTGTACCGCGATGAAGCCCAGGTACTGATAGGCGAAATAGTTGGTCCGGTTAGCGTCTAGCGCTCGGTTGAAGCGTTCCTTCGCTAGACCGTACTCAGCCGTCTCATAGCACTTCACCCCTTGTTCCCAATACTGGCGCGAGGTGTTATCAAGTGCGTTGAGGAGAATCTGCAAAAGCTGCTGCGAAATCTCAGTCTGTCTCTCAATTGCCCATCGGACTTACAGAGATGACCTCCTAGGTAATCGCAGGCACTCTGCACCGCTGGGCGCGACGTCAACGGACGCGTGATCGACGACGTCGGCGATTTGCTGCGTCTGGTATTAGAAATTCGCGCTGCAACAACTTCGCGGACTGGATCTGACTCTGCTCCAGCCTAGAGATACCAGCCTGGAACGCTGAAGATAAGTTTTCTCGTAACGCCTGAAGTTGTTTCTGATTCGCCCGAAGACCGGAGTCAACAGTGTTTTCCAGAGACCATTCAGCGAAGGTTCGCTGCCGTGTGCCTACCGGGGAGAGCAAGTACGTCTCCGTCGATGAAGTTGTCGCGAAAGCCCAACGCTGAACCTCCTCTTGCACTAGGACTTGAGAACAGGGGGATTATACCTCATTTCAGAAGCGATACTCTCTCGCACCATGCACGATCTGTCGGTAGCATGTGAGTTGTCCGCTTCAATCAGCAAGAATCTGGCGGGGAAGGCCCACCCCACACGGGTTGGGTATGCTCCGCAGGTACTTAGCCAGGTACGAAGAGAAGGGCTGGCGGTTGTTTCAGACCGATTTTGGCGTTTAAACCGCCTCGGTGGGCGGTTTATTGCGGCAGATCTTGGACGTATCTGCTTGATTATAGGAGATTTCATTGCCATTCACGGCATCGGTCGCTTTCGCCAGGACAAAACCCTCCAATGGAGTGGTTGTTGTGTGGTAATCAATAGGGAATGGCGAACGCTCCGGAGCCTCAAGACGCTAGTCTGGGGTTCAGAACCTCGGCGCTCACCTGGACGACTCGGCAATTGTCCAGTCGCGGTCGTTCAGCCATTTTTCCCGCGAATCATCTCCACGCTGCGATGCTCTTTGCACTTCGCAGTCATAAGCTGGAGGAAGGGGGGAACCCAAACGCGGAAATGGAGAACCGGAGCCAAGTGTTGGGCGCAATCGTATTTTCTGTTGCCTTTCTGGAGGCAAGCGTCAACGAGTTTTTCTTAATGGTTATGGACCACCCGAAGGCTTTCCCGGGATTGAGCGAATTCGATGAAGATGCGCTGAGGGCAGTCTGGGGGGAGTCGACCGGAAGCATTTGCCAATTGTTGAAGAAATTTCGACTTAGCTCTTGCTGTTTGTCGGAGGGCCGCCTTGGAGAAGGCCCAGAATCCATATCAAGATACAACAACACTGATAAAGCTGCGAAATATGGTCGTCCACTACAAGGAAGGGTGGATTGAGGAAGGACAGACACACAGCATCGAGGATCGTCTGAGAGGAAAGTTCCCCCCAAACAAGCTGACGCGCCAGCGCGATAGGCTACCCTTCTTCCCAACACATTGCCTGTCCTATGGATGCGCTTTTTGGAGCATTTCAACGGCAAGAGCATTCGCGGACAATTTCTACCGTCGCATGAATGTCGTGCCGTATTATCAGCGTTGCATTCTGCCGAATGGCGGGGAACTACCAGACCCGAC